>CAVOXG010000012.1:0-373697 GCA_963700365.1 uncultured Actinomycetota bacterium | reverse complement strand
TTTGGCCACGCTCTATCTTCGAGCGCCATGCCTCTCAACGCAGCCTCCAGCGCGAGCACCGCCTGGGAGTCGAGCCGCTGCGAGAGCGACGGTCCGGGCGCCCGGACCGAAGCCTGGCCGGGCTCCCGTCCTCAGGCAATGTGTCAAGTGGCTGATGTGCGGATGGATCTCCTCTGGCTGGCGCGGTCCGCTCACCTCTCAGTCCCGGCACCCAGGGCTGCGACCGCCGCTTCGATCTGGTGTGAGGCGAGCACCCAGCCGAACACGATGGTGCCCCGGTCGTCGAAGATCTCCGGCACCGTGCGGCGGGCGGGACGGTGGCCACCCGCCCAGGCCGTAGATGACGATGACCGACACCATGCTGGGTGCACGGTGTCCGCGAGCAGTTCTTGCAGGAGGAGCAGTTCGACGCCGCGGAAGTCGCCGTCAGCTTGTGATTCGCTTCGCTCCGTCTTGACCCACCGAACGCTGACCAATGCGGTAGTTATCAGAGGGACGGGGCAGCTGTGGTCGCCCATTGCGCGAGACGCGCCTTTGCGGCTGTCAAAGGAGCGAGAACCAAACCCGCTTACCCGGCTGACCGTCGCCACGCCCGGCCACACCCCAGGCGTCCGCCAGAGCCGCGACAAGACGCATACCAGCGCCATTTTCCATCAGCGACCGCGGCTCGATGACGACAGGCGGGTCGGGATTCTCGTCGTCTACGTAGACCCGCACGCCCTCCCCGTCGCAAGCGACGACCAGGAGCACTATCCCGCAGCCATGCTCGATGGCATTCGCAACGAGCTCGGTGACAAGGAGACGCGCGACATCCAGCTTCTCCGTGGACATACCGCGACAAGCATCTACGACGTAACCGCGCGCCAGAGAAGCTGCCGTCAGATCTGATGGCAGGACCCACATATTCGCTGAGCCTGAATCCAAGGCTCAGGCCTCCTGGCTTGTCGGTGCCAACCGCCGCCCCGCGCAAATGCTCGGAGGGACGATTCCTCCGCGCAGTCTCCCGTCTTCACGGAGACATGGGGACTCGCTCTCTCCCCGAGGTGGATACCCACGTGCGCAAGACACAAACACGGGCCAGCTGACCACCTGTACTGCGCTGGCACCCGGCCGCGAACCGGCGTACGGTCAAAGCACCGAGGTCTACCCGTGCACCGTCACTCAAGACGGCGTCGTTCCCGGCGAATGAACTAACCGAAGCGCGCTTTGGAAGTGTTAGCGCTTCGAGGGAACCGGGATAACTCTTGACCTCCGTTGCTAACCCAGGCGATGCCCGCCTCAGAGTCGAAGCCGTCCACGACGAGAACGCCGCGTGGATCACCATCCACGGCGAGGCCGACATCGCCAACGTCGACCAGCTCGAAGCCGCCCTTGACAGCATCCCCCTGGACGGCGCGAAGACCGTGAAGCTGCAGGTGTCTGACCTGACCTTCGTCGACGTCGCCGCTCTCCGCCAATTGACCACCTTTACCCGCCGCATGAAGCAAAGCGGGCGCACCGTCATGACCTGTGGAGCACGGCCAACGCTGCAACGGATGGCTCTCGAACTCGACGTCCAAGACGAGCTCGGCCTCCCTCGACCGGGTCCGAGCAACCCCTGACTCGGGCCCTCATATCCGCCGCCCGTGCTCCAGACCCTGACACGGGCAGCAATCGTCGCGCCGCCATCCGATCCCACAGGAGGATGGAGTCATGGCAGCTCCGAACGCCACGTCCATCCGCGCGAAGCCGCCGGAACGAGAGGCCTTGCGCAGGATCTCGTTGTCCTCGCGCAGCCGCCGGTTCTCTGCCTTGAGCCGAAATCAGGGCCAACGCCAGCCGCGACCGGCTTGCCGAATAGCAAGCATCCCCTGAGAACATCATCGAGGTTCGCAGCCCGCGTCCATCCTCTGTGATGCGCTCGGCCGGTGGGGTCAAGCGCCGGGCTCGGCGGTGTCGCGCGGCTCGAGGACGACAACGGCGGTCTCGTTCGGCCGCCGGGCGGCGTAGTCGTCGAGGTTCTTGTCGATCTCGGCCCAGCGGGACCATAGCCGCTCGCGCTCTTCGCCCTGTGCGCGGCGCGCACGGACCTGTCGTGCTCCGTCGCGGGTCTGGGCGACGGCGTCCGGATGATCCTGCAGGTTCAGCCACCACGCGGGTTCGGCCGGACCCCATCCGTTCATCGCCATCGTGACCAGGTTGCGACCGTCCTCGAAGTAGCCGATGACGACCTGTCGTGGCATCCCACTGCGTCGGCCCGTCGTGGTGAGCCGCAGCGTCCCCCACCCGCCCGGCTTCGGCCGCCACAGACCGACCCGGCCGCCGGTCGCGCGCAACAGCGCGCGATGGCCATGCCAGAAGGCCACAACGAACCAGCGCGGCGGAAGCCGTGCATGCCGATTACGCGCCACCGCTGCTCGCGCCTCACGATCACTGGACATGACCACAGCGTGACCCTTCGGGACGGGCCCTGCTAGGGCCAGAGGTCCGAAGGGCGCGGACCGGCGCGGGGACGGACATTCACGCGCATCGACGGGGTCAGGTGCCGTTCTCGACAGAGCGGACGGTCGGCTCGGCTTCCTGCTTCTCGCGCCGCTGGTGCAAGCGCTGTTGAGCGGCCGATAGGAAGGCCATGCACGGCGCGTCAGCCCCGGGATGCTTCTCGTTCAGGTGGAAGATCCACCGATCCATCGCGGCCATGAATCCGTTGTCACCGCCGGGGCGATAGGCCGACCAGTTGCGGCTGCCCCTGACGACGCACTCGGAGCAACTGATCTTGTAGACGAACTGCTTGTCCGCGTCGAGGTCGATCTTGACCTTCGCCAGAGGACCGGCCTCCGAGGCGGCTTTCCTCTCACGAGCGGATCGGCTCGCCGTCATGTGGCACCCCTGTTCGTGTTCGGCAAGTGGAGCCTACGCCGAATAGTGAAGCGTCGTTCTCGCGGTCCGACCCCATCGCCA
Organism: uncultured Actinomycetota bacterium; assembly: GCA_963700365.1. Classification (GTDB taxonomy): domain Bacteria; phylum Actinomycetota; class Actinomycetes; order Propionibacteriales; family Nocardioidaceae; genus Nocardioides_C. The sequence goes on along the minus strand of CAVOXG010000012.1, from coordinate 370,757 downwards.
TAGTGCGAAACCGCGGCCCAACCCATGCCGGAGATCAAGACGCCTTAGGAGGTGTGTCCTTCCCCGCCTGGCGGCCTGCGGCGATGAGACGGCCGCACCGATCGTGGAAGGTCGGAGCCTAGAAATCTCTCGTGGACGACCCCACAGGCAGCGGACTTGGCCGGTCAGGGCCGGGAGATCGACGGGTTCGCCAGTGTTCACCCGCAAGGGACCGACTCCGAGGGGTGCGACCTCGCGGCCCTCGCCGGCACTGTCCCCACGTCCCGGTTGCGTCAATCCGCCGTCAGCGCTCGCCGGACGAGTCACCTCGGGAGAGTGATTATCCCGAGGAGCGGATCGGGTGCGGTTCGATCACGTCCCTCGCGATGTTCGGATCGGCCGCCGGGTGTTCGACCAAGGCGAGGATCCTGCTGGCCATGAAACGGGCCGTGCGAACCGGAGTGCCGCTGCGCGTCACCTCAGACACCGTGACAAGGCCGCGCCCGGTTTCGATCTCGACCCTGCGGCCGTTCCTGGTCGCGACGATGTCATAGGTGCGGACCTCCCCGCCCGCATCAATGACGATCTCCACACGGTCGCCCCGCACAAGTTCACGGTACTCCGCGCCCACCACATCACCGGAGCGACGCCGAGAGGCGCGTCGTACCGCCGCCGGCGCCGCTGCTGGATCAATGCGGTGGGTTCGCCGGAGCTGCTTGCGATACCCGCCTCGGCCGGCAATAGAACACTGCCGGGTACCAGAAACACGACGCAGTCCGGAGGCGCCTTAGGCCCCGGATGCCCGGGACCTAGGACCCTTCTTGGCGCGCCAACGCCAGCGGATCGTGACCGAGCAAAGGGCCGGGTCGGGCGTGCCAGGCGGCGGCAACAGGATCGCAAGCCGGGGCGGGCATCGGTCACAGCAACGGGGCTGTCCGGCCAAACCGAGAGGAGTCACCATGCGAGTCGCAATGCACGCGAGATCACCGGACAGGGCTCAGGTCCGCGATGGACCGACCGCAGGAGCCGCAAAGCCAGCCGCTCGTTTCGGACTTCACCTGCTGCAGATGTGCATCGTGATGTGCGTCAGCCTCGGCGTCCTGGGGGCGCTGTTCTTCGGCGCCGCGGCAGTTCTGGATTCTCCCCCGACGCCTGGGAGCAGGCTCCCGCATTGTCAGTCCTCGCCGTCGCCGCCGTCCTGGCCGGCTCCATGGTCGTCTGGATGCGGCTCACGGGCATGGCGTGGCGACCCACGCTCGAGATGGCGGGAGCAGCCATCGCTGCCGGCGCGCTGGTGCTTGCCGCCTACGGGCTCGGCATCATTGCCCTCGCCGACCTCCTCCCGAGTGTCTGCGGAGTGGCGTGCCTAGCCATGATCGGCGTGATGCTGTTCCGCGTCCGGCTCTACTCCGGCCACCATGCGCATGCGGAATGACCCAACCGGACGGTTCCGGAGAAAACTCGCGCGGTTCAACCGCACGGTTGCGAACCCGGCTGTGCGCCTGGTCGCGGGACGATTGCCGCCGCTTGCGATCATCCGGCACCGCGGCCGCACCACCGGGCGTGACTTCGCCACCCCAGTGCTGGCGTTCCGCACGCCTGATGGTCTCGTGGTCGGCGTGCTGTACGGCACGGTCTCGGACTGGGTGAGGAACTTCCAGGCCGCGGGCGGTGGGAAGGTCCAGCGGGGAGGCACCGTGCGCGAATACCGGCAACCCCGACTCATCGGCAGGGACGAGGCGCTGCAGCTCGTGCCTGCCGTCGTCGGCGGCCCGCTCCGCGCCCTCGGTGTCCACCACTTCCTCCGACTGAGCGCCGTCGCACCCGACCACCCAGGCCTCTGAACGCGCCCCATCGGCCGCCCCGCCAGCTCGAGGAGTGCGGGGCGCCTTGTGCTGCGTGAGCTGGAGCACTCCCCGGCCGACAGTGCCAGTCAGGATGCCGCGGCGACCAGTTCCTGGGCTGCGGCGGCGGCGCGCTCGGAGGCATCGGCAGGGACCGGCCGCTCGGTGCTCATGCGCTGCTGCCAGAGCTGGACTGCGACCACCCGGGCCGCGGCTTCCTCGACCCGTTCACGGCTGAGGTCACCCTGCCGGACTGCCCTCGTCAAGACACCGTGGGTGTGCGGAGTGTCCGCCGGCATCAGTAGCAGGTCGGCGCCGGCGGCCAACGCGTCGACCGCGGGACGGCCGTGGGAGATGACCGCACCCATGCCGAGTGAGTCGGTGATCGCCACCCCCTCGAACCCGAGGTCGTTACGGAGGAGGTCGTATGCCTCCGGGGCGAGGCTCGTGGGGACGCCGGGCGCCAGGGACCTGACGTCGAGGTGCCCCATCATGACAGCGGGGGCACCGGCCCGCACCGCGGCACGGAACGGGGGCAGTTCGCGGGCGGCCAGCTCCTCGCGGCTGACGTCGATCTCGGGCAGGGTCTCGTGGCTGTCCTGGGTGGCTGCCCCGTGGCCCGGGAAGTGCTTGGTCGTCGAGACGAGCCCGGCGTCGACGTACCCCTCCACCGCGGCGCTCACGGCGGCGGCGGCGACCTCGGGGTCCGACGACGCGGACCGGCTGCCGATCGTCACGTCGGCCTCGCCGATGGTCACGTCGGCGACCGGCGCGAACACCCAGGTGAAGCCCAGCTCGCGCAGCTCGAGCGCCTTCGCCCGCATGGCGGCTCGCACGGTACGACGACCTTCACGCCCCTTCTGCGCAACGGCTGTCCCGGCCGTGGCGAAGGAGGGGAACTCCGCGGTGATCCCACGCAGGTGGGCGACCACGCCGCCTTCCTGGTCGACGCCGAGGACCGGCGGGAAGCTTCGGCCGGTCCGCTCGAACGCCTCGGCGACGGCGGCAGTGGTCGCGCTCACCTGGGCCCGGTCCACGACGTTGTCGCCGGTCAGCTGCACTCCGGCCAGGTGGTGATCCTCGACCATGCCGGCCGCCGTCGCCGGGTCGCTCCCGTGCCACCGGCCGACGATGACCTGCCCGGCCAGCTCGGCCGCTGACATCGAGCGCACGATCTCCTGCGCCTGCGCGAGCTCCGCCTCGGTGGGTCCCCAGGGCAACGGGTCGTCCGACGGGACGGGGGACTCGGAGGCAGCCCGGTCGGGCGCGGAGCGATCGGAGCTGACTCCCCCGGCGGAACCTCCGGAGGGCTCGCCGACGCACGAGGTCGTCAAAAGGGCTGCGGCGATCACCGCGACGTGAACACGGACGAGAGTTGGCAGAGTTGGCACAGGTCGAGGGTAGACAGCGCCTTCAGTGGCCAACGTGCTCGGTCCGCGGGGTGGCAGGACCGCGTAGGCATTGGCCTACCCCTGGGTCTCGCGGCTGCAGCCGCTGCCGACGCCTGACATCACGCCGGAGGTGGACCCCCGACGTGGGCTCAGTCCTGGTGCTTTGCGTACGTCGGCGCGATGCCGAAGTCGACGACCACACAGGGCACGTCACCCACGACCCAGGCGTCGTGGCCCGGGTCGATCCTGACCGCATCGTCAGGGCCGCACTCACCCTCGGTTCCGTCGTCCATGCGGACCGCCATCCGCCCGGAGAGAACGTAGAGCAGGTGCGTGGACTGGCAGGACTCGGTCCCCGCGATGGGGGCCAGGTGCTCTTTCCAGTGCCAGCCCGGCTGGAACGTTCCCTTGATGATCGTCTTCCCGCCAAGCGTGACGACGAGCCCCTCCCCCTTGTCGACGAACGGCCGCTTCTCCTCCGGTGACGTGAACCCCTTGATCTCCATACCGGTCATGCTTCCTCCTCGGGAGTGGGCCCCTCGACGACGTTACGACGCCACGGTCACACGTGCATGACACGAAAGGGCTCCCCGTGGACCGCGGACGTCGGCAAGGCAGCGACCGCCGAGTTAGCGTGCAGGTGTGAGCATCGAGGTGAAGCCCGCGACGGCCGCACGGTACGGCGACGTCGCGACCATGCTCGGGCCCAAGAACCCTGACTCCTCCGTGTGCTGGTGCCTCAGCCATCGGCTCGACTCGAAGACCAACCGAGAGCTCGTCGGACCGGCGCGGGGCGAGTACGTCCGGAAGCTGTGCAGCCGCAGGGTGGCACCCGGCGTCCTGGCCTACGAGGACGGTGAAGTGGTCGGATGGGCCGGGGTCGCGCCCGCGGGCCGAGCTCCCCTTCGCGCGGTCCAGGAAGATCCCCCATGTCGACGACCTGCCCGTCTGGTCGGTGTGGTGCATCCGAGTGCGTCCGGGCCACCGTGGCAAAGGCATCTCGCATGCCCTGCTCGATGGTGCCGTGGCGTACGCGCAGTCACAGGGGGCGCCGGCGGTCGAGGGGTACCCGGTCGACAACGGGGGCAGAAAGGTCGACCTCACCATGGCGTACGTGGGAACCCGCGGGCTCTTCGAGCGAGCCGGCTTCACCAAGGCCGCCGACACGGACTCGGTCTCGGGTGGGTTCCCTCGCGTGGTCATGCGGTTGAACCTGCCTGACCCGGTCATAGCGGCCCTCCACCATCGGCTCCCGACACGGAACGGTCGTAGGACTGCGCCGCGAACACGTCGACGCTAGGCTCCATTTCGGACGTTCTGCTTCCGGATTGGGGATGCTGTGAACCCTGACGCGGGCCCCACGGCACGGGCGCTGCTGGCCCTCGAGCTGCTGCAGGGCAGCCCGGGCATCACCGCGGACCGGCTCGCCGACAAGCTCGGCGTCTCCGAGCGGGCCGCTCGGCGGTACGTCGGCATCCTTCGCGAGGCCGGCATCCCGATCGAGTCCGTCCGTGGGCCCTACGGCGGCTACCGGGTCGGCCGCGGCGTCCGGCTTCCGCCCCTGATGTTCAGCGCCGCCGAGGCCCTCGGCCTGGTGATGGCCGTGCTCGACGGCCACCGCGACGCGAGCGACACCAGCGACCCGGTCGGCAGCGCGCTCGGCAAGATCGTGCGGGCACTCCCGGAGCCCATCGCCGCGCAGGTCGAGGCGCTCCGTCGGACCACCGCACCCGCCCCCGACCGCGCCGCGGCCAGGCCCGACCCCGACACCACGACCGCCCTCGTGCAGGCCTGCTCGGACCACCGGCGGGTGCGGCTCGACTACCGCTCCGAGGCCGGTTCGGAGTGGCTCATGGAGGTCGACCCGTGGGCGATCGTCGTACGCCACGGGCGGTGGTACCTGCTCTGCTGGTCCCACTCCGCAGACGCCCGGCGGGCATACCGCATCGATCGGGTCCGTGGCATGGAGGTGCTCGACGACACCTTCACCCCGCCGGCCGACCTCGACCCGGTCGGCATGCTCGAGGAGCATCTGGCCGTGGGATGGGAGTACGACGTCGAGGTCGTCATCGACGCACCGGTCGAAGCCGTGGCGCGACGCCTCCCCCGTGCCCTCGGACGTCTCGAGCCGCTCGATGCCGAGACCTCGCGCCTGGTCGGCAGCACCAGCAACCTGGTCTGGTACGTCGAGCAGCTCGCCGCGATTCCGGCGTCGTACCGGATCGTGAGGTGCCCCGAGCTCCAGGAGGCCGCACGCGTCCTCGGCAAGCGGCTGCTGGCGGCGAGTGAGACCTGACGTCGAGCACAGGGTGACGTGACCGCTCCCCCATCCAGCATGATGAAGCGATGCACGACTGGTGGCGATGGAGCCTCACCCGCGGGCTGACGCGGCTACGCAGTGGCGGCCGCGCGGCCGTGCTGTGGTCGCTGCGGATCACCGTCGCCGCGGTCGCGAGCTATGTCGTGGGGACGCTGCTCTTCCCGGGCACGCAGCCGCTGCTCGCACCCCTGACCGCGATGCTCGTCGTACAGGTCACGCCGGTCTCGCTTCTCGCGAGCGGCCTCGACCGAGTGCTGGCCGTGGTGGCCGGCGTCTCCGTCGCAGTCGTCTTCGCCGCCGTCGTACCGCTCGAGTGGTGGAGCCTCGGCCTGCTCATCCTCATCTCCATCACGATCGGCCAGGCTCTACGCCTGCGCTCGAACCTCATCGAGGTGGCGATCAGCGGCATGCTCGTGCTCGGCGTCGGCTCCCTCAGCGCGGAGTCCGCCGCCTGGCAGCGCATCGCAGAGACGCTGGTAGGCGCCGCGGTGGGCATCGCCACGAACCTGCTGTTCCCTCCCAAGGTCGCCAGCGGCGACGCCGGCCGCGCCATCGACGGGCTGGCCGACTCGGTCAGCGAGCTGCTGAGCCGGGCCGCCGACGAGCTGACCGAGCTGGTGGCCGAGCGGCGTGACGTGGCACCGGCCGCACGCACGTGGCTCGGTGAGGCGCGCCGCATCACCCACGACATCCCACGGGTCGGCGCCGCCCTGCTGCACGCGGAGCAGGGACGGCGCCTGAACGTCCGCGCGGTAGGTACCCCGGACGTGGGACCCGGGTTGCGCCAGGGGCTCGAGGCGCTCGAGCACTCCGCGGTCGCGATCCGCAGCATGTTCCGTGCGCTGGTCGACGCCACCCACGACGCGACGTGGCTCGACGACGAGAGCGCCGAGGACGTGCTCCTCGGGCTCGCACAGACGTTCCGCGAGCTGGCCGCCGCCGTCGACGCGTTCGGGCAGCTGGTCCGGGCCGAGGCCGATCCCGCGGAACGCACGACCTCCGCCGACGTGCAGGAGCTCCGTGAGGCGCTCGAGGGGCTGCACGAGGCCCGTGCCCGGCTCGACGACCTGGTCACGTCGAGCACCGCTCCCGAGCTGCTCGAGCTGCACGCGGCCGTGCTGTCGACCGTCAAACGGCTTCTGAGCGAGATGGACCTCGACGAGCGGATCCGACGGCAGGTCCGGCTGCTGCGTCCGGCCAGGCCGCGACGGCCACGCCCCGCGGCGCCAACCCCGAGCAGCCCGCCACCCGCATCGCAGGAGCCCCCGCCGGATGCCGAGACCCAGCTGCTGCCGAGGCAGCCCAGGGACACACGGGACAAACGCCGCCGCTGAACTCGCTCACCGGCCGGTGATCTTCTCCACGATGACGCACGACGCCCCGAGGACCTTCGGCTCTACCCCGGTCAGATCCGTGTGCCTAGCGTTGCGGTGAGTCGGTCGCTGACGAAGGAGGGACGACATGCCCCCGCACTGCGACTCACTGGACGGCCCCGTCGTAACGGCCGCTCGCCAAGCCCTCGAAACCGGTGACATCGACCTTGTCCTGCCCTTCGTCCCCGCAGATGGGGAGCAGGAAGTGCGCGCCACGTTCGAGCGCGTCAGGCCCGTGCGTGACCTCGGGCCGGAGGCGAGAGACACCGCGGACCGGCTCTTCTTCGAGACCGTGGTCCGCATCCACCGCGCCGGGGAGGGCGCTCCCTACACCGGGCTGAAGCCGGCCGGGCTCTCCGTCGGTCCGGTGATCCCGCTCGCTGAGAGCGCCGTCCAGCAGCACACCTCGACAGGAGCTCGCCGACTTCCTCAGCGACGTCCTGCGCGAGGAGCTGGAGCACCGCCTGCGCGCCGTCCACGCTCTCGCGGCCAAGCGCGAGGACTCCGTGGAGGACGCCCGAGAGTACGTCGAGGCCATGCTCGGATTCGAGGTGTACAGCCACCACCTGTACGAGTCGATGCGGGCCACCGAGCACCACGAGGGCGCTCAACACTCCCACTGATGCAGCAGCCACACCGGCTGCGGCATGGAACGAAAGCACACGTCGCACGGTGGCAGCAGCCGTACGCCCGACATCGAGGAGTCGTCACATGCAGCCCATCAAGGAAGCCGCCGGTCAGTTCTTGTCACACAAGCGCATCGCCGTCACGGGAGTGTCCCGCAAGCCGGAGAACCACGGCAGCAACGTGGTCTACAACCGGCTGAAGGAACGCGGCTACGAGGTGTTCGCGGTCAACCCGAACGCTGACCAGGTCGAAGGTGACCCCTGCTTCGCGGATCTCCGATCGATCCCGGGCGGTGTCGAGGCGGTAGTGATCGGCACTCGGTCCGGAGCGCGCGCAGCAGACCATCGAGGAGTGTGAGCGGCTGGGCATCAGCGAGGTCTGGATGCATCGCGCCTTCGGAGGCGGCAGTGTCTCCGAAAGCGCCGCGGACTATGGGCGCCGGCACGGCATGACGGTGATCGACGGCGGGTGCCCGCTGATGTTCGAGCCGGCGTCGGACGGCGGCCACCGCATGATGAAATGGGCGTTCACGCTGAACGGTCACGTCCCGCGCCAGGTCTGATCCTGTCGGTGCACGCCGACGCGGTCACGCGATGAAGCGCGGATCCTCGCCGTCGCCCTGAGCGGACTCGAACTTGGCGATCACGCGCTTGATCTGCGCGATGGTGTCGGACTCGTTGTGACCGAACGCTTGCAGGTAGGCCTGGAGTGCGTGACGGGCCATCCCAAGCTCGGTGTCGGTGAGATGGATCGTGTTCATGCCATCAGGGTAGGTCGCCGGACCGGCCTGCGCCGAGGTATCGACCTCGAGGCGGCTAGGCGAGGAGGGGGCCGGGCGCCCGCTGCTCGGGTATCAGCGGCGCGGGCTGGCCGAGACGCGCCAGCCGCGCCCTCGCAGCCTGCTCGATGAAGAGGACACCGCCATTGGGGAACTCATCAGCACAGTCGGTCAACACACGCACGACCGCGCTGCACTGCAGTTCCCGAAAGTCGTGGGCCAGTTGCTCTGCAAGGGCCGCGAGCGCCAGGTGCATTGCACCTCTCCGAGATCATCCGAGAGCGGTGGGGACGTCCCACCTAGCCGAGTAAACGTACTATCGCGCCTTTGCGTTACATCGGTCACGTCACGTCTTCGAGAGTTCTGGACCAGTTTCGACGGCGCCGTGACGAATGCACTGTTTTTGGGTAGGACCTCGGCTTGTGAGTACTCGGGAGGACCACATGACCACCTACCACCGGCCGGAGGAACGCTCCACGACTTACGACGACCCAGGAGACCAGACCCAGCCCCACCGGTTCGGCCCGTCCGGCCCCTCGTCGTACGACGACGATCACGACCGACGTGACGAGTGGGACGACCTTCGCCAAGAGGCGCGGGACAGCCAGATCCCCAGCGAGGACCAGCAGCGCGAGCGCTTCGGAGGACTCAACTGGGGCGCCGGGTTCTTCGGCTGGCTGATCACCGTCTCCGTTGCCGTGATCGTCACGGGACTGGCCGCGGCCGGGTTCATCCTCTTCGGCATGACTCCGACGACCCTGGCCACCGACGCGGAAGCCGCGCCTCGGGTCGCGACCGTCGTCGCCCTTGCCTCGCTGCTGTTCGTGCTCGGGATCTCCTACTACGCCGGGGGCTACGTGGCCGGCCGGATGTCCCGCTTCGACGGCGGACGTCAGGGACTCGGCGTGTGGATGATCGGCCTGGTCATGACCGGCGTCGCGATGGCCGTCGGACTGCTCACCGGTGCGGAGCTGAACCTTCTCGACCGGGTGGACGTGCCGCCCTCCGTGCCGTCGGATCGCCCCGGCATCTGGGTCGCCGCGATCGGCGCCGCGCTCATGCTCGGCTCGCTGCTCGCCGCGGTCGCCGGTGGCAAGGTCGGCTGCCGCTACCACCGCAAGGTCGATGACGCGGGGTACGTGTGAGAGGCTCCCCCGCCATGAGCGCTTCCCCTACAACCCGTGTACGACGCACCGCAGCGGCGGTGGCCCTGCTGGCCCTCGTCCTGGGTGGTTGCTCCGAGAGCGACGCCGAGAAGGCCGTCAACGACGCCACCGGCTTCATGTCGAACGCCGAGACCTGCACGGAGCTCGTGAGGATCACGGCCGGCAAGCTCGCCGAGATCCGCACCCAGATGGACAACCCGGAGGAGGCCGAGAGGACCCTTCGCGACGCCGCCGAGGAGCTGAAGGCAGAGGCCGCCGAGGTGGACGACGCCGAGCTCGAGCGGGCGATCAACGACTACGTCGCCGAGGCTCGGAGGCTGGCCAACCGCGCTGCGAACGGCGAGAAGATCGACCTGGACGTCGTTCAGGAGGCCAACGGCGCTCTCGCATCCGCATGCACCTGAACGTCGCTATTCCGCACAAATGCGCGTATGGTCGAAGGACCGAGAGTTACCCGTGCCCCGCGTCCAGTGGTGCCGTTCCCGGCGATAGAACAGACACGGAGCGCTTGCTTTCGCTCCGAAGCCTGGGGGCCTCGTGGACCCGACCGAAACCATTGCTCCGCCGACGCAGGACCTGCAAGTCAGGACGCGCCGCAACGGAGAGATCGCTCTGGATCGAGCTCTGTGGCGAGATCGATCTCTCGAACCATCGCGACCTCACGCAGAGTCTGAGCTCCGTGGACCTCGACGAGGGCGCGACCCTCGGCCTCGACCTGACGAAGCTGACCTTCTGCGACGCGCGGGGGCTGTGCCACCTGCTCGACATGGCCGAGCAGGCCACGATGAAGGGTCGCGACGTCGTGGCCCGTCACGCCACCGCCACCTTCCGCAGGATGACGCACATCCTCGGGTACGAGGTCCTCGTCCGCTTCGAGTGAGCCCGGCGGTCGCAGCCGACCCCGCCCTGGGTATGCCTGATCCCCTGTGTCAGGACGCTGCACCGCCGCCTGTGCCCGCCGCCTCGCGCCCCGCCTGTCGGTCGTCCGCCGCATGAGCACCTCCGCACCCAAGCAGAGCCTCTCTCTGCTGAAGATCCTCGGTCACCTCATGGTCATGGTCGCCGTCTCTGTCGTCATGGGTGTCCTCGTGGCGGGCTTCGTGCTGCCGTTCGCCGGGGTCGCCGGGGTGGGGACCCACGTCGTGGCCGAGAGCGTGGGCAAGCTCCCCGCCGAGCTCACGACGGAGCCTCTGCCGCAACGGACGCGGGTGCTGGACGGCCGAGGCAGGCTGCTCGCGACGTTCTACGACGAGAACCGGGTCAACGTCGGGCTCGACGAGGTCGCCCCGATCATGCGGAAGGCGATCATCGCCATCGAGGACTACCGCTTCTACCGGCATGGCGCCCTGGACGTGAAGGGCACGGTGCGTGCCTTCGTCACCAACCAGGCGAGCGACGACATGGTGCAGGGCGGGTCGTCCATCACCCAGCAGATGGTGAAGATGACCCTGATCGCGCAGGCCGACACCGAGGCCGAGGCCGCCGCCGCGACCGCGAGCACCTACGAGCGGAAGCTGAACGAGCTGCGCTACGCCATCGGGTTCGAGGAGAAGTACGACAAGGACTGGATCCTCCAGCGGTACCTGAACCTCGCCTACTTCGGTGACGGCGCCCACGGCATCCAGGCGGCGTCGCAGCACTACTTCTCCCGCCCCGCGTCCGCCCTCGAGCTCCACCAGGCCGCGCTGCTCGCCGGGCTCGTGAAGAACCCCACCGGATACGACCCGACCAACGACCCCGACGAAGCGATCACGCGTCGCAACGTGGTGCTCAACCGGATGGCGGAGCTCGACGTGATCTCGGACCGAGAGGCCGAGCGGGCGAAGGCGCGGGGGCTCGGCCTCGACCTGGCCAAGACCCGCAACGGCTGCGTCTCCGCGGCGGCACCCTTCTTCTGCGACTACGTGCGGGAGTACCTCCTTCAGGAGCCGGCCCTGGGCGCCACCGTCAGGGCGCGCAACGAGGCCCTGAGCACCGGTGGACTCACCATCAAGACCACCATCGACATGCGCATGCAGCGGGCGGCGGACCGGTCCGTTCGCGGGCACGTCGACCCGACCGACCGCGCGATCGGCGGACTCGCCATGGTCGAGCCGGGCACCGGCGCCGTGCGTGCGCTGGCGCAGTCGCGCCCGATGGGTTCGAACAAGCGCAAGGGCGAGACCTTCCTCAACTACGTCGTGCCCGAGCGGTACGGCGACGCGAACGGTTTCCAGGCGGGCTCCACCTTCAAGGCGTTCGTCCTGGCCGCAGCCATCGACCAGGGCGTCTCCCTCGGCGCCCGGATCAAGGCCCCGCCGAAGGTGTCGATCCCGGTCAACGCCTATCGCGGCTGCGACGGTCCGCTGCAGAGCACCGAGCGGTGGGAGCCGGGCAACTCGACCGGGTCCGGCACGTTCAACCTCTACACCGGCACGCAGCAGTCGGTGAACACCTTCTTCGCCAAGCTCGAGCTGCGCACCGGCCTGTGCCAGCCCTACCGGCTCGCCCAGCGCATGGGCATCGAGCTCGACGACCCGACCAACCAGCAGGTGCCGTCGTTCACGCTCGGCGTGGTCGACACGAACCCGCTCGCGATGGCCGAGGCCTACGCGACGTTCGCGGCCCGCGGCCTGCACTGCGAGAGCCGTCCGGTGACGCAGGTCCTCGACAAGAACGGCTCGGTCGTCAAGGACTACCCGGCGACGTGCGAGCGTGTCCTCAGCCAGCCCGTGGCGGATGCGGTCAACGACATCCTGCGAGGGGTCCAGGAGCGCGGAGGCTTCGGGCACAACGCGGGGCTCGCGCTCGAACAGCCCTCGGCCGGCAAGACCGGCACCATCAACAGCAACATGGCGGTCTGGTTCGTCGGCTACACCCCGAACCTCGCGACCGCCTCGATGATCGCCGGGGCCAACCGCGAGGGGCACTGGGTCACCCTGAACGGCCAGGTGGTCGGCGGCTCACGGATCGACCGCGCCGCCGGCAGCACCAACGCCGGCCCGATGTGGGGCGACGCCATGAAGCGCATCCAGCGCTGGCTCCCCGACCGCAACTTCGTCGCACCCGACCCCCGGGTGATCAAGGGCAAGCAGGTCGTGGTGCCCGACGTACGCGGCGACTCCCCCGACGTGGCGGCTCGCAAGCTCCGCAGGATCGGCCTGCTCCCCTACGTCGGCCGGATGGTGGACTCCGGCCAGCCGCGAGGAACCGTCGCCGCCACCACCCCCCGTCCGGGCTCGCAGGTCGGGTCGGGCCGGACGGTGACCCTTCTCATCTCGGACGGGACCCCCTACGTCCCGCCGCCGCGACCGAAGGACCCCAAGCCGGACTCCGGAGGCTCGAGCGGTGGCGGTGGTACCCCCGGCGGCGGGGACGCCGGTCCCGGCAACGGGAACGGCAACGGTCGCGGAGGAGGCTAGAGCGCGGCGGTACGCTGCGGCGCATGCCGGACTCCTGGACCCGCGACCGTCGCCCCGTGCGACGGGTGGTGCCCGACGAGCAGCCTGATCGTGACCGCTGGCCCGCGACCATCCCCGCCGTCGGCCAGCTCCTGGACGAGGGGCTGGACCTGCCCGAGGGAGTCACCCTCCTCGTCGGGGAGAACGGCTCCGGCAAGTCCACCATCGTCGAGGCGGTCGCCATGGCGTTCGGCCTCTCCCCCGAGGGCGGCTCGCCCCACGCCCGGCACTCCACCCGCGAGTCCGAGTCTGACCTGTGGCGGTGGATCCGGCTGGAGCGCGCCGCAGGCGCGCCGCGCTGGGGCTTCTTCCTGCGGGCCGAGACCATGCACGGGCTCTACACCTACCTCGAAGGGGTCGGGGGTCCGCCCCTCCACGAGCTGAGCCACGGCGAGTCGTTCCTCGAGGTCCTGCGGACGCGGTTCGCCTCCCCCGGCCTGTACTGCCTCGACGAGCCCGAGGCCGCGTTGTCGTTCTCCGCGCAGATCGCGCTCGTCGGCACGCTGCACGAGCTCGCACAGAACGGCGCCCAGGTCCTGTGCGCGACCCACTCACCGCTGCTCGCGGCCCTGCCCGGCGCGACGCTGCTCGAGGTGGGCCCGTGGGGCATCCGGCGATCGACGTACGACGATCTCGAGCTGGTCGCACACTGGAAGTCCTACCTGGCCGAGCCGATGCGATACCTGCGGCACGTGCTCTGACGCCTCGGCGACTGGGCGACATGCCACGCCTGATCCACCTCAACGGCCCCTCACGCGTCGGGAAGTCGACGCTGGCTCGCAGATACGTCGACGAGCACCCGGGAACGCTCGCGCTCTGATCTCGACGCCGGATGGCCGCCAGGCGCGGCTACCTGATCGACGTGATCCCCGCAGCTCAGGATACGGCTACGTCCGCATGCCTCAGAGCAACCCTGCCGCGCTCTCTGAGCCGGACCCCGAATGGGCAGCACGAGCCAGGCAGTGTCTTGAACAGGTCAGAGCGGCCATGCATGATCTTGACGGAGCCGATGAGGCGGCCTTCGATCACATCGGGTCCACCTCAGTGCCCGGGCTCGCCGCGAAGCCGTTCATCGACCTCCAAGTCCGCATCCTGCCTCTTCCAAGTCACGCCGACCTCGCGCCCCGTCTTGCACCGATCGGTCTTGAACAAGCGCGAGGAGCGCGACCGGACTCCCCTGGCGTCGCTCGTGACATTCCGCGCGGTGATGAAGATGTTCCGAACGACGTTTGGGAGAAGCGGCTCTACTTCGATCGGAGTCGCTCCACGATCCTTCACATTCGCCGCGCCGATTCGCCCTGGGGGCATTACACCGTGTGGTTTCGTGACTGGCTGCGGGCACACCCGGACGCGCGGCAGAGATACGAGAACACCAAGCGATGGCTGTCCGAGCAGAACGCCGGTAAGGCCGACTACGACGACTACACCCGGGCTAAGTCGGCCTTCTTCGATCACGTTCACCCAGTCTTCTCAACGTGGGCGCAGAACAGGCGACGTTCGATGTAGGTGGAGCAGCGGCCTTGACCGCGACTTGCCGTCTACCCAACTGCTTCAAACTCGGATGTTCGGTAGGACTCGTTGCCGGCAAACTCACCGGGTGGCTGAGGAGACTGTGACGCTACGGCGTCCAACCGGACGGAGCGAACCAATGCCACGCGACGGCGACATCCCCGACGCTTTCGACGTCTACACGGTCGTGGTCCTGCGACGGCCGGCCGATGCCCCGCAGATGTCGGACGAGGAGCTCGACGCCCTCCAGGCCCACCACCTTGCCTACCGCGCCGAACTGGGGCGGCAGGGTCTGGTCGTCGCGAACGGACCGTTCGCCGGGCAGAGCGACCCGTCGTACCGGGGGATGTCGATCTTCGCCTGCGACCCTGCCGAGGCCGCACGGTTGTCGGACGGCGACCCATCAGTCGCGGCGGGGAGGCTCACTTACGACGTGATGGAGTGGTGGGTCGGCGCCGACTCGCTCGCCTTCCCGCTCACCGACCACCCGATCGGCAACCGCCGCTCGATGCCCGACGGCTGACGCCTCGCGAGTCGAACTACGCGGGATGACTCATCCGCTCACGGCATGACGGCGCTTTCACCATCAGCGGCGGCAGACATCCGGTAACTCGACGGCGAGGACGATCGGCGGTCCAACGTACGTCAGGGCTTACGTGAGCGTTGGCGTGCGCCGTTCGCCGACCGAGGACGCGAGCCGACGGTGTCGTCGAGGGCGGGACCGAGCTGCGGCCAGCGGAACTCGAACCCGGCGGATGTGAGCCGATCCGGCAACACCCACCGGCTCTTCAGCACGAGCTCGGACTCGTTGCGAAGCGCCCATAACGCGGGCTCCAGCAGCCAGCGCGGCGCGGGGAGGCCGATCGGCATGCCTACCGCACCCGTCCAAGGTGATGTTGATGGAGTACCGCAGGGGGTCGCATTTCGCGAGAGTACCGGCGGCGAAGCGGCCGGAGACAGCCGACAAAAGTGTCGATGCTGGTTGGGATCGGAGGCATCCCGAACAACGTCGGCTCATCAATCGGCTTTACTCTCCGCGGCAGACGCGTGACTCGAGCCGCGTCATGGCTACGGCAGATCGCCTCGCATGGTCGATAGTGGGTACGTGGGAAGCGAGCAACTCGCGTGGTCCGGCCGCGACTGGCGGATGCCGGTATGGCTCTGGGTCGGCCTGGCGACGATGTTCGTCAGCGTGCTGCACATCATCCTCGACTTCGGCGTCGGCCTGTTCGACCTGCACGGGACGCTGGCTCGGGGACCGCTCCAAGTATCCGGCTCGGTGTGGGCCAGTGGGCCGTCTACATCCCATGATCGCGCCAGCAGATTCAGCCGCGCAAAGCGGCCGAGCCCGCGCGCTCATCGGCCATGTCCGTGCGTTGCGACCGGTCAGTGGTGGAGCTTCTGACGGGTGGGCGACAAGGTTGGTGACGACTTGTCTCCTAGCCCAACCGCAGGATCGTCTCCTCGATCTCGGCTCCGCGTGCCGGCGCGAAGGACACCTCGGTGTCGATGACTCGGAACCCAGTCTTCTCGAGCACCCGGAGTGAGCCGGCGTTGTCGCTTGCAGCCCGGGCATAGAGGGGCCGAATCCGAACCACCTCGAGAAACAAGGCCAGGGCCTGACTGGCGATGCCCCGCCCCCATGCGGCACGGTCGATCCAGTAGGTGACCTCGGTCTGCCCCTCGACGACGAAGCTGCCGATGCTGCCGACCAGGTCGCCCTTCCAGGTGATGGCGCGCAGCGTGTTCTCGGGCGACTCCATCACCCTCACCATGTGTGCGTCGAACCACTGCCGATCAGCTGGGTCTTCGGCCGTGAAAGCTGCCATTCTGACCGACTCCGGATCACTCATCTGGCGGAACAGCGCGTCCAGATCAGACGCGTGCACCGGCCGTAGTGTCACCGACTGCTCGTCAATGTGGTTCACGGTTCGGACCCTACCGAGCAGCGCCGACCACTTTCGCGGCTTCGGTGGGCAGATGGGGTCCGCCTGCGTTGCGTTTCCGAGATTCGGCTCTCCGAGGGGACACGCCCAGTCAGAGCAGCCGGGACGGCAGGCGGCACAGCGAGTTGCGCAGGCGCTCCCGCGAAGTCAGCCGGGCCAGGTCCTCGGCGGTGACGGTCGAGCAGGCCGCCATGTCGCGCTCGTACTGCTCCGCGCAGGACCGGGCGATCCCCGCGTCGTAGAACACCGCGACGACCTCGTCGTGCAGGATCAGGCTGCGGATGTCCCAGTTGCAGGTCCCCACGATGGCGAGCTCCTCGTCGACCGTGACCGTCTTGGCGTGCAGGAAGCCTGCGTCGTACTTGTAGACCGTGACCCCGGCGTCGAGGAGCTTCTGGAAGTACGCGTGGGCTGCGTAGAACGGGACCTTCTTGTCGGGGAGACCGGTCATCATGAACCGCACGTCGGTGCCGCTCGCCGCCGCGACGCACATCGCGGTGATCAACGGCTCGTCCGGCACGAAGTACGGCGACTGCACCCACACCCGCTGCCGGGCGCTGCTCAGCGCGACCAGGAAGACGTCCCGGATGGTCGGGAACCGGGTCGACACGCTCGAGTGGAGCACCTGGACCGGCACGCTGTCGGTCCCGGCGTCACCCCTCCCGCCCGGATGCGCCACGTGGATCGACATGTCCTCGGACCTGCCGTTCAGCATCCACGTGGTGGCGAAGAGCGAGAGGTACGGCGCGACGACGGGGCCGGTCATCCGGAAGTGCGTGTCGCGCCACACGTCGAAGCGCTTCCCGCCGTCGATGTACTCCTGGCCCATGTTCATGCCGCCGCTGTAGACCACCTCGCCGTCGATGATCGCCATCTTCATGTGGTTGCGGTAGTTGAGCTGGCGGAGCCGCTTGTAGCAGGGCACCACACCGGCTCCTGCGGCCGCCAGGCGCTTCAGCTCGTCCTTCTTGTACGGCGACGAGGACAGCCAGTCGTAGAGGATGCGGACCTCGACCCCGGCCCGCATCCTCTCGAGCAGGATGTCGGTGACCTCCGCGGTCAGCTCGTCCTGCTCCCAGATCAGGTACATCAGGAGGATCGAGCGCCGCGCGGCACGCAGGTCGGCCAGGAGGTCACGGAACTTGTCGGCCCCGGCGACGTACAACCGCACGCTCTCGGCGCGAAGCGGAGGAAAGCCGCCCTCGTGCCGCCCCGCCGTCTCCACGCGCCGGCCGGGAGAGCCCTCCGGCGCCGCGACCGTGCCCGCCGCGGAGCCGGGCGATCCGCCGACCGGTGCCAGCACCCGGTGGGTCACCTCGGCCAGGGACGCCCTGAGCTGCCGGCGTCTCGTGGTCTCCCTGCGGTAGTTGCGTCCGATGAAGAAGTACGCGACGAGGCCGAGCACCGGCACCAGCAGGATCACGAACAGCCAGCCGAGCACGATGCTCGGGTCGCGGTCGTCGGTGGCGAGGGCGAAGACCACGCCCAAGAGCGCGGCGAGCACGAGGACTCCGGCGACCCACGAAGCCACCGTGGCGAGCTCCACAGCCAGGCCGGTCACGTCAACCTCCTCGCCCATCGCCTAGACGCTAGGGGTGGAATGGATGCCCTCGCCTCACCCGCCGCAGATGAGGCGCGTCCGCCCGGCCGCATCCCAGACTGGGAGCAGGACCGGGGCACGGACGTCCCGGTCAGAAGGGTGGAAAGTCATGAGCGAGTCAGTGCTCGCGAGAAGCCGTACCGGCTGGGACATCGCCCTCGGTGCTCTCCTGGTGGTCGGCGGCTTCATCGTCCTCGGACACGCGGTCTTCGCGACAGCCGTGTCCATTCTCTTCGTCGGATGGATGCTCGTCCTCTTCGGCGTCGTGGGACTGGTGGGTTCGCTGTTCCGCCTCGGCAAGGGCGGGTTCTGGACCTCGGCTCTCACGGGTGCCCTGCTGACCGTCCTCGGCGTGGTCATGCTCCGGAACACCGAAGCGGCGGCCGTGACCCTGACCCTCGTCGCGGGAACCATCTTCCTCACCAGCGGCATCGTCCGGCTCGTGGCGGCGGGCGGCATGCCGGAGTACCGGGTGGCCCTGATCCTGTCCGGCATCGTGTCCACCGCGCTGGGCCTGATCGTGCTGTTCAACCTGGTCGCGGCGTCGTACCTGCTCCTCGGGGTGTTCCTCGGTGTCGAGATGCTCGCCGACGGGATCGCGATGATGCTGGTCGGGCGGGTCCGGGTGGTACCCGCCTTGCCGGGCACGGGACGCAGCATCCCGGCGCACTGACCGTCGACGCGGGCCCGGGAGGCACACGACATGGCGGTACGTCGATGGGCGGACCTGACCGAACGGCAGAAGACGCTGGTCCTCGTGGGGGCGTCCGTCCAGCTGTCGCTCGCGGCAACGGCGTGGACCGACCTCGCACGGCGACCGGCGTCGCAGGTCAACGGCAGCAAGGCGTTGTGGGCCGCGGTGATCGGCGTGAACTTCCTCGGCCCGATCGCCTACTTCACCCGGGGCATCCGGCGTCGCGGCTGACACTGCCGAGGCGTACCGCGGACTTCACCTGACACCGGCCGTCCGGACACCGTTCGTTCACGGGGGCCCAACACGGTTGGGCCATGCGCGTTGCCATCGTGACCGAGTCGTTCTTCCCGCAGGTCAACGGAGTGACCAACACCGTCCGCCACACCGTGGACCGGCTGCTCGACACCGGCCACGAGCCGCTGATCATCGCCCCCGGTCCCGGGCTGTCGCGCTACCGGACGGTGCCGGTGGTGCGGGTGCGGTCGGTGGGCCTGCCCGGCTACAAGTCGTTCATGCTCGGACTCCCCGACGCCTCGGTCGAGCGTGCCCTCGCCGAGTTCCGGCCCGACGTCGTACATCTCGCCTCCCCGATCGCCCTCGGTGCGCTGGGCCTGCGCGCCGCGCGCCGCCTCGGCCTGCCGACCGTCGCGATCTACCAGACCGACATCGCCGGCTTCGCCCGCCACTACGGGATCCGCGCGGACGCCGCCGTCGGTCGCTGGGTCGGCCGGATCCACCGCCGCGCCACGAGGACACTCGTGCCGTCGAGCTCGTCGCACGACCAGCTCGAGCCCCTCGGCGTCACCGACATGCACATCTGGAGGCGCGGCGTCTCCCTCGACCTGTTCGGGCCCGGCCGCCGCAGCGAGGAGCTGCACGCGCACTGGACCCGCCGCAAGGACGACCGCGTGGTCGTCGGCTACGTGGGCCGGCTCGCGGCCGAGAAGCAGGTCCGTCGGCTCGTCGAGCTCGCACCCATTCCCGGTGCGAGGCTCGTCGTGGTCGGGGACGGGCCCGCGCGCGGCTGGCTCGAGAAGCGCCTCCCCGACGCGAAGTTCACCGGCATGCTCCGCGGCGACGACCTGGCCCGGGCGTTCGCGTCGCTCGACGTGTTCGTGCACCCCGGCGAGGCGGAGACGTTCTGCCAGACGGTGCAGGAGGCCCAGGCCAGCGGCGTTCCCGTGGTCGCGCCCGCCGCCGGCGGTCCCCTCGACCTCGTCGAGCACGGTCGGACCGGGCTGCTGTACGACCCCGCCGACAAGGCTTCCCTGCGCCGCAGCGTGGAGTCGCTGGTCGACGATCCCGCGCTCCGCACGTCGCTGGCGCGCGAGGCGCTGCAGACGGTCGGGCCGCGCAGCTGGGCCAGCGTCGTGGACGAGCTCGTCGCCGTGCACTACGCCGCCGTCGTCGGCACCGCCGACGAGGACCTGGCGGCCTGAGCGGGTGCGGATCGCTCAGCTCGCGAACTTCATCGGGCCGTCGTCGGGCGGCATGAAGACCGCCGTGGACGCCCTCGGCGCCGGCTACGTCGCAGCCGGTGCACAACGGCTGCTCATCGTCCCCGGCGATCGGGACGGGCGCGTCTCCACCGAGCACGGCGACGTGATCCGGCTCCGCTCCCCCAGGGTCGGGGGCGGCTACCGGCTGATCGTGGAGCCCTGGCGGGTCATCGACGCCCTCGAGGAGTTCGGCCCCACCTCGCTCGAGATCTCCGACAAGTCGACGTTGCTTCCGGTGACCCGGTGGGCCCGCCGGAACGACGTAGGCTCCCTGCTGTTCTCCCACGAGCGGCTCGACGCGATGATCGCGCTGCGCACCGGCTGGTCCAGCGGCGTCGCCGGGCCGGTCTCCGCCCTCAACCGGGTCCTGGTCCGGCGCTTCGACGGGATCGTGGTGACCTCCTCGTTCGCGAAGCGGGAGTTCAGCGCGCTGGCCGAGTCCGCGGGCACCCCGGTGCACCAGATCCCGCTCGGGGTCGACCTCGAGACGTTCCGTCCCCCCGGGTCGCGACCGAGCCGTCCCGGGCCGCTGCGGCTGGTCCACGTCGGACGGCTGTCGCGGGAGAAGAGTCCGCACCTCGCGGTCGCGACCGCCGTCGCGCTCCACGAGCGCGGGGTTCCAGTCCGGCTCGACGTGTACGGCGAGGGCCCGCACCGCGACGAGCTGCAGGGCATCGCCGGCGACGCGCCGGTGACCTTCCACGGTCACGTCGCGGGCAGGAGGAGGCTGAGCGAGCTGATCGGCCAGGCCGACGTCGCGCTGTCGGTCTGCCCCGGCGAGACGTTCGGGCTGGCGGTCCTCGAGGCGCTGGCCTCGGGCACCCCCGTCGTCACCGCCGCCGTGGGTGGCGCCCGCGAGCTCGTCGACGAGACCTCGGGCGCCTGGGCCGCACCCGAGCCGGAGGCGCTTGCCGACGCCGTGCTGGACCTGGCCCGCCGGCCGCTGGAGGCTCGACGGGCAGGGGCACGCCGACGGGCCGAGCAGTTCTCGTGGGAGCGCACCGTGGCCGCGATGCTCGACCTGCACCGTCGCGCGCCGGCCGAGCCGGGTGAGCTCACCGCATCCTCGGCCTGACCGTCGCCAGGGCGGTCGCTCCACGGCGGCTCCCCGGGGGCGCTCCACGGGCGGTCACTCCACGGGCAGGAAGCCCCCGAGCCAGAGCAGTCCGACGGGGATCGCCCAGAGGACGAACGGAAGCAGCAGCGCTGCTCCCAGCTCGTGCAACAGGAACTTCATCTCTCCCCCGCAGCCCTCGACGACACGGGTCACCCTAGACGACCGCCTGACGGGCTGAGCGGGAGTCGACGCTCCCGCCGCTCTCGGAGTCATGCGGCCCGGTGGGCTGCTTCCGGGCCGAGCGGTGGCCGTGGACCACGAGTCCGGAGACGGCCCCCATGAGCACCACAGCCAGCACGATCGCCGTGCCCGCCCCCTCCAGCGAGGAGTCCAGCGGGGCGACGAGCGCGAGCAGCCACGACGCGTGCAGCAACCCGGCGGACGCACGCGGACCGAGGTGGCAGACGGCCAGCAACGGCACGCACCAGAGCAGGTACCAGTGGTGCACCACCGGGCTGAGCACGACCACGACCAGCATCACCAGGGCCACCGCGCGGACGCCGGCAGCGGGCACACCGGCCTGCGCCCGCAGCGCCACGACGCCGGCCACCACCAGCGCCGCCACCGAGCCCAACGTCCGGGCGAGGGCGACGGTGGTGTCGCTGGAGACCCCCAGGTCCAGGGGACCCACGAGGAACGCGAGCATCCGGCCGACCTGCGTCGTGAGGGACAGCGGCGTGCGGACCTCGCCCGGGACGCCGAGCGCGTGCACCCAGCCCCAGCCGACCCCGGCGACGACCCCGACCAGGACCAGCGTGGCGACGGCGACCGCGCCGACGGCCGCGAGGCGCCGCACGCGCTGCGGCGTCGTCGCGAGGACCGACAGCGACACCAGCGCCACGCCGATGCACACGAGCCCCGCGGGCAGCTTCACCGCCGCGGCCGCCCCGCCGACGACCGCGCCGGCGGCCCAGCTGCGCTGCTCGACGGTGACCACGAGCGCCATCGCCATGAGCCCGACCATGACCACGTCGTTGTGCACACCGGCGACCCCGTGCGCGAGAAGCAACGGGCTCGGCAGCACCAGCGCCGCCGCGAGCGCGCCGTCGCGGCCGGCCCACGACGCAAGGCGGGGCACGGCGTAGGCCAGGAGCAGCACCCCGACGACGGCGAGAAGCCGGTGGCCGACCGCGAGCAGCCACGGGTCGTGGGTGAGGTGCGCGGCGGCGGCGCCCCAGACCAGCGGCACGGGACCGTACGGCGTCAGCGTGTCCATCCAGCGCGGGTCGACCGCCTCGACGATCGGCCCTTCGAGGACGGACGGGGTCCACACGTACGGCGAGAGCCCCAGGCGGGTCATCTCCCCCTGGGCGGCGTAGCTCCACCCGTCCCGGCTGAACATCGGGGGCGCGAGGAGCAGCGGCGCGGTCCACAGCGCGGTGGCGCGCCGGACCAGGTCGGACCGGGCGCCCTCGTCGGCACGGTCCCCGCGTGCGACGTACCGCACGAGGCGAAGCCAGGACGCGACCCCGAGACCGAGGCCGAGCACCACCACCGTCAGACCGAGCATGCGACCGGGCACGCTCGCCCGGAGCTCGCCGACGAGCGGCAGGTCGTTCACCGGGCTCGAGACCGGGATGACCGAGATGACCAGCCCGCCGAGCAGCACGAGCGAGTACCCCAGGGCGCCACGGAAGATCACCCGCTCACGCTAGGGACGCACAGGCGGACGAGCCCGACGGCGCGGTGAACGTCCGCGGACAGGTGGTCGAACTGTCGTGCGCGATCCCCACCCGGTGTACACCCCGAGGTCACCCGACATCTTCCTGAAGGGCGCAACGCTTTCAGGCACGGCTGCTGGTCTAAGCCCCATGACCATGCGAATCAGCGTCATCGGCACCGGCTACCTCGGCGCCACGCACGCAGCCTGCCTGGCCGAGCTCGGGTTCGAGGTCCTCGGCGTGGACAACGACCCCGGGAAGGTGGCGATGCTGTCCAACGGCGTCGTGCCGTTCGCCGAGCCCGACCTCGACGAGATGGTCGAGCGCCACGTCGCCTCCGGCCGGCTCCGCTTCACCACGGACCTGCGCGAGGCGGCCGCGTTCGCCGACGTGCACTTCGTCTGCGTCGGCACCCCGCAGGCACGCTCCGGGCTGGCCGCCGACCTCGGCGCGGTCCACGCCGTGACCCGCGGCCTCGCCCAGCACGTGACCCGGGACTGCCTGATCGTCGGCAAGTCCACCGTCCCCGTCGGTACGGCGGACGAGCTCGCCGCCCTGGTCGACGGGCTGACGCCGGCCGGGGTCACCGCCACCGTCGCCTGGAACCCGGAGTTCCTCCGCGAGGGGCACGGTGTGCAGGACACGCTGCACCCCGACCGGCTCGTCTTCGGTGTCTCCGGGCCCGACGCGGAGGTCACGCTCCGCCGGATCTACGAACGGCCCATCGCCGCCGGCGTGCCGGTCCACGTCACCGACGTCCCCACCGCGGAGCTCGCCAAGGTGGCCGCGAACGCCTTCCTGGCAACGAAGATCTCGTTCATCAACGCGATGGCCGAGGTCAGCGAGTGCTCGGGCGCCGACGTCGTCGCGCTCGCCGACATCCTCGGCGACGACGCCCGCATCGGTCGCCGCTTCCTCGACGCCGGGGTCGGCTTCGGCGGCGGCTGCCT
Source organism: uncultured Actinomycetota bacterium (assembly GCA_963700365.1). Taxonomy (GTDB): domain Bacteria; phylum Actinomycetota; class Actinomycetes; order Propionibacteriales; family Nocardioidaceae; genus Nocardioides_C. The sequence goes on along the minus strand of CAVOXG010000012.1, from coordinate 346,863 downwards.
GCCCAAGGACATCCGGGCGTTCTCGGCGCGCGCCACCGAGCTCGGCGCACACTCGGTCTCCTCGCTGCTCCACGAGGTCGACGCGATCAACCTGCGCGCCCGGTCCCGGGTCCTCGACCTCGCCGAGGCGCTGTGCGGCTCGAGCGTGCGCGGCCGGCGGGTCGCCGTACTCGGTGCGGCGTTCAAGCCGCTCTCGGACGACGTCCGCGACTCACCCGCCCTCCACGTCGCGGGCCAGCTGCACCTCAGGGGCGCCGAGGTACGCGTCTACGACCCCGAGGCGAACAACAACGCGCGTGCGGTCTCCCCCGCCCTGACCTACGTCGCGAGCCCGGACGCCGCGCTCAGCGGGGCCGACCTCGTCCTGCACCTGACCGACTGGCCGGAGTTCGCAGCGATCGACCCGCATCACGCCGCGCAGCTGGTGCGCGGTCGGCGGATCATCGACGGCCGCAACCGGCTCGACGCCGACCGTTGGCGGCTGGCCGGCTGGACGTTCCACGGCGTCGGCCGCGGGGCGCCACAGCCCGCCGTCGACACCCGCGCCGGATGGGTGGCCACGCTGCCGGAGCAGGCGCCGCTCGGCGAACGTCGGCAGAGCCTTCTCGAGCGGACCTGATGGCCGCCGCTCCCCTGTCCCGGCACGCGCGGACCATCGCCCTGGCCGGAGCCGGCGGCGCCCTCGTCTCGGCGGTCCTCGCCAAGCAGGTCGTGCGGATGCAGGCCAGGATCGCCCGCCGCATGATCGGGAAACCGCTGGGCGAGGAGGCGCTGGCGGCCGACCGCGTCTACAAGAAGAGGTACGGCAACCCGGTCGACCTGCTCCTGCTCGGCGACTCGATCGCCGCCGGCCTCGGGGCGGAGACCCCCAAGCACACGCTCGGCGCCCAGCTCGCGAAACGGGTGGCCAAGCGCACCGAGCGCGCCGTCCGGCTGCACACCGCGGCCATCGTCGGCTCCGAGACCTCGATGCTGCGGGCCCAGCTCGCCGGCCTCCCCGCCGGGTACGTCGCCGACGTCGCGGTGATCGTGGTGGGCGGCAACGACGTCACCCACCGGGTCAGGACCGCGGCGTCCAAGCGGCAGCTCGCCGAGGCGGTCGAGTCGCTCCAGCAGCAGGGCACCGCGGTGGTCGTCGGCACGTGCCCGGACCTCGGCGCCCTCAGCGCGGTCCCCCAACCGTTGCGCACCCTCGCCGGCCTCGCCTCGCGCCAGCTCGCGGCCGCCCAGCGCGACGTGGCCACCGACCTCGGCGCGCGCGCCGTCTCGCTGGCCGAGGTCGTCGGACCGTTCTTCGTCGCCCAGCCGGACGAGATGTTCGCGATCGACAGGTTCCACCCGTCAGGAGCCGGCTACCGCCGCACCGCGAAGGCGTTGCTGCCGAGTGTGCTCGGCGCGCTCGGGCACGACGACGACCTGCCCTTCGGCCACCACGCCCCCGCACCGCTCCGCTCGGTCACGCGTTGAGGTCGGCCCGGCTCGCGAGGATCCTGCCCCAGCGCGTGAGGGCGGTTGGTGATGACGCCGTCGACGCCCATCCGGAGCGCCCGTCGCATGGCGGCTCCCCGGTTCACCGTCCACACCAGGCAGCCCAGGCCCAGCCGGTGCACCAGATCGACGTACGTCCCGTCGACGGAGAGGTGGCTCGGATTCACCTGGTCGGCCCAGCCGGCGAGCTCGGGCAGGGCGGAGCGGGGCGGCGAGCCGAGCACCCCGACCGGCACCAGCGGCTCCTCGCCCTTGAAGGCGCGCGCCGTGTCGACGTCGAAGGACTGGACGACGAGCCGGCGTCCGGCAGTCGCCTCGCGGAGGTAGCCCGGCACCTCGCGAAGTGCAGCGGCCACGTCGCCGGCGATCCCCGGGTACAGCGCGGGTGCCTTGAGCTCGACGAGGAGCCCTGCGCTGCTGGGGCGAACGACCTCGATCGCCTCGGTCAGCGTCGGCACGTGCTCGCCGGAGAAGGCTGCGGACTTCCAGGTGCCCGCGTCGAGGCTCCGGATCTCGTCATAGGTGAAGTCGCTGACCCGCCACGGCCCGCGGTCGGGGAAGACCTCGCGCACGTTGGTGGTGCGCACGAGCGTGGTGTCGTGGATGAGCACGAGCGCGCCGTCGCGGGTGCGCTGCACGTCGACCTCGATCAGGTCGACGTCGTGGGCGATCGCCCGGCGGAGGGCGGCGAGGGTGTTCTCGGCGACCTCGGCGCTCGCACCCCGGTGGGCGACGTTGAGGACGCGGTCGGCTTCTGCGGTGGTGGTGGTGGTGGCGGTCGGGCGGTTGCGGTCAGCGGCAGGCGCACGATCAGTCCCCTCGGAAGACCTTGCTGGTGCCTCCGAGGCTGTCCGGCGCAGGTGACGCGGAGGTGGCCTCGACATGAAGCGGACGGGGCGGCGACGCGTCGGTTCGCTCAGTCGTCGCCGTGCTCGGTCAGCCCACGCCGCGAAGGAACTCCTCGAGCACCGGCCCGGCGGTCTGCGACCCGGACTCGCCCACCCCGACGAACACCGCGACGGCGAGGTCGCCTTGGGCCGCGATCATCCACGCATGCGTCTCGGGCGGGTTCTTCTCGCCGAACTCCGCGGTGCCTGTCTTCGCCAGGACCCGTGCGCCCGGGACGTCCGCGAGCCCGGCACCGCTGCCTCCCTGGACCACCGCCGCCATCAGCTCCTGAAGCGCCGTGGCCTCCTGCCCGGTGAGCGGCGTCTCCGGCGTCCCCTCGGCGTCGGTGTCCGCGAGCAGCCGGGGTACGACGGTCGCTCCCGACGCGACCGAGCCCGCGACGGCGGCCATCGCCATGGGAGAGGCGAGCACCCGGCCCTGGCCGATGAGGGCGGCGGCTCGCTCGGTCTCCGACCCCTCGGCGGGCACCTGCCCGAAGTACGCGGGGAACCCGATGTCGTGGTCCTCCCCGAGGCCGAGGGCGGCGGCCGCTCCGGCGAGGTCGGCGGGCGACAGCCGGTCGTACTGCCCCACGAACGCGGTGTTGCAGGACTGGGCGACGGCCTCCCGCAGCGTGATCCGCCCCAACGAGCCGGACGGGTAGTCGTCGTAGTTCTTGAACTCCTTGCCGTCGACGACCGTGGTCGGCGGGCAGGACACCGTGTCCTGCGGCGACATCCCGGACCGCAGCAGGGCAAGGCTGGAGACGACCTTGAACGTCGAGCCGGGGGCGTACTGGCCGACCGTCGCGGTGGAGTACCCCGCGGACCCCGGCCCGCTGGCGACGGCGAGCAGCTCGCCGGTCGAGGGTCGCAGCGCCACGAGCGCGCTGGCCGGGCCGATGTCGGCGAGCGTCCGCTCGGCGAGGGTCTGGAGGTCGGCGTCGAGGGTGGTCCGCAGCGGACGGCCGTCCTTCGGCTCGGCCCGGTAGAGCTCGCGCTCCTTCCCGGTCTTCTCGTGCACGGCCTCCACCACGGTCCCCGGGACTCCGCGGAGGCGTGCGTCGTACCGCTGCTGCAGGCCGCTGAGACCGGCGACGTCGCCGACGGCGTACTCCCCCTTCGACTCCTCGATCATCTCGGCGGTGACCGGGCCTACCGTGCCGAGGATCGGCCGGGCGAACTCGCGGGTCGGCGCGAGCGGGAGCTCGTCGGCGATGGCACCGGCACCGGGGATCGCATCGAACGTGTCGCCGAGCCGCGCGGGCACGTCCTCCTGCCGGAGCACGAGCGCCTCCACCCAGGCCTTGTCACCGGCCGCCTCGACCCGCTTGGCGAGGTCGGCGGCGTCGATGTCGAGGAAGGCGGCGACCTTGCGGGCGGAGGCGACGGCGTCGGCGCCCTCCACCTGCGTCTTGTCGATGCCCAGCCGGACGACGGCGCGCTCGGTGACGATCGGACGCCCGCCGGCGCCGAGGATGTCACCGCGGTCGGGGGTGACCGTGGAGAGGTCGAGGCGTTCCTGGTCGCGGAGGCCGGCCACGACGGCGCCGGATGAGAGGTCCACGACCCACGCGTCCTCGCGGAGGACCATCGGCAGCGTCGTCTCGTAGGACCAGGTCGGTGCCTCGGCGCCCTCGAGAGTCCAGGAGTGAGCCAGGGTCGCGGTGGCGCGGTCCTCCTCGGGCTCGGTGACGGACTCCACCGTCACCGTGAGCCTCGAGTCGCCCATGCCCTCGCGGATGCCGGTCCACCACTTCTGCGGCTGAGGCGGGCTCTGCTCGGTGAAGGCGACGCCGCCGAGCCGGCCCTTGGACAGGGCCGTGGCGAAGGCCTCGGCGTCGTCCCGCGGGTCGTCCTGCTCGGCGGTGCAGCCCGTCGCGGCGACGGCCAGAGCCACGGCCGCTGCGACGATCCTTCGTCCTAGCACGTCACTCCCCGGTGGCGCCGTCGATGCGCTCGCGGAGCAGGTCCGCGTGGCCGTTGTGCCGGGCGTACTCCTCGATCATGTGCACGTAGATCCATCGCAGCGACACCCCGCCGTGGTGGTTGCGTGCGGCGAGCGCGTCGAGGTCGGTGTGCTCGGCGGTGATCTTGCGGCAGGTCGCGACCTCGTCGTGGAACCGCTGGAACGCCTCGGCGACATCCGCGGTGTCCACGTCGTCGAAGTCGAAGTCGTAGTAGTCCGCGGTCCAGTACAGCGGCTTGGCGTCCTCGTCGAGCAGCACCCGTCGGAACCAGGCGCGCTCCACGTCGGTCATGTGCCGCACGAGCCCGAGCAGGCTGAGGGAGGACGGCGAGACCGAGCGCTCCCGGAGCTGCTCGTCGGAGAGCCCGTCGCACTTCATGAGCAGGGTCGCGCGGTGGTAGTCGAGCCACGCCTCGTACATCGCCTGCTCGTCGGCCACGTGGGGCGGGTCGATGCGTTCGGGTGACTTCGGGCGCTCTGTCATGGACGTCACGTTATCGACCTACCGCGGGATGCTGTCGAGCCGTTTCTCCAGGCCCTGCTTGACCCCGGGCCACTCCTCGGCGGTCACGGAGAACATCACGGTGTCGCGCACCGAGCCGTCGGACCTGCGCTGGTAGCGGCGCAGCGTCCCCTCGTACGTCGCGCCGAGGCGGGCGATGGCCTGTTGCGAGCGCACGTTGCGCACGTCGGTCTTGAGCTGCACCCGGCCGGCGTTCAGGGTCTCGAACGCGTGCGTCATCAGCAGCAGCTTGGTCTCAGGGTTGACCGGGCCTCCCCAGACTGCGGGCGCGTACGCGGTGGAGCCGATCTCGAGGCGGGCGTCGGGGAGCGAGACGTCGAGGTACGACGACGTGCCGACCACGCTGCCGGCGCCCAGCCCGGCGGTGTCCTCGCGCAGCCGGACCACCCACGGCAGCCGCCCGACCTCCTGGGCCCGACCGAGCTGATCGACGTACTCCTGGGCGGTGTGGGGCCGAGCCGCCGTGTGCTCCCAGACCTGCTCGTGGTCCAGGGCCGCGAACAGGTCGGCACCGTCACGGGCGAGGTCGACCGGCGTCAGCTCGACGAACCTGCCGGTGAGGTGTACGCCGGGCTCGAGCGGCCAGACCATCTCCGGCCACGGGCGGTCGTCGGGTCGGGCGTCGGGGATCGGCTCGAAGCGTTGCATGCGCCGAGCCTGTCACGTCACCAGGGCAGGGCCACGAGCATGTCGAGGAGCCAGGCACCGCCTGCGCCCGCCGCGGTGACGGCCGCAGCGAGGACGCTGCGCCGTCGGCTCCACCGGGTACGGCGGACCTCCGGGGCGACCGGGAACGGCTCGAACCGGGCGTCGAGGCGCAGCGCGACGTCGTTGATCTCGGAGGTGGAGAGCACGACCGGGGACGAGCGCACGATGTGCTCGAGGGTGTCCGCCGTGGTGACCAGCACGTCGTCGACCAGGTCGGCCATCGGCTCGTCGACCCGCCGGCAGAGCACGGGACGGACCCGGTCGCGGTACCGCTGCGGCAGCAGTGAGGACACCACGTCGGCCGCGGCGTGACCGGCCGCGACGGGGACGTAGTCGCCCGCGGGGATGGACGTGACCACGTGGACGCCGCTGTGGCAGATGATCACGCGCTCGACGCGGAGCTCCGGCTTCAGCGGATGGCGCACGTCGCGGAACTCCCTGCGTGCCCGCGGTGTGTGGTCCATGCGACGCGCTGCGCGTCGGGGCTCCCGGACTGCCCCTCGAGTCATCGCGACTCCCCTCGAGATCCTGCCTGTGCGACAAGGTTAGGAAGGGCTGGGCTGCGCGTCCCGGGATTCACCAAATCGTCACTCCAGTCACACCAGTAACACCGATGACAGCAGCACGGGCCTCGCATGAGGCCAGATTTCGTCCACAGCCCGGCGTCAGGTCGGGGTGTCCACGGGTTCCGGGTCCGCTCTCGGCACGGGTCGGTGTTCGCTCATATGTTCGAACCATGACGACGACCAGCGACGCTCCTACGGTGACCCGGGACCATGTGGTCTCCCGGTTCACCGGGGCGGTGCTGGACGCGTTCGACCGGCTCGGCGACGCGCCGGCGTGGTCGATGAGCCCCGAGCCAGCTCCGCCAGAGCCTGGTCGAGCTGGAGCGGCTGCGGTCCCGGCTCGACGAGCTGCGGCTGCGGGTCCTCGCCGCCGGGGACAAGGCCGGGGTCGGGGAGGACTCCGGCGCCTCCTCGACCGCGGCGTGGCTGGCGCACGCCACCCACCGCGACCGGGCCGGGGTGAGCGCGGACGTCCGGCTCGCGGCCGCCCTGGACGACCGGTTCGAGACCACCCGCCGCGCGCTGGCCGCCGGGCCGCTCCGTGTCGAGCACGCCCGGGTGATCGTCGCCGCCGTGGACGACCTGCCCGCCGACCTCGACCCGACCTGGCGCGACCTGGCCGAGGCGCACCTGGTCGCCCAGGCCGCCCTGGTCGACCCCAAGACCCTGCGGATCCTGGGCCGCCGGATCTTCGAGGTCCTCGACCCCGCCACCGCCGACGAACGCGAGGGCAAGAAGCTCGAGGAGGAGGAACGCCGCGCGGCCACCAGGACCAGCCTGACCCTGCGCGACAACGGCGACGGCACCCACACCGGCACCTTCAAGCTCCCCGACCTGCACGCCGCGATCCTCACCAAGGCACTCCAGGCACTGGCCGCACCCCGCCGCGTCGGCCACGCGCGGCTGGACCCCGACACCGGCCGCAAACGGACCTACCCGCGAGCTGCTCGGCACCGCGTTCTGCCAGCTGCTCGAGCGCTACCCCACCGACAAGCTCCCCGCCGCGGGCGGGGTCAACGCCACCATCGTGGTCACCATCGACTCCAGCTCCTGGCCGCGGGGCCTCGGCGCCGCGACCCTGGACGACGGCACCCGGATCTCCGCCGCCCAGGCCCGCCGGCTCGCCTGCGAGGCCGGGATCATCCCGATGGTCCTCGGCGGCGACTCGATCCCCCTCGACGTCGGCCGCGAACGCCGCCTCCACGACCGCTACCAACGCCTCGCCCTCGCCCACCGCGACGAGGGCTGCGCCGCGGAGAACTGCGACCGGCCACCCGCCTGGGCCGAGGCCCACCACGACTGGCCCTGGTCCGAGGGCGGACCCACCGACATCGACCACGGCAAGCTCTACTGCGGACACCACCACCACCTCGTCCACGACGACCGGTACGACAAGACCCGCCTGCCCAACGGCAAGACCCGCTTCACCAGACGCCAATAGACCGGAGCGTCGCGGACCGAGCAGGTGAGAAGGCGCAGCAACACGGCGTCAGCCCGCCGCGAGCCCCGCGCGAGCCCGGCGCGGCGCGAACCCGCCGCGAGCCCTACGCCGACCTGGCGCTACTGCGCGCCCTCGACCAGAAGCGACCCGACGGTGGCGCCGCCGTCGACGACGAACTCCGTGCCCGTCGAGTAGGTGGCGTCGGCGACGACGAACAACACCATCTTCGCGACCTCCTGCGGCTCACCGAACCGCGGGATCGGCTGCGCCTCGCACATCGAGTCGTCGAACTGCGCGGTCATCGGGGTCCTGATCGGGCCCGGGTGCACCGAGCAGACGCGGATGTTGTCGCGGGCGAACTCCAGCGCCGCGCTCTTGGTCAGACCGCGCAGCCCCCACTTGCTGGCGACGTAGCCGCCGAGGTTGGAGTACCCCATCAGGCCCGCCGTCGAGGACACGTTGACCACCGCTCCCCCGCCGGCCCTCTGCATCGAAGGGAACGCGACGTGCATGCCGAGCCACGGGCCGACCAGGTTCACGTCGAGGACGTGCTGGAAGCTCTTGAGCTCCTGCTCGGCGATGGTGCCGAACGCGACGATGCCCGCGTTGTTCACCAGTACGTCGATCGGCCCGAACTCCTGCTCCGCGACGGCCACCACCTGAGCCCACTGGCTCTCGTCGGTGACGTCGAGGTGCATGAAGAGCGCGGCGTCGCCGATCTCCTCCGCCAGCGCCTCACCCTCCTGGGTGAGCACGTCGGCGACCACGACCCTCGCTCCCTCCGCGGCGAACAGCCTCGAGATCTCAGCCCCGATGCCGCGCGCGCCGCCGGTCACCACAGCGACCTTGCCGTCGAGCTTGCCCATCGCTCCTCCTCACTCGTCCATCGGTCCCATTCGACCGTGGACGGGGAGGAGCGACGAGGGTCGTTGGTCCCGGGCGCCTCACACCTGCGGCATGACCTTCTCGGCGACGAGCTCGAGGTGGTCGAGGTCGGCCAGGTCGAGCATCTGGAGGTAGATCCGCTCCGAGCCGGCGTCGGCGTAGCGGCCGATCTTGTCGACGACCTCCTGCGGCGAGCCGGCGAGCCCGTTCTGCCGCAGCTCGTCGACGTCGCGGCCGATGGCGTCGGCGCGTCGCGCGATCTGGGCCTCGTCGTCGCCGACGCAGAGCACGAGCGCGTTCGAGTAGGTCATCGAGGACGGGTCCCGCCCCTCCGCCGTACACGCGTCGCGGACCCGCGCGAAGAGGACCTTGCTCTCCTCGATGCTCTCGAAGGGGATGTTGAACTCGTCGGCGTACCTCGCCGCGAGGGCCGGGGTCCGCCTCTTGCCCTTGCCGCCGACGAGCACGGGAGGCCGCGGCGACTGCACCGGCTTGGGCAGCGCCGGCGAGTCGGCCAGCTGGTACTGCGCCCCGTCGAAGGAGAACCGCTCCCCGTCGGGCGTGGTCCACAGACCGGTGACGACCGCGAGGGACTCCTCGAGGCGGTCGAAGCGCTCGCGGGTGCTGGGGAACGGGATGCCGTAGGCGGTGTGCTCGGCTTCGTACCAGCCGGCGCCGATGCCGAGCTCGACCCGGCCGCCGCTCATCTGGTCGACCTGGGCCACCGAGATCGCCAGCGGCCCGGGGTGGCGGAAGGTCACCGACGTCATCAGGGTGCCCAGCCGGATCGTGTTCGTGTCACGGGCGAGGCCGGCCAGCGTGATCCAGGCGTCCGTCGGGCCGGGCAGCCCCTCGGTGCCCATGCCGAGGTAGTGGTCGGAGCGGAAGAACGCCCCGAAGCCGAGGTCCTCGGCGGTCCTGGCGACGGCGAGAAGGTCGTCGTACGTCGCACCCTGCTGCGGTTCGGTGAAAACTCGAAGCTCCATGGGCCTCACCCTGCCATGCCGTCCGCCAGGCCGAACCGGTCGAGCACCCAGGCGTAGATCTCGGCCTCGTAGCGCAGGTGCGCGAACCGGCCCGACGGCCCCACGTGGGCGCCCGCGCCCAGCTCGCAGCGGAAGAGACACCGCGGCGACCACTGCGGGTCGCTCGCCCGCAGCGCCGCGACCCACTTGGCCGGCTCCCAGACCATCACCCGCGGGTCGTGCAGCGCACCGGTCACCAGCAGCGGCGGCCGGTTCCCGGCGGGCGGGATGTTGTCGTACGGCGAGTACGCGAGCATCCAGCGGAACTCCTCCTCGCGCGCCGGGTCGCCCCACTCGTCCCACTCGTTGACCGTCAGCGGGATCGACGCGTCGCACATCGAGTTCACGACGTCGACGAAGGGCACCTCCGCGACGACCCCGGCCCAGAGCTCCGGGGCCTGCGAGAACACCGCGCCCATCAGCAGGCCACCCGCCGACAGGCCCCGCGTCACGATCCGGGACGGGTCCACGAGGCCGGACCCGAGGCCCTTCGCCGCGGCGACCTGGTCGTCGAAGGTGTGCTGCTTCGCCGCGAGCCGCCCGTCCTCCCACCACGCCCGGCCGCCCTCGCCGCCGCCGCGGACGTGGGCGTGCGCGAACACCACGCCGTGGTCGAGCAGCACGCTGAGGGCGGGGTCGAACTCGGGCTCGTAGACCCACTCGTAGGCGCCGTAGGCGTAGAGCAGGCACGGAGCGGTGCCGTCGAGGGCGACGTCGCGGTGCCGCACGATCGTCACGGGCACGTCGACCCCGCCGACCGAGGGGAAGGAGCGCCGCTCGGTGACGTAGTCGGCCGGGTCGTACGACGGCACCTCGCGGCCGACGATGCGCCGCCGCTCCCCCGTGGCCAGCTCGACCGCGTGCCAGCTGACGGGCTCGGTGTAGGACTCCTCGGCGACGGTGACCGTGGGGGTGTCGAAGAGCTCGTTGCGGTCGAGCCGGATGGTCCCGTGGGGCGAGCTGGGCGGTACGTCGTACGCATCGCCTCCACCAAGTGGCAGCACGGTGAGCAGCACCGACTCGGGGGCGCGGTAGCCGAGCACCAGGTGGCCGGCGAACGCGTCGACGGTGTGCAGCCGGCGGTCCTTGCGCTCGCCGACGAGCTCGCGCCAGTGCTCGCGCCCGGGTGTCGCGAGCGGCGCGGACATCAGCCGGAACTCCGGCGCCCCGTCGTTGGTGACGACGACCAGCACGTCGCCCTCGTCGGTCCGCGCGTGCTCGCAGGAGTAGACCACCCCCTTGCGGCGAGGCGCGACGCTGCGGGCCGGAGCCTCGGGGTCGTGCGCGTCGAGGAGCCACACCTCCGAGGTGTCGCGGCTCTCGGCCCAGATCATCACGACGTCCCCGGACCTCGTGCTCCGGACCTGCAGCTCGAAGCGCTCGTCGGGCTCCTCGAGGACGAGTACGTCGGACGTCGGCGGGCGTGCCGAGCCGGTGCCGCCACACCTGGAAGGGGCGGTACTTCTCGTCGTGGACGGTGTAGAGGAACTGCGCCGAGTCGGCGCTCCAGGCCCCGCCGTAGTAGGTCCGAGGCAGCCGGTCGGGAAGGTCGGCGCCGCTGTCCATGTCACGGAAGCGCAGCTCGTAGACCTCGTCGCCGGTCCGGTCCACGGAGTAGGCGAGCAGCCGCTCGTCGGGGCTCACCAGGGTGAGACCGAGCTCGACGTACGACGACCCCTCGGCCAGCTCGGCCGGGTCGAGCACCTTCGTGCCAAAGGTCCGGAATCCGCGCAGGTAGCCCTCGCTTGCTTCGGAATCCGTGGCAAAAGAGGTCTCGAACTGGTCACTTCTTCGGAAGAACTGGGCGTACTCACTTCCACTTGGCGTGGCCATGTAGTAGGAAAAGGCGTCAAGCCGCCAGGGAGGCGACGTCGTCTCCACCCCCGGCACTCGGACCGACATCTCGCTCGCGAGTGTCTCGACAAGAGGACGCAGATGGCCCGTGGACGCGTCGTAGAACGCGCGCTCGGCCTCGAGGTGCGCGAGCACCTCCGGCCGGTCCACGTCACGCAGCCAGGCGTACTCGTCGACCCGGGTGACGCCGTGGTCGACGCGCTCGAGGGGCTCACGTCGTGCCTCGGGCCAGTCCCTGCTCGCCAGCTCAGTCATGGCGGACAACCTATCCCCCGCATGCAGCACAGCCGACCGATCCGGAGGCACACATGAAACCGACCATCCACCGAGGCGGAAGCGGTCTGGTCGCCGCCACCGCGGGCCTGGCGCTCCTCGGCCTGAGCGCGCTCGTGCCGGCCGCGGCCTCCGAGTCGCCGAGCGCGGACGCCTCCGACGAGAAGGTGGTCTTCACCGTCGGCCTGCTGAACCAGCCGGACTCCTTCAACCCGTTCCTGGGCATCGAGGCCGAGTCCTACGAGATGTGGGCGCTGACCTACGACTCGCTGGTCGGCTACAGCCGCAAGGACATGTCCCCGCAGCCGGCGCTGGCCGAGTCGTGGGAGACCTCCGAGGACGGCCTGACCTGGACCTTCAAGATGCGCGACGACGTGACCTGGTCCGACGGCGAGAAGCTCACCGCCGAGGACGTCGCCTTCACCTACGAGCGGATCCTCGACGGCGGGCCGGAGTCGGCCAACTGGGGCAGCTACCTCAACTCGGTCGAGACCGCGACCGCCCCCGACGAGACCACCGTCGTCCTCGAGCTGTCCGAGCCCAACGCCGTGCTGCCGCTGCTGCCGATGCCGATCGTGCCCGAGCACGTGTGGTCCGACCTCAGCGAGAAGGACGTCAAGAGCTTCAACAACGAGCCCCCGGACGTGGTGGGCTCCGGCCCCTTCCGCCTCGTCGAGGGTGCCGCCGGCGGCTCCACGATCCGCTTCGAGGCCAACCCCGACTACTGGGCGGGCGCCCCGAACATCGACGAGGTCGTGTTCCGCGTCTTCAAGGCCGAGGACCCCGCGATCCAGGCGCTGCACAAGGGCGAGATCGACTTCGTCACCGGCATCTCGGCCAACCAGGTCGAGGCGCTCCAGGACGCCGAGGGCATCACCGCCCACAACGGCGACTCCCCCGGCTTCGACGAGATCGGGTTCAACGCCGGCTCGGTCTCTCTCGAGACCGGCAAGCCCATCGGCGACCCGAACCCCGCCGTGCTCGACCCGAAGTTCCGCTACGCCCTCGGCTTCGCGATCGACCGCGACGCGCTGATCGAGCGGGTCTACCAGGGCGCCGGCATCCCCGGCTCGACGATCGTGCCGCCGGCGTACGACGAGTTCCACTGGGAGCCGCCGGAGGACGTCGCCTTCACCTTCGACCTCGAGCGCGCAGGGCAGCTGCTCGACGAGGCCGGGTACACCGTGGGCCCCGACGGGCTCCGCACGCTGCCGGGCGGCAAGCCGATGGACCCCCTGCGGCTGATCGCACGCTCGGACTCGCAGGCCTCCGTCGACGTCATGCAGTTCTTCCAGGAGTGGCTGACCGAGCTCGACATCGCCGCCGAGGTCGAGTCCATGGAGAGCAGCAAGCTGACCAACGTCATCCTCGACGGCACCTTCGACGTCTTCGAGTGGGGCTGGTACGTCGAGCCCGACCCGGACTCCATGCTCAGCTACATGACCTGCGACCAGCGCGGCAACTGGTCCGACACCTGGTACTGCAACGAGGAGTACGACCGCCTCTACAAGGAGCAGCACTCCGCCACCGACGACGCCGAACGCGCCGAGATCATCAAGCAGATGCAGGAGATCGTCTACATGGACGCTCCCTACCTCGTGAACGCCTACAACACGGTCGGCGAGGCCTGGCGCAGCGACCGGTTCGAGGGCTTCGTGCCCCAGCCCGACCCGGGTGGCGTGATGCTGATCAGCTACGGCGTCGAGAACTACGTCACCATCAAGCCGGTCTCCGAGGACACCACCTCGAGCGCGTCCTCCGGGAACGGCGCGATGGTCGGCGGTGCGGTCGCAGCAGGGGTGGTCGTGCTCGGCCTCGCCGGCTTCCTGATGATGCGCCGACGTGACCAGAGCACCGCGGACGACCGCGAGTGAGCCGACTCGGCACGCGTTACGTGACAGGCAAGGTTGCCGGGGCTCTCGGCAGCCTTGCCTTCATGCTCGTCTTCAACTTCTTCCTGTTCCGGGTCCTCCCCGGCGACCCGGTGCGCACCCTGGCCCGCAACCGCCTGGTCAGTGAGAAGCAGATGGACGAGCTCACCAAGACGCTCGGGCTGGACCAGCCGCTGCCCCAGCAGTTCCTGACCTACCTGCAGAACACGTTCACCGGAGAGCTCGGGCTGTCCTTCAAGTACCGGGTGCCGGTGGCCGAGCTGATCGCGGACCGGTTCTGGCCCACCCTGCTGCTGGTGGGCACCGGCACCCTGCTCGCGACCACCATCGGCCTGTGGATGGGCATCCGCTCCGCCTGGAACCGCGGGTCGAGGTTCGACAAGGCCAGCACCGGAACGTCCCTGACCCTCTACGCCATGCCCGAGTGGTGGTTCGGGCTGCTGCTGATGTCGGTGTTCGCGGTCGGCATCGGCCCGATCCCGGGGATCTTCCCGACCGGAGGCATGGTCTCGCCCGGCGTCGACCCGACGTCTCTGGAGGGCGTGCTCGACATCGCCTGGCACCTCACCCTGCCGGTGGTCACGCTGACGGCGGCCTACCTCGCGGAGTACTCCCTGATCATGCGGTCCTCGCTGCTCGACGAGATGGGCGAGGACTACCTGACCACCGCCCGGGCCAAGGGCCTGCGTGACGTCGCGGTCCGTGACAAGCACGCGGTGCCCAACGCGCTGCTGCCGGCCACGACGCTGATCGCGCTGAACCTCGGCTTCGTCGTGGCGGGCGCGATCACGATCGAGACCGTCTTCTCGATCCCCGGTCTCGGCCTGCTCACGACCGAGGCGCTCGAGGTGCCCGACTTCCCGCTGCTCCAGGGCACGTTCCTGTTCTTCTCCGCGGCGGTGATCGTGGCGAACCTCGTCGCCAACCTCCTGTACGCCTTCCTCGACCCCAGGGTTCGCGCATGAGTGACCTCGCCCAGAAGTCGACCCCCGAGAGCGCACCGCCGCGGCTGACCCCGCGCCAACTGGCGTGGAAGCGCCGCCGGGAGTCCGCCGGCCGTTCCTGGCGGATGTTCCGCAGCCACCCGTCCGGCATGGCCGGCCTGGTCATCCTCGTCATCTTCGCCGCGGTCGCCCTCGCGGCCCCGCTGCTGGCCGACGAGAGCGGCCTCAAGGTCACGCAGGCGACCGGCGGTGTGCTGGAGCCGCCCTCGGCCGAGTTCTGGCTGGGCACCGACGACAACGGCCGGTCCGTGCTGACGCTCCTCATCTGGGGGGCCCGGGTCTCGCTGTTCGTCGGCCTGCTCGCCACCGCGATCTCGATGGTGATCGGCACGCTCGTCGGGCTCTCGTCGGGGCACTTCAAGGGCTGGACCAGCGCGGCCCTCTACCGGGTCACCGAGTGGTTCCTGGTGATCCCGTTCCTCCCGCTGGCCATCGTGCTGGCGAGCGTCCTGGGGCGCTCGCTGTTCAACATCGCGCTGGTCATCGGGGTCACCTCGTGGTCCGGCACGGCGATGCTGATCCGGGCGCAGACGCTCTCGATCGAGGCCCGTCCGTTCCTGGAGCGGGCCCGTGTCCTGGGCGCCGGCCACTGGCACCAGATGACCCGGCACGTGCTGCCCAACGTCATGCCGATGGTGTTCGCCAACACCACCCTGACCGTGGCGGTGGCGATCCTCACCGAGACGACCCTGTCGTTCCTCGGCCTCGGCGACCCGCTGCGGGTCTCGTGGGGCTCGATGCTGGAGCAGGCCTTCTCGGCCGGGGCGATCACCACCGGGGCCTGGTGGTACATCATCCCGCCCGGCGTCGCGGTGATCGTCGTCGTGCTCGCCTTCACCCTCGTCGGACAGGCCCTCGAGGAGATCTTCAACCCACGTCTCCGGGAGCGCGCATGACCCTGCTTCAGATGCGCGACGTCAGCGTGTCCTACCGGACCGCGAACGGCGTCCTGCCCGCCGTACGCGGGGTGAGCCTCGAGGTCGGCGCCGGTGAGAGCGTCGGGATCGCCGGCGAGTCGGGCTGCGGGAAGTCGACGCTGGCCTCGACGATCCTGCGCCTCCAGCCGGCGAGCGCGGAGGTGACCGGCGAGGTCCTCGTCGACGGCGAGGACGTCCTCGGGATGCGCTGGGGTGAGCTGCGTGCCCTGCGCTGGGCGGGGGCGTCGATGGTGTTCCAGGGTGCGCTGCACTCGC
Source organism: uncultured Actinomycetota bacterium (assembly GCA_963700365.1). Taxonomy (GTDB): domain Bacteria; phylum Actinomycetota; class Actinomycetes; order Propionibacteriales; family Nocardioidaceae; genus Nocardioides_C. Next base: position 331,155 of record CAVOXG010000012.1, on the reverse strand, counting down.
TCAACCCCGTGCGCCGCATCGGGCAGCAGATCGCCGAGCCGATCCGGCTGCACGACCCCTCGGTGCCGGAGGCGGAGACGACCAGCAGGGTCGAGGAGCTGCTCGAGCAGGTGGGCCTCCCGGGCTCACGTGCCGCCGACTACCCCCACCAGCTCTCCGGCGGCCAGCGCCAGCGGGCGATGATCGCGATGGCGCTCGCCTGCCGCCCCCGGCTGGTGATCGCCGACGAGCCGACCACGGCGCTCGACGTCATGGTGCAGGCGCAGGTGCTCACCCTGCTGTCCGGCCTCGTCGACGACCTCGGCGTGGGACTGCTGATGATCAGCCACGACCTGTCGGCGCTGAGCCGCGCCTGCCACCGGGTGGCGGTGATGTACGCCGGTCGCATCGTCGAGACGGGGACCGCCGGCGAGGTGTTCGACGCCCCGCGGCACCCCTACTCGCGAGCGCTCTCCGCGGCCTTCCCGCGCATCGGGGACCCGGCGGCCCGGTTCGCCCCGGCCGGCCTCCCGGGTGACCCGCCGGACCCGCGTGACCTGCCGTCGGGGTGCGCCTTCCACCCGCGGTGCCCGTTGGCGGTCGACCAGTGCCGTCGGTCCGACCCGGTGCTGGTCGAGATCGGGGGCGGCCGCACCGCCGCCTGCCACCGCGTCGACGAGACGCCGCCGAGCGAGAGCCGCCGACGAGACCGCCGACGAGTCCATGACCGACAAGGAGACCGCGTGAGCGCGCCGCTGATCGAGGCCGACGACCTGCGTCTGGAGTTCGGGGGCGGGCGGGCCGGGCTCCCGGCGCGCGCCGTCGACGGGGTCGACCTGTGCGTGGAGCCGGGCGAGATCGTCGCGCTCGTGGGCGAGTCCGGCTGCGGCAAGACCACGCTGGTGCGGACCATGCTCGGCCTCGAGCGTCCGACCGCCGGCACCGTGTCGTTCGCCGGGGAGCCGCTGAGCTACCGCTCGGGCGACCTGCGCCGCTACCGGCGGCGGGTCCAGCTGATCCTCCAGGACCCGACCGGTGCGCTGAACCCTCGCCAGACCGTCTACGAGTCGGTGGCCGAGGGGCTCCGCATCCACCACGTGGTGTCCCGGAAGGCCAAGGAGGGCATCCAGCACCGACGAGGCCGAGCTCGTGGCCCAGGCCCTGGCCAAGGCCGGGCTGCGTCCGCCCGAGCGGTTCTTCATGTCCTACCCGCACGAGCTCTCCGGCGGCCAGCGCCAGCGCGTGGTCATCGCGGGCGCCCTGGCCCTCGAGCCGGAGCTGCTCATCGCCGACGAGCCGGTCTCCAGCCTCGACGCGTCGATCCGCGGGGAGATCCTCGCCCTGCTGCTGCGGCTGCGTGACGAGCACGGGCTGACGGTGCTCGTGGTGACCCACGACCTCGGCCTCGCCTGGAACATCGCCGACCGGATCGCGGTGATGTACCTCGGCCGGATCGTCGAGGTCGGCACCACCGAGCAGGTCCTCCAGCGACCCCAGCACCCCTACACGCAGGCGCTGCTGTCGGTGGTGCCCGAGATCACGCACGTCGACCCGATCGTGCTCCAGGGCGAGTCCCCGGACCCGACCGCGATCCCCTCGGGGTGCCGCTTCAACCCGCGCTGCCAGGCGCTCGCCAGTGGTGCGGCCGCAGAGGCCGGCGTCGCCGACCTCTGCACCACCGCTCCGCTGCCGATCCTCGGCCCACGGGGTGAGCAGCGGGCGGCCTGCTGGATCCCCCTGGGCCGCCCGGAGTAGCTCACTGCAGGTGGCGCGCGACGGTGCGGTCCCACCGCCGTTCGGCGACGGGGCGGCCGTCCTCGGTGGCGACGAGGGTGATCGACACGTCGTAGGCGTCGGGGCCCGCGTGCAGCTCGAGGGTCGAGGTCGCCGCCACGGCGACTCCGGGCGTCGCGTCCGGGCCGGGCCAGGACAGCTCGAAGGTGACCTCGGCCTCCGCACGCTGCCGGTGGGTCCGGCGGTCCACCTCGACCCGGCCGGTGTACCGCTCGGTGGCCGACCCGCCGTGCGCGACCGGGTACGTCGAACCGTGCCCGATCACGCAGGCGGTGGTCCGCCGCAGCACGTCGCGCTCCACCCGCCACACCACGCCGTCCGGGTCCTCACCCGACCGGTCCTTGCCCGGCACGAACCGCGGTGCGTCGTACGGCGAGGGGCCGGACCGGACCGGGAGGTCGAGCTCGCCGCCGTGGACGGTCAGCGTCACCGGCTCGGGTGGGCAGGCGGTGTTGGGCCAGTCGGCGCCGGCGACGGCGAGCCTCATCCGCTGGCCCGGCGCGAACCCGTAGGCGCAGGCGTCGAGGTCCACCACCACGTCGTACACCCGCCCGGGCGTGAGGGGGGCCGGGTCGGTGTCGCCGTCGCGGTGGGTGAGGTTGAGCGAGCCGCGGGCGACCAGCGCCGAGGTGCCGTCCGGGAAGACGTCGCACAGCTTGACCGACACCGACGCCACCGGCCGGTCGGCGCTGACCCGCAGCCGGGCCCGCGGGTGGCCCATGAGCGTCCTGCCGCCGGCGTCCCACTCCCAGGTCAGCGACTCGGCGTCGTCGTGACGCTGGTCCGAGCTCTGCCCCCACGGCAGGTGTCCCGCGCAGTCGATCCAGGCGTCCACGCCGGTGTCGGCCCGGACGGGGTACGGCGGACGCCCGTCGAGCGTGAGGACCTCGGCGGCGACGCGGGGGCTGGGCCACTCCTCACGCACCCAGAACCCGTCGTGGGTGTCGAGGTCCGGCTCCGGCCGCGTCGAGGTGCGGACGAACGCGGTCACCGCCGGCCGTCCCGGCCCGCCGTCGTCGACGCCGTTCTGGCGGCCGCGGAGCCAGCGGTCCCACCAGGCCACCATCTCGGGCAGCAGGTCGATCCGCGGGCCCGGCGCGGCGGCGTCCGGTGCGGCGTGCGGCCACGGCCCGACGAGAAGGCGGTGCGGGGTGCCCTTGCTGCCCAGCGCCTCGACGGTGCGGAAGGTGTTGTTCCGGTAGCCGTCGGCCCAGCCGGCCACGAGCATCACCGGGCACTCGATCCGGTCGTAGTCCGGGCGGACCGACCCTCGCCGCCAGTAGGCCGAGTCCGCCTGCTGCTCCAGCCAGGTCAGCAGCCACGGCTCGACCGCCTCGACCCGGCGCAGCCACTCCTCGCGCCAGCCGTCGCCCCACACCGCCGGCACGGGCGGCAGCGCGCACATCGGCGTCATGTAGTGGCAGTAGTCGATGATGTCGACCCAGCGCAGCGCGCCGCCGCGGTAGTGCACGTCGTCGGTGTACCGGTCGTCGGACGCGTAGATCGCGACCACCGCCCGCAGCGCCGGCGGCCGCTCGCAGGCGAGCTGGAGCGCGTTGAAGCCGGAGTACGACGTGCCGTACATCCCGACCGCCCCGTCGCACCACGGCTGGTCGGCGAGCCAGGCGATGACGGCGAGGAGGTCGCGCTGCTCCGCCTCGGGGTACTCGTCCGTCGCGTCGCCGCCCGACGACCCCGTCCCCCTCAGGTCGAGGCGGCAGACCGCGTAGCCGTGCTCGTCGCGGAGCCGGAGGTACTCCTCGTCGTAGGCGAGCGTCAGGTCGTCCTTGCGGTAGGGCAGCGCCTCGAGCAGGCACGGCTGAGGACCCGCGTCGGGGTCGGGCAGGTAGAGGGTCGCGGCGAGCTCCACGCCGTCGGCCATCGCGATCCGCACGTCGCGGCGCTCGCCGCTCTTCGAGCCGGTCACGGTGTCAGAGCCGGCCGTGCTCGCGGAGCAGCCGGACCACCGTGTCGGGGTCGAGGCCCTCGCTGGTGTTCCCGGCGCGACCGGTCGTCGTGGACGAGGTCAGCAGCGAGTTGAGGACGGCCTCCTCGGTCGCCTCGACCACGGCGGTGAACATCGGGTCGAGCGCCCTCCCCGCGACGGCGGGGCGCGCGTCGTACCGGCCCTCGCGGTCCACGCGCAGGCCGGTGGAGCAGGCGAGGAAGATCTCGCCGCTGCCGTGGTGGGCGACCGAGCCGGTGCGGGCGAGACCGAGCCCGACCCGCCGCGCGAGCCGGGCGCAGGCGGCGCCGTCGACCGGGGCGTCGGTGACGACGACGCCGATGCACGAGCCCGCGGGCTTGGGCACCCCGGGTGTCTGGGCCGGGCCGAGCAGCCGGCCGACCGGGACGCCGTCCACGACGAGCTGCTCCCGCACGCCGTAGTTCGTCATCAGGAGGACCGCCACCGTGTGCCCCTCGGGCGTGACCCGCGAGGACGTGCCGATGCCGCCCTTGAAACCGAGGCAGGACATCCCGGTGCCGGCGCCGACGCTGCCCTCGGCCGGCGGCGCGGACGAGCCGCGGGAGGCCAGGGCCTCGTCCCATGCCGTCTCGACGTCGGCGCGGGTGACCTGCATCCGGCGGTTGTCGTTGAGGAACGAGTCGTCGCACTCGGCCACGACCGGGATCAGCACGTCGTCGGCCACCCGTTCGTCGCGCTCGACGGAGATCTCGCAGGCGGCGTCGTAGACCCGACCGAGCTGGAGGGTGGAGGTCAGGAACACCGGGCTCTCGAGCGTGCCCCACTCACCGGCGGAGAGGAACCCGGTGCACTCCCCCGCGCCGTTGAGCACCGCGCCGCCCGCGGGAAGCATCCGGTCGTAGGCGTCGTCGGCCGCCACGAGGACGGTGACGCCGGTGCGTGCCGTGCCGCGTCCCGCGGGTGCCGCGGGCTCGTCGCGTACGACGGTCGCGTGGCCGAGGCCGACACCCTCGACGTCGAGGACCGAGCTGGTGGGTCCGCTCGGCAGCGTCCCGATCCGGATTCCGAGGTCAGCGGCACGTGGCATGGGGATGATCCTGCCGCACGTGCTGGCATGCTGACGCCCATGTCGCCGATCGATGTCGTCTGGTCCCCCACCACCCGCGAGCACGTGCCGTCCGCCGAGATCTGGGTGGGCGTTCGCACTCCGGGCACGGAGGTGGCCGAGCGGGTCGACGTACTCCTCGACTCCCTCACCGCCGGCGGGCACGCGCTGGTCGAGGCCACGCCGCACGGCGACGAGGTCCTCGCCGCGGTGCACGACCGGGACCTGCTCGACCACCTGGCAACCGTGCACGCGCGCTGGGCGGAGTCCGGCATCCCCGAGGAGGTCGGCCAGGACCGGGTCGTGCCCTACGTCTTCCCGACCGAGGCGATGCTCGGCGGCATCCCGAGGACGGACGCGACCGCGGTGCACGGGCTGGCCGGCGCCTACTGCTACGACACGATGACGCTGGTCGGGCCCGGCACCTGGCAGGCAGCGAGGGCGGCGGCGGACTGCGCGCTGACCGCGGTGGACCTCGTCGCCGGCGGCGCCGATGCGGCGTACGCCCTCTCCCGCCCGCCGGGCCACCACGTCACCGCGTCCGCCTACGGCGGCTCGTGCTACCTCAACAACGCCGCCGTCGCGGCCGAGGCGCTGCGCCGGGAGGGCCACGACCGGGTCGCGGTCATCGACGTCGACGCGCACCACGGCAACGGCACGTCGGCGATCTTCTACGACCGCGCCGACGTGTTCTACGGCTCGGTGCACGTCGACCCCGCGGCGGGCTGGTTCCCGCACTACGTCGGCCACGCCTCGGAGCGCGGGTCCGGCGACGGGGAGGGCGCGAACCTCAACGTGCCGCTGGCGCCGGGCACGGGTGACGGCCCCTTCCTCGACGGCGTCGCCGCCCTCGCGGAGGCAGCCGTCGCGCGCGGGACCTCGGCCGTCGTGGTCTCGCTCGGCGTCGACGCGGCCGCGGACGACCCGGAGAGCCCGCTGCGGGTCACCCTGGACGGGTACCACCGCGCCGGGGAGCGCCTCGCCGGACTCGGGCTCCCCAGCGTGCTGGTCCAGGAGGGCGGCTACCACCTCCCGTCCCTGGGAGGCCTGGTCGCCGCCTTCCTCTCGGCCTACGCCTGAGGTCGCTCTTCTCGGGACCAACGTCCCTGCGAGTTCAGGTCGTCTGGCCGGAATCAGCCGGAGTGCGCGCGTGGTTGAACTGTATGGACAGCGCGCGACAGGCGCGCTGTCACGTGCGAGGACCAGGAGGAGCAGCGCATGCGTACGACCCGCGCACTTCCCGAGGCCAAGTGCCCGATCCGGCCCGGGGACGCGTGCTCGCTCTGCCAGCCCGGCGCGACCGGCCCGCAGGACTGCGGCCTGGTGTACCTCGTGATGTCCGACCCCGACCTCCGCGAGGAGCTGAACCGGGTGCGCCGCTACCAGCAGGAGGACGCGGCCCGCGAGCCCGCCTGCTGCTGAAGCGACATCCGATGCCACCCTCCCGGGCCAGGTCGTGCCGAGACCTTGGTCCCTTCGCGGAGGGCCTCTGCCCGCAGCGCCCGACGCCCTCTTGCGGGTTGAATACAGGTGAGACTTCCCGAACCGCAGTGAGGGGAGGATGTCGATGGCCACCACCGACGAAGCCCGTTGCCCCATCCGGATCGGTGACGCGTGCTCGCTGTGCCACCCCGGCGCGAGCGGTCCGCAGACGTGCGGCCTGGTCTACCTCGTCATGTGCGACCCCGACCTCCGCGAGGAGCTGCTCCGGCGGTGGGACCGCTTCAACGCCGCCCAGGCCACACCGTCCCTGGAGCCTCCTCAGGCGCGGCCGCTGACCCGGTAGCTCCTCACGAGCGCGCGCCGGATCTGCGCGGGCGTGAACGCGAAGTCCACCCACCGCTCCTGGCTGAACAGCCTCGTCTGGTCCGAGGACAGCACCGAGCGCCGGTTCAGCGACTGGCCGTAGGTCAGGATCGTGTCCGCGTCGACACCGCGGTCGGTGAAGGCCACCGCCTGGATGTGTGACGAGCCGTAGGTGACCGGGTAGAGCCGGTCCAGGTTGGTGACCGGTCCCCGGCTGGCGACCGCGTTGGCGTTGCCGGCGTACCCCTCGCCACCGCCGATCGGGATCGGCGGTGCGCCGTCGTCTCCGGCCACCTGGAGCGAGCCCCACGGTGCGTCGTACGCGACCTTCTTCTCGTCGAGGAAGGCCAGCGCGTCGGTCATCGCCTGGACCACCAGCGGGTTGGCCTCGTTGAGGTCGCGCGGGGTGCCGACCGGGTCCGCTGCGTCGAAGGGGACCTGCCACAGGCCGCTCACGCCCTGCGCACGCTTCCAGAACTCCTGGAAGATGTGCGTGCCGACGCTGTCGACGTCCGATCGGCCGTCCCACTTCGCGAGCACCTCGCACGCCTTGCCGCCACCGGCCGACTCGCAGACCGTCTGGAGGTCGCCGTTCTCGCGGGCCACCTCGGCGCCGAAGACCCGGTTCTCGTGCTCGAAGCGCTTCAGCGTCCGGTGCGACACGAGCTTGTTCCTCGCCAGCTTGTCGGTGCCGGCCAGCCGGTCCATCACGTAGCGGTAGACGACCCGGGTGCGCAGGGTGCGCTCGCAGGCCTCGCAGCCGATGATCCGGGCGAAGCCCTCGAGCCGCTGCTCCGGGTTCGGCAGCCAGTAGCTGTCGTTGGCGTTGACCACCCAGTCCTTGCGGAACGTGTGCGGCAGGTTCTTCGGCCCGAAGATGCCGGGCCGGGTCGCGTCGGCGTCGGTCCTCCACGCGCAGTCACCCGACGCGCGGGTGCCGTCGAGTCCCGGCAGCCCGGCCACCTCGAACAGCGCCCGCCCGATCGGCGTCATGCACTGCTCGGCGAGGTCGTTCGGCACGTTCGGCACCACGGAGTGGTCGGCGTAGAGCACGTTGCCCGCCCGGTCCGCGGCGATCGTGTTCACCCACGGCATGCCGGACCCACGGTCCTGCGCGGCGAGGAGCTCGCGGACGTTGCCGGCCTTGGCCATGTTGTGGAAGGTGTCGATCGTCCGCAGGTGCTCGGCATTCGCGTCGCGCAGCGCGAAGAAGCTCGCCGGCGTCCAGCTCATCAGGACGTCGGGTGCGTGGAGGACGTACCCCTCGTCGGTGCGGTACAGGTCCTCGGTGACCGTCTTCAGCGTCCCGTCCTTGGCGCGGGCCTTGAAGCTGACCTCACGACGCTCGAGCTCCCTTGGCCCGTCGGCGGTGAGGTACGTCGTACTGCCGGCGACCGTCGGGTACTCGTACGGCGTGAAGCGGTACGCCGTGGACACGGTGTGGCTCCACGCGACGTTGCGGTTGAACCCGATGTTGACGACCGGCGACCCGATCAGGCTTGCGCCGGCGACGTCGTACTCGCCGGGGATCGTGAGGTGCGCCTGGGCGAACCGGTAGCGGCCGCGCCACGGGAAGTGCGGGTTGCCGAGCACCATGCCGCGGCCGGTGGTCGTGGCGGCCGAGCCCACCGCGGTCGCGTTGGAGCCGAACGGCGCGTCCGGGTCCTTGCCCAGCCCCTTCAGCAGCGCCCTCCGGGACGGCAGCTGGTCGGGCACCTCGGCGAAGTCGGCGTCGACCGGGACCGACGGCAGGTTCGGGTTGCCCGGGCTCGGCGGGGCGGCGCTCACGATCTGCGGGACGAACACGCCCGTGGAGGCGAGCAGGTTGGCGGCGTAGACGCCGTACCAGAGGTCGATCGGCCTGGCGGTCGGCGTGATCCAGCGCGCCCCCCGGCAGGACGGGTCCTTGATCCCCTTCGCCCCTCCGACCGAGCGGAGGTAGTCGTTGATCCCGGCGACGTAGCCGCGCACGATCGCCTTGGTCTCCGCGCTCGGGCCACGCTTGGGATCGCGGAGCAGCCTCTCGACGACCTTGCGGTTGTGGATGTCGGTGAGCAGCGCGTCGGTCTGCCGGTTCGTGGCGTTCAGGGTGACCTGGTCGTTGTAGCGGCGGTCCGGGCCGAGGTACCGGGAGCGCTCGCCGCGCGCGGTGAGCAGGGTGTCGGCCAGGGAGCAGATCGACGTCTCGGCGGTCGCGAAGCCGTGGCCGAAGCCGAGGGAGCCGAAGTCCTTCGCGACGACGTGCGGGATCCCGTGCTTCGTGCGCTTGACCGTCGCGCGGTAGACCCCGTCGGCCGGGCGCAGCAGGGACTCCGACGCCGAGGCCTCCGGCGGCGCCGTGGCGACCTGCACCGCGGTCAGGGCAGGCAGCAGGGCCAGCGAGGCGAGCAGCGCGGTGGCGCGGCGCGAGAATCCCATGAGGTCTCCGTTCCGAGGGGCAACGGAAACCTCAACGCCGAAGACTGGAACAGGTTATGGGTCCTGCCGCGGCCCCTGCGCCGTGCGGGCGTCCGCCGTGACGGGCGGGCCACCGGCCGAAGTTTGTCGCAGGGGCTGAGGGGTACCACCGCCGCGGTCAGACCTACAAGGAGGGGACCATGGACACCTCAACCGTGGTGTGGATCATCGTCGCAGTCGCCGTGATCGCACTGATCGCCGTGATCGCGAAGATGGCGAGCAACAAGAAGGCCGAGCGGAACCGGGAGCACGCCGCCGAGCTGCGCGAGCAGGCCGCCGAGAAGGCGACCGAGGTCGAGCGCAGGGAGGCGCTGGCCAAGGAGACCGAGGCCAAGGCGGCCGCCGCGCGCGCCGAGGCCGACCGCAAGGCTGCCGAGGCCGAGCGTCTCCAGGCCGATGCCCAGCACCGGGCGAGCACCGCGGCGGAGCACCGTCAGGAGCACCAGGAGCACCTGCGGAAGGCCGACGAGCTCGACCCCGACGTCAGGCACCCGGCCCCGACGACGGCCCCGGAGGGGGCCTACGACGGGCAGACCACCGCCTCCCACGACGGGCAGACGACCGCCACGTCGTCGACCGGCGAGCACACCGTCGCGTCAGGTGACGAGCACACCGTCGCCTCGACTCACGGTGAGACCACGTCGCACCGTGCCGACGACTACGACTCCACCGACGAGACGAGCACGTCCCACGGCGGCAGCCACCGCGCCTGAGGAAGCACTGGTTCGGGGAGACCGGCCGGCACAGGACGCCGGCCGGTCTCCCCGAGCTCATGTCCGGGCACCCTGCCGGCGTGGCTCGCCGTCGCGCACCGCGTCAGTCGAGCCGTCACTGCCGCCCCGTCGGTCGCGGCCGTCGCTCACGTCAGCGACGAGCAGGGCGCAACCACGCGGTCCAGCGCTCGATGGCGACGTAGCCCATCCGTTCGTACGTCGGCCGTCCGTCGTCACTCGCGACCAGGGCCGCCGGGGTCTCGGGAGCCGCGAGCGTCGCGGCCCACGTGACTGCGGCGCCGGCGCCCCGACCTCGTGCGGCCGGCAGGGCCGCGACGTACTCGACGAGGGTCATCCCGGCGGACTGGTGGGCCGCCGCCACCGAGACGGCCTCCCCGTCGACGTACCCGAGCCACACGCGTGTGGTGCCGTCCAGCAGGCCGGGCCGGAGCACGCTTCCCGGGGTGCTGCCGGGCATGGGGTAGCCCTCGATCAGCACCCGCTCGGCCACCGCGAGGGCGTCGGCGTCGCGGACCTCGACGACACGGACACCTTCCGGGTCTCGGTCTGTCCCGCGGTGCGGGGAAGCGCACCATCAGCGGAGGGTGCCCGAGGGCAGCCGGCGCCGAGGCGACCGCGATCGGCCACGACGCGTGCACGAGCACCGCACGCCTCACCAGCGTGTCGTCGGGTGGGGCGTCCGGCTCCCACCCGTTGGTCAGGTGCTCGCCCTCGTCCGGGAGGATCGACTTGCTCTCCACCCGGCCTTCCTACCACTCGCGGCAGGTGTCGTGAACCGGGCTTTGCGTGGAACAGGTCAGAGGTAGAGACCGGTCTGGCTGTCGCCGAGACGTTCGGCGGCGACCGCGTGGATGTCGCGCTCGCGCATGACGACGTAGGTCTCCCCCTGCACCTCGACCTCGGCCTTGTCCTCGGGGTCGAAGAGCACGCGGTCGTTCACCTCGACCGCGCGGACGTTCGCGCCGACCGCGACGACACGGCACCAGGAGAGCCGGCGCGCGCCGAGCGCCGCCGTCGCGGGGATCACGATGCCGCCGCTGGACCGTCGCTCCCCCGCGTCCTTGTCGAGCTGGACCAGGACCCGGTCGTGGAGCATCCGGATGGGGAGCTTGTCCTGGGACACGGTGCTACTTCGCGACCTTCCGGACGAGGAGCATGACGGCGATGAAACCGCCCACGCCGGCGGCCACCTTGACGATGTTGTCGGTGCGCGGCTGACCGGTGACCGGGTCCACGAAGTAGGCCTTGACGCTGCTCACCTCGCGCTTGGCGATGGTCTTCGGGCTCGACCGGTAGAGGAGCTGGTCGATGGTGTGGGCGAGGCGGTCGCGTGTGGCCTCGATCTCGTTCTCGATCGTCTCGGGTGCACGAGTGTCAGCCGGCTTGTCAGCTTGGCCCACGTCAGTCTCCTCGTCTGTGGAATCGGGCAGGCGCCCACCGAAGCAGGCACATCAGCGAAGGTTACCCGGCGACCCGGTTCCCAATCGCCCGGGGATCGAACCCGAAGGGCAGCTCGAGGCGGTGCCGTGCCATCAGGTCCTCGTCGGTGAGCACGTCGTACGTCGACCCGTCCGCCACGATCACGCCGTCGGAGAGCACCACCGAGCGCGGGCACAGCTCGAACGCGTACGGCAGGTCATGGGTGACCATCAGCACCGTCACGTCGAGACCGCGGAGGATGTCGGCGAGCTCGCGGCGGGAGGCCGGGTCGAGGTTCGACGACGGCTCGTCGAGGACCAGGATCTCCGGCTCCATCGCGAGCACCGTCGCGACCGCCACCCGCCGGCGCTGGCCGAAGCTCAGGTGGTGCGGCGGCCGGTCGGCGAAGTCGGCCATGCCGACCCGCTCGAGGGCGTCCATCACGCGACCGTCGAGGGCGGCGCCCTTCATCCCGAGGTTTCTCGGGCCGAAGGCCACGTCGTCGCGCACCGTCGGCATGAACAGCTGGTCGTCGGGGTCCTGGAACACCACCCCGACGCGCCGACGGACCTCCTGCAGGTTCGGCTTCGACACCGGCAGGCCGGAGACGGAGACGGAGCCGGCGCCTGCGGTGAGGATGCCGTTCAGGTGCAGCACGAGGGTGGTCTTCCCGGCGCCGTTGGGACCCAGGAGGGCGACCCGCTCCCCCTGGTGCACGTGCAGGTCGACGCCGTACAACGCCTGGTGCCCGTCGGGGTAGGCGTAGGCGAGCCCCTGGACGTCGAGGACCGGCGTGCTCATCGTGTGCTCCCGTCGTAGCCGCGCGAGAGCATCGCGAGGTGGACCCGCTCACCACGTTCGTAGGAGCGGATGAACAGCGCACCCGCGGCCCGGGCGTACACCGGCCACGCGCGCAGGCCGTGGCTGGTGAAGCCGCGTGACTCGCGCGCGATGCGCATGCGCCGCATCTCGTCGGTCACCACGTCGAGGTAGCGGATCATGAAGCCGATGATCTGCACCAGCTGCGTCGGCACGCGCAGCCGCTCGAGCCCGCGCAGCAGGTCCCGCGGCTCCGTGGTGGCGGCCAGGGTCAGGCTCGCCATGACCCCGAGGGTGCCCTTGACGAGGAGCCCCCAGGCGGCCAGCAGGCCGGGCTCGGAGACGGCGACCCCGAGTACGTCGATCCGGGGACCTGTCGAGACGAACGGCATGAGGATCGCGAAGAGCACGAAGGGCACCTCGACCACCATGCGCTTGCCGATGTACCCGAACGGCACCTGCGAGACCGCGATCACGCCGAGCACGATGACGAGGTAGAAGCCGAAGGCGAGGAACCACTCGCGCGGGGTGGCCACCACGGTCAGCATGAAGGCCAGGAGCGCGACGACCTTCAGGTGCGCCGGGGCGCGGTGCACCGGCGAGTGGCCGTGGAAGTGGAGCTTGTGTCCGTGTCCGGCGCCCATTCAGCGATCCCCCTGTTGGTCGAGCCTGTCCGGGTGATCGAGCCTGTCGGGATCGCGCCGCCCCGCGCGTCGTACGGCGAAGGCGAGGCCGCCGGCGAGGACCAGCACGACCAGCGCACCCGCCACTCCGGCGAGGCCGGTGGAGACTGCGTCGTTCTCCACACCCCTGACCCGGTAGTCCGAGAGCGGCGAGTCGGCCGTGGCGGAGTCCTTCGCCCGGTCGGCGAACCCGGCCTGCTCCGCGACGTGCTCGAGACCGTCGGGGCTGCTCGAGGCGAAGTAGCTCGCGCCGCCGGCGACCAGCAGGGCCGCGAGGACGCCGATCACGACGAAGGTGCGCGTCCTCATGCGGCTGCCTTCGGCGGGGCCGGCGTGGTGGACCGGATCTCGAGCTCGCGGCTGCGCAGGACCGGGCGTGCGCCGTACACGAGGTCGGGGCGGACCGCGACCACGCTGGCGACGACGAGGCCGGTGATCAGCGCCTCGCCGATGCCGATCAGGGTGTGCCAGCCGAGCATGGCGGCGGCGAGGCCGTCGAGCGGCACGGGGGCGGTGCCACCGACGGCGTAGAGGCCGACGAAGACGAGGGCGGCGGCGGGGACGGAGACGAGGGCGGCGACCGCGGCGAACACCGGGACCAGGCCCAGGCGCTTGGGGGCGATCTTCTGGAGGCCGCGGAAGACGAACCAGCCGACGACCACGCCTGCGATCGCCAGCAGCGTGATGTTCGTGCCGAGCGCGGTGATGCCGCCGTCGGCGAGCAGGAGGGCCTGGACGATCAGCACGACGCTGACCGCGAGCAGCCCGGTCCACGGGCCGACCAGGACAGCGGCGAGGGCTCCCCCGAGCAGGTGTCCGCTCGTGCCGAGGCCCACCGGGAAGTTCACCATCTGCGCTGCGAACACGAACGTCGCGACCAGGCCCGCCATCGGCGCCGTGCGGTCGTCGAGCTCGCCGCGTGCCTTGCGCAGCGCGAGGCCGAGGGCGCCCGCCGCGGCGACACCGGTGGCGATCGACGTCGGCGCGTCCAGGAATCCGTCGGGCACGTGCATCGGGCTGGTCCTCCGTGGCCTACGTTGGGGCATCGTCCGCTCGTAACGCGGTGGGTCCGCGCTACCTGAGGACTGTACGTTATTGCGAACCATTCGCAATAAGGCGGTATTCCATCCCGCCGAGCCGACCCCGAGCTGAGGAGCCTGATGAGCGAGAACCGCCTGTCCCAGGGAGACGTCGCCCCCGACTTCGCGCTGCCGAGCGACGACGGCTCGACGGTGAGGCTGTCCGACCTGCGAGGGCGCAAGGTGATCGTGTACTTCTACCCGGCCGCGATGACGCCCGGCTGCACGAAGCAGGCGTGCGACTTCACCGAGTCGCTGGACTCCCTCAAGGGCGCGGGCTACGAGGTGCTGGGCATCTCCCCCGACAAGCCGGAGAAGCTCGCGAAGTTCCGCGAGCGCGACGCGCTGACGATCACGCTGCTGTCGGACCAGGACAAGGCAGTCATGACGGAGTGGGGCGCGTTCGGCGAGAAGAAGATGTACGGCAAGGTCGTGCAGGGCGTGATCCGCTCCACGTTCGTCGTCGACGAGGACGGCCACGTCGAGGTCGCGCAGTACAACGTGAAGGCCACCGGCCACGTCGCGAAGCTCCGCCGCGACCTCGGGCTCGCCGGCTGACACACGCCGCGGGCGGCGCCGCTGTGCGCCGTCTCGCGGCCGGTCCGCCCTAGACTGTGCGGCGCGCGCCCGTAGCCCAACGGCAGAGGCAATCGGTTTAGGTCCGATCCAGTGAGAGTTCGACTCTCTCCGGGCGCACAATGACGGCCATGCTCTCAGTGCGCACGGCCCACACCTCGGACCTCTCGCCGAGCGACCACCGGGCCATCCGGCGGCTGCTCGACGAGGCGTTCGACGGCGACTTCGGCGACGAGGACTACGAGCACACCCTCGGCGGCCTGCACGTGCTGGTCCGTGACGGCGACCGGCTGCTCGGTCACGGCGCGGTCGTCATGCGCCGGTTGCTGCACGGGGACCGCGCGCTGCGGACTGGGTACGTCGAAGGCGTCGGCGTCCCTGCGGACCACCGCCGTCGTGGCATCGGGTCGACCGTGATGGGGGCGCTCGAGGAGGTCATCCGCGGCGGCTACGAGCTCGGTGCCCTGAGTGCCTCCGAGCTCGCGGGCCCGTTCTACGCCGGGAGGGGCTGGCAGCCGTGGTCCGGCAGCGCGTCCGTGCTCGCACCCACCGGCACCATGCCGACGCCCGGCGAGGAGGACGCCATCTTCCTGCTGCCCGTGACGGCACTGCTCACCCCGGGCGGGGACCTCGCGTGCGACTGGCGGAACGGAGACGTCTGGTAGCCGGACAGCCGCCGGCCCGCCGGTTAGGGTCGGGCGGCATGAGCGTTGTGGACATCGTCCCGTTCGAGGACGCCCATGCCGCCGGCATCGCGCGGCTCTGCACGACGGTGCAGTGGCCGTCGCTGACCGACCCCGACATCGTGCGACAGGTGTGCACCGCACCGGGTTCCTCGGCGTACACCGCTCTCGTCGACGGCGAGGTCGTCGGCTTCGCGCAGGCGCTCGGGGACGGAGTGCTCCAGTCCCACCTCAGCTTCCTCGCCGTCCACCCCGACCACCGGCGGCGCGGCATCGCCCGCCTTCTCACCGTGGCGACGTTCCAGGCGACCGGCACCAAGCGGATGGACCTGATCACGCCGGAGGACGCGGACGGTTTCTACGAGACGTTCGAGCACATCCAGATGCTCGGCTTCCGGCTCTATCCGGGCGCCTGACGTTTGACCGGTCCTCCCCGGGTCACCACCCATGAGCACCCACCCCTGAGGAGGAACACCGTGAGAGCAGCCGTCTACGACGAGTACGGCGACGCCGACGTCATGACCGTGCGCGAGCACGACGACCCACCCGTCGGACCGGACACGATCCTGGTCCGCGCCAAGGCGACCAGCGTGAACCCCGTGGACTGGAAGATCCGGCGCGGGTACCTCCAGGGCGCCTACCCCCACCACCTGCCGATCATCCCGGGCTGGGACGTCGCCGGCGTCGTCGAGGCCGTCGGCCCCGCCGTGATCACCGGCCTGGAGGTCGGAGACGAGGTCTGGGGCTACGTGCGCCGCGACGACGTGCAGTGGGGCACGGCGGCCGAGCTCGTGCCCGCCCCCGAGCGGACGGTGTCGCGCAAGCCCGCGTCGCTGTCGTTCGAGGAGGCCGCCGCAGTCCCCCTGGCCGGGCTCACCGCCTACCAGGCGCTGACCGAGGCCCTGTCCGTCGAGGAGGGCGAGCGGGTGCTCGTCCACGCCGCAGCCGGTGGGGTCGGTCAGTTCGCGGTGCAGATCGCGCTCGCCCGCGGGTGCGAGGTCGTCGGCACCGCGAGCCCCGACAACCACGACTTCCTCCGGGAGCTCGGCGTCACCGAGGTGGTCGACTACCACCAGGGCCCCGTCAGCGAACAGCTGTCCGCACCCGTCGAGGCGGTCCTCGACCTCGTGGGCGGCGACGCGCTCGCGGACGCGCCGAACCAGGTCAAGCACCCGACGCGGATCGCCTCGATCATCGACGCACAGAAGGTGCACGAGCTCGGCGGGACATACGTCTTCGTGCGCCCCGAGCGTGCGCATCTCGACGTGCTCGCCGACCTCGCCGACGCGGGGAAGCTCCGCGTGGACCTGGCCGAGGTGCTCCCGCTCGAGCAGATCGCGGAGGCGCACCAGCGCTCCGAGGCCGGTCACACCCGCGGCAAGATCGCGGTCAGGATCTGACCCGAGCCTCCGTGACTATGTCGGTGGGCAGTGCTTGGCTGCTGCCATGACGCTCGACTACCTGGCTCACATCCGCGAGAACTCCGCGCGCTTCGCGGCCGTGCTCCGTGACGCACCAGTCGACGGCCAGGTGCCGACCTGCCCCGACTGGCACGCCGACGACCTGATCTGGCACCTAGCGGAGGTGCAGTGGTTCTGGGGCACCGTCGTGCGCGAGGCCGTCGACGACCCCGAGGGCATCGAGCACCCGGACCGACCGGGCGACCGCGCCGGGCTGCTGGCGTTCTTCGACGAGGCGACGAACCTGCTGCAGACGTCGCTGGCCGAGACCGACCCGGCCGACCGTCGCTGGACCTGGTCCGAGGACCAGACCGCGGGCTTCATCAGGCGCAGGCAGGCCCACGAGGCGCTGATCCACCGCATCGACGCGGAGCTGACCGCGGACGTCGCACGGGCGTCCATGGACCCCGCGCTCTGCGCGGACGGTGTGGACGAGGCGCTGCGGGTCATGTTCGGAGGGGCGCCGGCGTGGGCAACGGTGACGCTCGAGCCCTCGGCGACCCTGCGCCTGCGCGCCACGGACACCGACCGGGACTGGGTCGTCACCCTCGGCTCGTTCAGCGGCACCAGTCCCGACTCGGGCAACAGGTACGACGGAAGTCCGCTCGTCGAGGTGACCGACGCGGGCACCGACCAGGTCGCGGCCACCATCGAGGGCACGGCCGCCGACCTCGACTGCTGGCTCTGGGGCCGGCCGGCCGTCGGCGAGCTGACCCGCGACGGCGACGAGGACGTGCACGCCCGGTTCCAGCAGATAGTGTCCGAGGGCATCGACTGAGACCGCGCTGACGGGGCCGCGACGGCAGCCGGCTCACATGAGCGGGCCGAACGCCTGCCCGCCCGGAGACGAGCAGGCTGCCCACGACCGTGACCATCGAGATCACTGCGCCGATCGCACCGAGCACTACGGCCGCGCCGCCGACGTACTGCTCCCACGAGGCGACTCCGCCGTGCACGGCCAGCGCACGACGTCCGAGGACGAAGCCGGCCACGGCGAAGCCGAGCGTGACGAGCCCGCTGATCGCCAGACGACCCGGAACTGGTCCGGACCGAACTCGGTAGCCCGAACACCGCCTGGATCGCCGTGGTCCCAGCTGCCCTGACCCTGGAGGCTGAGGACCGCCAGCACCAGCCCGACGATGCCGTTGGTCCTGGTCGACGACCGCTGGGCGGCCGGTCGCCGCCGGATGGGCCGACGTCGCCGCGAGGTCGTCAGGCTGTGTCATGGGTGGTCCCTCCGAGCGTGGGTAGGTCGCCGCAACCGTAGCGTCCGCGGGCGATGTCCGGGAACCCGAGGTCTGGCTCAGACGACGACCGGTACGACGACCTCGTTGCGCCGGAGGAACCATGGCGTCCACGGTGGGTCGAACCGCGCGTAGCGAGGTGGGCCGGTCGGCCGCAGCCCCGCCGTGGCGAGCGCCTCGAGGAGCCGCCCGGCGTGCTTCTCGTACGACGTCCGCGACCACCGCCCCGAGAACCGGAGGGCCGCCGCGGTCTCGGCCGGGACACGTCGCGTCCGCACTGCGGAGTCCACCGGGTCGGGGATGTCCTCGGCAGTGACGTCGGCCGGCATCACGAACCCGACGACGTAGCGGTTGTTCCCGGAGGTCGCCTCCTCCTGCACGACCGGGGCCGTCATCGCGACCTTGCGCGAGGAGCGGTTGTGCCCGCCGATGTACCTCGCGAGCCTGGGGAACGCGAGGTTTCCCGCCAGCTCGAACGGGCCGCCGACCTCGATCTCGGCGACGAGGTGCTCCGGGTAGCGGCGCAGCTCGAAGTCCGGATACACCTCGACCACCTCATAGGGCTGCTGCTCGGTCACGCCTTCGACGTTACTGCGGCGGCCGGCGTGGCAGGCGGTCAGGGAGACTCGGCGAGCGCCTCCGCCACCACCGGTGCGATCCGGCGCAGCGCCTGGCCGCGGTGGGAGATGGCGTCCTTCTCGTCCGGAGGGAGCTCGGCCGACGTCACGTCGTGCCCGTCCGCGACGAAGAGGACGTCGTACCCGAAGCCACCGCTCCCCCGCATCTCGCGGATGATCCGGCCGGGCATCTCACCGTGCTCGACGTGCTCCACGATCTCGCCGGACGGTGAGCGGTGGACGAACGCGACGGCGCACCGGAACCGCGCCCCACGTCGCGCGTCGGGGACGTCCGCGACCTGCGCCAGCAGCAGCTGGTTGTTGGCCAGGTCGACGTCGGTGGCGCCGTCCTTGACCAGGCCGCTCCACCGGGCGGAGAGCACGCCGGGCATCCCGTTGAGGGCGTCCACGCACAGCCCGCTGTCGTCGGCCAGCGACGGCAGCCCGGTCGCCTCCACGGCGGCACGCGCCTTGATCAGCGCGTTCCCCTCGAAGGTCGGCTCGGTCTCCGCCGGCTCGTCGTAGTGCTCCACGTCGTCGAGGCCGAGCACCTCGATGTGCGGCACGAACACCTCGAGGATCCGCTGCATCTCGGCGAGCTTCTTGGCGTTCCGGGAGGCCAGGAACACCTGGGGACGGGCCTCAGCCACGAAGCGCTTCCTGCTGGATCCGGGTCAGGTCGGCGCAGCCCTTCTCCGCCATCGAGAGCAGGCCGTCGAGGTGGTACCGGTCGAAGGGCTCGCCCTCGGCGGTGCCCTGCACCTCGACGAACTTCCCGTCGCCGGTCATCACGACGTTCATGTCGGTCTCGGCGCGGACGTCCTCCTCGTAGGGAAGGTCCAGCCGGATCTCGCCGTCGATGATCCCGACGGAGACCGCGGACACCGACCCGGTCAGGGGCTCCCCCTTCAACGCACCCTTCTCGCGCAGGTGCGCGACGGCGTCCGCGAGCGCGACGTACGCGCCGGTGATCGCGGCCGTGCGCGTGCCGCCGTCGGCCTGCAGCACGTCGCAGTCCAGGACGATCGTGTTCTCCCCCATCGCCTTGTAGTCGACGACCGCGCGCAGTGACCGGCCGATGAGCCGGGAGATCTCGTGGGTCCGCCCGCCGATGCGCCCCTTCACGGACTCGCGGTCGGATCGGGTGTGGGTCGAGGACGGGAGCATGGCGTACTCCGCGGTGACCCAGCCGAGACCGGAGTCCTTGCGCCAGCGCGGCACCCCGATCGAGGCGGACGCCGCGCAGAGGACCCGGGTCTTGCCGAACTCCACCAGCACCGAGCCGGCGGCGTGGTCGAGCCAGTGGCGGGTGATCTTGATGGGTCGCAGCTCGTCGTTCTCGCGTCCGTCAGGTCGGGAAGTCATGGCGCGACCCTATCGAGCGTCGCGTGACGCCGACCAACGCAGTCAGGGCCGCCCGGACCGGGCACGCCAGGCTCGTCGCGGCGTTGGACGCGCGTACGGCGGCGGCTCAGAGGTCGTAGGTCGCGCCGCAGAGGGCCAGCTCGAGGGGACCGTCGAAGACCGGCCGGGCCTCGTCGAGCGCCGCGTTGGGGTCGTACCACGGCGGGATGTGGGTGAGCACCAGCCGGCCGGCGCCCGCCTTGACCGCGGCCTCGGCGGCCTCGCGGCCGGTCATGTGGAGGTCCTTGGGGTTGTCCTCGCCCTCCCGGAACGCCGCCTCGGCCAGGAGCAGGTCGGTGCCCTGGGCGAGCTCGACGAGCGCCTGGCACGGCCCGGTGTCGCCGCTGTAGACGAACGACCGGCCCTCGTGGCTGACCCTGATCGCGTAGGACTCGATCGGGTGCGAGACCGGCGTGACCTCGAGAGTCAGCGGCCCCACCTGGTAGGTCGCCTGGTCGTCGTACTCGTGGAAGTCGAACTCCTGGCTCATGCCGGGCTTCTCGGCGAGGCCGTAGGCGTTGGCGATGCGCTTGGCGGTGCCCCGAGGACCGTAGACGGGAATCCGCGGCTGGTGGCCGGAGGGGTGGTACTTGCGGAGCACGTAGTAGCCGCTGAGGTCGAAGAAGTGGTCCGGGTGGAGGTGGGTGATGAACACCGCGTCGATGGACAGCGGGTCGACGTGCTGCTGCAGGCGGCCGAGCGCGCCGCTGCCGAGGTCGAGCAGGACGCGCCAGGTGCGGTCGCCGTCCTCGGCCTCGACGAGGTAGCTGCTGGCCGGCGACTCCGGGCCGGGGTAGGAGCCCGAGCAGCCGATGATCGTGAGCCTCACCCGGCACCTCCCGTAGGCACCACCGAGTGGCTCCACGCCGTCTGCTGCGCGAGCTGGCTGGCGGACTGGAGCTCGGGGCCGAGGAAGCGTCCACCGATCTGCGCGAACTCCTCGGGGCTGCCGGTGGTGAGGAACCGGTGCGTCGGCGGGCCGAGCGACGGGTCGCGCTCGAGACCGTGGCGCACGAGGAGCTTGTAGACGTCCTTCGCGGTCTCCTCGGCGCTGGACACCAGCGTGACCTGGTCGCCCATCACGTAGGAGAGGACGCCGGTGAGCAACGGGTAGTGGGTGCACCCGAGGACGAGGGTGTCGATGCCGTCGGAGATCAGCGGGTCGAGGTACTCGTGCGCCGCCTGGAGCAGCTCCGGGCCACTGGTGACGCCGGCCTCGACGAACTCCACGAAGCGGGGGCAGGCCTGCGTGTGCAGGGTGACGTGCGGGGCAGCCGCGAACGCGTCGTCGTAGGCCATCGACTCTGCGGTCGCGCGCGTGCAGATGACGCCGATCTGACCGGTGCGGCTCGCGGCGACGGCTCGACGCGTCGCGGGGAAGATCACCTCGACGACCGGCACCGGGTAGCGCTCACGGGCGTCGCGCAGCACGGCGGCGCTCGCGGAGTTGCAGGCGATGACGAGCGCCTTCACGCCCTCGTCGACGAGGTGGTCGAGGCACTCGAGGGCGTACTCCCGCACCTCGCCGATCGGCTTGGGGCCGTACGGCTGCCGGGCGGTGTCGCCGAGGTAGAGGATCGGCTCGTGCGGCAGCTGGTCGATCACCGCCCGGGCCACGGTGAGTCCACCGAAGCCTGAGTCGAAGATGCCGATAGGTGCGTCTGCCACGCGCACAAGGCTAGTGGGCGCGGCGCCCGGCTTCCCGGGTGAGCGACCCACGTCACGCTGCGATGGTCGTCACGTTCCCCCGTCGTACGACGCCCGCACGGCGGGGACCTTTGCCTCTGCCGGTCCGGGAGCGGCGCAACGGAGACTGGCCCCATGAGGTACGAGATGCAGTTCGTGGACCTCCAGTCGCAGCACGCGGCTGTCGTGAGGGCACACGTCACGCTGGACGAGATGCCGGAGTTCCTCGGTGGAGCCTTCGGCGAGGTCATCAGGGTGCTCGACCAGCAGGGACTGCACCCGACCGGGGCACCCTTCGGGCGTTACGGCCTTCCGGACGGCACGCCGGAAGGCGCCGCGTTCGACGCCGAGGTCGGGTTCCCGTGCAACGACGTCGTGAAGCCCGAGGGCCGGGTCGAGGCGTGCGAGCTCCCCGGCGGCCGTGTCGTGCGCACCATGCACGTGGGGCCGTACGGCGACGTCGGGGCGGCCTACGAAGCGGCCATGGCGTGGATGACCGACGAGGGTTACGTCCTGCAGGGCGCGCCCTGGGAGTGCTACCTCGACGGCCCGGAGGTCGCCGAGCCGCGCACCGAGGTGTTCATCCCCTGCACGCCGCCGCATCCGGTCACGGCTGAGCACCGGCCGGGTCACTCCAGCGAGGGCGGGCCGCTCGTTGTAGGTGCCGGCCAGCTCCTGCCCGGACATGGCGTGGATGGCGGTCATGATCTCGTCCGTCGCCTCGCGCCGGGCCCGCCCGCGGCGAATCCCGTCGAACCGCCGGCGAAGTCGATCGGCTCCCCGAAGCGGAGCGTGACCTTTGCGGCCGGCCTCGGGAACCGGGTGCCGACCGGCTGGAGCTCGTCGGTCCCGATCACCGCCACCGGTACGACGGGCGCCCCGGAGCTCATCGCCAGCCACGCGACACCGGTCCTGCCCCGGTAGAGCCGACCGTCGCGCGATCGGGTGCCCTCCGGGTAGATGCCGAACGCCCCGCCGGCCGAGAGCACCTCCAGGGCGGCGTCGAGCGACGCCTGGGCCGAGCGGGTGTCGTCCCGGTCGACCGGGATCATCCCGAACCCCTCGAACCACCAGCGGCTCAGCGTCCCCTTCACGCCGGTGCCCGTGAAGTAGTCGCTCTTGGCCAGGAAGGCCACCCGCCTGGGCACCACCACGGGGATCACCATGCTGTCGACGAACGACAGGTGGTTGCTGGCCAGGATCACCGGACCGTGGGCGGGGATGTTCTCCACGCCGGTCACGGTCGGCCGGTAGACGACCCGGAACACCGTCGCGAGGACAGACTTCACCACCCGGTAGGCGACGGCACTCCCCCGGTCGCGCATCACGCCCAGAGCTGACCCTCGAGGCGGGCCTCGGCCTCCTCGAGGGTCCCTTCGTAGGCGCCCGTCGAGAGGTACTTCCACCCGCCGTCGGCCACGACGAACACGATGTCGGCGCGCTCGCCGGCCTTCATCGACTTCTTCGCCTGTGCCATCGCGGCGTGCAGGATCGCGCCGGTGGAGATGCCGGCGAAGATCCCCTCCTGCTCGAGCAGCTCCCGCACCCGTCGTACCGCGTCACGGGGCCCCACGGAGAACCGGGCGTCGATCATCGAGGGGTCGTAGAGCTCGGGCACGAAGCCCTCGTCCATGTTGCGCAGGCCGTAGACGAGCTCGCCGTAGCGCGGCTCGGCGGCGACGACCCGCACCTGCGGCGCCTTCTCCTTGAAGAACCGGCCGGTGCCCATGAGCGTGCCGGTCGTGCCGAGGCCGGCCACGAAGTGGGTGACCGAGGGCAGGTCGGCGAGGATCTCCGGCCCGGTCCCCTCGTAGTGCGCGAGCGCGTTCGCGGGGTTGCCGTACTGGTAGAGCATCACCCAGTCGGGGTTCTCCGCGGCGAGGATCTTGGCCACCCGCACGGCCTCGTTGGAGCCGCCTGCCGCAGGCGAGGACACGATCTCCGCGCCCCACATCCGGAGCAGCGTGCGACGCTCCTCGGAGGTGTTCTCCGGCATCACGCACACCATCCGGTAGCCGCGCAGCTTGGCGACCATCGCCAGCGAGATGCCGGTGTTGCCCGACGTCGGCTCGAGGATCGTGCAGCCGGGCGACAGGATGCCGTCCTTCTCCGCCTGCTCGAACATCTTGAGCGCCGCGCGGTCCTTGATCGAGCCCGTCGGGTTGCGGTCCTCGAGCTTGGCCCACAGCCGCACCTCGGGGGACGGCGAGAGCCGGGGCAGGCCCACCAGCGGCGTGCCTCCCACCGAGTCGAGGAGCGAGTTGAACAGCATCTACGCGGCGCCACCGGCGACAGCCGGGAGCACGACGACCTCGTCGCCGTCGTCGAGCTTGGTCTCGAGACCGCCCGTGAAGCGGACGTCCTCGTCGTTGACGTACACGTTCACGAAGCGGCGCAGGTCGCTGCCGTCGATCAGGCGCTCCTTGATGCCGGGGTGGTTCGCCTCGAGGTTCTCGATGAGCTCGGCGAGCGTGCTGCCCTCACCGGTCACGGCCTTCTCGCCGCCGGTGTAGGTGCGCAGGATGGTGGGGATGCGTACGTCGATGGCCATCTGTTCCGGCTCCTCAAGCTCTCTCGTCGGCTTCGTGCTCTGGTACGTCGATCGGGCCGGTGTCGCAGGTCCGGACCCGGGGGTCACGCGGAGGGTCGGGCGTCGAGGGACTCCACGACCGAGACTTCTTCCTCGGTGACCTCGCCGTCAACGATCCTGAAAGACCTAAACTCCACCGGGCCCTCGCTATTCCCGTGCTCGCGTGTGCTTACCAGCACATAGTGCGCATTCGGCTCCGCAGCCAGGCCGATGTCCGTGCGGGACGGGTACGCCTCGGTGGCCGTGTGCGAGTGGTAGACGACGACCGGCTCCTCGTCGCGCCTGTCCATGTCCTTGTACAACGCGAGGAGCTCCTGGGAGTCGAACTCGTAGAACGTGGTGGACATCGCGGCGTTGACCATCGGCACGAACCGGGTCGGGGCGTCCGAGCCCTCGGGACCGGCGACGATCCCGCACGCCTCGTCGGGGTGGTCCTTCTTGGCGTGGGCCACGATGGCGTCGTAGGTCGCTCGGTCGATCTTCAGCACGTGACGAGCGTATCCGGAGCGCCCGGCGCGCCGACCCCGCCCGTCGTACGTCCGGATCCTGAGACCTGGCGGTCAGCGGCCCCGGGCGAGGGCCGCGACGAGCGTCTCCTGGAGGTAGCCGACCCACTCGTAGATGTCGTGGACGTGGGTGCGCGGGTCGTCGTCGGGCAGGCCCGCCCAGTACTCCTCGTCGCCGTCCTCGACGCCGAGCCGGGTCGCGAGCGCGAGCCGGATGTCGGTGAAGGAGCGCATCCACGCGTTGGCGTCGGCGGGGCCGAGCTCCACGTCGATCCAGAGCCCGTCCTCGTCGAGCTCCGGCGGGAGGCCGGCCTCCTCGAGCTGGTCGATGATCAGCACGGCGTTGCGGGCCTTGCCGTCACGCAGGGAGCCCTCGGTGAACCGGCGGAACTCCCCTGCCGCCTCCTCGTCGTCCGGGTACGCGGTCGGGAACAGCCGCGCCAGCACCGGGTCGTCGGGCGCGGTCGTGGGGCCGCTGAAGTCGAGCAGCGCCTCGAGCGGGTCGTCGGAGGCCGACGCGCCCGGCGCGGCCTCCTCGTTGCGCAGCAGCTCGACGAGCTGCGAGGCCAGCGACCGCAGCAGGTCTGCCTCGAAGCCGGAGAAGGTGGCCATCACCCCGGCGCCCCGTTGGGTGAACCCGCTCAACTGTCCGCCTTCTCCATCGTCGCCCAGAGGCCGTACTCGTGCATCGCCTGCACGTCGCGCTCCATCTCCTCGCGGGAGCCGGTGGACACCACCGACTTGCCGTCGTTGTGCACCTCCCACATCAGCTTCTCCGCCTTTTCGCGGGCGTAGCCGAAGTAGGTCTGGAACACGTAGGTGACGTAGGACATGAGGTTCACCGGGTCGTTCCAGACGATGGTCACCCACGGCTTCGCGAGCTGGGTGACGCCTTCGGTCTCCGGCTGCTCGATCTCGACGGGCATGGGTGCAGACACGACCCACATACTAGGTTGTTGCGGGTGACGACTGCATCGACGGCGCTCCTGACCGACCACTACGAGCTGACCATGGTGCAGGCCGCCCTGCGGGCCGGCACGGCCTCACGCCGGTCGGTCTTCGAGCTCTTCCCGCGCCGCCTTCCCGAGGGCCGTCGGTACGGCGTCGTGGCCGGCGTCGGCCGGGCGCTCGACGCCTTCGAGCGGTTCCGGTTCGACGACGAGGTGCTCGAGGTCCTGCGCGAGGGCAAGGTGGTCGACGACTCCACCCTGCAGTGGCTCGCGGACTACCGGTTCAGCGGCGACATCTGGGGCTACCCCGAGGGCGAGATCTACTTCCCCTACTCCCCTCTGATGGTCGTCGAGTCGACGTTCGCCGAGGCGGTGGTCCTCGAGACGTTGCTGCTGTCGATCCTGAACCACGACTCGGCGATCGCGTCCGCGGCGTCCCGGATGACCTGGGTCTCCTGCGAGCCGGCCGTGCATCGAGATGGGGTCACGGCGGACCCACGAGGAGGCGGCCGTCGCGGCAGCGAGAGCGGCGTACGTCGCCGGCTTCGCGAGTACGTCGAACCTCGCGGCGCGCCAGCGGTACGGCGTGCCCACCACCGGCACCAGCGCGCACAGCTTCACGCTGCTCTTCGACACCGAGCGCGAGGCGTTCACCGCGCAGGTCGAGTCGCTCGGGAAGGGCACGAGCCTGCTCGTCGACACCTTCGACGTCGCCGAGGCCGTCCGGATGGCGGTCGACATCGCCGGGCCGGGGCTCGGCGCGGTGCGGATCGACTCCGGCGACCTCGGCATGCTCGCCGACCAGGTCCGCAGGCAGCTCGACTCCCTCGGCGCGACCGGCACGCGGATCATCGTCACCTCCGACCTCGACGAGCACTCGATCGCGGCGCTCGCCGCCGCTCCGGTCGACGGGTACGGCGTCGGCACGTCCCTCGTCACGGGCAGCGGCCACCCCACGTCGGGGTTCGTCTACAAGCTCGTCGCCCGGGAGGACGACAACGGCGCCCTGGTCTCGGTGGCGAAGAAGAGCAAGGACAAGGTCTCGATCGGCGGCCGCAAGTACGCCCTGCGCCGCCGGACCGCGGCCGGTGTCGCCGAGGCCGAGGTGGTCGGCGTCGGCGAGCGTCCCGTCGACGACGGCGACGACCGGGAGCTGCTCGTGCCGCTGGTCCGCGACGGCGTCGTGGTGGGCCGCGAGGACCTGTCGGTGGCGCGGGAGAGGCACCTCCGGGTCCGCGAGGAGCTCCCCCTCCCGGCCCGGATGATGTCGCGCGGAGAGCCGGTCATCCCGACCCTCCACGTCGGCGAGTAGACCGCTGAGAGAGGGTCCTTCGACCCGGTGACCTGGGCCGATGCCCTCCGTTAGCGTGGGGACATGAAGCGCGCACTGATCGTGGTGGACGTCCAGAACGACTTCTGCGAGGGCGGCAGCGTGCCCGTCCCCGGTGGCGCCGAGGTGGCCTACCGGATCGGCGAGATGCTCCGCCACTGGACCGCCAAGGACCCCAAGGCCGCCGACTACGACGTCGCGGTGGCCACGCGGGACCACCACCTCGACGTGCACAGCTCGCACTGCGTCGCGGGCACCGACGGCGAGGCGCTCCACCCGAACCTCGACCCGCAGCCCTTCGACGCGGTGTTCCTCAAGGGCGAGCGCGCTCCGGCCCGCTCCGGGTTCGAGGGGCACACCACCGACGGCGTGATGCTCGGCGACTGGCTGCGCCGCCACCGGGTCACCGACGTCGACGTGGTCGGCGTCCCCACCGACTGCGTGCGCGCGACCGCCCTCGACGCCGTGGCCCAGGGCTTCGGCGTCCGGGTCCTGACCCATCTCGTCGCCGGCCTCGAGGACGGCCGGCCCTCCGCCGCGCTCGACGAGATCCGCTCCGCGGGCGCGGCCCTGGTCTGACTCGCCGCGGTGCGCAGCTGTGCTGCGAAATCGTTGCTTCCACGCGCCGAGGACGACGATTTCGCAGAACAGCTCAGTCCGCGTGCGCGTGGAGCGCCTGCGGCAGGTCGCCCATCCGGCGCAGCGGTGAGAAGAGCACCGTCAGGCCGGCGAGCAGGAGCCCGCCGACGGTGATCCAGAGCGTGGGTACGACGCCCAGCTCCTGCCCGAGGACGCCCCCGGCAAAGGCCCCGATCGGCATGGTCCCCCACACCACGAACCGGATCGAGGCGTTCATCCGGCCCAGCAGCGGCTTGGGGCACAGCCGCTGCCTGAAGCTGACCTGGATGACGTTGTAGCCGACCACCCCGAAGGACACCCCGAAGGCCCCGACCGCCAGCGCGGGCACGGGCGGGAGCTGGGCGGCCAGCGGGGTCAGCGCCGCGAAGGGCACGGTGAGCAGGGCCATCGTCGGGATGGTGCGCCCCTCGCCGAGCACCCGCGACACGCGCGTCACCGTCAGCGCGGCGAGCAGCCCGCCCACCGACCCCACGGAGAACACGAGCCCGAGCGTCGCCTCGGTCAGGCCGAGGTCGCGGATCACGAACAGCACGAGCAGCACCGAGGACACCGCGGACGACAGGTTGCTCAGGGAGGTGCACAGCACGATCCGGCGCAGCAACGGCTGCCGCAGCACGAACGACAGCCCCTCCCAGACCTCGGTGCGCAGCGGGCGGCGGGTCTCCTTCGCGGGCGGCTCCTCGGCCTGGCGGATCCGGCTGACGAACAACGTCGACGCGACCATCGACAGCGCCGTCACCGCGATCGTCAGCGGCGCCCCGAACAGCCGGATGAGCGCCGCACCGAGGGCCGGGCCCGCGATCCGGGAGACCTCGCCGGTCGCCATGATCTTCGCGTTGGCCTCGCCGATCTGCTTCGACGGGACGAGGTGGGGCAGGTAGCTCTGGTGCGCCACGTCGAAGAACACCGTGGCCGTCCCGACGACGAGCGCGACGACGTACACCTGCCACATCGTCAGCGCGTCGAGGAGCCAGGCGGCCGGCAGGCTCAGCAGCACGGCCGCGCGGACAAGGTCCCCGGCGATCACCACCCGCCGCTTGCGCCACCGGTCGACCCACGCCCCCGCGGGCAGGCCGACCAGCAGGAACGCCAGCATCTCGAACGTGCCCAGGAGCCCCATCTCGAGCTCGTCGGCGCGGAGCACGCGCACCGCCATGATCGGCATCGCGAGGCCGACCAGCTGGAACCCGAGCTGGCTGACGGCATCGCCCATCCACAGCTGCCGGAAGTCGTGGTGGTGGACCAGGCTGCGGTGCGCCGTCGCGGTCGTGGGAGTGGTCACCCGCACACCGTCGTCCACTGATTGGGACTTGTCAATCACTTTGGCCGTGTCGCACCCCCGCGCTCTCGGGGATGGCTAGGCTGCGGCCATGGGTCTCCCCGAGGAGGCGCCCCGTCGGCGCCCGGCCACCGATGCCGAGGCGCGCGCGCTCGCGTCCGGCCTCCGCCTGCAGATCCTGCGGCTGACCCTCGACGAGGCGCTGACCAACAAGGAGATCGCGGAGCGCGTGGACCGCAACCCCGCCTCCGTGCTCCACCACGTGCGCACCCTGGTCGACACCGGCTTCCTCCGCGCCGAGCCGGTACGACGGGGAGCCCGCGGCTCGCGCGAGGTTCCCTACCGGGCGACCGGGAAGTCGTGGCTGCTCGACGGGCCGAAGGACATCAGCCGGGCCGTGCTCGCGGCGTTCCTCGCCGAGGCCGAGCAGGTGCCGGCCGGGGACCTCGAGACGACCCGCCTCGGGCTCCGCCTCACCGAGGAGGGCCTCGCCGAGCTCAGGTGCAGGCTGTTCGACCTGCTCGAGGAGTTCCGGGCCCGACCGGTCGAGGAGGGCGCCGAGCCGTGGTCGGTGTTCGTCGCCCTGCACCCCGACCACGGACGCCGCTGACGCGTCACTCCCCGCGGAAGACCGGGCGGCGCTTCTGGGCGAACGCCCGCATGCCCTCGGCGGCGTCGTCGGTGCGCAGCAACACGGTCTGCCCGTGCCGCTCGCGCTCCAGGGCGTCCTCGAGCCGGTGCAACGTGGCCCCGTTGACCGCCTTCTTCGTCGCCGCGTAGGCCAGCGGCGGGCCGGCGGTGAGCCTGCCGACCACCGCCTCGACGGCCTCCGCGAAGTCGCCGTCCGCCGCGAGGTGGCTGACCAGGCCCGCGTCGAACGCCTCCCGCGCAGCCATCGGCTCGGCCAGCAGCGCCATCCGCATCGCCCGGGCGCGCCCGACCGACGCGGCCACCGTTGCGGTCGCACCGCCGTCGGGCATCAGGCCGATGCGCGAGAACGCGAGCAGAAAGCTCGCCGACTCCGCGGCCACGACGAGGTCGCAGGCGAGGGCCGCCGAGCACCCGACGCCGGCGGCCACCCCGTTGACCGCGGCGACCACCGGCTTGGGAGAGCCGGTGATCGCCCGGATGATCCGGTTGGCGCGGTCGAGACTGGTCACGTCGAAGTTCTCGTGGGCGTCCTCACCGCTCAGGTCGGCTCCCGCACTGAACGCGGGGCCGGTGCCGGCCAGCACGATCACGCGCACGTCCTCCGCGACGGCCGCGCGCTCGACCTCCTCCGCGACGCGGTCGGCCATGTCGGCCGTGAGCGCGTTGAGATGGCCCGGCCGGTCCAGGGTGATCCGCAGAGCACCGGCCTCCGTCGTGATCCTCAGCCCCTCGGTCATGGGACCAACCTAGGGCAGCCTCAGCTGACGACCACGTCGCTCGTGCCGGACACCAGCTTCCAGTCGACCGAGGCGAACTCCGCGGCGTCGACGACGCCCTGGGCGCTCACCCAGTCGATGATGAGCTGACGGATCTCCACCTGCCGGTTGTAGACGACGGGCGCGTCCTTCACGTGCGGGAAGTTGCCGCCGCCGGACTGCCGGTAGTTGTTGATCGCCAGCACGAACTCCTGCGCGCCCTCGACCGCCGCACCGCCGTAGGCCAGGTCGACGATCCGCCGGCCCGGGTCCGCCGAGATGTCGATGTCGTAGGTCAGCGGCGCGTCCAGGCCGGCGACGATGTCGTAGTTGTAGTCGGGCGTGCCGTTGGGGGCGGTCGCCGTCACGGCGTTGGTGACGTCCGACATCGCGTGGGGGCCGGGGCCGTCGACCTGCTTGAAGTAGTGCGCCGAGAACTCCAGGTAGTCCTTCAGCTGGGCGCCGGTGATCCGCACCGCGAGCAGCGTGTTGTCGTAGATGTAGAGCCCGGCGACGTCGCGGACGGTGACCTCGCCCTCCGGGATCGCGGCGCCCTTGTTGAACGGCGCGGCGATGCTCAGGACCGGCAGCGCGGCGTCCGCCGTACCGGTGAGCGCCTCCTGCACGGTGACCGCCTGCACGTGGTTGACGAAGTCGATCGCGGCGACGTCCTCGACGGTCGCCCGTGCCGCCGACATCGCCTGCTTCGACGTGCCGATCACCGAGTTGACGTAGTCCACGACGATGTCGTGCTGCTTGGCGAGAGCCGCGACGACGGCCGGGTCCTCGCCGACGGTGTTGGCGTTGAGCAGCTGCGCGTCGGCGGAGCGCACCTCCCAGCCGCTCTTGGTCTGCTTCATGCGGAAGGTCATCACCGACAGCCGCATGCCCCAGCGCAGCGGCTCGGTGAGCAGCACCTGGCGCCCGGTCTCCTTGTTGGTGACCCACCGCTCGACGATCTCCTTGTGGGCGTGACCGACCAGGATCGCGTCGATGCCGGGCACCTCCTCCGCGACGAGGGTGGCTGCGTTCTCCGGGTACGGCAGCGCGTCGCCGTACGACGAGCTGGTGTCGGCGCCGGAGTGGGCGGAGACGATCACGAGGTCGGCGCCCTTCGCGCGCATCTCGGGCACGAAGATCTTCGCCTGCTCGACGAGGCCCGGGGAACTCCATCCGGCCCTCGACGTGCGCGCGGTCCCAGATCGCGATGCCGGGGTTGGTGAGCCCCAGGATGCCGACCCGCAGGGTGTGCCCGCCGGTCCGGATCTCACGGATGACGTAGGGCGGGAAGACGGGGAGCTTCGTGGCCGCGTCCACCGCGTTGGCGCCGAGCAGCGGGAAGTCGAGCTGCTCCTGGAACTTCCGCAGCAGCGGGATGCCGTAGTTGAACTCGTGGTTGCCGAGCGCCGCGGCGTCGTAGCCGATCACGTTCATCGCCTCGGCCATCGGGTGCATCGCGCCCTCGGTGATCGGGTCGATCTTCGCGTAGTAGTAGGCCAGCGGCGTGCCCTGGATGGTGTCGCCGGCGTCGATCAGCAGCGTGCGCCTCTCGCCGCGCTCCTCACGGACCGCGTCCACGAGCGTCGAGATCTTGGCCAGCCCGATGTCGTTCAGGTCGCGGTCGGTGTACTCCGCGTTCTTGAAGTAGTCCCAGTTGAAGACGTTGCCGTGCAGGTCGGTCGTGCCGAGCACGGTGAGCGTCACCTCCGGGCCGGCCCCCCGGCCCGCTGCGGCGGAGGCGACGCCGGGCGTGAACCCGACGGCGGCGAGGGCGGCCGCGCCGGTGAGGACGGTACGACGGGTGGGGCGGGCGTCCTGGGTGGTGGCGGCGTCGGCCGGGCAGGACTGGTCGATCTCGGACAAGGGGTCCCCTCGTGTCGGTGCGGGCGGACGCGCGGTCACGCCTCGGAGGTGGACCCGGTCACGCGGTGTCGCGGCGCGGTCGCGCCGGGGACTTCATACCTCGCCCGCCGCTGGATCTCCCAGGGGCTTGGGACCGCATGGTTCTGCATTGCGCAAACATGCATCCGCCGCGTGCGATCAGGAGCCCCAGCGCTCCGCCAGCGCGGACACCACCTTGAGGTCCCGCGTCGTGCCGACGCCCAGCGCCTTCTCGATCCGGGCGTTGCTCATCCGGGCCGCGTGAGTCGGCTTGCTCAGCCACCAGTGCACCGCGCGGCCGCGCACGGCGAGCCGCTCACCCTCGATGTCCCAGGCCTCGAGAGGGCCGGCCGCCTCGGGATCGGCCTCCCGCTTCAGGAAGGTCACGTAGCGGCGCGGCTCGCCCGGCAGCGGCGAGGGCAGGGCCAGCGCGTCGTCGTACACGCCGCGGAGCTCGGACGGCGTCAGCACGATGGCGGGAACCTCGAACCCGCAGCCCGCGGCGAGGGTCTCCTCGACGTGCCTCTCGACCTTCTCGCGGGAGCGCAGGCCGGTCGCGAAGAAGACGTTCCCGGTCTGGATGTAGGTGTCCACCTCGCGCAGGCCGGACTCCTCGAGAGCCGTCCGCAGGTCGGCCATCTTGTACGTCCGCCCGCCGATGTTGACCGCACGCAGGAACGCGACGTAGCTCGGCATGTCGTCACCCAACCACGGTCAGGCGTCGGCGCGAGGGCTTCCGGGAGCACGCCCGTCAGCTGTTGGAGTACACCGCCGGCCCGCCGTCGTCGCCGGACGGGCCCGCGTCCGGCCTCCGGCTGGACGGGCCCGCGTCCGGCCCAGGTCCACGCGTACGCCGGGTCCTCCGCCGCAACCCCACCCTCGCCGAGGTCGAGCGGGCGGAACGTGTCGACCATGACCGCGAGCTCGTCGAAGAACTCCGCCCCCAGCGACGCCTCGATCGCCGACGGCTGAGGACCGTGCGCGTAGCCGCCCGGGTGCAGCGAGATCGAGCCGACGTTGATGCCCGAGCCCTTGCGCGCCTCGTAGTCGCCGCCGACGTAGAACATCACCTCGTCGCTGTCGACGTTCGAGTGGTAGTACGGCACCGGCACCGCCAGCGGGTGGTAGTCGACCTTGCGCGGCACGAAGTTGCAGACCACGAAGTTGTAGCCCTCGAAGACCTGGTGCACCGGCGGCGGCTGGTGGACCCGGCCGGTGATCGGCTCGAAGTCGGAGATGTTGAACGTGTAGGGGTACAGGCAGCCGTCCCAGCCGACCACGTCGAACGGGTGGGTCGCGTAGGTCATCCGCGTCCCGACGATGCCCCCGGCTCCCGTGCCCCGGTGCTTCACCAGCACGTCGACGTCGGCGCCCTCGACCAGCAACGGCTCGTCGGGGCCGTAGAGGTCGCGCTCGCAGTACGGCGCGTGCTCGAGGAGCTGCCCGTAGCGGGAGAGGTACCGCTTCGGCGGTGCGATGTGGCTGTTCGCCTCGATCGCGTAGAGCCTGCTGAGCGAGGACGGCACCCAGCGGTGCGTGGTCGCCCGCGGGATCACGACGTAGTCGCCGGTCCGGTAGGTCAGCTCGCCGAACACCGTCTCGACGGTGCCCTCGCCGGCCTCGACGTAGACGCACTCGTCGCCGATCGCGTTGCGGTAGTACGGCGACGTGGCGCCGGCGACCACGTAGGAGATCCGCACGTCGGCGTTGCCGAGGACGAGCCGGCGGCCCTGGACCGGGTCGACCTTCGCCGCCGCCTGCGGGTCGAACAGCCCGTGCAGCTTGAGGTGACGCGGCTTCAGCGGGTGGTTCGCCGTCGTCGTGAGGTCGGGCAGCTCCCACACCTGGCTGTCCACGATCGCCGAGGGCACGCCGCGGTGGTAGAGCAGCGAGGAGTCCGAGGAGAACCCCTCCTCCCCCATCAGCTCCTCGTAGTGCAGGGCGCCGTCGTCGTCGCGGAACTGCGTGTGCCGCTTCGCCGGAACCATCCCCACCTGGCGGTAGTGCGCCATCGCCGAGCCTCTCCCTGTGCGTTCGTTTATCGGACTGATCTGTCCGGTCACAGTAACCATGCGTTAGTGTCGGGAAGGTGTCAACCATCCCTGAGCCGTACCGCTTTCTCGTGGACGACGCGGCCGTCTTCCCGCCCGGGAACGCCCCGTTGGACACCGCCCTCGCCGCCCACCGACGACACCGCCAGACCGCCTGGGCCGACCTCGTCGGACCGTTCGTGGTCAGCGACGCGGCGCTGCCGGAGCTGATCGAGGCGGTCCGGGCCTCGGGCGACAGCACTCCCCTGCGCGTGTCGGTCGTGGTCACCGGTGGCGCGGGCGCGATCGAGCCGGCGGTCCGCTGGGCGGGCCGCGCCGAGGAGCTCGAGCTCGCTGCCGTGGAGCTCGCGCTCCGCGACGAGCAGGACCTGCCCCGCAACGCGCGCCGGGTCACCACCGTGGTCGACCAGCTGCGGGCCTCCGGCGACCTCGACGGCGACACTCCCGGTGTACGTCGAACCGCCGCGTCCGCTGGGCCCCGAGCCCGCGGCGTCGTGGCTCACCGCGCTCGACGAGCTCGCCGCGCTGGACCTGCGCCTGAAGTTCCGCACCGGCGGGGTGACCGCGGACGCCTTCCCGAGCGCCGCGGAGCTCGCCTCCTGCATCGACGCCGCGCTCGACAGGGAGCTGCGCTTCAAGTGCACCGCCGGGCTGCACCACGCCCTGCGCCACCGCGTGGGCGAAGGGTTCGACCGCCCCGTCGACCAGCACGGCTTCCTCAACGTGCTCCTCGCCACGCGGGCGGCACTCGACGGCGGCGGCGTGGACGACATCGCGCAGGTCCTGGAGACGATCGACCCGTCCGCCGTACGCGACACCCTGGACGACGAGGGCGAGGAGACCCTGGTCTCCGCGCGCCGCTGGTTCGTGTCGTTCGGGTCGTGCAGCGTGCTCGAGCCCTTGGAGGACCTGGTCGAGCTCGGCCTGGTCGACACCGCAGTCCTGGAGGAGAAGGCATGACCGAGCACACCGTCGACACCTGGGTCGAGGGCGCAGCCGGATCGCTGTACGACGTCGACAACCTGCCCTACGGCGTCTTCTCCCACGACGACGAGGAGCCGCGCGTCGGCGTCCGCATCGGCGACTTCGTCCTCGACGTCGCACCGGTCGCCGCCGGCGACATGCTCGAGGTGGCTCATCTCTTCGAGGCCCCCGACCTCAACGGCCTGATCGCCCTGGGCCGGCCGAGGTGGGACTCGGTGCGCGAGTGGGTCACCTCGGTCCTGACCGACCCGATGCGCCGCGACCACGTCGAGCCGCTGCTGGTCCCGGTGTCGGAGGTGACCATGCACCTGCCGATGGTCGTCGCCGACTACGTCGACTTCTACTGCTCGCTGGACCATGCCACCAACGTCGGCCGGATCTTCCGCCCCGACGCGGAGCCGTTGCTGCCGAACTGGCGGCACCTCCCGGTCGGCTACCACGGCCGCAGCGGCACCGTCGTGGTCTCGGGCACGCCGGTCGTCCGCCCCAGCGGTCAGCGGAAGCCACCGTCGGCCGACGCGCCGGACTTCGGCCCGTCCCGGCGCCTCGACATCGAGGCCGAGCTCGGCTTCCTGGTCGGCACCCCGAGCGCGATGGGCGAACGGGTCCCCGTCGGCGCCTTCGCCGACCACGTGTTCGGGGTGCTGCCGCTCAACGACTGGTCCGCACGTGACATCCAGGCGTGGGAGTACGTCCCCCTCGGCCCGTTCCTGGGCAAGTCGTTCGCCACCTCGGTCAGCGGCTGGGTCACGCCCCTGGCCGCGCTGGAGGCGGCGCGGGTGGACCTGCCCGGCCAGGAGCCCGAGCCGCTGGAGTACCTCCGGGTGGGCCCCGGCGCTGGGTACGACATCACCTTCGAGGTCCTGCTCAACGGCGAGACCGTCTCGCGGCCGCCGTACTCGACGATGTACTGGTCGCCCGCGCAGATGCTCGCGCACATGACCGTCAACGGTGCCTCCCTGCGCGTCGGCGACCTGTTCGCCTCGGGCACGATCAGCGGCCCCGAGCCACGAGCAGCGCGGGTCGTTCCTCGAGCTGAGCTGGGGCGGCCAGGAGCCGTTCACCGTCCGTGGCGAGGAGCGCACGTTCCTCGAGGACGGCGACGAGGTGACCATCCGGGCGACGGCCCCGGGCACCCGTGGCGGACGCATCGCGCTCGGCGAGGTCACCGGCCGGATTCTCCCCGCGCGCTGAGACCGTCACTGGCGCAGCGACACGCCGCGGTTCCTGGCCCGGAGGTGACGGGTCGGCGTCAGAGCCAGGCGAAGAGGCGTACGACGGTGCCGGCCTTGCCGGACCGGACCTGCACCAGGTCGCAGAGCTGGTTGGCCATCCAGATGCCCCGCCCGTTCTCGGCGAGCTCCCGCAGCAGGTCGCGCCCGACCAGGGGGTCGATGATGCGGCCGGTGTCGCTGATCTCCACCGCGAAGGCACCCGGCTCGGTCCACGCCTTCAGCGTCCCGCCACCGCCGCCGTGGACGACGCTGTTCGTCGCGAGCTCGTGGCAGGCCAGCACCAGGTCGTCGGCAGCAGCCGAGGCGAGGCCCGCCTGGGCCGCCAGCCGGGCCACCACGGCCCGCAGGCCGGCGAGGTCGTGCGACCCCGAAAGCCACGGCGTCCGCGTGCTCCGGAGCGGGCGGCAGCGGGCTGCTGAAGCGGACCCGCGCCTCGTCCGGCCCGGTGTAGGTCGCGTGCACGGTCGCGCCGGTCGCGACCGGGTGGGTGCGAGCGGCCTCCTCGATGACCTCGGGCGGGAGCGCCGACACGTCGTACGGGCACAGCAGCTGCCAGGCCGGGCCGTCCTCGAAGGCGAGGTTGAGCATCGCCTCGTGGAGGACCGCCTCCTGCATCTCGACGTCACGGCGGCCCGACC
Source organism: uncultured Actinomycetota bacterium (assembly GCA_963700365.1). Classification (GTDB taxonomy): domain Bacteria; phylum Actinomycetota; class Actinomycetes; order Propionibacteriales; family Nocardioidaceae; genus Nocardioides_C. The sequence goes on along the minus strand of CAVOXG010000012.1, from coordinate 294,194 downwards.
ACACGGCCTCGTCCACTCCACGGACCGGACCGTCGCCGGCGGCGTCCTCGAGGAACCTGCGCCACTCCGGGATGATGCACGCCGGGTTGGCGCCGAGCTCGCCCATGTCGACGAAGTCCACGCGGGTCGCCAGACCGCCGAGCGCCCGCTCCACCGCCTCGAGCGCGTCATGGCGCAGCGCCACGAGCACCTGCTCGCCCCGGTCGACCCCCTCCTTGATGAACGGGACGACGGCCCGCACCAGCCCGTCCAGCCCGCTGTAGAACACCGCGTGGTGCTCGAACCGCTCGGACGCGCACTTCTCAGCGCAAGACGTAGTGCTCAAGATGACTCCCCCTGGACCGGCGGTCACCCGCAACCGCCGAGATCGTGCCATCAAGAATGCATCCAGGAGCGAAAAATGGACAGAGTTGTTGCGGAGTATTGCGGGCGTTCCTCGGCAGCGCGTACACCCACCGCGTCACCCGGCGGTCAGGTTCGTCGAGTCTCGGCCCTCCGCATCCCCGCCCAAATGGGTCATCGAGAAGACGGCCCGACGGGTCTATGGTCATGACATGAAGACTCGGTTCGCCAACCAGGTGGCTTCTGTGGCGCTCCTGTCCCTCGTGGTCGCCGGCTGCGGTTCGGACGACGGCGGCGGGGGTGGGGCCGCCTCCGGGCTCGACCTCATCAACGAGGGCACGCTCACGGTGTGCTCGGACATTCCATACCCGCCGTTCGAGATGGAGAGCGGTGGCGACTACACCGGCTTCGACATGGACCTGATGAAGGAGATCGCCGCCGGGCTCGATCTCGAGCTGACCGTCCAGGACTCCTCCTTCGACGGTCTGCAGAGCGGCCTCTCCCTGAACTCCTCGCAGTGCGACATCGTCGCCAGCGCGATGACCATCACCGAGGAGCGCGAGGAGAACATCGACTTCACCGAGCCGTACTACGACTCGAAGCAGTCGCTGCTGGTCCCCAACGACTCCGCCATCAAGTCGATAGACGATCTGGCCGGCAAGAAGGTCGGCGTCCAGCAGGGCACGACCGGCAAGACCTACACCGAGGAGAACGCGCCGGATGCCGAGATCATCAGCTTCCCCAGTGACGGGGAGATGTACCCCGCGATCCAGGCCGGCCAGGTCGACGCCCTGCTGCAGGACCTGCCGGTGAACATCAATCACACCGAGGACGGCGAGTTCAAGATCGTGGAGGAGTACGAGACCGACGAGCAGTACGGCTTCGCCGTGCGTGAAGAGGGCTCTGAGGATCTGCTCGACGCAGTCAACGAACAGCTCCAGAAGCTACGTGACTCCGAGAAGTACCAGGAGATCTACGACAAGTACTTCGCCGTCGACTGAGCGCGTTCGCTGAGGAATTGGGGCACCCATGAAGCGCTCTACCCGGACGAAGATCAACCGCGGCGTCCTCTACGCCGTGCTCCTGGTCGCCCTCGGCCTGGTGATCCTGCTGGCGGACTGGTCGGCGATCCGGGAGAACTTTCTCGACCGGGCGGTCCTCGAGACGCTGTGGCCGGAGATCGTCACCGTGGCGGCGAAGAACACCATCGTCTACACGGTGATCGCGTTCGCCGGGGGCCTCGTGATCGCGCTCTTCCTGGCGCTGATGAAGCTCTCCCCGATCGGTCCCTACCGCTGGATCGCCACGTCGTACATCGAGTTCTTCCGCGGGCTCCCCGCGCTGGTGGTGATCATCGGGTTCGGGTTCGCCGTACCGATCGCCTTCGGCTGGCGCCCTCCCGGAGGGACCATCGGCGCCGGCATCATCGCCCTCATCGTGGTCTCGGGCGCATACATGGCCGAGACCATCCGAGCGGGCATCCAGGCGGTGCCCAAGGGCCAGACCGAGGCCGCCCGTTCGCTTGGCATGAGCTCGTCATGGACAACGGTGTCGGTGGTGCTTCCGCAGGCGTTCCGGATCGTCATCCCTCCTCTCACGAACGAGTTCGTGATCCTGATCAAGGACACCTCGCTGCTCTTCGTGCTGGGGGTCGCCGCGGACGAACGGGAGCTCACCACGTTCGCCCGGGACGCCGTCACCACGAACCAGGACTCCTCACCGCTGCTCGCCGCCGCGGTCCTCTACCTGATCATCACCCTTCCGCTCACCCGGCTCATCGCCAGGCTCGAGCGCCGGACCCAGAGGGCGAGGTGACCGCGCCGTGACCGCAGCGATCGAGGTGCGCGACCTGCACAAGTACTTCGGCGACAACGAGGTGCTCAAGGGCATCGACTTCGAGGTCGCCCACGGCCACACCGTGTGCGTGATCGGCCCGTCAGGCTCCGGGAAGTCCACACTCCTTCGGTGCGTGAACCTCCTCGAGGCCCCCACCTCCGGAACGATCATCGTGGAGGGCATCGACGTCACCGACCCCGAGACGGACGTCGACGCTGTCCGCTCCAGGATCGGCATGGTCTTCCAGTCGTTCAACCTCTTCCCGCACCTCAACGTACTGGGGAACCTGACACTGGCGCAGCGGCGCGTGCGCAAACGCAGCAAGGACGAGGCCGTGGAGATCGCGCGGAAGAACCTCGACCGGGTCGGGCTCGCCGACAAGATCGACGCCTTCCCCGCACATCTGTCCGGTGGTCAGCAGCAGCGCGTCGCGATCGCCCGGGCGTTGTCGATGGACCCGGACATGATGCTCTTCGACGAGCCCACGAGCGCTCTGGACCCGGAGCTCGTCGGGGACGTCCTGGCGGTCATGAGGGAGCTGGCCCACGAGGGCATGACGATGATGGTCGTCACCCACGAGATGGGCTTCGCCCGCGAGGCAGGCGACAAGCTCGTCTTCATGGACGGCGGCGTGATCGTCGAGGAGGGCGACCCGACCGAGGTTCTGGCCAACCCGCAGCACAGGCGTACCCGGGACTTCCTGTCCAAGGTGCTGTGACGGATCGGCCCCGCCTACGATCGGTCCGTGAAACCGTTCCTGCTCCTGTCCTCCCGCTCCGAGGACCTTGCCGCGGACGAGGAGTACCTCGCCTTCCTCCGCGAGACCGGGCTTCCGTCGGAGCGGCTGGTGCGGGTCCGCCTGGAGGCAGCACCCCTGCCGGAGCTCGACCTCGACGAGTTCGCCGGGGTGTTCCTCGGCGGCGGTCCCTTCAACTCCAGCGACCCCGCTGACCAGAAGTCCGACGTCCAGAACCGCGTGGAACGGGAGCTGGCTGTCCTGCTCGACGAGATCGTGGCGCGCGACTTCCCGTTCATGGGTGCCTGCTACGGCGTCGGGACGCTCGGTGTGCATCAGGGCGGCGTGATCGACAGGTGGTACGCCGAGCCGATCGGCGCGGTCGCGGTGAGCCTGACCGACGAGGGCCGCGCCGACCCCCTGCTCCAGGGGATGCCGGAGGTGTTCGACGCCTACGTCGGCCACAAGGAGGCCTGCCGGGTGCTGCCGCCGACGGCGACGCTGCTGGCCGGGTCAGCCTCCTGCCCGGTGCAGATGTTCCGGGTCAAGCAGAACCTCTACGCGACGCAGTTCCACCCCGAGCTCGACCGGGCCGGGCATCATCACCCGGGTGCACGTCTACCAGCACGCCGGCTACTTCCCGCCGCACGAGCTGGACATGCTCGTCGCGAAGCTGAACGGCACCAGGGTCACCGCCCCGCCGCGGATCCTCGCCAACTTCGCCGCCCGCTACGCCTGACCCGCCGACCCGTCACTTTCGCGGCGCTTTTCGCGGCGTGTCGCGGCACGATCGACGGGTCGGCCCGGGCGCTGAATACGCTGGGGCCATGGCGGTCAACCGGAGTCGCAGGGCCAGAGCAGCCCGCAGGCGCAAGCTCCGGATGGCTCGTGTGGTGCACGATCTCGGCGAGGTGCAGTGGAGCGCGCTGAAGGCGGCGTGGCGCGGCTGCGCCTACTGCGGCAGGGCGGACGCGGCGCTGCAGCGCGACTGCGTGCTGGCGCTCTCGCGGGGTGGGCGCTACACCCTGGGCAACATCGTGCCGGCATGCGGCTCCTGCAACGCCAGCAAGTGCAACGACGAGGTCACCGCCTGGCTGAGGCGCAAGGGGCTCGACGAGCGTGCGTTCCTCGTGCGCCACCACGAGATCCAGGCGGCGCTCCGGCGGCGGTTCCCTGCCGACCAGGACGCCGGAGCGGACGCGCAGGAGACGGCAGTCGACTGACCGCCACGCATCGCGAAGGTGAGGCCGGCCCGGTGGGCGGCCTCACCCCACGACCCTCCCTCCCGGGGAGTGGCTCGGTGCCCTACAGGTTGCCACGTGCTTCCTGCTCGCGCTCGATCGCCTCGAACAGCGCCTTGAAGTTGCCCTTGCCGAAGCCGAGCGAGCCGTGCCGCTCGATGAACTCGTAGAACACGGTCGGCCGGTCGCCGATCGGCTTGGTGAAGATCTGGAGCAGGTAGCCGTCCTCGTCTCGGTCGACGAGGATCCGGCGCTTCTTGAGCTCCTCGATCGGCACGCGCACGTTGCCGATCCGCTCGCGCAGCTCCGGGTCGTCGTAGTAGGAGTCCGGGGTGTCGAGGAACTCGATGCCGTTCTCGCGCAGGATGTCGACGGTGCGCAGGATGTCGTTGGTGGCCAGCGCGATGTGCTGGCAGCCGGCGCCCGCGTAGAACTCGAGGTACTCGTCGATCTGCGACTTCTTCTTGGCGATCGCCGGCTCGTTGAGCGGGAACTTCACGCGGTGGTTCCCGCTGGCCACGACCTTCGACATCAGCGCGGAGTAGTCGGTGGCGATGTCGTCGCCGATGAACTCCGCCATGTTCGTGAAGCCCATCACCTTGTTGTAGAACTCCACCCACTCGTCCATCCGGCCGAGCTCGACGTTGCCCACGCAGTGGTCGACGGCCTGGAACAGGCGGCGCGGGTGTCCCTCGCGACGGGTGACCCTGGTCTTGGCGGCGACGTAGCCCGGGAGGTACGGGCCGTCGTACTTCGAGCGGTCGACGAGGGTGTGCCGGGTCTCGCCGTAGGTCGCGATCGCGGCGATCCGCACGGTGCCGTGCTCGTCGCTGATGTCGTGGGGCTCCTCGAGGATCGTCGCGCCCTGCGAACGGGCGTGCTCGATGCACTTGTCCACGTCCGGCACCTCGAGCGCGAGGTCGACGACGCCGTCGCCGTGCTTGCGGTGGTGGTCGAGCACCGGGCTGTCCGGGGTCACGCCGCCGGTGAACACGAAGCGCGCGGAGCCCGAGCGGAGCACGTAGCTCTTGGAGTCGCGGTGGCCGGTCTCGGGGCCGCGGTAGGCCTCGAGGTCCATGCCGAAGGCGAGCTGGTAGAAGCTCGCGGTCTGGGTGGCGTTGCCGACGACGAACGCGACGGCGTCCATCGCGGTCACCGGGAACGGGTCCGAGCTGGCGTCGTACTCCACGAGGCCCACGAGCTGCTTGAGCTGCTCGAGGGTCAGGTCGGCCTTGAGCTCGTCAGGAGTGAGGGCGGTCGAGGTCGCCGGGGTCGCAGTCATGCCCCGCAGGATGGTCTGATCAGGGCATAGTGTGCAAGGGTACGGCGAAACGCTGTGCAAACTGTCCAGGGAAGGGCCTACACATGGACGACTTGGATGCCACTTTGCTTCGTCTGTTCTCGGAGCAGCCGCGGATCGGAGTGCTCGAGGCGTCCCGTCGGCTCGGCGTCGCCCGCGGGACCGTGCAGGCGCGGCTCGACAAGCTGACCCGGTCGGGCGTCATCGCCGGGTGGGGCCCCGTGCTCGAGCCCGAGGCGATCGGCTACCCGGTCACGGCGTTCCTGACCCTGGAGATCCGCCAGGGCTCCGGCCACGAGACCATCGCCGAGCACCTCGCGACGATCCCCGAGGTCCTCGAGGCCTACACGATCACCGGCGCCGGTGACATGTGGGCGCGGGTGGTCGCCCGCTCCAACGCCGACCTCCAGCGGGTGATCGACGCGGTGCTGTCCAACAGCGGGATCGTCCGCTCCTCGACGGTGATCGCGCTCGCGACACAGATCCCGCACCGGGTGCTGCCCCTGCTCGAGGACGCGGCCGCCCGCTGAACGACCCGGGCTGCGCCGTCCTACGAAGGTCGGCTAGCTCCGCTTGCGGGCGTTGCGGGCGCGCATCACCCGTGGGCGGGTCAGCAGGTAGGCGATGAGGGCAAGCCCGGCCATGAAGAAGATCCGGTTCGGGTCGACGGCAGGACGCCAGCTCACCTGGCCGCCCTGGATCACGTAGGCGCCGACCGGGCGTCCGCTGAGGCCGAAGCCACCGCCCTCGCCCTCCTGGCCCTTCTCGTCGTGTCCGCTCCCGCCGCCGGCGCCACCCCCGACGGTGGCGACCGGGATGACGGTCAGCCCGTCCTTCTCGTAGGGCTCGCCGTACACCCGCTTGACGGTGATCGCGTCCTTGGCCGAGCTGATGACATCGGTGACGTTCATCTGTGCGCCTCCTCGTTGTCGTGGTCGCAACACGCTCGGTCTCCATGCTGCGAGCCGTCGAGGAGGAGCAGTAAGGGCTGAAGGTCCCGCCCCGGCTCCCGGGTCAGTAGCTGAAGGTCGTCGCCGCCTCGTCGCCGATCCACTCCCACATCGGCACGGTGCCGCCGAGCTCGGCGTTGTTCAGCAGGTCGCCCTTGTCGAGCTTGCGGGCGTCGAAGCAGATCGGGCACACCAGGTACCGCCCGCCGGCCTTCTCGTACCGGTCCATGAGGTCGCGCAGCGGCGGGCAACCGTCGCAGGCGATCGCCTGGGCGAAGTCCGGAATCGCGAGGCGGACGGCCTCCTTGGTGAGGAACATCAGTGTCGGGCGGCCCTTCTCGGCGGCACCGACGGCCACCAGGAAGGCCACGGTGACCTTCTCGGAGTCCTCGAGTCCCGTGGTGAGGCTGACGACGGCTTTGTTGCTCATGCTGCACCCCTTGTCGGCTGGTTCGCCCTCGCCCCGTGACGAGGACATAGGTCGCAACCTAGGACCACCGCACCCAGTCGCGCCATAGAACATATTGCGCATTGCGCCCTGCGCGAGCCTGCCCTAGGGTCGCTCCTCACCCCTGCAGGTCGGGGTGGACCATCCAGATGTTCGGCTCCCAGTAGTCGCCGAGGTCCCGCGACCTGTCCACGTGGAGCACGGCCAGCCCCTCGGGGAAGACGTAGTCGCCCGTCTCCGGGAAGGCCATCTCGGTCCACGTCTCCCACTCCTGGACCGTGCCGGTGATGTGCAGGGACCGCGGCACGGGGGTGGCCACCCGCGCCCCCAGACGTTCGTGCACCCGCATCCACGGGTCGACGAGCTGCCCGTCCTCGCGCCGCCATGCGACGTACCTCTCGATCGGCGTCAGCGGGTAGCGGTCCTTCATGGAGGGACGCACCGGCGCGATCAGGTGGGTGAGGCCCTGCCGCGAGGCGATGGCGCGCATCGCCTCGAGGATGGGTACGGCGAGGCCCCGGGCGCGTCCCTCCCGCGGGATCTCGGCGGCCAGCGCGCAGAGCGTGTTCACCGGCTCCCCCGCACGGTGGCGGCGGAAGATCTCCTCGATGGAGGAGTCGATGCCGTCGGAGAGCGTGGCGTCGGAGCCGTCCCACCACAGCGGACCGGTGTGTCCCTCGGCGAGCACCTCGTCGGCCTCGTCGTCGTACAGCACGAACTGGTACTCCGGGAGCTCCTCGTCGAGCAGGTGCCACCAGCGGTTGAGCACGTCCCCGTGCAGGTTGTACTCCGGCCAGACCTGGTCGGAGTCGATGCCGCGTTCCCACAGGTCGGGGCGTTCCGCGGCGGTGTGGACAGCGATCGTCATGGCGCCATGATGGCGGGCCGGCGACCGCCGAACGACTGAGTTTCCCGCTCACGACAGGCGGCTGGCCACCTCCGCCGCGGCGGTCGCCACGCGCGGCCCCGCCTCGGCGGGATCGAGGTCGCGCAGCGTGACGACACCGACGGACGCCTCGAGCCCCTCGACCCCGAGCACGGGTGAGGCCAGGCCGCGCGCGCCGGGCTGGAGCTCGCCGGTGGTCTGGACGAAATGCTCGCCCGCCTCGGCGCCCGCCAGGATGTCGCGGCCGAGCAGGATCGCCCGTCCGGCGGCACCCTGGTCGAGCGGGTGGCGGGCCCCGACACGGTAGGCGACGTGGAAGTCGGTCCAGGTCGGCTCGACGACCGCGATCGCCAGCGCCTCTCCCCCGTCGGTGACGGTGAGGTGAGCGGTGGCTCCGAGGTCCTCCGCGAGCGAGCGGAGCACCGGGTTCGCCAGCTCGCGCAGGACCGGCTGGAGCCCGCGGGCCAGCGCGAGGACCCCGAGCCCGACGTGCAGGCGGCCGGCGGCGTCACGACGGGCGAGCCCGTGCTGCTCCAGGGTGGTGACGAGCCGGTAGACGACGGTGCGGTTGACCCCGACGACGCCGGAGAGCTCGGTCACGGTCAGGCCGTTGGGGTGGGCGGCCAGCACGGCGAGGACACGGAGACCGCGGTCCAGGGTCTGCGACGTCTCGGCGGGCATGCAGAGCAGACTATCCGCGTCGCCCGGCCGGGCGCGCGCGGCGTCACGAGGTCTTGCGCGCCGCCCACTCCCGGATCCGGTCGATGCGCTTGGTCAGCTGGTCGGCCGTGGCGACCGCCGCCGCGGGCCCGCCGCACTCGCGACGGAGCGCGGCGTGGGTCACGCCGTGCGGCTGGCCGGTGCGGTGGTTCCACGCGGCGACGAGCCCGTTGAGCTCGCGACGGAGCACGGCGAGGTGCTCGTGGGTCGAGACGTCACGGGTCACGTCCTCGGGCGTCGACGAGGTCGCCCGCTGCCGTTTGGCCCGGTCGCTCTGCCGCTGGTGCAGCAGGTCGCGGACCTGGTCGGGCTCGAGCAGGCCGGGGATGCCGAGGAAGTCCATCTCCTCCTCGGACCCGACGTGGACCTCGCCGGAGTGGCCGAACTCGCCGCCGTCGTAGAGCACCCGGTCGAAGGTCGCCTGCGAGCCCATCGCCTCGAAGGTGCCGAGCTCCTCCGCGCTCGCGGCCTCGGACGCCTGTGCCTGGTTGAGCAGGTCCTCCTCGGCGGCGAAGATGTCGCCCTCGTCGTTGACCTTGCGCTGCAGCACGTGGTCGCGCTGCACCTCCATCTCGGAGGCGAAACCGAGCAGGTTCGGCACCGACGGCAGGAACACCGACGCGGTCTCACCGCGCTTGCGGGCACGCACGAAGCGGCCGACGGCCTGCGCGAAGAACAGCGGGGTGGACACGGTCGTCGCGTAGACGCCGACTGCCAGACGCGGGACGTCCACGCCCTCGGAGACCATGCGCACCGCCACCATCCACCGGTGGTCGCCCTCGGAGAACTTCGCGATCCGCTTGGACGACGCCTTCTCGTCCGACAGCACGATCACCGGACTCTCGCCGGTGATCTCCTTCAGCAGCCCGGCATAGGACCGGGCGGAGTCCTGGTCGGAGGCGATCACGAGGCCGCCCGCGTCGGGCACGTGCCGCCGCACCTCGGACAGCCGCTTGTCGGCCGCCTGGAGCACCGACGGCATCCACGAGCCGTTGGGGTCGAGCGCCGTACGCAGCGCCTGCGCGGTCAGGTCCTTCGTGAGCGGCTCGCCGAGCCGGGCGGCCACCTCGTCGCCCGCGCGGGTGCGCCACTGCATCTCGCCGCTGTAGGCCATGAACAGGACCGGGCGGACGACGTGGTCGGCGAGTGCGTGGGCGTAGCCGTAGGTGTAGTCCGCCACGCTCTTGGCGACCCCGTCGGTGTCGGGGGCGTAGGAGACGAACGGGATCGGGTTGATGTCGGAGCGGAACGGCGTGCCCGTCAGCGAGAGCCGCCGCGTCGCCGGCTCGAAGGCCTCGCGGATCGAGTCGCCCCACGACAGTGCGTCGCCGGCGTGGTGCACCTCGTCGAGGATGACGAGAGTCTTGAACCGCTCCACGCGGATCCGGTGGGCCAACGGGTTGGTCGCGACCCCGGCGTACGTCACGGCGACGCCGACGAAGTCCTTGCTGGTCGGTCCCCGCTTCCCGGAGTACGACGGGTCGATCGGGATGCCGACCCGGGCAGCCGCCTCGGCCCACTGGGTCTTGAGGTGCTCGGTCGGCGCGACGACGGTGACCCGCTCCACCACTCGGCGCGCGAGCAGCTCGGCGGCCACGGTCAGCGCGAAGGTGGTCTTGCCGGCGCCGGGCGTCGCCACGGCGAGGAAGTCGCGCGGGTTGGTCGTGAAGTACTGCTCGATCGCGGCCTGCTGCCAGGCACGGAGCTTGGTGGCGGTGCCCCAGGCGGCCCTGTCGGGGTAAGCCGGCGGCAGGTCCGGCAGTGGTGCGGGGATCGACTCGGTCTGGTTGCCGGTGAAGAGGTCAGCGTGGTTCGTGGGTGCCACGAACTACCTTTCGGTCGGGTGCGAGCGGGACTGAGGGCCGAAGGTCACTCGTCCTTCATCGACTCCCAGATGTCCTTGCACTCGGGGCAGACCGGGTACTTCTCCGGGTCGCGGCTGGGCACCCACACCTTGCCGCACAGGGCGACGACGGGGGTCCCCATCACCATCGCCTCGGTGAGCTTGTCCTTCGGGACGTAGTGGGAGAAGCGCTCGTGGTCCCCGTCTTCGGTCGGGACCGTCTGCTGCTTCTCGATGGTCTGGGCGCCGGGGCTCATCTGCGTACTCACCCGGCCCAGTCTAACCGCCCGGTTTCCGTCGAGGCTCAGTTCAGCGTCGGATCCGCCGGCCGCGTCGAGACCCAGGCGAGCTCCCCCGGCTGGCGCCGCAGCACCCGCGCCCAGAGCCCGTCGGGGCTCGACCCGAAGACGTCCTCGACCTCGAACGGCACGACGTACCACGACCCCTCCTCGATCTCCGAGAGCAGCTGGCCGTCGCCCCAGCCGGCGTACCCCGCGAAGATCCGCATCCGCACGATCGCGTCGTCCAGCAGCTCCGTGGGCGTGTCGAGGTCGACGATGCCGGTGTCGTCGAACAGCCGCCGGAACCCGACCGGGTCCCCGTCGGGGTCCTGACCGTGCGGGATCGCGGCGACGGCCAGTGCCGAGTCGGTCGAGACCGGGCCGCCGTGGAAGAGCACGTCCGGGGCGGCGACGAGGCCGCCCCAGTCCTCGAGCACGTCCCCGACCGGCACCGGGGAGGGCCTGTTGAGGACGACGCCGAGCGAGCCGTTCTCGTCGTGGTCGAGCAGGAGTACGACGCTCCGCTCGAAGTTGGGGTCGACGAGCCGGGGCGTGGCGACGAGGAGCCGGCCGGCCCGCAGCGTCGTCTCAGCCATCGCGGTCCTCGTGCTCGGCCATCGCCGCCTCGGCCGCGTGCCGCACCGCGGCGGCCACCGACTTGTGCACGTCGGGGTGGAACACGCTCGGGATGATGTAGTCGGCGTTGAGCTCGTCGTCGGTGACCGCGCTCGCGATCGCCGAGGCCGCGGCGACGAGGAGCGTGCTGTCGATGCCGCGAGCGGACGCGTCGAGCAGCCCCCGGAACACGCCGGGGAACGCGAGCACGTTGTTGATCTGGTTGGGGTAGTCCGACCGGCCGGTGGCCACGACAGAGGCGTGCCGCCGCGCCTCGGCGGGGTCGACCTCGGGCACGGGGTTGGCGAGCGCGAACACGATCGACCCGTCCGCCATCGTCTCGATGTCCTCGCCGGTCAGGATGTTCGGGGCCGACACACCGATGAACACGTCGGCGCCGGCGAGCGCGTCGCGCAGGGACCCGGTCACGCCGCCCTTGTTCGTCGCCTCGGCGAGCCAGACCAGGGACTCGTGCAGGTGGGGGCGGTCCCGGTGGATGACGCCCTCGACGTCGGCCACGACCACGTCGGTGACGCCGGCCTCGAGGAGCACCCGCAGGATCGCGCTGCCGGCGGCGCCGGCCCCGGACATCACCACCCGCACGTCCGCCATCTTCTTGCCCACGACGCGCAGCGCGTTGGTCAGCGCGGCGAGTACGACGATCGCCGTACCGTGCTGGTCGTCGTGGAACACCGGGATGTCGAGGCTGTCCCGGAGCCGGGCCTCGATCTCGAAGCAGCGCGGTGCCGAGATGTCCTCGAGGTTGATGCCCGCGAAGCCGGGCGCGATCGCCTTGACGATCTGCACGATCTCGTCGGCGTCCTGGGTGTCGAGGCACAGCGGCCAGGCGTCGATGCCGCCGAAGCGCTTGAACAGCGCCGACTTGCCCTCCATCACCGGCAGCGCGGCGGCCGGCCCGATGTTGCCCAGCCCGAGCACGGCCGAGCCGTCCGTGACGACGGCGACGGAGTTGCGCTTCACGGTCAGCCGCCGGGCGTCCTCGGGGTTCTCCGCGATCGCCTCGCAGACCCGGGCGACACCGGGCGTGTAGACCATCGAGAGGTCGTCGCGGTTGCGGATCGGGTGCTTGGGCGCCATCTCGATGGTGCCGCCGAGGTGCATCAGGAAGGTCCGGTCGGAGACCTTGTGCACGACCACGCCCTCGACGGCCCTGAGCGCGTCGACGATCTCTTCGGCGTGGGCGGTGTCCGATGCCGCGCACGTGACGTCGATGGTGAGCTTGTCGTGTCCCGACGCGGTCACGTCGAGCGCGGTGACCATGCCGCCGCAGCGTTCCACGGTCGCGGTCAGCTCGCTGGTCGCCGGGCCCCCCGCCGGGAGCTCGAGGCGGACGGTGATCGAGTAAGAGATGCTCGGAGTCGAAGCCACGCCCACATGTTGTCATGTCGGGGCCCCCCGCCCACGCCCGTGTCTCGGGCGCGGTGAGCGGCGGGATGCCGAAGCCCCGACCGCGACGCGCCTGGGGAGGGAGAGACGCGGAGGGAGTCCGCGGTTCGCGTCGCAGCCGGGGCTGCTCGTGGGTCGGGGCCCGAGCCCCTGGGGATGAAGTTGTGGGTCAGGCGGCGAGGTGCGCCTTGAAACGCTGCAGCAGCGAGCGCTTGGAGTCGTTCGCGATGTGGCGACCGGCGGCGGTCGAGACGGGGGCCGCGGTCGGCCGGTAGGCCTCACGCGCCTTCTGCTCGATCGCGCGGCCGACGGCGGCCGCGCCCTTGTCCGCGGGGCTGGCCTTGCCGGCCATCGCGGCCATCAGCGTCCAGTCCTTGCGGTTCGCCTTGTCGAGCACCCGCGCCATCTCCTCGGAGGTGGGCTCCGCGGTGTAGGCGTCGATGATCGCCCGCAGCCCGGCGAGCTCCGTGGCGGTCTTGCGCCAGGCGCTCATCACGGCCACCTCGAGCTCCATGGGCTGGCCCATGAGCTCGCGCTCGATCGCGCCCGCGAGCCGGGTGTGCCACCGAAGCTGCAGGGTGCCGAGCAGGCTGAGCTCGTCGCCGAAGGTCTCCGCGACGCCGGCCAGCTCCATCGGGAGCCGCCCGTCGCGGTGGGTCTCGGCGTGCTCGAGAACGTTCCGGAGTACCTCTCCGCGGCGGTGGAAAGCGTCCCAGGTCATGGGTCCATCCTTTCTACATACCGTTGGTACGTACCAACAGTATGCGAGATACCCGCAGTCCGCCAGCCCGAAACCGACCTTCTGCGACATATGACCGTGATCTGCTGCACAGTCGCTGCGCGGTGCGGACATATGCTCGGGCGTATGACCACCAAAGTCCTGCGGAAGGTGTCCGGCTCCTCACGTCGACAGCAGTACTCCGCCTCCACGAAGCGGGCTCTCGTCGACGTGGCCACCGAGCTGTTCACCGAGCAGGGCTACGCGGGGACCAGCCTCGACGCGATCGTCGCGGGCGCCCGGGTGACCAAGGGCGCGCTCTACCACCACTTCAGTGGCAAGCAGGCGCTGTTCGAAGCGGTCTTCGAGAAGGTCGAGGCCGACGCCAGCAAGCGGATCAGCAAGACCGTCCGCAAGACGCGGGACCCGTGGGAGAAGGCGGTGCTGGGTCTGCGGGAGTTCCTGGCCGTGGTCCAGCAGCCGGCGTACAGCCGGATCGTGATCCAGGAGGGACCGGTCGTTCTCGGCTACGAGCGCTACCGCGAGCAGGAGGAGCGCTCGACCTTCGGCATCGTCCAGGAGATCGTCTCCTCGGTGCTCGAGACCTACGACCTCGAGCCCAGCATGGTCGAGACGTTCAGCCGGGTCTTCTTCGGTGCGATGTCGGCCGCGGGGGCCGCGGTCTCCTCGGCCGAGGACACCAAGCGCGCCAGCGCCGAGGTCGAGGCGGCGATCGCGTTCATCCTCGCCGGCCTGCGCCAGCAGGCGGAGTCCGGTGGACAGCTGCCCGCCCCCGCGGACCTGGTCGACGAGACCACGAACGAGAAGGAGGACGCCGGCTGAGCCGGCGCCCTCCTCGATACCGGGCAGAGCCCGGTCAGGTCACTTCCCGAACGTGACGTTCCCGCCGTTGGTCGGGACCAGCTCCATCCACACCTTGCCCGGCGGCAGCTCGAGCTCGCCGGCCTTGGTCTCGAGCTTCACGGGCGAGGAGAGGCTGCGCTTGGTCCACGTGGCGCGCACCAGCGACCCGCCGTGGAACACCATGGCCTGCCCGCTGCCGCTGAACTTGGTCTCGGGCACCGGGTTGCCCGCGGGGTCCTTGTAGCCGGCGTCGCCGACCTTCACCCGCAGCACGAGCACGGTGTCGGGGCGGAAGTCGTCACCGGCCGCGGCCTCGGAGTTCAGGTTGACGTACTTGCCCTTGCGGAACTCCCAGTTGGTCGTGTGACCGCCCGAGAAGGTCGCCGCGAGCTTGCCTGCCTTCTGGCCGCTGGGGAAGTCCGCCTCGTCGCCCCAGCTGAAGTAGGGCTGCGGCGGCTCGGGCGCCTTCAGCGACTTGGCCAGCGCCGGCAGGTCCATGAACAGGTTGTACGGCGACTGGCGACCGCTGTCGCGGGAGTAGCCGACGCCGCCCTCGCTCGCGACCTTGATCCCGGCCGACTGCACGCGGCGCACGGTCTGTGGCGCTCCCCCGCTGGCCACGAGGACGGCCTCGGCCGGCTCGACGATCCCGATGTCGGTGGCCCGCATCGACCGCACCGGACCGACCCGGCCGGGCACCTTCGAGTAGTAGAAGACCGCGAGGCGGGTCGAGCCACCCTCGACGAGCTCCTCGGTCACGAGGTCGGCGGAACCGAGCCCGACCTGCGGGTTGCTCGCGCCGGTGTTGTCGATCTTCACGACCATCACCGGGTGCTTGGGGGCGAGCCCCTCGGCCGGGAGGCCGGTCAGCGGCCACTGGCCGGACAGGGTCGCCCCTGCCGCGGTGCCCTGGGCTTCCGGCGAGGCTGCCGGCTCGGCACCGGGTTCCTCGTCGCCGCCGCACGCGGTCAGCGCGACGGAGCCGGCGAGGACCAGGGATGTCAGGGACAGTGCGGAGCGGCCGATACGGGTCGAAGTACGCATAGGGACTCGAGACATGGTCGTAAGTGTGACGCAGGGCCGCACCCGGTCCCGGGAGCGGCCCTGCGTTTCGGACATTGTGACGAGACGGTCAGCCCGTCACGGCACTGAGACGTCTCAGCGCAGGGTGCCGGGGAACCACTGGTTGGTCCACGGGGTGGCCCGGTGGACGTTCTTGCCGCCGTAGGGCGCGTGGACCATCCAACGACGGCCGTTCTTCCAGCCGGAGAAGACGGCGACGTGGTAGACGCCGCCGCCGTCGTGGAAGAACATCAGGTCGCCCTTGCGCATGTTCTTGCGCTTGATGCGGTCGGCGAACCTGGCCTGGTCGCTCGACGTACGCGGGATGTTCGTGAAGCCGGCCTTGCGGTAGCTGAAGTAGACGAGGCCGGAGCAGTCGAACCTGCTCGGGCCGGCCGCGCCGTAGACGTACGGGTCGCCCTTCTGGTCGCGGACGACCTCGAGGGCGTTCATGACGCGCTTGCCACGGGTGGCCGCGTCGGCGGACGGGGTGAACGAGAACATGCTGGCGACGAGGACGGCGACGAGCATGAGAGGCAGCACGGCAAGCGTGCGGGCGCGAAGAATCGCAGACATGCAGAAGTTCCCTTCCCACGCCTGTGAGGTGAGCTGTCGGGTTAGAGCTGAAAGGTGCTCTGCCACGCATGCGTGACTTCACCCCGAGCGTCCGGATGCGGACGCGTGACGATATGGTTCCCCCACTCCTACCCTGAGTGATCGGTTACGGGACAAGGGGCCAGACGACTGGGCGGGTAGGACTCGGCGTAACCCGGTCTGGCTGTGCAGTTGTGCGCCCTGCGGGCCGTCGACCCCCATCGACGAGATGTGCCCTGCGGACGAGCCCAGCGAGAATAAGCAGGCCGGTCCTCGTATTTCCAAACTGCGGGCAAGCGAAACGTCCCGTGGATCACATCCACGGGACGTTTCTACGCTCAGCGACCTGCGAAAATGCGTTTGGGATCACATGTCCGCTAAGTCCCCCGAACCGGTCTGGTCAGGACTAGATCTTGGCGCCGCCGTCGACGTACAGCGTCTGTCCGGTGATGAACGAGGCCTCGTCGCTGCACAGGAA
The DNA here is from genome assembly GCA_963700365.1 of uncultured Actinomycetota bacterium. Classification (GTDB taxonomy): domain Bacteria; phylum Actinomycetota; class Actinomycetes; order Propionibacteriales; family Nocardioidaceae; genus Nocardioides_C. Next base: position 277,873 of record CAVOXG010000012.1, on the reverse strand, counting down.
CGCCGCGGTCGCAGCGATGTCCTCGGGGTAGCCGACGCGGCGCACCGGGGTGGCCTCGGCGGCCGCCTTGCGCCACTCCTCCGGCTCGACCCCGACGCGCCGGGCGGTCTCGTCGGTCATGTCGGTCACGATGAAGCCCGGGGCGATCGCGTTGACGTTGATGCCGAACGGGCCGAGCTCGATGGCGAGCGTGCGCGTGAAGCCCTGCAGCCCCATCTTCGCCGCGGAGTAGTTGGCCTGGCCGCGGTTGCCGAGCGCCGAGGTGCTCGAGAGGTTCAAGATCTTGCCGTACTTGTGCTGCACCATGTGCTTCTGGACCTCGCGGCTCATGAGGAAGGAGCCGCGCAGGTGCACGTTCATGACCATGTCCCAGTCGTCCTCGGACATCTTGAACAGCAGGTTGTCGCGGGTGACGCCGGCGTTGTTGACCAGCACGTCGACCTTGCCGAGCTCCTCGACGACCCTCCCCACGGCCGCCTCGACCGAGGCGGCGTCGGCGACGTTGCAGGCGACCCCGATGGCCTTCTCGGCACCGAGCCCCTCCGCGGTGGCAGCGGCGGCGTCCTGGTCGAGGTCGAGGACGGCGACGGCGGCACCCTCCTCGGCGAACCGCTTGGCGGTCGCGGCACCGATACCGCGAGCAGAACCGGTGACGATGGCGACACGGCCGGCGTAACGACTCATGAGAGCTCCTCCTGTGCGCCGACGCGCGGCGCAGACGTGTTCGTTCGTGGAAGTGGGCTCACTGTAGCCAGCGGCGGCGGGGCCCTCAGCGGCGGACCGCGCGGCCGAGATAGAGGTATCCGGCGACCTTGGCGACCGACACCGCGCCCGGCAGGTAGAACGTCTCGAGGTCCTCGACCACGAGCCCGCTCTCCTCGACCGCGTCGGCGATCGGCCGGTCCAGGTGGCACCCCGCGGCCACCCGCCGCTGGATCGGCGTGAGCCGGTGCTGCCACCGAGCCACGCCGCGGTCCGGCGCCAGGCCGTGCTCGAGGAAGTGGAAGCTGCCACCCGGCCTGAGCACGCGCCGCACCTCGCGCAGCGCCACGTCGTGGTGCGGCACCGTGCACAGCGTGAAGGCGGAGACGGCGTGGTCGACCGAGCCGCTGGGCAGGTCGAGTGCCTGGCCGTCGAGCCCCGCGCGTACGACGGGCGGCCGGCCGGCCCCCAGGTGCTTGCCCACCGCGATCCGCCACGCGACGTCGGAGGGCTCGACGGCGAAGACCTTCGTCACCGCGGGCGGGTAGTGCTCGACGTTCAGGCCGGAGCCGAACCCGATCTCGAGGACCTCGCCCTCGAGGCCGGCGCAGACGCGCTCGCGCAGCTTGTGGATCTCGCCGGCCCCGAGCAGCACGTCGGTCGCCCGGGGAACGACCTGTTCCTTCCACCAGCCCATGTCAGCTCTCCCTGTTCTCGGCGACGTTCTCGGCGACCTCGACGTTCTCGGCGACCTCGGGGTCCTCGGGGAGAGCGGCGGCCACACGGGCGGCGTACTCCCCCATCTCCTCGTCGGAGGCGTACTTCGTGCGCGGCCAGAAGAAGCCGCGGAGCCCGTCGCCCTTGGTGCGCGGCACCACGTGCAGGTGCAGGTGCGGCACGCTCTGGCTGACGGTGTTGTTGACGGCGACGAAGCTGCCCTGCGCGCCGAGCCCGTCGACCATCGCGGCGGCGAGGCGCTGGCCGGCGGCGAGGAAGGGGTCGCGCAGGCCCGCCGGCAGGTCGGGCAGGGTCACGACGTGCCGCCGCGGCAGGAGCAGCACGTGCCCCTTGAAGACCGGCCGGTGGTCGAGGAAGGCCACCAGGTGCTCGGTCTCGAGCACCGTGTGCGCATGGATCTCCCCCGCGACGATCCGGCAGAACAGGCACTCGGGCACGTGCCGACCCTAGTGGCTCAGGCAGCTGTGAGGTGTCCGACAGGTGTCCGGGAGGTGTGGATTTGCAATGAACGGGAATACCCCAGAGGGTATTGGCATTGAGCACTACCGTTGACGCTCGATTACCCGCAGGGGTACTTCCGAACCATCTGGAGGCAAGTAGCGCATGATCACCGTGACCCCCATCGACACTCCCGGTCTCGGCGACCGGACCTACCTCGCCCACGACGGCAAGGTCGCGTTCGTCGTCGACCCGCAGCGTGACTACGACCGAGTGCTCGCAGTCGCCGAAGACGCCGGTGTGCAGATCACGCATGTGTTCGAGACCCACATCCACAACGACTACGTGACCGGCGGCCTCGCCCTCGCCAAGGAGGTCGGCGCGGCGTACCACGTGAACGCCGACGACCCGGTCGAGTTCGAGCGCGTGGGCGTCCGGGACGGTGACGTCGTCGAGGTCGGCGACGAGATGCGCGTGCGCGTCGTACACACCCCCGGGCACACCCACACGCACCTCTCCTTCGCGCTGAGCGAGGGCGACAAGCCGCTCGCCGTGTTCACCGGCGGTTCGCTGCTGTACGGCTCCACCGGCCGCCCCGACCTGCTCGGCCCGGACCACACCGACACGCTCGTGCGCGCCCAGTGGCGCTCGGCCCACCGTCTGGCCGAGGAGCTCCCCGACGAGACCGAGGTCTTCCCGACCCACGGCTTCGGCAGCTTCTGCTCGGCCACCCAGAGCGAGGCCGCGTCCAGCACGATCGGCCAGGAGAAGCTCGCGAACCCCGCCCTCACCCAGGACGAGGAGGAGTACGTCGAGAAGCTCCTCGCGGGCCTCGAGGAGTTCCCGGCCTACTACGCCCAGATGGGCCCCGCGAACTCCGCCGGCCCCGACGCCCCGGACCTGTCCGAGCCGACGCTGGCCGACCCGGCCGAGCTGCGCCGCCGGATCGACGCCGGCGAGTGGGTCGTGGACCTGCGCACTCGCGAGGCGTTCGCGGCCGGCCACGTGATGGGCACGGTGAACTTCGGCATCGACGGCCAGTTCATCACCTACCTCGGCTGGATCATGCCGTACGACGCCACCGTGACCCTGCTGGGCGAGACCCCCGAGCAGGTCGCCGAGGCCCAGCGCGACATGGCCCGCATCGGCCTCGGCAAGCCGGCCGCCATGGCCACCGGCAAGCCCGACGAGTGGGCCGGCGGTGCGTCGCTCGGCTCGTTCCAGGTCGCGACGTTCAAGGACCTCAAGGCCGCGCTCGACGCCGGCGACGAGAACCTGGTCGTGCTCGACGTACGTCGCGCGGCGGAGTTCGACGAGGGGCACATCGACGGTGCGGTGAACGTGCCGATCCACGCGATCCTCGCGCACATCGACGACGTCCCGCGCAAGAAGCTGTGGGTGCACTGCGCCGGCGGGTACCGCGCCAGCGTCGTGGCCTCGATCCTCGACGCGCGTGGCTACGACGTGGTCTCGGTGGACGACTCCTTCGGCGAGAACGCCGCACCCGCGGGTCTCCCGATCGTCACCGCCTGAAACCCTTGCGACGCGGGGTCGTCTGCCGCATGAGCGTCGACGACCCCGCGACGCGCCCTGAGCAACCAACAAGATGTCCGGCGCCGTCCCCGCGACGGCGGACACCCTGATCACTAGGAGAGACAACCCTTCATGACCTCCACCCCCGTGCAGACCCGAAGCCTCGACGTGCAGACCCTCAAGGCCCGCCTCGAGACCGACGACGCACCGCGCATCCTCGACGTCCGGACCCCGGGCGAGTTCGAGAACGCGCACATCCCGGGCGCCTACAACGTGCCGCTCGACAACCTGCGCGAGCACCGCTCGGAGCTCCGGCGCCACCTCGACCAGGACGTCGTCCTGGTCTGCCAGTCCGGCGGCCGCGCGACGCAGGCGGAGACCGCCCTGGCCGAGGTCGGGATGCCCGGCCTCCGCGTCCTGGAGGGCGGCATGGCCGCCTGGCAGAGCGCGGACGCGCCGGTGAACCGCGGCGCGCAGACCTGGGAGCTGGAGCGACAGGTCCGGCTCGTCGCGGGCGGCATCGTGCTGTCGAGCATCCTCGGCAGCGCCGCTGTTCCCCCGCCTGAAGTGGGTGGCCGGCGGCGATCGGTGGCGGCCTCACCTTCGCCGCGCTCTCCAACACCTGCGCCATGGGCATGGCCCTGGCGAAGATGCCGTGGAACAACCGAGGGCCGAAGGTCGACATCGACGACGTCATCCGCGCCCTGGCGGAGGCGAGCTGATGGACCTCTCGTTCACCCTCGCGCTCGTCCTCGCGCTGTCGCTGCTCATCGGGGTCTCCCTCGGCGTACTCGGCGGGGGCGGCTCGATCCTGACCGTGCCGATCCTCGTGTACGTCGCCGGGATGGACCCCAAGGAGGCCATCGCCGCGTCGCTCTTCGTGGTCGGCGTGACCTCCGCGGCCGGCGCGATCAGCCACGCTCGCGGCGGGCGGGTCCGCTGGCGGACCGGGCTGCTCTTCGGCGCGGCCGGTCTCGTCGGGGCCTTCCTCGGCGGGATGCTCGGCGGGCACCTGCCCGGTGAGCTGCTGCTGATCGCGTTCGCGCTGATGATGGTCGCGACCTCGATCGCGATGATCCGTGGCCGCAAGCGGTCGACCCGTCGAAGAAGCACGCCGAGCTGCCGATCCTCCGGGTGCTCCTCGACGGCCTCGTCGTGGGCGTGGTGACCGGCCTGGTCGGCGCCGGCGGCGGCTTCCTCGTGGTCCCGGCCCTGGCGCTGCTCGGCGGCCTGCCGATGGCGGTCGCGGTCGGCACGTCGCTGCTCGTGATCGCGATGAAGTCCCTCGGTGGGCTGGCCGGCTACCTCAGCGCGGTCTCGCTCGACTGGGGCCTGGTCATCGCGGTCACCGTGGCCGCCGTACTCGGCAGCCTCGTGGGCGGACGCCTGGCCGGTCGCATCCCGGAGGAGGCCCTGCGCAAGGGCTTCGGCTGGTTCGTCCTGGTGATGGGCGGCTTCGTGCTCACCCAGCAGGCGCCCGACGGGATGCTCCTGCCGCTGCTCGCCGTGGTGGTCGCCTTGGGCGCCGCGGCCCTCGGCTGCACGAAGCTGGTCCCGAGCTGCCCGCTCACCAGCAACGACGAGTCGGACAAGCCGGCCGACACCCGGACGGCCGCCTGACCAGCGTCTCCCTGAACCACCCCCTGGGCCGTTCCCCCGTGGCCCAGGGGGTGTTCCTTGTCCGGTTGGGGTGATCTGGGTCACCATCGGTCTAGACCTGGGGAATATACCCCTAGGGGTATGCATTGACTCGGGTACCAGCGTGATGAGCCACCAAGGAGCACCCATGTACTTCGCGCAGTACTACCTCGACTGCCTCTCCCAGGCGTCCTACATCATCGGCGACGAGCAGAGCGGCAAGGCCGTCGTGGTCGACCCTCGTCGCGACATCGAGCAGTACCTCACCGACGCCCAGGAGCGCGGCCTCGAGATCGTCGGTGTCATCAACACCCACTTCCACGCCGACTTCGTGTCCGGCCACATCGAGCTCGCCAACGCCACCGGCGCCTGGATCGGGTACGGCCAGGCTGCCAAGGCCGACTTCGAGGTCCGCTCCCTCACCGACGGTGAGCGCATCGAGCTCGGCGACGTCGTGCTCGAGATCATGGAGACCCCGGGTCACACCCCCGAGTCGATCAGCGTCCTCGTCTACGAGCACGCCGGCGACTCCGCGCCGTACGGCGTCCTGACCGGCGACGCGCTGTTCATCGGCGACGTCGGCCGCCCCGACCTGCTCGCCTCCATCGGCGTGACCGCCGACGAGCTCGGCAAGATGCTCTACGACTCGATCCAGAACAAGCTGATGGGCCTCCCGGACGAGACCCGCGTGTTCCCCGCCCACGGCGCCGGCTCGGCCTGCGGCAAGAACCTCTCGACCGAGACCCAGTCGACGATCGGCGAGCAGCGGAAGTTCAACTACGCCTGCCAGCCGATGACCGAGGAGCAGTTCGTCGCGGTCGTGACCGCCGGCCAGCCGCCGGCCCCGGAGTACTTCCTGTACAACGCGGTGCTGAACCGCCAGGAGCGCGAGACCCGCGAGGTCGGCGCCACCCTGCCGGCCCTCTCGCCGGAGCAGGTCAGCGAGGCCCTCGCCGCAGGCGCCAAGGTCATCGACGCCCGCGACCCGATGGAGTTCGCCTCCGGTCACCTCGCGGGTGCGATCAACGTGCCGGTCGACGGCCGCATGGCCGAGACCGTCGGCATGGTCGTCAAGCCCGAGGACACGATCGTCCTGATGGCGCCCGAGGGCGAGGAGCAGGAGGCCGGCGTCCGGCTGGCCCGGATCGGGTTCGACCACGCGATCGGCTTCGTCCCGCGCCCCGAGGCGTACATGATCGACCACTGCCTCGAGGAGCAGGTCGAGCACGCCAGCCGGCTGACCCCGGTCCAGCTCGAGGAGCACGTCTCCAAGGGCGACGTGCAGCTCGTCGACATCCGCAACGCGGGCGAGACCGAGGGTGGCATGGTGCCGGGCGCGGTGAACATCCCGCTCGCGCAGCTGGCGCGTCGGGTGGACGAGCTCGACCCGGCCAAGCCGACGCTGCTCTACTGCGCCGGTGGCTGGCGGTCCAGCGTGGGCAGCAGCCTGCTGCGCCACCTCGGCTTCACCGACGTCTCCGACGTGCTCGGCGGCTACGCCGGGTGGGAGGCGACCCAGGCCGCTCACGCCTGACAGCTCCGGTAAGGCTCAGCCTGGTGGCCCCGACCGTCTCGGTCGGGGCCACCTGTGCGTCCCGACCTGAGGAGGTCGTCCTGGTGCGCTGGTCCGTGCCTGTTGCGCCGGACCGGCGACCGGTCGCATAGTCGAAAGAACTGGGGGGTCCGGCAACACGCGTTCGCTAGGGAGGCGGACATGGACCAACCATTCGAACACCTCAACTTCGACAAGGCGCACGAGGTGCGTAGCGGCGAGAACTGGAAGGTCGAGCTGCTCAACCTCGCCGGAGGCGCGCAGATCGGCCGGCTCACCGTCCAACCGGGGTGGCGCTGGACGAAGGACGTCAAGCCCGTGGCCGGCACCGACCTCTGCCAGGCTCCGCACCAGCAGTACCAGATCTCCGGGCACGTCCACGTCGTGATGGCCGACGGCACCGAGTGCGACTCCGGTCCCGGCGACGTGACGTCGCTGCCGCCTGGACACGACGCCTGGGTGGTCGGCGACGAGCCGGTCGTCGTCATCGACTGGCACGGCGCATCGGTCTGGGCACGGAAGCAGTAGACCCGCCCGGGAGACCTGGGCCGACCTACCCTTGATGCACGAGCGTGCTCGAGGGAGGCGGCCATGACTGCGGCGATCGGCGTACTCATTCTCATCGTGGTGCTGTGGGCGGTCGTCGCCGTCGTCGGCACGTTCAACAGCAGCCGCACCCTCGAGGTGCGAGAGCGCGACGAGCTCGACCGGCTGCGCATGCTCGTCGACGACCTCAAGCAGACGGCCTGGGACCACCGGGAGCTCGACTCCGCCCTCTCGACGATCGTGATCGACAAGATCCGCGCCCACGAGCGCCGCGGCCGGCCGGAGCTCGGCGGCTGACGCGTCCCTCCGAGCGCGGGACAGAGCGTCTCATCCGCGCCGGGCGATGCTCCCGGACACGCCGCCGGGCTTGACTGAGGCATGTCCGTGACCCATCCCGGATCCCGGGAGCACCTCACCGCACCGGAGCGAGCCGCCCGGGGAGCCGCTGCCCGGCACGCCTGTCCACCCGAGGAGCAGGCAGAGCTCGAGCTGCCTCCGGATCGACTGACACCCGTCGCCCTGCTCGACGCTCAGGCGGAGTCCCGGGTGCCCGAGCTCGTGCCGGTCCGTCACGGGCGCATGCTCGCGAGCCCGTTCGCCTTCTACCGGGGTGCGGCGGCGATGATGGCCATGGACCTCGCGGCCGCCCCCGTCTCGGGGCTGGGTGTCCAGCTCTGCGGCGACGCCCACCTGTCCAACTTCGGGACGTTCGCCTCGCCGGAGCGACGGCTGATGTTCGACCTCAACGACTTCGACGAGACCACTCCCGGACCGTGGGAGTGGGACGTGAAGAGGCTCGCCACCAGCATGGTCGTGGCGGGACGGCAGAACGGCTTCGAGGCCAAGCAGCGACGCAAGACCGTGATGGCCACGGTGCGCGCGTACCGCGACGCCATGGCGCGGTTCGCCGGCATGCGCGCGCTCGATGTCTGGTACGCCCGCGTAGAGGTGGAGGAGATCCAGAGGCTGCTCGAGGGGCAGCTGTCCGAGCAACGCTCGAAGCAGCTGCGGAAGTCGGTGGCCAAGGCCCGTGGCCAGCGACAGTCTCAAGGCCTTCGAGAAGCTCACCTGGGTGGTCGACGGCGAGGTCCGGATCAAGCCGGACCCGCCGCTCGTCGTACCCGTCGCGGACCTGCTTCCCGGCATCGAGCGTCGCCGGCTCGAGGCCGAGATCCGCGAGCTGCTCGGCCGCTACCGTCAGACCCTCCAGTCCGACCGACGGATCCTCCTCGACGCGTTCGAGTTCGTCGACATGGCTCACAAGGTCGTCGGGGTCGGGAGCGTCGGCACCCGCTGCTGGATCGTCCTGCTGCGCGGCCGCGACGACTCCGACCCGTTGTTCCTCCAGGTGAAGCAGGCCCAGCCATCCGTCCTCGAGCGGTTCGTCCCTGCGCGGCTGCGTCCCCTCGAGCGTCCCGACAGCGAAGGGCAGCGCGTGGTGGAGGGGCAACGCCTCATGCAGGCCGCGAGCGACATCTTCCTGGGCTGGCAGCGCACCCAGGGCGTCGACGGTGTCTGGCGGGACTTCTACGTCAGGCAGCTCCGCGACCAGAAAGGATCCGCGGCCGTCGAGCAGCTGCGCGCCGCGGGGCATGCGGCTGTACGGCGAGCTCTGTGGCTGGACGCTCGCCCGTGCGCATGCCCGGTCGGGCGACCCCGTCGCGATCGCGGCGTACCTCGGTGAGGACGACGCGTTCCCCCGAGCGGTGGTGGAGTTCAGCGAGTCGTACGCCGACCAGAACGAGCGTGACCACGCTGCTCTGGTCGAGGCGGTGGAGGACGGTCGCCTGCAGGCGGCGCTGGGGGTATGACGGGCGGCCCGAGGACTGTCTCAGACGCGCGTCGTACGACGCTCCCCGTCGTCGGTGTAGGCGACGCCCTCGAAGTCGACGGCGCGGCGTGTGTTCGCCAACGACGTGACGACGGCGGTGCCAAGCGGGCCGACGCGGTCGAACACGGCGGCGGTCCCGACCGCGATCCCGTCGTGCTCGACACGGTCCGCGGCGGCCAGCCCGATCTCGAGGCCGGCCGGTTGCCGGGCAAGTGTGAGCGTGATGTCGGTGTTGATGTACTCGACACCACCGCTCCCCCAGTTGGTGACCAGGCTCGCCCCGTCCGCCACGGCTGCAGCTGCCTGGAACGGAGTCAGTCGCTCCCCGGTGACGATCGGGACCGCGGTGTTCCACGACATCTTCCGCGACGGGTTCTGGTGCTGGGAGAAGTCCTGCGACCAGCCGGCGGAGCTGCGGAAGAAGGGCACTCGAGGTTCGTCGGTTGCCGGAGCGACGTCGAGCGGCGGAGGTGAGTGCCGCGCGGCCGGCGCCCAGACCTCACCGGCCGCGGACTCGCTGGGAGCAAGGAAGATCGCGCTGGCCCGCGCCACGGGTGCGCCGGCCTGGGTGAGCTGGGCGTCGACGAGGCAGATGCGCGAGCCCCGGCGTACCACCTCCGTGGTCAGCCGGCACGGGTCCATGGTGGCCGGGCGGAAGAGGTCGACCGTGAATCGGGACGGCACGAAGCCGACCAGGCCTGTCTCCTGGAAGCGCTGCTCGGCCGCCCTCGCCAGGGCACCGCTGACGGCGACCCCGTGCATCTGGTCCTCGCTCCACAGGCTGCGCGCCATGTCGTTGGGAACGAGGGACTCACCATCGGGGCGGAAGAACGACAGCTCCATGGCGCCATCCTCCCCCACGCCCTCGGGGCGGGAGCGCCTGGTCCGAGCGGAGTGACCGCTGCGGGACCACCTCGGTCGGTTCAGCCGGGCAGGACGAGCTCCAGGTCGAGCCAGCGAGCCAGGTCCGTGATCTCGCGGTCGACCGCGGTCGTCATGGCCTTGCTGAACGGAACGTCCCGGTGGACCGCCGCGACACGGAGCACGCCGGCCTTCCGGTCGGCCCGGGCGTCGAGCTTCCCGACCAGCCGGTCGCCGTACAGGATCGGGAGGGCGTAGTAGCCCCACCGCCGGTTGGCGGCAGGCTTGTACATCTCGAGGTGGTACTCGAACTCGAAGATGTCGTTCATCCGCTTGCGGTCGTGCAGGAGCCGGTCGAACGGCGACAGCAGAGCCGCGCGGCCGGCGAAGGGCTGCCCGAGCAGCGCCGGGTCGACCCGCCACAGGCCGCGGACGCCCTCGACCACGGCGGGCTCGCCGGCCTCGCCGACGTCCAGCGGCTCGACCGGGCACTCCGGTCCACGCGAGCGCGCGATGCCGAGCGCGCTCAACCGGCGCTCGTCGCGCAGCCGTCGCGCCTCCCCCACCGGGATGCCCGGGTCGTCGGGGTACACGCGTGACGCGAGGTCCCACAGCCGGTCGCGCCCCTCCCTGCCGGCGGCAGCAACCTCACCGCGCTGCACGAGGCAGTCGAGCATCATCGTGACGTTCCTGTTGTTGTTCCAGCCGCTCGAGGCCCAGGGCTTGACGCAGGTGTCGGGCAGCTCGCGCTGGGGCAGCGGTCCGTCGGCGCGGAGCCGCTCGAGGATGTCGCGGCGACAGGCGTTGTTGGTCATCACCCAGTCTCGCCGCGCCTTCTGCCAGCCACTCAGCTCGCCATCGCGCCACTCGGCCATCTCGGCCTGGTGGAGCACGAGGTCCTCGGCCGGCCGGAGCGTCCCGCGGAGCTCGATCAGTCTCAGCTCGTTGACGGCGTCCCACATGTCCCGCGGCGAGTACCCCGACCCCAGACGACTCCACACCACCAGCTCGGCGCTCGGCGCGACCGCACTGGTCGGGTCCAGCTGCAACAGGGACAGCCCCCGCACCGTCTCGAAGAGGTCGGCCGGCCGCTCCTTGGTCAGCAGCTGCGCCCGCACCGCAATGCGGCGGGCATCGGTGCGGCTCAGCTCGTGGACCGTGGCCATGCCGCGAGCCTAGGAGCCAGGCACCGACGATCTCGACCCGTTTGCCGCGTCGCGACGGTCAGACGTCGACGGCCAGATGCAGGGTGACCGTGTCGCCCACGACGATCCCCTCGGCGTTGCGGACCAGGTCCTTCAACGGCACGACATAGCCACCGTTCTTGGGGAACAGCGAGGTGGTCCACCGCGTCGAGCCGATCCGGGCCTCGACCGGGATCATGCCCCAGCCATACGTCACCAGGGCAGACGTCTCCTGGAGCTCAGCGCTCTCGTCCTCGGGCACGGTGACGAAGTGGTACGGCGACGGACCCCGCCAGAACCACACCTCTCCGCTGAACTCCAGGTTCACGCGGTCAGCATAGGGACGGTCAGTGGTTGCCGGAAGCCGCGCTCGGCGTCTGTGGCAGCTCGACGCGCATCATGGTCGCCGTCATCGTGGCGCAGTGGACTTCGCCGTCGTGAGTGACCGCGTAGCAGTCTCCGTGGCACACCGTGATCGTCCGCCCGGAACGTACGACGCGACCGCGCGCGACGAGCTTGTCGCCCCGCGCCGGCGCGAACAGGTTGATCTTGAACTCGACCGTGAGCACCTCAGAGCCCGCGGGCATGAGGGTCAGTGCCGCGTATCCGCAGGCGGTGTCGAGGACCGCCGTCGTCACCCCTCCGTGGAAGAAGCCTTGTTGCTGCGTCAGGTCGCTGCGGAACGGCACCTCGATGTCGACACTGCCCGGCTCGACCCGGGTCAGCTCCGCACCGTAGAGCGCCATCAGCCCTTGCTGCGAGAACGACGACCGGACCAAGTCCTCGTAGCCCGGATTCCTCACGACCATGTCAGCCATGCCCGCATCGTTGCAGACCTCACCACCGCCGCTGACCGCGAGCTGTTGCGAGCCCGCCTGGTGTCGCAAGCATCCGGTCAGCTCTTGGGCCGCTCCGACTTCGGGTCGTACATCGGCTGCAGGCTTGCCCGGGCGGTGTACCGCTCACAGGCCTGCTCGATCTCGTAGCGGCCGGTCTCGTACCAGGACCGCGGCAGGCCGGGCTCCGGCGCCGTGACGTACCCGAGTGCGACGGCACGGCCGAGGGTCTGCCCGTAGGCTGTGGACGTCACGCGCCCTACCAGCAGGCCGTCGCGGTAGATCGGCTCGTCGTGCAGCAGCATGGGCCCCGGATCGTCGAGCGCAAACTGCACCAGCCTCCGGTTCACGCCCGACTCCTTCTGCGCCAGCAGTGCCTCCTGTCCCGTGAAGCCGCCTGGCTTGTCCCACGCGACGGCGAACCCGAGTCCTGCCTCCAGCGGCGTGTCACCTCCGGAGATGTCGTGGCCCCAGCTCCGATAGGCCTTCTCCATCCGTAGGGAGTTGAGGGCGTGGTAACCGGCGGGTCGGAGACCGATCGCCGCACCGGCCTCGCTGAGGGTGTCCCACACATGGTCGGCGATGTCGTAGGGGACGAGGAGCTCCCAGCCGAGCTCCCCGACGTAGGTGATGCGGGTGGCGCGGACGAACCCGAGCCCTAGGTCGATCTCACGCGAGGTGCCGAAGGGGAAGGCAGCATCCGACAGGTCGGCGTCGGTCAGCGGCTGCAGGAAGCGCCGCGCCTCCGGCCCCATCACGGCGAGCATCGCCATGGTGCCCGAGACGTCCGCGACGGTCGCGTTCGCACTGGAGAGCGCCTTGCGCAGCCAGTCGAGGTCGCGACAAGTCGATGCGGGGGCGGTGAGCACGAGGTACTCGTACTCACCCAGCCGGGTCACGGTCAGGTCCGCCTCGATGCCGCCCCATTCGTTGAGCCACTGGGTGTAGACGATCCGGCCTGACTCGACGTCGATGTCGTTGGCGCACACGCGCTGCAGCGCCGCCATTGCCTCTCGCCCCTGTACCAGGAACTTGCCGTAGCTGGACAGGTCCAGCATTCCGACGTTCGACCGGACCGCCTCGTGCTCCTCCGCGGAGCGGGCAAACCAGCTCGGCCGGCCCCAGGTCAGCCGCTCCTCTCGGTCATCGCCGGGCAGGGCGTACCAGTTGGGTCGCTCCCAGCCGAGCAGCTCCCCGAACACGGCCCCCGCCCCGGCGGTGCACGCGTGCAGGATGCTGCGGCGCAGGGGCCGGGCGCTGCGCCGCTGCTCGAACGGCCAGTGCACCGAGTAGGCGAGGTCGAGGGTCTCGGTGACCCGCTGCTCGAGGAAACGTCGGTTGGTCTCGTGCGGCATGGTGCGGCGTGGGTCGCACTCGGGAAGGTCGATCGAGGGCCGACCGTCCACCAGCCATTCCGCCAGCACCGCCCCCGCCCCGGGACCGCTGAGCATGCCGACGGAGTTGAACCCGGCGGCGACAAGGTAGTTCTGCAGCCCGGCCACCTCGCCGAGGTGGTAGAGCCCGTCAGGGGTGAAGCTCTCCGGGCCGCAGAAGAACAGGCGGATCCCGGCTTCGGCGAGCGCCGGGATCCGCTCGGTCATGCGCTCGTAGAACGGTCCGATGTGGTCCCAGTCCTCAGGCAGGTGGATGAAGCCGTCGCTGTCCGGGATGCCGCCCGAGGCCCACGCATAGCTCCCCGGCTCGAAGAACCCGACCATCAACGAGCCCGCGTCATCCTTGACGTAGGACCAGTCGTCGCCGCTCTTGATCGTGGGCATGCCGGCAGGCAGTCCGTCGATCTTGTCCGTCACCACGTAGTAGTGCGCCAGCGCCTGGAGCGGGTGCTGCACGCCCGCCATGGCCCCGACCTGCCGCCCCCACATGCCGGTGCAGTTGACGACGTACTCCGCCGCGACGTCACCGGAGGGTGTCCGCACACCCACAGCGCGGCCGCCCTCGGTCACGATGCCGGTGACGGTGACGCCCTCGGCGATGCGGGCGCCGCCGAGCCGCGCTCCGCGGGCGAGCGACATGGTGATGTCGGTCGCTGTGGCACGCCCCTCGTCCGGGTAGTACAGCGAGCCGAGCAGCCCGTCGGGCGACAGCAGCGGAAAGTGCCCGACCGTCTCCTCGGGTGTCAGGATCTCCACGCGGATGCCGTTGCCCCGGGACGTGGAAGCCTGTCGCAGCAGCTCCTGCCGCCGGGCCTCGCTGAGCGCGAGGTGCAGCGTCCCGGTCGGCATGTACCCCGTCGACAGGCCGGTCTCGGCCTCGAGGTTGCGGTAGATCTCCAGGCTGCGCTTGACGATCTCGCGCGTGCCGGAGGTCGGCCGCGCCTGAGTGACGAGCCCGGCGGCATGCCACGTGGTCCCGGAGGTCAGGGTGTTCTGCTCGAGGAGCAGCACGTCGGTGACCCCCCGCTTGGTCAGGTGGTAGGCGACGCTGCATCCGACGATGCCGCCTCCTACCACCACGACCTGGACGCGGTCCGGCAGGGTCTCGGGCACGGAAGGCTCCTCCCCGTGAGTGTTCGACGCGACCGGCGTCAGGATCCCTGAGGCGCCGGGGCCGGCGTGGGCTCTGTGGACGCTCCACGCACCGGGTAGCCGCCCTTGCCCGCGCGTCGTACCAGCGCCACCGTGAGGACGGCGTGCACGACCGCAGCGACCACGGCCGCAGGAAGTGACGCACCGATGAAGGAGAACGGCTCCCGGATCGCGTAGGACTGCGGGTTCAGCAGGTACAGGTACGTCACCACGCCGGCTGCCATCGCCAGGACAGCCGCGGGGTTGATGCCTCCCCAATAGGCGTACGGCGCGTCCGGGCTGCGGTCGTAGATCCCGCGCAGGCTGATGTGCTGACGGCGCAGCAGGAAGTAGTCGATGATCTGGATGCCGACCATCGGGGCGAAGAAGACGCCGATGTAGGCGAGGAACGTCCCGAAGTGGTCGAAGAACCAGGTCGGCAGGAACACGCCGATGACCACGACAGGGACCAGCGAGAGCGTCAGCGCGACGTTCCAGGACACCCGCCGAAGACCCGGGACGGCCTTGAGCCCGACGGTCGAGGCGTAGATGCCCGCGACCGCCGTGCCGAAGTTCGCCGCGATCACGAACAGCAGGGCGATGGCGCCCAGGGCGTTGCCACCGACCTGGGTCAGCCACTGCGCAGGGTCGGAGGTCTGCAGGACCAGGATGCCGGCGAGACCGACGATGCTGAGCACGGGGACCGGAAGGCCCATGCCGAGCATGGATGGCATGACGGCGACCCTCGGTGTCGGTGCCTGCCGGGTCATGGACCCGATGTAGGGCCACCAGGACAGCAGGCTCACCAGACCGATCTCGATGCCGTACATGTAGTCCAGGCGCTTGGCGGAGGCGTAGGCGGGCTGCGCCGAAGCGAGGGCGTCGCTCTGCCTCGCGAGCAGCATGACGATCAGGAAGATGCCGACGCCGACGACGAAGAAGAACAGCACCATCGAGACGCGCTCCAGGCCGGTGGCGCCCCGGATCAGGATCAGGAAGACGACGGCGCAGGCGACCAGGGTGGCGACCGGAACCACCCAGTCGCTCAGGCCCGCTCCACCGATTCCGACGGCGTTGAGGAACTCCGCCAACGACAGGCCGAAGAAGATGAGCAGCAGCGAGTTCCATCCGATGATGGAGAGGTACTGCAGCGCCACGGTGATGCCCCATCCGTTCCGACCGAACTGGGGCACGGCGGCCTGGATCGAGTCGATGCCGTAGCGGCTGGAGGACGGTACGACGGCCAGAGTCACCAGAAGCATGCCGATCATCGCGCCCGCGATCATGGCGAACGCGCCCGGCCAGATCGGCAGGTAGTAGCCGACGTACTCGCCGATGACGTAGCACCAGGTCGCCGAGGCGGCCACCAGGAGGACAACGAAGAGCTGACGCGTCTTCCAGGTGCGCTCGGCCGGCAGCAACGGCCAGGCCGTCTCGGCATCTTGCTTGTGCGGGCGCAGAGGGCTGTCTGTGCTCATGACGGCCATCCCACGAACCAGCCGATGATCAGGCACACGGCCGGCAGCAGGATGCCGGTTGCCACCAGGATCATCCAGTCCGGCGAGGTCAGGGGGCCGGGGTCGTTCTCGGCTCGCTCGTAGTAGCTGATCCGTTCCTCGAGCTCCACCGGCATCGAGTCGTCCATCACTGTTTCCCTTCTGCGTTTCCCCCGCTGCGAATACGACTCAGGCGTCGTTGCCTGGATAGGACTCCTCGTCTGCGTAGGGGAACCACCAGAAGTCCTGGGTGTTCGCCGCCGGGTCAACCATGACCAGCTTCGTGTGCCGGAACTGGTCGAGCCCTTCGGCGCCGAGCTGCCGGCCCGTACCCGACAGCTTGCGCCCACCGAACGGTCCGGCGTCGTTGTCCAGCAGCGGCGCGTTGACCCAGACCATGCCCGACTCGAGGCCGGCCGTGGCCCTGGAGACCTCCAGGAGGTCCCGGGTGTAGATGTTCGCGCCGAGGCCGTAGTCGGAGTCGTTGGCCAGACGCAGGGCCTCCTCGAAGCTCTCCACACGCACGAGCGGGGCCACGGGTCCGAAGCTCTCGCCATGCACGATGTCCATCCCGGGGGTGACGTCGAGGAGCACCGTGGGCTCGTAGAACCAACCCTTGTCGAACCCGTCGGGCACCCGGCCGCCACACGCGACAGTGGCACCCTGCTCGACCGCCTTCTCGACGATGGCCGTGAAGCGGTTGTGCTCCTGCTCGTTCACCATCGGGCCCACGTCGACCTTGTCGAGCCCGCTGCCGATCCGGAGCTTCTTGGCCTCCTCGACGACCTTGGCCGCGAACTCGTCGTACACGTCGGTGTGCACGTAGAACCGCTCGGCCGAGGTGCACACCTGGCCGCAGTTGAGGAACGCCGCGAACGCCGCTCCGCGGGCGGCGACATCGAGGGGCGCGGACGGCATGACCAGGAACGGGTCGTTTCCGGAGGTCTCGATGAGGTGTGGCTTGAAGCTCTCGGCGCAGGCTCGCGCGACGACCCGTCCCGTCGGGACGCTGCCGGTGAAGGCCACCATGTGGGTGCTCTTGCTCTCGACGAGGCGACCGCCCACCCGCCCGCGTCCGGTGACGCACTGAACCACGCCCGACCCCAGCTCCTCGAACGCCTCGACGAACCGCAGGGTGCTCAGGCTGGTGTACTCGGACGGCTTGACGACCACCGCGTTGCCCGCCGCAAGAGCGGCCGCTGCCTCCCAGCACAGCAGCACGTAGGGGTAGTTGAACGGAAGGATGATGGCAACGACGCCCATCGGCTCCTTGACCGTGTAGTGCATCTGCCCCGCCACCGCGGGCCCGATCACGTGACCGGTGTCGTGGCGGCCGATCTCGGCGTAGTAGTCAAGCGCCGTGATGGACCAGTCGACCTCGTCGGCGCTCTCCTTGTAGGGCTTGCCCATCTCGCGGGTGAGCAGCTCGGCGAGCTCGGCCCGCATGCCGCGGAGGTTCTGAGCGACCCGGTGCAGCCGCTCGGCGCGTTCGAGGGCGGACAGCGCCCACCAGCCGGGCCAGGCGCCGTTCGCAGCCGCGAGCGCGGCATCGACCTCCTGGTCGGTGGCGTCGGCGACCTCGCCGAGGACCTCCTCGGTGGCGGGATCGCGCACGGTCCAGTGTTCGCCGGTGCTCTCCTTGAGGACGCCCTCGACGTAGAGCCCGCGGCTCAATCTGTTCATCTGCTTGGGAACGCTCACCGGAATCTCCCTCGTGGAGGCAGCTCACCGCGGACGAAACCTGCGGGCTGAGGACAGTTGGAGCGGCCACCGTGTCGGTGCGAACGTACGGCGGGTGTGGTCCACATCACAATTGGTCGTTAGTATGAATCATCTTCCCTTCGTCGTACTGAGGAACAGCAGTGCCGCTCACCGTTGACCAGCTCACCGCCCGCCCGGAGCTCGCCACCCGCCTGGTGGCCGGCGCAGCCGGTGTGGGCCGCCAGATCGGATGGGCCCACGTGTGCGAACTGCCGGACCCTTGGCAGTGGGTCGGCGAGGGCGATCTGCTCATGACGACCGGGCTCGGCATCCCGGTCTCGGCGGAGGCTCAGGTCGAGTACGTCGAACGGCTCGCCGCCGTGGGAGCGGCAGGCGTGGCGCTCGGCGAGAACATGAAAGCGCCGCCAATCCACAAGGTCATGCTCGAGACCGCGAATCGGCACGCCTTACCGCTGATGCTGACGAGGTACGAGATCCCGTTCATCGCCCTCGCCCGTGCCGTCGCCGAGGCCAACACCGCGGAGCACCTCGCCCGCATCACCCAGACCGAGAACGTCTACGAGGTGCTGCGCCGCTCCAGCTCGGAGGACCTCGGCCTCGCGGACCTCGTCGGCTTCCTCGAGAAGGTCGTCTCGAGCGAGCTCTGTGTAGTCGATCCGGTCAGTGGCCGCAGCCTCGTCCAGGGCAAGTCCGTCCCGGACGCCCTGGTGAAGACAGTGAGGTGCTGGTCCCCGGGAGCGGATGACGAGGTGCCCGCCCTCCTCGACGTACCTGACGCCACGGCTGCAGGCGTCGTCGTGCCCTCACCTCGCCACGCAGTCCTCCTGGCGTGGACCGCGGCAGGCGCGCTGCCGGACTCCACCGTGCTCCGTCACGTCGCGGCCGCGATCGCCCTGCACCAGACTCGGCAGTTCGCCGAACGGGAACGCTCCCTGCGGCTCGGCGCCAGCCTGCTCGCTCAGCTGCTGGACCAGCGGATCAGCGTCAGCGCGGCCCGGAGCCAGCTCGCGACTGTCGGTCTCGGCGAGACGAGCCTGCTCCTGGCGGCGTGTCCTGCCGATCCGGACCAGCAGGACATGCACATGCTGCACCACCTCCTCGAGGACGTCGAAGTCCCACACCTGATGCTCAACCGGCCCCCACTGATCTACGTGCTGCTCAGGGACGAGGCGACCGCGGTCGCCGGGCTGGCGCAGGCACTGCCCGCGGCCGGGACGGCAGGCATCAGCGACCCGGTCACCTCGCCGGCCGAGCTGCCCACCGCCCTACGCGAGGCGCGCTGGGCGTTGCACCGCGCCCAGGAGCGGCGGCTCCCCGTCCTTCACCACTCCGACGACCTCGGCGACTCGGTGTTCCTTCCCGGCGACAGGGAGGACAGCCGCGCTGCGGCCAGGCGCGTGCTGAGGGAGGTGTTGGAGTACGACGAGGCGCACACTGGTCATCTCCTCGACTCGTTGCGTGTCTTCCTGCAGGAGAACCGCTCCTGGCAGCGAGCGGCCACGTCGCTGCACATACACAAGCAGACCCTCGTCTACCGGATGCGGCGGGTTGAGGAGCTGACCTCCCGCAGTCTCTCCGACACAGGGGACGTTGCTGACCTCTGGCTGGCGTTGCAGGCCGCCACGTCGTCCGGTCTCATCGAGCGACGAACGCAGGCGGGGTAGGCGCCGAGGCAGTGGACTCTGTCGCGGCCGAGCCTGCCGGAGGGCGGTTGTGCTCGTTTGCCGGTCGAGGCCGTCCGTTGCTGTCGGCATGTGCGGCTGACGAGGCGCGATGCGGTCCGTCCTGTGCGTGCTACGCGGGTGCGTCATTTCCGCGCTCGACGGAAAGCGTTGCGCGACCTCGCGAGCGTGCTGTAGCGTCCAATAGACCGATCGGTCTAATCGCGGGCCGATCGCCGCGAGAGGAGAAGCCGATGCGCGTTGCCAAGGACGAGGTCGAGGTTCGGATGGAGATTCCCGGCGCGGTGATCCGTCAGCGGATGGATTTCGGTGACGCGACCGGACTCGGCGCGATTGGGGGCGAGTACTTCAGCCTTGCGGCGGGGGTGGACACGACGGCGCTTTTCGAGGGGCTCGAAGGGGACCTGTGTCAGTGTCCTCACTGGGGCTTCGTCCTCAGCGGTCAGCTGACTACGACAGATGCGGCCGGAGCGGCCGAGACGGTCACGGCCAACGATCTGTTCTACTGGCCGTCTGGGCACAACGTGAAGGTTGACGCCGACGCCGAGTTCGTGATGTTCAGCCCCCAGGAGCAGCACAGCCAAGTCATTGAGCACATGCGCGCGAAGGTGAACGCCGGCTAGTGGGGCGAGAGACGGAAGCACCCGCGCAGACGACGCATTCGACGAAGCAGCGCCTGCTCGACGTCGGTCTGCCGATGCTCTTGCGGCACGGCTACAACGATCTGGGCGTTCAGGCGCTGCTAGCCGCGACGGGTATTCCGAAGGGTTCCTTCTATCACCACTTCCGGGACAAGGAGGACTTTGCGCTCCAGGTCGTCGATCGGTACATGCAGGGCGTGCATTCTGGGCTCGACGACTGTCTCGGCGACGCCGCGCGTGCTCCGCTCGACCGAGTGCGCTGCTTCTTCGAGGCGACGCGGGAGCACTACCGGACCGAGGGTTACATGGGGTGTCTATTAGGGGGGCTCGGTCAGGAGCTTTCGGGTGTCAGTGACGTCTTCCGGCGCAAGATCGACGAGTGCTTCTCCCAGATCTCAGCACGGATCGCCATCTGCCTAGAAGAAGCGCGGGAGCGAGGGGACCTCCCGCCCGAATCTGACTCGAAGGAGATGGCGAGCTTGCTCGTCGACTGCTGGGAGGGCGCAGCTCTGCGCAGCCGACTGCGGCGCGATCCGGGACCGCTGAACGTCATGCTGGACTTCTACTTCCGCTCGGCGGGCACCGGGTGAGCAACCCGTGGGGTTGGGGGCGTCGATGGCTCCTCCCGGCAACGCAACGACGGGCGTCAATCGAGAGGTAGGACCGGCCGCGGACGTCAAGACGCAGCAGAGCCACCTCGACCAAGTCGAGGTGGCTCTGCTTCAAGAGGGAGTCCGCGGCGAGCCAGGCACTTCTGCCAGGTCCCGTTTTACGCGAACCGGGTGGCCGTTTTCGCGACCACCCCAGCGTGGAGCTGGCGGGAATCGAACCCGCGTCCTTCGGCGCTGATCCAGGGCTTCTCCGGGTGCAGTCTGTGATGTCGTCTTCTCAGTCCCGGCACTCGCACAGACACGTTGCCGACAGACTCAGCCACTTAAATGTCCCAGTGACCCCTAGTGGCGGGAGATCACCGGTGAGCCTCCTTGATGAGGCCAGGATCTGAGCCGGAGGCGGTACTCAGTCTGACCTTCGCCAGTCGCTGTCAGGCAGCGAGGGCGAAACTGCGCTTGTTTTCGGCAGTTATTGGTTTCCAAGGATCGTTTACGAGATGACCTTGGATCCTCGACCCGCTTCCCCTGGAACTAACGTCCCAAGTCGAAACCGATCAGCCCCTCTTGAGTTTTCAATCTGGTGACACTGTACCCGTACCAACCCCCGGGGCTCACTGAGTATTCCGTCCCCAGTTGTGGACCGACCGTTGACAGACCCCCTCAACTCGACAATACTCGAACATATGTTCGAATAATCAGCGCAGGGGGTGGGGACCATGCTGGAGACGATGCCGACTGCGGCTGAGCTGAGCTGCCTGCTCGCCCGCCTTTCCGGCGCCGAGTCCGCCGCCACCGACGAGGACCGCGTGGATCTGCTCACCGCCCTCGAAGCTGTGAAGAGCGCCTGCTCGGCCGCGCAGGCCCGCGTGGCCGTCAGCTTCGAAGCCTCCCAACGCAGCGACCAGGCCGCCCAGGGTGTCCCGGCCGCGAAGCAGGGACGGGATGTCGCCAGTCAGGTAGCGCTGGCTCGCAGGGAATCTCCGGTCAAAGGCGGACGGCTGCTCGGCCTGGCCAAAGCGCTGGTCAACGAGATGCCCCACACGCTGAGGGCACTCGCCACCGGCGAGATCAACGAATGGCGAGCGACCATCCTGGTGCGCGAGACCGCCACGTTGAGCCCTGAGCACAGAGCACAGGTCGATGCCGAGCTCTCCCGACGCCTGGGCTCACTCGGAGACCGCGGCATCGAGCGGGAGGCCCGGACGGCTGCCTACCGGCTCGATCCCCGCTCGGCTCTGCGTCGCACACGAGGCGCCCGTGCCGACCGCAGGGTCACCGTGCGGCCGGCACCCGACACGATGAGCTACCTCACCGGCTTCCTGCCTGCGGAGCAGGGCATCGCAGTCCACGTCTCGCTCACGAAACACGCAGACGCCCTCCGCGCCGCAGGTGACCAGCGCAGTCGCGGCCAGATCATGGCCGACACGCTCGTCGAGCGTGTCACCGGACAGACCGAAGCCCCCGCGACCCCGGCCGAGATCCAGCTCGTGATGACCGACCGCAGCCTCCTCGGCAAGGACTCGACACCGGCCCGGCTCGCCGGCTACGGACCGCTTCCGGCGTCGGTCGCCAGGGCGATCATCCGTGCCTCCGCCGAGACCGCCGCACCGGCGAGGACCTGGGTACGACGACTCTTCACCTCACCGAGCACCGGAGGGCTGGTCGCGATGGACTCGACCCGCCGCATCTTCCCGGCGGGACTGCGAAGGTTCCTCGTGACCCGCGACGAGGTCTGCAGGACGCTCTGGTGTGACGCGCCCATCCGCCACGCGGACCACATCGTCAGAGCGACTGACGGCGGCGAGACGTCGGCGGACAACGGCCAGGGCCTCTGCGAGACCTGCAACCAGGCCAAGGAGTCGCCAGGCTGGTCCAGCAGCGCCCAGCGGGCGGGCCCCGCGTCCCGGCACACGGTCACCACCATCACACCGACCGGCCACAGCTATACCTCGAGAGCGCCCGACCTCCCCGGCGAGCAAGTCACCCGGCTCGCGGAGCTCAGGTCCCTCCACGCCGGTCCTACCCGTTCCCTGATGGCGGAGCGCCTCTCGGCGGAGCTGACGAGGCACGAAGCCTCGCTGGGTCAGGGCAGGCTGATCCCTCAGCCGATGATCCGTTGCGCGTTCTCCCAGCACACCTTGCGCAGCCACTCCTCCCCCATGTCCAGCCGCTCCAGCGACTCGATCTGGTGGGCGTAGGGGTACGGGATGTTCGGGAAGTCCGAGCCGAGCAGCACCTTGTCGGCGAGGTCCCGCAGCCGGGGTCGCAGGTCGTCGGGGAAGGACGCCATCTCCTCGAAGAAGTCGGTGAACGCCATCGTCGTGTCGAGGTGCACCCGCTCGAAACGCTCGGCCATCTCCAGGAACTCGGAGTACTCCGGCGCCCCCATGTGCGCGATCACGGCGGTCAGCCGGGGGTGCCGCTCGAGGACCTCGAGGACCGGGGCGGGCCCGGTGTTCTCGTTCGGGACCGGCCCGGAGCCCGCATGGATGACGACAGGGGTGCCCGCGTCGGCGAGCTGCCCCCAGACCTTGTCGAGGTGGGGATCCCGCACGTCGAAGTTCCCGACCTGCACGTGGACCTTGAAGACCTCGACGCCCTCGTCGATCCCGTCGGCGACATACTCCGCCGCCTCCGGCTCGGGGAAGAACGTGGCGGAGTGCAGGCACTCGGGCACGGATCGAGCGAAGTCGCGGGCCCAGTCGTTGAAGAAGCCGGCGATCCCCGGCCTGTGGGCGTAGGGCAGCGCGGAGAACCGTCGTACCCCGAGAGACCGCAGCTGTGCGACCCGCTCGTCGTCCGAGCCCCGGTAGGTGATCGGCCACGGCCGCCCGATCAGAGGCCCGGCGGAGTCGAACTGCGCCCACACCTTGGCCATGATGTTGGGCGGCAGGAAGTGCACGTGTACGTCGTACAGGCCCGGTAACCCCAGCTCCGATGCCCAGGCGGGCACCTGCTCGTCGGTCAGGGCCACTACATGCCCTTCAGCCGACGCCCGACGACCTGCTCGGCCTCGCGTTTGGCCTGGCGCTCGGCGATCGCATGCCGCTTGTCCCACGTCTTCTTGCCACGCGCCAGCGCGATCTCGACCTTGGCGCGGCCGTCCTTGAAGTACAGCGACAGCGGGACGAGGGTGAGGCCCTTCTCGTTGACCTTCGCCTCGATCTTGTCGATCTCGGAGCGGTTCAGGAGCAGCTTGCGCTTCCGGCGGGCGGCGTGGTTGGTCCAGGTGCCCTGGGTGTACTCCGGGATGTGGACGCCGTGGAGCCAGGCCTCCCCCTCGTGGATCTCGGCGAACCCGTCGACGAGCGACGCCCGACCCATGCGCAGGGACTTCACCTCGGTGCCGGTGAGCACGAGCCCGGCCTCGTAGGTGTCCTCGATCTGGTAGTCGTGCCGCGCCTTCTTGTTCTGCGCGATCAGCTTCCGCCCCTGCTCCTTGACCATGCCTCGATTGTGTCAGGCCTGGACAATCAGGTTTCGCGGGAGCCGGGTCCGCTAGTCGAGCTTGGACTCCTCGACCTCACCGAGCCACCCCATCGGGTTCACGGTGGCGCCGTTCTCGAAGACCATGAAGTGCAGGTGACAGCCCGTGGAGTAGCCGGTGTTGCCGACGTAGCCGACGACATCGCCCCGCTTGACCTCGTCACCCTCCTCGACGGCAAAGGTGCTCAGGTGGTTGTACGCCGTCCCGAGGCCAGCGCCGTGGGTGTAGCCGTTGTCGAGGATCACCCGGTTGCCGTAGCCGGCGTTGTAGTACACCGCGAGCACCGTGCCCTTGGCGGCCGCGTAGACCGGCGTACCGCAGGGAGCACCGAAGTCCGTGCCGTCGTGCAGCGTCCACCGCTTGTAGACGGGGTGGAGACGCATGCCGTACGACGAGGTGATGTACCCGTCGACCGGGTAGTCGAGGAACCCGTTGGAGTTGATGGGGCCGCTGGCGTTCTCCATGGCCTCCGCCGCCGCCCGGGCCGCTTCGGCACGCAGTCGTGCCTCCTCCGCCCGCTGCGCCAGCAGGTCGGAGATCCGGTCGCGCTCCTGCTGCAGGCCGCGGAGCACCTCGAGATCCGCCCGCCGAGCCACGACGGCAGCGGTGTGGGCCTGCGAGCGAGCTGCGACGAGCTGCGAGACCGCCTTCTCCGCCTCCTCGGCCTTGGCCTCGAGAACCTTCTTGCGCTTCAGGTTCTCGGCAGCCTCCCGCCGCTTGACCGCGACCTCGGCCTTGGCCTCAGCAACCTCCTGCTCCTTGACCTCGAGCATGACGCGGGTGGCGTCGAGCCGGTCGAGGGTGACCGCCTCCTTGTCGAGGACGTTCTGGACGGAGTTCAGCTGGCCGGTCAGCTCGGCAGGGTCCTGCGACTGCAGCACCATGGCCAGACCGAGGAGGTTGGGGTCGCCCTGCTGGTAGTTCTGGACCGCGATCTGGCCGAGCACGTCCTCCTGCTCCGCCATCTCGGCCTTGCCTGCGGCGAGCTCGACGCGAGCGTCGCGCAACCGCAGCACCGCCTTGTCGAGGGCGGCCTGCATCCGACGGTCGAGGACCACGGCGACAGCGAGCTCCCCCCGGGTCTTCGCCAGCTTCTGCTGCGCCGTGGCGAGGCGGGCCTGGGCGGACGCGAGCGCCTGCGTGGCGGCCATCAGCTCCTGGCTGGACTGGTCGAGGCTCTCGAGCGTCTGGCTGATGTCCCCCTGGACACGGTTCTTGCGGTTGCGCAGCTCATCGGCCGTGGCCGGCGTGATCGCAGTCGTACCGAGAATCATGCTGCTCGCCGCAAGCGCGGCTACCACACGGCGACGGGCGGAGCAGGGGAAGTTGCGTTCCACCGGCCTGCCTTCATCGTCGAAAAATCGTGTCGGACTTTTTCGACGGTAACCGGCTTTACCTAGACTTTGAGGTACTTTCGCGTCATTGCCAGGGTAGGCACCAGGGTGAGCGCCAGGCCGATCAGCGCGATCCACCCGATCGCCCACAGGCCGTCAGCCCAGTCGATCCACGCCACGATGTTCGACGTCGGGCGCAGCATCCGGTAGATCACGAAGTACATGAACGCCACGATCGCGCCCCCCGCGAGCAGCACCCCGATCAGCGCCGCGACCAGCGCCTCCATCAGGAACGGCAGCTGGATGTAGAGGCTCGAGGCGCCGACCAGCCGCATGATCCCGATCTCGCGACGCCGCGCGAAGGCCGCGAGCCGGATCGTGTTCCCGACCTGCAGCACGGCGGCGAAGATCAGGAAGCCGGCGATCGCGATCGCACCCCACTTCATGACGTTCATCCAGAAGTAGATCGGCTTCAGCACCTCGCGCAGGTCACGCACCGTGTTGACCCCTTCGAGGCCGGAGACCTGGCTCTTGATGCCCATGAACTCCTCGGGGTTCTTGAGCTGGACCCAGTAGGACTCCTGCATGTCGGAGGGGCGGATCGACTCGTAGACGCGCTGCTCGGTCTCGTCGTTGGAGACGTAGGCGCTGCGCCACTTGTCGTACGCCTCCTGCTTGCTCTGCAGGCGCCACGAGGAGACCTCGGGGTGCTCGTCGAGGACGTTCTCGATCGAGTCCTTCTGGGCCGTCGTGACCTCACCGTCGACGCAGTTGGCCGTGGTGGAGTTCTGGTTGCAGAGGAACACCGTGATCTGGAGCTTGCTACCCCAGTACTCCTCCGCCTTGTCGGCCTGCGCGTTCAGCAACAGACCCATGCCGACCAGGGTCAGCGAGACGAAGATCGTCACGATGACCGCGATCGTCATGGAGACGTTGCGCTTGAGCCCGTTGCCGAGCTCGGAGAAGACGTAGGTCAGCTGCATCGAGAAGAGGTCCTCGGTCCTTGGGGGTCAGTGCTGGTAGCCGTACACACCACGCGACTGGTCGCGCACGATGTGTCCGCCGGCGAGCTCGATCACGCGCTTGCGCATCTGGTCGACGATGCCCGCGTCGTGCGTGGCCATCACCACGGTCGTACCGGTGCGGTTGATGCGGTCGAGCAGCTTCATGATGCCGACCGACGTGTTCGGGTCCAGGTTTCCGGTCGGCTCGTCGGCGATCAGGATCATCGGCCGGTTCACGAAGGCCCGGGCGATCGCCACGCGCTGCTGCTCACCACCGGAGAGCTCGTCGGGCATCCGGTCGCCCTTGCCCTCGAGGCCGACCAGCTCGAGCGTCTCGGGGACGACCTTGTTGATGTGCGAACGCGGCTTGCCGATCACCTGGAGGGCGAACGCGACGTTCTCCGAGACGGTCTTGTTCGGCAGCAGCCGGAAGTCCTGGAAGACGGTGCCGATCTGGCGGCGGAGCCCGGGCACCTTCCACCCGGCCAGCCGGTTGATCTCCTTGCCGGCGACGTACACCTTGCCGTGCGTGGGGCGCGCCTCACGCAGCACCAGGCGGAGGAAGGTGGACTTGCCCGAGCCGGAGGCACCGACCAGGAACACGAACTCCCCCTTGTCGACCTCGACGTTCACGTCGTCGAGCGCTGCACGGCTCTGGCCGGCATACGTCTTGGTGACACTCTCGAACCGAATCACGGGTGTGGGGTGGCCGGTCTCGGGGACACAGGGCTTCACGCTCGCGCCACGGGGTGCCGAAGCGCGACGTATCCGACCAACAGTTGAGTCTAGGTGACGGTTCAATACGGCCCTAACAGGACGACCGGGTCGGTGTTTCGCCCTTCGCCTAAGTTGGAGCCATGCCGCATCGCCCTGCCCGCACCTCGCGCGCGGGACATGCCTTGCTGCGCTCCCTGACCGGGCTGGTCGCGACGTCGGTGCTCCTCGCCGGGTGCACCTCTGCGCCCGAGGAGCCCGACCAGACCACCGGCGTCGCCCCGAGCGGCGCACCCGGTGCCGCGCACCTCGACCTGAGCGGCCTGCCCATCCCTCGCTCGGACGTCTGCGCCCTCCTCGCCGAGGACGACCTGGAGCAGGCCCTGGGCGCCCCGGTCGCTCAGACCGGCCACTACGGCAACGGCGAGGAGCTCGAGGTCGCGCCGGGCCGCGTGGACATCTCCCACGAGTACGGCTGCGTGTTCGAGGCCGGCGACGGGACGACGGCCCGGACCTGGATCTACGCCCGGCCGGTGATGCGGCCGGAGGCCCGGACGCTGGTACGACGGGCGCGCCACGGGCGCGACTGCGCCTTCCCCGAGTCGATCAGGTTCGGCACCCCCGGCCTGACGTCGGTGTGCGAGGTCGCTTCCCGCGCCGCCGACGGCCCGCTGGTCCGGGCACGGCTCGAGGGCCTGTTCGGGAGCACCTGGATGGGCTGCGAGGTCGCGGAGCCGCTGGAACGCCCCTCCGGCTCCTCGCCCACGCCCCGGGCCGACGTCGTGCAGCGGGCCGAGCAGTGGTGCACCGAGGTGGTCACCGCGATCGCGGCGAGCTGACCCCTTCGTCCGTCGGGGCGTGACCGCTCGCCGGGCCAGGTGCCGTCGGCGTCTGTCGGAGCGAGCCGCGGAGCGCGAGGCCGAGTGCCGCCCAGGCCGCCGCATCGCAGAGCGCGATGACGTCCTGGTACTCCACGCCGGTCCCGAACGCGAACGGGAGCGTGGAGAAGACCGCGTCCGGCGCCACCGGCAGCGGCAGGAAGCTCGCCACCGCCAGCAGCAGTGCCACCCCGGCCCAGCGGGACAGCACCCGCCCCCTGAGGACCATCACGGCCAGCGCCGCGGTCCCGGCCGCCTGTGCGAGCGTGCCGAGGGCGTACAGCGGCCAGATCCACTTGGCCGCGACGGTGATGGCGATCCCCGCGACGGTGAGGGTCCCGGCGATCGTTCTCAGCCGTCCGCGGTGCAGGGAGCACGCCGCCACGACCCCGACGGCCAGGAGCGCCTGCCACGCCGTGCCGAGGTAGCTCCACTCGTCGTTCGTCAGCCCCAGGACCACGCCGTGCTCGTTGACGACAGTGGGGCCGTGCCCGATCCGCCACAGGACGTGGACGACGAGGTTGAGCGGCGCGGCCACCAGCAGGGCAACGGCTCCGGCGCGCACCACGGCGAGCGTGTCCGCGGGTCGCGGTGGGTGGGCCGGCGCCTGTTGGCGACGCCTGGCTGGGTGGTCTCTCGCTGGTCGAGAGCAGTCGTGATGTCGTTCATGGTGTGGACACCTCCTGACCCCTGTCGTCGGGGCGGGCGGATCCGGTTCACGCGGGTCCCGGCCCTCGAGCCCGGCGCTGAACCCCGGTCAGCCGATGCGCTGCCGCGAGCGCCAGCCCCAGGCCTACGTCGTCGGTCTCGGTGTTCGCGAGGGCGACGGCGGTCGCCACGCGCCCGTCCCGGGTGACGACGTGCACGGCGCCGGCGGAGTAGCCGGGGCCTCCCCCGCCGTGCCCGGCCACGAGGCCGTCCGCGCCGGCGTCGACCATCAGGCCCAGGCCGTACCCGGGCCTGGCGAACATCGGGTGCTCGAAGGGAAGCACGACCGGCTCCGTCATCGCGGCGACCGTCTCGGGATCGACGAGACGGCCGCTGAAGAGAGCGTCCACCAGCACGGCCAGCTCGGCCGCTGTGGAGAGCACGAGCCCGTGCGCCACCCAGCCGGGGTGGTAGTGCGACGGCACGTCGCCGTCGAACGCGGCGCTCCGGGCCGGGGGCAGGGCGGCCATGTCGTCGAGGTCCACGGCCACCCGGGTGGCGGTCAGGCCGAGAGGCTCGAACAGCCGGCCGCGGAGCACGTCGGCGAGCGGCGCAGCGTGCTCCCGCTCGAGCAGGAGCGCGAGCACGAGGTAGCCGACGTTGGAGTAGGCCCAGCTCGTGCCGGGCTCGAAGAGCAGCCCGCCGCCGACCGTCCGGTCGAGGAAGTCCTCACGGGACCAGGGCCGGGTGGGGTGGGCGCGCAGGTCGGTGGCGTACTCCGGCATGGGGCCGTAGTCGGGCAGGCCGGCGGTGTGGTTCAGGAGCCGGCGCACGGTGACTGCGGGGTCCAGGGACCGCTGCGGGACCCGGACGGGCTCGTCGAGGGCCACCCGCCCCTCCTCCACCAACGACATGACGGCGGCCGCGATGAGGGGCTTGGTGACGCTGTAGACCGGGAAGAGCTCGCCGCCGGTCAGGGTGGGGAGGTCGTCGGCCGCGTGCGTCGTACCGGCGGCGTCGACCACCGTCGTGGTGACCGCCCCGTCGACCACCGTCGCGACGACGGCCTGCGGGCTGGTCACACGAGGGTCAGTTCTGGGCGGCCTTGTCGGCGCCGCGGCGCCAGCGGATGCCGGCCTCGAGGAAGCCGTCGATGTCGCCGTCGAAGACCGCCTGCGGGTTGCCGACCTCGTACTCGGTGCGGAGGTCCTTGACCAGCTGGTAGGGGTGCAGGACGTAGTTGCGCATCTGGTCGCCCCACGAGCCCTGCACGTCGCCGCGCAGCGAGTCGAGGTGGGCGCGCTCCTCGGCCTTCTTCAGCGCGAGCAGCTTCGCCTTGAGGATCACCATGGCGCTGGCCTTGTTCTGCAGCTGGCTCTTCTCGTTCTGGCAGCTGACCACGGTGCCGGTCGGGATGTGCGTGAGGCGGACCGCGGAGTCGGTGGTGTTGACCGACTGGCCGCCGGGGCCGGAGGACCGGTAGACGTCGACGCGGATCTCCTCGTCGGGGATGTCGATCTCGTCGGTCTGCTCGAGCACGGGCACGACCTCGACCGCGGCGAAGGAGGTCTGGCGGCGGCCCTGGTTGTCGAAGGGGCTGATCCGCACGAGACGGTGCGTGCCGGCCTCGACCGAGAGCGTGCCGTAGGCGTAGGGCGCGTGGATGGCGAAGGTGGCCGACTTCAGACCGGCCTCCTCGGCGTAGGAGGTGTCGAAGACCTCGACGGGGTACTTGTTGCGCTCGGCCCAGCGGGTGTACATCCGCATGAGCATCTCGGCGAAGTCGGCCGCGTCCACGCCGCCGGCGCCGGAGCGGATCGTCACGAGGGCCTCGCGTGCGTCGTACTCCCCCGACAGGAGGGTGCGCACCTCGAGCTGCTCGACGGCCTTCTGGATCCGGTGCAGCTCGGCCTCGGCCTCGGCGAGCGACTCGGAGTCGCTCTCCTCGCGGGAGAGCTCGAGGAGCACGGACAGGTCGTCGATGCGGCTCTGGAGCGAGCTGAACCGCTCGAGCTCGCCCTGCAGCGTCGAGAGCCGGCCGGTGATCTTCTGCGCGTTGGCCTGGTCGTCCCAGAGGTCGGGCGCGGCGACCTGCTCGCCGAGCTCGGCGATCTCCTTGCGCATGTCGTCCACGTCGAGCACCTGCTCGATGGTGTGCATGGTCGCCTGGAGCTGCTTGATCTGGGTTTCGAAGTCGGGGCCTGCCACGCCGCAAGGGTACGCGACAGGGTGCAACGCAGCCATCGGGAGTCGATGGCAGCGCCACACCCTGTCAGCGCGAGTCGGAGTTCGGGTCAGGTGCCTTCGTTGCCCACGCCGAAGGTCTTCGGACCCGCGGCGCCCGTGGGCGTCGAGGTCGCCGCCGGCTGGGTGCCGGCGGGCGACGTGGAGTCGCTGCCCGCCTTCTCCTTGGCCTTGTCCACCGCGGTGTGCGCGGCGTCCTGGGCCTTGGTCTTGGCGTCGTCGACCTTCTGCTGGACCTTCGGGTTCTGGCGCAGCTTCTGGGCCTGCGCGGCGATCTGCTCGTAGCGTTCCCGCCCGGCCTTGGCACCGAGGACGTAGCCGACCGCGCCGGCCCCGAGAAGCATCAGCTTCCTCATCATCTTCGTCTTCCTTCCTGTCGCTGCTCTCGGTTTGATACCCGGGAGGGCACGTCTCAATCGGCGGTCCTGCTCACCGATTCCCGCCCCGCATGCGGAGCAGATCGCAGGGGTACGTCGATCGGGCACGCCGAATCGCTGGCACATGAGGAAGGCTCGGACGCAGAGCATGGACAACTACACGTCGTACTGGATGGTGTCGGCCGAGACACCCGACCACCCGCCGCTGACCGACGACATCACCGTCGACGTGGCGGTCGTGGGCGCGGGCGTCGCGGGCCTGAGCATCGCCTCGGAGCTCGCCCGGACCGGCCGCTCGGTGGCCCTCCTGGAGGCCGGTGCGTTCGCGGCCGGCGTCACCGGAGGCACCACCGCGAAGGTCTCGGTGCTGCACGGCGCGATCTACCACCACCTCGCCGACAAGCTCGGCCCCGACACCGCCGAGGCGTACGCCACGAGCCAGACGCTGGCGATGGAGCACGTCGCGGCCACCACCGAGCGGCTCGGGGTGGACTGTGAGCTCGAGCGCCAGCCGGCGTACGTCTACACCGAGACAGCCGATGACGTGGAGATGCTCCGCCGCGAGGCCGACGCCGCCCGTCGCGCCGGCCTGGCCGCGACCTTCACCCAGGACACCGGCCTGCCCTTCCCGGTGGCGGGGGCGGTCCGGGTCGAGGACCAGCTGATCTTCCACCCCCGGAAGTACCTCCGGGCCGTCGCCGAGGAGTACGTCGCCCAGGGCGGCCTGCTCTTCGAGAACACCCGCGTCACCGGCCTCGACGAGGGCTCACCCTGCGTCGTCACGACCGAGGCCGGCCACCGGGTCAGCGCCCGCGACGTCGTCGTGGCCACGCACTACCCGATCTTCGACCGGGCGATGATGTTCAGCCGGCTGACCCCGAAACGCGAGTTCGCCATCGCCGGACTGGTCGAGGAGTCCGCCGACCCCCGGGCGATGTACGTCTCGACGAGCAAGGACACCCGGTCGCTGCGCGGTGCGCCGTACGACGGGGGTCGCCTGCTCATCGCCACCGGCTCGCCGTTCACGCCGGGCGACTCACGGGCCCCCGAGCAGCTCGAGCAGCTCAAGGCCTGGCTGACCGACCGGTTCCCCGTCGACCGGGTTCGCTTCGTGTGGGCCGCACAGGACAACATGAGTGGCGACCAGGTGCCGTTCATCGGGCCCCTCCACCCGGGGGCGAAGCACGCCTGGGTGGCCACCGGGTTCAACGCCTGGGGGATGACCAGCGGCGTGCTGTCCGGCATGCTCCTGCGCGACGCGCTCGAGGGCAGGATCGAGCCGTGGGCCAAGATCTACGACCCTCGCCGGGTCCACCCCACGCTCGAGGCGAAGACCGTGGCCAGCTCCGGCGCGCGGGCGGTAGCGGGGCTGGCGGGCAACGCCGGCGCCCGGTTGAAGGCCAAGCTCGGACGCGCGCAGTCGGCCGACGACCTGGCACCGGGCCAGGCAGGCATCGTCGGCGACTCCGACGGCGAGTGGGCGACCTACGTCGACGAGGACGGAGTTCGACACTCCGTGTCTCCCACCTGCACCCACATGGGATGCTTGGTCTCCTTCAATCACGTCGAGAAGGCCTGGGAATGCCCTTGCCACGGGTCGCGTTTCGGTCTCGACGGCGCGGTGCTGCAAGGGCCAGCGACCAAACCCCTGAGGCGGCACAACGATGACGAGTGACCCCGGTCTGGCTCCCGGCGCTGACAAGAACCAGGACAGCACCAAGCCCGGCGAACCCAACGAGGACGAGCACACCAAGCTCACGCGGAACCTCAACGAGCTCCTCCAGGAGCTGCGCGTGATGCAGACCGGCGTGCAGATCCTCACCGGTTTCCTGCTGACCCTGCCCTTCACCAGCAAGTTCGGCGAGCTGAACACCTCCGAGCAGTACGTCTACCTGACCACGCTCGCCGCGTCCGTCGTCACGACCGCTCTGATCGTCTCCCCCGTCGCCTTCCACCGGAACCTCTTCCGGCAGGGGGAGCGCGAGTGGATCGTCGAGTCGGCCAACCATGCGGCGAGGTACGGCCTCGCCGGCCTGGGGCTCACCATGACGGGCGTCGTGTGGCTCGTCTTCGACGTCGTCGTCGGGGCTCCGACGTCGTACATCGCCTCCGGCCTGACCGCTGGGCTGTTCATCGTGCTGTGGGGAGTCCTCCCCGCCGTCCGTCGCAGCCGCTTCGGCGACTGACACCGGCTCTCCACCCGCGGGCACGGGCGGAGACGCAGAAGTGGGCGATGACGACCCTGCACGTGTGCAGGGAGGTCACCGCCCACTTCGTGAAGCGATGCTCCGGGGCTACTACGCCAGCTCGGCGCGCAGGTCCGAGAGGATCCGCGAGAGCAGGCGCGAGACCTGCATCTGCGTCACGCCGATGTCCTGGGCGATCTGCTCCTGGGTCCAGCCGTAGAAGAACCGCAGCTCGATGATCCTGCGGTCGCGCTCCTTGAGCTTGCGCACCGCAGGCCCGAGAAGGATCCGCGCCTCGGCTCGGCCGAGGTCGGCGTCCTCCCCGCCGAGCAGCTCGCCGAGCGAGCCGCTGCCGTCCTCACCCACGGGCACGTCGAGCGAGGCCGGGGTGAAGCAGCCGTCGGCAGCCAGCGCCTCGATGACCGAGTCCTGGTCGATGCCGAGGAACTCCGCCACCTCGCTGGGCTTCGGCGAACGGTGCAGGGTCTGCGAGAGCTCGTTGGAGGCGCGGGAGATCTGCGCCTGGAGCTCCTGGATGCGACGGGGCGGACGCACGGTCCACCCGAAGTCGCGGAAGTAACGCTTGACCTCACCGGTGACGGTGGGCACGGCGTAGCTGAGGAAGTCCCGCTCGTAGGTCGGGTCGAACCCCTGCACGGCCTTCACCAGACCGACGTACGCGGCCTGCAGAAGGTCTTCACGAGCGATACCGCGGTCGCGGTACCGCGAGGCGATGGCTCGCGCCACCCCCATGTTCAGGACGACGATCTCGTCGCGCAGCCTCTTCTGCTCCATCTCGTCGGTGGTCTCGGCGATCTGGGCCAGCAGTCGGGCCGTGATCTGGCTGCGGTCGGCTTCGGTGACCGTGTCGGTCGGGGTGTAAGCCGCGGATCCTTCCAGCTCTTGCTCTTGAAGCTCAGGCGAAGCGGTCATTGCTTGCTACCTACTCTGGATTGATCTGTTCGTGGCACGTTGGCTTGACCACGTCAGTTCACTCAAGCACTCCCGGTGGCCGGCCAGCAAGGCCGGTGCGGTCGTACGCAAGCCATCCTGTCCCGGTAGCGACTGGTCCAAACATCTCGATCGTCGGGTGCCCTCGACAAATCGGCAGTTCTGGTGGTTTTGGGCTATTCGCCGAGCGTGATCACGGCCGCGGCGGTCGATCTTATGTGAGTGGTGTCACCCATTCCGGGGAAAGGTAAAGGCAGGTCGAGCGGTGCCGCGACCCGTACGACGACCCGCTCGGCGTCCGTCTCGACGGTGTGGCTGAGGCCTGGGTAGCGCCGATGGGCGTCGACCGCGACGAGGTAGGACGAGACCAGCTCGCGAGCGGCCTCCGGGTCCACCGCTGCCGTTCTCCTCCAGGCCGGCGAGGTACACCTGCTCCCCCTCGATCCCGTCCACCGCGGCCAGGGCGGCCCCGTCGGCGAGAGTGTTCAACGCCTGGCGCCGCAGGTAGGCGGCGGTCGCGTCGACGACCACGACCACCATCATCGCCAGGACCAGCGTGAAGCCGATGATCAGCAGCGCCGTCTGGCCGCGGTCGTCCCGGCTCCTCCGCTCCGCCGTCACGGCAGGTCCTCGCGGTAGGTGCCGTAGGGAACCGTGTGCTCGGCCTCCACGCGCACGCTCGGCCGCTCGGAGCCCAGTGCGGGCGGCAGCAGAGGCAGCGGGACCGCGTAGCCCACCACGACGGTCACGACGGATCCCGGAGCCAGGCAGTTGGCGGGATCCGGGGTGCAGCGGATGTCGAGCGAGCGGTGCGCGTCCTCGAGCCCCTGGTCGGACAGGGCGAGCCCGGCGGCGACCAGGGCGTGTCCGTTCGCGGCGTCCTCGCTCGGCGCCTGCGTGAAGGAGCGCGCCGCCGACCGGGCAGCGGAGCTGACCCCGAACGCGGCCCGCTGCACCTCGAACACCGTGAGTACGACGTACAGCAGCGGCACCATCAGCAGGATGGCCAGCCACGTGAACTCGACCAGAGCGCTCCCCTGCTCGCGACGAGTCCTCACGGCGTGAGCTCCTCGACGGCGTGGCCGGCGACCGCCAGCCGCACTCCCGGACCCCAGACGCCGAGCGGCGGCACCTCGGCGACGACGTCGACGCGCACGACGGGCACGCCGTCGCGGACCGTCTGTGTGGCCCTGACGTCCTGGGCGAACCGGCCGGCGACGGCCCCCGTGATCTGCGCACGGGTGCGTTCGACCCCCGCTTCGAGCGGCTGGTCCACCGTGGCGGCGTATCTTGCGCCCTCGGAAGCGGCCGACGTCAGGGTGTTCCGCACATGGAGCACGAGTGCGACCTGCATGATCCCGAGGAACAGCGGCACGAGTACGACGAGCACCAGCACGAAGTCGACGACCGCGGAGCCCTGGTCCGTCCGAGGACGGCGGAGCACGGTCAGCTCGAGACCGACCGCAGGGCGTCGGACAGCATCTGCGACAGCGCGTCCCCCGCCACCGCCCACAGCACCGTGACGAGCCCCGCGGTCATCACCGTGATGAGGACCCAGCCGGGCACGTCGCCGCGCTCGTCCCGGCGCCTCTCGCCGCCCACCAGCACGGCGAGGCAGCGCCACATCAGTTCGTTCATCTGTCTTCCCCTGTCACTCGTACGAGCAGCCTCATGGCGAGACCAGCCGCAGGCCAACGACTCCTGGCCAGAACGCGAACATCACGGTCACCGGAAGGACCAGGAAGACCACCGGCACCATCATCAGGACCTCTTTCCTGGCCCCCGTCTCGATCAACGCCCGGCGGCCGGCCTCACGGACGTCCGCGGCCTGGGCATGCATCACATCCGTCAACGGCGTTCCCCGCTCGAGGGCTACGGCCACCGCCTCGGCGAACCGCGCCACCACCGGAAGGCCCGAGCGAAGGGCCAGCGCGTCGAGCGCCCGGGACACCGGCGTCCCGGTGCGTACCTCGGCCAGCACGCGAGCCAGCTCCACCGACAGCTCCCCCTGCGTCCGGGACACCACGCGGTCCAGCGCCGAGACCGGGCCCTCGCCCGCCGCGACGGCGAGAGCGAGCAGCTCGGCGACGGTCGGGAACTCCGCGAGCATCCGCCGTTCCCGCTCCTTGACCTGTGCGCTCAGCCGGTTCTCCCGAAGCAGCGCGCCGAGCACGAACGCGATCAGGCACAGCACGAGGAGAGGCACGGCACGGCCGGGGCTGCGCAGGGCCACGAGCAGGCACACCGCCGCCGTCGCCGAGAAGGACACCAGCCCCCACACCGCCTGCTCCACCCGGAAGTCGTGGACGGTCATCGGGAGGTTGGCCCGCTCGAGGCGACGCCGCACCGACGCCGTGCCGCCGAGCACGCGGTCGAGCAGGTCGGCCACCGAGCGCAGGCCCGGCCCGAACACCGCCGAGAACGCCGAGCCCGGCGTCCCGACAGGCACCGGCAGAGCCCGCCCGGCGACCGGCGGCAGGTCCCTGACGTAGGGAATGACCCGCTGCTCCAGCGTCGGCCGCCGCCCGGCGAGGGCTCCGCGCAGGATGAGCAGCATCCCGGCGCCGGCCGCTCCCCCGAGGAGCGCGCCCCACATGGCAAGGGTCATGACAGGATCCGCCGTTCCTGCGGCAGCCGGCCCAGACGGACCATGAGGCGGTACGCGACCAGGCAGCAGGCGCCGCCGACCACCAGGACCACCACCCCGGCCGGAGAGGCGTACCGGCTGATCACCTCACGCTGGAACGACAGCATCAGGAGCACCAGCCATGGGCGCGGCCACCGCCAGCCGCGCCCCGTTGACCGCCCAGGCCTGGCGCGACTCGAGCTCCGAGCGGGTGCGGGCATCCTCGCGCAGGTAGCCCGACAGGCTCCGCAACAGGCGTCCGAGCTCGCCGCCACCGACCTCACGTGCGACCCGCAGGCCCTCCACGACACGGTCGCCGACCGGGTCCGCGAGTCGGTCCTTGAGCCGGTCCAACGAGTCGCCGAACCGGCCGGTGACCTGGTAGTCGACACCGAACGCGGCGAAGGCGGGGCGAAGCGGCTCGGGTCCGCGCACGGACAGCTGGGTCAGCGCCTCGGGCAGGGACATCCCGGCGCGCACGGCCGAGGCGAGGTTGTCGACCGCCTCCGGCCACACGTCGGCAAGCTCCCGCTGCCGGCGGCGGGCCCGCCCGTTGAGCACGGCGACGGGCAGGTAGCCCGCGAGCAGCGCGAACGCCGTGGCCACCGGCCACGTCCCGGACACCACCTGCACCACGAGCCCGGCGACCAGAGCCGCCACGCCGCACAGCGCGACGATCCCCGCCGGCGACGCACCGCTCACGCCGGCCCGGGCGAGCAGCCCCTCGAGACGAGACCTCGGGCGGACCGGCCGCCGCGCGAGCGGGGCGACGAAGGAGAGGTAGACGAGCAGCAGGCCGATGCCGAGCGTCAGACCGAGCACCGCACCCACGGTCAGCCCGCCTCGTTGAGCATGGCGTTGACGTCGATCCCGAGGCGCTCGAACCGCTCCTGCCGCGGCGGCATGCCGGTGGCGCGGACCAGCCGGTCGCCGTCCCTGGCGAACACGGTCTCGGTCTCGATCGTGTCGTTCTCGGCGCGTCCGGGGACCGCGACGATCTCGTTGACCCGTCGTACACCGTGGCGGTCCATGCCGAGGTGGACGACGAGGTCCACGGACGCAGCGACCGTGGGCACCACGAACCGGGCGCCGATGTTCTCGCCCGGCCAGGAGGGGCAGCGTGCACATCTTCACCAGCGCCTCCCGAGCGCTGTTCGCGTGCAGGGAGGCCATGCCGGGCAGGCCGGCGTTGAGGGCGAGGAGCAGGTCGAGGCACTCCTCCGCCCGCACCTCGCCGACGATGACCCGGGACGGCCGCATCCTCAGTGACTCCTTGACGAGGTCACGCAGCCGGACCTCACCGGTGCCCTCGAGCCCGAGCTGCCGGGTCTGGAGCGCGACCCAGTCCGGGTGGTTGAACCGCAGCTCGTAGACCTCCTCGGCGGAGATCACCCGGTCCTCGCCGGGGATGCTCGCCGCCAGGCAGTTCAGGAACGTCGTCTTGCCGGCCTGCGTGCCGCCCGCGACGACGATGTTGAGCCCCGCACGCACCGAGGCGTCGAGGAACCTGGCCGCCTGGTCGGTCAGGCTGCCGAGCCCGACGAGATCCTGCAGGCTCGACGCGCGTACGACGAACTTGCGGATGTTCACCGCACTGAAGCCGCGGGAGATGCCTTCGAGGACGACGTGCAGCCGGTGACCGTCGGGGAGCATCGCGTCGACGAACGGCTGGGACAGGTCCACGCGCCGGCCGCTCGACTTGAGCATCCGCTCCACGAGCTCGGCCACCTGCGAACGGTCGAGGATGGTGCTGGTCAGCTCATGGCGACCCGCGCGGGCCACGAAGACCCGGCTGGGGTCGTTGACCCAGATCTCCTCCACCTCGGGGTCGTCGAGGTAGCGCTGGAGCGGCCCGAACCCTGCGACCCGGGCGACCAGCTCCTCGACCACGGCGTCCTCGTCGCCGACCGGTGCGACCGTGCCGGTGAGGCTGCGCTGGTTGTGCTCGGTGACGAGCCGGGCCGCGAGCGACCTGACCAGGCCGACCTCGCGCTGCGGGTCGATCCCGTCGCGCCGGACGACCTCTCTCAGGTCGGCGTCGAGTCCCTCGACGATGTCGTCGTAGGCGTCGGCAAGCGTCACGCTCATGGTCCCCGCTCCATCACGTAACCGTTCTCGGTCGAGTCGGAGTCTGGACCACGGACTAGTCCGGCGACTAGTCCCATCTCGCCGATCTGTGGACAAGATGGGGCGCATGTGACACCAGGTGGCGGCCGAGGCGCGAGGGATCGCGGTGTCTGGCCCGTTCGAGGCATGAACCAGCACGCAGATGGGTAAAGGTAGGGCTGGTCACCGGGCCATGACAGGTCCCGCCGTATCTCGGGAACGGCGGGACTGTCTGTTTCTCCGGGCCCGCGGCGGCCCCGTGACCGCCGCGAGCCCGAACCTCAGCGGAACCGGTAGTCGGTCCCCGGAAGCTGCCCGAGCGCCGTGGACGGCAGGTCCGTCGCGGTCACCCGCCCCTCCTGCTTCGGCGAGACGGGCGAGTGCTTGCGCAGGTGCCGCTCGACCGCGCCGTGGAGCGTGAAGGGCAGGTCCTGCCGGTCCCGGACACCCTTGATCCGGCACAGCACGTCGTCGGGGTCGCCGTTGCGCTCACAGGCGGCGAACGTGTAGTCGCGGGTGGGGTCCAGCTCCTCCCCGCCGATCTTGATGCTCTTCACCCGCTTGCCCAGGTCGGCGCCGGCGGTGAAGCTCACCGTCATGCCGCTCATCCGGACCACCCAGCCGCCGAAGCGCTGGAGGGGGTCCTTCGCGAAGACGTTGTTGAGCTCCTTCTCCATCCACGGCTTCACCAGCGCGCCCGGCACGGTGGCGATCTGGGCCCCGGCGTTCACCGGGAGCATGCTCCAGAGGTACTCCCGGGTGATGTCGGCCGACCCGCCCTTCGGGTCCAGCGGCGGGCAGAACCGGAAGCCGTTGGACACCGCCACGTCGACGGTCCGTCCCGTTCCGGCGAGCTCCTCGTTGGCCGTCTCGCGCATGGCGTCGGTGATCAGGTTGTCCATCGGCGTCTCGAGGACGTAGTACCGCAGCAACGGCGTGGTGGTCGCGCCGAGGACCTGGGACAGCTCCTTCTTGTACGGCTGCTGCACCTGCACCACGACGGACCTCATGTCCGGGTCCTCGTCGTACTCCGCCTCGGCGACCTCCATCAGCTCGTAGGCGGAGTCCTTGACCTGGCCGTTCTCGACGACCAGGTCGAGGCGGCCGACGAACGACCCGAACGCACCGGGCTCGGTGACCGTGGCGTACTTCCCCTCGATCGGCTCGCGCACCCGCTCGTGGGTGTCGGCGCCGAGGACGTAGTCGACGCCCTGCATGAAGTCCCGGCTCGCCAGGTCCACCTGCTGCGCGATCCCCATGTGCGTCACGGCGAAGACGAGGTCGCACTCGCGCGCCTCGCGGAGGTGGCGGATCCAGTGCGCGGCGTTCTCCTCGGGGAAGGTGAACTTGATGCCCACGCTGTACGACGGGTCCTGCCGCGCCGGGACCAGGGGGTCGTTGAACGACAGGAAGCCGATCCGCACGCCGCCGACCTCGCGGACGTGCACCGGCTTGAAGAGGAAGTCCCCTGTGGCTCCGTTCCTGTCGTGGTGCATGTTCGTCGAGACCACCGGGGCGCCGTACTCCCCCATCACCTCGAGCAGCCTGCTCTTGCCGTACACGACCTCCCAGTTGCCCGGGATCACCGCGTCGTAGCGCAGGTGGCGCATGACCGGCGCCATCGCGGCGCCCTCGCTCAGCGCCGCCCACCCGCTGCCCTGCAGACAGTCGCCGCCGTCGACGAGCAGCGTGCCCGTCGGGTTCTCCGCGCGGACCCGGTCGACGAGCGTCTGGATCCTGGCCAGGCCACCGGTACGGCGGAACACCGGGCCGCCGTTCTCCCAGAAGAACTCGTCGTGGGTGTCGAGCTGGCCGTGGATGTCGGCGGTCTGGAGGACGGTCAGCAGGGTGGCCCGGCCGTCACGCACGGCACGGCTGCGTCCCAGGGCCTCGGCGGACGTCCCCGGAGCGCAGGCCGCGACGAGCGGTCCGAGCCCCGCCATCAGGCCGCCCGCCCCGAGTGCTCGCAGGATGCCGCGCCGGCTGGGGTGGCGGTGAGACTGCTCGGGCCGCTCATCGCGTGTCTCGTGGTTCAATGTGGCTCCTCGGTGTGACGTGGACCACTCCAGGAAGCCCTGTCGGGGCGTCTAGACGCCATAGACGAACCGCCGCTTTGCGCTCAAAGTGCATGGACGCCGCCCACCCGAGGCCGACGAGAGCCCTGGGAGGCCCCATGAACGCGGTCCGGTCCGACCTCGCCCCGCTCGTGGGGACAGAGCGCATCGCCTGCCTGCTCAGGCTGGCGGTGGGCCTGCTGCTGCTCGCCATGACGGTCGCGTTCGAGCCGGTCGCGTCCTGGCTCGCCGTCGCCACGACCGTCACCGCCGTCGGCTGGTCGGTGCTCATGTTCGTCGCGCTGCGCAGCGACCTCCCGGCCGAGCACCTCTCCCGGCTGGCCGCCTGGTCCCACTGGTTCGACATCGTGCTGGCCCTGACGGTCTACGGCCTGTTCCTGACCGACCCGGTCGCCACCCCCGTGGCCGGCGTACCGCTGCTCGCCTTCCGGCTCGCTCTCCGCCACGGCACCGCCGGGGTGGTCGCCGGCGGCCTGGCGTTCGTGGCTCTCGTGGGCGGGAGGATCGCGTTCACCAGGCTCACCCTCGGCGAGTCCCTGGTCCGGCCACCCATGCTGCTGGCCTGGGCCCTCGTCGCGACCGTGGTCCTGATGCTCGCCGCGGAGGCACGCGCGCGGGCGGCGACGTTGGCGCACACGGAGGCGACCGCCGCCGTCACCCCGCCTCCGACCGCCGTCAGCCCGGCACCCGACCGGCTCGAGTCGCTCGTCACCTGCCTGGCCCTGAAGCTCGAGGCACCGACTCCCGCTCCGCTGAGCCAGCGCGAGGTCGAGGTGCTCCTCATGCTCGGCCAGGGGCACACCTACAGCGTCGTCGCGAGCAGGCTGTTCATCTCCCAGAGCACGGTCCGCAACCACGTGCACAACATCCGGACGAAGCTCGACGTCCACGACCGCAGCGATCTGCTCGAGGTCGCGAGGTCGCTGGCCGCCCGCGTCCAGGCCGACGAGAGCCGTGGCGAGCTGACGTCACAGGGCTGACCCGGGCCGTACGACGGTCAGGTCTGGTGGAGCAGGTCCCCGAAGACGTCGCCCGTCTTCTCGGCGCGGGAGAGCACCTCGTTCAGGTCCAGGTGGCGCAGCGCGTCCGGCTTCTCCGCGCCCTCCTCGACCTCCTCCCAGGTGCGCGGCGCCGCGACGAAGGGCGCGGCGGTGCCCCGCAGCGAGTAGGGGCTGATCGTGGTCTTCGAGCCGGTGTTCTGGCTCCAGTCCAGGAACACCTTCCCTCCGCGCATCGCCTTGGTCATCTGCCACAGCACGAGGTCGGGGTGCGACTTCGTCAGCTCCTGGGCGACCTTCTTGGCCAGGTCGCGCACCTCGTCGGCGTTGAGACGGCCCGGCAGTGCGGCGTACAGGTGGAGCCCCTTGCTGCCGCTGGTGACCGGCGCGGTCGGCAGGTCCAGCTCCGCGAGCCGGTCGCGCACGAGCAGCGCGACCTGCGCGCACTCGTGCAGGCCGGCCGGTGCGCCGGGGTCGAGGTCGATGACGAGCCGGTCGGGGTTCCTCGGCTGGTTGTTGCGGCCGAACTTCCACTGGTGCACGTGCAGCTCGAGCGCGGCGAGGTTGGCCAGGTAGGTCAGCCCGGCGAGGTCCTCGACGACCGGGTAGTCGATCGTGTCCCCGCCGCCGCGCGAGCCGGTCGAGGAGACCGTCACCGACCGGAGCCAGTCCGGCGCCCCCATCGGGAGGTTCTTCTCGAAGAACTTCTCCTCGCTCGTGCCGTTGGGCCACCGGATCCGCGTGACCGCGCGGTCGGCCAGGTGCGGCAGGAGGACGGGCGCGATCTGCGCGTAGTAGTGCAGCACCTCGCCCTTGGTGGTGCCGGTCGCCGGGTAGAGCACCTTGTCGAGGTTGCTGAGCTTCAGCAGCCGCCCGTCCACCTCGACGGTCACCGTCTCCTCGGCCACGCTCACTCCTTGACGTCGGCAGGGCTCAGGTCGAACCGGATGCCCTGGTAGCTCGGCTGCCGCAGCCGGCCGCCGTCGGTGACGCCGAGGGAGGCGATCTCGACCACGACCTCGGGGCGCACCCAGACCGTACCCAGCGCGTCCACGCGGGGAACCTCGTCGCAGAACGGCGACGCCTCGGCGTGCAACGGCTCGAGGACCTCCAGCAGCTGCCGCGCGGTCTTGCCCACGATCCCGCTGCCCACCCGGCCCCGGTAGCTCAGCCCCTGCGGCGTCGGCGTCCCGACGAGCAACGCCCCGAGCCGCGAGTCGCTGTCGGTCTCGTGCCGCCAGCCACCCACGACGTACGACAGGGTCGGGCGGTGCGGGAACTTCAGCCAGTCCTTGCTGCGCCGGCCGGCGTGGTACGCCGACGACCGCCTCTTGCTGACGATCCCCTCGAGGCCCTGCTGCTTCGTCGCGTCCATGAGCATCGGCCCGTCGTCGTACGTCGGAGGCACCAGCCAGTGCGCGCTGCCGATGCCCAGGCTCTCGAGCTCGGCCCGTCGTACCTCCAGCGGCTGACCGGTCAGGTCGCGGCCGTCGAGCCGGAGCAGGTCGAAGACGATCAGCGTGACCGGGTTCGACACGGCGAGCTTGCGGGCCCGGGCGGCGCTCGACACGTGCATCCGGTCGCCCAGGGCGCCGAAGGTGGGGACGCCGCCGGCCATCGCGACGACCTCGCCGTCGAGCAGCACGTCATGAGCCGCGAGCACGCCCACGTCGTGCAGCTCGGGGAAGCTGACCGACACGTCGTTCTCGTTGCGCGACCACAGGGTCAGCCCGCCGTTGCGGACCTCGGCGAGGACCCGCATCCCGTCCCACTTGACCTCGTGCAGCCACTCCTCGCCGGTCGGCACGGAGGTCCCGCGGAGGGCCAGCATCGGTCGCATGAGGCTGTCCGCTCAGGCGAGCTCGACGAGGACCTGGCCGCCGGAGACCGCGTCCCCGGCCGCCACCAGCACGGCGCCGACCGTGCCCGCCTCGGGAGCGGTGATCTCGGTCTCCATCTTCATCGCCTCGAGCACCACGAGGACGTCGCCGGCCTCGATGGCCTGCCCCTCCTCGACGAGCACCCGGGCCACGGTCCCCGCGAGCGGAGCGCGCACGCCGTTGCCGTCGGCGGGGCTGGTCGAGGCCGGCGCCGCGGTCGTGGGCGCGGAGAAGTTCCCGCCGGTCATGAAGATCGCGCCGAGGGTGGGCTGCGGCTCCTCCTCCACCTCGACGTCGACGTCGTACACCACGCCGTTGACCGTCACCTTGAGCTGCATCTCGCCTACCTCGACCCGTGGACGTTGTGCTGACCCTGGACCACGGCCTTGCCCTGCTGGGCCCAGGCGTGGCCGCTCCTGTAGTGCACCTGCTTGACCTTCGCGCGGTGTCCGAGGAACGCCGCCACCGCCGCGGAGATGGCGACCACGACGTCGTCGGGCACACCCGGCTCACTGTGCCGGCGGAGCCTCTCGAGCTCGGACTCGAGCTGCTCGACCCGCTCGGACAGCGTGCGTACGGCGGCCAGCAGCTCGGTCGTCGTGGGCTCTGGCTGGACCCGGCTCATGTCGGCCCCAGCCCATGCTTCTTGGCCGGCCGGATCGTCCGCTTGGCGCTGAGGATCTCCAGCGACCGGGAGATGTGCTCGCGGGTCCGGGCCGGCTCGATGATGTCGTCGACGAGGCCGCGCGACGCCGCGACGTAGGGGGTGGAGAACGTCGAGCGGTA
The DNA here is from genome assembly GCA_963700365.1 of uncultured Actinomycetota bacterium. Classification (GTDB taxonomy): domain Bacteria; phylum Actinomycetota; class Actinomycetes; order Propionibacteriales; family Nocardioidaceae; genus Nocardioides_C. Next base: position 233,043 of record CAVOXG010000012.1, on the reverse strand, counting down.
CTCCTCGACGAGCTCCGAGCGGCGCCGGTCCGGGTCCGCGGCGTCGGCGATCTCGCGCCGGAAGACGATCTCGGCGGCACCCTCGGCGCCCATCACCGCGATCTCGGCGGTCGGCCAGGCGAAGACCTTGTCGGCGCCGAGGTCCTTGGAGCACATCGCGACGTAGGCCCCGCCGTACGCCTTGCGCAGCACCACGGTGATCTTGGGGACCGAGGCCGCGGAGTAGGCGTAGAGCAGCTTCGCGCCGTGCCGGATGATCCCGTTGTGCTCCTGCGCGACACCGGGCAGGAAGCCCGGCACGTCGACGAAGGTCACCAGCGGGATGTTGAAGGCGTTGCAGAACCGGACGAACGCCGAGGCCTTGTCGGAGGCGTTGATGTCGAGCACGCCCGAGAGCACCAACGGCTGGTTGGCCACGACGCCGACCGTGCGACCGGTGATCCTGGCGAACCCGATCACGATGTTCTGCGCGTACCCGGCCTGCACCTCGAGGAAGTCGCCGAGGTCGACGACCCGGGCGATCACCTCGCGGACGTCGTAGCCCTTCTTCTCCGAGACCGGCACGAGGCCGGGCAGCTCGGGGTCGGGCTCGATCACGTTGTCGGTCTCGACGAGCGGTGGGTCCTCGGCGTTGTTCTGCGGCAGGAAGCTCAGCAGCTTCTTGGCGATGAGGACCGCCTGCTCGTCGTCGTCGGCCACGAAGTGCGTGACACCCGACAGCGCCATGTGCGTGTCCGCGCCGCCGAGCGCGTCCGAGGTCACCTGCTCGCCGGTCACCTGGGCGATCACGTTGGGCCCGGTGATGAACATGTGCGCCTTGCGGGTCTGGATGACGAAGTCCGTGAGCGCCGGGGAGTAGGCCGCGCCCCCGGCGCAGGGGCCGGCGATGATCGAGATCTGCGGGACCACACCCGAGAGCAGCACGTTGTTGTAGAACACCCGGCCGTAGCCGGCGAGCGAGCCGATCCCTTCCTGGACGCGCGCGCCGCCGGAGTCGTTGATGAACACGAACGGCGTGCCCGTCGCCAGGCTCGCCCGCATCATCGCGGCCACCTTGTTCGAGTGCACCTCCCCGGCACTTCCCCCGGCGACGGTGAAGTCCTGGCTCGCGACGTGCACCGGACGACCGAGGACCGCGCCCTCACCGGTGACGACGCCGTCGGCCGGCAGCTCGGCCCTGTCGAGACCGAAGTACGTCGACTGGTGCTCGGCGAACATCCCCGTCTCCTGGAAGGTGCCGGGGTCGAGCAGCGCCGCGACGCGCTCCCGCGCGGTCAGCTTGCCCTGCTCGTGCTGCTTCTCCTGGCGCTTCACGCCGCCGCCGACCTCTACGTGCGCCTTGCGGTCGAGGAGCTCGGCGGTGCGCTCCTCCATGGACTGCTCCTTGTGCTTGTGCATGTGAAGCGCTCCCCTCAGGCCCGCTCGACCTTGACGTTGTGGACCTTGCCGTCCAGCGTCACCGAGTAGCGGACCGGACCCTTCACCGGTCCCGAGCCCGACGACTTCGAGAGCTCCTCGGCGGCCACCTCGGCCGGGTCCCTGCCGACGTTTCGCGGCCCCTCGGCGCGCTCGACGAAGAAGCCCGGTGCGACCCCGGGGAACATCGCGTAGGTCAGCACGTCCTCGTCGGTGCCGTCGCTGCCCTCGAGCGCGGCGGCCTCGGCGGAGAGCTTGCCCCACTCCGGCTCGAGCAGGTCCGCCGGACGTACGTCGATCGGCTCCTTCTTCGTCTGGACCCGGGCCGCCTCGACGATCTTCGGGTCGCGCTCGCCGAGGGTCGCGCCGTAGTAGCCGAGCATGAGGTCGGCGAACTCCGCGGTCAGCGCCTTGTAAGGGCCCATGAGCACGTTGAACACGGCCTGGGTGCCGACGATCTGGCTCGACGGGGTCACCAGCGGCGGGTAGCCGGCCACCTCGCGCACCCGCGGCACCTCCTCGAGGACCTCACGGAGGCGGTCGCCCGCGCCCTGCTGGCGAAGCTGGCTCTCCATGTTCGAGATCATCCCGCCGGGGATCTGGCTCTTGAAGATCTCGGTCTCGACGCCGGTGATCGCCGACATGAACTGCGTGTAGCGGGGACGGACCTTGGCGAAGTGGTCCTTGACCCGGCGCAGCCGCACGCCGTCGAGGTTGGTGGTGTAGGGCGTCCCGTCGAGCATCTCGACCAGCGACTCGGTCGGGTTGTGGCCGGGGCCGAGCGAGATCGACGAGATGGCGGTGTCGACGACGTCGGCCCCGGCCTCGATCGCCTTCATCAGGCTCACCAGGGTGACCCCGGTCGTCGCGTGGCAGTGCACGTGCACCGGGACGTCCTGCCCGAGGTCGTCCTTGATCGCCTTGACGATGTCGTAGGCGGGCTGGGGCTTGAGCAGCGCCGCCATGTCCTTGATGCACAGCGAGTCGCAGCCGAGGTCCATCAGCTCGCGCGCCAGGTCGACGTACCCCTCGATCGTGTGGAGCGGGCTCTCCGTGTAGCAGATCGTCCCCTGCGCGTGCTTCTCCACGCGGCGCACGGCCTTGATCGCCTCGCGGACGTTGCGCACGTCGTTGAGGGCGTCGAAGACCCGGTAGACGTCCATGCCGTTCTCCGCCGACTTCTCGACGAAGCGGTTGACGACGCCGTCCTCGTAGTGCCGGTAGCCGAGCAGGTTCTGTCCCCGGAGCAGCATCTGGAGGCGGCTGTTCGGCATCAGCTCGCGGAAGGTGCGCAGCCGCACCCACGGGTCCTCGTTGAGGAAGCGGATGCAGGCGTCGTACGTCGCACCGCCCCAGCACTCCACGGACCAGTAGCCGGCGGCGTCGATGTCGGCACACGCGTCCACCATGTCCTCGAGCGCCATCCGCGTCGCCATGAGGCTCTGGTGAGCGTCGCGCAGGACGAGCTCGGTGACCCCGACCTCGCGGGGCATGACGTGCTGGACGGTCTGCTGCGACTGCGTCATGGCTTCACCCTTTCACCGGCACCGGGACTCGCGTGGCGATTCGCGCGGGTCGAAAGTCCCAAAAGCGGGTACCCAGGAGCATCGACTAGCCAGCATCGGTCGCATGGGTCCATCCTGACTTACGAGAACCACCGTGTCGCTTGCCTTGGAGAGAGGAGCCGCCCGTGCGCGCCATCTGGAAGGGTGCCGTGTCGTTCGGCCTCGTGAGTGTGCCGGTGAAGCTGTACGCCGCCACCGAGAACCACGACATCTCGTTCCGTCAGGTGCACGCCAAGGACGGCGGCCGGATCAAGTACAAGCGGGTCTGCAGCATCGACGGCGACGAGGTCGAGTACGCCGACATCGCCAAGGGCTACGAGACCGACGACGGCCAGATGGTGATCCTCGACGACGACGACCTGGCCGAGCTGCCCTCGGCGAGCAGCCGCGAGATCTCGGTGGAGAAGTTCGTGCCGAGCGACCAGATCGACCCGATCCTCTTCGAGAAGTCCTACTACCTCGAGCCGGACAAGTCGGCCGCGAAGCCCTACGCCCTGCTGCGTGAGGCGATCCGCGAGGCCGACCGGATGGCGGTGGTCACGGTCTCTCTGCGCAACCGGATGAGCACGGCGGTCCTGCGCGTGCGCGACGACGTCCTCGTGCTCCAGACGATGATGTGGCCCGACGAGGTGCGCAAGCCCGACTTCGGGACGCTCGGCGCGACCGAGGACGCCGCGAAGCCGCAAGAGCTGAAGATGGCCCGGATGCTCGTGGACACGCTGGCCGGCGACTACGACCCCGACGAGTACGAGGACGACTACGCCTCCGCGGTCGAGGCGCTCGTGCGGGCCAAGCTGGAGGGCGGCGAGGTCACGCACCTCGAGAAGGAGGAGCCGAAGAAGGGCGAGGTCGTCGACCTGCTCGCGGCGCTCCAGCGCAGCGTCGAGGCCGCGAAGACCTCCCGCGGCGAGACCGCCTCCGCCTCCGACGCCTCCGACGAGGAAGAGGCAGAGCCGGCCGCCGAGGAGCCCGCGGCCAAGAAGACCGCCGCGAAGAAGGCCCCCGCCAAGAAGGCGCCTGCGAAGAAGGCCCCGGCGAAGAAGACGGCGGCCAAGAAGACGCCTGCGAAGAAGTCGGCCAAGAAGGCCAGCTGACCGCCGGCTCGCCCCTCCCCGGGGTCAGGCGGACGTGCGGATGTGGCGGGCGGCGGCGGGTGAGTCGGGGAACCGCTTCGCCGCGGAGTGGCTGACCAGGTCCGACAGGCGCGGGACCACGAGGTTCAGCACCTCCGACACCGACCCCACGAGCGTGTTCACGGTCAGCGGCCTGTCCTCGAGCGCCCGCACCACCTTCGCCGCGGCCTGCTCGGGGCTCATCGCCGGGGAACGCCGGTACACGTCGGTCGGCCCGATCATGTCGGTGCGCACGAGCGACAGGCGGATGTTCGTGAACGTCACTCCGTCGGCGTAGAGCTCGCGACCGGCGATCCTGCTGAACACGTCCAGCGCCGCCTTCGAGGCGATGTACGCCGCGAACTTCGGCGCCTTCACCTGCACGCCCCAGGTCAGGATGTTCACCACGTGCCCGTCGCCTCGCTCGACCATCTGCGGCAGCAGCCCGAGGATCAGCCGCACCGGCGCGACGTAGTTGATCGCGATGGTCCGCTCGACGTCGTGGAGCCGGTCGTAGGACAGCGCGATGGAGCGCCGGATCGAGCGGCCCGCGTTGTTCACGAGCATGTCGACGCCGCCGTGCTCGGCCAGCACCGCCGCGACCATCCGGTCCACGGCGTCCCCGTCGGTGAGGTCGCACGGGTAGGCGTGCGCCGTACCGCCGGCCTCCTCGATCTCGGCGACCACACGTGCCAGCTCGTCGGCCCGTCGCGCGACCAGGATGACCCGACCGCCACGCGCCGCGACAGCCCGCGCGGTGGCCTCGCCGATGCCGGACGACGCGCCGGTCACCATCACGGTCCGCCCCGCCAGCGGCGAGTCGAGCTCGACGCCGGGGAGCAGGCCGGCCGCGCGCCTGGCCCAGGCCCGGGGCGTGGTGAGGAGCATGCTCATGACAGCTCCGGCCGCCGGTCGGCCCAGGGACGGGCGCGCTCGAGCTGCGCGGCCACGGTGACGATCGTGGGCTCGTCGTGCGGGCGTCCCACCAGCTGTACGGCGAGGGGCAGGCCGTCGCTCCCGAACCCGGCCGGGACCGAGGCCGCCGGGTTGCCCGTGACGTTCCACAGCGCGGTGTAGGCGATCATCGGCATGGCGAGCAGGGACGCCCGGACCGAGCCTGCACCGTCGAGCACCCCGACGTCCGGAGGGCGGTGCGCGATCGTCGGTGTGAGCAACAGGTCGCAGCCGTCGAAGACCTCGTTCGCCTTGGCCGCGACCTTCTCCCCCTGCCGCATCGCCCACTCCACGACACCGGGCCGGACCCACTTGCCGAGCCGCAGCGTCTCCCGGGTGCGACGCTCGAGACGCTTCGGATGCTCCACGATGTCTGCCTCGGAGGCGACGCCGGCGAAGAACTGCGGGACGAACGCCGAGGTCGGGTCCGGGTAGCCGGGGTCGACCTCCTCGACGTGGTGGCCGATCTGCCGCAGGGTGTCGGCCATGGCCCGCACCGCCTCCACGTGCTCGGGATGCGGCTTGACCCCGATCGTCACGGGCTTGGTGGACCAGCCGATCCGCAGCGGACGCATCGGTGCCCGCGCGGCGTCGACGAACGAGGTCGCCGGCCCCTCGGCGCGGAACCGGTCGCCCGGCCCGGCGCCTTGGATCACGTCGTAGACCAGGGCGCTGTCCATCACGCTGCGGGTGATCGGTCCGGCGGTGCCGAGGGCCCACCACAGGTGCTCGTGCGGGTCGCTGGTGACCCGGCCCCGCTGCGGCTTGAGCCCGAAGAGCCCGGTGCACGCCGCGGGGATCCGGATCGAGCCGCCCCCGTCGCCGCCCATGCCGAAGGGCACGAGACCGGCCGCGACCGCCGCCGCCGTACCTCCGCTCGAGCCGCCGGTCGACTTCTCGGTGTTCCACGGGTTGCGGGTCAGGCCGTACGCGACCGACTCGGTGAACGGCCACTGGCCGAACTCCGGCATGGCGGTCTTGCCGATGACCACCGCGCCCGCCTCACGGAGCCGACGCACCACCTCGGCGTCCCGGCGGGCAGGGGTGCTGTTGGCGCGCCCGCCGAACGTGGTCACCTCCCCCGCGACGTCGAGCTCCTCCTTGATGGCGACCGGTACGCCGTGCAACGGCCCGGTGTCACGACCGTCGGCCCGTGACCGGTCCCGGGCACCCGCCTCGTCGAGCGCCTTCTCCCGCATCACGTTCGTGAAGGCGTTGAGGCGGCCGTTGGTCGCGTCGATCCGGGCGAGGCAGGCCTCGGTCAGCTCACGAGCGGAGATCTCACCGGAGGAGGTGGCCGCGGCCAGCGACTCGACACCGGAGAAGAGCAGGTCGTCGTCCATGCGCAAACCGTAGTGGCGCGCACCACGGCCGCCCAGACCCACGCATGGAACCGTATCACCCCGGGTAAGGCACTAGGCGGCGGCTGTGACGGAGTACACACCAGGCCGCCTCGTCGATTAGGAGGACTCATGTCATCAGGCGTGGAGACCGGACGGTTGACCACCGACATCCCGGCACGGCTCGACCGGCTGCCCTGGGCGCGCTGGCACTGGCTCGTGGTGATCGGCCTCGGCACGGTGTGGATCCTCGACGGCCTCGAGGTGACCATCGTCGGCTCGATGTCCGCGGCCCTTCAGGAGGAGAAGACCGGCCTCGGGCTCTCCAGCTTCGACGTCGGTGTCGCCGGCGCGATCTACGTCGCGGGCGCCTGTCTCGGCGCGTTGTTCTTCGGCCAGCTGACCGACAAGTTCGGCCGCAAGAAGCTCTTCCTGCTGACCCTCGCCGTCTACACCGTGGCCACGGTGCTGACGGCGTTCTCGATGAACCCGATGTGGTACTTCGCCTGCCGCTTCCTCACCGGAGCCGGCATCGGCGGTGAGTACGCCGCGATCAACTCCGCCATCGACGAGCTGATCCCCGCGAAGTACCGCGGCCGCGTCGACGTCGCGATCAACGGCTCCTTCTGGGTCGGCGCCGCCGGCGGCTCGCTGCTCACCATCCCGCTGCTCGACCCGACGATGGTCAACCCCGAGTGGGGCTGGCGAGCAGCCTTCGCCCTCGGCGCGATCCTCGCGGTCGGCATCCTGGTCGTCCGCCGCAACGTTCCCGAGAGCCCGCGCTGGCTGTTCATCCACGGTCGCGAGGAGGAGAGCGAGCGGATCGTGTCCGCCATCGAGAAGACCGTGCGCGAGGAGACCGGCGGCGACCTCCCCAAGCCCCGCGACACGATCACGATCCGTCAGCGGCAGTCCATCAGCATGGGCACGATCGCGAAGACGGTGTTCACGCTCTACCCCCGGCGCACGGTGCTCTGCCTGGCGCTGTTCATCGGCCAGGCCTTCCTCTACAACGCCTTCTTCTTCACCTACGGCGACACCCTCGGCACGTTCCTCGACGTGAAGCAGACCGGCTGGTACCTCGCGGTCTTCGCTGCCAGCAACTTCATCGGCGCGCTGGTGCTCAGCCCGCTGTTCGACAGCTGGGGCAGGGTCCGGATGATCGCCGGCACCTACATCCTGTCCGGGACCCTGCTCGGCTTCACCGGCTTCATCCTGGGTGACCTCTCGGCCGTGACGCTCACGATGATGGGCGCGATCGTCTTCTTCTTCGCCTCCGCGGGCGCCAGCGCGGCGTACCTCACCGCGAGCGAGGTCTTCCCGATGGAGACCCGCGCGATGGCGATCGCGTTCTTCTACGCGATCGGCACCGCCGCCGGCGGCATCAGCGGCCCGTTGCTCTTCGGTGCCCTGATCGAGAACGCCTCGGCCAGCGGTGACATCACCAAGATCGCCTGGGGCTACTTCATCGGCGCCGCGCTGATGATCATCGGCGGCATCGTCGAGATCTTCCTCGGCGTCAAGGCCGAGGGACGCTCGCTGGAGAGCATCGCCCAGCCGCTGACGGCCGAGGACGACACCCCCGGACCCGAGGACGAGCGGGAGCGGGAGACCGCGGGCGTCTGACCGCCGTACCCCTGCCACGACACAAGGAGGAGCCAGCTCATGCCGATGCCCCCACCGAAGCCGTCGACCGAGGGTCGCCGCGACCGTCAGGTCTTCCACGAGATGGGACAGATCGTCCGCGCCCTCGAGACGGAGGGACCGCAGACGCCGGTCGCCCTCGAGGAGATCGTCGGTGCCCGGTTCTGGGAGGGCGAGCGCTTCCAGAGCGCGCTCGCCTTCGCGGTCGCCGACGGGCTCGTCGTACGCACCGACGACGGGCGCCTCACCGCCAGCGGCTGAGCAACCCCGTGGCGTCAGGGCTCAGGCGCGGACGCCGCAACGTCGCAGGGTGAGTACGACGAGCGCCCGGGTGACCTGGGCGACCTCCTCGAGGTTCACCTGCTCGTGCGGACCGTGCGCGACCCGGATGTCGCCGGGCCCGTAGTGCAGGGTCGGGATGCCGCCGATCCCGGCGTACAGCCGGAGGTCGCTGCCGTAGACCTCGCCGCCGAGCACCGGCACCGGGCCGCCGGTGTCCTCGACCGAGGAGATGACCTCCTCGACCAGCGGATGGTCCGAGTCGATCCGGCCGCTGGCGAACTGTCCGCCGGGCCAGGTGACGACCGGGCGGTTCTCACGCAGCCACGGGTCCTTGGCGCTCACCTCGGCGACCGCGTCCTCGAGCGCGAGCCGCGCCTGCCGCGGGTCCTCGTCGAGCTGGACGCCCAGCCTGCCCTCGGCGGTGAGCTTGTCGGGCACGTTGCTGGCCCAGTCGCCGGCCTGCACCATGCCGACGGACAGCGCGTAGGGCAGGTCGCTGCCGAAGATCGGGTCGGGGTCGGTGTTGCGCTCCCGCTCGAGCTCCCGCAGCGCCTCGTAGATCGGCAGGAACGCCTCGAGCGCGCTGACGCCCTCGCGTCGCATGCTGCCGTGGGCGGACCGGCCACCGACCTCGATCTTGAAGGTCAGCGCGCCGGCGGTGGCGGTGACGATCCGGGCGCTCGTCGGCTCGGTGATCACGGCGGCGTCGCCCCGGTGGCCGCGGCGCAGGGTCGCGAACGCCCCGAGCCCGCCGTCCTCCTCCCCCACGACACAGTGGACCGCGAGAGGCCGCTCGAGCTGGACCCCGGCCGCACGGAGGGTGCGGGCGACGGCGAGGTTCGCCGCGACACCGGCCTTCATGTCGCAGGCGCCGCGGCCGTGCAGCGCGCCGTCGCGGATCTCGGCGGAGAACGGGTCCATGCCCGCCCACGTCTCGGGGTCGCCGGGCGGCACGACGTCGAGGTGTCCCTGGAGGACGAGCCCCGGCACGCCGTCGCCGGCGTCGCGCCGACCACGCCGACCGCCCGGTCGCGGTGCGCCTCCGAGCCGGGGAACCACGGATCCTCCTGCAGTTCGTCCAGGTCGATGTCCCAGCGGTCGACCACCATCGCCTGGCTGCGGAGGATCTCGGCGCAGACGTCCTGCACCTCCACCTCCGCCTCGCTCCCTGCGACGCTGGGCAGCCGGACGAGGGTGGCCAGGTCGTCGACGAGCGCGTCCTCGTCGAGATGCTCGAGGACGAAGGACTCCAGGTCGGTGCGGCCGCGCTTGCTCATGCCTCCACCTTCTAGGGTTGTGCCCGAGGAGGCAAACAGATGGCAGAGGGACAAGCGGCCGGCCACGTGCTCGGCATCGACATCGGCGGCACCGGGGTCAAGGGTGCGCCCGTGGACCTGACCACCGGCGAGTTCGCGGCGGACCGGTTCAAGATCAAGACCCCCCAGCCGGCGACGCCCGAGGCGGTGGCCGACGTGGTCGAGCAGATCGCGGAGCGGTTCGTCGAGAGCGTCGGCGACAGCCCCATCGGGATCACGATCCCGGCCGTCTGCCAGCGCGGCGTCGCCCGCTCCGCGGCGAACATCGACCCGTCCTGGGTGGACACCGACGTCGACCTGCTGTTCACCGAGCGGCTCGGCCGGCCGGTGCACGTGGTCAACGACGCCGACGCCGCGGGCGTCGCGGAGGCGATGTACGGCGCAGCGCGCGAGGTGCCGGGCCTGGTCATCCTCACCACCTTGGGCACCGGGATCGGGTCGGCGCTCCTCCACGACGGCAAGCTGATCCCCAACAGCGAGCTCGGCCACCTCGAGATCGACGGCCACGACGCGGAGGACCGCGCGGCGCAGTCGGCCAAGGAGCGCGAGGACCTCTCCTACGCGCAGTGGGCCAAGCGGCTCCAGCGCTACTACAGCCACGTCGAGAACATCTTCTGGCCCGACCTGTTCGTCGTCGGCGGCGGGATCAGCAAGAGCGCGGACAAGTTCCTGCCGCTGCTCGACCTGCGCACGCCGATCATCCCGGCGAAGCTCCGCAACAACGCCGGCATCGTGGGTGCCGCCTGGCTCGCCCGCGAGTTCGGCAGCTGACCCCGAGGTGAACCGGCGGCGCTAACGCTCGTCGGCCTCGCCGCGGATGGCCGCGAGGACGTCGTCCAGGGCGTCGAGGGAGTGCCCGGAGACGAAGACGTCGACGTACGGCAGGGCCGCGGCCATGCCGCCCGCGAGCGGCTCGTACTGCTCCGCGGCCGAACGCGGGTTCACCCACACCACGCGGTGGGCCAGCCGGCGCAGGCGTGCCATCTGCTCCCCCAGCAGCGCCGGGTCGGCCCGCTCCCAGCCGTCGGAGATGACCACCACGACGGCGCCGCGCGCCATGCCCCGTCGGCCGAAGTCGTCGTTGAAGGTCTTGAGGGCGACGCCGAGGCGGGTCCCTCCGGACCAGTCGGGCGCCGCCTCGGCCCCCCGGGCCAGGGCGACGTCCGGGTGCCCGGTGGCGAGCGCCCGCGACACCCGGGTCAGCCGGGTGGCCATGACGAAGGCCTCGGCCCGGGCACCCCGGACCGCTCCCTGCAGCAGCTGCAGGTAGACCCGGGAGTACGCCTCCATCGAGCCCGACACGTCGGCCAGGAGCACGATCCGTCTCGGTCGCGTGCGCCGGCGCCGGTACTCCCGGCGCACCGGGTCCCCCGCCGTACGGTGCGAGTGCCGCAGGGTCCGCCGCAGGTCGAGCCGCCGCCCCGAGCGGGCCCCCCAGGTCCGCCTGGCCCGCCGTCGGGGCGCCACGACACGCAGCTCCTCGACCAGCCGGCGCAGCTCGTCGAGCTCCTCGGCCGTGTAGTCCGCGAAGTCCTTGTGCCGCAGGCGTTCCTCGACGCTCGCGGTCATCAGCACCCGTCCGGTGTCGTCCGCGTCCTGTGCCTCCCCCTCCGCCGCGCCGGGCACCGGAGCGTCCGACTCCCCTCCGGGCGGTCGCTCCCCCGGCCGGACCCGAGGACCGGGCCGCACCTGCGGGGGCAGCTTGGGGGCGGCGGTGTCGCCGCGGTCGGCGGCGACGTCGGCGATCCCGCCGAAGACCTCGGCGAACACCCGGTCGAACGCCGGGATCTGCTCGTGCTGGTCGACCAGGGTCACCCGGCCGAGCCAGTAGAGCTCGTGCACCGTCCCGGGATGGGCGAGGGCGACCGCGGAGGCGAACCGCGCCGCGCGCTCCGGGCTCGCCGGGACGCCGGCCGAGCGCAGCAGGCTGCCGAACCCGGCGGCGACGGCGGCCAGGTCGGGAGCAAGGCGCTCAGCCGCCACCGGCGACCCAGCTCGTGCCGCGGTCCAGGACCACCTCGATGTCCTCGCGGTACTTCAGAGCCGAGCCGAGGGTGCCGGCCACGACGCCGCCGTCCAGCCGAGAGACGCCGAGCAGCGACAGGGCGCCGACCCAGTCGATCGCCTCGGCCACCCCCGGCGGCTTCTGCAGGTCGAGGCTGCGCAGCCGGTGCACCGCCCCCGCCACCCCCACGGTCAGGTCCTCGGCGGCCGACGGCACGTGCAGCCGGATGATCTCGGCGGCGCGCGCCACGTCGGGGTAGTCGATCCAGTGGTAGAGGCACCGGCGTTTCAGGGCGTCGTGGAGGTCGCGGGTCCGGTTCGAGGTCAGCACGGCGATCGGCGGCACCTCGGCGGTGACGGTGCCGATCTCGGGAATGGTGATCGACCCCTCGGCGAGCAGCTCGAACAGGAACGCCTCGAACTCCTCGTCGGCGCGGTCCACCTCGTCGATCAGGAGTACGGCGGGCAGCGGGCCCTTGTGTCGCACCGCCTGGAGCAGCGGCCGCTCGATCAGGTAGTCGGAGCCGAACAGGTCGGACTCCCGCAGATGGGTCCCCTCCGCCTCGGCCAGCCGGATCGCGAGCAGCTGCCGCGGGTAGTTCCACTCGTAGAGCGCCTCGGCCGCCTCGATCCCGTCGTAGCACTGGAGCCGGATCAGCGGAGTCCCCAGCAGCTGCGCCAGCGACTTGGCGGCCTGCGTCTTGCCGACCCCCGCCTCCCCCTCCAGCAGGATCGGCTGGGGCAGCCTCACCGCGCAGAACAGCGCCGTCGCCAGCCCCTCGTCGGTGAGGTAGCCGGTCTCCTCGAGCCGCTGCCGGAGGACGGCGATGTCGGGGATCAGGGTGGCGAGGTCCACGACCCCGGGGCCAGGTGCGGGCTCGGTCACGAGGCGAGGTACCCAGCCGGGTCCGCGGCGAAGGCACGCAGGCAGCCCGACCCGCAGAACCAGTACCTGACCCCTTCGTGGTCCAGATGCAGGGAGGTCTCGACGGTCGCCACCGTCATCCCGCAGACAGGGTCGACCGCGGTCCCGGGACGCTCCTCCGGCTCAGCGGCCTGCTGCTCGACGGGGCGGCCCGACGTACGCCGGCGCTCGGCGACGACCTCGGCGAGGATCGACAGCGCCACCTCCTCCGGGGTCCGCGCCCCGATGTCGAGACCGGCCGGGGTGTGCACCCGTCCCCGCGCACCCTCGTCGACCTCCAGCGAGGCGACCACCGCCTCTCCGCGCTTCCGGCTGGCCACCAGCCCGACGTACGGCACGCCGGCCGCGAGCGCGGCGGTGAGCACCTCCTCCTCGTCCCGGCCGTGCGACGCGCACACCACCGCGGCCGTCCCGGACAGCTCGGCTCCCGCGGCCGCCCGCACCTGGTACCCGAGCCGCTCCCCCAGCCCGAACAGCGCCTGCGCGATCGGGCTGTCGCCCTGCACCAGGAGCAGAGGAGCCGGTACGACGGGCTCGAGGAAGATCTCGAGGGTGCCGCCCGACAGGCACGGGTTGTGGACGGTCAACCGGTCGCCGTGAGGCTCGTCGTCCTCGGGAGTCGCGGTGATCCGCAGCAGCAGCGTCTCGCCGGAGTCGAGCAGGGCGAGGCTCTGGGCCCGCACCGTGGACTCGGCGCAGGTCCCGCCCACGAAGCCCTCGATCGTGCCGTCGCCGAACACGATCGCCTCGTCGCCCGGCTTCGCGGACGTCGGCCGGTCGGCGAGCACCACCGTCGCATGGACGAACGGCACCCGCTCGGCCCGCAGCTCGGCGGCCCGCTGCTCGACGTCCGGTCTGCTCACTGGACCGCCAGGTCCGTCCGCATCGGCTTGCCCTGCATCGCCATCCAGACGTTGGCCGGGGTGAGCGGCATGTCCGCGTGGCGCACGCCGTACGGCTCGAGGGCGTCGATGACCGCGTTCACGACCGCGGCCGGTGAGCCGACGGTGGCGGACTCCCCGATCCCCTTGAGGCCGAGCGGGTGGTGCGGCGAGGGCGTGACGGTCTCACCGGTCTCCCAGCTCGGGCACTCCAGCGCGGTCGGCACCAGGTAGTCCATGAACGAGCCGCCGACGCAGTTGCCGTCCTCGTCGAACGCGATGAGCTGCATCAGCGCCATGCCGACGCCGTCGGCGAGACCGCCGTGCACCTGCCCCTCGACGATCATCGGGTTGATCCGCGGACCGCAGTCGTCCACGGCGATGAACCGTCGTACGTCGACCTGGCCGGTGCCGGGGTCGACGTCGACGACGCAGATGTAGGCACCGAACGGGTAGGTGAGGTTGGGCGGGTCGTAGACGACGGACGCGTCGAGGTGGCCCTCGACCCCCTCGGGGAGCTCCAGGGTGCCGTGGGAGAGCATCGCGACCTCCTGGATGGTCTTGCCCTGGGTCCGGTCGCCCTTGACGTACCAACGGCCCAGCTCCCACTCGAGGTCGTCGGGGCTGCACTCGAGGGCGGCCGCGGTGATCACGCGCGCCTTGTCGCGGATCCGCTGGGCGACCACCGCCGCGGCGGCGCCGGACACGGGGGTCGACCGCGACCCGTAGGTGCCGAGGCCGAACGGCGTGTTGCTGGTGTCGCCGTGGATGACGTCGATGTCCTCCGGGGGCAGGCCGAGCTCGTGGGACACGATCTGCGCGAACGTCGTCTCGTGCCCCTGGCCCTGGGTCTGCACCGAGAGCCGCAGCTGTGCCTTGCCGGTCGGGTGGATCCGCAGCTCGCAGCCGTCGGCCATGCCGAGCCCCAGGATGTCCATGTGCTTGCGCGGTCCCGCGCCGACACCCTCGGTGAAGAAGCTGAGGCCGATGCCCATCAGCTCGCCGCGCTCGCGTTTCTCCTTCTGCTCGCGCCGGAGCTCGTCGTACCCCGCCATGTCCAGCGCGAGCCGGAGGGCGCGCGGGTAGTCGCCGGAGTCGTACTCCCAGCCCGTCTTGCTGGTGTAGGGGAACTGCTCGGGCCTGAGCAGGTTCTTCATCCGCAGCTCGGCCGGGTCCACCCCGAGCTCGTCGGCGAGGACGTCGACCATGCGCTCGACGAGGTAGACCGCCTCGGTGATCCGGAACGAGCAGGCGTAGGCGACGCCGCCGGGCGCCTTGTTCGTGTAGACGCCGGTCACCTTGCAGTGCGCGGCCTCGAGGTCGTAGCTGCCGGTGAAGATGTGGAAGAAGCCGGCAGGGAACTTCGTCGGCTGCGCGGTGCCGTTGAAGGCACCGTGGTCGGCGAGCACGTCGACGCGGACGCCGAGGATCTTGCCGTCGCGGGTCGACGCGATCTCGCCCGCCATGTGGTAGTCGCGGGCGAACGAGGTCGACATCAGGTTCTCGCTGCGGTCCTCCACCCACTTGACCGGCTTGCCGGTGACGATCGACCCGACGACCGCGAGCACGTAGCCCGGGTAGATGCCGACCTTGTTGCCGAAGCCGCCGCCGATGTCGGGCGAGATGATCTGGATGTTGTGCTCGGGGATCCCGGCGACGAGGGCGTACACGGTCCGGTGGGCGTGCGGCGCCTGGTTGGTCGACCAGACGGTGAGCTTGCCGGTGACCCGGTCCATGCTCGCGATCGTCCCGCAGGTCTCCATCGGCGCCGGGTGCACGCGGGGGTAGAGCATCTTCTGCTTCACCACCACGTCGGCCTTCGCGAACACCTCGTCGGTGCTCGCCTTGTCCCCGGACTCCCAGTCGAAGATGTGGTTGTCGGTCCGGCCCTCGATGTCGTCGCGGATCACCGGGGCGTCGGGGTCGAGCGCCTTGTGCGCGTCCACGACGGCAGGGAGCACGTCGTAGTCGACGTCGATCAGCTCGAGGGCGTCGCGGGCGGCGTACTTGTCCTCCGCGATGACCATCGCCACCTCCTGGCCCTGGAAGCGGACCTTGTCGGTGGCGAGGACGGCCTGCACGTCGGCGCTGAGCGTCGGCATCCACGCGAGGTTGAGCGACTCGAGGGTGGCGCCGGTGATCACGGCCTTCACCTTCGGGTGCGCCTCCGCCTCCGAGGTGTCGATGGAGGTGATCCGGGCGTGGGCGACGGGGCTCCGGAGGATCGCCGCGTGCAGCATGCCGGGCAGGACGAGGTCGTCGAGGTAGTGGCCCTGGCCGCGGAGGAACCGGGCGTCCTCCTTGCGGAGCATCCGGCCGAAGCCCATCGGGTTCCCGGCGGGGCTCGTGGTCGGAGGGGCGGACGGGTCTGTGGTGGTCATGCTTCGACCTCCTGCTGGGCCTGGTCGGTGGCGGGGTGCTCGGCGGCCCAGCGGACGGCACGGACGATGTTCTCGTAGCCGGTGCAGCGGCACAGCTGCCCGGAGATGGCCTCGCGGATCGTGGCCTCGTCGGGGTCGGGGTTGCTGTCCAGCAACGCGCGCGCGGTCATCATCATCCCCGGCGTGCAGAAGCCGCACTGCAGCCCGTGCTCCTCCATGAACCCCTGCTGCACCGGGTCGAGCCGGCCGTCCACCTCGAGGTCCTCCACGGTGCGCACCTCGTGGCCGTCGGCCATCGCGGCCAGCACCGTGCAGCTCTTGACCGGCTGGCCGTCGAACCAGAGCACGCACGTGCCGCACTGGGACGTGTCACATCCCCAGTGCGTCCCGGTCAGGCCGAGGTGGTCACGGATGAAGTGCACGAGGAGGAGACGCGGCTCGACCTCGCGGGTCACCTCGGTGCCGTTGACGGTCATCGTGATCTGCATGGTCAGGCCCTCCCCTGTGCGCGTTCCACCGACCGGAGCAGGACGCGCTTGGTGAGCTCGCCGGCGAGGTGGCGTTTGTACTCGGCTGGTCCGCGTTGGTCGCCGCGCGGGTTGCACGCCTCGGCGGCGAGTCGCGCTGCCTCGGCGATGTGCTCCTCGGTGGCCGGCTTGCCGACCAGGTAGGCCTCGGCCTCCTCGGCGCAGAAGTGCGGCGCGCCGACCGCGGTCAGCCCGATGCCGACGTCGGCGACGTCGCCGTCGCGGACCACGACGAAGGCGCCGGCGCCGGCGATCGCCCAGTCGCCGGCCTTCCGCTTGACCTTCTCGTAGGAGCTGCCCGCGCCGGGCCGGATCGGGATCCGCACCTCGGTGAGGATCTCGGCGTCCGCGAGAGCGGTCTCGTACGGACCGGCGTGGAACTCCCGCGCGGGCATGGTGCGGGTCCCCTGCGAGGACCGGAGCACGAGGACGGCCCTGAGCGCGGACCCGACCGCCGACAGGTCCTCGGCCGGGTCGGCCTGGCAGAACGACCCGCCGACCGTGCCCCGGTTGCGGACCGGCGGGTCGGCGATCCGGCGTTCCGCGTCGTGGAGGATCGCGTAGTGCTCGCCCACGACGGGTGAGGCCAGGACGGCGGCGTGCCGGGTCATCGCGCCGATCCGCAGCTCGTCCTCCTCGACCCGGATGTAGTCGAGGTCGGTGAGGCCGTTGATGTCGATCACGGTCTCCGGCTGGGCGAGCCTGAGCCGCATCATCGGGAGCAGGCTGTGCCCCCCTGCGATGAGCCGCGACTCCGGGCCCAGCTTCTCGAGCAGCTCCAGGGCATGCTCGACGCTGGTCGCCCTGGCGTAGTCGACGGGTGCGGGTGTCTGCAACGGCTTCCCCTCTCACGGACGTGTGGGGTCGCGCCCCTGATCCCCGAGAGCGAGGCCGACTGGCTGCAAGTCAGTCTGCACGCGCAGGTACCGCCTGGCAACAGGTGCGTGCCCCTGCCAGGACCGGGTCGGCCGCTACGGCGTCGTCAGCAGCGTGCGCACCACCCGCAGCCCGACCGAGAGCCGCGCCAGGTCGGCCTTGTCGTCGGCACAGATCTCCTCGAGCGTGCTCACCGCGCGCGTCACGCCGATGCTCTCCCGCTCCTGCCACTCGGCGACCCGGTCGGTGACCGAGTCCTCCGGCGAGGTGCCCGCGAGCACCTGTCCGGTGAGCTGGACGTGCACCGAGTGCAGCTCGTCGCGGAGCGCCGCGCGGGCCATCGTCTGCCAGCGGTCCTTGCGCGGCAGGTTGAGGATCCGGACGGCCAGGGCGGGCAGGCCGAGCATCTCGCCGAGGGCGAAGTGCAGCCGGCAGACCTCGACCGGGTCGAGCCCGTCGCGGTGCGCGGTGTCGACGATGCCGAGGATCGCGTACGACGGGGGAAGCACCGCGATCCTGCGGGCGAGGTCCTCGGGGACCGACGCCTCGACGAGCTGGTTGCGCCGGAGCTCGTAGGCCTCGAGCTCACGGCCGCTCAGCAGGTCGGGCAGCTCGGCCATCACCCGCTGGACGACCACCTCGAAGAAGTCCACCACGGCGTCGGAGTCCATCGGTGGCCGCCGGTTCGTGATCAGCCACCGCGACGCGCGCTCCACGAGCGTGCGGACCTCGAGACGCATCCGGGTCTGCACGGCCGCGTCGATCTTGTTGTCGTAGGACGCGACCTCCTCCAGGAGCCCCCGGGAGCCGTAGATCTCGCGGGCCAGGAAGTTGGCGCGGGTGATCTCGGCGGGAGTCGACCCGGTCTCGCCGGAGAGACGGTGGAAGTACGTCGTACCGGCGCCGTTGACGAGGTCGTTCACGATCTGCGTCACGATGATCTCGCGGCGCAGCGGGTGCTCGTCCATCTGGGGCCGGTAGCTCTGGCGCATCTTGCCCGGGAAGTACTTGAACAGGTCGCTGCGCAGGAACGGGTCGTCGGGCAGGTCGGTGCCGATGAGCTCGTCGGCGAGCACGATCTTCGTGTAGGACAGCAGCACGGCCAGCTCGGGAGCGCTCAGCCCCTGACCACGGTCGAGGCGCTCGCTCACCTGCTTGCGCGACGGCAGGAACTCCAGCGCGCGGTTGAGCAGGCCGTTGCGTTCGAGCCGGCGCATCCAGTCCTCGTGGACGTGGAGCAGGCCGGGGGCGTTGGCCACCGCGTTGGCGAGCGCGAGGTTCTGGTCGTAGTTGTCCTCCAGGACGAGCTCGGCGACCTCGTCGGTCATCGACGCGAGCAGGTCGTTGCGCTGCTTGCCGGTCAGGTCGCCCTGGGCGACGACGCGGTCGAGCAGGATCTTGATGTTCACCTCGTGGTCGGAGGTGTCCACACCGGCGGAGTTGTCGATGAAGTCGGTGTTCATCCGACCGCCGTTGCGGGCGTACTCCACCCGACCGGCCTGCGTGAAGCCGAGGTTGCCACCCTCGCCGACGCAGCGGCAGCGCAGCTGCGCCCCGTTCACCCGGATCGGGTCGTTGGCCTTGTCCCCCACGTCGGCATGGGTCTCGCCCTCACCCTTGACGTAGGTGCCGATGCCGCCGTTCCACAGCAGGTCCACCTCGGCGAGCAGGATCGCGCGCATCAGCTCCGCGGGGGTCATCGCCGTGACCGCGTCGTCGATGCCGAGGGCACGACGTACCCGCCCGCTGATCGGGACCGACTTGAGGTTGCGGGAGTAGATGCCGCCGCCCTCGCTGATCAGCGACCTGTCGTAGTCCTGCCAGGAGGACCGCGGCAGGCCGAAGAGACGCTGCCGCTCGACGAACGAGGTCTCCGGGTCGGGGTCGGGGTCCAGGAAGATGTCACGGTGGTCGAACGCGGCCACCAGCTTGGTGTGCCTCGACAACAGCATGCCGTTGCCGAAGACGTCGCCGGACATGTCCCCGATGCCGACGGCGGTGAAGTCCTCGTTCTGGCAGTCGACGCCCATCTCCCGGAAGTGGCGCTGCACCGAGACCCACGCGCCCCGTGCGGTGATGCCCATGGCCTTGTGGTCGTAACCCGCCGAGCCACCGGAGGCGAAGGCGTCCCCGAGCCAGAAGCCGTAGTCGGCGGAGATGCCGTTGGCGATGTCGGAGAACGACGCGGTGCCCTTGTCCGCGGCGACGACGAGGTAGGAGTCCTCGGAGTCGTGGCGTACGACGCGCTGCGGCGGCACCGGCTCGCCACCGACGAGGTTGTCGGTGATGTCCAGCAGCCCGCAGATGAACGTCCTGTAGCAGGCCACACCCTCGGCCAGCCACGCGTCGCGGTCCGCGGGGTCGGGCAGCTGCTTGCAGTAGAAGCCGCCCTTCGCCCCGACGGGGACGATCACGGCGTTCTTCACCATCTGCGCCTTGACCAGGCCGAGCACCTCGGTGCGGAAGTCGTCGCGCCGGTCCGACCAGCGCAGGCCGCCCCGGGCGACGGCGCCGAAGCGCAGGTGCACGCCCTCGACCCGCGGCGAGTAGACGAAGATCTCGAAGCGGGGGCGCGGCTCCGGGAGGTCCGGGATGGCGCTCGGCTCGAGCTTCAGGGACAGGTAGCTCTTGGGCCCGCCGCTCTCGGCCGTCTGGTAGTAGTTCGTCCGCAGGGTCGCCTTGACGACCGCGAGGTAGGACCTCAGGATCCGGTCGTGGTCGAGGCTCGCGACGTCCTCGAGCGCGTTCGTGATCCGGTCCTCGAGCTCGGCGCTCTTGGCGACCCTGCTCTCGTTGTCCGCGGCGAGGTCACCGTTGCGGCCCGGGTCGAACCGGGTCTCGAAGAGCTTCACGAGCAGGCGCGTGATGTCGACGTTGCCGCGGAGCGCGTCCTCGATCGAGTCCTGGGCGAACGGGGTGCCGCCCTGGCGCATGTACTTCGCGTAGGCACGCAGCACGACGACCTGCCGCCACGTCAGACCGGCGGCGAGCACGAGCGCGTTGAAGCCGTCGCTCTCGTTCTTGCCGTCCCACACCGCGGCGACGGTGTCCTGGAACAGCTCGCGGGCGTTGGCCGGCATCATCTGCCGGTAGCGGAGCCCGAAGTCGTAGATGTGGGACAGCCGTGGCAGGCCCTCGAGCTCGTAGGGCCGCTCGTCGACCACCTCGACGCCCATGGCCGACAGCACCGGGAGCACGTGGCTCAGCGAGAGCGGGGGACCGATCCGGAAGACCTTGAGCCGCGCCTCGCCGGGTGCCGCGTCCATCGGCTCGTACAGCGACAGCGAGATGCCCTCGTCCCCGGGGATCGCCTCCAGCCGACCGAGGTCGACCGAACCGGCGCGGGGAGGGAAGTCCTCCTTGTACGCCTCGGGGAACGCGTCGGCGTAGAGCCGGCCGAGACGCGCGCCCTCCTCCTCGCCGTACTCGCTGTGCACCGCGGCGACGAGGTCGTCGTGCCAGGACCGGGCGGCCTCGGCGAGCCGGCGCTCGAGGTCCTCCTGGTCGAAGTCCTGCGCGAGCTGTCCCGCCGGCGGGCGGACCACGAAGTGCAGGCGGGCGAGCATCGACTCGCTGACCCGGGCGGTGTACTCGACGGACTCGCCGCCGAGCTGCGTCCTGAGGATCGAGGCGATCCGCTCGCGGACCGCGGTCGTGTAACGGTCGCGGGGAAGGTAGACCAGGCAGGAGAGGAACCGGCCGTACACGTCGCGGCGGATGAACAGCCGCACCTGCCGGCGGTCGCGGGTGTGCAGCACCGCCTCGGCGATCGGCACGAGCTCGTCGACCGGTGTCTGGAAGAGCTCGTCACGCGGGTAGGTCTCCAGGACGTCCATCAGCGCCTTGCCGGTGTGGCTCAGCGGGTCGAAGCCGGCCCGGTCGATCACCTGTCGCGCCTTCTCGCGCAGCACCGGGATGCGGGTCAGCGACTCGGTGTAGGCCGCCGACGAGTAGAGCCCGAGGAACCTGCGCTCCCCCACGACGTCACCGTTCTCGTCGAACGTCTTCACGCCGATGTAGTCGAGGTGGGCCGACCGGTGCACGGTGGCCTTGGAGTTCGCCTTGGCGAGCACCAGGAGCGTCTTCTCCCGTGCCTTCGCGGCGACCAGTGGAGGCAGCTTGCCGTAGGACGGCGACATGTCCTGGTCGGCGCGGAGGATGCCGTAGCCGGTGCCGGGCACGGCGCGCAGCGCGTCCTCGCCGCCCTCCTTCTCCAGCTGGTACTCGCGGTAGCCGAGGAACGTGAAGTGGTCGTCGGCGAGCCACTCGAGGAGCGCCTTGCCCTCCGCGACCTCGTGCTCCGGCAGGGGCGGGGGGTTCTTCTCCAGGTCCTCCACGACCGCCCGTGCCTGGGCGTGCATCCGCTCCCAGTCCTCGACGGCCTCACGGACGTCGCGCAGCACCTTGGCGAGGGCCTGCTCGATCTCGTGGAGGTCGTCGGCGTCGGTCTCCCGGTCGATCTCGATGTGCATCCACGACTCCCGGAAGACGTCGTGGGGCATGTCCTTGCCCGGCCCGTCGGTGCCCTCGGAGGTGTGGACCTCCTGCAGCTCACCGGTGAGGTCGCGGCGGACGAGCAGCTGCGGGTGGACGACGAGGTGCACCGACCGGTGCTCCTCGTTGAGCTGCATCGTCACCGAGTCGACGAGGAAGGGCATGTCGTCGGTGACGACCTCGACCACGGTGTGGCCCTCGGCCGACCAGCCCTGCTCGGAGACCGACGGCGTGAAGACCCGGATGTTGGCGGTGCCCTGCGGCCGGTGCTTGGCAAGCCGGTACTGGCTCAGCGCGGCGCCGTAGAGGTCGTCCGCGGAGCGGTCGAGGATGTCCTCGGGGGCGACGTGGCGGTAGTAGGACCGCAGGAACGCCTCCGTGCTGGTGCCGGGCGGCCCGCTGACCCCCTTGCGACCAGAGCCTGCCTTCGCCGCCCTGGCGATGAGCTCATCCTTGCTGTCGTCCAGCGTCGTACGCACGAGGCATCAACCTTTTGTCGCTCCCAGACGGCACGCCGTTGTGCCGCATCTCCGACCCTAGAGCGTGCCCTGGGGGCTAACAACAGAAGGGGCGGCGCCCGCGTGTCCCGGTCACAGGTGTGAGCGCAGCTCCCACAGCAGCGGGTAGTACTGGAGGGGCAGGCGGGAGCGGAGGTACGCCGCCCCGGACGACCCGCCGGTCCCCGTCTTGGTGCCGATCATCCGCTCCACCATCACGACGTGCCGGGCCCTCCAGGCGGCCGCGAGCTCGTCGTGCTGCAGGAGCGCCTCGGCCAGCGCCCACACGTCGGAGTACGAGGCACGGTCGTGGGCGGCCCGTCGTACCGACTGCGTGACCTCCTCGTCGGTGTCCGCCGGAAGGCCGCGCTCGCGCAGCACGTGGAGGAAGGCGTCCCAGAGGGTGGGCTCGTCGAGCCGGCGCTGGAGTCGTTCCCTCTCGGCGGCGGTCAGGCCCTTGAAGCGCTCGACGAACGACGCGTCCTTGGCGCCCGAGAGGAACTCGAGCTCGCGGTACTGCACGGACTGGAAGCCGCTGGCGGGCGCGAGGGCCTGGCGGAACTGCAGGAAGTCCTGCGGTGTCATCGTCTCGAGCACGTCGACCTGCGAGACCAGCAACCGCTCGATCGTGTGCATCCGTTGGAGCAGGTGCTGTGCCCACCACAGCCGGTTCGCACCCGAAGCGGACTCCGGCATCGAGCGCGAGTCTTTGCCGAGCATCGCGTCCCGCGCCGCGGTCGCCTCGTGGAGCAGCTGCTTGAACCAGAGCTCGTAGACCTGGTGGATCGTGATGAAGAGCAGCTCGTCGTGCGCGGGCGGGTCCGACTCGAACCGCTGGGCGCTCAGGAGCTGCTCCAGCGCGAGGTAGCTGCCGTAGGTGAGGCGCGCGCCGTGCTCGCCGAAGGCGATGTCGGTACCACCCCACTCCCCTACGGCCGCGGTGCCGGGGACGGGTGCGGACGGCTGGTTCGAAGTCACACCGCGGAGCGTAGCCACGAGTTGGGCGATACGTCATGATGGTGCGCCATGAAGATCCGCCATCAGCTGACTTATGCCGCATCCCCGACCGAGGTCTACGAGATGCGCGCCGATCCGGCCTTCCGTGCACAGGTCTGCGAGGCGATGGACACCCTGTCGCACGACGTGACCGTCGACGACACCACCGGCGAGCTCACCATCGCGGTCGACATGGTCCAGCACACCCAGGGTGTGCCGAGCTTCGCCAAGAAGGTGGTCGGCGACCAGACGCGCGTGATCCAGACCGAGCGCTGGCCCGCGACCGACGCCGGCCACATCGAGGTGGAGATCCCCGGCAAGCCCGGCCACGTCCGCGGCACGCTCAGCATCACCGAGAACGGCAGCGGGTCGGTCTACGTCTTCGACGGCGAGGCCAAGATCAACATCCCGCTCATCGGCGGCAAGCTCGAGGGCCTGATCGAGAAGCTCTTCATCGAGGGCATGGACACCGAGCAGCGGGTCGGCAAGGCCTGGCTGGACGGCAACCGCTGATGAGGTTCGAGCACACGCTGCGCTACGACGCCTCTCCCGAGGAGGTCTTCGCCATGCTCGGCGAGGCGGTGTTCCGCGAGCGGGTCTGCGAGGCCCAGCACGTCACCGAGTGCACCGCCACGGTGGACGGCGTCGACGACACCATGTCGGTCATGGTGGACCAGAAGCGGCCGTCGGAGGGCATCCCGTCGTTCGCGAAGAAGTTCGTCGGCGACACCATCCACATCCAGCAGCGCGAGGAGTGGTCGAGCGCCACCGACGCCAAGCTGGACGTCAGCATCCCCGGCAAGCCGGGACACCTGAAGGGCACGATCACGCTCCGGCCGGACGGCGACGGCACGGTCGAGACCGTCTCGGGCGACCTGAAGGTCAGCATCCCGCTCCTGGGCGGGAAGATCGAGGTGCTGATCGCGGAGCTCCTCGAGCACGCGCTCCAGGCCGAGCACCGCGTCGGCACCGCCTGGCTCGCGGAGCGCTGACTCAGCTCTGCTCGTCGGCGTCGGAGTCACGGCGCCGCATCACGACGACGACGACCGCGAGCACGACGAACGGGCCGAAGGCCAGCAGCGCGAGGAGCGCAGTCTCGTAGGCATGGAGCGATCCGAAGTGCATCGGCGCGAGCAGCGTGGGGCTCATGCGTCCATTGTGCGTCACGACGTGCAGAGGCCCCGTCCCGGGTGGGACGGGGCCTCGTCCGCCTCGCTCAGGACATGTGGGGGTAGCGGTAGTCCTTCGGGGGGTCGAAGGTCTCCTTGAGGGAGCGCGGGGAGGTCCATCGCTGGAGGTTCGACGGCGCTCCGGCCTTGTCGTTCGTGCCCGAGGCCCTGGCCCCACCGAACGGCTGCTGCCCGACGACGGCCCCGGTCGGCTTGTCGTTGATGTAGAAGTTGCCGGCCGCGAAGCGGAGCGCCTCGGCGGCCCAGGCGATCGCGCGGCGGTCCTGGGCGATGATCGAGCCGGTCAGGGCGTACGGCGCGAACGACTCCATCTGGGCGACGACCTGCTCGAAGTCGGCGTCGTCGTACACGTGCACCGCCAGGATCGGCCCGAAGTACTCGGTGGAGAACATCTGGTCGGTCGGGTCACCGCCCTCGACGACGGTGGGCCGGACGAAGTAGCCCTTGGAGTCGTCGACCTGCCCGCCGGCCACGATGTCGAGCGTCTTCGACCGCTTGGCCCGGGCGATCGCGGCCTTGTGCTTGGCGAACGCCCGGTCGTCGATGACCGCACCCATGAAGTTGGACAGGTCCGTGACGTCGCCCATCGGGATCGCCTCGACCTCGGCGACGAAGTCGTCGCGCATCCGCTTCCACAGCGAACGCGGCACGTAGGCACGCGAGGCTGCCGAGCACTTCTGCCCCTGGTACTCGAAGGCGCCGCGGAGCATCGCCACCCTGAGCACGTCGACGTCGGCCGACGGGTGGGCCACGATGAAGTCCTTGCCTCCGGTCTCCCCGACCAGGCGCGGGTAGGCGCGGTACTTCGTGATGTTCTCGCCGACGCTCGACCACAGGTACTGGAAGGTCGGCGTGGAGCCGGTGAAGTGGATGCCGGCGAGGTCCGGGTGCTTGAGGGCCACGTTGGACACGTCGATGCCGTCACCGGGGAGCATGTTGATGACGCCCGGCGGCATGCCCGCCTCCTCCAGCAGCTCCATCAGGAGGTGCGCGGCGAACTGCTGCGTGGGCGACGGCTTCCAGATCACGGTGTTGCCCATCAGCGCCGGCGCCGTGGGCAGGTTCCCCGCGATCGCGGTGAAGTTGAACGGAGTGATCGCGTAGACGAACCCCTCGAGCGGCCGGTGGTCGCTGCGGTTCCACACACCGCGGGCGTTCGCGACCGGCTGCTCGGCCACGATCTGCTTCGCGAAGTGCGCGTTGAACCGCCAGAAGTCGATCAGCTCGCACGCCGAGTCGATCTCGGCCTGCCACACCGTCTTGGACTGACCGAGCATCGTCGCGGCGTTGACCCGCTGGCGCCAGGGACCGGCGAGCAGGTCGGCCGCCTTCAGGAGCACCGCGGCACGGTCGTCGAGCGACATGGCCCGCCACTCCGGCGCCGCGGCCTGGGCGGCCGCGATCGCGGCCTTCGCGTCGGCCTGGGTGGAGTTCTTCATGACCCCGAGGACGTGCTGATGGTCGTGCGGCTGGACGACCGGGATCTCCGCGCCGCCGCCCATCTTCTTCTTGCCGCCGATCGTCGCGGTCAGCTCGACCTCGCGGGACTCCTGCTTCTCGAGCTCGAGCTCGATGGCGGCGCGTTCGGGGCTTCCGGGGGCGTAGCCGAGGTTGGGCTCGTTGACCGGTGCGGGGGGATGGGTGATCGCGTCCATGCCGCCGATCGTGTCAGACGTCACGGGTTACTCCCAAGTCATCGGTCGAGGGCGGCTCAGGGCTCCTCGACGAGATCGCCGATCTCCTGCGTGGCGTACCAGCCGAGGTCGTGGTCGAGGCAGCCCTCGAGCACCTCCTGCGCGGCCGGGTCGCCGCCGTGCGCTGCCGCCCACGCCTCACGTGCCGCGGAGACGTCGGCGGCGGCGTCCTCGGAGTCCACGTGCACCGCGACGATCTTGAGGAGCGGGATCACCGTGTCGATCTGCACGAGGCTCTCCTCCCCCTCCTCCACGGGGACCACCGTCTCGGCCTCGGCCACCACGACGACGCGGCGCGGTGGCTCGTCCTCGGTCAGGAGCCCGACCGAGTCCTGGGCGGCGGTCATCAGCACGTCGTACTCCCACTCCTCCTCGCCCACCTCGCGCAGCGCCTCGCGAAGCTCCGGGGTCACCGCGTGGCCGAGCAGCGGCACCGGGCCGAGGCCCCCGGAGACCAGAAGGTCGTGCAGCCCCTTGGTGCTGGACGGGATGTAGACGCGTGTGCTCATGACTTGCTCCCCTTGCCTCGTCCGCGTGCGGACGTCGTCGTCTTGCGTCCCCGTGGAGCCCGCGGACGCGCGTCGCTGGCGCTGTCGACGAGCTCGGCGAGCGCCTCCTCCAGGCACTGCGCGAGCACGTCCACATCGGGAAGCGCGTCGCGGTCGGCGTTGATCCCGAAGTACACGCCGCCGTCGTACGACGTCACGCCGATCGACAGGGCATGGCCGGGCAGGAGGGGCTGGACCGGGTAGCTCTCGAGCATCTGGGCCCCCGCCGCGTAGAGCGGGAACTGCGGCCCGGGGACGTTCGTGACGACGAGGTCGAAGCCGCGACGGACCTGCGAGGCGGCCACCCGTGAGCCGAGTGCGTGGAAGGTCGTCGGCGCGAAGCCGGCCACGTCGGCGAGCCTGTCGGCGGCGACCGCCATGCCGGTGTCCTTGTGTGCCTTGAACGCGTAGGACACCTGGTGCAGGCGGACGACCGGGCTGGACTCCCCGATCGGCAGGCTGACGAGGTGGCCGGTGACCTGGCTGCCCAGGGACGTCGGCTCGAGGTCGTGGTCGATGACGCTCATCGGCACCATCGCCCTGAGGCTGCGGCTTCCGTGCACCGGCTCCGCCCGGGTCATGAGCCAGGCCCGCATGGCCCCGGCGATGGTCGCCATCACGACGTCGTTGACCGTGCCGCCGTGCACCCGCCGCACCGCGCGGTAGTCCTGCAGGTCGGTGCGGACGGTGACGAACCGCCGCTGCTCGGACAGCCTCGCGTGGAGCGGTGTCTCGGGGGCGTGGCGGCGGTTCGACAGCGTGCCGGCCGTCTCGACAGCGGTCCGGCCGAAGGAGGCAGCCAGCCTGAGAGCTCCGTCCACGTTGCCCCGCACCGTCTCGGCCAGCCGGCTCGGGTGGCGCACCGACTCGCTGACCGCCTCGGCCAGCAGCGCCGGCGGGCTGGGCTCGCGCGCAGGTCGCCAGTGGTCGTTGACGACCTCCCGCGGCCGCGGGTCGACGTCGAGCAGCACCTGTCCGAGATCCACCGTCGAGATGCCGTCGACGAGGATCTGGTGCGACTTCGAGAGGATCGCGAACCGGCCGCCCTCGAGGCCCTCGACGAGGTAGACCTCCCACAGCGGCCGGTGCCGGTCGAGGCGGCGCGACATGATCCGCGCGACCAGCTCGCGGAGCTGGTCCATCGACCCCGGACGCGGGAGCGCGGACCGTCGTACGTGGTAGGTCAGGTCGAAGTCGTCGTCGTCCACCCACACCGGGTTGGCGAGCCGGCCGGGCACGATGCGGATCCTCTGCCGGTACCTCGGCACGAACGCGATGCGGTCGGCGATGAGCGCGAGGAGCTTCTCGTAGTCGAAGGCGTCGCTCGTGGGCTCGAAGATCTCGAGGGTCGCGTTGTGCATCGGCGAGCTCGCCGACTCGTCGGCGAGGAAGGCAAGGTCGGCTGGTCTCAGCCGCTCAGTCATCGGGGTCCCTTCGTCTGCGTGCCCGCTGGCTCGGCCCCCAAGGCTATCGGTCCCCGACCGGTCGCCCGGCCCACGGGGCGGGCCTGCCTCCGACCACGCCTTGCGGACATGCGACCCTTGGAGCAAACCCGTCACAGCGTCATGAACCGAATGTGGAGGCCACGCATGCGCCGGGCACTCGCTGCCTTTGCCGTTGCTGCTCTCGTGCTCACCGGGTGCGGTGAGTCGGAGCCGACCGCCAGCCAGGCCACGGTCTCGGAGTCCCCGGAGCCGTCCGAGTCGCCCGCGGCGTCGCCGAGCCAGGAGCCCGAGCTCGAGGCCATCGAGGTCGAGATCGAGGGCGACCGGGTCGAGCCCAACGGCATGCGGGTGAAGGCGGCCGCCGGCGAGACGGTCACCCTGGACGTCAAGTCCGACCGGGCCGCGGAGCTGCACGTGCACTCCTCCCCCGAGCAGGTCCTCGAGGTCGAGCCGGGCGAGTCCACGCTGACGCTCGTCATCGAGCGGCCCGGCATCGTCGACATCGAGGAGCACGACAGCGGGCTGGTGGTCCTCCAGCTCGAGGTCCGATGAGCCCCACCAGCGGCATGGTCTTCGCGCACGGCGTCGGCGGTGCCCAGGACCTGCCGATCCCGGCGGAGTTCGCCATCGCCGGAGCGAGCGCGGCCCTCACGGTCTCCTTCGTCGTGCTGGCCCTCGCCTGGCGCACCCCTCGGTACGACGAGGCGACGTCCGGTCGCCCTGCCCCCGCCTGGCTGGCCGGCCTCGTCGACTCCCCCGCCTTCGCCTGGACCCTGCGGCTGCTCGGGCTCGCGTTCTTCCTGTACGTCGCATGGGCGGCCCTCGCAGGGCCGGACCTCCTGACCAACCCGACGTTCGGCGTCGTGTACGTGTGGCTCTGGGTCGGCCTGGTCCCGGCCTCGCTGCTGTTCGGCCCCTTCTACAAGGCGGTCAACCCGATCCGCACGATCAACCTGCTGTTCAGCAAGGTGGTCGGCGGCGATCCCGACCGCGGCCTGTACGACCTCCCGCGGTGGGTCGGCTACTGGCCCGCGGCGGCCGGCCTGTTCGCCTTCGTCTGGCTCGAGCTCGTCTACCCCGACTCGACCTACCTCTCCCCCCTCCGGCTGTGGTTCGCGGTCTACATCGCCGTGCTCCTGGTCGGCAGCGCCCTCTTCGGCACCCGGTGGTTCGAGCGCGCGGACCCGTTCGAGGTGTACTCCACGCTCGTCGGGCACCTGTCGGTCTTCGGCCGTCGCGACGGCACGCTCGTGCTCCGCAGCCCGCTGGCCAACCTCGACACCGTGCAGCCGGCGCCGGGCCTGGTGGCGGTCGTCGCCGTCCTCTTCGGCAGCACCGCGTTCGACAGCTTCGGCGACTCCAACGTCTGGCTGCAGTTCACCCAGAGCACGACGCTGAACGTCACCCTCGTGAACACCGGCATGCTCTTCGTGTTCAGCGCCGTCGTCTGGGTGAGCTTCGTGGTGGCCACGATGGCCGCCGCACCCAAGGACGGGGTACGACGGGGCGACCTGCCGGCGCTGTTCGCGCACTCGGTGGTCCCGATCATCGTCGGCTACATGGTCGCTCACTACCTGACGTACTTCGTGGAGTCCGGCCAGCAGACGCTGACCCAGCTGAGCGACCCGATGGGCACCGGCGCCAACCTCCTCGGCACCGCGAACCTCGAGGTCGGCTACTGGCTCTCCGCCAACCCGACCTTCCTCGCGGTCACGAAGGTGCTCGCGGTGGTCACCGGGCACGTGCTGGGTGTGATCGCCGCGCACGACCGCGCGGTCAAGCTGCTGCCGAAGCGGCACCAGCTCACCGGGCAGCTGCCGCTGCTGGCGGTGATGGTCTTCTACACGGTCACCGGGCTCTACCTGCTCTTCGGCGCCTGAGCCTCGGGCGCCGACGCACGTCGCCCGCGGGCACGCCGCCCTCGACGGCGTCCGCGAGCTGCCCCAGGGCCCGGGTCAGGGCAGAGTCGCCGACCTCCGCCAACGGCCGTCCGGCGACGAGCGCGCGGTCCGCCGATGCCGGGTCGTCGGGCAGGAAGTGCAGGCTCGCCGGCATGACGAAGCCCTCGACCATCGCGCGCACCTCGTGCTCGCCCCAGCCGAGTGACGGGCGCATCCGGTTCACCACGACGCGGGTGGTCGCGGCGGGCACCACCTCGGGAAGCTCGACCAGCCCGCGCGCCAGCCGGGCCAGGCCGACCGGGTCGGCCGACCCGACGACCACCACCTCGTCGGCGTGGTCGAGCCCGGCCACCGTCATGTGGTTGCGCTGCGGACCCGTGCTGCCGTAGCCGGTGGCCTCCTGCTCGAGGCTGAAGCCGAGGTCGAGCACGATGTGGTCGCACAGTGCACGAGCGGCCCCGAGCAGGGCGTCGAAGGGCGCCGGCCGCACCTCGACCCAGCGGTCGGCGCGCGGGAGGCCGGTGAGCACGCGCAGCGAGGGGCCGACCGTGCGGGCGACGGAGGCCAGGCGGGCGACGTCGAGCGTGCCGGTGTTCGCCAGCCGGACCGCGCTGAGCAGGCCCGAGACCTCCTCCAGCACGCCGAGGTGCTGGGCCACCGCGCCGCCGTACCCGTCGGCGTCGACGAGCAGCGTGTCACGGCCCCGCGCGGCGAGCGCGGCGGCGAGGCTCACCGCGACCGTCGTACGCCCCGGCGCTCCGGTGGGACCCCAGACCGCGAGGACCCGCCCCGGCGGGCGTCCTGCCGGTGGGAGCACCTCCTCGAGCGGCGGCTCGGGAGACGAAGGACCGTCCGCACGGGGAGAGCCCTCGTCCCGGCCACTCGCGGCCGACGCGGCGAGCACGGCGGCAGGCAGTGCCGGCGATGTCGGCGGCCGGCACGGTCTCGTGCACTCCCGGCGGCAGCGGTCCCGCGCCCGGCCCGGCGACCGCGACCACAGCCACGCCGGACCGCCCCAACCCGCTGACGCTGTCGGCGTCGAGCCCGGGCAGGGAAGCCGCCACCACGGCAACCCGGGCCTGGCCGGTCGACGCGGTCGCCAGAAGGTCGGCCAGGTCGACACAGCGCTTCAGCACGACCGTCGGCGACGGCGGGTTGCCCAGGGTGCGAAGCGCCTCCACCTCCCAGGCCTCACCGCCGGCGGCGAGGAGCACCCCCACGCGTTCCCCCAGCACCGGTCAGCCCCGCCGGACGATGACGGCCGTGCCGTCGGAGAGCTGGGCCAGCGCGCGGGCGAGCAGGTCGTCCTCGTCACCGGGCACCCCCACCACGACCTGCCGCGTCGACGAGGGACCGAGGGCGCTGGCGTTCTGGGGTACGGCGACCACCCGCACCTGTTCGAGCACCCGGACCGCCCGCCGCTCGACCTCGCCCTCCGCCGGCGGCGTGACCCACACGTCGACGAGCTCCCCCGCCCGTAGTCCCGCCGGCACGGCGTCGGACGCGAGGGCGATCGGCAGCTCGGCGAGCTGCTCCCCCGTGCCCGCGGCCAGGGCCGCCCTCGGCAGCAGCTCACCGGCGGCGACGTCTCGCAGCAGCACCATGCCCTGCGGAAGGTCCGCGGCGGACAGGTAGCGCGCCGCGAGGTCGTCGGTGGCGAACCGCACCTGGGACCGCTCGAGGTCCTGCGGCTCGACCAGGGACCCCTCGGGGAGGTCCGCACCGGCCGACCACACCGTCACCGTGTCGTCGGCTCCGGCGAGGAGCCGCGCGCCGAGCAGCACCGGGACGGCGACGATCACCAGACCGACCACCAGCCGCGGGTCGCGCCAGGAGGGCCTGGTGAGCCGGCGAGCGGGTGGGCTGGCGGGCGTGGAGCCCTCCTTGGACAGGACTGCGGTGCCGGCCCCCGTGGGTGCGCCGGCCGACATGTGGGAATGCCTGGCTGCGTTCACGACCCACATCATGGCCGTACCCGGGCAAACTGGCCACGTCTTGTCCACAGGCAAACGGCCGCAACCCGGCGGGAACGCACGCCGACGGTGGCACAATCACCACCATGACCTCCGGCGCCACCCCACCCCGCTTCCTCCAGCTCGCCGACGTGGCCGAGATCCTCAACACCTCGACCGCCCAGGTGTACGCGCTGGTGCGCCGCGGTGACCTGCCGGCGATCAAGATCGGCGGCCGCGGCCAGTGGCGCGTGGAGACCTCCGAGCTCGAGGCGTTCATCCAGCGCTCCTACGAGGAGACCCGGTCGTTCGTCCGGGAGCACCCGTTCGCCGACGCGGACCAGGACGACGCACGGCTCTGACCCCGCGCCGAGGCGGTGCCGGCCCGCCTCAGCCGACCACGACCGCCCGGATCGCCCCGATCGCGACCAGCTCCGAGTCGACCGTCTTCTCCTGCGCGAGCTCGACCTCCACGAAGTCGGCGCCGATCCGACCGAGGCGCACCCGGGGCGCCGACCCCGTGTCCAGATGCAGGCGCAGGTCGGCGCACCCTTCTGCCAGCCGGTGGAACGCCGAGCCGAACCCGAGCCGGGCCACGACGGGCCTCGCCGCCTCGGGAACCGCCCGTGCCGACAGGCCACGGGCCACTGCCACGGCGTCCAGCCGCACGAGCCACGTCCTGCCCGGCGGTGAGGAGACCGTGCACCAGTCGAGGCCTGCGTCGGTCAGCTCGCCGGTGACGGTCTCTCCGCCGGAGAGGACCAGGGCCACCTGACGCCCGACCGAGGCGTGCACCCGGTCCGCCAGGGTCACCGAGGCGTACTCGCCGCGCACCCGGTCGGCGATCTCGGCGTCGCGCTCGGCCAGCTCGATCCCGACCGCCTGCTGCTCGAGGTCCTCGAAGACGTCGTCCAACGGCCCCCGCTCGTGGCCCAGGTGATGGTCCATGCACGCACCCTCGGCCGCACGCCCCTGTCTGTCAACACCGACTCCCGATCGCCGGGCAGCTGTGGACAAAGCATTGACGCCCGACCCGAACCAGGGCTAGAACAAGCAAACACAAGCAAACGCATGGGTCGGGGGTCGAACGATGGCACGTCGCCGTTGGACGGGAGCAGCGCTCCTCCTCGCGAGCTGCGGCACGGGCGCAGCGGGTGGCGCCTGGCTGTGCTCGGGACCGTTGCTCGCGGTCGTCGCCCACCGTCGTGCCGGCGGCAGCTGGGCCGGGCTCCCACCCGACGTGGCGGTGGCCGCGCTGGCAGCAGGGCGCACTGGCCGGCTGCGTGTGCTGGCTCGCGCTCGCGACCGTGGCCGCGATCGTCGAGGCCCTCACCGGTGCATCGTCCGCCCTCGTCCGCTCGGTGTCGCCCGTCGTCGTACGCCGTACCGTCGCGCTCTGCTGCGGACTCGCGGTCGGGGCAGGCGGCACGCTGACCGCGACCGCCGGACCGGCCGACCTGCGCGGACCCGGCGACGCCGCCACCCGTCCGGCCGACCGGCTGTCCGGGCTCCCGCTGCCTGACCGAGCGGCCGGGGCCGGCCCGGCACCGGCCGTCGCACTCCGTACCTCCACCCCGTCGTCCGAACCGGCGAGGTCAGGCGACACGGAGGTGACGAGCACGCCGCAGATGGCGCCGGCAACGAGGCTCCGTCAGGCGGCCGCGACGGACGACGGCGTGCTCCCGGCGACCTCGATGCCGTCAGGGCCGTCAACCTACCTCGTGCGCCGCGGCGACTCGCTGTGGTCGATCGGGAGCCGGATCCTCCGGTCCCGACGCGCTGCGGAGGTCGACGCCGCCTGGCGCCGCTCTACCGCGCGAACCGGGCCGCGGTCGGCGAGGACCCGGACCTCCTGCGGACAGGCATGGTGCTGCACCTGCCCGCCGCGCTCAGCTCTGACTCCACCACCCACCGAAAGGACGCCTCATGACAGACACCAGCGACGACACGCAGGGCACCTCCCCGCGACGGCCTCCTGCCGCTCCGAACCAGTGGGCGACGGTCACGCCGCTGGGCGCCCGGCGCGTCAGCCCTCGGCCGCCCAGCGAGGCGCAGCGCCCAGCCGTGGACGGCAGCCTCGCCCTTGCCCCGGGCGCGACGCAGCAGCCGGCTCGCGGTGTGCCCGAGGTGCCCGAGCTGCGCCTGGTCTCGGGCGGCCAGGGAAACCGCGACGACGTGCAGGTGTGGGCGGCCCGGTTCGCGCAGGCCGTCGTCGAGGTCCTCGGAGGCGACCGGCCGCTGGCCCAGCTGCTCCGCTGGACCTCTCAGCGGGTGTACGTCGAGATCGAGCGTCGGCTGAGCATCCTCAACCGCACCACCGACGCGGGCAGGCGGATGCGCACCGTGCGACCGCAGGTGCGCAGCGTGCACGTCTTCCACCCGACGCCGGTGTCGGCCGAGGTCAGCGTGCACGTGCGCCACGGCCAGCGCTCCCGCGCGATCGCCGCCCGTCTCGAGCAGCGCAAAGGTCGCTGGCAGTGCACAGCGCTCCAGCTCGGCTGAGCCGGGTGCGTCCTAGCCGTTGACCCGCGCGGTGAGGCCGGTGGGACCGCCCGGTGCGCCGTGGCACTTCTTGTACTTCTTGCCCGAGCCGCAGGGGCACTCGTCGTTGCGTCCGATGCCGGCGAACTCGTCGTCCACCTGCTCGGCCGCGGCACCGGTCACCTCGGCCTCGCCGCCCTCGTCGGGTGCGGTGTAGGCGAGGTTCTGCGGGGTCTTCGGGGCCTCGAGACCCTTGGCGACGATGTGCGGCGCGGCGGCCGTCCTGCTCGCGGCGGCCGCCTGCGCGATCGCCGACCCCTCCCCGAGGGCGGCGGCCTCCGCGGCCTCCTCCTCGGACGGTGCCTCCTCGACCTGGACCTCGAGGTTGAACAGGTAGCCGACGGACTCCTCCTTGATGCCGTCCATCATGGCGGCGAACATGTCGTAGCCCTCGCGCTGGTACTCCACCAGCGGGTCGCGCTGGGAGTAGGCACGCAGCCCGATGCCTTCGCGCAGGTAGTCCATCTCGTACAGGTGCTCACGCCACTTGCGGTCGAGGACGGAGAGCACGACCCGGCGCTCGAGCTCGCGCATGACCTCCTCGCCGAAGCGCCCCTCGCGCTCGGCGTACGCGGACTGGGCGTCGGACTTGAGCTGCTCGACCAGGTGCTCGCGCGACATGGCCGTCGCGACCGCCGGCCTCCTCCTCGAAGTCGGCGACCCTCACCGAGACCGGGTACAGCGTCTTCAGCGCGGCCCAGAGCGCCTCGAGGTCCCACTCGGCCGGCACACCCTCGGTGGCGCCGAGCACGTAGCCGGTGACGACGTCGTCGATCATGCCGCGCACCTGGTCGCGGAGGTCGGCGCCCTCGAGCACCGCCCGGCGCTCGGCGTAGATCACCTTGCGCTGGTTGTTCATGACGTCGTCGTACTTGAGGACGTTCTTGCGGGAGTCGAAGTTCTGCGCCTCGACCTGGGCCTGTGCGGAGGCGATGGCGCCGGTGACCCGCTTGTTCTCGATCGGGACGTCGTCGGGGACCTTGAGCGTGGTGAGCACCCAGTCGACCCAGTCGGACTTGAACAGCCGCATCAGGTCGTCCTCGAGCGACAGGTAGAACCGGGACTCACCCGGGTCGCCCTGACGACCGGAGCGACCGCGCAGCTGGTTGTCGATGCGGCGGGACTCGTGGCGCTCGGTGCCGATCACGTACAGGCCGCCGAGGTCCTTGACCTCCTCGTGCTCGGCCGCGACCTGCCCCTTGATCTTCTCGATCATGGCGGGCCAGGCGGCTTCGTACTCCTCGCTGTTCTCGAGGGGGTCGAGGCCCTGGTTGCGCAGCTCGAGGTCGGCGAGGAACTCCACCGAGCCACCGAGCATGATGTCGGTGCCTCGACCGGCCATGTTCGTGGCCACGGTGACCTGGCCCTTGTGGCCGGCCTGCGCCACGATCTTCGCCTCGTCGGCGTGGTGCTTGGCGTTCAGCACGTTGTGCGCGACGCCGCGCTTCTTGAGCAGCTGCGAGAGGCGCTCGGACTTCTCCACCGACGTGGTGCCCACGAGGATCGGCTGGCCCTTCTGGGCGCGCTCGGCGATGTCCTCGACGACGGCGTTGAACTTCGCCTCCTCCGTGCGGTACACGAGGTCGGCCTGGTCGATGCGGGCCATCGGCTTGTTGGTCGGGATCGGGACGACACCGAGACCGTAGATCTTGTCGAACTCCGACGCCTCGGTCATCGCCGTACCGGTCATGCCGCCGAGCTTCCCGTAGAGGCGGAAGTAGTTCTGCAGGGTGACCGTGGCGAGGGTCTGGTACTCCTCGCGGATCTGCACGCCCTCCTTGGCCTCGATCGCCTGGTGCAGGCCCTCGTTGTAGCGGCGTCCCGCGAGCATGCGGCCGGTGTGCTCGTCGACGATGAGCACCTCGCCGTTCATGACGACGTACTCCTTGTCGTTACGGAACAGCTCCTTGGCCTTGATCGCGTTGTTCATGAACGAGATCAGCGGCGTGTTCACCGAGTCGTAGAGGTTGTCGATGCCGAGGTAGTCCTCGACCTTGGTGATGCCCGGCTCGAGCACGGAGATGGTGCGCTTCTTCTCGTCGACCTCGTAGTCGACGTCGTGCACCATGCTGCGCGCGATCGCGGCGAACTCGGTGTACCACTTCACCTCCTCCTGCGTGGGGCCGGAGATGATCAGCGGGGTCCGCGCCTCGTCGATGAGGATCGAGTCGACCTCGTCGACGAGCGAGAAGAAGTGGCCGCGCTGGACGCACTCCTCGATGGACCCGGCCATGTTGTCGCGCAGGTAGTCGAAGCCGAACTCGTTGTTGGTGCCGTAGGTGATGTCGGCGGCGTACGCGACGCGGCGCTGGTCCGGGCGCATCTCGGGCAGGATCACGCCGATCGACATGCCGAGGAAGTGGTAGACACGACCCATCCACTCGGCCTGGTACTTCGCGAGGTAGTCGTTGACCGTGACCACGTGGACGCCCTTGCCGGCGAGCGCGTTGAGGTACGACGGAAGGGTGGCGACCAGCGTCTTGCCCTCACCGGTCTTCATCTCGGCGATGTTGCCGAGGTGGAGCGCGGCACCGCCCATGATCTGGACGTCGTAGTGGCGCTGGCCCAGCACGCGCTTCGCGGCCTCGCGGACCGTCGCGAACGCCTCGGGCATCAGGTCGTCGAGGCTCTCCCCCGCCTCGAGCCGCTCCTTGAAGACCGCGGTCTGGCCCCGGAGCTCCTCGTCGGTCATCGCGACGAAGTCATCCTCGATCGCGTTGACGGCACGCGTGATCGACTCCAGCTGACGGAGGATCTTGCCCTCACCGATGCGAAGGATCTTGTCGAGAATGGCAGGCACGAGGTCGGCTCCAGGGTTGATGGTCTTCGTGTAGTGTTGCCAGGTGTTGCTCGGTGCCACCAGGCGGTGGCGGCGGTCACGCGTGGTGGCGTGCCGGCAGCCAGCCTACGGCGGCCACCCGGCCCATGCTACCGAGCCGACGGGGACGACGGCCCGCTCAGGGCGTCGAGGACGACGCGTGCCGGTCCGGTGGAGCCGCGCACCACCAGCTCCGCGCTGAACAGCAGCTCGCCCTGCGGCGCCTGGTGCCCCGTGATCGCGTCCACCAGGGTCTGCACGACCGACTGGGACATGGCGGCGACCGGCTGGCGGATCGTGGTCAGCGGCGGGTCGGTGAACGCCATCAGCGGCGAGTCGTCGAAGCCGACCACCGAGACGTCCCTCGGGACGTCGAGCCCCCGGGCCCGGACCGCTCGCACCGCCCCGAGCGCCATGATGTCGGAGCCGCAGACGATCGCGGTGACGCCGGCGTCCAGCAGGCGTACGGCGGCGGCGTGGCCACCCTCCACGGAGAAGAGGCTGTACTCCTCCACCCCGGAGAAGCGGGCGTCCGAGGCCATCGCGGCGCGGAACGCCGCCACCTTCCGCTCCACCGGCACGAACCGGTCCGGGCCGGTCGCCAGGCCGAAGCGGGTGTGCCCGAGCGCCGCGAGGTGGTTGACCGCCGTGCGCACCGCACCCTGGTCGTCGGTCGAGATGCAGGGCACGTCGAGGTCGGGACGGCTGCCGTTCACCAGCACGATCGGCAGCCCCCGCTCCACCAGGGCGTGGTAGCGGGCCGGGTCGGCGGTCGAGTCGGCGTGCAGCCCCGAGATGAAGATGATCCCGGAGACCCCCCGCGCGAGCAGCATCTCGACGTACTCGTCCTCGGTGACCCCGCCGGGGGTCTGCGTGCACAGCACCGGCGTGTAGCCGTGGCCGGCCAGCCCCGACTCGATGAGCTGCGCGAAGGTCGGGAAGATCGGGTTCACCAGCTCGGGAACCACCAGCCCGATCAGGCCGGCGCTCGTGGAGCGCAGTGCCGCCGGCCGCTCGTAGCCGAGGACGTCGAGGGCGGTGAGCACCTGCTGGCGGGTGGCCTGGCCGACGCCCGGCTTGCCGTTGAGCACGCGGGACACCGTCGCCTCGCTCACCCCGGCCTGGGCGGCGACGTCATGCAGTCTCGGACGTCTCATGGTCAGGACCTTAGACCCCATTGTTGCAAGATTGCAGCAAGATCTTTCAGACAGTTCCAAATCTTGCAGCGCCGGTGCTACCTTGCTGCACGTCCCATCACGGACAGTCACGACAAGGAGACATGGATGCGACGCATAGCTAAGGCCGGCGCCCTCGTGGCCGCCGTCAGCCTGCTGGCCACAGCCTGCGGATCAGGCGACGGCAACACCGAGGCCGAGAACACCGAGTCCGAGAGCCCCGCGGCCGGCGAGGTCTCCGGCAACCTGACCTGGTGGGACACGTCCGACCCCACGAACGAGGGCCCCGCCTTCGACGAGCTGATCAAGCAGTTCAACGAGGAGTACCCGGACGTCAAGATCGACCACCAGATGGTCCCGTTCGGCGAGGCCCAGAACAAGTTCAAGACCGCCGCCGAGGCCGGCAGCGGCGCGCCCGACATCCTCCGCGCCGAGGTCGCCTGGGTGCCCGAGTTCGCATCCCTCGGCTACCTGTACGCCCTTGACGGCACCGCCGCGCTCGAGGACGCCGACGACTACTTCGAGACCCCGCTCTCCTCGAACGTCTTCGACGGCAAGACCTACGGCGTCCCGCAGGTCACCGACTCCCTCGCCCTGCTCTACAACAAGGAGCTGTTCGAGAAGGCCGGGCTCGACCCCGAGAACCCGCCGGCCACCTGGGACGAGGTCAAGCAGGCCGCCGAGGCCCTGAAGTCGAAGGCCAAGGTCGACGGCATCTTCGTCAACCCGGCCGGCTACTTCATGCTCCCGTTCATGTACGGCGAGGGCGGCGACCTGGTCGACCCGGAGGCGCAGGAGATCGTCGTGAACTCCGAGGCCAACGTCACCGGCCTCGCGACCGCTGTCGACCTCGTCAAGAGCGGCGCGGCCCCCAAGCCCCCGGCCGCTGACGCCTACACCGCGATGATGACCGCCTTCAACGAGGGCAAGGTCGGCATGATCGTCAACGGCCCGTGGGAGGTCAACAACATCCGCAACGCCGAGAACTTCGGCGGCGTCGAGAACCTCGGCATCGCCCCGGTCCCGGCCGGCTCCGTGACGGCCGGCGCACCGGTCGGCGGCCACAACTACGTCGTCTACTCCGGCATGGACGACTCCAAGGCCGAAGCCGCGATCGCGTTCATCAACTTCATGAACTCCGCAGAGTCGCAGGCCTTCCTGGCCGACGAGCTGGGCCTCCTGCCGACCCGCCAGTCGGCCTACGAGATCGACACCGTGGCGAACAACCCGATCGTCTCGGCCTTCAGCCCGGTCGTCGAAGCGGCTGTCGCCCGTCCGTGGATCCCCGAGGGCGGCCAGTTCTTCGCTCCGCTCGACGAGATGGCGGTCAAGGTGATCGTTCAGGGCGAGGACCCGCAGAAGGCGCTCGACGACGTCGCGAAGACCTACAAGTCCGACGTGGTTCCCGACTACAACCTGCAGTGACCGCCGTACCCACTGTGAGATAGTCCCCGGGGGCCGCATCCGTTACGGGTGCGGTCCCCGGTTCCGTTACAAGGAGAGTCCGCATGCCGATCGACACCGGAACCCTGCCGGAGACCCCGCCCACCAGGGCCGCGACGCCGAAGCGCAGCCGGGTCAAGGACGCTGCGTCGAAGCACTGGTACGCCTGGGCGATGGTGCTCCCGGTCGTGATCGTGCTCGGCGTCATCGTGCTCTACCCGCTCGTCCGAGGCATGTACATCAGCTTCACGAACCTCACCGAGGCCAACCAGGCCGCCGAGATCTGCACCAAGACGCTCGGCGGCGGCGAGACCTGCAAGCCGAACCCGAAGCAGGTCGAGTTCGTCGGCCTGAAGAACTACACCGACATCCTGACCGGTGAGCGCGGACGGTTCTGGGAGCAGTTCGCCAACACGATGATCTGGACGACCGCCTGCGTGTTCTTCCACTACACGCTCGGCCTCGCACTCGCCGTCCTCCTCAACCGCCGCATCCGCGGCCGAGGGCTGTACCGCGTGCTGCTGATCGTGCCGTGGGCGATCCCGTCGTTCGTGGCCGCCTTCGCCTGGAAGTTCATCTTCAACCAGAACAACGGCCTCGCGAACCTCGCACTCACCAGCGTCGGCCTCGACCCGGTCGAGTGGTTCGCGAACAGATGGAGCTCGTTGTTCACGGCCGTCGTCGCGAACATCTGGCTCGGGGTGCCGTTCATGATGGTGGCGCTGCTCGGGGGCCTCCAGTCGATCTCGGCAGACCTCTACGAGGCCGCCGAGATGGACGGCGCCACGCCCTGGCAGCGCTTCCTCAACGTGACGCTTCCCGGCCTGCGCCCGGTGAGCGCGACGGTGGTCCTCCTCGGCATCATCTGGACCTTCAACATGTTCCCGATCATCTTCCTGGTGACCGAGGGCCAGCCGGCCGGCCAGACCGAGATCCTCGTGACCGGGTCGTTCCGGGCGGCCTTCGAGGGCATCAGGCAGTACGCGTTCGCGTCGGCCTACGGAATCTTGATCCTGTCCATGCTTCTCGTCTTCTCGATCTTCTACCGCAAGATGCTCAGCCGCCAGGGAGAGGTGTGGTGATGGCAGCCAACAACCACAAGCGCAGCGTCGGCGCGTCCGTCGGCATCCACACGATGCTGATCGTCGCCACCGTGATCGCGTTGTTCCCGGTGCTGTGGATCCTGGCTTCGTCGTTCAAGCCGGCGAACCGGATCCTCTCCAGCGAGATCAAGTTCATCGACAACCCGACCCTCGACAACTACGTCAACGTGCTGACCAAGACCGACTTCCCGACGTGGTTCATGAACTCGGTCATCACGGCGGCCTTCACGATGCTCTTCGGGGTCTTCATGGCGGCCACGGCGGGCTACGCGCTCAGCCGGTTCAACTTCCCCGGTCGCCGGTCGCTGATGTGGACCTTCCTGGTCACGCAGATGTTCCCGGTCGCGATCCTGATCGTGCCGATCTACACGATCATGGCGAACCTCGGCCTGATCAACACCCTGACGTCGCTGGTGATCGCCTACTGCACCGTGGCGGTGCCGTTCTGCACGTGGATGCTCAAGGGCTACTACGACACGATCCCCCGGGAGCTCGACGAGGCGGCGGCCCTCGACGGCCTCGGCCCGTTCGCGACCTTCTACCGGGTGATCCTGCCGCTGGCGCGGCCGGGCCTCGCGGTGACGATGTTCTACACGTTCCTGACCGCCTGGGGGGAGGTCGCCTACGCCACCGCGTTCCTGCAGACCGACAGGAAGTTCACCCTCGGCTACGGCCTGCAGACCTTCGTGCCGCAGTTCAACCAGCGGTGGGAGTACCTCACCCCGGCGGCGATCCTGATCACGATCCCGGCGGCGCTGATCTTCCTGCTCGCCCAGCGACACCTGGTCAGCGGCCTGGCGGCCGGGGCGACCAAGGGCTGACAGCGCAGGCGGCTACCCGCCGGTGAGCGCCTTCACCTCGTGGAGGAGCTCACCGGCGAGGTCGCCCCGCGGCTCCACGTCGATCGAGTCCAGCCCCAGCCACGCTGCTGCCTCCTCGAGCTCCGCCGCGAGCTCGGCCGCGGTCTCGGCCGGCGCGCCGGGCTCGGCAAAGGCCGCCTTCACCAGCAGTACGCTCCCCTGCCGGTCCGCCTTCAGGTCGACCCTGGCGACCAGGCTGTCACCGAGCAGGAACGGCAGCACGTAGTAGCCGTGGATCCGCTGCGGCTCGGGCACGTAGATCTCGATGCGGTAGCGGAAGCCGAACAGCGCCTCGGTCCTGGCGCGCTCCCACACCACCGGGTCGAACGGGCTCAGCAGCGCCCGGGCGTCGACGCGGCGCGGCAGCCTGGCGTCGCGGTGCAGGTACGCCGGGCGGTCCCAGCCCTCGACCCGCACCGGGAGCAGCTCACCGGACTCCACGAGGGCGGCGACGGCGGGACGGGCGGCGGGGCTGCCCATCCGGTAGTAGTCACGGAAGCACTGCTCGGTGCCGACGCCGTGGGAGACCGCCGCCCGGCGGACCAGCTCGATCGCCACCTCCGCCTTCGACGGCACGGCCGCGTGCAGGTGCTGGGCCGGTACGACGCGCTCGGGCAGGTCGTAGAGCCGCTCGAACGCGGTGTTGCGTCCGGCGACCGCGAGCTCGCCGGCCAGGAACAGGTACTCCAGGGCCTTCTTGGTCTCCGACCAGTTCCAGCCCCAGTGCTCGCGTTTGCGCGGCAGGCCGTCGTCGAGGTCCCGCGACGTGGACGGGCCCCGCTCGCGGATCTCGGCGATCAGCGAGGCGACCAGCTCGCGCCGCTCGGGCAGCCCCATCCAGGCGTGCCCCTGCTCGCGGTAGCGAGCCATCCGGTGGCCCATGTGCGGCCACAGGTCCACGGGCATGAACGCCGCGACGTGCGCCCAGTACTCCACGATCCGGCGGGGCCGGCGCTCGGCGGCACGCCTGAGCAGCTCGGTGTCGTAGCGGCCCATGCGGCTGAACAGCGGCATGTAGTGGGCGCGCTGGAAGACGTTGACCGAGTCGATCTGGAGCACGCCGGTGCGCGCCAGGGTGCGGTTGAACGTCCGCATCGTCGGGACGGTGTGCCGCGGGTCGCGGAAGCCCTGGGCGACCAGGGCCACCCGCCGTGCCTGGGCGCGGCTCAGCGACACCACGGGTGGGGGTACGGCGGAGGGGCTCAACGCATCAGGGGATGTCGAGGAGCTTCTCTCGCACGGCGTACATGACCGCCTCCATCCGCGAGTGCAGCTGGAGCTTCTCGAGGATGTTGCGGACGTGGTTCTTGACGGTGTTCTCGCTGATGAACAGCCGCTTGGCGATCTCGCGGTTGTTGAGACCCTGCGCCACCAGCTTGAGGACCTCGAGCTCGCGGTCGGTCAGCCGCGGCGTCGGCACCTGCTGGCGGTCCGACCGCGTCATCTGCTTGAACTCGTCGAGCAGCTTGACCGCCATCGAGGGGCTGATCAGCGACTGGCCGTCGGCCACGACGCGGATCGCCTGGGCGACCTCGTCGATCGAGGAGTCCTTGAGGAGGTAGCCGGACGCGCCGTTCTTCACGGCGTCGTACAGGTCCGCCTCCTCGTCGCTGACGGTGAGCATGATGATCTTCGCCGACGGCGCGACGTCCTTGATCGACACGCAGGCCTCGATGCCCGATCGCTTGGGCATCCGGACGTCCATGAGCACGACGTCCGGGACGGTCGTGGCTGCGAGCTCGGTCGCAGCCACGCCGTCTCCGGCCTCGCCCACGACCTCGATGTCCTCCTCGACCCCGAGCAGCATGGTGAGTCCACGGCGGAAGAGCTCCTGGTCGTCGACGACGGCGACGCGGATGGGCTCGCCGGGGTTGACGCGCTGCTGAGGTACGGACACGCCCCCGATCATGTCACGGGGCGCCGGTCGTTGGGACGAAAAACCCCAAGCGGGCTATTGCGCATTACGCCTGGTTGACGTCGAGGGAGATCACGCCGTAGTCGTAACCGTGCCGCGGTACACGACAGAGGGACGTTCACTCTCCTTGTCCACGAACAGATAGAAGTCATGTCCGACGAGCTCCATCTCGTACAACGCCTGGTCGAGCGTCATCGGGTCGGCCGGGTGGCTCTTCTCCCGGACCACGAGCGGGCCGTCACCCATCACAGTGATGGGGCCGACGCGGCGCTGGGTCTCCTCGGTCGCCGCCGCGGCTGTGCCGTTGGGGGCGGGCTCGACGTCGGCGAGCGCCTCGCTCACCGACACCGGCCGGTGGTTGCCGCGGTGCACACGGCGCCGGTCGGCGGCGCGGCGCATCTGCGCGGCCATCTTGTCCATCGCGAGGTCGAGAGCCGCCATCTTGTCGTC
This sequence comes from uncultured Actinomycetota bacterium, assembly GCA_963700365.1. Taxonomy (GTDB): domain Bacteria; phylum Actinomycetota; class Actinomycetes; order Propionibacteriales; family Nocardioidaceae; genus Nocardioides_C. Next base: position 188,798 of record CAVOXG010000012.1, on the reverse strand, counting down.
GGCCGCGGCCTCGGCCCGGATCACCGGTCCCTTGGAGAAGGCGGTCAGCTCGACACGGACGGCGCGGTCCTGCTGGCGGGGGTTGCGCTCCTTGTCGACCTCGACCTCGACCCGCATGATCCGGTGATCGTGCTTCTCCAACCGGGTGAGCTTCTCCTCGGCGTGACTGCGAAACCGGTCCGACACATCCATGTGCCGACTCTTGACCACGATTTCCACGGCTGACCTCCCGATTGTCTTGGTGAACACGTCACCTGGGGTGTGTTGACCGCCGAGGTTCTCGACGACCTTAGGGGATGGAGATCCGTCCGGCCGACCTGGTCTTCGACCCCACAACCGCCTGCTGAGGCGCTCGCAGCTTCTCCGCCACTACTGACCTTCTCCCGCGATCGCGTCGTGTCTGACGACGCGGGCGAGGCAGGACTTACCACTAAGCCGCACCGTGATCGGCGGCAGCCGGAGGCCTGGAAGTCCTGGGACTCCTGACCCGGCCGCGCCTTACGTGGACCGTTTCGCCTGCGACTGGCATCGGCTAGCCAGCAGCCTCCTGCACGAAGCGCAGCCACGTGGGCTGCGCTCGGCCGGATCCCGCTGGTGCAACCACGGACCCGGACGGACTCCATGACTAGACGCTAGTCCGAGACGCCGCAAAACGGTAGTGAAGCGCGCGAACGAGCCGCTCTCATCTCACTTGCCGGTCCGGTGGTTCGAACCAGTCGGGCCACCCGCGTACGACGCGTGGCGGCGACCACCGCGACCCCGAAGACACCGACCCCTGCCGCCTCGAGCGCTCGCTGGGCCTCGCGCACGGTGGCGCCGGTCGTGATCACGTCGTCGACGACGATCACCCGGCTGGTGGGCGGCAGGTGCTCGACGCGCCCACGACAGGCCATGCTGCCCGCGAGGTTGCCCGCTCGTGCACCCGCACCGAGACCGGCCTGGTCCTCGGTGACCCGGACGGTGCGGAGCACGCGGCCCACCGAGGCCTCGACACCGTGGCGGCGCAGCCGCGTCGCCGCCCGCAGCGCGAGGCGCGTCAGCGGGTCGTGGCCGCGCGCTCGCACCACGGAGGCGCGGGAGGGCACCGGCACGAGCAGGGCGGGACCGGCCGTCCCGGCGAGGTGACCGAGCGCAGCGACGGCGAGAAGATCCCCGAGTGGCCGGGCGAGGGCGAAGCGGCGCTGCTCCTTGTGCGCGTTCACGATCAGCTTGAGCGCGTCGGCGTACTCCCCCACCGCAAGCGGGCGCGCCAGCCCCGGCGGTGTCGGCGTGGGCCAGGACTCGACCGGCTCCCGCGGCAGCGCCTCGCGGCACGCCGGGCAGAGGACACGTCCGGGGCGCTCGCAGACGGCGCAGCGGCTGCCGAGGAGCAGGTCGAGCAGGGCGTCGCGCACCCGGCCAGCATGGGCACCGCCCTCGTGACTTCGCGGACCCCGTCTGCTCGGGTGTGGACGAGGCCGGTCTCGGTGCCGTCTGTGGAAGGACGCCGACGGTTCGGCTCAGCCGGCGAACGTGGGCGCGAACATGGGCCCGCGGACGTCCGCCTCCGTCCAGGAGCCGTCGGCGCCGAGCTCGAAGAGCTCGCCCTGCGGCGTGCCGAGGTAGATCGGGCTGTCGGCCGACGGGGAGGTGACCAGCCGCACCGCCCTGCGGCGGAAGATCTCCGCGGTGCTGTCGACGTCGGCGAGCTTCGTGGAGCCGTCGACGAGGGCGAGCAGCACCTGGGACGACTCGGGCGTCGGGCCGGTCAGCACGGCCACGCTGCCGGGCGACCTCCACGCGAGGTCCCGGATCTCGTCGACACCGCCCTGGGCGAGCGGCAGGTCGACCGCGCGGGTCAGGCCGCGGACCCGGCCGTTCGGTGTCCGCAGCACCCGGGAGACCCTGAGCTGGTCGCCGGTGCGCGCCGGGACGACCGTGACGACCCGGGAGCCGTCCCGCGAGACGACGAAGTCGGTCACCTCCTCGCCGGTCAGTCCGGGTGCCTCCACGGGGGTGACCTCGCCGTCGGTGACCACGAGGACCTCGGCGCCGCGGGCCGTGCGGTCCACCAGCCACAGGTCCTCGAAGACGTCCCAGGACGCCCCGAGCACGTCCGTGCCGGTGTAGAGGACCTCGGTCTGCTCGGGGGTGGGAGGCTCCTCCGTCGTCTGCCCTCTCGGCGCGAGCACGACCGTCGTACCGTCCTCGCTCACGCCCGCGATCCGCCCGCCCGTGAGGTCGGTGGCCAGGTCGCGCAGGGCGTACTCCTGGGCGCCGAAGACCCCCACGACGTCGCTGCCGCCCTCGGCCAGCGCGACCGGGGAGCCGTCCAGGATGCCGAAGAGCTCCCGCGAGGCCCACTGGACCGCGGGGTCGTACTCCGTCCAGGACGACACGTTCTGGGGGCTGCTGGCGCCGGGGACGTCCAGCGGGGCGCCGTCCACGGTGACCTGCATGGAGTCGACCCCGGTGACCTGGCGCAGGGTCCAGGCCAGCTGGGCCAGCGCCAGCTCGCGCTCCTCGTCGCTGAGCCTGAGCAGCTGCTCGTTGAGCGTCAGCTCGGCGACGCCCTCGAGCGAGATCGGCACGGAGAGGACGTACTCGGTGCCGCCCGGGATGTAGCTGCGCAGAACCCCCTCGAGCCGCGGGTCCGGCCCGTTGAGGAGCCGCCGGACCAGCAGCGTCGCGGCCTGGTCGCCGTGCGGGAGGTACGTCGGCTCCGGGACGAGCACCTGGCCGCTGGGGTCGAAGTAGTAGACGAAGTACTGCTGGTAGCGGCTCTCGAAGTGGTCGCTCGGGATGATCAGCGCGTCGGGCGGGTTGTCGATCCGCCACTCCCCCCGCTCACGGACCACCTCCAGCTCGTAGTCGACCCCTCGGTCACCGCCCACCCGTCCGAGCCAGCTGCCGCGCTCGTCGAGCTGGTCGGTCTGCTCGAGGCTGACTCGGAAGACGCCGTCGCTGCCGGTGACCAGCTTCGAGCCGTAGACGAGCGTGGTCTTCTCCGGGAACCAGCCGGCGCGGCCCTCGTCGGTGAGGTACTTGCGGGCGACCGCCGTGGACTGGGGCGAGGCCCGCATCGCGAGCAGGAAGTCCTCGACGATCGTGATCGGCGTGGACCCTGCCCGCGGCCCCAGGGGGGTGTAGTCGTAGGAGCCGGCGCGGTCGTCCATCGCCCCCTGGCCGGGCTCGGTGGTCACGCTCCCGGTGTCGGGCAGGCTGACGCAGCCGCCGAGCAGCGAGAGCGCGGCGAGCACCAGCCCGAGCAGCCGGGCGGTCACGGGAGGCCCGCCCTCTCGTCGAGCGTCTTGGCCCGCGAGGCCGGGCGGCGCCGCGCGTCGGCGGGCACCAGCGGGAGCGGGCTGGAGGTCACGGGGTCTCCGGCGCGACGCGGCAGGGTGAGGCGGAACTGCGCGCCCCAGCCCGGCTCGCCCCAGGCCTGCAGCCATCCGCCGTGCAGGTTGGCGTCCTCACGGGAGATGGCCAGCCCGAGGCCCGTGCCTCCGGTGCTGCGGGCGCGGGCGGGGTCCGCCCGCCAGAAGCGGTTGAAGACCATCTGGGCCTCCCCCTCGCTGAGCCCCACGCCGTGGTCGCGGACGGCGAGCGCGGCGGCGTGGTCGTCCGCGCCGACGAGGATCTCGACGTCGCGGCCCTCGGCATGGTCGATGGCGTTCGACACGAGGTTGCGCACGATCCGCTCGACACGGCGTACGTCGACCTCGGACACGCACGGCCGGCCCGGGTCCCGCACCACGACCCGGATGCCGCGACGCTCGGCGAGCGGCCGGGTCGAGTCGGCCACCCGGTGCGCGAGGTCGACGAGATTGACGTCCTCGAGGTCGAGGACCGCCGCGCCTGCGTCGAACCGGCTGATCTCGAGCAGGTCGGTGAGCAACAGCTCGAAGCGGTCGAGCTCCTTCTGCAGCAGCTCGGCGGCGCGTGCGGTCACCGGGTCGAACCGCTCGCGGGCGTCGTAGAGCACGTCTCCCGCCATGCGCACCGTGGTCAGCGGTGTGCGGAGCTCGTGGGAGACGTCGGAGACGAAGCGACGCTGGACGCGGGAGAGCTCCTCGAGCTGGCGGATCTGCTTCTGCAGGCTGGCGGCCATCTGGTTGAAAGACGTGCCGAGACGGGCGATGTCGTCGTCGCCGCGGACCTGCATCCGCTCCTCGAGCCGGCCCGAGGACAGCCGTTCGGCGACCCGCCGGGCCAGCCGCACCGGCGTGACCACCTGCCGGGTCACCAGCCAGGTCAGGCCGCCGACGAGGACGAGCAGGAGCGCACCCCCGGTGAGGAGCGCCTGGCGGACCAGGCTCAGCGTCTGGGTCTCCTCCGTCATCGGGAAGAGGTAGTAGAGCGTGTAGGTGCCGCCGTCGCTCGGGACCTCGACCTGGGAGCCGGCGATGATGCCCGGCACCTGGGCGCGGCCCGTCCCCGGCTCGTAGGTGATGGTGGCGTAGGTCCACGACGTGCCGGTGCTGGCTGCCACGACGTCCCTCAGCCGGTCGGGGACGCTCTCGGTCATCACGTCCGGCGACTTGAACGTGCCCCCCGACCCCGTGGTGGACTCCTCGGCGGTGCCGGGCAGGGGGCCGTCGAGCACGACGTCGTACCCCTGCATGTCGCCGCGCACCACCATCCCGGCGACGAGCTGGGCGAGCTGGGCGCCGGAGTCGAACTCCGTGCCCGGCACCCCCTCGAGCCGGCTCCGCGCGTCATAGGCGCCGCGAGTCGCCTCGGCGACCGCGGCGTTGGTCTTGCTGGCGACGAGCCCGTCGGTGATCTGCCGCATCAGCACCCAGCCGACGAGCGTCACGACGACCGCGGACAGGATCAGGGTGCTGACGACCACGCGGGCCTGGATCGAGCGCTGCCAGAAGGTCGCCGCCCGACGCAGGGGCCCCACGAGACTCATGTCACGGGCCTAGGACGTGCCGGCCTTGTACCCGACACCCCTCACCGTCACGACGATCTCGGGGTTCTCGGGGTCGTGCTCGACCTTGGAGCGCAGGCGCTGGACGTGCACGTTGACGAGCCGGGTGTCCGCCGCGTGACGGTAGCCCCAGACCTGCTCGAGCAGGACCTCGCGGGTGAACACCTGCCACGGCTTGCGCGCCAGGCACACGAGCAGGTCGAACTCCAGCGGCGTGAGCGAGATCTGCCTGCCGTCGCGGGTGACCTGGTGGCCCGCCACGTCGATGGTCAGGTCGCCGATGTTCAGCGTCTCCGGGCCGGCGTCGTCGTGGCGACGCACGCGCGCCCGGATCCGGGCCACGAGCTCCTTGGGCTTGAAGGGCTTGACCACGTAGTCGTCCGCGCCCGACTCGAGGCCCACCACCACGTCGACGGTGTCGCTCTTGGCGGTGAGCATCACGATCGGCACGCCCGACTCGGCCCTGATCTCCCGGCAGACGTCGATGCCGTCCTTGCCCGGGAGCATCAGGTCGAGCAGCACCAGGTCGGGCCGGAAGTCGCGGAACTCCGAGAGCGCCTGGTCGCCGGTCGGGCACACCCGCGGCTCGAAGCCCTCGTTGCGGAGCACGATCGTGAGCATCTCCGCGAGCGCGGCGTCGTCGTCGACGACGAGGACCCGTCCCCGGTTCCCCTGCTCAGGCATCAGGCCCACTGTCCGTCCCCTCCCGCACCGGTCAGTACCGGTAGTGGTCGGACTTGTAGGGGCCCTCCACCGGGACGCCGAGGTAGGACGACTGGTCGTCGGTCAGCTCGGTCAGCTTCACACCGAGGGAGGCGAGGTGGAGCCGGGCGACCTCCTCGTCGAGGTGCTTGGGCAGCGTGTAGACGCCGACGGGGTACTCGTCGGTCTTGGTGTAGAGCTCGATCTGCGCGAGCACCTGGTTGGTGAAGGAGTTCGACATCACGAACGACGGGTGGCCGGTCGCGTTGCCGAGGTTCATCAGCCGGCCCTCGGAGAGGACGATCACCGAGTTGCCCTCGGGGAAGGTGAACAGGTCGACCTGCGGCTTGACGGTCTTGCGCTCGATGCCGGGGAACCGCTCCAGGCCGGCCATGTCGATCTCGTTGTCGAAGTGCCCGATGTTGCCGACGATCGCCTGGTGCTTCATCCGCCTCATGTGGTCGACGGTGACGACGTCCTTGTTGCCCGTCGCCGTGATGATGATGTCGGCCTCGGGGAGGACGTCCTCGAGCGTGGTGACCTGGTAGCCGTCCATGGCCGCCTGGAGCGCGCAGATCGGGTCGATCTCGGTGACCACGACACGAGCGCCCTGGCCGCGCAGCGACTCGGCGCAGCCCTTGCCGACGTCGCCGTAGCCGCAGACCACGGCGACCTTGCCGCCGATGAGGACGTCGGTGGCCCGGTTGATGCCGTCGACGAGCGAGTGGCGGCAGCCGTACTTGTTGTCGAACTTGCTCTTGGTGACCGAGTCGTTGACGTTGATGGCGGGGAAGAGCAGCGAGCCTTCCTTCATCATGTCGTAGAGCCGGTGCACGCCGGTGGTGGTCTCCTCGGTGACGCCCTTGAGCTCGTTGGCGATCGGCGTCCAGACGTTGCCGTCCTCGGCGAGGGTGTCGGCCAGCACCTTGAGGATGACCTTCTTCTCCACGTTGTCGGTGGAGTCGGGAGAGTCGACGTGGCCGGTCTTCTCGGCCTCGACACCCATGTGGACGAGCATCGTCGCGTCCCCGCCGTCGTCGAGGATCATGTTGGCGAACTCGCCCCCCGGCCAGCGGAGGATCTGCTGGGTGCACCACCAGTACTCCTCCAGCGTCTCGCCCTTCCAGGCGAACACCGGCACGCCGGCGGGGTTCTCGGGGGTGCCCTCGGGACCGACGACGACCGCCGCGGCAGCGTGGTCCTGGGTCGAGAAGATGTTGCACGACGCCCAGCGGACCTCGGCGCCGAGCGCGGTGAGCGTCTCGATCAGCACGGCGGTCTGGATCGTCATGTGCAGCGAGCCGGCGATCTTCGCACCCGCCAGCGGCTTCGAGTCGGAGTACCGCTCACGCATCGCCATGAGGCCGGGCATCTCGTGCTCGGCCAGGGTGATCTCGGTCCGGCCGTAATCGGCCAGGGAGAGGTCGGCAACCTTGAAGTCCATGTACATCCTCATCTCGGGGGCAACTCGTCCAGACTACCGGCCGGACCCGTGACGGTCCGCACGTCGGGGTCAGGCCGACGCACGGGGACATGTCCGGTCCGTGCCGGTTCGCAGCGGGCGGGGCCGCGGACTGCTCAGTGCGCCGCGGTCTTCTTCCGTCCCGGCAGCGGCAGCACGTGCCACACGGCGACGGCAACCGCACCGACGACCAGACCGATGAGAGCCGAGGCCGCGGTGTTGACCACCCAGGCGAGGACCCCGCCGACGGCCTCCGCCGCGTCGTGCACCGCTTCCTCCAGGTGGTGGACCAGCTCGTAGGGCGCGTGCCAGCCCAGGTCGTCGGCACCCACCAGGAGGATGTGTCCGCCGACCCAGAGCATCGCCGCCACGCCGACCACCGAGAGGACCCGCAGCAGCACCGGCATGCCCTTGACGAGTCCGCGTCCCAGCCGTCGCACCGCCGTGGAGGCACGCTCCGCGAGGTGCAGTCCGACGTCGTCCATCTTCACGATCAGCGCGACGACGCCGTACACCAGCAGCGTGATGCCGATCGCGACGACGACCAGGATCGCGGCGCGTGCCAGGAACGGCTCGTCCGCGACCTCGTTCAGGGCGATGACCATGATCTCGGTGGAGAGGATGAAGTCCGTGCGGATGGCGCCCGAGACCACGGTCTCCTCCGCCTCCTGCCCCTGCGCGGTCGCCGGGCGACTTCTTCTCGTGGCCGCGCAGTGCTCCCCAGACCTTCTCGGCCCCCTCGAAGCACAGGTAGGTCGCCCCCACCATCAGCAGCGGGGTGATCAGCACCGGCAGGAACTGGCTGAGCAGCAGGATCGCGGGGAGGATGATCAGCAGCTTGTTGCGCAGGGACCCGAACGCGATCCTGCGGATGATCGGCAGCTCGCGCTTGGCGGTCACGCCGTGGACGTACTGCGGGGTGACCGCGGTGTCGTCGACGACCACGCCGGCCGACTTCACCCCAGCGCGCGTCGCAGCCGCACCGATGTCGTCCACCGAGGCAGCGGCGAGCTTCGCGAGCGCCGCGATGTCGTCGAGCAGGCCGAAGAGCCCAGCTGCCATGAGCGAGTCCTTCCGTGTCGGGCCGGCCCGAGGGCCGGTGGTCCACCGCAGGTTACCCGCGTGGTCGCCGCTCGAGCGCGAGGCGTGCGGTCGATCGGGTGCCGTACGTCGAGGTGGCCGCTCTTGACGTGCCCGAGCCCGACGCCGAGGTAGGCCGCGGCGAACGTGCCCGTGGCGAGCAGCGCGGCGTACCGGGCGACCTCGTTGCCCGCCTCGGTGTCGACCGTCTCCACGCGCACATCACGCTCATGTGCCGCGGCCACGAGCCGGCCACGCTGTTCGCGGACCGATGGCTCGTCGGAGCCGTCGTCGAGGATCACCAGGATCGGGCGGCGGTCCGGCGCGTCGGGATCGGACAGGTCGTCGTAAGGGGCGGCGTAGGGGTCGGCGTAGGGGTCGGCGAAGACGTCGCGGCGCACTGCGGCCGCGATCACCGGCAGCAGGTGCTCCGCGTCCGCGGCGAGCGCGGCCCGGCCGCTGGTGCGCCGGATGGACTCGGCGACGCGCCGGGCCGCTCGCGCGGCCAGCACCGATCCGCCCCACACCAGCGGCAGCGAGTCGGCCATCGCGATCGCGAGCATCTTGGCCGGGTTCACCGACAGGTCCTTGTACGGCGAGCAGGTGATCGCCACGTCGTCGAGCGCGGTGGCCACCGCCTCGGGGTCGGTCTCCGGCCCGAGGTCGAGCCGGTCGAGGAGCTCGAGCATGACCACGGCGGTGGCGAGCTGGTCGCTGGTGGTCACGGGCAGCACGGTGCTGTGCCTGCCGGCGGCGTGCTCGGCGACGAGGCTGCGCTCGGGGCAGGCCACGACGAGCTGGCAGCCGCGGCGCACGGACTCGGCGACGGCGGAGGCGCTGCCGGAGTCGCTGCCCTCGGGGGCGAGCACGACGACGAGGTCCAGGGAGCCCGCCCAGCCGGGAAGGCTCGGGCCCGGCCAGGCCACGAACGGCACGGGGCACCACGGCTCGAGCACGGCGCGCAGCAGGCGGGAGTCGGGGCCGGCCGCCACCACGGCGCGAGGCCGGGCCTCGCCCTCGTTGGCGGCGACCGCAGCGGCGATCGCCTCGGCCGCTCCCCCGGCCTCGCGGCGCACGCGCGCCCCGGCCTCGGCGAGGGGGCGCAGGACGGCGTCGGCTCCTTCGAGGGCGTCGTGGTCGTCGAGCAGGGCCTCGTCGAAGTGCCCGCTCATCACGCCTGCTCGGGGCGTCGTGCCTCGTCGACGAGCAGCACGGGGATGTCGTCGCGCACCGGGTAGGCGAGCCCGCAGAGGGAGCAGACGAGCTCCGAGGCGGCGTCGTCCTCGACGAGCTTCGCGTGGCAGTCGGGGCACACGATGATCTCGAGAAGGGCGGGGTTGAGGTTCATGCGTCTCTCCTGATCATGGCCAGAACATCGTCTCGGACCTGCGTCATCGTTGTCTCGTCCTTGCCCTCCGCGTTGAGGCGCAGCAGGGGCTCGGTGTTCGAGGCGCGGACATTGAACCACCACTCCGGGTGGGTGACCGTGAGCCCGTCGAGGTGGTCGAGGACGACGCCGGGCTGATCGACGTACTCCTTCTCGATCCGCTGCATCACCTCGACCTGGTCCGCCACGGTGGAGTTGATCTCCCCCGACGCGGAGTAGCGGGAGTACTCGGCGAGAAGCCCGGACAGCGGCCCGTCGTACTCGGCGAGGGCGGCCAGCGCGTGCAGAGCGGCGAGCAGGCCGGAGTCGGCGCGCCAGAAGTCACGGAAGTAGAAGTGGCCCGAGTGCTCGCCGCCGAACACGGCGCCGGTCTCGGCCATGGTCGCCTTGATGAACGAGTGGCCCACCCGCGTGCGGACCGGGGTGCCGCCGTGCTCGGCGATGATCTCGGGCACCGCCCGCGAGGTGATCAGGTTGTGGATCACGACGGAGCCGGGGTGCTTGGCCAGCTCGCGCGCGGCGATCAGCGCGGTCAGGACCGATGGGCTGACCAGCTCACCCCGCTCGTCGACCAGGAAGCAGCGGTCGGCGTCGCCGTCGAAGGCGAGGCCGACGTCCGCGCCGCTCTCACGCACCATCCGGACGAGGTCGTCCATGTTGGCCGGGTCGATCGGGTTGGCCTCGTGGTTGGGGAAGGTGCCGTCGAGCTCGAAGTACATCGGCACGAGCTCCACGTCGAGCCGGGCGAGCACCGCGGGAACCGTGTGCCCGGCCATCCCGTTGCCCGCGTCGACGACGACCTTGAGCCGGCGGCCACTCACCGGCGCGAGCGAGAGCAGGTGCGCGGCGTAGTCGTCGAGGACGTCACGGTCCGACACCGAGCCCGGAGTCGCGCCCGGGGTGGTGGACGCCGACGCGACGAGGTCGCGGATCTCGAGCAGCCCGGTCTCCGCGCCGACCGGCACGGCGTTGGCCCGGCACAGCTTCATCCCGTTGTACTGCGCGGGGTTGTGGCTCGCGGTGAACATGGCGCCGGGCAGGCCGAGGTGACCCGAGGCGAAGTAGAGCTGGTCGGTCGAGGCGAGCCCGATCATGACGACGTCTGCGCCCGCGGTGGCCGCGCCCTCGGGCGAAGGCCGCGGCCAGGGCCGGCGAGGAGGGGCGCATGTCGTGTCCGACGACCACCGCCCCGTCGGCCGATCCGGTCACGGCGACGAACGCGGCGCCGGTGGCGCGGGCGAGCTCCTCGTCGATCTGGTCGGGAACCGTTCCCCGGACGTCATAGGCCTTGAAGACGGCAGCGAGATTGTGCTCGTCCGTGGTCGCGGGCATGCCCCGACCCTACTCCCAGGAGGGGGTCACTCGTCGGGCGACCGGAGGACTCGCAGGTGCCCACGACGACCGACCTCGCGGCCGGTCTCCTGGGCCAGGCCGACCGCCTGCTCCGCGTGCTCGAGCACGGGCGCCGGACGGGCGGCCTCACGGACTGCGTCGGCGAGGGCGAGCAGGTCGTCGCTCGACGGACCCAGCGCGTCCGGGTCGGGCGCGAGGCGCATGACCTCCCAGCCCCGCGGGGCGCTGAGGCGCTCGCTGTGGGCCTCGCACAGGTCGTAGGCATGGGGCTCCGCGTAGGTGGCGAGGGGCCCCAGGACGGCGGTCTGGTCGGAGTAGACGTAGGTCAAGGTGGCCACCGCCGGGCGCCCGCAGGCGGTACGCGAACAGCGACGGGCAGAACTCACGACGCAGACGGTACATCGTGACACCCCCGCCAGCGACTAGGCTCGCGGCGTGGACGTGAGCGGATCGGACAGGGGCGCCCCGGGAGTGCCGGTCGTCGGTCGCCGCACCGGAAGCAGGCGCGACCGTCGGGGGCGCGGCATGAGAGGTCCGGCCGTCCTCCCGGGCCCGCTCTCCCCCCACGGGGTGCCGATCGTGCGCACCCCACGGGAGGTCTTCGACGCGGGTGTGCTCGGGGTGGTCCGCCGGCTCGAGGAGCGCTGGCACGACCAGCTCGGCCTGATCGAGTTCGCCGTCGAGGAGACGCCGATCGTGCCCGACGACTGGAGCGCCGACGTCCCGCTCGCCTCGCTGGTGCGCGGCAGCGGCGCGACCCCGACCCGCCTGGTGCTCTTCCGGCGTCCGATCGAGCTGCGCTGCGAGACTCGCGCCGACCTCGACGCGATGGTGCTGACCGTCCTGGTCGAGCAGGTCTCGGAGCTCCTCGGGATCCCGCCGGAGGAGATCGACCCCGACTACGAAGCGGAGTAGCCCGGCCACCGCCGACCCGTCGATACCGCAGCGACACGCCGCGATTTCGGCGGCGGAAGTGACGGGTCAGCGGACGACGGGGACCACGACGGGCTGTCGGAGGGTGACGGGCAGCGGCCGGAGAGGCGACCTGCGAGACGCCCGCCGCTCCCGCGAGCGAGACGCCACCGAAGAGCCGTCCCCGTCCGGGAGCGACCACCAGGTAGGCCGCGCGTCCCTCGGGCTCCCACGTCAGCGTGGTGCCCGGCTCGACCTCGAGGTCGGCGGTGTCGGTCTCCTCGCCGTCGGCGGACTAGGCCGTGACCTTCGCCGTGCCCCCGTCGTCCCCGGCCGTCAGCTGGAGGGTGGGGACCGTGTCGTCGGCGAGGACCGCAGCGGCGGGGCCGTCGAGCAGCGGAGCGGCCGCGGTGTACGTCACGTCCGCCGCCCTGGTCGAGCGCACGGTCGCGGTCAGCGGCACCGGCGAGGTGAGCAGCACGGCGGAGGCTTCCTTCCCGACCGCGGGCCCGAGGTCCGCGGTCACCACGGTGCCAGGGGGCACCCGCAGCTGCGGCACGTCGGTCGGCACGAAGGTGCCGGAGCCGGTCGAGACCTCCACGTCCGCGAGAGCCTCGCGGTCGGTGGGGTTGGCGACGACGAGGGTACGACGGTCCGCCCGGGCCGGCAGGGGCGAGAGGCGGAGCAGCTGCGACGCGTCGGACTGGACCGGGATCCAGTCCCGGCCGGGTGCGGCGGCCGGCTGGGTGGCGAAGCTGTCGGCGAGCGCCGCGACCACCCGGCCGCGGGAGGCCTCGACATGGACCGCGAGCTCGTCGGTCTGCGGAGCCACCTCGACCAGCGGGATCGTCTGGACCTCCCCGGGCTCCATGGTGATGCCGCGGGTGCCGATGCTGTCGACGAGGCCGTCGGGCCCGTGCACCTCGACGTCGAGCACGGCACGACCGGGGTCGAGGTTCGCCACGACCAGGGTGGAGGCGTGGTCGAGGCCGGCGCCGGCCCCGGTGAACCACCAGCGGGCTCGCGGAGCGAGACACTCGCCCACCCCGACCGCTGCGGCGTCGCGTGCCTGGTCCACGGCGAACGTGGCCCGGCCGACGGCCGCGGCGCCCTCGGCGGCCACGCCCAGCGCCCAGCCGTCGCCGGCGGTGCCGCCGGCCGCCATCTCGAGCGGCCTGCAGCACGCCGCGGCGGGCACCGTCGACGGGCTCGGTGCGACCGCCGACCGGTCCCGCGACGACGGTTCCGTCGTCAGCGGTCCCGGGCAGCGGGGCGGCCAGCGTGAGGGCCTCCGCGCTGCCCGCCCCCGGGAAGGCGGCGCAGGCGGTGGCGACGTCGTCGACCGGCACGCTGACGGCCTGCTCGACGGGCTCGGGCTCGTTCTCGACCGACCCCGCCGCGACGAGCAGCGAGGCGGCGAGGACGACGAGGCCGGCGCCGAGGGCCGTGAGCACGTCGACGCCGCGACGCTGCCGGCGGGCGACCCTGCGGCCGGAGACTGGGGTGCTCATCGGCGGACCCTCCTGGTCGGAGCGGCGAGGACCGCGGCGACCACGATCGCGAGTCCCTGGACGGCGAGCAGTGCGGGGTGGAGCCACGAGCCCGGGGGCGCCGCCTCGCGGGACGGGTCGGCGTCGAGCTGCCAGGCCCTGGAGCCGGGACGCAGTGCGCTGGCCGAGCTCAGCCCGCTGACCGAGTCGAGCTTGCCGACGAGGTCGGGGTCGGCCGGTGGTGGCAGGTAGACGAACTCCACGCCGTGCCCGGACAGCTCCTCGACCTGGTCGGCCGTCGGCGCGGTCGCGAGCCCGGCCACCAGTGCCGTGAGGTCGGCCTGCTCCTCGGGCGGAGGCATCACCGTGTCGTCCCCGATGCGAGCGCCCTCACCTCGCACCAGCGAGTAACCGAGGCCGTCGTCGTTGCCACGGACCACGAGGATCCCGTTGTCCTCGTCGCGCTGCGCGGCGTCGGTCATGTAGGCGGGGATGCCGTGGGCGGGTCCACGGTCGAGCTGGCCGTCGGTACCGACGGTGCCGACCGCCGCCCACCACACCAGCCCGGCGACCGGTGAGAGCAGCGCGCCGAGGACGACGAGGAGTCCGACCGGCTGGCGCCAGCCGAAGCTGCGGCCCGAGAGCTGCCCGGCGATGCCCTCACCGGCGACGGCGACGGCGGTCACCGCAGCGGCCTGCGCGAGCAGCACCGGGAAGCCGGCCCACTCCCCCGCACCGTCGAGGAGGACGGCGGCGGCCAGCCCGACGACGACCACCACCCAGGCCCCGACCACGATCGGCCGGCTGCTCCGCCGTACCAGTGCGGCGACGGCAGCCACCGCGATGCCGATCCCGAGCCAGAGCGGCGCGGCGCCGAGGTCGGTGCTCGTGGCACGGCCGGCGAGCAGCTCCCAGGGGCCGAGGTCGGCGGCGAGGTCGGTGGCCGGCAGCCCCGCCTCGGCGTACCAGGGCCGGGTCGCGCCGGTGACCCACCGCAGCAGCGCCCACGGCAGCAGGAGAACGGGGACCATGGCGACGGAGACGACCATCGGCGCCCAGGCGCTCGGGGTCGCCCAGCGGGCACGGTCACCGACGACGCCGACTGTCACGGCTACCAGCACGAGAAGCACGGACAGCGGCCAGGCCAACGGCACGAACGCGCAGAGCAGGGCGAGCAGCAGCGCGGTGCGCCACGCCGCCCGCCACCGCCGGTCCCGGTCGCGGGAGGGGTGGAGGAAGAGCGCCGCGTGGGCGACCCACGGCAGCACGACCGCCGCTGCGACGGTGCCGAGCCGCCCCTGGGCGACCGCGCCGGTCAGGACGGGGAGCAGACCGTAGGCGACGGCTCCCCAGAGCCGGGGCCACCCCCGCCCGTCGAGCTCGCCGAGGAACCGCGCGGCGCCCCACGCGGCCAGCGGCACCGACAGCAGGAAGAGGACGTCGACGAGGAACCAGGCCTTGCCGAGCAGCACGGTCGCGGTCAGCGCGAGCGGGAGGAGGTACGGCGCCGCGGGGACGTCGGAGCCGACCCCCTCGGTGTGCCAGGACTCGAGGTAGAGGTCCCACCAGTGGCCGACGGAGGCCGGTGCCGGGAGCAGCGCGCCCCCCGAGAGCATGCCGCTACCGAGCAGCCCCCGCGCACCGAGGAGCGCGAGCACGACCAGCACGGCGAAGACCGCCGCCGTCCGGCTGGTCACGAGCCTGGCCAGCAGGCCGGAGTCGTCGGGGAGGTTCTGAGCCTCCTCGGGCACCGGCCCGGTCTCGGCCGCCAGGACCCGCGCGTCGCGCCGGCCGGCCGACACGTCCGAGGCCTGGTGCACCAGGGCCATCGCCAGGTCGGAGACGAAGTCGAGCCCGTGCCGGTACGGAAGCCAGAACGGTGCCAACAGGTGTCGCACCTCGCGGGCGGGGACCTTCGCGGTACGCCTGCGCTCCATGCGCCCCAGCACGATCCGGTCAGGACGCGCGAACGCGGCGAGCATCGCGACGACCTCGTCGAGGGCCTCGCGCGGCGCGCGGACCAGGAGCAGGCCGAGCGCCCTCAGCAGGCTGCCGAGGAACAGCCGGACGGCCATGAACGGCAGGGCGACGAGCGAGCCGTTGACCATCAGCGTGTAGAGCGCGGCCCGCCGCTCGCCACGACGGTGGTTGCCGGTGACCGGCGTACGGCGGACGCCCCGGTGTGCCGCCTCCACGTGGAAGACCACGGCCTCGGGGACGACCATCGTCCGGTGTCCGGCGCGTGCCGCCCGCCAGCCGAGGTCGAGGTCGTTGCCGAACATCGGCAGCCTGCGGTCGAAACCGCCGAGCTCCTCGAGGACGTCTCGGCGGATGAGCATGCCGGCGGAGCCGACCGCGAGGACGTCACGGGTCCGGTCGTGCTGCCCCTGGTCGTACTCCCCGCGCTCGAGGCCGGTCTCGCGGCGGCCGGTGCCGCTGATCGTGATGCCGACCTCGAGGAGCCGGCGCAGCGAGGGCCACTCGCGGTGCTTCGGGCCGAGGATCGCGACGGACGGGTTGGCTGCGGCGGCTTCGAGAAGACGTTCGAGGGCGTCCGGCGCGGGACGGCTGTCGTCGTGGAGGAGCCAGACCCAGTCGTCGCGTCTCGGCCGGGCCGGAGGACTGCGGGAGGTGTCGCAGGCCGAGGTCGACGGCGTCGGGGAAGGAGGTGCGCGCGGGGGCGTCGACGATCGACTCGCGGCCGAGCGCGTCGGCGAGAAGGTCGGTGGTGGCGTCGGAGCTCGCGGTGTCGACGGCGAGCACCCGCTCGGGGGCCCGGGTCTGGGAGCCGAGGCCCTCCAGCACCGCCGGCAGCCAGCGAGCACCGTTGTGGCTGACCAGGAGCGCTGTAACCGTCACGGCGCCCAACCCTAACCAGCGTCGCGGCAGCCCCCGAACCGAGTCGGGGCCTCCCACCGCCCCGGAGGGGGTCGCCGGTCACCTCACCCGCGTGAACAGCCCCGGAACTGCGACGGGCAGTGTGGCTGGTGCCACACTGCCCGTTGTCGCGTCAG
The DNA here is from genome assembly GCA_963700365.1 of uncultured Actinomycetota bacterium. Lineage (GTDB taxonomy): Bacteria > Actinomycetota > Actinomycetes > Propionibacteriales > Nocardioidaceae > Nocardioides_C. Next base: position 172,483 of record CAVOXG010000012.1, on the reverse strand, counting down.
ACCGCCCGCTTCTTCAGCTTGCGGCGTTCGCGTTCTGAGAGACCGCCCCAGATGCCGAACCGTTCGTCGTGCTCGAGCGCGTACTCAAGGCACTCGCTCCGCACGTCGCAGGTCAGGCAGACCTTCTTGGCCTCCCTCGTCGAGCCGCCCTTCTCGGGGAAGAACGCCTCCGGGTCGGTCTGCGCGCACAGTGCGCGCTCCTGCCAACCCAGTTCCTCGGCGTCCCCGTCGAGCACGTAGAGCTCTCTCACGGCATTCCGCCCTTCGACCCGTGAGATCCTTCGCAGGACCCCCATTGACAACCTGTGCTGTGATGCACTGTCCCTGACGCTAGTGGCAATCATTCGGCGGTGTGACCGAAATGAAGAACACTGTTGGAATTACATGCCTGTCGCAGAAGCGAAGTCAAGCCCACATCTGCTATATGCCCCGACCCGTCCGAGAAGTTGACCCACACGTGCCATTGCCAATGAAAGCGCGGCTGATGACTACCCCGAAGTACCAGGACCAAACGGGCGAAAACTCACCATTTCGCATCGTGATCCTGTCAGGTGGGATCGGGGGCGCACGGTTCCTCACCGGGCTCCTGCACCACGCCGGTCAGCCGGACGGGGGACGGCCGATCGAGGTGACCGTGGTGGCGAACACCGCCGACGACCTCTGGCTGCACGGGCTGAAGGTCTGCCCGGACCTCGACACCGTGATGTACACCCTCGGCGGAGGCATCGACGAGGAGCGCGGCTGGGGTCGCACCGACGAGACCTGGAGCGTCAAGGCCGAGCTCGAGGCGTACGGCGTGGAGCCCACCTGGTTCGGACTCGGCGACCGCGACATCGCCACGCACCTGGTGCGGACCCAGATGCTCGAGGCCGGGTACCCGCTCTCCGCCGTGACCGCGGCGCTGTGCGAGCGCTGGCGGCCCGGCGTGCTCCTGCTCCCGATGACCGACGACCGGGTGGAGACGCACATCGCGATCGACGACGCGGACGCCCCCTCGGGACAGCGCGTCGTCCACTTCCAGGAGTACTGGGTCCGGCTGCACGCCGAGGTCCCTGCCCGCGCGGTCGTGCCTGTAGGCATCGAGCAGGCCAAGCCGGCGCCGGGAGTGACCGAGGCGATCGCGGCGGCGGACGTGGTGCTCCTCCCGCCCTCCAACCCCGTCGTCTCCGTCGGCACCATCCTCGGCGTGCCCGGCGTCCGAGAGGCACTGCGCAGCACCGCCGCCCCCGTCGTCGGCCTCTCCCCCATCGTGGCGGGCACCCATGTCCGCGGGATGGCGTCGCAGCTCCTCGACGCCATCGGCGTGGAGACGACTGCCGCCGCCGTCGCGGAGCACTACGGCGCCCGTAGCGCCGGCGGTGTGCTCGACGGCTGGCTCGTCGACGAGAGCGACACCGGGCAGGTCGCACGGGTCGAGGAAGCCGGGATCGCCTGCCGCGCCGTACCCCTGATGATGACCGACCCCGACGCCACCGCGGCCATGGTCCGCGAGGCCCTGGCGCTCGCCGCGTCGACCGGAGGCCGCGAGGTCGCCCGGTGATCACCCTTCACGCCGTCGAGGGGATCGGAGAGGTGCGCCCGGGCGACGACCTGGCCGCGCTGGTCCTCGCCGCGGCCGACCTCCGCGACGGTGACGTGCTCGTGATCACCAGCAAGGTGGTCAGCAAGGCCGAGGGCCGCGTGGTCACCGCCGCCAAGGACGAGGCGCTCGCCGGCGAGACCGACCGCGTCGTCGCCCGGCGCGGAGCGACGTCGATCGTCCGCACGCGTCACGGCCTCGTGATGGCGGCGGCCGGCATCGACGCCTCCAACACCGCCCCCGGGACGCTGGTCCTGCTGCCGCTGGACCCGGACGGGTCCGCCCGCACGCTCCGCGAGACGCTCGCGGAGCGCGCCGGTGTCAACGTGGCCGTGCTGGTCAGTGACACCTCGGGCCGTGCCTGGCGCAACGGGCAGACCGACATCGCGGTCGGGGCGGCCGGCCTCGAGGTGCTCGACGACCACGCGGGCCGGGTCGACGACTACGGCAACCTGCTCGCGGTCACCGCCCCGGCTCTGGCGGACGAGATCACCGCGGCGGCCGACCTGGCCACCGGCAAGCTGAGCCGCTCGCCGGCCGCGGTGATCCGCGGGCTGGCGCGGCTGGTCCTCCCCGCCGGCGAGCACGGCAGCGGGGCGGCCGCCCTGGTGCGCCCACAGGAGCACGACATGTTCGGGCTCGGCAGCCGCGAGGCGGTGATGCACGCCCTCCTGCGCGAGGACCGGCGCGGCTTCGGCGCGGCGGCGCCGGCCGAGGTCCTGGTCGCGGCGATGGCGAGGGCGGTCCCGGCCGCCGGCACCTCCGTCTCCCCCGACGGGCTCGGTGTCGAGGTGAGGTTCGGTGAGACCGCCGAGGAGCGCAAGCTGGGCGTCGCCGAGGAGCGTGCCGAGGCGGTGGCCTTCGCCCACGGCTGGGCGCGCACCGTCGACGGCACGCGAGACGGTGTGCTCCGGTTCGTCCCGGTGACTCCGTAGACTGCGCAGCGATCAGTCCGTACCCCCATTACGAGAAGGTCGGTGTCGTGGCCAAGCCCAACAAGGACCGTCGTGCAGTGCTCGAGGAGATGCGCCGTGAGCAGCAGCGCGCCGAGAAGAAGCGCACGTCGATGATCATCGTCGGCGCGGTCGCCGTGGCCCTGGTCATCATCGGCGCCGCGGCGTACCCCTTGATCAAGGACTCGCGCACCCAGGGCGCACTCGCCAAGGAGGACCTCGCGGCGCTCGGTGTCGCGGCCGACGCGGCGAGCTGCACGGACCCGGTCGCCGAGAAGGCCGAGGGCAACAACGACCACCGTGAGATCGGCAGCGCCCTGGACTACGACGCGGCGCCGCCGGCCGCCGGGCCGCACTACCCGACCTGGGCGCCGCTGGAGCGCAAGTTCTACACCACGAAGGACCGGCCCGAGGTCGGCTACCTGGTGCACAACCTCGAGCACGGCTACAGCGTCCTCTGGTACGACGAGACCATCGCCGAGGACGACGAGAAGCTCGCCCAGGTGAAGGCGATCGCGGCCAAGTTCGAGGGTGAGAGCTACGAGAACAAGTTCATCGCCGCCCCGTGGACGGCCGAGGACGGGGAGCCCTTCCCCGAGGGCGCCCACATCGCGCTGACCCACTGGTCGATGGGCGACACCAACGGCAACCCCGAGGGTCAGCAGGGCATCACGCAGTACTGCGGCGAGCCCAGCGGCGAGGTCGTGTCCACCTTCGTCGAGGACTACCCCTACACCGACTCTCCCGAGCCCGGCGCATCCTGATCCCCTCGCGGGGGCGGGAGGCGGTGACGGCGCGGTGAGGGACCTGCTCACGATCCTGGTGCTGGCCTTCACCTCCGCGCTGGTGCCCGTCGTCAACATCGAGGCCTACCTCGCGGTGCGCTCTGCCGTCACAGAGGTCGACGCGGTCTGGGCGCTCGCGCTCGTCGCTGCCGCGGGGCAGATGGTCGGCAAGCTCATCTGGTACCAGATCGGTGCCTCGTCCCTGGGCTGGGGATGGGTCCGCCGCAAGATCGAGAAGCCCAAGGTCGCGGCGAGCCTCGAGCTCTGGCGGACCCGCACCCACCAGCGTCCGGTGCTGACCGGCTCCCTGGTGCTCGTCTCGGCGGTCGTCGGGCTGCCGCCGTTCGCGATCCTCTCGGTGGTCGCCGGACAGCTGCGGATGAGCCTGACGCTGTTCATCTGCCTGGGGCTGGTCGGCCGCTGGCTCCGCTTCGTCGGCCTCATGGGCGGGACGGCCTGGCTCGAGCAGACCGGTTGGCTGTGGTGACGCGTTCGGCTCGTTCGGCTTCGGCCGACGGCCTGACGCCCTAGGCACGCGCGAGCTAGACGTTCACAGCGCAGTCGACGCGTCCACCCTCGAGCCGTCCGCCGGCTCCGACGGTCGCCTCGTCGCCCAGCGTCACGCCGTGCAGGTGGGCCGAACGGCCGACGACGGCCGAGGGACCGACCACCGAGTCGACGACCACGGCGTCCTCACCGACCACGGCGCCGGACATCACGACGCTGCCGGAGACGAGAGCGCCGCGACCGATCCACGCTCCCTCGTCGACGAGCGTGCCGCCCTCCAGCGTGGCGGTCGGGTCGACGGAGGCGCCGTCGAGCACGCGCGCCTCACCGGGCGCCGACTCCACGGCCGGGCTCGTGGCCACGCCCAGGACCAGGTCGCGCGACGCTGCCACCAGCGCCTGCGGGGTCCCGACATCGCGCCAGTAGGCCGTGTCGACGTACCCGACGACCAGGCGCCCTGCCGCGACGAGCTCGGGGAAGGTCTCACGCTCCACCGACACGACCCGGTCCGCAGGGATCTCGTCGAGGACGCGTCGCCGGAAGACGTAGCAGCCGGCGTTGACCTGGTTGGTCACCGGGTTGTCGGACTTCTCCACGAACCCGGTCACGCGGCCGCTCGCGTCGGTGGGGACGCAGCCGAAGGCCCGCGCGTCCGGAACCTCGACGAGGTGCAGCGACACGTCCACCTGCCGACCCTCGCGGGGTGTCTCGAAGTCGGCGAGCTGCCGACGCAGGTCGTGGCCCGAGAGGATGTCGCCGTTGAGAACCACCACGGCTCCGTCGGGGTCCTCACGCAGGGCACCGGTCACGTTGCGGATCGCGCCCGCGGTGCCCAGCGGCTCCTCCTCCTGCACGTAGTCCAGCCGGACCCCCCACCGCCTGCCGTCGCCGAGGACCGGCTCGAACAGCTCCGCCCGGTACGACGTCGCGAGCACGACGTGGTCCACGCCGGCCTCGGCGAGCCTGGCGATCTGGTGCTCGAGGAAGGGCACGCCCCCGACGTTGAGGAGGTGCTTGGGCCTGCGGGCGGTCAGCGGCAGGAGCCGGGTCCCGAAGCCCCCGGCGACGATGACGGCCTCTGCACGGTGCGACATGGCCGCATCCTGTCATTGCGTACCCTGCTGCGGGTGAGCCCCTCCCCCATGCACCGCACCTTCGCCGACCTGCTCGCCGCGACCCTCCGGTCCGCTCCCGCCCAGCCGCTCGTCACGTTCTACGACGACGCCACCGGCGAGCGCGTCGAGCTCTCGGTCACCACCTACGCCAACTGGGTCGCCAAGACGGCCGGCCTGGTGCAGGACGAGCTGGACCTGGAGCACGGGAGTCTCGTGCTCGTCGACCTGCCGACCCACTGGCTCGGCGCCGTGTGGCTCGGCGCGCTGTGGTCCGGCGGCCACGTCGTCACGACCGACCCCCGCCTCGTCGAGGAGGCCGCCCTCGTCGTCTGCGGCCCCGACGGTGTCGAGAGGTACGCCGGCCGCGTGGACGTCGTACCGGTGGTGGCCCTGTCCCTGCGGCCACTCGGCGCGCGGTTCGCCGAGCCGTTGCCGACCGGTGTCGTGGACTACGGCGCGGTCGTGCTGGGTCAGCCGGACGCGTTCATGCCCCTCGAGCCCGCCTCCGCCGACGACGAGGCGTGGCGCGAGGCGGACAGCACGCTCGCCCAGGCGGACCTGCTGGCCGAGGCCGCCGCGGCTCCGCCGATCGAGCAGGGCGGGCGGCTGCTCACGGACCTGAACCCGTGCACGGCCGAGGGCCGCGGCACCCTGCTCTCGCCACTGCTGCTCGGCGGCAGCACCGTGTGGGTCCAGAACTCCGACGAGTCGGCCTGGCAGCGCAGGTACGACGAGGAGCGGGCGACCGCTCAGCTGCGTGCCGCCCGCCCCTCGTGAGGATCAGCTGCTCAGGTCGTAGGCGCCGAACCGGTCGGTGACCAGCCGGCGGACCCCGAAGCCCTTGCGGGTGCCGGGCAGCAGCCACAGCTTGCCGGTCGCGGACTCACGGGCCACCACGTCCGGCCGGCCGTCGCCGGTGGCGTCGCCGACTGCCTGCAGCAGGTCGTAGCCCTTCGCCCCGGCCCCGAGCTTCGACGGGTTCATGAGGCCGCCGGGCCCGTTGCCGCGGTAGAGCAGGAGCACGCCGTCCGAGCGACGCAGCAGGCTGTCCGGGGAGCCGTCGGCGTCCCAGAGGCCCAGGCCGGTGTGCTGGTTGGAGCTGATCGCGGAGTGGGCGACGTAGCTGGTGAGGAAGCCGGAGACGCCGTCACCGGGGTAGATCCGCATGGCCATGCCCTCGGGCTGGCCCATCAGGTCCGGGTAGCCGTCACCGGTGATGTCGCCGACCGCGGCCAGCAGCTTCACCTTGGCCCAGCCCGTGGCCGCCGTGACCGGCGCCGCGAACCCGCCGCTGCCGTTGCCGAGCCGGAGGTCCATCCGGCCCCGGGGGGTGCGCGTGATGATGTCGCCGTAGCCGTCGCCGTTCCAGTCCCCGACGTTGAGGATGAGGTTGGCCGACGTCAGCGTCAGGCCGGTGTCGGCGACCGCCTCGAGGTTCTTGGCCCCGTTGTTCGGGAACACGAACACCTCGCCGGCGCCGTTGCGGCCGATCAGGTCGGTGCTCGCGTCACCGGCCAGCTGGCCGGCCGCGGCGAGGTAGTTGAGCCGCTGGAACTGCGGGAAGGGGCCGAGCCGGTGCTCGAACCCGCCCGCACCGTTGCCGGGGAAGACGTAGACGAACTTCGGCTCCTTGCCCTTGACGAGCAGGTCGGGCCGACCGTCGTTCGTCAGGTCACCGGCCCCGGCGATGTGGCTGTACTGGCCCCATCCCCCGGGCAGGGCGACGGGGCTGCCGATGCCACGCCCGGTGCCCGGCACCAGGTAGAGGCTGCGTCCGGAACGGGCGACGAGGTCGTTGCGTCCGTCGCCGTCGAGGTCGCCGACCCCCGCGGTGACGTCGTAGCCGCTCCACGCGTCGGAGAGCAGCTCGCGCTGCCGGAAGCCACCGGCGCCGTCACCGGGGTAGACCCACAGGTTGGAGGTGCCCGCGACCCGTGCGACGAGGTCGGCGTTGCCGTCACCGGTCATGTCCATCGCACCGACGAGCTGGTCGACGTCGGCGAGCCGGTCGGTCTCGAGGATCGGGGCCCCCAGCCCGGCCTGGGCGGTGCCCGGGTAGACCGCGGTGAGCTTCGTGGCGCCGTTGCGGGCCACCACGTCGGGGATGCCGTCACCGGTCAGGTCGCGCGAGGCGGCGACGAGGTCCATGCCCTTCCAGCCGGTGGCCGCGCGCACACCGCGCTGGAAGTTGGTCTGGCCGCCGGTGCGTACGACGTACGCACGCCTCGTGGCCTTGTCACGCACCACGAGGTCCGGCCACGGCGAGCCGGCGAGGTTGGTCGACCGGGTGCGGCTCGTGAAGGGCGCCTGGTAGGTGGCGGCAAGACTGCGGATCTGCGACAGCTGCGCGTAGAGGTACTTGCCGGGGCAGGCCGTGGTGCCCGCGTCGCGGTGCCCGTTGACCGCCGGGAAGTACTTCCTGCCGACCCATTCCTTGGTGGACGCGGCCGCGACGCCGTGCAGCGACAGCTTCCAGGCGAACAGGCGGCCGTAGGCGTCGAGCATCGCCGACGACGGCCTCACCTTGTCGAAGTTGCCCAGGGCGGACATCGCGAAGGAGCTCTCGTTGTAGCCGAGGGTGTGCGCGCCCACGACGGGCCGGTCGACACCGCCGTAGCGGCCCTCCCAGATCCGGCCGAAGCGGTCGACGACGAAGTTGTAGCCGATGTCGCTCCAGCCCTTGGACTGGGTGTGGTAGGCGTAGATGCCGCGCAGGAGCGCGGGCACCTGCTGGCGGGTGTAGTTGTTGGCGTTCACCGTGTGGTGGACGAAGCCGGCGTGGACCTCGTAGTAGCCGAGCTGGGACTTGTTGCGCATCCGCTCGTCGGCGCCCCACTGCGCGCGGGAGAAGATCTGCGGCTTGGGGGTGATCCCGACGGCGCCGGTGAGCACACCGTCCGGGTCGGTGCCGTCGGTCGTCTCCGGGGCCGGCTCGGCCGGGGTCTGTGGTCCGTGCCGGGTCCGTCGTACCGGTGCTCGACGAGAGCGCGACCGCACCCTCCTCCGGCAGCTCGGCGGTGTCGATCGCGGGCTCCGCCATCTGCGGCGCGGGCGTGTCCTTGGGGTCGACCACGGCGAGCGCGGCCCCGGCGGGGACCTCGCCGTCGGCGGTCTCGATCTTCACCTGGACCTCGTCGACGGCACCCACCACGATCGGGTCGGTGCCCTGGCGCGCGCCGCGCGCCTCCTCGCTGTCGGGGTCGGGGCCGTGGTCGTCGTGGTACTCGACCTCCTGCCACGCACCCCAGGTGCCGCCGTCGAGGCTGCGGACGGAGACCTTGACCTCGTCCTCGTCCAGGTGCTCGCGCGGGTTCCAGGTGACACCGACGGTCGCGTAGCCGCTGACCTCGGTCGGCGCGCTGAGGCCGGCGAGCTCAGTCGCCGCGTTCTGCCGCGCCGCGCGACGTGCTGTGAGAGCCTGGAGCCCGGTCTTGGCGACACCTCGGACGGGCACCTCGGTGACCTCCGGCTCGACCGCGTGCGAGGCGACGAGGGCCATCGGCGCACGGGCCTCGGTCACCGAGTCTCCGGCCGGCTGGGGCGTCGGTGCGACGATCTCGAGCGACACGACGCCGGCGGCGGGTGCGGCGAGCGCAGCCACCGTCCCGAGGGCCAGCAGCTGCTGACAGAGGACGACGAAACGGCTCTTCTTCTCGGGCATTCCAGGTGCTCCCCACGTACTCACCAAGTCACAGGAGCACCAAGTTTCACACCGGCCACAGGCCCGTGCGACCACTTCTCTTTAACTACAGAGTTGTAATTCCTCGGGCACGCTCAGCGGGGTCTCCGGGTGGTCTCGCTGAGGTCTCGGACCGGTCTCGAGACATCGGTCGACCACGGTCAGACGTCGGCGCCGAGGTCGTCCTCGTCCTGGTCCGGGCCGTCGGTGTCGTCGTACTTGAGGAAGTGGATCCCCTCCGCGACCGGGCCGTCGAAGCCGAGCTTGCCGTCGACGAGCACGAGCGCGCGGTCGCACATCTTGCGCACCGAGCCCGGGGCGTGGCTGACGTAGAACAGCGTCCGCCCCTCCTTCTTGATCTCCTCCATGCGCGCGATGCACTTGCGCTTGAACGGGCGGTCCCCCACCGACAGCGCCTCGTCGGCGATGAAGATGTCGGAGTCCGCGTGCGCGGCGACCGCGAAGCCGAGCCGCGCGCTCATGCCGGACGAGTAGTGGCCCACCGGCGTGTCGAGGAACTTGCCGATCGAGGCGAAGTCGACGATCTGGTCGAACTTCCGCTTCGTCTCGGCCTCGCTCATCCCGAGGATCGCGGCGTTGAGGTAGAGGTTCTCGCGACCGGTCAGCTGCGGGTGGAAGCCGGCGCCCGGCCGCGATCAGGCCGGCGATCTTGCCGCGGGTGCGGACGCGAGCCCTCGTCGGGCCGCATGACCCCCGAGACCAGCTTCAGCAGGGTGCTCTTGCCGGAGCCGTTGAGCCCCATCAGGCCGATCGACTCGCCCTGCTCGACCGTGAAGGAGACGTCATCGACGGCGAGGAAGCTGTCGCTGAGCTTCTGGCGTCGCAGCAGCGCGATCGACATCTGCTTGATGGTGCGGCTGTACTGCATGGTGAAGCGCTTGGAGACGCCCTCCACGATGATCGACGTGCTCATCAGAGGCGCTCCGCGAACTTGCCCTCGAGCCGGGTGAAGATCACCTGGGCGAGCCCGAGGACGACCAGGCAGACGGCCAGGATGATCAGCCCGCGGGTCATCAGGTCATCGGGCATGACGGCGGGGAACTCCGCGTCGGGGCCGACCGTCGGCACCCAGAACAGCTGCTGGAAGAGGATCACCGAGTTCGCGATCGGGTTGGCGAGGTAGACCTGCTCCCACACCGTGCCGCCGACGAGCCTCTCGACCCGGTCGTAGGGGTAGATCATCGGCACCGACCAGGTCACGAAGATCATGAAGGTCGCCACGATGGCCTGGAAGTCGCGGAAGAAGACGTTGGCCGCGCTGAAGATCAGCGCCAGGGCCATGCCGAAGACGCCGATCGTCACGAACCCGAGCAGCCCCGCGGCGAGGTCGTAGAGCGTCGGGTCCCAGCCGATCACGAGGACGCCCACCAGCAGGATCACCATCTGCGGGAGCGTGTGGTAGAGCGACACCAGCATCGAGGCGACCGGGAAGAGCTCACGCGGGAGCGGCAGCTTCTGGATCAGCTTCTTGTTCTTCACGATCGAGCGCGTCCCCGCGGAGAACGTCTCGGTGAAGTAGTGCACGATCACCATGCCGGCGAAGATGTGGATCGGGAAGTTCGTCATCCCGCGGTCCATGCCCAGGACCAGCCCGATGATCGACGTAGTAGGCGACGAACCGCACCGCCGGCTGGACGTAGGACCAGAACAGCCCGAGAAGCGAGCCCTGGTACCGCGCGGCGAGCTCCTTCTTCACCAGGAGCTTCAGCAGGTAGCGCTCGTGGAAGACGTGGTGCAGGCCTCCGCGCTCGCCGGGCGCGACCAGAGGAGGCTCCGGAGCCCCCTCCGGCTCCGCGACGCGGATGCTCACTCGTCCACGCCACCGCTCTCGAGCGGGGCACCCGTGGCGAAGTGGGGCTTGAGCTTGTTCTCGTACATCGACAGAGCCGACCCGATGGCCATGTGCATGTCGAGGTACTTGTAGGTGCCGAGCCGGCCGCCGAAGAGCACCATCGGCTCCTTCTTCGCCGAGCTCGCGGTACCTCAGCAGCTTCTCCCGGTCCTCGGCGGTGTTGATCGGGTAGTACGGCTCGTCACCCTCCTCGGCGAAGCGGGAGTACTCGTGCACGATCACGCTCTTGCCCGGCAGGTAGGTCGTCTCCCGCTCGGGGTGGAAGTGCTTGAACTCGTGGATCCGGGTGAAGGGCACCTCCTGGTCGTTGTAGTTGACCACCGCGGTGCCCTGGAAGTCGTCGACCTCGACGACGCTCGGCCTCGAGGTCGACCGTGCGCCACGACAGCTTGCCCTCGGAGTTGCCGAAGTACTCGTCGACGGGGCCGGTGTAGACGATCGGCACCTTGCCCTTGTACTCCTCGGCGACCTCGAAGAAGTCCGTCTCGAGGCGGACCTCGATGTTCGGGTGGTCGGCCATCCGCTTCAGCCACGCGGTGTAGCCGTCGACCGGCAGTCCTTCGTACTTGTCGTTGAACTAGCGGTTGTCGAAGGTGTAGCGGACCGGGAGGCGCGTGATGATGTCGCGCGCGCAGCTCCGTGGGGTCGGTCTGCCACTGCTTGGCGGTGTAGCCCTTGACGAACGCCTCGTACAACGGGCGGCCGATCAGGGAGATCGCCTTCTCCTCGAGGTTCGTCGCCTGCGCGGTGTCGATCTCGCTGGCCTGCTCCGCGATCAGCGCCCGCGCCTCGTCGGGCGTGTGGCTCTTGCCGAAGAACTGGTTGATCAGCGCCGAGGTTCATCGGGAAGGAGTAGACCTGGCCCTGGTACTTCGCGAACACACGGTGCTGGTAGCTCGTGAAGCTCGGTGAACCGGTTGACGTACTCCCACACCTTCTCGTTGGAGGTGTGGAAGAGGTGTGCGCCGTACACGTGCACCTCGATGTCGGTCTCCGGCTCCGCGCTCGCTGTACGCGTTGCCGCCGATGTGGTGACGCCGCTCGAGCACGAGCACCTTGAGACCGAGCTCGTTCGCACAGCGCTCTGCGATCGTCAGACCGAAGAAACCGGACCCGACGACGACCAGATCTACGTCGTTCACTCACAACTCCTAGGTGGGGACAGCCGCAGGGAAGTCTAACGGCCGTTACGAGTGCCTCTATTGGCCAGGAGGCTGCGGTAGGCGACCTTCCTCACACTCTCGGGCACGAGGCGGTAGCCGCCGCGGACGGCGACGTTGCGCAGGTACTCGCCCCGGCTGGTGATGCCGAGGTCGCGGAACCGTCGCTGCAGCGCGAGCTCCGAGCGGAGCAGCTCGACCCCGCCGCGGCGGGCGTAGGCGCCTGCCCCGACGCGGTAGTAGACCAGTGGCTCCGCGATGTTGGCGGGGCGTGCGCCGGCCTCCACCATGCGCGTGAAGAGGAGGTAGTCCTCCATGAGCGCCATGTCGGTGTAGCCGCCGGCGCCGAGCACCGCGCTCTTGCGGTAGACGACCGTGGGGTGGTTGAAGGGGTCACGGAACCTGATGACCTTGCGGATCACCTCAGGGTCCGTCGGAGGGGTACGTCGACCCACCACGTCGTCGACGGAGGAGCCCATCTCGTAGAGCCCCGAGCCGACGATGTCCGCCCCGGCCTCGACCAGGGGCAGCTGCATCTCGAACCGGTCGGACCGGCTGATGTCGTCGGCGTCCATGCGCGCCACGATCTCGTGCGCGCACGCCTCGAGGCCCCGGTCGAGCGCCGGGCCGAGGCCGACGTTGTCCTCCATGACCACGTGCCGGACGGGCACCGGGCTGGTCGTGACGAGGTGCGAGATCTCCGCGGCCAGCGCGTCCGGGACCGGACCGTCCTGCACCAGCACGACCTCGTCGGGCGGCCGGGTCTGCTCCTGCACGGTCGACACGAAGGCCGCCCGCAGGAAGCCGGGGTCGTCGCCGCCGTACGTCGACAGGAGCAGGCTGAAGGGTTGCCTCGGAGCCTCGCTGCCGGCGTGCAGCTCGAAGCCTGCCTCGCGGAGCACGGTGCCGTTGCTCCGAGGAGCACCGCCGACCCCGGCCCTCAGCCCTCTCACTGGCAGCTCTCGTCAGCGTGCGGCGGTCGGTCGACCTGGCGAAGGTCCTCACCCAGCGGCGGAGGGTGGACCCGCCGTAGAGCACCTTCTCGGCCGGGCTCAGGCCGGTGCTCCGGCTGAAGAGCCAGACCTTGTTGCGCACCTCGTAGAAGAACCGCTCCCCCGGGTCGGCGTCGGTCGAGCCGAAGGTCCGCGTCTTGTGCACCACCACGCTGTCGGGGCAGTACAGGCCGACCCGGTCGCGGATCAGCCGGGTGGAGTACTCGAAGTCGTCGTTCCACAGGAAGTAGTCGGCGACCGGCTGACCACGCTCGCCGACCACCTCGGCGTCGCACATGATCGACACGAAGGAGGCCGAGCGGACCGGCACGCAGCCCACCTCCCGGGCGGCGGCGACCTCCGCGGACGAGGCACCGGGCTTGGTCCGCGGGGTGTTCATCGGGTGGTCGCGTCCGTCGGTCCAGACCACGCGGCTGGCCAGCACCGACGGCCGCTCGCCGGTCAGGCGTTCGTACCCGGTCCACGCGGTGGCGAGCGACTCGGCGGCGGTGGGCGTCGGCACCGTGTCGTCGTCGAGCAGCCAGACCAGGTCGGGCTCGAACGTCAGCGCCCGCTCGATGCCGGCGGCGAACCCTCCGGCGCCGCCGATGTTGGCCTCCAGCCGGAGAACCTCGAGGTCGGCGTACTCGGTGGCCAGCAGCTCCGCCGTACCGTCGTCGGAGGCGTTGTCGACGACCACGGTCCGCACCGGCGGGAGGGACTGGGCGGCCACCGCGTCGAGGGACTCGCGGAGCAGGTCTCGTCGGTTCCAGGTGACGACGACGGCGACGATCCGGGGAGGCACGCCCGGCACCCTACCCGTGCTCAGCAGGCGTCGGAGAGGTCGGTCGCGTCGTTGGCGGCGTAGCCCTCGGCGAGGCTGCCGAAGGAGCCTCCGGTCGTGGGCGCGGACGGCGCGCCCGCTCCACCGGCGGGTCGACGGACCTTCTTGGTCGCAGCTGACCGTCTCTCCGTCACCGCGCGCCTGCGACCGCTCGATCGCGTCCTGGACGCGTTCGTGGATCAGGTCGATGTCGGGCTCGGCGGTGTTCACGAGCGGCGGCACGAACGAGACCGTGCCGAGCGGCTGCGACTTGGCCTTGAGCGCGAGTGCGACGAAGCGGTCGACCTCGGAGGCCGGCAGGTCGGTGGAGATGACCCTCCTGGCTGGCCTCGGCGATCCTGCCGAACTTCGTGACGACGACCTGCGGGCTGAGCTGGTCGAGCATGGCGTTCATCACGCACTTCTGCCGCGCCATGCGCGAGTAGTCGTCGGCACCGGACCGCGAGCGGGCGAACCACAGTGTCTGGAACCCGTCGAGACGCTGGAGACCGGGCTCGATGTAGCCGGTGATCGGCGCGCCGACCCCGCCGATCGGGATCCGGTCGCGCACGTTGAGCTTCACGCCGCCCACGGCGTCGACGAGGTCACGGAAGCCCTTGAGGTTCACCATCGCGTAGTAGTTGATGTCGAGGCCCGTGATGCCCTCGACGCCCTCGATGGTGGCCTCGACCCCCGGGTCGTCGTACTTCTTGAACAGCTCCTCGTTGTCGATCGCGAAGGTGCTCAGCCCGTTGAGGTAGCAGCCCTCGCAGTCGTAGCCGTCGGGGAACTGCTCGGCCATGACCGACCCCTCGGGGAAGGGGAAGTTCTGCATGTTGCGCGGCAGGCCGAAGAGGATGGTGTGGCCGGTCTCCTCGTCGATGCTCGCCACGGTGATGCTGTCGGGGCGCATCCCCCAGCGGTCGGCACCGGAGTCGCCACCGAGGAGCAGCACGTTGAACCGGCCGTGCGTGGAGTCGGTCACCCGGCCGTCGCCGAACATCGCGGTGATGAAGTCGCGCTGCACGCCCACCACGTGCGAGGCGAAGAGCAGGCTGCCGGCGACCGAGAAGCACAGGAACCCGTTGATCCCGACCATGGCGAGACGCTGCTTCTGCCGCAGCTCCAGCGGCTGGCCGAGCCGCCAGGCGTCCATGAAGAGCACCGCCCAGCCGACGGCAAGCGCGAGGAGCGTCAGGCGGACCAGGCCGAGCATGAAGGTGTTGCTGAGCAGCCACAGCACGAAGCCGGGGCTGGACCACGCCGACGAGTACGACGGTCAGCAGCACCGCCATCACCGAGAGCCACACACGCAGACCGAGACGGCCCAACCGCTTGTTGCCGGCCACGAGCTGGGCCGACCCCGGCAGGACCAGGGTCATCAGCATGAGCGTCACCGCCCGGCGGAACCGGACGCGCGCGAGGCGGTCGTCCAGGCCGGGAGGAGCGGCGGGTGGCATGGGATGGCGCCTTTCGGGTGGTTTGGACGGGTCGTTCCCCTCAAGTATCACCAGCCACACGTGTCACAGACGGCACGGCGCGCCGACGGCGTCTGTGACGTCGCACGGTACCGTCTGCTGCCATGGCAGACCGACGACGCCGCGGCAGCGGAGAACCGCCGGAGGGCTCCCCGGAGTACAACTGGCTCTACGGCAGCGACGAGGAACGCCTCCGTGGAGGCGCCCCAGGAGACCCCGAGCCCACCCGGCTCCTCCCGACGACCGGCCGACCCGGCGCGGCTTCCCGCGGCGGGGGCCAGACGCCGCCACCGCCGCCGCCCCGCCCGACCGGACGGGGCGGTGCCACGCCGCCCCCGGCCCGCCCCACGACGAGGCGCCGACCGCGCCTCGGCTGGGTCAAGCTCGTCCTGCTGCTGTGGGTGGTCTTCCTCGTCGCGGTGCCGCTGTGGGCCTGGTCCAAGATCGACAAGGTCAACGCCGAGCCCAACGACAACCGTCCCGACTCCCAGCCCGGCCACACCTACCTGCTCGTCGGCAGCGACAGCCGTGAGGGCCTGTCGAAGGAGGAGCGCCGGGAGTTCGGGACCGGCACCGGCGAGGGCCGTCGTACCGACACGATCATGCTGCTCCACACCGGCGCGGGACCCAACCTCCTCCTCTCGATCCCGCGCGACTCGATCGTCGACGTGCCCGGCTACGGCACGACGAAGGTCAACGCGGCCTACGCCTACGGCGGGCCGAAGCTGCTCGTGAAGACCCTCGAGAACGAGACCGGGATCCTCATCGACAGCTACGTCGAGATCGGCTTCGCCGGCTTCGTCAACGTGGTGGACGCGGTCGGCGGCGTCGAGATCTGCCCCAAGACAGCCATGAAGGACCCGCTGGCCAAGCTCGACGTCGAGAAGGGCTGCCAGGAGGTCGACGGGCCGACCGCCCTCGGCTACGCCCGCTCACGCAAGATCTCGACGCTCGGCGACATCGACCGTGCGCAGCGTCAGCGCGAGGTGGTCAGCGCCGTCGGCGACAAGGCCGCCTCGCCGTGGTCGGTCCTGAACCCGGTCCGCTACGTACGCCTCGCCTCCGCGGGCGCCGAGTCGGTGCGTCTGGGCAAGAACACCGGCCCCTTCGACACGCTGCGCTTCGCCTGGGCGATGACCCGGGTCACCGGCGACAAGGGGCTCACGTGCGGCGTGCCGATCGCGGACCTGGCGGTCAACTGGGACCCCGAGCGCGCCCCGCGGATGTTCAAGCTGATCCGCGAGGACCGCACCGAGGACATCAGCAAGAACCTCTGCCGGCCCTCGGGACTCGCGCAGTGACCGCCCGGGCCTACGAGACCCTCGACTACTCGGTGGCCGACGGGATCCTCACCCTCACCCTCGACAGGCCCGAGCAGCTCAACGCGTTCACGGTGACGATGGCCGACGAGCTCGTCGACGCCTACGACCGGGCCTCCGTCGACGACGACGTGGCGGCGGTCGTGGTGACCGGACGCGGCCGGGCGTTCTGTGCCGGCATGGACCTCTCCGTGGGCGGCAACGTCTTCGGGCTCGACGAGTCGCAGCGCCCGACCATGGCCGACCTGCAGGACCGCATCGACGACCCGGCCATCGTCGAGGGTGTGCGCGACACCGGCGGCCGGGTCGCGCTCGCGACGTTCCGGTGCACCAAGCCCGTCATCGGCGCGATCAACGGGGCCGCGGTCGGCATCGGCGCGACCATGACCCTGCCGATGGACGTGCGGCTCGCGTCGGAGCGGGCCCGGATCGGCTTCGTCTTCGGCAGGCTCGGCATCGTGCCGGAGGCAACCTCGACCTGGTTCCTCCCCCGCATCGTCGGGATCAGCCGCGCCCTCGAGTGGGCCTACACCGCCGACGTCCTCACCGCTCGAGGAGGCGACAGGAGGGCGGCCTGGTGCGGTCGGTGCACCCCGAGGACGAGCTCCTCGACGCGGCCTACGACCTCGCCCGCAGGTTCACGACGAACCGCTCCCCCGTGGCGACCGCGCTGGCCCGGCAGATGATGTACCGCAACTCGGCCCAGCCGCACCCGATCGAGGCACACCGCGTCGACTCGCTCGCGATGTTCTACACGAGCATCGCCGACGGCAAGGAGGGGGTCGCTGCCTTCCTCGAGAAGCGCGACCCGGAGTTCACCAGCCGTACGTCGGACATGCCGCCGTTCTACCCCTGGCAGGACTGAGCTCCGGAGGCACCTCAGTCCCCTGCTCGACGAGCTCTCAAGTCACCAGAGCCGCAGGCGGTAGGCCTCCTCCAGGCCGGCCTCGAGCTCGTCCGCCTCCGGCGGCGCCTCGACCGCACCGCCCGGGCCGTCGGCGGCCATGTGCGCCCGCAGCACCTGTCCCATCCTCGGGCGCTCCTCGGCCGCCGGCCAGGAGTCCGGCTCCCACAGCCGGGAGCGCTTGAACGCCTTGCCGCAGTGCAGGAAAGCCCTCTCCACCTCGATCACGAGCACGCCCCACGGCAGCCTCCCGTCGATCGCGGTCGCCTCGCGCAGCGCGGGGTCGGTGCTGACCCCGGCCCGCCCCTCGATGCGCAGGGTCTCGACCAGGCCCGGCACCATCACGAGCAGCGCCGCGTGCGGGTTCTCGGCAAGGTTCTGCGCACCGTCGAAGAGCCGGTTGCCGGGCAGCTCGCCGATCGCCACCCGGGTCGGCGACAGCATCCTGATGAACCCGGGCGGGCCGCCGCGCGGGCTGGCGTCGCAGCTGCCGTCGGCGCCCGCGGTGGCGACCACGGCGAAGGGCGAGAGCGCGAGGATCCGCCCGCAGTGCTCGTCGAGCTCGCCGATCGACTTCAGGCGGGCGGAGTCGCCGGGCTCACCGAGCCGGGCGCGCAGAGAGATCCTGGTCTCCGGGGTCATGGAGGGACGATACTGCCCGGCTGAACCGCACGCCGCCGTCGTCGACGGGGCCTCTCCTCATCAGCCGCACGTCGCGCGGGTAGTTCTGGAAGAGCCGCCACGGCGCCTCGGGCCCCTGCCTCGGAAGTCGCTCGACGCTGCGCAGCACGTAGCCGGACTGCAGGTCGATCAGCGGCACCGTCTCCCAGTCGACTGCCTCCGCGGGGACGGCGGGCGTGACGACGTCGTACCCGTGGCGACTCATGTGGTTCAGCAGCCTGCATACGTAGTGCGCGACCAGGTCGGCCTTGAGCGTCCACGAGGCGTTGGTGTAGCCGATCGTGAGAGAGAAGTTGGGCACGCCGGAGAGCATCATGCCCTTGTAGGACACGGTGTTGGACAGCTCGACGCGCTCGCCGTCCACGGAGAGGTCGATGCCCCCGATGGGCAGCAGGTTGAGTCCGGTGGCGGTGACCACGAGGTCCGCCTCGAGCTCCTCCCCCGACGCCAGCCGGATGCCGTGCTCGGTGAACGTCTCGATGCGGTCGGTCACCACCGAGGCCCGCCCGCTGCGGATCGCCGTGAACAGGTCCCCGTCCGGGACCAGGCACAGCCGCTGGTCCCACGGGTCGTACGACGGGGCGAAGTGTGTGTCGACGTCGTACCCCTCGGGCAGCCGCCGGAGGGCGCCCTTGCGCAGCAACGCCTTCATCAGCCGGGGACGCCTGCGGCTCAGCTGGAAGCTCGCCATCGACACCAGCACGTTCTTCCACCGCACCAGCGGGTAGACGACCTTCGCCGGCACCCGGCGACGCAGCGCCTCGGCGAGCGGGTCGCGGGCCGGAAGAGAGGCGACGTAGCTCGGCGACCGCTGCAGCATCGTGACGTGGGCCGCCTCCTCGGCCATGGCCGGGACCAGCGTCACGGCTGTGGCACCGCTGCCGACCACCACGACCCGCTTCCCGGCGTAGTCGAGGTCCTCGGGCCAGTGCTGCGGGTGGACGACCTCGCCGGTGAACCGGTCGACGCCGGGGAAGTCGGGGGTGTAGCCCTCGTCGTAGC
Source organism: uncultured Actinomycetota bacterium (assembly GCA_963700365.1). Lineage (GTDB taxonomy): Bacteria > Actinomycetota > Actinomycetes > Propionibacteriales > Nocardioidaceae > Nocardioides_C. Next base: position 153,633 of record CAVOXG010000012.1, on the reverse strand, counting down.
AGTAGTAGCCAGAGCACACGGACAGGAACGAGCAGGTCACGGTCACCGTCTCGCCGGTGTCGGAGCGCTCCGCCGTTACCGTCCAGCGCGCGTCCTGGCCAGACCAGTCCGCCCGCACCACCTTGTGGTGAAAGCGGATGGCGCGGTCGATGCCGCGCTCGCGGGCGGTCTCCTTGATGTACCGGCGGATGGAGCCGCCGTCGGCGATCGCCTTGGCCTCGGTCCACGGCCGGAAGCGGTAGCCGAGCGTGAACATGTCGGAGTCCGAGCGGATGCCGGGATAGCGGAACAGGTCCCAAGTGCCGCCCAGGGCGGGCCTGGCCTCGAGGATCGCGAACGTCTTCCCGGGGCACTCGTCCTGAAGGTGCGCGGCCGCACCGACTCCGGACAGCCCGGCGCCCACGATGAGGACATCGACGTGGTCTGGGTTCACGACGGGGACGCTACCAAGCCGTCCGTCGGCCCCTGGGGCACGTCGCGCGGGGTGCACCGACCTCGACTGGGACACCGTCCGCGGCGACTGACGGGTCACGCGCCCGGCGGCACGGCCTCGATCGTGCCGTGCACGTCACACACCGCGGCCAGGGTGTTGTAGACGGTGCCGTACTTCTTCAGGTTGCGGTGGGCGAGGTCGAGTCGGCGCTCCGTCTCGTCGCTCCGGACCCACAACGTGTAGCCGATCTCGACGAACTTCGGTGGGCTGTCCTGGCGCCGCACACGGACCTCGACCTCGGCTCCGTCGTACTCGAACCCGATCAGGTCGTGGGCACGGGCGAGGTTCTTGAGCAGGCACGCGGCGAACGCGGACGCCAGCAGGTCCGCCGGTCCGGGCTGACCCGTCGGCTCGGCCCCCCACGCGAGGTCGAGGCCGACCGACGTGTTGCCGGCCTCCACCGCGGCCGCCCCGCCCGCCACGGCGCGCGCGTGTACGACGTACTCCGAGACCGGTTGACCGACCACGATCCTCGCCGCCCTACAGCTCTGTGACCCAGGTCCTCGCGTCATTCCGGCGAGGCCTGACACGAACGATACTCTGCGCGTCCGGTTCGCAATCGTCTTGCGGGTTTCATGCAACCGGACGGTGGCGCCGGGCGTATCCATCACGACAGCACGACGACGACTCGGGGGTGAGCATGGAGGCGGAGGAGTTCGACGACTTCTACACCGCGTCCTTCAACCGGCTGGTCGGCCAGGTGTACGCCATGGTCGGCGACCGCGACGAGGCGCAGGAATGTGTCCAGGAAGCGTTCGTCCGGGCCTGGTCCCACCGCCGCCAGCTCCAGAAGGCCCATGCACCCGAAGCCTGGGTGCGCACCACCGCCTACCGCCTCGCGGTCAGCCGGTGGCGCAGGACGGTCCGGTCCCGAAGGGATCCCGACCGCGCCGTGCAGCACCATCAGTACCAGCAGCAGACTGCCGATCTCAGCCCCGACCACGTCGCCCTGGTCGCCGCCCTCCGCCAGCTGCCCGAGGCGCAGCGGCACGCGATCGTGCTGCACCACATGTGCGACCTCCCGGTCGCCGCCGTCGCCACCGAGACCGGCGTACCCGTCGGCACCGTCAAGGCCCGCCTCAGCCGCGGCCGTACCGCCCTGCTGTCGCTGCTCGGCGACGGACCCACCGAGCTCACGGAAGGAGTGACCCATGCGTGACCCACTCGACGAGCTCAGAAACCTCTCCGCCCACGCGAGCGGCCCTGCCCTCAGTCCTGCCGAGGTGCGGCGTCGCGGGGACCGGATGCGCCGGCGCCGAACCGTCTTCCAGGCCGTCGGGGCGGCCGCAGCCGTCGCCGTCATCGCCTCCGGCGGCACCCTCGTCACCACCAACCTGACGAGCGCCGAGCCCCCGGTCGGACCTGCCGGACCCGCTCGACCTCGCCGACGCCCACTCCGACGCCCGCCGCTTCACCCGAGCCGGCTCCCGAGGGCGGCTGGCTGACCGAGCCACCGCAGGGCTTCCCCCTGGACGCGTTCCTGCCGGAGTCGCCGAGGGAGTCGGGAGACGCGATGCTGTTCGCCTGCTCGGACAGCACGACGCTTCCCGCGCTCGACACCGCGGTGTACAGCGAGGGCGTGTGGGTCCCGGGTCCTGAGCAGCAGGACCGGCACCTGTACCTCTTCCCGTCGGGGACGCAGGCCCGCACGGCCTACGAGTCCGTGCGCGAGGCGTGGCGCGGTTGCCCGCCGTCGCCCCTCGAGGCGGGCGCGGAGCTCCGCTTCGAGGTGACCGACGGCCGACCGGACCGGTTCTGGGTCTTCCGGGAGGCCTACGACGCGACCGGCGAGGCGGCACCGGAGCTCGGGGCCGCCGCCATCTACGAGGTACGGCTCTACGGCAACGCGCTCTTCGCCGCGAGCATCTGGGAGCCCTCGGGTGAGAGCCCGCTGCTCACCGATGCCGGAGCCGACTTCGACAAGGCGCTCACGCAGATCGACGCGGCATCGTGCGTGTTCCTCAGCGGAGGCTGCGGGGACGACGTGGACGAGCCGGCGTCCTCACCGTGGACCACCGAGGTCCCCGAGGGCTTCCCGGTGGAGCAGGGGCTTCCGGCGGCCGGTGGGGACGTGCCGGAATGGTCGTGGTCCGACGGCGCCGACGTCCCGCTCTCGGCCGTCGCCTGCGGCGGTCCCGAGGACCTGAGCGCGACGGAGCCGGTGGACAGCGTGCGGGTGGAGGCGTCGCCACCGGACGAGAACGCCTGGCGGCACCTCCTGCTGTTCGCAGACGACGCCTCGGCTCACCAGGCCTACGCCATCGTGCGTGCCTCGGCTGTCGTGTGCGGCGAGCGGAGCGGCCGGCCCAGTCCCGAGGACCCCGCTGAGATGCGGTGGGCCGTCGGCAGGTCCGAGGGGGTGCCGGCTGTGCTGGAGATCGACGGCCAGATGTACGCCGACGGCACCGATGTCCGCGTCCCGGGCCGGGTGATGACCCGGGTCGTGCGGGTCGGGAACGCACTGCTGGTGGCCCGGGTCGACGACTCCTCGTCCGCATCCGGCGAGGACGACGGGACCCGCGAGCTCGAGGCGCAGGTCCGGAGCCTCACCGAGCAGATGTGCGTCTTCGCCGAGGAGCCCTGCGAGGGTCCCTGACGAAGGTCAGAGCTCGGACTGGACCCCGGCGAGGAGCTGACGTGCCATCACGATCCGCTGCACCTGGTTGGTGCCCTCGTAGATCTGGGTGGTCTTGGCACCGACGCCGGCGCACCCCCTCTGACCTGCACCCCCGGGGCGCGCGCATCGTCGTCGCCGGCGACGAACGTTCGGCCTCGCCGACGCGAACTACGGCGGCTTCCAGGGCACCACGCTGAGCCGCACGGCCGAGGAGTACCGCAGAACCGACACCGACCACATCCGCACCACACCGCAACGGGTTCAGCGAGCCTGTGCGGAACGCCTGTACGCCGAGCTTGACGAGCACCCCGAGCAGGCGACGCTGATCCGCGCCGAGGCGAACAGTGCGACGGCGTCCTGGTTCGCGCTCGAGCTGGCGGTGCGTTGCGCGCGACGGTCGGCAGCTCGGGCGACGGCGGTGGGCCTGGTGCTGCTCGCCGTCGGACTCGTGGGGCTGGGCTACGCGGCGCGAGTCGCCTGGACGTTGCTGCACGGTTGGTGGCGACTGGTCCTGCTACCGGCCGGGCTGGTGTTGCTGCCGGTGCTGTTCTCCACGGCCCTGGCGGTGATGTTCACCGTCGTACCGCCCACCTCTCTGGGCACGGGCACGCCCGCCGACGAGGGACTCGACTATCGCGACGTCTCCTTCGAGACCGCGGACGGCGTCACCCAGTCAGGCTGGTTCGTTCCGTCGAGCAACGGTGCGGCGCTCGTCATGAGGCACGGGTCGGGTTCCACGCGCACCGCGACCCTCGACCAGGCAGGCGTTCTTGGACAGGAGGGCTACGGGCTCCTCCTGGTCGACGCCCGCGGCCACGGCCTCAGCGAGGGCCGCGGCATGGACCTGGGCTGGTACGGCGACCAGGACATCGTCGCCGCGGTCGACTTCCTGGCCGAGCGGCCCGGCGTGGACCCGAAGCGGATCGGTCTCCTGGGACTGTCCATGGGCGGCGAAGAGGCGGTCGGCGCGGCGGCAGCCGACCCGCGCATCAGGGCGGTGGTGGCCGAGGGGGTCACCGGCCGGACCGCCGCCGACAGGGACCAGTGGCTGCCGGGTGGAGCTGCCGGCACCGTGCATCGGGCGTTGGACGCGTACACCTTCGGGGTCACCGATCTCCTCACCCCGGCCGCGCCGCCCACCCCGCTCCACGAGGCGGTGGCGAACAGCGACGCGGAGTTCCTGCTGGTCACCGCGGGACAGGTGCCGGACGAGGCGCGCGCGGCGGGGGCCTTCGAGGGTGCCGCGCCCGCCCGCGTCCAGGTTCTCGACATCCCCGAGGCCACCCATACACACGGCCTCGACACCGCCCCCGAGGTGTGGACCCAGGAGGTACTCGGCTTCCTGGATGCCCACCTGCTTTCACCGGCTAACTGACCGGGGCCGGCCTGGGCGCGGAGAGACAGCGCCCAGGCCGGCGAACTGAGACGCCGTCAGGAACCAGGGAGCGACAGCGTCTCCTCGCGCCGTGCTACCTCGTCCAGCGGCGAGCTCCCAGGGGGCGACTCCGGTCGGCTCGTCTCGCGGAGCATCTCCGGGATCGAGGTGACCTCTGGTCGCGGCAGCGGCCGAGAAGCCTTGGCGGACTTCTGCTCACCCGTCTCGGACATGTCCTCGACGTAGAAGGCGCCACGCATCCACGGGTGGTTCCAGCAGTAGTAGGTGTGGTAGCCGGGCTTGAGCTTCGAGGTGTCCAGCTCCCACGTCGGCGCCGCCTTGTTGTTGGCGGAGGCGCCGTCAGCGAGCGGCAGGTAGCCCAACGGTCCGGAGTAGAACTTGCCGTTGGTGTTCGGGTAGCTCATCACGTCGGTGGGTCCGTTGCACGGCCCGATGCACGAGGTGATGACGTGCCGCGTGCCACCCTTCTCCACGAAGTCGAGGTTGACGAACCTCAGCTTCTCTCCCCGCTCGACCACCGGGGCACCCCCGGAGCTGTTGCCCATCGCGCTGCCGGCGGTGCTCTTCTGCTTCAGGTCGCCGGGCGTGAACATGAAGTTCTCGGCCGTGATGACGTTCGTGTGCGGGCCGCGCGGCGCCTTCGGGGCGTGAGGATCGTTGCACTCCTCGGCCACGCACGACTGAGGCATGGCGTGCACCCACGCGCTGCCGTCGTCACCGCGTTCGGCGGTCTGGTGGGGAAGCGAGTCGGCGGCCTCGGTCGGCGTCGCACCCGGCTCGTCGGCCAGCCATGCCCGGCACCTCTGGTCCTTCGAGACGCGAACGCTCTTGTCCCAGTAGAAGCCGGTGATGCTCATCTGGTCGGGGAACGCGTACTTGCGGGCGTCGAACACGCCGTTCATCGCGATCCGGTCGCCCTTCTTCACCGGCACGCGCCAACCCGGCTGGCTGATCCCCATCAACGGGTGGGCAGGCCACACCCCATCCGGGTAGTAGGTCTTGCTGTTGAAGACCGTCGTACCCGGGAAGCGGTCGCCGTCCTCGGCGCACGGTTGCGCCTTGCTTCCGAGGTTGGACAGTACGACGCCCTTGGCACCGCCGTGCTGATGACCCGCACCGGCGATGAGCACACCGTCCCTGGGCGCGGTCCAGATCTCACCGACGCCGACCTGGACGTTCGACTTCTCCCTCGGCTCGGCGGTGCCGAACGAGTTCGGGTCGACCTTGCTCTCCGAGAGCGCGTCACCGCGGGACGGCTTGGCGTCGAGCGGCCAGTCGTAGATGCCGCCGGTCTTGGGTACGTCGAACGTCGACCCGTAGATGACGGGCTCCACCGGCCGGTACGTCTTGCCCGTGGCCTTCTTGATCTCCTCCGACGTCCCGTGGACGAAGGTGAACTCGAACTCCATGAACACGGCCTGGGTCTGCTCGGTCATGTTCATCGGCATCCAGTACATGACCATCTCCTCGGGCTTCAGCGGGATGCCCCACTGGAAGCCACCCGGCTGGGCCGCCGAGATGCGCTCGAAGCTGCCCTGGGTCTGCTCGCCACCGGTGCCGAAGACCCAGTCGATGCCCTGGCGGGTGTCGGCCGCATCGTCCTCCGCGGTGTCCTTGCGCAGCAGGTGTGCGTGGTGGAGATGCACGCTGGTGTGGTCAACCGCGGTGCCGTCGGCGTACCGGATGCTCGGCTTCGCGGCGACGATGAAGCCGTTGGCTCCGAAGAAGTCGAAGTTGACCTGGTTGGCGTCGCCTCCCGGCGAGACCGGGTGCGGGCCGTACTGCAGGGTGATGGTCTCCTTGGTGCCAGCCGGCTTGGGCTCGATGTACTGCGCACGCCGGGTCGCGACCCCGGGGACCGGCGGGCTGCCGCGGTCGGCCTCGCCGCCGTCACCGTGACCGCCGTGGCCACCGCCCTCGTCGCCATGGTCACCGTCCCCGTGACCACCGTCTCCGTGACCACCGTCCCCGTGACCACCGTCCTCCTGACCGCCGTCCCCGTGAGCGCCATCGCCGTGCCCGCCGTCCTCGTGGCCGCCCTCGTCACCATGGCCGCCGTCCTCGTGACCACCCTCGTCACCATGGCCGCCGTCCTCGTGACCACCCTCGTCACTATGGCCGCCGTCGTCGTGACCTTCGTGGTCGCTCGCCGGCATCGCGCCGCTGTGCGACCCGTGGCCCGCCTGGCCGCCGGAACCCGAGTCGCCGTGCGACCCATGCCCCTCGTGGCCGGCCGCGCCGTGGCCCATGCCGGCCATGCCGTGACCCTGATGCGTGGGGTCCGGACCGATCCCCTGCCCGTGATGTCCTTGGCTCAGCAGCGTCTGACCGTCGCCCTCGACTGCGCCGTGCTCGTGACCGTCCTCGTGCCCGTCGCCCTCATGCCCGTCCACCTCGTGACCGTCTTCGTGACCGTCCTCGTGGGCGCCTTCGTCGCCGGCCGCGCCGCCGTGGGCGTGGCCCTCTTCGTCAGCACCGTGCGCGTGGCCGCCCGACATCGCAGCGAACTGGTCCGCGGAGTGGTGACCGCCGCCCCCGAGGAGCAGCGCGGGTACGAACATCAGCGCGATCGCCGCGGCCAGCCCGGTCAGCGCCTGCCTGCCCAGGTGCGGGGAGGGCAGCGAGATCTGGCGGAGCCACGGGCTTGTCAACGCCATCAGACCCGGGACGGCGGCGAGCTCGAGGAGCACCGTCACACCGTCCTTGAAGCCGATCGGCTCCATGTGCCCGCCGGGCAGGAACGGTAGCCCGATCGTGCGCGACATCAGCCACACCGCGACCGAGCCCAGCATCAGGACGAGGCCACCTGCGACGAGCCCGAGGGAGGGGCCGCGCAGGAAGAGCAACGCAGCAATGCCCATCTGCGCGAGCGCCACGATCGTGAAGCCCGTCATCATCACCGGCAGTCTCTCGTGGTCGGCTGCCGCGGAGAGATGGATGACTCCCGCGCCGAGGAAGAGCATCGCTACCGCGCAGGTGATGACATGGGTCGGGTTGTCGAGCTTCCATTCGCGTCGGTACTTCATGAAGGCAGTCCTCCAGATCCGGCGTACGCGCCAGGCGGGCTTGCTGGGCAGCGTCGGCCACGGCGGCCGACGAAGGTAAACGTCTGCTAACGCGCTGACCGTAGGTGCAGCCGAGGGCGCGCCGGAAGTAGTTGGGCAGCGCAACCTGGCGAATGTCGCAGTTGACGTACCCAGAGTGAGACTTCCTCGCGACGACGGCGTTTGAACCGGCTCCGCCTTGTTGACAAGGGATCCGCCTGCCCAGAAGGGTGCCCGGGACACCTCCCCCGCAGCCAAGGAGCCGACTCCGTTGTTCTCTCGGGCCACTCCCCTGGGCGCGCTCCTCGCGGTCGCGGTGCTGCTCATGTCGCCGGCCGCCCATGGCGCCGGGGACCCGGTCGCCCCGCAGACCGAGTCGGCGAACTTCTCCAAACAGTCCGAGCGAGCAGCCGACTACCTCACTCCCGCGATGCTCCGGCAGCAGGCCGAGCAGAGCGTCGGGTCCGCGCTAGGCGGCGTGCAGGAGCAGGCCGCCGACCCTGGCCGGCTGTTCGTGACCGACCTCTGTTGGGCCAGGCCACAAGGCTGCGGCGGCGACCCGCGCCTCGCGCATTGGGAGGATCGCGAGTACGGCATCCGCGACTCGGTCCAGTTCACGGGGCGCAACGGGGCAACGCTCGTCGGGCACGTCTGGGCGACGCGCCGGGGACCCGGCGAGCGACCGCTGGTCGTCGTCACGCCGGGGTCGATGCAGGCGACCGAGGAGATGTACTGGTGGGCAGCGCAGGTGCTCGCCAAGTCCGGGTACGTCGTCCTCACGTTCGATGTTCAGGGGCAGGGTCGCTCGGACACGTTCGGTGACGGCGAGGACCGGTTCGACGGGGTTCCGACGCAGTCCGCTCTCACCACCTTCTTCGACCACACGCAGGACGCGCTCGACTTCGCGCTCTCCCTGCCTGGCAAGGCCTACTGCCCGAGGCCGAGCCGTTCCGGCACGAGCCACTGCGACAAGCAGCAGCAGCGGGTCCGTGAGGGCAAGGCGAGTGCCTCCAACCCCCTGTGGCGGATGGTCGACAGACGCCGCGTCGGACTGGCCGGTCACTCCTACGGCGGCGACGGGGCCAGCTGGATCGGTCAGCAGGACCGGCGCGTCGACGCCGTCGTGGCGTGGGACAACCTGTGCGACCCGACGGCGGCCGACGGGGCCGCGGCGGCCTGCCGCACCAGCGGCCTCGGCTCGCCGCGACCGCGGGTCCCCTCGCTCGGAATCAGCGGCGACTACCCGGGCACCCCGACGCCGTACACCCAGGCGCCCGACCCCCGCACCAAGAGCGCTGCCTCGCGGCGGTTCTCACGCGCGGGAATCGACACGGGTCAGATCGTCATCCGTGGTGGCACGCACTACGAGTGGTCCTACATCCCGACGCCTGCGTTCGGCGCCACGCTGCGCGGCATCGACCTGTCGGCCTGGTACACGACGGCGTGGTTCGACCGGTACCTCAAGGGCGACCTGACCGCACAGCGGCGGCTGCTCACCGACCGGTGGCGGCACGACGGCGTCGAGGCGTCGGTGGACCCGACCGGCGACGGCAACGGGTTCAGCTACCACTACCTCTCGCGCCTCGACCTAGGCCACCGCGACGGCCGGCGGATCCGCTGCGAGAACCTACGTCGCGGTTGCTCGGCTCTCACGTCGTACGACGGGCGTGGCCGCTCGTACTCCTACCTCGCGATCGCGACCAGCCCGGACGACCGGTCCTAGCCGGCGGCCATAACCCCTGACCGACGGTGTCGTTGGTGCATGCAACGGCCTCTTACGGAGGGACGGGGACATGCGCACCATCGGGTACACCCGCGTCTCAGCCGATGCCGTCGACCTCGCAGCGGAGCGCAGGGCGTTGGCAGCGCTGGGCGTCAGCGACGACTGCATCTACGTCGACTACGGCCTGACCGGCGGCGACCGGGACCGGCCGGGGCTCGACCAGGCGTTGGCCGCCTGCCGACCGGGGGACGTCCTCGTGGTCACCAAGCTGCACCGGCTGGCCGGGTCCATCGCCGACGCCTGCGAGATCGCGCGGCGGCTCGGCAGCAAGGGCGTCCGGCTGAACCTCGACGGCTACACCCATGACCCCGCCCACCCGGCAAGCCAGCTGATCTTCCGCACGCTCACGACGCTGGCCGACTTCGAGGCCGACCTGGTGCGCAGCCGGACACGTGAAGGGCTCAGGGCCGCCAAGGCCAAGGGACGGCTGCGAGGCAAGCCGCCGAAGCTCGACCCAGGACAGCAGGCCCGGCTGGTCGACCTGCACCAGAGCGAGGAGCGGTCCCCCGAGGAGCTCGCGGAGATGTTCGGCGTGGCCCGGTCGACGGTCTACCGCGTACTCGAGCGCGCCCGGCGCGGAGCGATCGAGCCGGTCCACCAGGAACACTGAGGCGAGGGCCGGCCCGGCTGGCCGGCCGCGCAGCCGCCCGGCCGGCGTTACCGTAGGGCCGAGGGGAGGTGGCGCCCATGGTCGTTCACCTGAACCACACGATCGTCAACGTGCCGGACAAGCGCGAGTCGGCGACGTTCCTCGCCGAGATCCTCGGCCTTCCCGCACCGACGCCGTTCGGCCCGTTCCTCGTGGTCGAGCTCGAGAACGGGGTGTCCCTCGACTTCGCCGACGACCACGGTCCGGCGCGAAGCCAGCACTACGCGTTCCTGGTCGGCGAGGCGGAGTTCGACGACATCTTCGGGCGGATCAAGGAGCGTGGGCTGTCCTACTGGGCCGACCCGGGGCGCCGGCGACCGGGTGAGTACAACACGAACGACGGCGGGCGCGGCGTCTACTGGGAAGTCGGAGCCTGTGCCCTCGGCATCGGTGGTGTGTTCTTCTGGGGGCCGATCAACTGGCTGCTGGCCTTTCGCCATCCCCCTCGGCGTGGTTCTCGTCGTCGGCTACAACCTCGAGCTCCTCGACGGTCGGCTCCACACCGACTGGTCCTTCGCCTGGGGCTGGGGCGGGTTCCCGGTCGCGGTCGGCTTCGTCGCCCAGTCCCCCGACATGACGTGGGCACTGCTGGGTGCGGCTGTCGCGGCGACGCTCGCCGGTGTCGGTACGTCGTACGCACAACGTCGGCTGAGCACGCCGGCCCGCCGGCTTCGTCGACGTACCGCCGAGGTCACGGGCGCCGTCACAGCGTCGATCCGGTGGGCAGCTCGAGGCGGAAGAGCGTGCTGCCGGCGGACACGAGCCCCGGCTGACCGGCCTGGCTGACGATCGCGCCGAGCTGCTGACCGAGCGCGCTGACGCCGCGCAGTGCCGGACCCCACCGGGCGACGTCGAGACGGGGGGCTTCGCGCCAGGTAAGCAGGAGTCCCTGCTCCTGGGCGAGGAGTTGCCACGGATCGAGGTCATTACCCTCCGTCGAGGTGGTGTCGAGCGGGAGAACGACTCCGGCCGGTATTGGGCTGTCGGACACGACAACTACCTCCTAGGACCGCTGCGACCAATCGGGCAAACCACATAAACCTCTACCCAACGCGGTGCCTGGTATCCGGGCCTGGCCGCCCCGATTCAGTGGCGCCAGCGGTACGTCGCCTGGTGGCACCGGTATCGGGTCAGGGCAGTTGGTGTGGGCGGAGAGTGTCGGGCTCTCGGCGGCCACGGTCAGCGTGCCACCCAGAGATCCAGACCATTCACGACTCGCTATCCCGCCTGTCACATAGCGTCACACAAGCACGTTCCGAACGATTCCCAGTCGTTCCCATCCCGCGCGCGGCAAGGTCGCGATTTGGTTGCCGCTCCCGCGCAAGATCACGGCTATGACCTGCACAAACGCGCTCAGAGGTGCGATTGCACCCCGGCGAGGAGCTGGCGTGCCATCACGATCCGCTGCACCTGGTTGGTGCCTTCGTAGATCTGGGTGATCTTCGCGTCGCGCATCATCCGCTCGACCGGGTAGTCGCTCGTGAAGCCGTAGCCGCCGAGCACCTGGACCGCGTCGGTGGTGACCTGCATGGCGGTGTCGGAGGCGAACGCCTTGGCCGCCGCCCCGAAGAACGTGAGGTCCTTGTCGTTGCGCTCCGAGCGCCCGGCGGCCGCGTAGGTGAGCTGGCGCGCTGCCTCCACCTTCATGCCCATGTCGGCGAGCATGAACTGCAGGCCCTGGAAGTCCGCGATGGGCTTGCCGAACTGCCGGCGCTCCTTGGCGTAGCCGAGCGCGTAGTCCAGCGCACCCTGGGCGATGCCCACGGCCTGGGCGGCGATCGTCACCCGGGTGTGGTCCAGGACGCGCATCGCGGTCGTGAAGCCGGTGCCCTCCGCGCCGATCATCCGGTCCGCGGGGACCCGTAGGTTGTCGAAGTACACCTCGCGCGTCGGCGACCCCTTGATGCCGAGCTTCTTCTCAGGAGCCCCGAAGGAGATGCCCTCGTCGGACTTCTCCACGACGAACGCAGAGATGCCGCGCGAGCGCTGCTCGGGGTCGGTGACGGCGAAGACCGTGTAGTACTCCGAGACCCCGGCGTTGGTGATCCACCGCTTGACGCCGTTGATCACCCAGTCGTCGCCGTCGCGGACCGCGCGGGTCTTCATGGACACGGCGTCCGATCCGGCCTCGGGCTCCGAGAGGCAGTAGGAGAACATCGCGTTCCCGGCAGCGACGGGGGTGAGGTACTTGCGCTTCAGCTCCTCGGAGCCGGCGAGGATCAGCGGCAGGGTGCCGAGCTTGTTGACGGCCGGGATCAGCGAGGCGGACGCGTCGGCACGGGCGACCTCCTCGATCACGAGCACCGTCGCGAGGGCATCCGCGCCGGCGCCGCCGTACTCCTCGGAGATGTGGGGGGCGGCGAAGTCGGCCCCGGCGAGCGCGTCGTAGGCCGCCTGCGGGAACTCCGCCGCCGCGTCGACCGCGGCCGCGTTGGGGGCGACCTTCGCGTCGCAGACCGCGCGCACCGCCTCGCGGATCGCCTGGTGCTCCTCGGACAACGCGAACATCGGGTAGCCATCGCTCATGGCCCGGATTCTACGGCTGTGCCGCAGGTCTCACGGGTGCAGGTGGACGCACGCCGGACCGGCGGTGTCGTTTGGCGCTCCGCGTGGTGGAGACTGTGTGGCCATGGCTACGACAGGCGCACCCTGGCTCGACGAGGACACCATCCGCTTCATGCTCGAGGAGTGTGAGACGTGGGCCGTGGTCGGGCTCAGCGGCGACCCGACGCGTACGGCGTACAGCGTCGCGAGGTTCCTGCAGCAGCACGGCAAACGGATCGTGCCCGTCCATCCGGCGGCGCACCACGTGCTCGGTGAGGACGGCTACGCGTCCCTGGCGGAGATCCCCTTCGAGGTCGACGTGGTCGACGTGTTCCGGCGCTCGTCGGCCGCGGGCGAGTTCGCCGACCAAGCGGTCGCCATCGGCGCCAAGGGCGTGTGGTTCCAGCTCGGTGTCGTCGACCACGACGCGTACACGCGCACCACCGAGGCCGGGGTGCCGATGGTGATGGACACCTGCCCCGTCATGGAGTGGCCGGGCCTCGCCCAGGGCTCGGCGTGACCGCGCCGCAGGTCCCGGACACCCGTCGCGAGGACACCGTCGAGACCCTGCACGGCCGTGATGTCGCCGACCCGTACCGCTGGCTCGAGGACCCGGACTCCCCGGAGACGAAGGCGTGGGTCGTCGCCCAGAACGACGTGAGCCGCGGCTACCTCGACGCGCTCCCCTCGCGCGAGTGGTTCCACGACACGATGCGGCGCATCGTCGGCACCCCGCGGGCGGGCACGCCCGACTTCGCCGGTGACCGCTACCTGGTCAGCCGCAACGACGGCACGCAGCACCAGGACCAGTGGTTCGTCGGCGACAGCATCGAGGAGCTGCGCGAGGGCGGCCGGCTGCTGGTCGACCCCAACACGTTCTCCGAGGACGGCACCTCCTCGCTCAACCGGTACGACGTGAGCCGCGACGGCCGCCTGCTCGCCTACCAGGTGAGCGCCGGCGGCAGCGACTGGACGACCCTGCGGGTGCGCGACGTCGAGACCGGCGCGGACCTCGACGACGTTCTCACCAAGGTGAAGTTCAGCGCGGCCACCTGGCTGCCCGACGACCGGTCGTTCCTCTACGTGCACTTCCCGACCGAGGGCCGGGCCAGGGGCACCGAGGCGGCCGCCCTGCCCGCGCCCCGGCTGATGCTCCACCGCCTCGGCACCGCCCAGGAGGACGACGAGCTCGTCTGGGAGATGCCCGACCAGCGGACCGTGATCCCGGGCCACGAGCTCACGCACGACGGCCGGTGGGTGGTGCTCGAGCTCTCCGAGGGAACCTCGGAGAAGAACCGCCTGTGGGTCTACCCCGTGGACACGAGCGACGGCGCGAGCACTCTCGGCGAGCCGCTGCGCGTCTTCGACGAGCCGCGGGCGATGTTCCGGCTCGTGCGCTCCGACGGCGACGGGTTGCTGCTGCGCACCGACGCCGACGCGCCCCTCGGTCGCGTGGTGCGGGTCGACCCGACCGCGTCCGGGGCGGCCCCACTGGTCGACGTCGTGCCGGAGAGCGACTCCGCCCTCGAGGCGGTGGTCGCCGCAGGGGACGAGCTCCTCGCCGTCCACCTCGTCGACGCGCAGCCCCGGGTCACCAGGTACGCGCTCGACGGGACGACGCTCGGCGCCCTCGACGTGCCCGGCGGGTCGGTGGTCGCCCTGCGCGGAGAGGCCGGCCGGCCCGAGGCGTTCATCGGGATGTCGTCGCTGACGGCCCGCGTCACGTCGTACCGCGTCCAGCTCCCGTCCGGCGACGTCGAGGCCGTCGAGGGTCTGGAGCCTCCCGGCGATGCGGCCTGGGAGGCGCCGCAGGTGGTCGTCGAGCGCCGCCGAGCGGTCAGCAAGGACGGCACCGAGATCCCGTACTTCCTCGCCCGGCGCAGCGACGTCGACCTCGCCGAGCCACGGCCGACCCTGCTCTACGGCTACGGCGGGTTCAACATCGCGATCCTGGCCGACTTCCGGCCGAGCTTCGCCGGGTGGCTGTCGGCGGGAGGCGTGCTGGCGATCGCCAACCTGCGGGGCGGCAGCGAGTACGGCGCGCACTGGCACGACGACGGCCGGCTGCACGCGAAGCAGAACGTCTTCGACGACTTCGCCGCCGTGGGAGACCACCTCGTCGCGGAGCGGGTCACCACCCACGACCGGCTGGCCCTCCACGGCGGCAGCAACGGCGGCCTGCTCGTCGGGGCGACGATGCTGCAGCGGCCCGACCTCGCCGCGGCGGCGATCCCCTCCGTGGGGGTCCTCGACATGCTCCGGTTCCACCGGTTCACCGTCGGAGCGGCCTGGATCGCCGACTACGGGTCGCCCGAGGACCCGGAGATGTTCGAGACGCTGCTCGCCTACTCGCCGCTGCACAACGTCCGCGACGGCCTGTCCTACCCCGCGACGCTGGTGCTCACCGGTGACCACGACGACCGCGTGGTGCCTGCGCACAGCTTCAAGTTCACGTCAGCACTGCAGCGGGCGCAGGGCGGAACGGCGCCCGTGCTCACGCGGATCGAGACGTCGGCCGGGCACGGCATGGGCAAGGCAGCGGCCGTGGTCGCGGCCGAGGGAGCGGACCTGCTGGCCTTCGCCGCCGAGCACACCGGCCTGCGACCGACGGACCCCCCGACGGCGGTCAGCTGAAGCCGACCGTCCGGTTCCGCTCGCCGCGCACCGTCGCCCCCTTGGCACGAGCCGCGTCGGCGAGCGACTCCTGGAAGCGCACCATCTGCTCCCGCAGCGCCGCGTCCGAGGCGGCGAGGATGCGTACGGCGAGCAGGCCGGCGTTGCGGGCGTTGCCGATCGCCACCGTGGCGACCGGGACGCCGGCCGGCATCTGCACGATCGACAGCAGCGAGTCCATCCCGTCGAGGTACTTCAGGGGCACCGGCACGCCGATCACCGGCAGCGGGGTGACGGCTGCGAGCATGCCGGGCAGGTGGGCCGCTCCCCCGGCGCCGGCGATGACGACCGAAAGTCCTCGGCCGGCGGCCTCCTTGCCGTAGGCCAGCATCTCCTCGGGCATCCGGTGCGCGGAGACCACGTCGGCCTCGTACGGCACGCCGAACTCCTCGAGTGCCTCGGCGGCCGCCTTCATCGTCGGCCAGTCGGAGTCCGACCCCATCACGATGCCGACCTTGGGTGCCTGCTCAGTCATGCGCTACTCACTCTCCATCCCGAGGTCGCCGCGGAACCAGGCCGCCGCGTGGCGGGCTCGCTCGAGCACCTCGTCGAGGTCGTCGCCGTAGGCGGTCACGTGGCCCACCTTGCGGCCGGGCTTCACGGCCTTGCCGTACAGATGCACCTTGAGCCGCGGGTCGCGGGCGAACACGTGCGGGTAGCCGCCGTACAGGTCCTCCGACAGCGCCCCGTGGTCGCCGCCGAGGATGTTGACCATCACGGTCCACGGCTGCCGCGCCTCCGGGGAGCCGAGCGGCAGGTCGAGCACGGCACGCAGGTGGTTCTCGAACTGGCTGGTCACCGCGCCGTCCATGCTCCAGTGGCCGGTGTTGTGCGGGCGCATCGCGAGCTCGTTGACCAGCACGCGTCCGTCGACGGTCTCGAACAGCTCGACCGCGAGGATCCCGGTGACGTCGAGCTCGCCGGCCACCGTCATCGCGATCTGCTGCGCCTGCACGGAGAGGTCAGGGTCGAGCCCGGGTGCGGGTGCGACCACCTCGGTGCAGATGCCGTCGGTCTGCACCGACTCCACGACGGGGTACGCCGCCACCTGGCCCGACGGTGAACGCGCCACGAGGGCGGACAGCTCGCGGCGGAAGTCGACCTTCTCCTCGGCGAGGATCTCGACCCCGGCGCGCCGCGCGACCTCGAAGGCGGGCACGCAGTCGGCCTCGCCGTCGACGACCCACACACCCTTGCCGTCGTACCCTCCCCGCGTCGTCTTGAGCACGACGGGGAATCCGCCGACCGTCTCCGCGAAGGCAGCGACCTCGGCCGGCTCCGACACGATCTCGTTGCGGGGGCACGGCACGCCGAGGTGGTGCAGCCGGGCGCGCATCACGCCCTTGTCCTGGGCGTGCACGAGAGCGCCCGGCCCGGGACGGCAGGCGACGCCGGCCTCGGCGAGCGCATGGAGGTGCTCGGTGGGCACGTGCTCGTGGTCGAAGGTGACCACGGCGCAGCCCTCGGTGACCTTCCGCAGCGTGTCGAGGTCGCGGTAGTCGCCGACCACGGAGTCAGCGATGACCTGTGCCGCCGACACGCCCTCCGCCTCGGCGAGCAGCCTCAGCGGCAGGCCGAGCGGTACGGCGTACTGCGCCATCATCCGGGCGAGCTGGCCCCCGCCGATGATGGCGAGCACCGGCGTCGCGCCGGGCGTGCTGGACGTCGTGGGAGCAGGCGGAGTCACGAGCGAAGCCTAACGACGCCTCGCCCGCGCCTCCTCACCTACCGGTCCGACCTAGGAGACGGCTGCCTGCGGCCGCGGCTCTCCTTTGGGCGCGTACACCGGCGGCACCTTCTCGAACCGCAGCCCCCGCCCGCGGATCGTGGTGATCAGTGTCGGCCTCCTGGTGTCGTCGCCGAGCTTGCGGCGCACCCATCCCAGGTGAACGTCGATTGTCTTGGCAGACGTCCAGAAGTTCGTCTGCCACACATCACGCATGAGCTCCTCACGCGTGACGATCTCCCCCGCACGGCTGATCAGAGCATGCAAGAGGTCGAACTCCTTGTTCGACATCTTGATCTCCACGCCGTCGCGCCACACTCGACGCGTCTCCGCGTCGAGGTCCACCCCCTGCACACTCAACATGAATGTCAGGTTAAAAGGACAAAACGGACATGGTGGTCGGAATCCGAGAAGTTGGCCCCCGCGGACCAGGCGGGTCTAGACCAGACGGGCCAGGCCCGGTCGGCCCGGCTCCGGAGCCCGGTTCAGCGCCGCCGCGCCGCCACCGGCTCGACCAGGCCGAAGCCGCGGATGGGCCGGGCAGGCAGGGCCCTGGTCTCGAACTCCCCCGGTGGCAGCCGGTCGGCCGTCACCTGGTCGATGATCACCCGGTTGCGCCGGGCCACCGCGGTCAGCCGGGCGGCCATGTTCACCGGCGGGCCGAAGACGTCGCCCATCCGCATCACGACCGAGCCGGTGGCCAGGCCGAGCCGTACGTCGGGCATCCGTTTGTCGTCCCCGATGACGCCGACGATGTCGAAGGCGATGTCGAGCGCCTGGACCGGGTCCTCGGAGACGAACAGCACGGAGTCGCCGAGCGTCTTGATCACCCGGCCGTGCCGGCCGGCCACCACGTCGGCGCACCGCGACTCGAAGATCTCGACGACGTCGCCGAGCTTGCTCTCCTCGATCTCGTTGGAGAGCGCGGTGAAGCTGACCAGGTCGGCGAACCCGACCGTGACGTCGGAGGTGTAGAGGTCCTCCTCGGCCGCACCGAGCGCCTCGATCCGCCCCACGGCCGCGGCCAGGTGGCGTCGCCAGGAGTAGATCAGGAGCCGCTCGAACGGGATGCCCACCTGCTCGGCCAGACGCATCGCGCTGCCGATCCGGGACCCCGTCGCCTCGGGACCCGCCTCGAGCTCCTCCACCCGCGGGGCGAGCGTGGCGACCTGCCAGTCGGCGAGCCGGGCCATGGTCTGCCCGACCGCCCGGGTCATCCGCACCGCGGTGTCGAAGTCGATCGCGCCGGCTTCCACCGTGCCGATCAGGGTGCTCAGCGCCGAGAGGTCCGAGTCGTTGAAGGCCGCCTGCTCCCCCGCGTCGGGAAAGCCCAGCGCGCGCCACAGGCGGCGGGCCTCGTCGATGGTGACGCCCGCGGCAGAGGCGACGTCGGTGCTGGTGAGCACGGGCAGGTCGCCGAGGATCACCTTCTCGAGCTCCTCGCGCGTGAAGTGGGCCGGCCTGGAGTCGTCCTTCGGAGGCTCGTCGGCCGGGTCAGCGTCCCTCATCGCGCCCCTGGTTCCTCGGCTCGAAGGCCTCGGTCACCGCTCCGTCGTACAGGAGGTCCTGGATCTTCAGGTGCACCTGCTCCACGTGCGGGATGTCGTGGAGCTTGACCCGCTGCTCGCTGGCGACCGAGATCAGCAGGGTGCCGCAGCCGAGCACCCGGTCGAGCAGGCCCCGCTCGTAGGCGACGTCGCTGATCCGCGTCAGCGGGATGTCGTGGCCGTGGCGGGAGAGGACGCCGCGTCGGGTGATGAGCCGCTGGTCGGTGACGGTGTACCTCGTGGTCAGCCACTCGAGGAAGGGTCGGACCACCCAGAGGAAGGCCGCCACCGCGGCGACGCCCCAGACCACCGCGACCAGCAGCGGCTGGGCGCGACCGGCGAAGGAGGTGAACGTGCCGAGGAAACCGGCGACGGAGGCGATCAGGATCAGCACGAGCAGAGGCCCCAGCAGCGCCTTCCCGTGGGTGCGGGTGGAGACCACCACCGACTCGTCGTCGTTGAGCAGTCTGCGCGAGATGGCCACGGCTCAAATCCTCTCACGTGGCCCGAGTCACGAGACGGGGCGCACGTGCACGACGTCGCCCGCGCCGAGGATCCGGCGGCCCTCCGGCGTCCGCACCTCCAGCCGGCCGTCGGTGTCGATGCCGGTGGCGGTGCCGTGCAGCCTCTCGCCGGAAGGGAGCTCGACGCGGACCTCGCGGCCCAGGGTGCCGCAGCGGCGCACGTAGGAGTCGACGAGGCCGAGCGTGGCGTCGCCGCCGTCGGCCCGCCACTGGACGAAGAGCGCCTCCAGCGACCGCAGCACCTCGCGCAGGACGACGCTACGGTCGGTCGTCGCGGCGTTCTCGATCCGCAGCGAGGTGGCGGTCGGGACCGGCAGCTCCTCCTCGGTCAGCGAGACGTTGAGCCCGACCCCGACCACGGCGACCGCGCCGGTCCCGCGCTCGACCCGCTCCACCAGGATCCCCGCGAGCTTCCGGTCCCCGACGAGGACGTCGTTGGGCCACTTCAGGGAGCAGTCGACCTCGGCCACACGGCGCACCCCCTCTGCCACCGCGATGCCGACGAGCAGCGGCAGCCAGGGCCAGCGGGCGACCGGGACCCGGTCCGGCTCGAGGAGGACGGAGAAGGTCAGCGCCGACCCCCGGGGGGTCACCCACACCCGGTCGAGCCGGCCGCGACCGGCGGTCTGGTGGTCCGCGACGAGCACGCTTCCCGCGGCAGCGCCTGCCCTCGCGCGGCGTGCGAGCTCGGCGTTCGTCGAGGGGCAGGAGTCGACGACCTCGACCGACCGCCACAGCGAGCCGGGACGCGTGAGCGCTGTGGAAAGGGCCACAGGGTCGAGGGGTGGGCGCCGGAGATCGTCGAACGTCACAGGCACTACATTGACACCCACGCAATCGAGAGAGGCCAGTCACCCGTGAGCGAAGCAGCCATGACGAACCCCGGCGAGGGCACCGAGATCGCCGAGGGGGTGGACATCCACTCCACGGCCGGCAAGATCGCCGACCTCGACCGCAGGCTCGAGGAGGCCGTCCACGCAGGCTCCGAGCGCGCGATCGAGAAGCAGCACTCCAAGGGCAAGAAGACCGCCCGCGAGCGCATCGTCGAGCTGCTCGACGAGGGCTCGTTCGTCGAGCTCGACGAGCTCGCCCGGCACCGGTCGACGGCGTTCGGCCTCGAGAAGAACCGTCCCTACGGCGACGGCGTGGTCACCGGCTACGGCACCATCGACGGCCGTCAGGTGTGCGTCTTCGCCCAGGACTTCACGGTCTTCGGCGGCAGCCTCGGCCAGGTCTTCGGCGAGAAGATCGTCAAGGTCATGGACCTCGCCATGAAGACCGGCTGCCCGGTCATCGGCATCAACGACTCCGGCGGCGCCCGGATCCAGGAGGGCGTGGTCTCGCTCGGCCTGTACGGCGAGATCTTCCGCCGCAACGTGCACGCCTCGGGCGTCATCCCGCAGATCTCCCTGATCATGGGCCCCTGCGCAGGCGGCGCGGTGTACTCCCCCGCCGTCACCGACTTCACCGTGATGGTCGACCAGACCTCGCACATGTTCATCACCGGCCCGGACGTGATCAAGACCGTCACCGGCGAGGACGTGTCGATGGAGGACCTCGGTGGTGCGCGCTCGCACAACACCAAGTCCGGCAACGCCCACTACATGGGCCACGACGAGTCCGACGCGATCGACTACGTCAAGGCGCTGATCTCCTACCTGCCGCAGAACAACCTCGACCAGCCTGTGGTCTACCCGGAGGTCGCGGACCTGGAGATCTCCGACGAGGACCGCGCGCTGGACACGCTGATCCCGGACTCGCCGAACCAGCCCTACGACATGCACACGGTGATCGAGTCGGTCCTCGACGACGAGGAGTTCCTCGAGGTCCAGGCGATGTTCGCGCCGAACATGATCATCGGCTTCGGCCGCGTCGAGGGCCACCCGGTCGGCGTCGTCGCCAACCAGCCGATGCAGTTCGCCGGCACCCTCGACATCGACGCCTCCGAGAAGGCTGCCCGCTTCGTCCGCACCTGCGACGCCTTCAACATCCCGGTGCTGACCTTCGTCGACGTGCCGGGCTTCCTCCCGGGCACCGACCAGGAGTGGAACGGCATCATCCGCCGCGGCGCCAAGCTGATCTACGCCTACGCCGAGGCCACGGTCCCGCTGATCACGGTCATCACGCGCAAGGCGTACGGCGGCGCCTACGACGTCATGGGCTCCAAGCACCTCGGCGCCGACATCAACGTGGCCTGGCCGACCGCCCAGATCGCCGTGATGGGCGCGCAGGGCGCGGTGAACATCCTGTACCGCAAGGAGATCGCGGAGGCGGCCGAGGCGGGCAACGAGGAGGCCAAGCGCGCCGAGCTGATCCAGGAGTACGAGGACCACCTCGCGAACCCCTACCTCGCGGCCGAGCGCGGGTACATCGACGCGGTGATCCAGCCGCACGAGACCCGGGTCGAGGTCGTCCGCGGGCTGCGGCTGCTGCGCACCAAGCGCGAGACGCTGCCGCCGAAGAAGCATGGGAACATCCCGCTGTGAGCGGACGAGCAGGCCCCGGCGCTGTTCCTGGTCAAGGGCGACGCGACCGCCGAAGAGGTGGCCGCGCTGACCGTGGTGCTCCAGGGGATCGCGGCCGCAGGCGTGCCCGCCTCCGAGCCGGAGGTCACGTCGGAGTGGGCGGGTCCCCACCGGCAGGTGCGGTCGACGTACCCGCACGGTCCGGGCGGCTGGCGCTCGAGCGCCCTGCCTCGCTGACCCCGCGGGCCGCGGCGACGACGGCCCAGCCGACGAGCGCGAGCAGCAGCAGGTTGCGGACGGTGAGGGCGAGCACGGCCCAGCCGGCGTGCTCGCCCCGGTGGGTCAGCTGGCCGTAGAGCTCGGGGAAGACCACCTGCGTCGCCGCGGTCGCGACGAGGAGCATCGCGGACCAGACGACCAGCGCCCTCCCCCGTGCCAGGCCCGCGGCGGCCGCGGCCAGGGGAAGCAGCCAGAGCAGGTACTGCGGGCTGAGGACCTTGCTGGTCACCACGAACAGGCCGACGGCCGCCAGCGCCAGCCAGGACACGGTCTCGATGGTCAGGCCGCGCCCGTGACGGAAGGCCGCGACCCACAGCGCGAGCAGCGCGGCCGCCCCCAGCAGCGAGAGCACCGCCGACACGGTGAGCAGGCCGTCGGTCCCGGGGCCGACCACCTCGAACGCGTTGTGCTCGGTGAACGCGATCTCGTAGCGCTGCGGCGCGAACACCCAGCCGACCATGGCGGGGGTGGCCGCCACCGCCTCGATCTGCAGTCCGCGCGCCGCCTGCCACGTCAGCGGCGAGAACAGCCGGGCCCAGCCGGCCAGGGCGACCGACGCGCCCGCGAGGATCGCGCCCACCGCGACGACGACCGTGACGACGCTCCGCCGGAAGCGCTCGGGCGCGGCGAGCGCCGGAAGCACGAAGGCCGGCCAGAGCTTGAACCCGGTGGCCAGCGCGGCCAGGCCCGCCGCGACGCGAGGACGCCCCGCGAGGAGCAGCAGCGACGCCCCGACGAGCAGCCCGGGGACCAGGTCGAAGCGCGCATACGTCGTCGCGCCGAGCAAGGGCACGGCGAGCAGCCAGACGGTCAGGGCAGCCCCGCGGCGGGGCCGGGCCAGCCGGGCGAGGAGGACCGTGAAGGCGGCGTCACCGAGGAGCGCGAGCACGAGCACCGCGTCGGCGTACGACTCGGGGACCCCGAGCAGCGTCACGAGGACCCACGGCACCGCGACCACGACCACGCCGGGCAGCGGGTACTCCACGAGGGTGCGGGCGAGGCCGTCGTCCGGCAACGCGACGAGGCTGTGCCTGAAGTACTGGAGGTCGCCCTCGACCCAGTCGTGGCGCCCCTGGAGCAGCCAGACCACGAGCACCCGCCCCGCGACCCAGGCGAGGACGAACGCGACAGGCCAGTAGCGCCTCATCGGACAGCCGCCTCCCACGCGGTTAGGGTGCACACCGTGACCGACGCAGACACTCCCCCAGCAGCAGCACGGCCAGTCGACGCTATCGCAGAGGCGTACGTCGAGGACTACTGCGCCCTCGACCCGCTCGCCGCCACCGGGATGGGCATCCCCGGGCACGAGGACCGGCTCACCGACATGTCCCCCGACGGGTTCGCCGCCCGCGCCGAGCTGACCCGGCGCGCCCTGGCCGCCGCCGAGGCCGCGACACCCAGCGACGAGCGCGAGCAGGTCGCCAAGGACGCCTTCCTCGAGCGGCTCGGCCTGCAGGTGGAGTACGACGACGCGCACGTCCAGCGGGCCGAGCTGTCGGTGATCGTCAGCGGCGTCCACGAGCTGCGCATGGCGTTCGACCTGATGTCCACCGACGGCGAGGAGGCCTGGGCGAACATCGACGCGCGGCTCGCGGCCGTGCCCGAGACCCTTGACGGGTACCGCGCGACGCTGCTCGAGGAGGCCGGCCGCGGCAACGTCTCGGCGCGTCGGCAGATGCAGGAGATGGTGAAGCAGGTCCGGTCCTGGACCGGGGGCCCCGACGGCGGCGTCTTCGGCTCGCTCGTCGCCGGGTCGGACCTCGACGGTGCGCTGCGCGGCCGGCTCGACCGGCACGCCGAGACCGCGTCGGCCGCCTTCGACGACTTCGCCGCCTTCCTCGACACCGAGCTCGCCCCCCGCGGGCGCGAGGTCGAGGCCGTGGGCCGCGACCGGTACGCCCTGGGCTCGCGCTACTTCCTCGGCGCGACCGTCGACCTCGAGGAGACCTACGCCTGGGGCTGGGAGGAGCTGCACCGCATCGAGACCGAGATGGCCCGCGTGGCGGGGCGGATCGTGCCCGGCGGCAGCCTGGACGACGCCATCGCCGCGCTCGACGCCGACCCGGCGCGCACCATCAAGGGCAAGGAGGCCTTCCGCGACTGGATGCAGCAGCTCGCCGACCGGACGGTCAGCGAGCTCGCGGACACTCACTTCGACATCCCCGAGCCGATCCGCCGGATCGAGTGCTGCATCGCGCCGACCAGCGACGGCGGCATCTACTACACCGCTCCGAGCGAGGACTTCTCCCGCCCGGGGCGGATGTGGTGGTCGGTGCCCGAGGGCATCGACGACTTCTCGACCTGGCGGGAGGTCACCACCGTCTTCCACGAGGGCGTCCCCGGTCACCACCTGCAGATCGGGCAGACCGTGCACCGCACCGACAGGCTCAACCGCTGGCAGCGCCTCATGTGCTGGGTGTCCGGGCACGGCGAGGGCTGGGCGCTGTACGCCGAGCGGCTGATGGACGAGCTCGGCTACCTCGACGACCCCGGCGACCGGCTCGGCATGCTCGACGCGCAGGCGATGCGCGCCGCCCGCGTGGTGGTGGACATCGGCATGCACCTCGAGCTGGAGATCCCGAGGGACAACCCGTTCGGGTTCCACCCGGGTGAGCGCTGGACCCCGGACCTCGGCCTGGAGTTCATGCGCGGCCACTGCCGGATGGAGGACCCGGTCATCGTCTTCGAGGTGAACCGGTACCTCGGCTGGCCGGGCCAGGCCCCGTCGTACAAGGTGGGCGAGCGGATCTGGCTGCAGGCGCGTGCCGACGCACAGGCACGGCTCGGGGACCGCTTCGACCTCAAGGCCTTCCACCGCTCGGCGCTCGACCTCGGCTCCATCGGCCTCGACCCGCTGCAGGCCGCGCTCGCGAGGCTGGGATGACCCGACGGCTGGTGCTGGGCTCGGCCTCACCGGCCCGTCTGGCCACCCTGCGCAGCGCCGGACTCGGGCCGGAGGTGGTGGTGTCAGGCGTGGACGAGTCCGTCGTCGACGCGGCCGACCCCGCGCACCTGGCGCTCGAGCTCGCCCGGCTCAAGGCGGAGGCCGTCGCGAGTTCCCTCGACCCGGCGGACGGCCCGGCCTGGGTGATCGGCTGCGACTCGGTGCTCGAGATCGACGGCGCCGTCCACGGCAAGCCCGCCGACGCGCAGGAGGCCCGCGAACGCTGGCGGCGGATGCGGGGCAGTTCCGGAGTCCTGCACACGGGACACTGCCTGCTCGACACGGCCGACGGCCGCGAGGTCGCGCGGTCTGCCGACACCGTCGTGCACTTCGCGGAGCCGTCGGACGAGGAGATCGAGGCCTACATAGCGACGGGTGAGCCTCTGAAGGTCGCCGGCGCGTTCACGATCGACGGGCTCGGCGGCGCCTTCGTGCGCGACATCGAGGGAGACCCGCACACCGTGGTCGGCATCGGGCTCCCGCTGCTGCGCGAGATGTTCGTCGACCTCGGAGTGCGCTGGACCGACCTGTGGGCGATGTTCCCGCCCGGGGACTAGCTCAGCCGCCCGCGACGATGTCCGCGCCGGCGGACTGGAGGTCGACGATGCCGCCGCCGTCGACGATCTCGGTGAACCCGAGCTCGGCCATCTTGTCCGCCGCCTGGGCGGACCGGTTGCCGCTCTGGCAGTAGACGACGTACTCCTCGTCCTTGTCGAGCTGCTCGACCTGCTGCTCGAAGGATCCGGCGCTGACGTCGATGTTCTCGGAGCCGTCGACGTGGCCGGCCGCGAACTCCGCAGGGGTCCGGACGTCGATGACGGTGTGCTCGCCGGCCTCGATGATCTCGACGGCCTCGGCCGCGTCGACCTTCTCGACGGCGTCGGAACCGGACGAGCAGGCGGAGGTCAGCATGAGGAGGGCCGCGGCCGCCCCGCCCAGGGTGGTGGTCAGTGACTTACGCATACCCCCTAGGGTATACCGCTTCTTCAAGGCCCGCGCGTTATGAGGCCATCTCGCGCTGCCTCAGCCGACGCTGGCTGAGGAACACGTACCGGCGGAACGCCCAGAACCGCGCCGCCATGCCGAGCGCGAGACCCACGACGTTCGCCGCGATGTTGTCGGCGAGCGCGCTGTCGAGGTCGAGCACGTAGCGACTGACCGCCAGGCACAGCAGGGGGATCGCCATCGTCACCGTGTTGATCACGAAGTACGACACGCGACCGCCCGCGGGCCCGACCGGCTCGCGGTGCCGGAACGCCCAGGACCGGCTGCCCCGGTAGCTGACCACCATCCCCACGAGGTTGGCGATCACGTAGGCGGTCAGCGGCTGGTCGTTCATGGGACCCGGGGTACTCCCGAGCAGCCCGTGGACGAGCAGGTTGAACAGCAGCAGCGCGACCAGGGTCGCCACCCCGCCGACCGCAAGGAACTTGCGCCCTCGGTGACGAGGCGTTGCATTCGGCGACCCATGGCGCCCACCCTACGGGCGGGCGCCAGCGCTCCTACTCGACGGGCAGGCCCAGGCCTCGGGCGATCAGCATCCGCTGGACCTCCGAGGTGCCCTCACCGATCTCGAGCACCTTGGCGTCGCGGTAGAAGCGGGCGACCGGGTACTCCTCCATGAAGCCGTAGCCGCCGAAGACCTGGGTGGCGATCCGGGTGGCGGTCACCGCCGACTCGGTGGCGTAGAGCTTGGCGATCGCGGCGGCCTGCTTGAACTCCTGCATGGGGCGGCCCGCGTCCTTCATCGCCGCTGCCTTGTAGGTCAGGGCGCGCGACGCCTCGAGCATCACCTGGAGGTCGGCGACCTGGAACGCCACGCCCTGCTTGGTCCCGATCGGCACCCCGAAGGTCGTGCGGTCACCGGCGTACTCCACCGACATGTCGAGGCACGCCTGGATCGCGCCCACGGCGAGTGCCGCGATGGCGACCCGGCCGTCGTCGAGGGTGGCGAGGAACTGCGCGAAGCCGCGACCGCGCTCCCCCAGCAGGTTGCCCTCGGGCACGCGCACGTTGTCGAAGGTCAGCGGGTGGGTGTCGGAGGCGTGCCAGCCGAGCTTGTCGTACGGCTTCTCGGCCGTGAACCCTGGCGTGCCCGACGGCACGATGACCGTGCTGACCTCGGCCTTGCCGTCCTCACGCGTGCCGGTGCGTGCGGTGACCGTCACCAGCGACGTGATCGACGAGCCGGAGTTGGTGATGAACTGCTTGGACCCGTTGACGACCCACTCGCCGTCGACGAGCTCGGCCCTGGTCTTCGTCGCGCCCGCGTCGGAGCCGGCGCCGGGCTCGGTGAGGCCGAAGCCGGCGAGCGTGCGACCGGCGACGAGGTCGGGGAGCCAGGTCTGCTTCTGCTCCTCGGTGCCGAAGGTCAGGATCGGGTTGATGCCCAGGCCCACGGCCGCCTCGAGGGTGATGCCCATCGACTGGTCGACGCGACCGATCTCCTCGATCGCCACGCACAGGCTGGTGAAGTCGCCGTCCTCCCCGGCGCCGCCGAACTCCTCCGGCGCGGTCAGCCCCATGAGGCCGAGCTTGCCCATCTTGTGCACCACGTCCACCGGGAAGTGGTGGTCGCGGTCCCACTGCGCGGCGTGCGGGGCGATCTCCGCCTCCGCGAACTCGCGGACGCTCCGGCGGAAGGCCTCGTGCTCTGCGGAGAGCTCGTAGGAAGACACGGTCAATGAGTCCCTTCATGACTTACGCTTACGTGAACGTAAGGACTGTAGGTCGTTTACGTTACGTAAGCGCAAGGAGCAGCCGATGGCACCCCCGGACCCCGGCCGGACCTGGACGATCAGCGAGCTCGCCGACGAGTACGCCGTCACCCTCCGCACCCTGCGCCACTACGAGGACCTCGGCCTGCTCTCCCCCGAGCGCCGTGGCACGGCACGGGTCTTCCACCACCGGGACCGGATCCGGCTGGAGCTCATCCTCCGCGGGCGCCGCCTCGGCTTCTCCCTGGACCAGATCGCCACGATCGTCAACATGTACGACGAGCAGCCCGGCGAGAAGGGACAGCTGGAGTACCTCCTCGACCAGATCGAGGACCGCCGTGAGGAGCTCGAGCAGCGCCGGCGTGACATCGACGAGACGCTGGCCGAGCTCGACGAGGTCGAACGCCGGTGCCGCGAGGACCTCGCCCGGCTCGCCGGGGCCGTGACCCCTCGACGCGGCACTCGTTGAACGGCCCATGCGCTACGCCATCACCGGTGCCACCGGCTTCCTCGGGGGCGTCCTCGCCCGGCAGCTTCGCGACCACGGCCACGACGTCGTCGCCCTCGTCCGCGACCCCGCACGCGCCTCGGCGCTGAAGGAGTCCGGCGTCGAGCTCGTCACCGGGGACCTCGACGACGCGGCCGCGCTCGACCGGCTCTGCGAAGGGGCGGACGGCCTCTTCCACGTGGCCGGCTGGTACAAGGTCGGCAGCCGCAACCCGGACGAGGGCCGACGCGTCAACGTCGACGGCACCCGCAACGCGCTCGAGGCCGCCCGGCGCGGAGGTGTCCCCCGCGTCGTCTACACGAGCACGCTCGCGGTGAACTCCGACACCGGCGGCCGCGTGGTGGACGAGTCCTACCGGTTCACCGGCCGTCACGTGTCCGTGTACGACGAGACGAAGGCGGCCGCCCACGACATCGCCGTCGAGTTCGCCACCGACGGCCTCGACGTCGTGATCCTGCAGCCGGGCGTGATCTACGGCCCCGGCGACACCAGCCAGATCGGGGCGATGCTCGCGCGCACGGCGCAGGGCCACCGCGTCGTGGTGCCCCGCGACGGCGGCATGTGCTGGGCCCACGTCGACGACGTCGCCCGAGGTCACGTGCTGGCGATGGAGAAGGGCGCACCCGGTGCGTCGTACATGCTCGCGGGGCAGCGGGCGAGCCTCGCCGAGGTGCTGCGCAAGGTGGCGGCGCTCGCCGGCACCAAGCAGCCGCTGACCCTCCCCGTGCCGATGGTGCGCGCGACCGCCGCCGTGAACGCCGTCGTCGGACGCGTCGTACCGCTGCCGGCCGACTACAGCGGCGAGTCCCTGCGGGCCTCCGTGGCGACCTACCTCGGCACGCCGGCACGGGCGCAGGAGGAGCTCGGCTGGTTCACGCGGCCGCTCGACGAGGGGCTGCGCGAGACCGTCGCCTCCCTACGCTGACGGCTCGGTCAGGTCCACGGCCATCAGCAGGTCGTCGACGGCGCGCCCCTCGATGAGGAACTCCGCCACGAGCCGGCCCTCGACGCGGAGCCCGCAGGACTCGTAGAGCCGCTGGGCCACGGTGTTGGGTCCCAGGACCCGCAGGCTCAGCTTCCGGGCGCCGCGGCGGCGGGCCTCCTGCTTCGCCGCCTCGACCAGTCGCCGACCGATGCCCTGTCCGCGGAACCGCGGGTCGACGGCGAGCCCGCTCACCTCGAGCACGTGCTGGTGGGACGGCAGCGGAATCGTCTGCCGCAGGGACACGTATCCGGCGACCTGGGCGTCGACCACCGCGACGAGCACGTCCTCGGGCGAGGTCCGGTCGGTGAAGAACGGCGCGTCCGCCGGCCGCTCTGCCGCGGGAGTCACGTCCGGGCTCCACGACGCCGCGTCGATGCCCGCGCAGCTCGGCCTCGTCGGCCGCGATGGCTGCCCGGATCTCGGTCACCGGCGAAGACTCTCACAGATCGGGCGCCTCGAACGCTCGTCCTGCACGAGCCGGTAGACGATCCTGACGGTTGATGGTCATCTCCTTCGCGGGAACGAGGGAGTTGTTGCCGAAGAGCGGGTCGACGATGCACCTCGACGCTGACACCGTCGGGCCGTCGGTAGACCACGTCGTAGGCACCGCTCGCGTTCTCGCCGACCTCGAGCGAGACGCCGCTGGGAAGGACCAGCGGTTCGCAGGTCGCGCCGCCGATGTAGAGCCCGCACTCGATCCCTTCGTGGGGCTTGGGCGGTATGTCGCTGACCGCGACCTGCACGAGGTCCTCGGCGCGATGCGAGTCTCCACACAGCAGGTACGCCGTGCGGCTCAGATGGGCACGCCGCGCATCGACGTACTCCGTGAACTCGGCCTCTCGGTCGGACCTGCGCATGACACCCCCGTTCGAGTCCTCACCCCTGATACGGAACTCGGGACGAAAAGGTTGCCTCGCGCGGTCAGTTGAGTGCCGCGACCCCGGCGTTGAGCGCGGTCGCGAAGAGGATCCACGCGAGGTACGGCGCGAGCAGCCACGCCGCGACCCGGTCGACGCGCCACGCCCGGACGACGAGGACCGCGACGACCACGTCGAGCAGGAGGATGTCGACGAACGCGAGCCACAGCAGCTGGCCGGCGAAGAACAGCGGGGTCCACAGGAAGTTGAGGGCCAGCTGCAGCCACCAGAGCCTGAGCAGCACGCCTGCCTCGGAGATCCCCTCCTCACGCCGACGGGACAGGCGCCAGGCGGCCCCCGCCATCGCCGCGTACAGCACCGTCCAGACCGGACCGAACAACCACCCGGGCGGGGTGAAGGAACGGCTTGTCCGCACCGGCGTACCAGCCGTCGGTGCCCTGACCGGCCGACGTCGCGAGACCGCCGATGCCGGCGACCACGACCACCGCCGTGGCGTAGACGACGGCGGCCTGCCACGGCTTCCTGGTGGGCCGGACGTCGGAGCGGGTGCCTTCGGCCATGCACCCACCGTAGCCACCGGGATCGGCATTCGCTGCCCGTCACATGGGCACCGGGGAGCGGACGAGACCGCAGGCTCTAGACTCCGGCTACTACCTGACGATCCGAGAGACCCAGGAGCCCGCGTGTCCGGCAGCCCCGAGATCAACCCCGAGATCAAGCCACTGCAGAAGGTCCTGATCGCCAACCGTGGAGAGATCGCGGTCCGCGTCATCCGGGCCTGCAAGGACGCCGGCATCGGGAGCGTGGCGGTGTACGCCGACCCGGACCGCGATGCGCTCTTCGTCCGGCTCGCCGACGAGGCCCACAGCCTGGGCGGCGCCACCCCGGCCGAGTCCTACCTGTCCATCGAGAAGATCCTCGACGTCGCCAAGAAGTCCGGCGCGGACTCGGTCCACCCCGGCTACGGCTTCCTCGCCGAGAACTCCGCCTTCGCGCAGGCAGTGATCGACGCCGGCCTCGTGTGGATCGGCCCTCCGCCGGCCGCGATCGACGCGCTCGGTGACAAGGTCCAGGCGCGCCACATCGCGCAGAAGGTCGGCGCCCCGCTCGTCGCCGGCACCCCGGACCCGGTCAACGACGCCGACGAGGTCGTCGCGTTCGCCCGCGAGCACGGCCTGCCGATCGCGATCAAGGCCGCCTTCGGTGGTGGTGGCCGCGGCCTCAAGGTCGCCCGCAAGGAGGAAGAGGTCGCCGAGCTCTACGAGTCCGCCGTCCGCGAGGCGGTCACCGCCTTCGGCCGCGGCGAGTGCTTCGTCGAGCGTTACCTCGACAAGCCGCGTCACGTCGAGACCCAGTGCCTTGCCGACCAGCACGGCAACGTCGTGGTCGTCTCGACCCGCGACTGCTCGCTCCAGCGCCGGCACCAGAAGCTGGTCGAGGAGGCGCCCGGCACCGTTCCTCTCCGACGAGCAGATGCGGACCCTGTACGACTCCTCGAAGGCGATCCTCAAGGAGGCCGGGTACGTCGGCGCCGGGACGTGTGAGTTCCTCGTCGGCCAGGACGGCACGATCTCCTTCCTCGAGGTCAACACCCGTCTCCAGGTCGAGCACCCCGTGACCGAGGAGGTCACCGGCATCGACCTCGTCCGCGAGATGTTCCGCGTCGCCGCCGGCGAGGAGCTCGGGTACGACGACCCCGAGGTCGAGGGCCACTCCATCGAGTTCCGGATCAACGCCGAGGACGGCGGCCGCAACTTCATGCCGGCGCCCGGCACGCTCACCCGCTGGCACGCCCCGTCCGGCCCGGGCATCCGGCTCGACGGCGGCTACGACCAGGGCGAGACGGTCCCCGGCTCGTTCGACTCCCTGGTGGCCAAGCTGATCGTCACCGGCCGCGACCGCACCCAGGCGCTCGAGCGCTCGCGTCGTGCCCTCGACGAGTTCGTCGTCGAGGGGATGCCGACCGTGATCCCGTTCCACCAGGCGGTCGTGAACGACCCTGCCTACATCGGTGACGGCACGAAGTTCGACGTCTACACCTCCTGGATCGAGACCGAGTTCGACAACCAGATCGAGCCCTACGTCGGCGACGCGGAAGGCGCAGAGCCCGAGGAGCGGCAGAGCGTCACCGTCGAGGTCGGCGGCCGCCGCCTCGAGGTCGTCCTCCCCGCCGGCTTCGCCGCCGCCGCGGGCGCGGGTGCTGCTGCCGGCGGCGCACCAAGAAGCCCAAGCGCGAGAAGAAGAAGGCCGGCGCCGCGGCGTCCGGGGACTCGCTCACCTCGCCGATGCAGGGCACGATCGTGAAGGTCGGCGTCGAGGAGGGCCAGGAGGTCGCCGAGGGCGATGTGATCGTGGTCCTCGAGGCGATGAAGATGGAGCAGCCGCTCAAGGCGCACAAGGCCGGCACCGTCACCGGCCTCGACGCCGAGGTCGGCGCGACCGTCACCAGCGGCGCCGTCATCTGCGAGCTCAAGGACTGACCTCACCCGCATTTTCGGACCGAAACCGGGATCTGGGTGCCCGAGAGGTGGACCAGACGCGGACCGCGACGAATGTCTGGGTAGCCTCTCGTCATGTTCTCCAAGGTGCTTGTCGCGAACCGTGGTGAGATCGCGATCCGGGCGTTCCGGGCCGCGTACGAGCTCGGCGCCCAGACGGTGGCTGTCTTCCCCTACGAGGACCGTGGCTCCGAGCACCGCTTGAAGGCCGACGAGGCCTACGAGATCGGGGAGCGGGGCCACCCGGTGCGCGCGTACCTGGACCCGGAGGCCATCGTGGCCACCGCGGTGAGGGCCGGCGCCGACGCGGTCTACCCGGGGTACGGGTTCCTCTCGGAGAACCCCAGGCTCGCCGAGGCCTGCGCGAACGCCGGGATCACCTTCATCGGCCCCACCGCCGACGTGCTCACCCTGACCGGCAACAAGGCGCGCGCGATCGCGGCGGCCAGGGCGGCCGGGGTGCCGACGCTGGCGTCGGTGGAGCCGTCCACCGACGTGGACGCGCTGGTCGAGGCCACGGACGGAATCCCGTACCCGCTGTTCGTGAAGGCGGTCGCCGGTGGCGGTGGCCGTGGGATGCGCCGGGTGGACGAGCCGTCGATGCTGCGCGAGGCGATCGAGATCTGCATGCGTGAGGCCGAGAGCGCCTTCGGCGACCCGACGGTCTTCATCGAGCAGGCGGTCGTCGAGCCGCGCCACATCGAGGTCCAGATCCTCTCCGACGGCACCGGTCGCGAGGACGGCGTGATCCACCTCTTCGAGCGCGACTGCTCGGTCCAGCGCCGCCACCAGAAGGTGGTCGAGATCGCGCCGGCGCCGAACCTGGACCCGGAGCTGCGTGACCGGATCTGCGCCGACGCGGTGAGGTTCGCGCGCGAGATCGGCTACCGCAACGCGGGCACGGTGGAGTTCCTGCTCGCCCCGGACGGGTCCTACGTCTTCATCGAGATGAACCCCCGGATCCAGGTCGAGCACACGGTCACCGAGGAGGTCACCGACGTCGACCTGGTCCGCGCACAGATGCGGATCGCGTCCGGCGAGACCCTGGCCGACCTCGGGCTCACCCAGGAGGGCATCACGCTGCGCGGCGCGGCCCTGCAGTGCCGGATCACCACCGAGGACCCGGCCAACGGGTTCCGGCCCGACACCGGCAAGATCACCACCTACCGCTCGCCGGGCGGCGCGGGCGTCCGCCTCGACGGCGGCACCACCTACACCGGCGCCGAGGTCAGTGCGCACTTCGACTCGATGCTGACCAAGCTCACCTGCCGCGGCCGCACCTTCGACGACGCCGTCGAGCGTGCCCGCCGCGCGGTGGCCGAGTTCCGGATCCGCGGCGTCGCGACGAACATCCCGTTCCTGCAGGCGGTGCTCGACGACCCGACTTCAGGGCAGGCCGGCTGTCCACGGCGTTCATCGAGGACCACCCGCACCTGCTCACCGCCCGGTCCTCGGCCGACCGCGGCACCAAGCTGCTCAGCTTCCTCGCCGACGTCACCGTCAACCAGCCGCACGGCAAGGCCCCGGTCAGCGTCGAGCCGGTCAGCAAGCTCCCCCACATCGCGCTCGACGTCCCCGCTCCCGACGGCACCCGCCAGCAGCTGCTCTCGCTCGGCCCCGAGGGTTTCGCCCGTGCGCTGCGGGAGCAGAAGAGGGTCGGCGTCACCGACACGACCTTCCGCGACGCCCACCAGTCGCTGCTGGCCACCCGGGTGCGCACCCGGGACATGATCAACGTCGCCGGCCACGTGGCCCGGATGACCCCGAACCTGTGGAGCATCGAGGCGTGGGGCGGTGCGACCTACGACGTCGCGCTCCGCTTCCTCTCCGAGGACCCCTGGGAGCGGCTCGCGGACCTCCGCCAGGCGGTGCCGAACATCTGTCTCCAGATGCTGCTGCGGGGCCGCAACACCGTCGGCTACACCCCGTACCCCACCGACGTGACCGCTGCGTTCGTCGAGGAGGCCGCGGCCACCGGCATCGACGTGTTCCGGATCTTCGACGCGCTCAACGACGTCGAGCAGATGCGGCCCGCGATCGAGGCGGTCCGGGAGACCGGTACGACGGTCGCCGAGGTCGCGCTCTGCTACACCGGCGACCTGTCCTCACCCGAGGAGAAGCTCTACACCCTCGACTACTACCTCGCACCTCGCCGAGCGGATCGTCGACGCCGGGGCGCACGTGATCGCGATCAAGGACATGGCCGGCCTGCTCCGCGCCCCCGCGGCCCGCACCCTCGTGACCGCGCTACGGAGTCGCTTCGACCTGCCCGTGCACCTGCACACCCACGACACCCCCGGCGGCCAGCTCGGCACCCTCCTCGCCGCGATCGACGCCGGCGTGGACGCGGTCGACGCCGCCTCGGCGTCGATGGCCGGCACCACCAGCCAGCCCCCGCTGTCGGCGCTGGTCGCCACCACCGACCACTCCGACCGCGAGACCGGCCTGGACCTCCAGGCGGTCTGCGACCTCGAGCCCTACTGGGAGGCCATGCGCCGGGTCTACGCCCCCTTCGAGTCCGGCCTCCCCTCCCCCACCGGACGCGTCTACACCCACGAGATCCCCGGCGGTCAGCTGTCCAACCTCCGCCAGCAGGCGATCGCGCTCGGCCTCGGGGAGAAGTTCGAGCAGATCGAGGACATGTACGCCGCGGCCAACGACATCCTCGGCAACATCGTCAAGGTCACCCCCTCCAGCAAGGTCGTCGGCGACCTCGCCCTGCACCTGGTCGCCGTCGGCGCCGACCCCAAGGAGTTCGCCGCCGAACCCGGCAAGTTCGACGTCCCCGACTCCGTGGTCGGCTTCCTCTCCGGCGACCTCGGCGACCCGCCCGGCGGCTGGCCCGAGCCGTTCCGCACCAAGGCGCTCGCCGGCCGCACGCACAAGGCACCGGTCGCCGACCTCACCGACGACGAGCGCCAGGGCCTCGCCAAGGACCGCCGCGCCACCCTGAACCAGCTGCTCTTCCCCGGCCCCACCAAGGACTTCCTGGAGTCCCGGGAGAAGTACAGCGACCTCTCCGTCCTCCCCACCAGCCTCTACCTCTACGGCATGAAGCCCGGCGAGGAGTACGAGGTCGACATCGAGGAGGGCAAACGGCTCCTGCTCGGCGTCCAGGCGATCAGCGAACCCGACGAGCGCGGCATCCGCACCGTCATGGCCACCATCAACGGCCAGCTCCGGCCGATCCCGGTGCGCGACCGCGCCGTGGCCTCCGACGTACCCGCACAGGAGAAGGCCGACACCACCAAACCCGGCCACGTCCCGGCCCCCTTCGACGGCGCGGTCACCGTCGCCGTCGACGAGGGCGCCACCGTCGCCGCCGGTGACACCGTCGCCACGATCGAGGCGATGAAGATGGAAGCCTCCATCACCGCACCCCTCGCAGGCACCGTCGAACGGATCGCGATCAACAACACCCAACAGGTCGAAGGCGGCGACCTCGTGCTGGTGATCTCCCCGGACTAAGGGCTCAGCCGACGGAGATCTTGGCCTCTCCGGTGGCGCGGTCCCAGACGATCGAGCCGTTGACGTAGTCGACGCGCTCGCCGCCCGGCACGCCGTAGTTCGAGGAGGTCGGCCAGCCGAGGCCGGTCTTCAACCCGCCGGCGGAGAGGTACCTCCGGTCGATCGCGCCGGTGACCACGACGGGCGCGGCCGGCCGCTTGAAGTAGATCGAGCCGTTCTCGAACCTCGCCAACCGGTTCGCGCCGCGACGGCGGACGGGTGTCCTCGGGAAGCCGAGCTCGGACGTCGGGCCACCGAACTTGTTGTAGGCCTTGAGGATCCGTCCGTACAGCTCCTTGGCCCCGGTGCGCCTGGAGTAGAAGATCCGGCCCCCCTCGAAACGCTGGGCCGCCCCCGTCGCCACGGCGTACTCGCCGCTGCGCACTGCGCCGAGCTGGGAGTCGGCTCCGCCGATCCGCGCCCAGCGGTTGATGATCGGGGTCGGCTCGATGGAGAACCAGGTCGACCTCAGCCCGAACGCCCAGCGGAAGCTGTCGCCGGAGATCGTGACGTTGCCCTCGGTGCCGTCCAGCACGAGCTCGGTGACGCGGCCCTGCCACTCACCGTTGCCGTCGCGGCTGGTGACCCAGATCCGCTGGAGGTGGCCGACGGACGGGTTGCTGCGCTCGAGCTGCGCGGCGTCGACCGTCGCGCTCCAGCTGTGCACGGTGTTCCCGTCCCACCGGTCGTAGGGGTCCTCCTTGGCGGGCAGGTACGGCACGCTCCCGGCAGAGGTCCAGCCGCCGCTGCTGGCGGAGAACTGCGTGAAGGCCGGCTTGCCGTCGAAGGTCAGGATCTGCCGCCGGGTCGCGCGGACCGCCGCGTTGCTGCGGGAGTCCTCCCCGTCGGTGCCGCCGTAGACCTGGCACGAGGTGGTGTCGCAGATCTGGTAGTGCCGCTTGAAGCTCTGGTTGCGGGACCAGGTCGCGTACGTGCGGGCCGCGACGGCCTGGGCCTTCACGGCCTCCGGGTGCCAGGAGGCGGGCATCTCGTACGGCACCACGCCCATGACGTACTCGTCCATGGAAACGACGTTCACGGTGTCGCGCGTCGACGATCCCGGTGACGGCGACGCGGACCGGAGAATTCCTCGGTATGTCGTCGAACCCGAGGGGGTCCAGAGCGTGATCGGTGATTTCGCGAAGAATTCGGCATCGCCCGCCAGGTCACGAGCCCACGCGGCCTTGAACCTGCGCCACCGGTCGGAGTAGAGGTCCACGACCGAGCGTCCGTCGCGTACGTCGATCCGCCAGCGCGTGATGTCGTCACGGACAGGCAGCTCGTGGGTGGAGCCGTCGGCGAGGTCCCGGATGGTCAGACCCGTCGTGGGGCTGACGACGACGTCGTCGGAGGTGTCGCCGCTGATCAGCACGCGGACCTTGCCGCTGACCCTGCCCCAGGCGGTGCCTGGGTAGTAGAAGTCCGCGATCTCCTTGTAGGCAAGGCCTTTCAACGCCGCGCCCTGCGCGCCGTGCTGCGACATCCCGTGTCCGTGGCCGTACCCGTGACCGTTGACCACGATCTGCTTGCCGACGGGGACCCAGTAGGACTGGTCGGTCGAGACGGCATCCGCGGGCGAGTCGGTCAGCGCGCCTCCCAGCGTGCTGACCAGCATCCCCGCAACGACCGCGACAGCGGCCCCGCGCCTCCCTGCACCCATCCGCAGCTTCTCCCTAGCCGACGACGACACGCGATCGTGCCGCGTGAAGAAAGTGAACCGTGTTGCGCGTGTGATCGGCACATTATTCACACGGATCAGGTATTCCTGTCTCTGAGAAGCGGGATATTCGAAGAATTCCATGCGCGTAATTACATGAATGTAATTCGACTCGTCAATTCGTCATTTCCCGCAGACGGGGGTTTCGCGTTCGGGGATAGGCTCGAGTCCATGGACTTCGTGCTCATCCTCCTCGTGGTCGGAGCCGTGCTCGGCCTCGTCGTCCTGTCCCAGCGCAAGCAGCGCCTCGAGCTCCATCAGCGCAAGTCCGCCGACCTCGCCGCCGTGGTGAAGGTGGCCGACGAGGACGTGACGCGGTTCGGCGAGGAGCTCCAGCTCCTCGACGTCGACATGCTGACCACTCCCCTCGACGAGCCCATGCGGCAGGACTACCAGCGCGCGCTCGACTCCTACGAGTCCGCGAAGGAGACCCTGCAGAAGGTCGCCGAGCCCGAGCACATCAAGCACGTGACCGAGGCGCTCGAGGACGGCAGGTACGCCATGGCCTGCGTGCTCGCTCGCAAGGACGGCCGGCCCCTGCCCGTCCGGCGCCCGCCGTGCTTCTTCAACCCCGCCCACGGCCCCTCGACCACCGACATCGAGTGGGCTCCGGCCGGCGGTGTGCAGCGCCAGGTGCCCGTGTGCGCGGCCGACGCGGACCGCGTCGTCCAGGGCGCGGAGCCCGACATCCGCACCGTCCAGCAGGGCTACCGGAGGGTGCCGTACTGGCAGGCCGGACCCGCCTACTCCCCTTGGGCGATGGGCTACTTCGGTGCCTACGCGGCCTCGAGCCTGCTGCCCACCTTCATGCTCATGACCCTGCTCTCCCCCACCTGGCAGGGCGAGCACGTCGAGGGCGCCGACACCGACTTCGGCGCGGGTGACGGCGCCGGTGAGGGCGGAGGCGACTGGGGCGACTCCGGTGGCGGTGACTACGGGGGCGGTGACTCCGGCGGGGGTGACTACGGCGGCGGCGGCGACTACGGGGGCAGCGGCGACTCGGGGCGGCTTCGGTGGCGACTTCGGCGGCGGGGACTTCGGCGGCTTCTGACCCTCGCGCAGGATCGCGGCGGTGCGGCTACCGCTGGTAGCGGTGCAGCCTGCGGGCCGCCTCGGCGACCGAGCCGCTCATCGACGGGTACACCGTGAACGCCTGCGCGAGCTGGTCGGCGGTGAGGTTCTCCGACACCGCGATCGACACCGGGTGGATCAGCTCGCTGGCGCGAGGCCCCACCACCACGCCCCCGACGACGATGCCCGTGCCGGGCCGGCAGAACAGCTTCACGAAGCCGTCGCGCACGCCCTGCATCTTCGCCCGGGCGTTGCCACGCAGCGGCAGCATCACGGTCTCGACCTCGATGACGCCCTTGTCGACGTCGTTCTGCGTGTAGCCGACCGTGGCGATCTCGGGCGCGGTGAACACGTTGGCCGACACGGTCTTCAGGTCGAGCGGCGTCACGGCATCGCCGAGGAAGTGCCACATCGCGATGCGACCCTGCATGGCCGCGACGGACGCGAGCATGAACACCCCGGTGCAGTCGCCCGCGGCATAGATCCCCCGGGCCGACGTGCGTGAAACCCTGTCGACGTTGATGAAACCGCCGTCCTTGAGGATCACGCCGGCCTCCTCGAGACCCATGCCAGAGGTGTTGGGGACCGAACCGAGCGCGAGCAGGCAGTGCGAGCCCTCGACGCTCCGGCCGTCGGTGAGCGTGACCGTCACGCGGTCCCCGTCGCGTACGACGGACTCCATCCTCGACTGGGACAGCACGGTCATGCCCCGCCGGGTGAAGACCTCCTCGAGCACCTGGGCGGCGTCGGCGTCCTCACCGGGCAGCACGCGGTCGCGGCTCGACACGAGCACGACGTCGATGCCGAGAGCGTTGTAGGCACCGGCGAACTCCGCGCCGGTGACACCGGACCCGACCACGATCAGTCGCTCGGGGACCTCCTGCAGGTCGTAGACCTGGTCCCAGCTGAGGATCCGCTCCCCGTCGGGCTGGGCGGTATCGAGAGTGCGGGGGCTCGCGCCGGTCGCGACCAGCACGGCGTCGGCCTGGATGGTCTCGGTGCCGCCGTCGGCCAGCTCGGCCACGACACGCTGCGGGCCGTCGAGCCGGCCGCGGCCGCGGACGATGCGGACGTTCTCGCGCGTCAGGCGCCGCTCGATGTCGGCGGACTGCGCGAGGGCGAGCTCCTTGACGCGCTCGTTGACGCGCAGCAGGTCGACCGCCAGGTCGCCGGGCGTCGATCCGTGCGGGGTGGTCAGCGAGATGCCGAGCTCGGCGGCCTCCTCCATGTCGGCCATGAGCTCGGCGGTGGCGATCAGGGTCTTGCTCGGGACGCAGTCGGTGAGGACCGCGGAGCCGCCGATCCCGTCGGTGTCGACCACCGTCACCTCGGCCCCGAGCTGCGCTGCCACCAGCGCCGACTCGTAGCCACCAGGTCCACCACCGACGATCACTACCCGATTCACGGCGCCCATTGTTCCATCCGCGCGCTAGCCTCCTGTTCGTGCCTCTCTACGCCGCCTACGGGTCGAACCTGGACCCCTCTCGCATGAGCGAGCGCTGCCCCCACTCCCCGCTGCGCAGCACCGGATGGCTCACCGGCTGGCGGCTGACCTTCGGCGGTGAGGAGCACGGCTGGGACGGCGCACTCGCGACGATCGTGCAGGACCCCTTCGAGCAGGTCTTCGTCGCGCTCTACGACGTCACGGACGAGGACATGGCCGTGCTCGACGAGGTCGAGAGCTTCGGCTCGGGGTTGTACCGCAAGACCCGCGTGCGCGTGGCCACGATGGCCGGCAGCCACCTCGCCTGGACCTACGTGCTCGACGCCTACGAAGGCGGGCTGCCCTCGGCGAGCACGGTCGGCATCCTCGCCGACGCGGCCGAGGCGGCGGGTGCCCCGGACGACTACGTCGCCGAGCTGCGCGGGCGTCCGTGCCGCTCCGTCGGTCTCTAGTCGTACGACGCACCGCGGGCTCGTCTAGGCTTCCGCGGTGACCACCAGCACCGAACCCACGCCCCAGGCCCTCGCCTCCGAGGCCGCCGACCGACTCCGCGAGCTCACCGGAGTCGACCGCCACGACATCGCCCTCGTCATGGGCTCCGGCTGGCTCCCGGCCGCGGACGCCTTGGGCGATGTGGTCGCCGAGGTCAGCACCACCGACCTCCCCGGCTTCGCGCCGCCGGCCGTCGAGGGGCACGCCGGCAGGATCCGGTCGGTCCGCTCCGGGGACAAGAACCTGCTCGTCTTCCTCGGCCGCACCCACCTCTACGAAGGCCTCGGTGTGCGGCCCGTCGTACACGGGGTGCGCACCGCGGCAGCCGCGGGCTGCCAGGTCGCCGTGCTCACCAACGGCTGCGGGGGCCTGGACGAGTCGTGGGTGCCGGGCACGCCGGTGCTCATCCGCAGACCACATCAACCTCACGTCGACCTCGCCGATCGAGGGTGCGCACTTCGTCGACCTCACCGACCTGTACAGCCCCCGGCTGCGCGAGCTCTGCCGCGAGGTGGACCCCGGCCTCGCCGAGGGCGTCTACGTGCAGTTCCGGGGACCCCACTACGAGACCCCCGCGGAGATCGGCATGGTCCGCGCCATCGGCGGCGACCTCGTCGGCATGTCCACGACGCTGGAGGCGATCGCCGCGCGCGAGGCAGGCGTGGAGGTGCTCGGCATCTCGCTGGTGACGAACCTCGCCGCCGGCATCTCGGGTGCGCCGCTGAACCACGAGGAGGTGCTCGAGGCCGGCCGGGACGCGGCCTCCCGGATGGGGCAGCTGCTCGGCTCGATCGTGCCGAGGATCTGATGCGCGTCCTCGTGACCGGCGCGGCCGGCAGCATCGGGACCGTCGTCTGCGCCGGCCTGGTGGCCCTGGGCCACGAGGTGGCCGGGCTCGACCTCGGGGCCGAGCCGGAGGGGTTCGGGGGAGCCTGGTTCACCGCGGACTGCGCCGACGCCGACGCCGTGGACTCGGTGTTCGACGTGCTCGCCCAGGCCGGCCCGCTCGACGGCGTGGTCCACCTGGCGAGCATCCCCGACGAGGCGCCGCTCCCCACGATCCTGCAGTCCCACGTGGTCACCACCGGGGCCCTCCTCGACGCCATGGTCGCCCACGGCGTGAGCCGGATCGTCTACGCGAGCAGCAACCATGCCGTGGGCCGCACGCCGCGCACCGAGCTGCTGACCGACGCGGTCGCCCCACGCGCCGACACGTTCTACGGGGTCGGCAAGGTCGCCGCCGAGGCACTGCTCCGGCTGTACTCCGACCGGTACGCCGTCGACGCGGTGGCGATGCGGATCGGGAGCTTCCTCCCGAGGCCGGAGACCCGGCGACACCTGTCGACGTGGCTCTCCCACGACGACGCGGTCCGCATGGTGCACGCAGGCCTCACCGCGCCCGAGCCGGGCTTCGCGGTGCTCTACGGGATCTCGGACAACACCCGCGCCTGGTGGGACCTCGAGCCCGGTCGGCGGCTCGGGTACGACCCCGAGGACGACGCGGAGTCCTTCGCCGCACAGATCGAGTCGGTGGCAGAGAGCGACGCCGACCGGGTCGAGGCAGCGCACGTGGGCGGCCCGTTCGTGACCGAGAGGTACTACCGGCCGGCGCTCGACCGCGCCTGAGCGCTCGCTCGTCCCCGGGCCAGATCGAGCAGGCCGTCACGCCCGCCGCGCATCATCGCGCCGTGGTTCCCGACCAGCACCGGCCGGGCGAGCCGCGAGCCGAGCTTCATGAGCCTGCCTCGCACGGCAACCTCCTGCTCGTAGAGCAGCCACGTCGACGATCCGGTCGAGGTCAGGCTCCACCGCGACCACCCCTCGAGCTGACCATGGATCCGCGCCTCGAGCACCCCGGCCGCACGATCCTCGACCGAGCGCACGAGGGTCAGGTCCAGCGAGTACGGCAGGACCGACCGCACCACCACGTGGGCGGTGTCGTCGTCGACCCGGGCCACCGCACGGACCTGTGGCCACCACGAGGGGTAGCCGGCCACGTCGGCGAGCACGTCGAAGAGCTCGGTCCGGCCGATCGGCAGCGACCACGAGTGCTCGAAGCGGTACTCCGTGCTCACGGCAGCTCCTCCCCGGGCAGGTCCAGCCGGCCGACCATGCGCTCGAGAGCCAGTCCCGCTGCCCGTCGTACCTGTGCGTCGGGGTCGTCGAGCGCCGACCGGACCGCCGCGACGTGCTCGGTGTCGCCGACCAGACCGAGCGTGCGTACGGCGACCGCGCGGACGCGCGGGAGGTCGTGGCTGGCGAGGCCCACCGCTCCCCCGGCCGACTCCCCGATCTCGCGATGGGCAGCGACCTTCAGGCACATCTCCGCGGGCCGCCACTCCGGGTCGGCCAGCCCCTGCACCACCACCGCCACGGCGCCAGGCGACCAGACGTACAGCAGGCCACGGGCGCCCCAGGTGCGCCACCAGTGGTCCGCGCCGTAGCCGCTCGAGCGGAGCTGCTCGACCGACGTGCCGTGGACACTCAGGCCGACCGCGATCTCCTCCCGGTCCTCCGGCGGTTCGCCTCGCAGCAGCGCGGTGCAGGCGTCGACGACGGCGCCCTCACCGTGACGGACGGCGAGGGCCTCCACGGCCTCGCGGACCGTGGGTCGCGGCGAGGGACTCGCGGAGGCGGGCATGGGCCCACGCTAGCGCCCGACGCGGGGAACGCCTGACCCCCGTCAGGATGTCCCGCGGTCCCAGACGAAGACGTCGAGGCGGCCGTTGACGTCACCTTCGACCAGGTTGGCCGAGACCGAGTCGAAGCCCACGAAACGTCCGTTCGGCGACACCCACGTGGCATCGCTGTCGCGGCGCCCCTGCCGGCCGCTGCTGTTGACCGAGACCCGGCGGGTGGTCTCCGTCCGGCGGTCCCAGAGGAACGCGTCCCAGTGGTCGTTGGTGTCCCGGGGCACCAGGTTCGTGGCGGCAGACGAGAACGCGACGTACCGTCCGCTCGCGGAGATCGCGCTGGCGTTGCTGTACGCGTTCGCCTGACCACCGCGGTTGTTCACCGACACGAGCTGGTTCGTGCCGCGGAACAGGTCTCGGACGAACACGTCCTGCTTCTCGTTGGTGTCGCCCGCAACCAGGTCCGAGGCCGTCGAGTCGAAGGTGAGGAACCGCCCTGTCGCGGACAGACTCGGGTTCCGGCTGGAGGCGTTGGGCCGACGACCCTGCGGATCCACCACTGCCCGCTCGGTCGTACGGCGGCGCAGGTCTCGGACGAAGATGTCCCACATGCCCTTGTCGTTGGGCACGAGGTTCGACGCCATCGAGGCGAACGCCACGTAGCGGCCGTCGTCGGAGATCGTCGGGTGCTCGCTGTAGGCGTTCGCCTGCCGGCCGCTGGTGCTCACCGACACCCGCCGGATCGTGTCTGCCACCCGGTCGCGGACGTAGATGTCGGGGCCGTACCGGTTGCTCGTGTCGCCGGGCACCAGGCTGTCGCCGGACATGAAGACGACGAACCTGCCGTCGGCGGAGATCTCCGGGCTGGAGCCGCTGAGGACCTCGCCGGCCCGGCTGACCGACACCGGCTCGGTCTCGCCGGTCTCCCGGTCGTACAGCAGCACCACGTAGGGCCCGCCGGTCGCGAAGGTCGCGTACGCGACGTACCTGCCGTCGGTCGAGATCGAGGGGTGGAACCCTCCTGCGGGGAAGCCGTGAGCAGGGTCCGAGACCCGGATCGTCGTCCCCGCGACCCGATCACGGAGGAACACGTCCCAGGTGTCCGCCGTGTCCCCGGGCGCCAGGTTGGAGGCGGACGACGCGAACGCGACGTACCGACCGTCCGACGATGCCACGGGGTACCCGCTCGGGTCGTTGCCCTGCACGCCGGCGCTGTCGACCGAGACCAGGTGGACGGTCCCGGGGTCGTCCGCGG
This sequence comes from uncultured Actinomycetota bacterium, assembly GCA_963700365.1. Lineage (GTDB taxonomy): Bacteria > Actinomycetota > Actinomycetes > Propionibacteriales > Nocardioidaceae > Nocardioides_C. The sequence continues at coordinate 109,244 of CAVOXG010000012.1, read as the reverse complement.
CGGACGACGGCAGCGCCTGCCCGAGGACGGATCCGGCCGTCGCGACGATCGAGACGGCGATGGCAAGAGTGCGACGTGACGCCCGACTGGCGTGCATAGGTCCCCCGATGTACCTGGTGCGGATGGTGCCCGGGCCGGGCGCCGTCGCAGATGCTATCGGGCTAGCCTTCGGCCATGACCGCTTCGACGAACGCCGACGCCCTGATCGAGCGTGCCCGGGCCTGGGCTGCCGAGGACCCCGACGAGCAGACCCGTGGCGAGCTGGACGACCTGATTCGGCGTGTCGAGAAGGACCCGTCGGGCGCGGACGCCGCTGACCTCGCCGACCGTTTCGACGGGACCTTGGAGTTCGGTACGGCGGGCCTGCGGGGTGCGCTGGGGGCGGGGCCGAACCGGATGAACCGGGTCGTGGTGACCCGCGCCGCCGCCGGCCTCGCGACGTACCTCCGCGACAACGGGGCGGGCGACGGGGACCCGGTCGTGATCGGCTACGACGCCCGCCACAACTCCGACGTCTTCGCCCGGGACACCGCCGAGGTGATGGCCGGTGCCGGACTGCGTGCCTACGTGCTGCCCAAGCCGCTGCCGACACCGGTGCTGGCCTTCGCGATCCGCGAGCTCGGCTGCCTGGCCGGTGTGATGGTGACCGCCTCCCACAACCCGCCGCAGGACAACGGCTACAAGGTCTACCTGGGCGACGGCAGCCAGATCGTGCCGCCGGCAGACAGCGAGATCTCCAGCCGGATCGCCGCGGTGGGCGCCCTCGCCTCCGTCCCGAGGTCCGACGACTGGGAATGGCTCGACGCCGACGTCGCCGACTCCTACGCGGCCCGGGTCGCTGCGCTGGTCGGACCGAGCACCCCGCGCGAGCTGACCACCGTCTACACCCCCCTGCACGGGGTGGGCGGCGAGGTCGTCGCCGACGTGCTCGAACGTGCCGGGTTCGCCGCACCCCACGTCGCGGCCGCCCAGGCCGAGCCGGACCCCGACTTCCCCACGGTGGCGTTCCCCAACCCCGAGGAGCCCGGCGCGATGGACCTCGCGATGCAGCTCGCGGAAGAGGTCGAGGCCGACGTCGTGCTCGCCAACGACCCCGACGCGGACCGCTGCGCCGTCGGCGTCCCCGGAGTCCACGGGTGGCGGATGCTGCGCGGCGACGAGGTTGGCGTGCTCCTCGCGGACTTCCTGCTGCGCCTCGGTGTCCAAGGGATCTACGCGACGACGATCGTGTCCTCGTCGTTGCTCGGGAAGATGGCCGCCGCGCACGGGCAGGAGTACCGCGAGACGCTCACCGGGTTCAAGTGGCTGGGCCGCATCGACGGGCTCGCGTTCGCCTACGAGGAGGCGCTCGGCTACTGCGCCGCACCCGAGCTGGTGCGGGACAAGGACGGGGTGTCGGCGCTGCTCCGGGTCGCCGAGCTCGCGGCCATCCTGCGCAGCGAGGGGCGGACCCTCACCGACCAGCTCGACGACATCGCGCGTACCTACGGCCTCCACGCCACCGACCAGCTCTCGATCCGGGTCACCGACCTGTCCGCGATCACCGACGCGATGGCGCGGCTGCGATCGGCGCCGCCGGTCTCCCTCGGTGGGCTCGCCGTCGAGCAGGTCGACGACCTGACGATGGGCAGTGCCGATGTGCCGCCGACGGACGGGTTGCGCTACCACCTCGCCGAGGGCGCGCGGGTCGTGGTGCGCCCGTCGGGGACCGAGCCGAAGCTCAAGTGCTACCTCGAGGTCGTCGTGCCTGTGGAGGAGGGTGAGCCCGGCGGGGTGGACGCGGCGAGGATCGCGGCGACCGGCCGCCTCGACGCCATCCGCAACGACCTCTCCGCGGCGCTCGGAATCTAGTCCGACCGCCGGCGAGCGGTCCGCAGCCACTCCGAGGAGTGACCCGCTCGGCGACGAGGTTGACCTCGCGCTTTCAGGACTGGTGTCCAACCAGCTCCGCAAGGTCGAGCTCGAACGGTGAGAACCACACGTCCACGCTCGATCGGTGCTCTGCTCGTTCCTGCGCCTGGGCGGGAGCAGGGTGGTGCTGCTGTTCGGGGTTCTTCCCCAGCGGGTGGGTGCCGGTGTGGTCGACCCGGAACCAGTAGCCGTGGGGTGAGCGCCACTCGAACACCCCCGGGGAGGGTTGTCGCAGGGACCACCGGCCATGGGTCTTCACCCGGTGCGACGAACCGCGACAGCAGCCCGAGGTTCCCCATCGCCGTCTGGCCCGGTGGCCCGCCCCGGTCCGGGGACAGGTACGGCACCACATGGTCGGCGTCCTTGCCCCGCGACAGGTTCGTGGCGTACGGCGCGACACAGGCCGGGTTCCGCAGGTAGAGCGCCTCCCGCATGCTCGCGGGCACCTCGTAGGCGTCGACCGGCACCTGGCCGGGGAGGTCGACCACCCGCACCGGCCGGACGTTGGTGTGGCCGAGGAACTCCTGGACCTGGCCGATCGTGATCGGGCCGACGCCCTCCATCCGGGCCACCCCGACCCCGCTGCGCAGCGCCTCGGCCGAGACGTGGATGTAGAGCGTCGCGTTCGGCAGCAGCCGCCTCGGGTCGACCCCCGCGAGCCCGACCCGGCTTGACGAACGCCGTCGGGTCACCGGACATCGAACCGGTCACCACGCCCTCGCCGGCACAGGTCGGGCACGGGGCCGTCTCGGGCTCGGGGTCGTCGGCGTCGTTGTCGGCCGGGTGCACGTCCAGCTCCCCGATCAGGTCCGGGTCCTCGGCCTCGCCGGCGGCGTCACCGGCCACGTCTTCGTCGGACTCGCTGGTGGTCTCCCCGGCTCTGGAACCGGGCGCCGCGCCGTGGTCCGCGTCGGCCTCGTCACCGCTCGCCGTGAGCGCGGGTCGCGCCGTCACCGGCGTCGCCGCTCGCGTCGCGCCGGCGGCTGCGGCGTGCGGCGTCGGCTTCGGCCTGCTGCAGCATCAACAACGCCCGCGCCGGGGTGGCCAGGATCCCGATCGCCTTCGACCGCCGCACATCCACCCGATCGGTGTCCCCGTTCAGCAGCAGGATCTGCGCGATCCGGTCCACCATCGCCACGAAGAACACCACATCCCCCGCCGCCGCCCGCGCCACCAACGTCTTCAACCCGAACTCGCTGGACTGGCCGGTGCGCACGAACCGGTCCAACGCCGCCGCCCGCGCCCGCTCCTCGGCCGCCGCCGGGTCGGCCTCCACGATCCTGGCCTCCAGCAGCGACTCGAACCGGCCCCACGGCAACGACCCCAGATACGGCGTCGTCACCTCATCCACCCACCGCGCCTGGTCGAGGTCCAGCCCCGCCGCCGCGCACCGCCGGGCCACCTCCCGGGCCTGCCACACCCGCGCCGCCCCGGCCGCCAGCGCCTCCCACAACACCGGATGCCGGTGCCGGGTGTTCACCGCATCCCGCAGGAAACACTCCGCCGCCACTGGCCCCATCCCCAGCACCGCACCGAGCTCCATCGCCGCGAACTCCGCCACCAACGGCGTCCCGTCCGCCCCCGCCCGCTTGGACCGCTCCATCCCCGGCAACACCCGCCGCCGCGTCCGGCGCCGCTCCTCGGCCAACGCCTCCCCCGAGTGCAGGTCCACCCAGTGCGCCGCCAGGAAGAACCGGGCCGTCTCCGCCGCCACCATCCCCGCCTGGGCACGCTCAGCCTCGACCAGGACACCCTCGGCATCCAGGTCGGTCAACGCACCCAGCTCGATCATGGTTCGAACATACCTTCGAGCACCGACAGTTCTTCTGGTGCGACAAGACTTCTTGCAGGGTCCTCCGCGAGGAGTGGCCGGCACGGAGGATGCGCACACATGGGCAAGCAGAAGGGCGTCGTCCACAGAACCGCGGGAAGCCGGACGAATGGCCCGCTACACCGACGTGAGCCCTCTGGCCCAGAAGCTGAGCCCTCTAGCCCAGGAGCAGGCTCAGGACGAACGCTGTGCCGCTACCCACGAGGCCGATGACCTCCGGCCAGGCCCACACGTAGCGCGGCCGCGCGTCCGTCGTACCGCTGTCTGCTGAAGCCGCCCGACGCTTGGCGTCCTCGACCAGCGAGGCGATCCGGCCCTGCACGAAGTCGGCATAGCTGACCGCGTCCTGCTGCGTCCCGTCCGCCTCGTCGGGGACATCGGCGTGACCGAGGCCGAGGAACGAGGTCGATCCCCCGCTTCCGACCCTGCCCGACCTTGCGCAGCGGTCGCCCGATGCCCGTGCACACGTGGCGGTCGTCGCCGACCCAGACCGACAGGACCCGGCCGACCGTCACGTCGTCGATGGCGGTGTAGGGGATGACGACGTCGCGCACTGAGTTCTGGATCTGGAGCTCGTCCGGGTAGGCCGTCGCCCGTGGTCGCAGCAGCACCGCCCACACCAGCGCGCCGAAGAACACCAGGGCCGTCGCTACCCGCAGGCCGCCGAGCGTCCGCACGTCGAACGCGAGGTAGACCAGCAGGACGACGATCGCGCCCAGGGTGAGGTGGCCGACGACCTGGCCGCTCGTGGGCCGGAACCGCTCGACCGGCTCTGCTCGTCCAGGGGTGTGCTGCGCGGCGGCCATGGCCACCATTGTGAGGGCGACGTGACGATTCTCCACATCAAGGGTCGGCGCCCATATGCTGGGTCGGTGACTACCGTCGTAAGCCCAGGCAACGGAGCCGGCAGCGGAGACCTGGCGGAGGCGACGTCGTCCGACTCGTCCCTGCGCCGCTTCCTCCACGGCCTGCCCGGCGTGGACCAGGTCGGGGCCGAGGCCCGGGCCGCCATGCTGGGGACGCGCTCCATCAAGACAACGGCCAAGGAGTTCGCGATCGACCTCGCGATCCGGATGGTCGACCTCACCACGCTCGAGGGGCAGGACACCCCCGGGAAGGTGCGCGCGCTGTCGAACAAGGCGCTGCGTCCCGACCCGTCGGACCCGACCTGTCCCCAGGTCGCGGCGGTGTGCGTCTACCCGGACATGGTGCCGTTCGCGAAGGAGACGCTCGGCGACTCCGGCGTGCACGTGGCGTCGGTGGCGACCGCGTTCCCCTCGGGCCGTGCCGCTCTCGACATCAAGCTGGCCGACACCCGTGACGCGGTCGAGGCGGGCGCCGACGAGGTCGACATGGTGATCGACCGTGGTGCGTTCCTCACCGGCCGCTACCTGCAGGTGTTCGAGGAGATCGTGGCGGTGCGCGAAGCGTGCGCCCGTCCCGACGGCTCCGCCGCGCACCTGAAGGTGATCTTCGAGACCGGTGAGCTGCAGACCTACGACAACGTACGACGGGCGTCCTGGCTGGCGATGATGGCCGGCGCCGACTTCATCAAGACCTCGACCGGCAAGGTGCAGCCGGCCGCGACGCTGCCGGTGACCCTGGTGATGCTCGAGGCGGTCCGTGACTACCGCGACGCGACCGGCCAGATGGTCGGAGTGAAGCCTGCGGGTGGCATCCGCACCAGCAAGGACGCGATCAAGTACCTCGTGATGGTCAACGAGGTCGCCGGACCCGACTGGCTCGACCCCGAGTGGTTCCGGTTCGGCGCCTCCACGCTGCTCAACGACCTGCTGATGCAGCGCACGAAGATGAAGACCGGCCGCTACTCCGGCCCCGACTACTTCACCCTGGACTGATCCTGCGATGACATCCGAGAACACTGAGGGCACCCACGCCGTGGACCCCCGCGCAGCCTTCGACTACGCCCCCGCTCCCGAGTCGCGGGCGGTCGTGGACATCAAGTCCTCCTACGGCCTCTTCGTCAACGGCGAGTTCACCGCCGCCGAGGGCGACCGGTCGTTCAAGACCGTGAGCCCGGCGACCGAGGAGGTGCTGGCCGAGGTCGCCGAGGCGACCTCCGCGGACGTCGACCTCGCGGTCAAGGCCGCGCGCCGCGCCTACGACAAGGTGTGGTCGCGGATGTCGGGTCGCGAGCGCGCGAAGTACCTCTTCCGCATCGCCCGGATCATCCAGGAGCGCTCCCGCGAGCTCGCGGTGCTCGAGTCCCTCGACAACGGCAAGCCGATCCGCGAGTCCCGCGACGTCGACGTGCCGCTGGTCGCGTCGTGGTTCTTCTACTACGCAGGCTGGGCCGACAAGCTCGAGTACGCCGGTCTCCGCTCGACACAGCCGGTAGGGGTCGCCGCCCAGGTGATCCCGTGGAACTTCCCGCTGATGATGCTGGCCTGGAAGATCGCCCCGGCCCTCGCCGCCGGCAACACCGTCGTGCTCAAGCCCGCGGAGACCACGCCGCTGACCGCGCTGCTGTTCGCCGAGATCTGCCAGCAGGCCGACCTCCCGCCGGGCGTGGTCAACATCGTCACCGGGGCCGGCGAGACCGGGAAGGCCCTCGTCGCCCACGACGGGGTCGACAAGGTCGCGTTCACCGGCTCCACCGAGGTCGGCCGCCAGATCGCCAAGGCGGTCGCGGGCACCGACAAGCGCGTGACGCTGGAGCTCGGCGGCAAGGCCGCCAACATCGTGTTCGACGACGCACCGGTCGACCAGGCCGTCGAGGGCATCGTCAACGGCATCTTCTTCAACCAGGGCCACGTGTGCTGCGCGGGCTCGCGCCTGCTGGTGCAGGAGTCGGTCGCCGACGAGGTGCTGCACAGCCTCAAGCGCCGGATGGCCACGCTGCGGGTCGGTGACCCGCTGGACAAGAACACCGACATCGGCGCGATCAACTCCCGCGAGCAGCTGGAGAAGATCCGCGAGCTCGCGGGCATCGGTGACGCCGAGGGCGCCGAGCGCTGGTCCCCGGCGTGCGAGCTGCCGAGCACCGGCTTCTGGTTCCCGCCGACCATCTTCACCGGCGTCACCCAGGCCCACCGGATCGCGCGCGAGGAGATCTTCGGCCCGGTCCTGTCCGTGCTGACCTTCCGCACCCCCGCGGAGGCGGTGGAGAAGGCCAACAACACCCCCTTCGGCCTGTCCGCGGGCGTGTGGACCGACAAGGGCTCACGCATCCTCTGGATGGCCGACCAGCTGCGCGCCGGCGTGGTCTGGGCCAACACGTTCAACCGCTTCGACCCCACCAGCCCCTTCGGCGGCTACAAGGAGTCCGGATACGGCCGCGAGGGTGGCCGCCACGGCTTGGAGGCATACGTCCGATGACACCCCCTGCAGACGCCCGTCTCGAGGTCCGCAAGACCTACAAGCTCTACGTCGGGGGCGCCTTCCCCCGGTCGGAGTCCGGCCGGTCCTACGAGGTGCTCGACCACAAGGGCCGGTTCCTCGCCAACGCCTCCCAGGCCTCCCGCAAGGACGGCCGTGACGCCGTCGCCGCGGCTCGCAAGGCCTTCGGTGGCTGGTCCACCCGCACGCCGTACAACCGCGGCCAGGTCCTCTACCGGGTCGCCGAGGTCCTCGAGGGCCGCCGCGCGCAGTTCGTCGAGGAGGTCTCCCTCTCCGAGGGGCTGGCCAGGAAGCAGGCCGAGGCGGCCGTCGACGAGGCCGTCGACCGGCTCGTCTGGTACGCCGGCTGGGCCGACAAGATCGCCCAGGTCGTCGGCTCCGCGAACCCCGTCGCCGGGCCGTACTTCAACTTCTCCCTGCCCGACCCGACCGGTGTCGTCGCGGTGCTCGCCCCGCAGGACTCCTCCCTGCTCGGGCTGGTCTCGGTCATCGCGCCGGTGGTCGTCACCGGCAACACCGCCGTGGTCGTCACCTCCTACCAGCGGCCGCTGCCGGCGATCACGCTGTCCGAGGTGCTCGCCACCTCCGACGTCCCCGGCGGAGTGGTCAACATCCTCACCGGCGACGCTGCCGAGATCGGCCCGTGGCTCGCCTCGCACATGGACGTCAACGCGATCGACCTCACCGGGGTCGAGGACGCGGGCGTGGCCAAGAGCCTCGAGGAGTCGGCAGCCGAGAACCTCAAGCGCGTCCTCCGCCCCGCACCCGCCACCGACTGGGCCGTCCAGCCCGGCATCGAGCGGCTGACCGCCTTCCTGGAGACCAAGACCGTCTGGCACCCGATCGGGATCTGACGGGACCTGCTCGGGCACAATGTCCCGGTGCGTGCTCGGGTGATCGTCCTCGCCGGCCCCTCCGGGTCGGGCAAGTCGCGGCTCTCCCGCCGGGTCGGGCTGCCGGTGCTCAACCTCGACGACTTCTACAAGGACGGCAGCGACCCGTCGCTCCCCCGCGTCGACCTCGGGCACGAGTCGATCGTCGACTGGGACGACCCGGCCTCCTGGCTGCATGGACGAGGCCGTCGCCGCGATCGAGGCGCTGTGCCGTGAGGGCAGCGTCGACGTGCCGGTCTACGACCTCGCGCACGACGGACGTGTAGGGCACCGAGTCCTCGACCTCGGCGGTGCCGCCTTCTTCGTCGCCGAGGGGATCTTCGCGCAGGAGGTCGTCGCGGGCTGCCGGGACCGCGGGCTGCTCGCCGACGCGATCTGCGTCCGCAACCACCGCGGCGTCACGTTCTGGCGGAGGCTCACCCGCGACCTGCGCGAACGCCGCAAGCACCCACTCGTGCTCCTGCGGCGCGGCCTGAAGCTGCTGCGCGACGAGCCCGGGTCGTCGCGCACGCGGTCGACCTCGGCTGCGTGCCGATGACCTCCGAGGAGGCCTACCGGCACCTCACGCTGCTCGTCGTCTCCGGGCGTCCGACCCCCGACGCTGGCCGCCTGCTGAAATCAGCGTGCGAGCATCGCGTCGATGAACACCTCGCGAGATGTCCTCCGGGTTGCGTGCGACGTAGCTGCGCCCACCGGTCGCCGCCGCGATCCGACGCAGGGCCTTGGCGTCCGCGTCCGGGCCCATGCCGATCGCGATCACCTGGATCGGTCGCGCAGGGTCACGCTCACGCTCGATCGTCTGGACGAGCTCCTCGAGCGAGAGGCTGCCCGGGTCATCGTTCTCGCCGTCGGTCAGCAGGATCACGCTGTTGATGGCGCGGGCCTCGTAGTCGTCCTGCAGGGTGCGGATCGCACGCGAGCGAGGTGTCGTAGAGTCCGGTGCCGCCGTTGGTCATGCCGGGCAGCTTCTTCAGCGCCGCGGCGAGCTCCTCGCGGTGAGAGGTGCCGCCTGAGCCGCGCCCAGGGTCTCGCACCGGCGTCAGCTCGACGTAGTCGCGGCTACCCTCCCCGAGGCGCTCGGAGAACGCCCACAGGCCGATCTCGGCATTGTCGGGGAAGAGCTGGAGGGCACCCTGCGCCGCGGTGACGGCGAGCGAGATCCGGGAGGTGCCGGAGTCGGTGAAGTCCATGGAGCCGGAGACGTCGACCACGGTGAGCAGACGGGAGGGGACGGTCAGCACGGCCCACTGCCGGAGCGCGCCGGAGACCTTCTCCGCGTCCGGCGACGGCAGCGCGGCGTAGGGCTTCTGCCCCAGGCCCTCGCCCGACTCGAGCGCCTTGCCGTTCGCCTCACGGAAGCCGTTGGCGGCCAGGATCTCGCCGCCGGTGGAGCTCGACAGGTACGCCGCGAGCTGGCGGCCGGCGTCCTCGACCGCGGGGTCGGCGGACAGCGACGCGAGCGGGTAGTCGAGCGGCATCGTGCCCGACGACGGCACCGTTGCCTCGAGCTCGCTGCCGACCCCGGCCTTCTGGAGGCTCACCAGCTGCTGCTCGGTCAGCACACCGAAGGTGCCTTCGGCTGCGGCACGCGCCACGTCCTCCGGCGTCTCGGGCTTGTCCGGCTGTGCGCCGTACCGCTGGGCGAGCGGGACCATCATCGCGCCCATCTCGGTGTCACTGGCGCCGGTCACGGCCATCTCGCCGAAGGCGGAGAGCAGCGCGACGGTGCTGGCCGAGCTGGTCAGCGGGTCGAGGTAGGCCACGGAGTTCATGCCGACCTCCTGCCAGGAGGAGGGCGCCTGGCCGTTCGGCCCGACGACGACGACGGGTGAGCTCGCCATGGAGTCCGAGACCCGGGTGAGCTCGGCACCGGCCAGCTCCGAACGGGTCAGCCAGACGGACAGGTCGGGCGCCCACAGGTCCGGGGTGTCCTCCGGCTCCGACGCGAGCACCTCCGCGACCTGCTCCGGAGCGACCGGCTGCACGTCGTAGTCGATGCAGAGGCCGTCGACCGAGGCCCCGTCCTTCTCGAGGTCACGGGCTGCCTCGCCGACCGCCGGTGCGATGTCCGGGGAGGCCGCGAGCCGCACTGCCACGGAGTCCTCGCAGGCAGCCTGGCCGGGTTCCTTGGCTGCGTTGCCCACAACCACGAATCCCCCGACCGCGATGACCGACGCCGCGACGAGCACGCCCAGCACGGGCACTGCTCGCGACCGACGCTCGGCGCCTGCCGCGCTGTGTCGTCCTGCCATGTGAAAAGGGTCTCCCTCCCGGTGTCCGAGGGGAGACTACCCTGTCAGCTCATCGCGGCGAGAACCGCATAGGCCGGCTTGATCTCGGTGTTGATGATCGCCAGCCGCTCGTCGAACGGCAGGAACGCAGACTTCATCGCGTTGATCGTGAACCAGCGCAGGTCGTCGAGGGTGTACCCGAAGGCCTCGACCAGCGCGAACATCTCGTCGGTCATCGACGTACCGCTCATCAACCGGTTGTCGGTGTTGACGGTCACGCGGAAGCCGAGCTCCTTGAGAATCCCTATCGGGTGCTCGGCGATCGAGGCCGCCGCGCCCGTCTGGACGTTCGACGACGGGCACATCTCGAGCGGGATCCGCTTGTCCCGCACGTAGGACGCCAGCCGCCCGAGCTCGTAGCCGCCGTCGGGACGCGGCTTGATGTCGTCGATGATCCGCACGCCGTGCCCGAGCCGGTCGGCGCCGCACCACTGGATCGCCTCCCAGATCGAGGGCAGCCCGAACGCCTCTCCGGCGTGGATCGTGAAGTGCGCGTTCTCGCGCTGGAGGTACTCGAAGGCGTCGAGGTGGCGGGTGGGTGGGAAGCCCGCCTCGGCGCCGGCGATGTCGAAGCCGAGCACGCCCCGGTCGCGGTACCTCACCACGAGCTCGGCGATCTCGCGCGAACGAGCCTGGTGCCGCATCGCGGTGAGGAGCTGGCGTACGACGATCGGCTGCCGGTTCGCCCGCGCCTGCGCCTCGCCGGCCTCGAAGCCCTCCATGACCGCCTCGACGACCTGCTCGAGCGAGAGCCCTCCGACGAGGTGCTGCTCCGGGGCGTAGCGGACCTCCGCGTAGACCACGCCGTCCTCGGCGAGGTCCTCGACGCACTCCTGGGCCACCCGGCGGATGTTCTCCGCGGACTGCATCACCGCGACCGTGTGGTCGAACGTCTCCAGGTAGCGCTCGAGCGACCCGGAGTTGGCGGAGTCCTCGAACCAGCGCCGCAGCGACTCGGCGTCGTCGGCGGGGAGCGCGTGGCCCGCCCCCGGCGCGAGGTCGAGGATGGTCTGCGGCCGCAGCCCGCCGTCGAGGTGGTCGTGCAGGAGAACCTTGGGCGCGCGGTGGACCTGGTCGCGCGATGGGAGCGTCATTCGCCGTCCTCGGGGTCGCGGTGGACGATCTCGGGCGAGAAGGCGGGCAGGCAGACGGCGACGTACTCCGTCTCCTCGCTGCCGGTGGAGTAGCGCACCCGCTCCCCAGCCTTCGTCACGACCGCCTGTCCGGCGGGCACCTCGAGCGTGCGCGCCGAGCCGTCGCCGTCGGTGACCTCCACGTGAACGACGCCGCGCAGCACGACCGTGACCTCGTCGAACTCGGGCTGCTGCGCCGGCTCGCTCCAGCCGCCGGGCGCGACCATGTGCGCGACGGAGACCGACTCGGTGCCCGTGGTGACCCGGCCGACGTACTCGTCGATCACCTTGCCACCCGGGACGGGAATGCGCGTCGGGGCAGGGATAAGTTCAGCCATGACGACATCCTTGCATCCCGACCTGAGAGGCAACCATGCGCGTTTTCAAGACCTTCGACGAAGTCGCAGCCGCAGCCGGGGAGGAGCTCGGGACCAGCGACTGGCTGGTGATCGAACAGGACCGCGTCAACGCGTTCGCCGACGCGACCGGTGACCACCAGTGGATCCACGTCGACGTGGATCGCGCGAAGGACGGGCCGTTCGGCGGCACGATCGCGCACGGCTACCTGACGCTGTCGATGGTCCCGTTCTTCGGCTCCCAGATCTTCCGCCTCGAGACCCCCGGCGCGAAGCTCAACTACGGCGTGAACAAGGTGCGCTTCCCCAACCCGGTCAAGGTCGGCTCGCGCGTCCGCTGCACCGCGAGCTTCGGCGAGGTCACCGAGCTGCCGACGGGCAAGCAGGTCGTGATCCGCTACGTCGTCGACATCGAGGGCGAGGACAAGCCCGCGTGCGTCGCCGAGACCGTGGTGCTGCTGCTCAGCTGACCCGGTCGATCACCAGCGGTGCCGGCGTGTACGTCGAACCGCCCGTCGTGACCTCGACACCGTCGAGGAGCCCGTCGAGGGCGCGCTCGAAACGGTCCGGTGTCGTCGGTGTGGAGCGTCATCAGCGGCTGACCCTCGGTGACCTCGTCACCGGGCTTGGCGTGCATCTCGACGCCTGCACCGGCCTGCACCGGGTCCTCCTTGCGCGCCCGTCCCGCCCCGAGGCGCCAGGCCGCCATGCCCACGGCGAGGGCGTCGAGCCTGCTGAGCACGCCGCTCGCGGGAGCGGTGACGACGTGGGTCTCCCGTGCCGTGGGCAGCGTCGCGTCGGGGTCGCCGCCCTGCGCCCGGATCATCGCCTTCCAGGTGTCCATCGCCGAGCCGTCGGCGAGCTTGTCGGCCGGGTCGACGTCCTCGACGCCGGCCGCGGCCAGCATCTCGCGGGCCAGGGCGACGGTCAGCTCGACGACGTCCGCCGGCCCGCCGCCGGCCAGGACCTCCACCGACTCGCGCACCTCGAGGGCGTTGCCGGCGGTGAGCCCGAGCGGCGTCGACATGTCGGTGAGCAGGGCGACCGTGCGGACGCCGGCGTCCGTGCCGAGCGCGACCATGGTCTCGGCCAGCTCGCGGGCGCGAGTCGGCGTCCTTCATGAACGCACCGCTGCCCACCTTCACGTCGAGCACCAGCGCGCCGGTGCCCTCGGCGATCTTCTTGCTCATGATCGAGCTCGCGATGAGCGGGATCGCCTCGACGGTCCCGGTGACGTCGCGCAGCGCGTAGAGCTTCTTGTCCGCGGGTGCGAGGCCCGCGCCCGCTGCGCAGACGACCGCGCCGACGTCCTCGAGCTGGCGCATCATCTCGTCGTTGGAGAGGTCGGCCCGCCAGCCGGGGATGGACTCGAGCTTGTCCAGGGTGCCGCCGGTGTGGCCGAGGCCCCTGCCGGAGAGCTGCGGCACCGCGACCCCGCACGCCGCGACCAGGGGCGCGAGCGGGAGCGTGATCTTGTCACCGACGCCGCCGGTCGAGTGCTTGTCGGCGGTCGGGCGCGACAGCGACGAGAAGTCCATCCGCTCCCCCGACGCGATCATCGCCGCGGTCCAGCGCGAGATCTCGCTGCGGGACATGCCGTTGAGGAGGATCGCCATCGCCAGCGCCGACATCTGCTCGTCGGCGACCACGCCGCGGGTGTAGGCGTCGACGACCCAGTCGATCTGCGAGTCCGTGAGGGCCGCCCCGTCGCGCTTGGCGACGATCACCTCGACTGCGTCGTGCTGCTCCGTCATCAGGACTTCCTTCCGGTCGCGGTGCCGACTCGCACCGAGGTGTAGCCGCGGAGCACGAAGGTGCCGCGGGGCGTGGGCTCGTCCACCAGGGTCAGCCCCGGCATCCGCGACCACAGCAGGTCGAGTGACTCGGCGAGCTCCATGCGTGCGAGCGGTGCGCCGAGGCAGAAGTGCACTCCGGCCCCGAAGGCCAGGTGCGGGTTGGGGTCTCGGTCAGGCCGGAACGTGTCCGGGTCCTCGAACGCCGCCGGGATCGCGGTTCGCCGCACCGAGCAGTGCCGCGATCTTCTGCCCCCGCTCGACGGTCACCTCCCCGATCCGCACGTCGGCTGGTGGCGGTGCGTTCGAACAGCTGCAGCGCGGAGTCGAACCGCAGCATCTCCTCGACGCACCCGGCCACCCGCCCGGGGACCGGGCCGAGGCCCCGGGAGAGCATCGCGACCAGGCCGTTGCCGAACACGTTCACCGAGGCCTCGTGTCCGGCGTTGAGAAGGAGTACGGCGGACGCCACGACCTCGTCCTCGCTCAGCCGGGCCTCACCGTCCGCCGAGCCCACCCGCGCGGCCACGAGGTCGCTGACCAGGTCGTCTCTGGGCGACGACGCCCGCTCCCGGGCGAGCTCACGGACCATCGCCGCGAAGTCCGCGGCCGCCCGGACCGCGGCGTCCTGCTCCTGCCCGCCCGGGGCGACCTCGTACATCCGCACGATCGCCTGGGACCACGCGCGGAGCTGCGGCGCCAGCGTCGTCGGCACCCCCAGCAGCTCGGCGATCACCAGGACGGGAAGCGGTTCGGCGTACTCCCCGACCACGTCGAACCCGGCTGGGTCGACTGCGTCGAGCAGCTCCCGTGCCAGGACCCGCACCCGCGGTCGGAGACGCTCCACGTGCCCCCGCGCGAACGCACCGGCGACGAGCCGGCGCAGTCGCGTGTGGTCGGGCGGCTCGTTCTCCATCATCTGGTTCCGATGCAGCAGGTTGAACGGCTCGAAGCGCTCCGCGGGCTCTCGGTCCTTCCAGATCCGGCCGAGGCCGCGGTGCCGCAGCACGGCGTTGGCGCTCGCATGGTCGAAGGTGAGCCACATCCCCGACCGGTCGTGCCACGCGACCCGATGCCGGCGACGCTCGTCCGCGAAGTACGGGTAGGGGTCGGCGACGACCGCCGGGTCGGTCAGGTCAAGCGTCGTGGTCGGCATAGTCGCTCAGCGACGCGGGACCGAACGCGTCCGGCAGCACCTCGTCCATGCGGCGGACCCCCGAGACGGTCAGCAGCTCGAGAGCCGGACCGCCGTGCTCGAACAGCAGCTGCCGGCACCGGCCGCACGGCATGATCACGTCGCCGTCGCCGTTGACGCACACGAAGTGGGTCAGCCGGCCACCACCGGTCGCGTGCAGCTGCGACACGACTCCGCACTCGGCGCACAGGCCGACGCCGTAGGCGGCGTTCTCGACGTTGCAGCCGACGATCACCCGGCCGTCGTCGACGACCGCCGCGGCGCCGACCGGGTACTTCGAGTACGGCGCGTAGGCGCGCCGCATCGCCTCGGTCGCCTGCCGCTGCAGCGCCTCCCAGTCGAAGCCCACCGTCTCGTCACTCATCGTCAGCCCGCCGAGCCCCGGCGATACCTGAGGCCGTCGGCGGCCGGCATCCGCAGCCGTTGCGAGGCGAGCGCGAGGACGAGCAGGGTGGCGACGTACGGGGTCATCCGGGTGAAGTCGCCGGGCACCTCGTCGATGGAGAAGTAGAGCGCGCCGACCGCGAGCGCGAGGCCCACGGACACGAACGTCGCGACGTGCTGGCCCCGGCGGAACTGCCAGACGGCGGCGGCGAGGAGCAGCAACGCGATCGCGAGGAGCAGGGCGTGCACGGACGTGCCGCCCTGGCGCAGACCCAGGGTCTCGGTGTAGCCGAAGAGCCCGGACCCCATCAGCACGCCTCCGGGGCGCCAGTTGCCGAAGATCATCGCGGCGAGGCCGATGTAGCCGCGGCCGCCGGTCTGACCGTCGCGGTAGTTGCTCGACGCGACCAGCGCGAGGAAGCCACCGGCGAGGCCGGCCAGGGCTCCGGAGGTCAGCACCGCGACGAACTTGTACCGGTAGACGTTCACGCCGAGCGACTCCGCTGCCACCGGGCTCTCGCCGCACGACCTGAGGCGCAGGCCGAACGACGTGCGCCACAGCAGGAAGTAGGTCACCACGAAGAGGACGATGGCGAGCACCACGAGCAGCGACAGGCTCGTCACCAGCGCCCGCAGCACGGCGGCGAGCTCGGAGACGAAGAGGATGTCTGCCCCCTCGACCTTGCCGAGGGCGTCGGAGAGCGGCTCGATGGTGATGGTCCCGACGTCATCGAGCTTCGGCGACTGGGTCTGGCCGCCGCCCGGAAGCCCGGTGAAGGTCAGCACGGCGAGGTACTGCGTCACGCCGAGCGCGATGATGTTGATCGCGACACCGGAGATGATGTGGTCGACGCCGAACACGACAGTCGCCACGGCGTGGATCAGGCCACCCATCGCTCCGAGCGCGATGGCGCCGAGGACCCCGACCCAGGGGCCGTAGTGGAAGCCGAAGAACCCGGCGCCGTAGGTGCCCAGGATCATCATGCCCTCGAGGCCGATGTTGACCACGCCGGCCCGCTCCGACCACAGGCCGCCGAGCGCCGCGAGCGCGATCGGAACTGTGGCGATGAGGGTGGCCGCCACCGTGCCCGAGGACACGAGGTCGCTCGCGCCGGTGACGAGCTGGAGCACCGAGAGCAGGAGGAGCACGCCGGCGAAGGCCAGCAGGTACCACCAGGGAGAGACGCGGCGGCCCTGCTTGGGTGCGCGCGGCTGCTGGAGCTCGCGATCCATCGTGGTCATGCCGCCACCTCCGACTTCGTCACCCGTGCCGCGTTCGAGCGCCTGTGCCACCTGCCGTTGCTCCAGCCGCTGGCCGTACCGGCGCACGACCTCGTAGGAGATGACCACGGTCAGCACGATGATGCCCTGGGTGATCTTCACGATGTCGGGCGAGACGTCGACCAGGATCTGCAGCGGGTTGGACTGCTCGTCGAGGAACGCGAACAGCAGCGCGCCGAGCGCGATGCCCGACCGGGTGGTTGCGGCCGAGCAGCGCGATGGCGATGCCCGCGAAGCCGAGTCCCGACTGGAAGGTCGAGCCGTAGGAGTAGGCGCTCCCGAACAGGATCGGCAGACCGACGAGGCCCGCGACACCGCCCGAGACGAGCATCGCGGTGATCGTCATCCGCTTGACGTTCACACCGCTGGCCACCGCCGCGGTCTGCGACTGGCCGGTCGCGCGCAGGTCGAACCCGAACCGGGTGCGGTTCAGGACCACCCAGTAGGCGACACCCGCGAGCGCCGCGATGAAGACGAAGCCGTAGACGTCGGTGGTGACCGCCTCGGAGACCGAGATGCCGGGGATCCTGGCTGGACTCGGGGATCGGCTTGGTGCCGATGATGTTGCTGCCCTCCTCACGGACGGCGACCTGCCGCAGGAAGTAGGCGACGATCGACGTCGAGATGAAGTTCAGCATGATCGTCGAGATGACCTCGCTGACACCGCGCGTGGCGCGCAGCACGCCGGCGATGCCGGCCCACGCGGCTCCCACGAGGACCGCGGCGAGGATCGCGAGCGCGATGTTGAGCGGGCCGGGCAGCCACGCCTCACCGGCCACGACCGCGGCCGCGAAGGCGGCGATGCGGTACTGCCCGTCCACGCCGATGTTGAACAGGTTCATCCGGAAGCCGATCGCGACCGCGAGGCCGGACAGGTAGAGCACCGTCGCGCTGTTGACGATGTTGACCATGTTGCGGGGCTCGGGCACCGACAGGATCGTCGCCCACACCTCCCCCGCCGGGTCGCCGGCGATCAGGAGCACCGCGCTGGTGATCGCGAAGGCGGCGACCAGCGCCAGCACCGGCGCCGCTACCCCGAGCGCGATCCTCGTCATCCGTGGGCTCATGCCTTGTCCCCTGCTCCCGTCATCGCCGAGCCGAGCTGCTCGGGGGTCACCTGGCTCGGGTCGAACTCCCCGACCAGCCGTCCGCGGAGGATCACCTGGATCCGGTCGGACAGGCCGATCAGCTCGTCGAGGTCGGCCGAGATGAGGAGCACGGCCAGTCCCTTCCGTCGCGCTTCCTTGATGTGGTCCCAGATCGCCGCCTGCGCCCCGACGTCGACGCCGCGGGTCGGGTGGGCTGCGATGAGGAGGATCGGCTCGCTGCTCATCTCGCGGCCGACGATCAGCTTCTGCTGGTTGCCTCCGGAGAGTGCCCGGGCGACCACGTCGGGGCCGGGCGTGCGCACGTCGTACGCCTCGATGATCCGCTCGGTGTCCGCGCGCGAGGCTCGCTTGTCGATGAAGAGGCCCTTGGCAGCCGGCTTGCGGGTCTGGTGGCCCAGGATCCGGTTCTCCCACAGCGGTGCGTCGAGCAGGAGGCCGTGCCGGTGCCGGTCCGCGGGGATGTAGCCGATGCCCTCCTCGCGCCGCCGTCGGGTGGACAACGTGGACTGGTCGCGTCCGGCCAGCTCGATGACGCCGGTGGAGCCGGGCAGCATCCCCATGATCGTCTCGACGAGCTCGGACTGGCCGTTGCCCTCGACCCCGGCGATGCCGAGCACCTCGCCGCGGTGGATCTTGAACGAGATGTCGTCGAGCAGCGGACGGCCGTCGGCCGTCGGCAGGCTCAGGTGCTCCACCGAGAGCAGGACCTCGTCGGTGACGGTGGAGGACTCGGTGCTCGGCGACGGCAGCTCGGAGCCGACCATCAGCTCGGCGAGCTCGTGGGCGGTCACCGTCGACGGGTCCACCGTGGCGACGGTCGTGCCGCGACGCATCACGGTGACGACGTCGGCGACCGAGAGGACCTCGTCGAGCTTGTGGGAGATGAAGATGACCGCGAAGCCCTCGGACTTGAGCTCGCGCAGGTTGCCGAAGAGCTCGTCGACCTCCTGCGGCACGAGGACGGCGGTGGGCTCGTCGAGGATCACGATGCGGGCGCCGCGGTAGAGGACCTTGAGGATCTCCACGCGCTGGCGGTCACCGACCCCGAGCTCCTCCACGAGCCGGTCCGGCTCGCACACCGAGGCCGTAGGCGTCGGAGATCCGCCGGATCTCCTCGCGTGCCTCGTTGCCGATGCCGTGCATCTTCTCGGCGCCGAGCACGACGTTCTCGAGCACGGTGAGGTTGTCGGCGAGCATGAAGTGCTGGAACACCATGCCGACGCCGGCCTTGATCGCGTCGGCCGGCGAGGAGAGGTCGACCTGCTTGCCGTCGATCTCGATCGTGCCCGCGTCCGGCTTCTGGACGCCGTAGAGGATCTTCATCAGCGTCGACTTGCCGGCGCCGTTCTCCCCGACGATCGCGTGGATGGAACCGCGCCGGACCTCGATGTTGACGTCGTCGTTGGCGATGACGCCGGGGAACCGCTTCCCGATCGCCTCGAGGTGGACCGCGGGGGCGGCCGTCGTACTGGTGTCCGTCATTCCTCACCTTCCGGACCGGCATTCGCGAGCGCCGGGAGCCGGACGCCGCGGGGGGTGACACAGAGAGCCCGGGGGAACGCTACCGCGTGCCCCCGGGCCTCGATTCAGCTGTGTGCGAAGGTCACGGCTTGTCAGGGACCGTGATCTCGCCGTCGATGATCTTCTGCTTGTACTCGTCGAGCTGGCCGGCGATGTCGTCGACGAAGCCACCGCTGGTCGAGTAGCCGACACCGTCGGACTCGAGGTCGTAGCGGACCACGCCGGACGGGAAGGTGCCGTCGTTGACCTCGGTGAGGTACTCGAAGACCGCGACGTCGACGTTCTTGAGCATCGAGGTCATGATGACGTCCTTGACGGAGTCGTCGGCGAGCTCGTACTGGTCGGAGTCGACACCGATCGCCCAGTTGTCGGACTCGGCCGCCGCCTCGAAGAGGCCACCGCCGGAGCCGCCCGCGGCGTGGTAGACCACGTCGGCGCCGGCGTCGAACATGCCCTGAGCGGCGGTCTTGCCCTTGGCCGGGTCGTTGAAGCCCGAGAAGTCAGGAGCCTGGGTCAGGTAGGTCTTCTCGACCTTGATGTTCGGGTTGACCTCCTTGGCGCCCGCGATGAAGCCCGCCTCGAACTTCTGGATCAGCGGGACCTCGACGCCCCCGATGAAGCCGACGTGGTCGGTCTCGCTCTTGAGCGCCGCAGCGGCGCCGACGAGGAAGGAGCCCTGCTCCTCGGCGAAGACCAGGTTCGCGATGTTGTCGGCCTGCGCGCCCTCGTCGTCGATGATCGCGAAGTGGACCTCGGGGTACTCCGCGGCGACCTTCGCGACCGCGGCGGAGTAGGCGAAGCCGACCGCGATGATCGGGTCGTAGCCGGCGTCGGCGAAGGTGCGCAGGCGCTCCTCGCGAGCGGACTCCGGCTCGCCGTCGGCGGCCTCGGACTCCTGGCTCTCCATGCCGAACTCTTCGACGGCCTGGTCCATGCCCTTGGCCGCGGCGTCGTTGAAGGACTGGTCGCCCCGTCCGCCGACGTCGTAGGCCATGCCGACCTTGATGTCGGACTGGGCGGCGGGCTCGCCGCCGTTGCCGTTGGTGCTGGTCTCCCCGTCATTGCCCCCACAGGCACTGAGCAGGAGCGCTGCCGCGGACAGCAGTGCGGCGGTCTTGGTCATGCGACGCAAGATGGGCCTCCTTGATCGAAACGAGGCGCCATGTCCTGGCGCCGAACCAGGGTCACCCTAGTACCGGGTAGGCCTTACCACAGCCCAACCACCGGGATGCTGAGCAAGTCGTTATCTGTCGGTGACTTCAGGCCCGGGACCGCGGGACCTTCGACCCCGGTCGGCGGCAGTCATCGCCTCGATCGCGGCAGTGGCGAGCACCTTGGCGCCGATCGGGGTGGCCGCCTCGTCCACGCGCAGGTCGCCCTGGTGCAGGTCGTACGTCGGACCGCCCGGCGTGCGGGTGCCCAGCCGGGCCATCGCGCCGGGGACGGACTCGAGGTACCACGCGAAGTCCTCGCCACCCAGGCTCTGCGGCGTGTACACGTGGCTGTCCTCGCCCACGACGAGCTCGGCCGCACGACCGAGCAGGTGGGTCGAGGCGGCCTCGTTGACCACCGGAGGGACGCCACGGACGTAGTCGACCTCGGCCTGCACGCCGTAGGGCTCCACGATCTGGCGGATCAGCTCCCGGACGAGCTCCTCGGCCTCCGCCCAGGCGACCGCGTCGAGCATGCGAACGGTGCCGGCGGCCTCACCGCTGGCGGGGATCACGTTCTTCGCCGAGCCGGAGCGGACCACGCCCCAGACGAGGCTGGCGCCGGCCCGCGGGTCGAGGCGCCGCGACAGCGCCGCCGGGAAGCTGGGTGACCAGCGTCGCCAGGGCGTAGGTGAGGTCCTGGGTGAGGTGCGGCCGCGAGGTGTGACCGCCCCGGCCGCTGAGCCGGACGGTCAGGGAGTCGGCGGCGCCGGTGAGCGGCCCCTCCCGCAGCCCGACCTGGCCGACGTCGAGGCCCGGGTCGCAGTGGAGGCCGAAGACGTGGCCGACCCCGTCGAGGGCGCCGGTGGAGATCATCTCGAGCGCCCCGCCGGGCATGACCTCCTCGGCCGGCTGGAACAACAGCCTCGCGCGTCCCGGGAGGGGCGTCGCGTCGTGGACGGCGGCGAGTGCGAGCCCCGCCCCGAGCAGTGCGGCGGTGTGCACGTCGTGCCCACAGGCGTGCGCCACCCCGTCGTACACGCTCTGCCAGGGGTCGACCGTCAGGTCGTCGACGGCGAGCGCGTCGAGGTCCGCGCGCAGGGCGACGACCGGCCCGTCCGGGTTGCCGACCTCGGCGACCAGGCCGCTCTTCGGCAGCAGCTGGAGGCTCAGCCCCGCCGCCTCCAGCCGCTTGGCGACGAGGGCCGTGGTGCGCTCCTCCTGCCAGGCCAGCTCCGGGTGCGCGTGGATGTCCCGGCGGATCGCGGCCAGCTCGTCGGCGAGCTCGTCGACGGCGGCCAGGACTGCGGGAACCAAGGAGGACACGTCAGGAGAGGCTACCCTTCGCGGGCTCCTCGGCGGGAACCCGTCAGAACGCGTCCGGAGGCGAGTAGACGCCCCACACGTCGCGCAGCGCGTTGCAGACCTCGCCGACGGTGGCGCGTGCCCGCAGTGCCTCCTTCATCGGGAACAGCACGTTCTCCGACCCCTCTGCGGCCTTCTTCACCGCCGCGAGGTGCTTCTCGACCGCGTCGTTGTCCCGCTCGGCGCGCAGCTTCGCGAGGCGCTCGGCCTGCTGGGCCTCGATGGCGGGGTCGACACGGAGCGGCTCGTAGGGCTCCTCCTCGTCGGAGGCGTACTTGTTCAGGCCGACGACCACACGCTGGGCGGAGTCGATCTCCTTGGCGATCTGGTAGGCCGCCTTCTCGATCTCGTTCTTCTGGAAGCCGCGCTCGATCGCCTTGACCGCACCGCCGAGCTCCTCGACCTTCGTCATGAGGGCGCGGGCCTCCTCCTCGAGCTCGTCGGTCAACGACTCGACCGCGTAGGAGCCCGCGAACGGGTCGACGGTCTTGGTCACGTCGGTCTCGAAGGCGAGCACCTGCTGGGTGCGCAGCGCCAGACGCGCCGCCTTCTCCGTGGGGAGCGCGATCGCCTCGTCGTAGGAGTTGGTGTGCAGCGACTGGGTGCCGCCGAGCACCGCGGCCAGCGCCTGCACCGCGACCCGGACCAGGTTCACCTCGGGCTGCTGGGCGGTCAGCTGCACGCCCGCGGTCTGGGTGTGGAACCGCAGCATCAGCGACTTGGGGTTCTTGGCGCCGAACTCGTCGCGCATGACCTGCGCCCAGATCCGGCGGGCGGCGCGGAACTTCGCGACCTCCTCGAGGATCGTGGTGCGGGAGACGAAGAAGAACGCCAGCCGGGGCGCGAACTCGTCGACGTCCTGGCCCGACGCGACCGCCGCGCGGACGTACTCGATGCCGTCGGCGAGGGTGAAGGCGACCTCCTGCGCGGGCGTCGCCCCGGCCTCGGCCATGTGGTAGCCGGAGATCGAGATGGTGTTCCACTTGGGGATCTCGGTGCGGCAGTAGCTGAAGATGTCGGTGATCAGCCGCAGCGACTCCTGCGGCGGGAAGATGTAGGTGCCGCGGGCGATGTACTCCTTGAGCACGTCGTTCTGGATGGTGCCGGTGAGCTTGTCGGCCGGGATGCCCGCGTCCTCGGCGACGATCTGGTACATCAGCAGCAGCAGCGCGGCCGGCGCGTTGATGGTCATCGAGGTGGAGACCTCGTCGAGCGGGATCCCGTCGAAGAGCACTTTCATGTCGTCGATCGAGTCGATCGCGACACCGACCTTGCCGACCTCGCCGTGCGCGATCGGGGCGTCGGAGTCGTGTCCCATCTGCGTCGGCAGGTCGAAGGCCACCGAGAGACCGCCGGTGCCGTGGGCGACGAGCTGCTTGTAGCGCTCGTTGGACTCCTTGGCGGTGCCGAAGCCGGCGTACTGGCGCATCGTCCACGGCCGGCCGGTGTACATGGTCGGGTAGACACCGCGGGTGAACGGGAACTCCCCCGGGGTGCCGAGCTGGGCTGCCGGGTCGAAGCCGTCGAGAGCCTCGGGGCCGTAGACGGGCTGGAAGGGCAGGCCCGACTCGGTGTGGGTCTTCGGGTCCGCCGAGAGCTCGGCGTGCGACTTGGGGGTGGTGTCCTCTGCCATGGTCGAAGGTTACGGCGACCCGACCGGGGGCCGCACCGTGAGATGGCTCGCACCACATGCTGAGATGCCGAAAGGTCCGTGCGGACAGGACGATCGGCACTGGACGGACAAAATAGGCAACGAGGTCGTGCGGTAATTGACTTCACAAGGACTGACTGGTCAGTAACGAAACCCGCGACGTTAGAGTGCGAGGGTTGCGCTGCTCCTCAGCGCGCCCAAGTTGCTCTTGCGTTCGAAAGGACTCCCCCTTGGCCAGCTCACCGGCGGGAACGCTCTACCGAGGCCGCGAGGGGATGTGGTCGTGGGTCGCCCACCGCATCACCGGCGTCACGCTCTTCTTCTTCCTCTTCGCCCACGTGATCGACACCGCGATGGTCCGGGTCTCCCCCGAGGCCTACAACACCGCCGTCGAGACGTACAAGAACCCGATCGTCGGGCTGATGGAGATCG
This sequence comes from uncultured Actinomycetota bacterium, assembly GCA_963700365.1. GTDB lineage: Bacteria > Actinomycetota > Actinomycetes > Propionibacteriales > Nocardioidaceae > Nocardioides_C. The sequence goes on along the minus strand of CAVOXG010000012.1, from coordinate 85,587 downwards.
GGCTCGTCGCCGCGGTCCTCTTCCACGCCTTCAACGGCATCCGGATCATCCTCGTGGACTTCTGGGGCAACGGCCCCCGCTACCAGCGCCAGATGACGTGGGGCGTCCTCGGCCTCTTCCTCGTCCTGTTCCTGCCCTTCGTGATCCGTCACCTCTCGAACGTGTTTGGACACTGATAGCGATGAGCCTGACCTCCATCCCCAAGCCCCGGTCGCCGTACAAGGCCTCGAAGACCAACAACTTCGAGCTGAACTCCTGGCTCTTCATGCGCGGCTCCGGCCTGCTGCTGGTCGTGCTCGTGATCGGTCACCTCTTCGTGAACCTCTGGCAGGGCGACGGCATCCAGCAGATCGACTTCGCCTTCGTCGCCGGCAAGTGGGCGAGCCCGTTCTGGCAGATCTGGGACCTCGCGATGCTCTGGCTGGCGATGCTCCACGGCATGAACGGCCTGCGCACCGTCATCAACGACTACGCCTCCAAGGGCGGCACGAAGTTCGCGCTCAAGACGCTGCTGTACTTCGCCACCTTCGTGACCGTCGTCCTCGGCACCCTCGTCATCTTCACGTTCGACCCGTGCATCGACCCCGCGTCGACGCTCGAGGTCTGCACCAACAGGTAAGGCGCTGATCAGCATGGTTCAGACCCACAAGTACGACGTCGTCATCATCGGCGCGGGTGGCGCAGGCATGCGCGCCGCGCTCGAGTCCGGTCAGCGCACCCGCACCGCGGTGCTGACCAAGCTCTACCCCACCCGGTCCCACACCGGCGCGGCCCAGGGCGGCATGTGCGCCGCCCTCGCCAACGTCGAGGAGGACAACTGGGAGTGGCACACCTTCGACACCGTCAAGGGCGGCGACTACCTCGTCGACCAGGACGCCGCCGAGGTGATGGCCAAGGAGGCCATCGACGCGGTCCTCGACCTCGAGAAGATGGGCCTCCCCTTCAACCGCACCGAGGAGGGGCGCATCGACCAGCGCCGCTTCGGCGGTCACACCCGCAACCACGGCGAGGCCGCCGTACGCCGGTCCTGCTTCGCGGCCGACCGCACCGGCCACATGATCCTGCAGACGCTCTACCAGCAGTGCATCAAGCACAACGTGGAGTTCTACAACGAGTTCTACGTCCTCGACATCGTGACCAAGGAGACGGCCGGCGGCGTCAAGGCCACGGGCGTCGTCGCCTACGAGCTCGCCACCGGCGAGATCCACATCTTCAACGCCAAGGCGATCATCTTCGCCACCGGCGGCTTCGGGAAGGTCTTCCGCACCACGTCCAACGCCCACACCCTCACCGGTGACGGCATGGGCATCGTGTGGCGCAAGGGCCTCCCGCTCGAGGACATGGAGTTCTTCCAGTTCCACCCGACCGGCCTCGCCGGCCTCGGCGTGCTGCTGTCGGAGGCCGCGCGCGGTGAGGGCGGCATCCTCCGCAACAGCGAGAACGAGCGCTTCATGGAGCGCTACGCCCCGACCATCAAGGACCTCGCTCCGCGCGACATGGTCGCCCGGGCGATGGCCAACGAGGTGCGCGAGGGCCGCGGCGCCGGGCCGGACAAGGCCTACGTCTACCTCGACCTGACGCACCTGCCGAAGGAGCAGATCGACGCCAAGCTGCCCGACATCACCGAGTTCGCGCGCACCTACCTCGGTGTGGAGCCCTACACCGAGATGATCCCGGTGTTCCCGACCGCGCACTACGCGATGGGCGGCATCCCCACCAACATCAAGGGCGAGGCGCTCAGCGACAACGACACCGTCGTCCCCGGCCTGTACGCCGCCGGCGAGGTCGCCTGCGTGTCCGTGCACGGCGCGAACCGCCTCGGCACGAACTCCCTGCTCGACATCAACGTCTTCGGCCGTCGGGCGGGCATCTACGCCGCGGAGTACGCGAAGACCGTCGAGTACGACGAGCTGCCCGAGAACCCCGAGACCTACGTCGTGAACCAGATCGAGATGCTCCGCGACGCCGGCGGCTCCGAGCGGGTGGCCGCCATCCGCGCCGAGCTGCAGGCCACGATGGACATCAACGCGCAGGTCTACCGGGACGAGGGGTCGCTCAAGCAGGCGCTCTCCGACATCGAGGGCCTCAAGGCGCGCTACGTCAACATCTCGGTCCAGGACAAGGGCCGGCGCTACAACACCGACCTCCTCGAGGCGATCGAGCTCGGCTTCCTGCTCGACCTCGCCGAGGTCCTCGTCGTCTCGGCGCTCGCCCGCAACGAGTCCCGCGGCGGTCACTACCGCGAGGACTACCCGAACCGCGACGACGTGAACTTCATGCGTCACACGATGGCCTACCGCCAGGAGGACGGGAACATCCGCCTGGACTACAAGCCGGTCGTGCAGACCCGTTACGAGCCGATGGAGCGCAAGTACTGATGGACGTCACTGTCAAGATCCTCCGCTACAACCCCGAGGTGTCGGAGGAGGCGAAGTGGGAGAGCTACCAGGTCACGGCGGAGCCGACCGACCGGGTGCTCGACGCGCTCCACAAGATCAAGTGGGACCTCGACGGCACGCTGACCTTCCGCCGCTCGTGCGCCCACGGCGTCTGCGGCTCGGACGCGATGCGCATCAACGGCAAGAACCGCCTGGCGTGCAAGACGCTGATCAAGGACGTGAACCCGTCCCAGCCGATCACCGTCGAGCCGATCAAGGGCCTGCCGGTGCTCAAGGACCTCGTCGTCGACATGGAGCCGTTCTTCGACGCCTACCGCTCGGTGATGCCGTTCCTCGTCACCACGGGCAACGAGCCGACGCGTGAGCGCCTGCAGTCGCAGGAGGACCGCGAGCGGTTCGACGACACCACGAAGTGCATCCTGTGCGCCGCGTGCACGACCTCGTGCCCGGTGTACTGGACCGACGGTCAGTACTTCGGCCCGCAGGCCATCGTCGGCGCGCACCGGTTCATCTTCGACAGCCGCGACGAGGGCACCGACCAGCGCCTGGAGATCCTCAACGACAAGGAGGGTGTGTGGCGCTGCCGCACGACCTTCAACTGCACCGAGGCCTGCCCGCGCGGCATCGAGGTCACGAAGGCGATCCAGGAAGTGAAGCGGGCGCTGATCTTCCGCCGGTAGGCGTGAGGCCGAGCCGTCTCAGGCAGGCGGCGTGCGCGGAGGCGACACGGCGTCCTGCCGGGTGGCACGGCTCCACCGCAGCAGCCCGAGCAGGACGAGCACAGCCCCGATCCCGCCGACGAGCAGGCCGACGAACATCCAGACGAACATCGCGTCGAAGTCGCCCATCTCGCGCGCCGGGCCGACGATGCTGCCGCCGAGGAAGCCGCCGAGCGGCGCGAGCACGGCCACCACGGCGCCGAGGATCATCATCTGGATGCCGCGGGTGCGGTCCGCTCCGGCGTCGCGGGTCATGACGGGGTCCTTCCGTTGCTCGTTGTTCCGGGCGCCTGCGTGACGCCGGGCAGCTTGTCGATGAAGGCGCCGACGAGGTCGATCGGAAGCGGGAACACGACAGTGGAGTTCTGGTCCGCACCGAGCTCGAGCAGCGTCTGGAGGTAGCGGAGCTGGAGCGACGCGGGGTTGCGGCTCAGCGTCTCGGCTGCCTGCCGGAGCTCTTCCGACGCCTGCAGCTCACCGCGGGCGTTGATGATCTTGGCCCGCCGCTCACGCTCGGCCTCGGCCTCACGTGCCATCGCGCGCTGCATGGCCTCGGGGATCTCCACGTCCTTGATCTCCACGACCTTCACCTCGACGCCCCAGGGCTCGGTCTGGGCGTCGATGGTCTGGGCGAGGTCCTCGTTGAGGTCCGCGCGATGGGCCAGCAGCGTGTCGAGGTCCGCGCGTCCGACGACGGACCGCAGCGTGGTCTGCGCGATCTGCGAGGTGGCCACGGCGTGGTTCTCGACGGCCATCACCGAGCGCACCGGGTCGGTGACCTTGAACATGACGACCGCGTTGACGCGTGCGGGGACGTTGTCCTTGGTGATCACCTCCTGCGGCGGGATGGTCAGCGTGACCACGCGGAGGTCGACCCTCACCATCTTGTCCAGGCCGGGGAGGATGACCCGCACCCCCGGCTCGAGCGGCGGCCGGATCCGGCCGAGGCGGAACGCGACACCGCGCTCGTACTCCTTGAGCACCTTGACCGACAGCACGAGGAAGACCAGCACGGCGACCAGGCAGACCGCCCCGAGGAGCTGCCACACCGTCATGACGACCTCCCGAGCCGGCTCCAACCGCGGTCGCTGGCGTACGTCGTACGCCTCCGCGCGACCGCCGCGGCGCGGTCGGCCGCTGCCGCCACCGTCTCGTCCAGGGACTCGACCTTGACGTGGTCGGGGAAACCGGCCGGAGACCTTCGCAGGTGGGACCACAGCGGCAGGCTGCCGACCGCGACGACGGCAGCCGAGGCGGCGAGCACGAGCAGCTCGGCCGGCGTACGCGACCCCAGCATGCTCAGCAAGGGCCAGAGGACGGCCAGGACCGCGACCGTGCACGCGATCCCGCGGTGGAACCGCTCGGCCTCGGAGCTCGGCCACGGGTCCACGTTGCGGGTCACCTCGCGGCCGTGCTCGGTGGTGGTGCACGTGTGCTTGACCGGGCACGCGTTGCAGACCGACGGCGAGGCGCGGTAGCGCATGACCCGGTGGTCGGGGTCGAACGACTGGGGCCACAGCCACTGGTCCTGCGGGCAGACCCACGCGTCGTGGTCCTCGTGGTAGGTGAACGCCCCGACCGCCGGCCGGTGCTCCGGCTCGCGGTGCGTCTGGCGACCAGGTCGAGGGCGAAGGCCACGGCGAGCAGGAAGACGCCGTACGCCCCGGCCAGCCACACACCGGCTCCCACGGCCCCGGTCACGGCGCCGGCTCCATCGGGCGCTCCTCCACGAACAGCGCCTCCTCGGGCAGGTCGTGGGTGGTCGACCGGATCCGGTAGCGGACGCCGAGCCAGGTGATCCAGAGGAAGGGCAGCACTCCCCCGCCGATGAACACGATGTCCCCGGGCATCCGCAGCCACTCCAGGAGCGCGTTGCCCGGAGTCGTGATGAAGTTCAGCGAGCGCGCCTCGTAGTACCCGTCGTTCACGGAGTGCCACAGCTGGATGACACCGAGCGGCAGCAGCGTGGCGAACACCATCCAGGCGAGGCCGAGGTTCAGCGACCAGAACGAGATCTTCGCGAGCCTGTCCGGCCAGCGCTCTGCCGGGATCAGGTAGCGCAGCGCGAACATCGCCAGACCGACGGCCATCATCCCGTAGACGCCCATCATCGCGCCGTGCGCATGGTTCGCGGTCAGCGCGGTGCCGATCTGGTAGTACGACACGATCGGCAGGTTGATCAGGAACCCGAAGACGCCGGCGCCGAGGAAGTTCCAGAACCCGACCGCGACCAGGAACATCACCGCCCACCGGTGCGGGAACGGCGCCGAGCTGCGCGACTCCTGTCTCGACCCGAGCTGGAGGAAGGTCCACGCCTCGATGGTCAGGAAGGTCAGCGGGATCACCTCGAGCGCCGAGAAGAACGCACCGAGGGCCATGTGCTCCACCGGCGTCCCCGAGAAGTACAGGTGGTGCATCGTCCCGATCACGCCGCCGGCGGAGTAGAGGATCACGTCCAGGAAGATGATGCCGAGCGCGATCTGGCGGCGGACGACGCCGAGCATCACGAAGATGTAGGCCACCATCACGGTGGTGAACAGCTCGAGGAAGTCCTCGACCCACAGGTGCACGACCCAGAACCGCCAGAAGTCGGCGACGGTCAGGTGGGTCTGCGTGCCGGCGAGCATCCCGACCGCGTAGAAGCCGGGGATCGCGAGGCCGGCGTAGAAGAACAGCCACGGCAGGTTGGCCTTGTGCTCGGTCTTCAGGCGCGCCCTGATCCCGCGGAAGATGATCGCGATCCACAGGAACATGCCCACGGTCAGCAGCCCCTGCCAGATCTTCGGCAGGTCGAGGTACTCCCACTGCTGGTCCCACAGCAGCGAGCCCTTGGCCCACTCCACGCCGAAGATGCTGAGCGCCTCACCGGTCATCGACCCGGCGACCACCAGCGCGACGGCCCCGAGGAGACCGTAGGTCAGCAGGTGCTGGTTCTTGGGCTCGCGCCCGGAGATGTACGGCGCGAGGAAGATGCCGGCCGCGAGGAACGACGCCGCGGTCCAGAACAACGAGAGCTGGACGTGCCAGGTGCGGGCGAGGTTGAACGGGAGCAGCTGGGCGAGGTCGAGGCCGAAGAAGCTCGCTGTCTCCGCCCGGTAGTGCTCCACCGCCGCACCGAGGAGAGCCTGGCCCAGGAACAGCACCGCCACGACGAAGAAGAACCAGGCGGTGGCGCGCTGGGCCGGGGTCACCTCGACCTCGCCGGGCTGTTTGAAGGCCAGCGGCGGCGCCTCCGCGCTGTGCCAGCCGAGGCGTTGGCTCCAGCGTCCGTAGACCGCGAAGAGCGCACCCGTCCCGGCGAGCAGGGCGACCAGGGACAGGCCGCTCCACACGATGATGTCCGCCGTGGGCCCGTTCTCCACCAGGGACTCCGGCGGCCAGTTGTTCGTGTAGGAGTAGTCGTGCCCCGGTCGCTCCGCGGCCGCCGCCCAGGCGGTCCACGAGAAGAACGCGGTGAGGTTCCGGATGTCGTCGGGGTCGGTGATCGCGTTGGGGATCAGGCCGTACTGCGTCGTCGGCGACCCGAAGTACTCGGCGTAGTGCTGCTGCACCTGCTCGAAGGCGGCGACCTGCTCGTCGGTGAGCTCCAGCGTGCCGGTCGCCTCGTCGTACCGGTTGGCCCGCATCATCGCGACCAGCTCGCCGCGGGGGTCCTGGGTGCCGGACGACTCGAGCGACTCGAGCACGACGGTCGCGGAGCGGCGGAGGTAGTCGGCGGTGTAGTCGGGGCCGAGGTAGCCGCCGTGCCCGACGATCGAGCCGTACTGCTGGAGCCCTCGCCGCAGGAAGATCTGCTGGCCCGTGGTGACGTCGTCGGCGGTGTAGACGACCTCGCCGCCGGGGCCGACGACCTTCTCCGGCAGGGGCATCGCGTCGGTGTAGGTCCGGAAGGCCAGGAGCCCCATCACGAAGAACCCGAAGATCATGACCAGGGCGACGCCCTGCAGCCATCCCTTGGAGGCCATCATCTCCGTGCGCTGGTCGTTGCCCTGCGGCGCGAGCTGGACCACGAGAACCCCTTCACTGCCTCGAGAGCCGGACTCGGGGTGCGCACGGAGCTCTCCGCCGCCCCCGTTGGTGCGGCAACGTAGTCGAATCCATGGCAAAGCGGAACTAGCGGAAGCAGCGCCCGGACTGGTATGAGCCCCCCGTTTCCAGGACCTTCGTCCCGTGAACGGTCCGAATTCACGTGCCAGGATCGACCCCATGAGCGAGCACACCTACGACGTGACAGTCACCTGGACCGGCAACCGCGGCGAGGGCACCACCGGCATCAAGGACTACGACCGCGACCTGGTCGTCTCCGCGGACGGACCACCCCGACATCGAGGGCACCTCGGAGCCGGCCTACCTCGGCGACCCGAAGCGGTGGAACCCCGAGCAGCTCCTGACCGCGGCGGTCTCCCAGTGCCACATGCTCTGGTACCTCGGGCTCGCGTCACGCCGCGGTGTGGTCGTCCACGAGTACGTCGACGACGCGGTCGGCACCATGGTGGCCGAGCCCAGCGGCAAGGCGAAGTTCACCCACGTGCTGCTGCGCCCGCAGATCGTCGTCGGCGCGGAGGACCAGGTCGAGACCGCCACCGCGCTGCACGACAAGGCTCACGAGATGTGCTTCATCGCCCAGTCGGTGAACTTCCCCGTGACCGTCGAGCCGCGGATCAGCGTCCGCTGAGGCGTCAGGCGAACTCCCCGGCGACCTGCTCGAGCCGCTCGCGGTAGCCCGCCCACCACGACGGGTCGAGGGATGGGATGTTGTCGTTGTCCTCACGGAGGCCCACCGAGCCGTCGATGAGCTCGCGCACGATGTCGGCGTGCCCGGCGTGCCGGTTCGTCTCGGCGATCACGTGCACCAGGATCCGGTGCAAGGTGACCTCGCGGCGCTCCTCGGGCCACCAGGGCACCTGGCCCGTGGCATCGAGCGGCAGGGCCTCGACCGTGGCGTCGCCGTGCGCCCACACCCGGTGGTAGAGCCCCATGATCTGCTCCCGGGACTCCTCCCGGGTCGCCCACATGTCGGCGTTGGGCTCGGCGTCGTCGGCGAACCACGGCAGCGGTTCGGGGAACGGCCGGCCGAAGGTGTCGCCGAGGTAGCCCGCCTCGACGCTCGCGACGTGCTTGACCAGGCCGAGGAGGTTCGTCCCGGTGGGGGTCAGCGGCCGGCGGACGTCGTACTCCGAGAGTCCGTCGAGCTTCCAGGCCAGCGCCTCTCGGGCAGCCTTCAGGTAACGGTGGAGGTCTGCCTTCATGTCGGATCCGGTCACGGCGCCACCCTTTCAACGGTCGGTCCCGACGCGCTACGGGATTGCGGGGTTGTTCCCTCCGCTGACCACCACGACCAGCGTCGCGCCCGGCTCCGCGTCCACCTTGCCGGCCATCACCGAGGCGAGCGCGACGCTGGCCCCGGGCTCGGCGAGCACGCGCACCCGCTGCCACAGGAACCTCCGCGCCGCAAGCACCTCCTCCTCGGTCACCAGCAACGAGGTGGTGCCCTGCGCCTCGGCGGTCTCGTAGGCGAGCCGGCCGACCTGCGGCGGCCCCAGCGAGTCGGCGGCTGCCCCCGCGGAGGCGTGCGGCACAGGGTGACCCGCCTCGCGCGCGACGTGCAGGTGGGGGCACAGCTCGGTCTCGACCGGCTGGACGCGTGCTCGACCGTCGGCGGCCGCGACCACGCCGGTGTAGAGCCCTCCCCCGCCGCAGCCGAGCAGCACGATCGCCGCGTCGGGCACCGCATCGAGCACCTCGAGGCCGAGGGTGCCGGCACCCGAGACGGTCTCGTGCGTGTCATACGGGTGCACGACCGGGAGACCCTCACGCTCGCTGAGCTCCAGGCAAGCCTCGAGCGCCTCACCGACGTGGCCCTCCACGGTGTGCAGGCGGGCGCCGTACTCGCGGATCCGCTCGAGCTTGGCCGGGGTCGCGGTCGAGGGCACGAAGACGTCAGCGGTCAGCCCGGCACGCTGCGCCGCCCACGCGACGGCGGCGCCGTGGTTGCCGCCGGAGGCAGCGACGACGCCCCGGACGCCGGGGTCGAGGCTCATCACCGAGTTCAACGCCCCCCGGGCCTTGAAGGACCCGGTGTGCTGGAGCAGCTCGAGCTTGAGCACGACGCGGAAGGGCACGTCGAGCTCGTCGCCGTGGATGACCAGGGTGGGTGTGTGCCGGACCTTCTCGCCGAGCCGCGCCGCGGCGCTCTCGACGTCGGACCGGGTCGGGAGCGTCATCGAGCCACCTCCTCACGCGAGGTGGCGCGCCACACCCGCCAGCCGAGCCGGCCGAGGTACACCGCGATCACGAGGTTCACGACGATCAGCACGATGTGGGCGACGTAGTACCCGGTCTCCCGGTCGGCGCCGCTGGCCGCGGTCTCGTAGAGGTTCTTCGCGAAGTTGGCGTAGCTGAGGACGTTCCAGGCGCTGATGAGCAGGAACAGGACTGCGTGCTTGCGTGTGAGCGTCACCGCTCCATCCTGCCTGGTCTCAGCCGCGTACCCGACGTCCGAGCCAGGTGAGGACGGCCACAGCGGCGGCGCCCGCCGCCGAGGCGAGCCCGATCCGCTCCAGCCGGCGTCGCCGCCGCACGGCCGGCAGGGGCGCGTCGGAGGCGTCCTCCTTCACCACCGCGGCAGGCGCCGGCACCAGCGTCTCCAGCTCCTCCTCGTCCACCAGCGGCTGAGCCTCCAGCTCGCGCACCTGCTCGGCGACGGGAGCGCCGTACGCCCATGCCGCGCTGAGCATCACCAGCCGGGAGAAGTAGTTGATCCAGATCAGGAGGATCAGCGCGACGCCGAACGCCTGGAACGCCGGCGTCTCCTTGGTCAGCCCGATGAGAAAGCCGGCGGCCGCCTTGAGCACCTCGAAGCCGACCGCCCCGGCCACGGCGCCCTGCCACAGGGCCCGTGAGGCCACGTGCGGCCGCGCCAGCATCCGGAACATCGCCATGAACAGCAGCGTGGTGGCCGCGATCGCCAGCCCGTGGCCGAGCAGCCACAGGACGGCCGCGGCCAGCCAGCTGTCGGCGAGGCCGAGCCAGTCGAGGATGATCTCCGAGAACCATGACACGGCGCCGGAGAGGCTGACCGAGACCAGCAGCACCGTGCCCAGCACGAACAGCGTGGCCAGGTCACGGCCCTTGGCGACGACGAAGTTCGGCTGCTCGGCCCGAGGAAGCTTGAACATCACCTGCAGGGCGCTCCGCATGCCCGAGACCCATCCGAGCCCGGAGTACAGCACACCGACGAGGCCGATCCAGCCGAGTGCGGCGGCGCGCGCCTCGAAGGTCGAGAGCGGGATCTCCCCCTCGCCGGTGCCGACGACACCGGGGAGCAGCTGCTCGAGCAGGGCGACGAGGTCCTCCCGCGCGTCCGGGTAGACGTGGCTGATGTAGCCCACCGCGAAGAACGCGAGTGCCAGGATCGGGAAGAACGACAGGAAGCCGAAGTAGGTCACCGCTCCGGCCTGGGCATTGCCGTCGCGTGCGCTGTAGTGCGCCGCGGAGCGGACCACGTGGTCCGCGAGGGGACGACGCTCCCGGAGCGCGGACAGCCGGGCGGACCCGCGCTCCTTGACCGACGCCATCAGCCGGGCTGGCCGCCGGTGAGCGGGAACTCGCGGGTAGGCCGCCAGCCGGACTCGGTGTCGTGCACGTAGAGCAGGAAGTGGTCTGCGTCGAACTGCGCCTCGAAGTCGGACAGCTCGTCGAAGGCGCGGTCCAGCAGGTCCTCGGCGACGTCGTGCGCGACCGTGACGTGCGGGTGGTACGGGAAGGCCAGGTCCGACTCGAGCGGCCCACGGCGCACCGCCATCGCCAGCTGCTCGCAGGAGGAGATGCCGCGTACGACGGTCACGAACACCACCGGGGACACGGGGCGGAACGTACTCGTGCCGCGGAGGTGGATGCGGAACGGCGGTCGGCTGGCCGCGGCCTCGCTGAGGTGCTTCTCGACCGCCGGGAGGTCCTCCTCGTCGACCTCGAAGGGCGGAGCGAGCGTGATGTGCGTCGGGATGCCCTCGGCGGTCGTGTCCCCGAGCGCGGTGCGGTAGGCCTGGAGCTCGGGGCCCCAAGGCTCCGGCACCGCGATGGCCACTCCGATCGTCGTCACGGCGAGAACCCTACCGACCGAGGGGAACGAAACCGACCCGGTCGTAGACGTCGGCGAGGGTGCGCTCCGCCACGTCGTGCGCCTTCTCGGCTCCGCGACGCAGCACCGCGTCCAGCTCCGCGCGGTCCTCGAGGAGCTGCAGGGTGCGGTCGCGGAAGGGCGTGACGAAGTCGATGACGACCTCCCCGAGGTCCTTCTTGAAGTCGCCGTAGCCCCGCCCGGCGTACTCGGTCTCGATGTCCTCGACCGAGCGCCCGGTGAGGGTCGCGTAGATCGTGAGCAGGTTGGAGATGCCGGGCTTCTTCTCCTCGTCGAAGCGGACCTCCGACCCCGAGTCGGTGACGGCTGAGCGGATCTTCTTCGCCGAGCGACGCGGGTCGTCGAGCATCTCGAGGATGCCGCTCGGCGAGGAGGCCGACTTCGACATCTTGATGTTCGGGTCCTGGAGGTCGAGGATCTTCGCGGTCTCCTTGACGATGAAGGGCTCGGGCAGCCGGAAGGTCTTCTTGTAGCGGTGGTTGAACCGCTGCGCGAGGTCGCGGGTCAGCTCGAGGTGCTGGCGCTGGTCCTCCCCCACCGGGACGTACTGCGGCCGGTAGAGCAGGATGTCGGCCGCCTGGAGGATCGGGTAGGTGAACAGGCCGACCGAGGCGGCACCCTCGCCGCCCTTGGCGGACTTGTCCTTGAACTGCGTCATCCGGCGTGCCTCCCCGAAGCCGGTGAGGCACTGCAGGACCCAGCCGAGCTGCGCGTGGGCCGGCACGTGGGACTGCACGAAGATGGCGGCCCGGTCGGGGTCCACACCGGCCGCCAGCATCTGGGCAGCGGCACCCCGAGTGCGCTCGCGGAGCACCTTGGGGTCCTGCTCGACCGTGATCGCGTGCATGTCGGCGATGAAGAAGAACGGCTCGAAGTCCTCCTGGAGGGCAACCCAGTGGCGCACCGCACCGAGGTAGTTGCCGAAGTGGAACGACTCGCTGGTCGGCTGGATCCCCGACAGGACCCGCGGGCGTGCGGTCGGCGTGGAGGTGGGTGCGTCCTCAGGCATGGGGGTCATTCTGTCAGTTGGAGGCGGTGCTCAGCTCGCCCGGTCCGCCCTGTGCCGGTCGTCGGGCTCCGGCGCCGTCTCCTCCTCGGGAACGGGCTCCGCCTCGGCGTCGGCAGCCGGCACGGCGCGCACCAGCACGCGCGACACCCGTCGCCCCTCGAGCTCGCGCACCTCGAGCCGGACCCCCTCGTGCTCGACCGAGTCACCGACCTCGGGCAGCCGGCCCAGGCCGGCGACGATGTAGCCGGCGACGGTCTCGTAGGGCCCCTCGGGGAGCTCGATGCCGGTCTCGTCCTCGAAGTCGTCGAGGTTCAGCAGCCCGTCGAGCTCGAGGTCGCCGCCGCCGTGCCTCGTCGTCTCCGCCTCCTCGATGTCGTACTCGTCGCGGATGTCGCCGACCAGCTCCTCGACGAGGTCCTCCATCGTGACGATGCCCGCGGTCCCGCCGTACTCGTCGGCGACCATCGCCAGGTGCGTGCCCTCGCGGCGCATGTCCGCGAGCGCGGCCAGGATCGGCCGCGTCCACGGCAGGACGAGGGTGTCGCGGACCAGCTCCCCCACGCGCACCGACCGCGACGACATCTCCGGGTCGAGCAGGTCCCGGACGTGGACGAAGCCGATCACGTCGTCGACGGAGCCGCGCGTCACCGGGTAGCGGGAGTGCGGCTGGTTCAGCGCATACTTCGCGGCCTTGTAGACCGGCGTCGACGCGTCGAGGAACTCCACCTCCGTGCGCGGGATCATCACCTCGCGGATCTGCCGGTCGCCCGCCTCGAAGACGTCCTCGACGATGCGGCGCTCCTCCTCGCCCAGCGTCTCGTGCTGGTTGACGAGCTCGCGCAGCTCCTCGTCGGTCATCTGCTCCTTCTGCGCCGTGGGGTCGCCGCCGAGGAGCCGCACCACGGCGTTGGTGGACTTCGACAGCAGCCAGATGACGGGGCGGGTGGCCTTCGAGATCCGGTCGATCATCGGCCCGAGCGCGAGCGCGAACGCCTCCGAGCGCTGCAGCGCGAGGCGTTTGGGCACCAGCTCGCCGAACACCAGCGACAGGTAGGAGATGGCGATCGTGACGAGCACCAGCGCGACCACCTCGGCGGCGCCCTGCGGCAGCCCCCACCCGACCAGCACGGGGGCGAGGTCGTCGGAGAGGGTGGCGCCGCCGAACGCCGCGGACAGGAAGCCGGCCAGCGTCACCCCGACCTGCACGGAGGAGAGGAAGCGGTTGGGGTCGGCATTGAGGTCGGCGACCGTCCGGCCGCGCTTGCTCTGGCCCGCCAACCCCCGCACCTGGCTGTCGCGCAGCGACACCAGCGCGATCTCCGCTGCGGCGAAGACACCGCCGATGAGCACGAAGACGAATACCAGTGCGATGTTGGCGAGCACGCCGCTCACGGTCTTCGACCTTCGTCCATGCAGCGAGGATAAGGGTTTGCCGGGTGGGTGGGTAAGCGGCAGGGTTTCGCACCATGAGCAGCTTCGCGATGTCGTTCCCGAGGGACGTCCCCACACTCACCGACGGCGTCGTCAGGCTACGCGCGCACACCCCTGAGGACGTGGACGCGCTCTACGAGCAGGCGACGGACTCGGTCATGCTGCGCTGGACCACGGTGCCGGACCCTTCGACGCGCGAGACGGCTCGGGAGTTCGCGACCCACGTCATCCCCGACGGCTGGCGCTCCGACCGGGAGTGGGCGTTCGCGGTCGACGCCCCCGACGCCGACGGCGTGCCCCGCTTCGTCGGCACGGTCTCGCTGCGCAACGAGGGCGAGGGCCGGGCGGAGGTCGCCTTCGGCGCGCACCCCTGGGCGCGCGGCCGCGGGTACGTCGTACGAGCCCTCCACCTCCTTCTCGAGTGGGGCTTCGACCAGCGCGGCGTGCGCACCGTCATCTGGTGGGCCAACAAGGGGAACTGGGCCTCCCGCAAGGTCGCCTGGCGGCTCGGCTTCTCCTTCGACGGCACGGTGCGCGAGTGGCTCCCCCAGCGCGGGACCCTGTACGACGGATGGGTCGGCGCGCTCACGTCCACCGACGCGCGACGGCCCCGGACGCCGTGGTTCGACGTGCCCCGGATCCGCGGGGAGCGCGTCGTGCTGCGCGAGCTCGGCGAGGACGACGTGCCCCGGGTCGTCGAGGCGTGCTCCGACGAGCGCACGTCGTACTGGCTGACCCAGATGCCCTCGCCGTACACCGAGCAGGACGCGCTGACCTGGCTCGAGCAGATGCGGGAGCAGCGGGCCACCGGCAGCGGCATCACCTGGGCCCTCGCGGACCCCGACGACGACAGGATGCTCGGCGTCGTCACCGCCTTCGACCTGGACGCCGAGGGGACCGCCGAGGTCGGCTACTGGACGCACCCGGAGGCGCGAGGTCGGGGCCTGGCCACCGAGGCCTGCGCGCTGGTGGTGCGCCACTGCTTCGTCCCGGTCGAGGACGGCGGCCTGGGCCTGCAGACGGCTGCGCGCGTTCGCGGCCGAGGGCAACGAGGCCTCGATGCGGGTGCTGAAGTCCAACGGCTTCGTCCAGACCGGCCGGTTCCGCGAGGGCAAGCAGATGCGCGACGGGAGCTACCTCGACCTGGTGCACTTCGACCTGCTCGTCTCAGAGTACGCGTCCCAGCCTTGACACTTCCGGGTCGGATGTAAAGACTCCGGAGCACCGGCGGACCGGCCGGGTGACCGCCCAACGGAGGCCCCACGGATGCTGCGACGCGACCACTGGCAGCGCAAGATCGACCAGCTCGACCCCAGGGTCGACTACGAGGAGATCTACCGGATCACCACCACGCTCGAGTTCCCCTGGGACATGAGCCAGTCGCTGTCCTTCGCGCTGTTCCGGACCTTCGCAGTGCCCTCGATCGGTCGGCTCCTCGACGAGACCGGCGAGTTCTGCACGCGCACGCAGAAGAGGTACGACGACACGGTCATCCTCCTCGACGAGGTGTCCCGGCACGGGTTGCACGAGCCGGGCGGGCGTCGCGCCATCCGCCGGATCAACCAGATGCACGGCGCCTACGACATCCCCGACGGCGACATGCGGTACGTCCTGTCGACCTTCGTGGTGGTCCCGAAGCGCTGGATGGACGACTACGGGTGGCGGGCCTTCTCCACCAAGGAGGTGGAGGCGAGCACCCGGTACTACGTCGAGCTCGGCCGGCTCATGGGCATCAAGGACGTGCCCGGCACGTACGACGGGTTCGCGGAGCTGATGGACTCCTACGAGGCCGAGCACTTCGCGTTCGACCCGGGTGCGCGTCGCGTCGCGGACGCCACCCTGCGCCTGATGGGGACCTTCTACCCCGCGCCGCTCGCCCGGCCGACCGAGGTGTTCAGCAGGGCGCTGATGGACGAGCCCCTGCTCGACGCGTTCGGCTACCGGCAGCCACCACGTCCGGTGGTGTCGGCGGCCCGGGCCGCGCTGCGGCTGCGCGGGCGCGTGGAGTCGGTGCTCCCTGCCCGTCGTACACCTCTCGAGGCACGCGACCTCCCGCGGATCCGTTCCTACCCGGACGGCTACGACCCCGAGGCGCTCGGCACGTTCCCCCGCGGCTGCCCGCACGCGAAAGGCGCCACCCGGCCGATGCCGGATGACGCCTCTCGTCCTGCCTGATCGGACCTAGCCGAGGGTGGCCAGCGCGTCGTTGAGGGTCTGCGACGGGCGCATGACCGCCGTGACCTTCTCCTCGTTCGGCCGGTAGTAGCCGCCGATGTCCGCGGGGCTGCCCTGGACCGCGAGCAGCTCCTCGTTGATCTTCGACTCGTTGTCGGCCAGCGTCTTCGCGAGCTCGGCGAAGGCCGCGGCCAGCTCGGCGTCCTCGGTCTGCTTGCTGAGCTCCTGGGCCCAGTACAGCGCGAGGTAGAAGTGGCTGCCGCGGTTGTCGATCTCGCCGGCCTTGCGGCTGGGCGACTTGTTCTCCTCGAGGAACGTCGCGGTCGCCCGGTCGAGGGTGTCGGCCAGGATCTGCGCGCGGGCGTTGCCGGTCTTCTGGCCGAGGTGCTCGAAGCTCACCGCGAGCGCGAGGAACTCGCCGAGGCTGTCCCAGCGCAGGTGGTTCTCCTTGACCAGCTGCTGCACGTGCTTGGGCGCGGAGCCGCCGGCGCCGGTCTCGAACAGGCCGCCGCCGTTGATCAGGGGGACGACCGAGAGCATCTTGGCGCTGGTGCCGAGCTCCATGATCGGGAACAGGTCGGTGAGGTAGTCGCGCAGCACGTTGCCGGTGACCGAGATGGTGTCCTCGCCCTTGCGGATCCGCTCGAGCGAGAAGGCCATCGCGTCGGCGGGCTTCATGATCTCGATCTGGAGGCCGCCCTCCTTGATCACGGCGTCGTGCTCCGACAGGTACTCGCGGACCTTGGCGATCAGGTTGGCGTCGTGGGCACGGCCCTCGTCGAGCCAGAAGACCGCCGGGGCGCCCGTGGCCTCGGCCCGGGTCACGGCGAGCTTCACCCAGTCGCGGATCGGGACGTCCTTGGTCTGGCACGCGCGCCAGATGTCACCGGCGGAGACGGAGTGCTCGAGGAGCGCGTTGCCGTCGGCGTCCACGACCCGCACCGTGCCGGTCGTCGGGATCTCGAAGGTCTTGTCGTGGCTGCCGTACTCCTCGGCCGCCTGCGCCATGAGGCCGACGTTCGGCACCGACCCCATCGTGGCCGGGTCGAAGGCGCCGTTGGCCCGGCAGTCGTCGACGACGACCTGGTAGATGCCGGCGTAGCTGCTGTCCGGGATCACCGCGAGGGTGTCGGCCTCGTTGCCGTCGGGACCCCACATGTGGCCCGAGGTGCGGATCATCGCGGGCATCGAGGCGTCCACGATCACGTCGCTGGGGACGTGCAGGTTGGTGATGCCCTTGTCGGAGTCCACCATCGCCAGGGCCGGCCCCTCGTCGAGGCCCTGCTTCACCGACGCCGCGACGGCGTCGCGCTGGTCGGCGGGCAGGCTCTCGATGGCCTTGAGCAGCGTGCCGAGGCCGTCGTTGGGGCTGATGCCGGCTGCGGCGAGCGCCTCACCGTGCTCGGCGAAGAGCCGGGGGAAGAACGCCCGGACCACGTGGCCGAAGATGATCGGGTCGGAGACCTTCATCATCGTCGCCTTGAGGTGCACCGAGAACAGCACACCCTCGGACCTCGCCCGCTCCACCTGCTCGGTGAGGAACTCCCGCAGCGCGGCGACGCGCATGACGGTGGCGTCCACGACCTCGCCGGCGAGGACGGGGAGCGACTCCTTGAGGACGGTGGTCGAGCCGTCGTCGCCGACGAGCTCGATGCGCAGCGTGGAGTCCTTGTCGAGGACGACGGACTTCTCGTTGTTGCGGAAGTCCTCGGCGCTCATCGTGGCCACGTTGGTCTTCGAGTCCGCGGACCACTCACCCATCCGGTGCGGGTGCTTGCGGGCGAACTGCTTGACGGACGCGGGGGCGCGGCGGTCGGAGTTGCCCTCGCGCAGGACCGGGTTGACCGCGCTGCCCTTGACCTTGTCGTAGCGGGCGCGGAAGTCCTTCTCCTCGTCCGTCTTCGGGTCGTCCGGGTAGTCGGGCAGGTCGTAGCCCTGCTCCTGGAGCTCCGCGATCGCGGCCTTGAGCTGCGGGATCGAGGCGCTGATGTTGGGCAGCTTGATGATGTTTGCCTCGGGCGTCTTCGCCAGCTGGCCGAGCTCCGCGAGAGCGTCGTCGATGCGCTGCTCGTCGGTCAGCCGCTCGGGGAAGCTGGCGATGATGCGGCCGGCGAGCGAGATGTCGCGGGTCTCCACGTCCACGCCGGCGGTGGAGGCGTACGCCGAGACGATGGGGAGGAACGAGTAGGTCGCCAGCATGGGCGCCTCGTCCGTGAGCGTGTAGATGATCTTCGAGTCCGTCACCGGGGGCTCCGTTCCGACTTCGAGAAATATTTCTTGACGTCAAGATATCTCATGCGAGGGGTACGACGATCCGCGGTACCCCATCCTGCCGCCTCCCAGACCCCCACGCGAGGGGCCTTCTCGGGGCGTGAACCCGAGGCGACGTGGGCACCGTCACGCTGCTAGCGTCACAGTCATCCCGCTTCGAGTACCGAGGAGTCGTCGTGAGCAACACCCCCGTCAAGGTCGCCGTGACCGGAGCTGCCGGCCAGATCGGCTACAGCCTGCTGTTCCGCATCGCCAGCGGAGCCATCTTCGGCCCTGACACCCCCGTCGAGCTGCGGCTGCTCGAGATCACCCCCGCGCTCGGCGCGCTCGAGGGTGTCGTCATGGAGCTCGACGACTGCGCGTTCCCGACGCTCGCCGGCGTCGAGATCGGCGACGACCCGAACACGATCTTCTCCGGCGCGAACCTCGCCCTCCTCGTCGGCGCCCGCCCGCGCACCAAGGGCATGGAGCGCGGCGACCTCCTCGAGGCCAACGGCGCGATCTTCACCGCCCAGGGCAAGGCGCTCAACGACAACGCCGCCGACGACGTCCGGATCCTCGTGACCGGCAACCCGGCCAACACCAACGCGCTCATCACGCTGAGCAACGCTCCCGACATCCCGAAGGAGCGCATCACCGCGCTCACCCGCCTCGACCACAACCGCGCGATCTCGCAGCTGGCCGCGAAGACCGGGGCGAAGGTCACCGACATCAAGAAGATGACGATCTGGGGCAACCACTCGGCGACGCAGTACCCCGACATCTTCAACGCCGAGGTCAACGGCCGGAACGCCGCCGAGACCGTGAACGACCAGGCCTGGATCGAGAACGACTTCATCCCGACCGTCGCCAAGCGCGGTGCCGCCATCATCGAGGCACGTGGCTCGTCCTCCGCCGCGAGCGCCGCGTCGGCCACCATCGACGCCGCGCGCGACTGGGTCAACGGCACGGCCGAGGGTGACTGGACCTCGATGTCGGTCTTCTCCGACGGCTCCTACGGCGTCCCCGAGGGCCTCGTCTACTCCTTCCCCGTCACCACCAAGGACGGCAGCTGGGAGATCGTCCAGGGCCTGGAGGTCAACGACTTCTCACGCCGCATGATGGACGCCACGGCCGCCGAGCTCGACGACGAGCGCAAGGCGGTCAAGGAGCTCGGCCTGATCTGAGCCCGACCTGCTCCTCGCGGGGCGCCACCACTGCCACGACGGCGGGGTGGCGCCCCGTCTGCGTGTACCGACCTCACCTGCTCGTCTACACCTGGGGGTGAGGCGGGGTCCGCCCTCCTGTGGCTAGCGTCGCAAGACCTGAGCCCACGCCACACGGACGGGAGTCACCCATGAGGGACATCCACCAGACCGCCGCCGACCTCCTCGCCCCCGGTCGCGGGATCCTCGTCGCCGACGAGTACGTCGATCGCGTGATCGACCGGGCCGCCGGGAACGGCGCCTCGCTGGGACGCTGCCGCACCTCCGACTACCTCCGGCTGGCGCTGGACAGCTGGGGGCTCGAGAGCTACCTGACCGGGGTCCTGCTGACGCAGCGGACCTTCGAGGACACCGAGCAGCTGCGCACCCTCAAGCAGTACCGCGACGGGGCGCCGCCGCTGCTGTTCGGCGTGCGCATGGACGCCTCACGCGCCGCCGGCGCCCACGGGGGCGTCGCCCTCGACGACGTCCGGCGCCGTCTCTCGGACAACAGGCTCGCCGGGGCCAGGTTCGCCGAGTGGCGGGCGAACATCGACCCGATGACCGTCAAGCGCGGCCAGGTCCACGTCGACGCGGTCGCCCTGGCCCGGGGCGCCGCCGCCTCCCAGTCCGAGGGCGTGCTGCCCGTCGTGACGGTGGCGATGCCCGACCTCGCCTCGCACAGCACGGCCGTCACCCGGGCGGTCACGGCCAACGCACTGCGCGAGCTCTTCGAGGAGCTGCGCGGCCTGGGAGTCGACCTCAGCGCCCTGGTCCTGCGGATGAACATGGTGCTTCCCGGCGACGCCCACCGGCACCAGCCCCTCCCGGACGAGGTCGCCGCGACCACCCTCGGCGTGCTGGTCGAGACGGTGCCGCCCGAGGTCGCGGGCGTCGCCTTCCTCTCCGGCGGGCAGAGCATCGGCCGGGCCACCACCAACCTGGCCGCGCTCACGGCTGCCGCTCGCGACCAGAGCCGGACCTGGCGGCTGACGTTCGCCTTCACCCGGGCCCTGGTCGCGGAGTCCGTCACCGCCTGGACCTGCGACCGCGAGAGCGTGCCGCAGGCCCAGCGTGAGCTCGTGCAGAGCTGCCGGGCCGCCGCTCAGGCCGTCTCGCTCACCTCGGGCCGGGCTGCCTCGGCCTGAGCCTCGTCCCCCTGGCCGGCCGCCGAGGCGAAGACGCTGCTTCCGTAGACGTCCTCGGCGGTCAGCGTCACCAGGTCGGTCTTGGTCAGCGGCCGGTGGAGCTCGACGAGCCGCTTGGCCTGCCGCAGCCGGCAACGCTCGACGGCGTTGCGGACGCTGCGGGCGTTGCTGAAGCGCGGCTGCCGCATGCGGATCTCGAGGTACTCCGAGAACGCCTTGCGGGCGGCCTCGTCGAAGCTGAAGTTCTCGTCGGCCACCATGAGCTCGGCTATCTGCGCGAGCTCGTCGTGGCTGTAGGACTCGAAGGCGATGTGGTGCGGCACGCGTGAGGACAGGCCGGGGTTGGCCGAGAAGAAGGTCTCCATCCGGTCGGGGTAGCCGGCGAAGATCACGACCAGGCTGGCCCGCTCGTTCTCCATCTCCTGCAGGAGGATCTCGATGACCTCCTGGCCGTAGTCGCGCTCGTTCTCGGGCCGGTAGAGGTAGTACGCCTCGTCGATGAACAGCACCCCGCCCGCGGCCCGGGCGATCGCCTCCTTGGTCTTGGGCGCGGTGTGCCCGATGAACTGCCCGACCAGGTCGTCCCTGGTGACGGTGTGCACCTTCGGGTTCCGGATGTACCCGAGCGCGTGCAGCATCTCGGCCATCCGCAGCGCGACCGTGGTCTTGC
This sequence comes from uncultured Actinomycetota bacterium, assembly GCA_963700365.1. GTDB lineage: Bacteria > Actinomycetota > Actinomycetes > Propionibacteriales > Nocardioidaceae > Nocardioides_C. The sequence goes on along the minus strand of CAVOXG010000012.1, from coordinate 64,441 downwards.
CGGTCCCCGGCCCGCCGGTGAAGCTCATGTGCAGCGTCGGCCGCGACGACTCGAGGCCGAACTGCCGACGGGCGCGGTCGACGAGGAGCAACGCAGCGATCTCGTGGACCCGCCGCTTCACCTGGGCCAGGCCGACCAGCTCGGCGTCGAGGCGGGCCAGGGTCTCCTCGACCCGCTGCCTCGCCTCGTCGGCGTCCAGGTCCAGCTCGGTGTCGTCGGCCAGCACCGGGGCGGTCTCCTCCGGAGACTCCGCCGGGCGTTCGGCGACCTGCGTCGCGGGCGCCGGCGTCCCCGGCCGGTAGAACCCGAATCCCTGTCCGGCTGTGGGTTCGCTCATCACTCGTTGCTCCTCGTCGATGGGTCCGGTCAGTCCCGGGCGTATCTGCTACCTGCCGGCGACGCGGCCGCGTAGGACTGCACCGCGTAGGTCTGCCGGCGGTCCGACCCCTCGGTGCGCGCGAGGTAGAAGCCCGGTTCGTTCGCCGGCCGTTGCACCAGGAACTGCATCGCGGTGGTCTGCCGGCCGAGGCGCGCGTCGTACGCGAGAACCCGCACGTAGTGGTTGGGGAACGCCGCGCGGCAGGCGTTGATCTCCCGCAGCACGCCGTCGGGCTCGTCGAGGTCGAACAACGGCAGGCCCCACATCTCCCAGTAGATGTTGCGCGGGTGGGGGTCGTCGGTGAACTCGATCGACACCGGCCAGCCGTTGAGCAGCGCGTAGCGGACCTGGGCGCCGATCTCGTCGTCGGTGAGCTCGGGAAGGTAGGAGAAGGCTCCGTGTCGTAGGTACATCTCTCGTCTCCTAGACGCTGACGGTGGGAACTGCATCGGGCGAGTCGGTGGAGGCGTAGTCGAAGGTGACGTCGCCCCAGGTGGCCAGCGCCACCTCCAGCGGGCGGCAGTGCGCCGCCGCCTTGCGCAGGATGTCGGGACCCTCGCGGAGGAAGTCGCGGCCCTCGTTGCGGGCCTTGATCATCGCCTCGAGCGCGACCCGGTTGGCCTCCGCGCCGGCGGCGATGCCGAGCGGGTGGCCGATCGTGCCGCCGCCGAACTGCAGGATCGTGTCCTCGCCGAGGTAGTCGAGCAGCTGGTGCATCTGGCCGGCGTGGATGCCGCCCGAGGCGACCGGCATGACGCCGGGCATGCTCGCCCAGTCCTGGTCGAAGAAGATCCCGTTGGCCATGTTGGTCGGGACGTGGTCGTCACGCAGGGTGTCGTAGAAGCCCTTCGTGGTGGCCGGGTCGCCCTCGAGCTTGCCGACGACCGTGCCGGCGTGCAGGTGGTCGACGCCGATCAGCCGCGACCACTTCGCCAGCACCCGGAAGCTGACGCCGTGGGTCTTCTGCCGGGTGAACGTCGAGTGGCCGGCGCGGTGCAGGTGGAGCAGGACGCCGTTGTTGCGGGCCCAGTGCGCCATCGACTGCATCGCGGTGTAGCCGATGGTCAGGTCGATCATCACGACGATGCTGCCGAGCTCCTTGGCGAACTCCGCCCGCTCGTACATCTGCTCCATCGTGCCCGCGGTGATGTTGAGGTAGTGGCCCTTCACCTCACCGGTGTCGGCCATCGCCTTGTTGACACCCTCCATGGCGAACAGGAAGCGGTCGCGCCAGCGCATGAACGGCTGGGAGTTGATGTTCTCGTCGTCCTTGGTGAAGTCGAGACCACCGCGCAGACCCTCGTAGATCACGCGACCGTAGTTGCGGGCGGAGAGACCGAGCTTCGGCTTGATCGTCGCACCCAGCAGCGGGCGGCCGTACTTGTTGAGGTACTCGCGCTCCATGACGATGCCGTGCGCGGGACCCTGGAAGGTCTTCACGTAGGCGACCGGGATCCGCATGTCCTCGAGGCGCAGCGCCTTCAGCGGCTTGAAGCCGAAGACGTTGCCGATGATCGAGGACGTCAGGTTCGCGATCGAACCCTCCTCGAACAGGTCGATGTCGTAGGCGATGTAGGCGAAGTACTCGCCCGGCCGGCCCGGCACCTCCTCCACGCGGTAGGCCTTGGCCTGGTAGTGGCTGTTGGCGGTGAGCCGGTCGGTCCACACGACGGTCCAGGTCGCCGTCGAGGACTCGCCGGCCACCGCGGCCGCTGCCTCGATCGGGTCGACCCCGTCCTGCGGGGTGACCCGGAAGACGGCGAGGACGTCGGTGTCCTTGGGCTCGTAGTCGGGGTTCCAGTACCCCATCCCGGCGTAGCTCTGGACCCCCGGGTCCCAGCGGTCCTTGGTGGCGTCTGCTGCCATGTCATGCCTCCTGCACGAGTTCGGACGGCCGTGCGGCCATCTCCAGAGTCACCGTCCCGGACTCCCTATGCACAAGTGAATGATCTGTCCAAACAGTTAATTGTTCGCTTAGGTGTTGCGATAGCCTGGGTGGCATGAGCGCGGTGACCTGGGGGCGGATGCGGACCTTCCTCGCGGTGGTCGACCACGGCAGCGTGCGCGCTGCCGCGGCGGTCCTGCACGTGACCGAGCCGGCGGTCTCCGCGGCGGTCGCCTCCCTCGAGAGGCACCTCGGCACCACGCTGCTGGCCAAGGACGGGCGCGGCGTACGGGTCACCGACGCCGGCCTCGTCTACGCCGGGTACTGCCGCCGGGTGCTCGGGCTCCTCGAGGAGGCGGAGGCCGCGGTCCGCTCGGCCGAGCGGGGGCGGCTGCGGATCGGCGCGGTCTCGACCGCGAGCGAGTACGTCATCCCTCCCCTGCTCGCGTCCTTCCGGCGGCGCTTCCCCGAGGTCGACCTGAGCCTGTCGGTGCGTCCCCGCGACGAGCTGTTCGCCGAGCTCGGCAACCACCAGACCGACCTCGTCGTCGCCGGCCGCCCGCCCCGGGGATCGGGCCTGCGGACCCGCGCCCGGCGCGCCAACCGGCTGATCGTGGTCGCCGCGCCCGACCTGTTTCCCGACCCGCTGAGCGCGACCTGGCTGCTCCGGGGACCGGGGTCCGGCACCCGCGACACCACGCTGGGCCTGCTGACGCAGCTCGAGGCGTCGCCGCCGACGCTCACCCTGGGCACGCACGGGGCGGTCGTCGCCGCGGCCCGCGAGGGGCTCGGCGTCACCCTGGTCCACGAGGACGCGGTGGTCGAGGACCTCCGGCGCGGGGCGTCCTGGCCCAGCTACCGGTCCCGCGCACCCCGGTGGACCGGCCGTGGCACGTCGCGACCACCGACGCCCCCAGCCCGAGCGTCGACCTGTTCCTGGCCCACATCACCTCCGCCGACGTGGGCGGGCAGAGCTTTCACCTGCTCAACCGCCCTCACGGGTGAGTCGGCGCCGGGCCCGGACGCGGGACGGTGGCGGAAACCGATCCCGAACACCAGGAGGCATCCGTGTCCGATCTCAACCATGTCGCCACCCAGCTCGTGGACGCCGGGCGGGGCATCCTGGCCGCGGACGAGAGCATCAAGACGATGTCGGCCCGGCTCACCGCCGAGGGGATCGACGCCACCGCCACGAACCGCCGCGACTACCGCGAGCTGCTGCTCACCGCGCCGGGCCTCTCCGAGATGGTCAGCGGGATCATCCTCTCCGACGAGACGTTCAACCAGGGGCTCTCCGACGGCCAGCCGTTCCCCGAGGCGTGCCGCGAGCGCGGCGTCCTCCCGGGCATCAAGGTCGACACCGGCGTCTCGCCCGCTGCCGCGCGGTGGCGGCGCCACGGTGACCGAGGGGCTCGACGGTCTCGGCCGGCGGCTCGAGGAGTACGCCGCACAGGGCGCTGCGTTCGCGAAGTGGCGGGCGGTCGTCGACGTCACCGAGCACGAGCGCCTACGCCCTGGAGGCCAACGCCCACGCCCTGGGCCGCTATGCCGCGCTGTGCCAGGCCCACGGGATCGTCCCGATCGTCGAGCCCGAGGTGCTCTGCAACGGCCCCCACGACCTCGGCACGTCGGCCGAGGCGACCATCGCCGCGCTCTCCACGGTCTTCGACCACCTCGAGCGCAACCGGGTCGACCTCCGCGGGATCGTGCTCAAGCCGAACATGGTCACGCCCGGGCTCGACGGCCCGCCGGCGACCACCGACACCGTCGCGGCGACGACGATCGGCGTGCTCGGCCGGAACGTCCCGGCCGAGGTGCCCGGCATCGCGTTCCTCTCCGGCGGACACTCCAACGAGCAGGCGTGCACCTACCTCGCCGCGATCAACGAGATGGCCGGCTCCGCCCCCTGGAGCCTGACGTTCTCGTTCGGCCGCGCCCTGGTCAGCGACGCGCTGCGCACCTGGAAGGGCGAGCCGGCGAACGTCGGAGCAGCCCAGCAGGCCTTGCTCGACAACTGCCGCCGGGCGTCACGGGCCGTCGGCCGCCGGCCGGCCGCTGCGGTCAGGGTCTGACCCGGAGGAGGCTCGTTCGATGAGTTTCGCGCGCTCGGGGTGTCTATAGGGGTTGCGAGGTGCCGCACCGGCACGCGCGCCAAACCTCAGCGAGGAGAGATGCCGCCGTGACCACGAAACCACTACCTCCGGTTGTCGACGAGCCCACCTGGCGGCGCCAGCTCAATGAGCTGCGCACCCGCGAGAAGGCGGCCACCAAGGAGCTCGACGCGATCGCCGCTCAGCGCCGGCGGCTGCCGATGGTGCGGCTACCGGACTACACCCTGCAGGGGCCGGACGGGGACGTCCGACTCGTCGAGGTCTTCGACGGAGCAGCCCAGCTGATCGTCTACCACCACATGTGGGAGCCGGGACAGAAGTGGCAGTGCCCGGGCTGCACCGGTTTCACCTCCCAGTTCTGGAAGCTGGAGTTCCTCGACGACTACGACGCTCGCTTCGTCATCGTCACCCAGGGGCCGATCGAGGAGGCCGTGGCCTACAAGCGGCTGGTCGGCAACGCGATGGACTGGTACTCCACCGCCGGCAGCTCCTTCGGAAGCGACATGGGTTCGCCACCAGGGGGCGGCTTCGCGGTCAATGTGTTCCTGCGGGACGGCGACGCCGTCTACCGCACCTGGCACACCGACGGCCGCGGCACCGAGCAGCTGAGCCACACGTTCCCGCTGCTCGACCTGCTCCCATACGGCCGGCAGGAGGAATGGCAGGACGTCCCCGACGGCTGGCCGCAGGCACCCACGTACAGCCACTGGTGGAACTCGGAGCGCTACGCCCGATACGGCGAGAGAGCGCCCCACGGTGTGAGTCCTGTTGGAGCATCTCACCCGGATCTGTCAACGGCCGAGGAGCGCATCGACGTTCGGTAACCCCTCGAACCGGGAGAACGTCCCGTCGTCAGCGATCTCCCTCGCGGCCTGCAGGAACCCACCCCAGGCGGTGCGCGCCAGGGTGCCGCCCACGCTGATCCGTCGTACTCCCAGCCCCGCCGCCTCCGCAACGGTTGTGAACGGAGCATTGATCAGCAGGTTCACCGGTTTGGGTGAGACCGCGGAGACGATCGCGGCGACGTGCTCCAGCTTCTCGATGCGTGGAGCGTAGAGGCAGTCGGCGCCCGCCTCGGCGTACGCGCGCAGCCTCCGGATCGTCTCGTCGATGTCGGGACGCCCACACACGAACCCCTCGGATCGCCCAGTCAGAACGATCCCCGTCCCGCTCTCGTCGATCGCCCTTCGCGCGGCTCTCACCCGATCCACGGCAAGCTCGAAGTCCAAGAGGGGATCAGCCCCGTCGCCGGAGGAGTCCTCGATCGACAGTCCCGCGATCCCGGTCTCCGCGGCCAGCTTCACGTTCGCTGCCACCTGTGCAGGATCAACCGCGTAACCGCCCTCGAAGTCGGCATTCACCGGCACCCTCACCCCGTCGACGACACGACGCAGGTGCTGGAGTACCTCATCCAGGGTCGCCTGGGTGTCCGCGCGACCCAACGTCCAGGCAAACCCGGCACTCGTGGTGGCCAACGCCTTGAAGCCCATCTGTTGCAGGGCCAGCGCGCTCCCCACGTCCCACGGGTTGGGCATCACGAAGCACCCCGAGGAGTGCAACCGATGAAACTCGGCGATCCGATCGTCGTGCACGCTCATGCCACACCTCGCTGACAGGCCGGAGTCTGCACTCTAGTCCGATCCAGGGACCTGGGAGCTGGCCATTGACGCAACCAAAAGGTTGCAATAACGTGGACCGCAACCAAGAAGTTGCGACAGGAGGAAGCCATGCCCATCCCGAACACGATCACCCGCACCCTCGACCTCGCGCACCCGCAGGAGAAGGTCTGGGCCGCGCTCACCACCCTCGACGGCATCACCGGCTGGTTCGGCAGTCACGCCGACGGGGAGATCGCTCCCGGACGCGACGTGCAGATGCGCTGGGAGAAGTACGACGCGACGGCAACCCTGGCGATCAAGGTGGTCGACCCGATGTCGGTGTTCGCCTTCTGCTGGGGGATCTCCGGTGCCCCTGAGGGCGACCCCAGGCAGACCTACGTGGAGTTCGCCCTCGAGCCGACTGCGTCCGGCACCAGGCTCACCGTCACCGAGAGCGGCTTCGCCCAGCTCCCGGACGCGTGGTTGGAGCCGAGCTACCAGGGCAATGTCGAGGGTTGGCGCTCGGAGCTCGACGAGCTCGTGGCTTACCTTGACGCCGCCTGATCCCGAGGAGGTGTCGGCCGACGTCTTCGCGGCGCTGGCCGACTCCAACCGTCGGGCGATCCTCGCCTCGCTCGCCGAGCACGGACCGAGCACGGCGACCGATCTGTCCCGTCGACTGTCGATCACCCGGCAGGGCATCGCCAAGCATCTCGCGCTCCTCGCGGAGGCCGGCCTGGTGACCAGCACCGCCGGCGGAGGGCGCCGGGTGCTTTACCGGCACCGGTCCGAGCCGATCAAGGTCGCGCAGTCCTACCTGGCCGCGCTGGCCGCCGACTGGGACGGCTCGCTCGCCCGGTTGTCGGCGTTCCTGGCCGACCCGCCCCGCTGACCTCCCACCCTCCGACAGACTGTGAGCATGGTCGAGACGGTTACCGGGAGCTCGGGTGGCGACGGGTTCGCCGCCGCGGCGCAGCTGCTGCACGACTTCAACGAGGAGTACGGCGAGTCGGCGCCGCCTCCCGACGAGCTGTCGGCCCGGCTGGCCGACCTGGTCAGCGGTGACCACGTCACAGTGCTGCTCGCCCGCGAGCGGGGTGCCGACTACGCGTTCCTGGTCACGAGCGAGGACGACCGGAGCTGTAGGCCTCCGGACGTCGCGCCTTCTCAGGTCGCATCGGGGAGTGGAAGCTCCACCATCACCGCGGTGCCGCGGTCCTCGGCCGAGTCGATGCGCAGCGTCGCGCCCACCAGCGCGCACCGCTCCGCGATGGTGGTGAGTCCGTAGTGCTCGCCCAGGGCGGTGCTCCCCGCCTCGGACCGGACCCGCTCCGCGTCGAAGCCCACCCCGTCGTCGGTGACCCCGAGCACCAGGGAGTCCGCGACGCGGCGGATCGACAGCACCACGTGTGTGGCGTCGGCGTGCTTCACGGCGTTGTTCACCGCCTCCTGCGCTATCCGGTAGAGCACCGCCGCCCCGTGGTCGGGGACCTCACCGATCACGTCGGGCGGGTCCCCCCGGAACTCGATCTCGACCTGCGGGACGTTCTGGGTGAGCGACTCCAGCGCGGCCACCAGCCCCAGGTCGTCGAGGAGCAGGCTGTGCAGGCCGGAGATGGCCGCGCGCGTCTCGTCGTAGGCGAGGCCGGCGAGCCGCCGGGCCTCCTTGATCTGCGCCTTCGGCGCCGCGACGGCGGGCGCCGACGCCTCCAGCGCTGCCAGGCCGACGTCGGCGGCGGAGAGGTGGAAGGCGAGCGACGCGAGCGCCTGCGTGACGCCGTCGTGCAGGTCGCCTGCGATGCGGCGGCGCTCGGCCTCCTGCGCGGAGATCGCCTGCGCGATCAGCTGGTCACGCTCCGAGCGGTGCTCCTCGGCCGCACCCAGCAGCCCCTGGGCAAAGAGCCGAAGGCCCAGCAGGTCCGCGCACCGCTGCGTCCGGGCGAGGTCGTCGTCGGTGAAGGGCTCGGGACGGCGCCGGTGCGCGGCGACCACGGCCACGATGGGGCCGGCCATCGCCCGGGCCGGCACGCACAGCCGCGACACCGTCTCGTCCGGTCCCAGCCCCAGCAGCCGTCGGTGCGCGGCGTTGCGGGGCGAGTCCTCCGCAAGCGCGACCGGCCGGCCGTTCAGGGCGACGAGCCCGGTGACGCCGTACCCCACGGGGATCCGCAGAGCGGGTTCGTCGCTGTCCGGCCGCGGGTACGCCGCGCCGACCTCGAGCTGCCGGCCCTCCGCGTCCACGAGGAACACCACCGTGCCGTCCGCGTCGAGCATCTCGGTGAAGAGCCGCGCCGCCGCGGTCAGATCCACCGGGCCCGGCTCGAGCACGAGGTCGTGCATCGCGTCGGCCTGAGTCATCGGAACAAGCCCTCTCGCAGGGCCACCGCCACCGCGCCGCCCCGGTCGGAGACACCGAGCTTGCGGTAGAGGCCCCGGATGTGGGTCTTCACGGTGTCCTCGCTGACCACGAGCTTGGCTGCGATTCCCTTGTTCGAGTGGTTCGCGACGAGCAGGGCGAGCACCTCGCTCTCCCGCTGGGTCAGCCCGAGGTGCGCACCGGGCCAGAACTCGCCGGCGTTGAGCCGCGCGGCGGACAGCGCGATCCTGCCGGCGAGGGCGGGGTCGATCACGACGTCGCCCTCCATGACCCGGCCGAGGTGGGTCACCAGCTCGGCGCCGTCGACCCGCTTGAGGATGTAGCCCGAGGCCCCGACCCGCAGCGCCTGGTAGAGGTACTGCTCGTCCTCGTAGACGGTCAGGAACACCACGTGAGTGTCCGGGCTGGCGGCCTTCACCTGCTTGCACAGGTCCAGACCGCTCTCCCGGCCCAGCCTGATGTCGCAGAGGATGACGTCGGGCCGCTCGGTGGTCACCAGCGACATCGCCCCGTCGACGTTCGTGGCCGTGCCCACCACGTCGATGTCCTCGACGAAGTGGGCGAGCATCGCCTTGACCCCGTGCAGCACCATCTCGTGGTCGTCGACCATGACCAACCGGATCACCTGCTTCGCCATACCCCCTAGGGTATGTGGTGAACGCCACATCCACCACCTTGCCCGTCTCGGACGGGTCACCAACGGACCCACCCTCAGGGGTGAGTCGCTCCCAGCGCGCAGGCTGTGTGATGGGTTCTCCGATCCCCAACCGAATGAGGACCGCGATGACCACGATGCACCCCACCCGGGTCGTCCCCTCGGTGCTGCCCGCCGACTTCGCACGCCTCGGCGACGAGGTGGCCGAGCTGTGCGCCGCCGGCGTCGACCGCATCCAGTGGGACGTGATGGACGGCGTGTTCGTCCCCAACCTGACCTTCGGCCCGGACGTGATCGCGGCCGCTGCCGAGCACTCCAGCGTGGGATTCGAGGCGCACCTCATGGTCGTCGAGCCCGACGAGCTCCTCCCCCGGTACGTCGAAGCGGGTTGCGAGCTGGTGATCGTGCACGCCGAGGCCTGCACCCACCTGCACCGCACGCTCGGCCGGATCCGCGACCTCGGCGCGCGGGCCGGGGTGGCGCTGAACCCGCACACCCCCGCCGCGACGGTGGCCCACGTGCTCTCCGAGACCGACCTGGTCCTCGCGATGACGGTCAACCCCGGCTTCGGCGGGCAGGCCTACATCCCATCGGTCGAGCCGAAGGTCGCCGAGCTGCGCCGGATGATCGACGACTCCGGCCACGACATCGAGCTCGAGGTCGACGGCGGGATCACCGACGTGACGGTGGTCGGCGCGGCCGCGGCCGGCGCCGACGTGTTCATCTCCGGCAGCTGGCTCTACCGGTGGCCGGCAGGCAAGAAGGACGCGGTGCGCGAGCTCCGAGCGCGGGCCGACCGGGCCCGCGGCATCCACGTGGACGAGGTGGCCTGACATGACGATGACCGACCTGCCCCCCACCGGGCCCGCCGAGACACCCGCCGACGTCGACCGGCTGGCGGTCGACACCCTCCGCTTCCTCGCCGCCGACATGGTCGAGCAGGCACAGAGCGGCCACCCCGGCATGCCGATGGGCGCCGCGCCGATGGCGTGGGCGCTGTTCAGCCGCCACCTCAAGCACGACCCCAACGACTCGGGCTGGGCCGACCGCGACCGGTTCGTGCTCTCCGCCGGCCACGGCTCGGCGCTCCAGTACGCCCTGCTCCACTGTTCGGCTACGACCTGCCGATGGCGGAGCTCAAGCGGTTCCGGCAGCTCGGGTCGGCGACGCCGGGGCACCCGGAGTACGGCCACACCGACGGCGTCGAGACCACGACCGGCCCGCTCGGCCAGGGCCTCGCCACGGCGGTCGGACTCGCGCTGGCCGAGCGGATGCAAGCCGCGCGCTACCCGGAGATCACCGACCACCACACCTTCGTGATCGTCGGCGACGGTTGCCTGATGGAAGGGGTCAGTCACGAGGCGGCCTCCCTGGCCGGCCACCTCGGCCTCGGGCGGCTGATCGTGCTGTTCGACGACAACAGCATCACCATCGACGGCGGCACCGACGCGTCCTGCAGCGACGACACCCTGGGCCGCTTCGCCAGCTACGGCTGGCACGTCGACCGGGTCGAGGACGGCACGGACGTGGACGCGGTCGACGCTGCCATCACCGCCGCCAAGGACGACCCGCGGCCGAGCTTCATCGCTGTGCGCACCGTGATCGGGCACGGCGCGCCCGGCGTCGAAGGCACCTCCAAGGCCCACGGTGCGCCGCTCGGGCCGGACGTCCTCGCCGCTGCCAAGGCTGCCGCGGGCTGGCCGGCCGAGCCGTTCACCGTGCCGGCGGAGGTCCGGGAGCGCTGCGAGGAGCTGGCCGCCGTCGGCGCCGCGGAGCACGCCACGTGGAAGGCACGGTTCACGACCCTCGAGCAGGAGGACGCCGAGCGCGCGGCGGAGTGGCGGCGCACCCAGGCCCGGGAGCTGCCCGCGGACCTCGACGCCGTGCTCGCGGCGGTCGAGCGCGGGCGGGCCAGGGCGACCCGACAGTCGTCGCAGGCGGCGCTGCGCGCACTCAGCGCGGCACTGCCCGAGCTCGTCGGCGGGTCCGCGGACCTGGCCGGCTCGACCGGCACCGCGACCGGCCAGCCGGCCGTCGCGCCCGACGACTTCTCGGGCTCGGTCGTGAACTTCGGGGTGCGCGAGTTCGCGATGGCTGCGGTGCTCAACGGCCTGTCGCTGCACGGCGGCTTCCGTCCCTACGGCAGCACGTTCCTCGTGTTCAGCGACTACCTGCGACCCGCCCTGCGTCTCTCGGCGCTGATGCGCCAGCCGGTGGTGTACATCCTCACGCACGACTCCGTCGCCGTCGGCGAGGACGGCCCCACGCACCAGCCGGTCGAGCACGTGGAGTCGCTCCGGATGATCCCGGGTGTCCGGGTCCTCCGCCCCTCCGACGACCACGAGACCCTCGCCGCGTGGCGGGCCGCCCTCGAGCACACCGACGGCCCGACGGTGCTCGTCCTCACCCGCCAGGCCGTCGCGTCGGTCGAGCCGGCCGACGACCACTTCCTGACCGAGCACGGCGGGCGGGTCGTCGTACCCCATGACGCACCGGAGGTGGACCTTCTCGCCACCGGTTCGGAGGTGGGCGTCGCCGTGGCCGCGGCCGAGCTGCTGCGCGGGGACGGCGTCGCCAGCCGGGTGATCTCGGTCCCGTGGCGCGAGCGGTTCGTCGAGGCACGCGACCGCTTCGGCGCAGCCCCCCTCACCGTCAGCGTCGAGGCAGGTGTCCGCACCGGGTGGGGCGGCCTCACCCAGGAGCAGGTGGGCATCGACGAGTTCGGGGCCTCGGGTCCCGGCGACGCGGTGCTGGCGCACTTCGGCTTCACCCCGCAGGCCGTGGCCGAGCGGGTCCGCACCACTCTCGCCGATCGCAACGACGCGACAGACCGCACCACCGCGAAGGAGTAGCCATGCCGGACAAGATCATCAAGATGACCCGGTCGCTCACCGACGGAAGCCCTCGTCCCGTCATGCTCGCGATCGCCGGGGACTCCGCGTCGGGCAAGACCACGTTGACCAAGGGCCTGGTCGAGGCGATCGGCGAGGACAGGTGTACGTCGATCTGCGTCGACGACTACCACCGGTACGACCGTGCCGAGCGCAAGGACCTGCCGTTCACGCCGCTGCACCCGGACTGCAACTACATCGACATCATGGAGCAGCACATGCAGCTGCTCGCCCTCGGCCGGCCGATCCTCAAGCCGGTGTACGACCACAGCACGGGCACGTTCACCCGGCCGCAGTACATCGAGCCCAAGGAGTTCGTGATCATCGAGGGGCTGCACCCGCTGTCCACCAAGCTGCTGCGGGCGTGCTTCGACGTGAAGGTGTTCCTGGACCCGCCCGAGGAGATCCGGCGCGGCTGGAAGGTCAAGCGTGACACCGGCAAGCGCGGCTACACCGTCGACCAGGTGCTCGCCGAGCTCGAGCGCCGCGAGCCCGAGTCGGAGGCGTTCATCCGTCCGCAGCGCCGCCACGCCGACATCGTGGTGCGCTTCGCGCCGATCGCCTCGCGCCAGGACCCCCCGGGGACGCCCCTGTCGGCGGAGCTGCTGCTGCGGCCGACGATCCAGCACCCGTCGATGACCAGCGTGCTGACCGACGACCACCGCACGGCCATGCACCTGAAGATCATGCGGGACCAGGACGGCACGCCGACCGACTGCCTGCACGTCCACGGGCACGCGTCCTCGGAGGAGGCCAAGCAGCTCGAGAAGGTGATCTGGGAGGAGCTCGCCGCGGACGGTGGCCCGCCGGACCACATCGGGGAGATCAACCCGGGTGAGCGGAGCGAGCCGCTGGCGCTCACCCAGCTGATCCTGCTCTACCACATGCTGATGGCACGGGAGCGGCCTGTGGCCTGACCGGTCCGCCCGGCGATGAGTCCGCGGAGCCGGGCGGGTCTACCTTGGGAACCACCACCGAGGGGAGACCTCCCGTGCCGAGCAGCCAGCCCGTCGCCGCGTTCGACGACCGCTTCAGCGACCCGCGAGTCGACACCCACCTCGTGGGCGGACGTCGTGCGCGCACTGGAGTCAGCCGAGCTGTACTGGCTCACCACGGTGCGCGGCGACGGCCGCCCGCACGTCACCCCGCTGATCGGGGTGTGGCTCGACGGGGCGGCTCACTTCGTGACCGGCCTCGACGAGCAGAAGTCCCGTAACCTCGAGCACCGGCCCCAGGTCGCGCTCACGACGGGCAGCAACGCCTGGGCGCGAGGGCTCGACGTCGTCGTCGAGGGGACGGCCACCCGGCTCGTCGACCCAGGTGGGCTGCGGCGCCTTGCCGAGGCCTTCGAGTCGAAGTACGGCAGCGACTGGCACTTCGACGTCGGGGACGGCGTTCTCGTCTCCCAGGACCACCCGGCCGCCGGCTTCCGGATCGAGCCGTCGAAGGTGCTCGCCTTCGCCAAGGACCCGCACGGCCAGACGAGCTTCCGGTTCCGATGAGGCCCGGACCTGCGCCCGCGCTCAGGCCCCCGGCTGGTCCGGTACGACGATCGCCAGCACGACCAGGACGGTCCCGGCGATCAGCATCATCACCACGTCGGACCCCTTGCGGCGCACGCGGAGCATCCCGGACCTGCGTTCTGGGAGCAGCAACCTGGCCACGCCGCCGACGATGAGGCCGCCGCCGATCCAGGCGACACCGGGGCGCCATGCGCCGAGCGCGGTGATCGCCAGACCCGTGAGCGCGGTCGCGACGACGATCAGGTACACGCCGCCGCCGAAGGTCTGGGGCCGGCGGTCGGCTCCGTCCTCGGGTGTCACTCAGGCCGTCAGGGACTGCTCGGCGGCGCGCACGATGTTCGCCAGCAGCATCGCCCGGGTCATCGGGCCGACGCCCCCGGGGTTCGGCGACACCCAGCCGGCCACGTCGTACACGTCCGGCGCGACGTCCCCCGCGATCTTGCCCTCGGCGTCGCGGGAGACGCCGACGTCGAGCACGGCCGCGCCGGGCTTGACCATGTCGCCGGTGATGATCCCGGTGACGCCCGCCGCGGCGACGACGATGTCGGCCTCCCGGACGTGCTTGGCGAGGTCTCGGGTCCCGGTGTGGCAGAGGGTCACCGTGGCGTTCTCGCTCTTGCGAGTCAGCAGCAGGCCGAGCGGGCGACCGACCGTGACACCGCGGCCGACGACGCAGACCTCGGCTCCCGCGATCGGGACCTCGTGGCGGCGCAGCAGCTCGACGATCCCGTTGGGCGTGCACGGCAGCGGGGCGTCCTTGCCGAGCACGAGCCAGCCGAGGTTCGTCGGGTGCAGGCCGTCGGCGTCCTTGGCGGGGTCGATCAGGCCGAGGATGTGGTTCTCGTCCATGTGCTTGGGCAGCGGCAGCTGGACGATGTAGCCGGTGCAGGCCGGGTCCTCGTTGAGGCGGGTGATCGCGTCCTCGACCTCGGACTGCGGCGTGTCCTCGGGCAGGTCGACCCGGATCGAGTTGATCCCCACCTCGGCGCAGTCGCGGTGCTTGCCCGCGACGTACCACCGGCTGCCCGGATCGTCGCCGACGAGGATCGTCGCGAGCCCGGGCACGACGCCCTGCTCACGCAGCTTGGTGACCCGCTCGGTCAGCTCCGCCTTGATCGCGGAGGCGGTCTTCTTGCCGTCGAGAATCTGTGCCGTCACGTCGTCCATCCTGTCAGGGGAACGGGTCAGTGGAAGAAGTGCCGGGTGCCGGTGAGGTACATCGTGATCCCGGCTGCCTTCGCGGCCTCGACGACCTCCTCGTCGCGCACCGATCCGCCGGGCTGCACGACGGCCTTCACGCCGCCGTCGATGAGGATCTGGAGGCCGTCGGGGAACGGGAAGAACGCGTCCGACGCCGCCACGGAGCCGGTGGCCCGGTCACCCGCACGGGCAACCGCGAGCCGCGCCGAGTCGACCCGGTTCACCTGGCCCATGCCGACCCCGACGGAGGCACCCTCGGAGGCCAGCAGGATCGCGTTCGACTTCACCGCGCGGCAGGCCTTCCACGCGAAGGCGAGGTCGGCGAGGACCTCGTCGGAGGCGGCCTCGCCCGCCGCGAGCGTCCACGACGAGGGGTCGTCGCCGCCACCCTCGACGGAGGCGTCGACGTTGTCCCGGGCCTGGAGCAGCAGCCCTCCGGAGATCGGCCGCATCTCGACGCCGCCGCGGTCGAGCGGGGCGCACTGGAGCAGGCGGATGTTCTTCTTGCCGCTGAGGATCTCGACCGCGCCGTCGTCGTACCCGGGGGCGACGACGACCTCGGTGAAGATCTCGGCGACCTGCTCGGCCATCTCCTTGCTGACCGGCACGTTGGTGGCGATCACGCCGCCGAACGCCGACAGCGGGTCGCAGGCGTGCGCCTTGCGATGGGCCTCGGCCACGTCCGCGCCGACCGCGATGCCGCAGGGGTTGGCGTGCTTGATGATCGCCACCGCCGGCTCGTCGAAGTCGTAGGCGGCACGCCGCGCGGCGTCCGCGTCGACGTAGTTGTTGTACGACATCTCCTTGCCGTGCAGCTGGGTCGCCTGGGCGAGGCCCGGCCGCGGCGCGTAGCCGTTGGTGTACAGCGCGGCCCGCTGGTGCGGGTTCTCGCCGTAGCGCAGCACAGCGCTCTTGTCCCAGGTCGCGCCCATCCAGGCCGGGAAGCCCGTGCCCTCGGACGTGTCGGTGAGGACGTTGCCCATCCAGCTCGCCACGGCCACGTCGTACGTCGCCGTGTGCACGAACGCCTCGGCGGCGAGTGCTTGCCGCTCCTCCAGCGTGAAGCCACCGCGCTCCACCGCGGCGAGCACGTCGCCGTACCGGGAGGGAGAGGTGACGATCGCGACGCTCGGGATGGTTCTTCGCCGCGGCGCGCACCATCGACGGGCCGCCGATGTCGATCTGCTCGACGCACTCGTCGGGTGCGGCCCCGGAGGCGACGGTCTGCGTGAACGGGTAGAGGTTGGAGACCACCAGGTCGAAGGGCTCGATGCCGAGCTCGTCGAGCTGTGCCCGGTGCGACTCGAGGCGCAGGTCCGCCAGGATCCCGGCGTGGACCTTCGGGTGCAGGGTCTTCACGCGGCCGTCGAGGCACTCGGGGAAGCCGGTGAGCTCCTCGACCTTCGTGACCGGGACACCTGCGTCGGCGATCCGGCCCGCGGTCGACCCGGTCGAGACGATCGCGACTCCCGCGCGGTGCAGCCCGGTCACGAGCTCCTCGAGGCCGCTCTTGTCGTACACCGACACCAGCGCCCGCTTGATGGGCCGCCGACCGTCCTCTGTCTGCTGCTGCGTCGTCACTGGCCGAACCGGACCTTCCTGTCGGTGATGGTGAAACCTTCTCGGGCCATCCGGCCCACACAGGTCACGAGCATCTCGCGCTCGGCGACCTTGATGCGCTCGTGGAGCGCCTCGACGTCGTCGTCGTCCTCGACCCGGACCACGACCTGGTCCACGATCGGCCCGGTGTCGACGCCGGCGTCGACCACGAACAGCGTCGCGCCCGTGACCTTCACACCGTAGGCGAGCGCGTCGGCCGGCCCCTGCATGCCGGGAAACGACGGGGACAGGGCGGGGTGCGTGTTCACGCACCGGCCGCCGAACACGTCGAGGAACGCCTCTCCGGTCAGCTTCATGAAGCCGGCGAGCACGACGAGGTCCGGGTCGTGCTCCTGGCACGCCTCGGTCAGCGCACGGTCCCACTCGGCACGGGTCTCGAAGTCCTTGACCCGCCGCACGAAGGTCGCGATGCCCTCACGCTCGGCACGGGCGAGCCCCTCGATGCCTTCGCGGTCCGCGCCCACGGCGACCACCTCGACGCCGTACGCCGGGTCGCGACTCGCGTCGATCAGGGCCTGGAGGTTCGTCCCGGTGCCCGAGACGAGGACCACGACCCGGGCGGGTCGGCGCAGCGGGCGACCGGCGATGCTCGGGGTGGTGGGGGGCACGGAGATCTAGGCTACCGACCCGCGGCCGGGTCAGCGTGCGCCGGTCCCCGGCGTGGACGTAGGCGCGGCGCCGGCCCACCAGGTGCCGAGGGCGCCGCCTGCCAGGCCACCGCCGCCGCAGGACACGGCCGCGGCCAGGAACGTCGCCCAGGGGTCGCCGCCCACGACGGCCATCCGACCGGGCCCCGCGGCCCCTCCGGCGAGGTCCACGAGCAGGGCGAGCAGCACCGCCGCGAGCAGTCCCGCTCCGAGTCCCCACAGCGCGCCGAGGTCCACCCGGGCCGCCTTCGTCCGCCGGCTCGCGAGCGTCACAGCGACAGCGGTGAGCAGCACCGGCACACCGATGACCGCCGTGGTCCAGTCCGGCGTGGCGCCCGTGTCGGGCAGGGCGGCGAGCAACGGGAACGACGGGAGGGGTCCGAGGACGACCGCCGTCGGCGAGACCACGGTCCCGGTGCCCACCGCGAACCCGGGGCCGAGCAGGTACGCCGCCCCGAGCAGCACCGCGTTGGGCACGAAGGCGATGCCGACGACCGTGTACATGAGACCGCCCGAGCCGTCCGTGTGCAGCCGCGACAGCACGGTCGCCGCCGTACCGAAGTCCAGGAGGAGCGCGGCCCCGACGAGGAAGGCAGCGCCGGCGACCACCAGCAGCAGCGTCGAGGTGGCGCCGAGCAGCACCGCGCGGACACCCGCGGGCAGCCGGCCGGCCAGCGCGCGACCCTGGCCCGACCGCGCGAGGAGGCCCCCGCCGCCGGCCACCAGGGCGAGGGCGGACCCGCCGAGGAGCGCGCGCAGCAGGTCGGACTCGGCGAGCGGGTGGGCGGCGAGGATCGCGGTCAGCATGGCGACGAGGCCGTAGACCGTGGCCATCACGCCGGCCGCGGTGACCACGGCGCGCAGGTCGGCCCGGTCAGCGCCCAGCGCCGCCGTGGTGGCCACCCAGCGTCCGGTGCGGACGGTGGCCAGGACGCAGAGGATCGTGAGCCCGAGGGGTACGACGGTCAGGGTGGCCGTGTCGAGGCGGAGCCCGGCGCCGTGCGCGAGGAGCCAGGCATCGGCGCCGACCCGGGTCGCGTCGCGGGTGTCGCCGTACCGTCCGGCGTCGGCGGCGAACCAGCCGGCGAGCGCGACCGCGACCGACAGCAGGAGCATCGACCCCGAGGCGACCAGACCACCGAGGACGGCGGACAGCACCGGTGATCTGCCGGCCGGACGGCCGGCGGACGAGGCGGGGCTACGGCGGGCGGGGCTCAACAGATCGGTCATCACCCCGATCTTCGTCCAGACCAGTTGGCGGATCGTGCTCCCACGCCGGGTCGCGGTCCTCACACCCCGCCGGGTACCGTTCGATGCTGGCCTGCGGATTCAGGGAGGGTGCGGTTCCATGCGCGCGGAGGAGCAGTTCGACTCCTTCTATCTCAAGACCCGGCGCGCCCTCGTCCACCAGACGTTCGCGCTCACCGGGGACCTCGCCGCTGCCCAGCGCGCGGTCCGCGACGCCTACGTCTCCGCCTGGCACCACTGGCGCAAGGTCAAGAACCAGGAGGACCCCCGCGACTGGGTCCGGCCCCGCGCCTGGGCGCTCGCCCAGCGCCGCCACACCGCCCGGCTCTGGCAGCGCACCCGCGACCTCTCCGGTGAGGACCGCGCCGTCCTCGACGCCCTCCACAAGCTGTCCGGCTCCGAACGGCGCGCGCTGCTGCTCGTCGAGCTGGCCGGCGTCCCGCTCGACGTGGCCGCCCGTGAGCTGAACGTCACGCGGGAGACCCTCGAGCGGCAGCTCCAGGCCGCGGCCACCGACTTCGCGGCCACTCTGGGCACGGAGCCCTCCGCCGTCCGGGCCCGGCTGCTCGGGCTCGGCGAGGCGGCCTCGCGCGCCACGCTGCCCCGCTCCCCGGCCATCCGCCGCGAGGGTCGCAACCGGCGTCGCACCCACAGCGTCGTCGCCGCGGCCGCGGTCATCTTCCTGGCGGTCGGGTCGGGGGCGTTCGCGCACGAGCCCGGTGGCGACACCACCGACGCCGGCCCGCTCATGGCCGAGCCGGAGTCGACCGAGTCCGAGGAGGCGGCCGAGCCGGTCGAGGAGGCCTCACCCACGCCCGAGTCCACGCTGCCCTCGGCCGAGGACCTGCTTGCCGCGTCGGACCTCAGGCTGCTCGACTCCGGCACCAAGTGGCAGGTCACCGACACCCACGACAACACCTCCGGTGACGGCTTCAACTACGTGTGCCAGCAGGAGCGCTTCGCCGACCCCGAGGGCATCGCCGCCCTGGTGCAGACCTCGGAGGCCGCGCGCAAGCCTCCGCGCACGGTCGTCCAGACGGTCGAGATCTCGGCCAGCGATGACGACGCGGCCACGACCTACGACACGGTGGTGTCGTGGTTCGGCGGCTGCGAGAGCGGCGAGCTCCAGCTCCAGCGTTCCTTCGACGTGGGGCGGGTCGGCGACCAGGCCACGCTGCTCGACCTCGAGGGCTGGGGCACCCCCCGCACGTCGTACTCCGTCGGTGTCGCCCGCGTCGGCCAGGTCGTGACCACGACCGTCGTGCGCACCGTCGGCGGCACGGAGACCGGCGCCGTGCGGGCCGGGCGTGCCCTCGCCGCCGCCGCGCGCATGATCTGTGAGCGAGCCGGGCGCGACGACTGCGCCGGCAAGCCTCGCCTCGTGCCTTCGTCGCCGCCCCCGTCGGCGGAGGCCCCCGGTGCCCTGGCCGGCCTCGACCTCCCGGCGCTGCCAGGCATCGAGAAGCCGTGGGTCGGGCTGCCGCCGGTGCCGGCCCCGCAGAGCCCGGTCTCGCCGTCCTCCTGCGACCGCGCCGAGTTCCGCAAGGAGGGCGCGACCCGCACCCGGAGCCGGACCTTCCTGGTCCCGCAGTCCAAGCTGCCCGCCCGGTTCGGGCTCACCGAGACCTACGGCACGTTCCGCACGGCCAAGGACGCCGCGGCGTTCATGCGCAAGGTGCGCCAGCGGCTCGCGTCCTGCGAGGACCGCGACCTCGCCACCGAGGTGCTGGTGCCGCAGACGATCCGCGTGGGGCGTCTCGACGGCTCCACGTGGCGGCTGCGCACGGAGCTGTCCGAGAGCCGGGAGATCGTCTACGACGTCGGCTTCGTGCGGCGGGGCGACGCCGTCGCCCAGGTGACCTTCGTCCCGGCGCCGCCCGCGGACCTCACCCCCGGCGTCTTCCGGGTTCTGGTCACCCGCGCCGGCCAGCGCCTCGCGGAGCTCGAGTGAGGCGAAGGGCCGCGCACTAGAGTCGGCCTCCATGACCACCCGATCCAGGGCGCTCGAGCTCGACGCGCAGAACCCCCTGCACGGCCGCCGCGACCTCTTCGACCTCCCCGAGGGCACCGTCTACCTCGACGGGAACTCCCTCGGGGCGCTCCCCCGCTCCGTCCCCGCCCGGCTCGCCGACGTGGTCGGCAACGAGTGGGGCCGCGACCTGATCGCGTCGTGGAACACCGCCGACTGGATCAACCTGCCGCGCCGGGTCGGCAACCGCCTGTCCACGCTGCTCGGGCTGCCGCAGGACTCGGTCTGGGTCAGCGACAGCACCAGCGTGAGCCTCTTCAAGACCATGGTGGCCGCCTGCCGCCTGCGGCCCGGCCGCGACGTCATCGTCGTGGAGAGCGCGACCTTCCCGACCGACGGCTACATCGCCGCCAGCGTCGCCCGGATGCTCGGCCTGGAGCTGCGCTGGGCCGACTCGGCCAGGGTGGCGGACTCCTTCGACGAGCGCGTCGCCCTGGTCTGCCTGACGCACGTCGACTTCCGCACCGGCGCGATGTTCGACCTCGCGAGCGTGACCGCCGCCGCCCACGAGGTGGGCGCGCTGATGCTGTGGGACCTCTGCCACACCGCGGGCGCGGTCCCCGTCGACCTGGTCGGGGCGGGCACCGACTTCGCGGTCGGCTGCAGCTACAAGTACCTCAACGCGGGCCCCGGCTCGCCCGCCTTCATGTACGTCGCGCCGGAGCACCAGCCCCACATCGACCAGCCGCTCTCGGGCTGGATGGGCCACGCCCGGCCCTTCGACATGGAGCTCGGCTACGAGCCGGTCGAGGGCGTCGGCCGGCTCGCCTCGGGCACCCCGCCGATCCTGGCCCTGTCCGCCCTCGACGCCGCCCTCGACGCCTTCGACGGTGTCGACCCGGCCGACCTCCGCGCGACGTCCCTGTCGCTGACGGACTGGTTCATCGAGCTGGTCGACGTACGACTGCCCGGGGTCTTCGAGGTGCTCACGCCGCGCGAGCACGCCCGGCGCGGGAGCCAGGTCTCGCTGAGGCACCCCCAGGCCTACGGCGTCGTGCAGGCGCTGATCGCGCGCAAGGTGGTCGGTGACTTCCGCACGCCCGACGTGGCGCGGTTCGGGTTCGCGCCGCTCTACGTCACGCACACTGATGTGTACGACGCGGTGGAGCATCTCGTGGCGGTCATCGAGGGCAGCGAGTTCGACCGCCCGGAGTACGCCACCCGCAACAAGGTGACCTGACGGTAGCCACGCCGACATCGCGTGCAACCAGATGCCTCGCCCGTGCGTAGACACATCGACGACATCAGCAACGACGACGGGGGTCAGCCATGGAGGCGGAGGAGTTCGACGAGTTCTACGTCGCGTCCTTCGACCGGCTCGTAGCGCAGATCTACGCCATGACCGGCGACCGTGACGAGGCACAGGAGTGCGTGCAGGAGGCCTTCGTCCGGGCCTGGTCGCACCGCCGCAAGCTGGACCGGGCGAACGCCCCCGAGGCCTGGGTCCGTACGACGGCCTACCGGCTCGCCGTGAGTCGCTGGCGACGCACGGTCAAGGCCCGGCGGGAGCCCGACCGCGCTCTGCAGCAGCGGGGCGACGTCGAGGCTGTCAGCGCGGACCACGTCGCCCTGGTACGGGCCCTGCAACAGCTGCCCGAGGCGCAGCGCCGCGCCGTGGTGCTGCACCACGTGTGCGACCTGCCGGTCGCCGCGGTGGCCGCGGAGACCGGTGTCCCCGAGGGGACCGTCAAGGCGCGGCTCAGCCGGGGTCGGGCCGCGCTGCTGTCGCTGCTGAGCGACGGCACCGGGGACGGGATGACGGAGGGAGCGAGCCATGTCTGACCCTCTCGACGAGCTGAAGAACCTCGGGAAGGTCTCGAGGCCGGGACGGCTGGCCCCCCAGGAGGTCCGCCGGCGCGGCGACCGGATGCGCCGACGGCGCACCGCCGTGCAGGCGCTCACGGCCGCTGCCGCGGTCCTGGCGATCGCCTCGGGTGGCGCCCTGGCCACCGGGAACCTGACGAGCACGGAGCCGCAGCCGGCACCCGCGCCCGCCCCGACGGGCTCCGCGGACCCGTCCGCGACGACGTCCCCGTCCCCCTCGCCGTCGACCGCGCCGGCGGTGGCGAGCGAGATCCCCGAGGACTTCCCGCTCGCCCGGGACATCGACGCCCCCGAGGGGGTCTACACCACCGACCTCCAACGCGACGACACCACGGACCAGTCGTGGTACGCCCTGCCCTGCACCGACCCGGACGAGCAGGTCTCGTTCGCCGGCGACGAGCGACGGACGGCTGCCCGCCTGGTGCACGTCCAGGGTGACGCCTGGGCCAAGAGCCGCCAGCTCCTCGTCTACGACGACTTCGCCGCCGCGGAGCGGGCCTTCACACAGCTAGGCAGGGCGCTCTCTGACTGCTCGAGGACGGGCGACACGCCCACCGGCGCCCAGCCGATGCACTGGTCGGTCGAGAACATGTCGGGCAACGAGGACACCCCGGCCTGGGTCATCGCGCAGGGAAGCTCCGTCGATGACGGCTCGCACCCCTACTTCGTCGACCTCACCGCGACCCAGGTCGGCCGGTCGATCTTCGTCTCGTGGTCCGGCCGGGGTCAGAAGGAGCGGCTGCCCTGGCAGCGGCTCGAGAACTCCCACCAGGTGGTGCTCCGCGCCGCCTGGTGCCTGTGGATGGAGGGTCCCTGCGGCAGCGGGGAGACCGAGAGCACGCCGTCGTTCAAGGACGTGAACATCACGCGCGGCCTCCCGGAGCCCGGAGGCGACGTCCCGGAGTGGACCCGGAGCGAGGGCGTCCCGCTGTCCGCGGCGGCCTGCGGCGGCCCGGAGGACCTGCCCGCGACACCGGTCGCCGACTACCGGGTCGAGGTCTCCCCTCCCGACGAGAACGACTGGCGGCACCTCCTGGTGTTCGAGGACGAGCGGGCCGCGGCGGCCCTGATGGACCAGCTGCGGTCCTCGGCAGTCGTGTGCAACGAGATCCTCGGCACGCCGGCGGACGACCCCACGGACCCGTCCGAGATGCGCTGGAACGTGTCGGAGCTGCCGGGCTCCCCAGGTCTCGTCGCGATCGACGGGCTGGCGTTCGCCGACGACACCGAGGACCGCGTCCCCGGCCGGGTGCTGACCAGGGCGGTCCAGGTCGGGAAGGCGGTCCTGGTGGCCCAGGTCTCCGACGCGTCCTCGCGGCTCGGGACCGACGAGGTGGCGGCGAACCTCACCGAGGACGTCCGCGGCATCGTCTCGGAGATGTGCGCCGTGGCCGACGGGTCGTGCGAGACCGGCTGACGGACACTGCAGCACAGGACGGCGGAGGCCGCCGCACCCCGAGGGGGTACGACGGCCTCCGTGACGTGCTGGGCCTGGCGGCGCTCAGAGGTTCTCGAGGACCTCACGCATGAGCTGGGCGGTCTCGGACGGCGTCTTGCCGACCTTCACGCCGACGGCCTCGAGGGCCTCCTTCTTGGCCTGCGCGGTGCCCGAGGAGCCGGACACGATGGCGCCGGCGTGGCCCATGGTCTTGCCCTCGGGTGCGGTGAACCCCGCGACGTAGCCGACGACCGGCTTGGTCACGTTGTCGCGGATGTACTCCGCGGCACGCTCCTCGGCGTCGCCGCCGATCTCGCCGATCATCACGATCGCGTCCGTCTCCGGGTCGTCCTGGAACGCCTTGAGGCAGTCGATGTGCGTCGTACCGATGATCGGGTCGCCGCCGATGCCGACCGCGGACGAGAAGCCGTAGTCACGCAGCTCGTACATCATCTGGTAGGTCAGCGTGCCGGACTTCGACACGAGACCGACGCGGCCGCCCTTGCTGATGTCGGCGGGGATGATGCCGGCGTTGGACTTGCCGGGGCTGATCAGGCCGGGGCAGTTCGGGCCGATGACGCGGGTGGTGCCCTTGGACTGCGCGTAGGCGAAGAACTCCGCGGTGTCGTGCACCGGCACGCCCTCGGTGATCACGACGACGAGCGGCATGCCCGCGTCGACCGCCTCGACGACCGCGGCCTTGGTGTGCGCCGGCGGCACGAAGACGACCGACACGTCGGCGCCGGTCTTCTCCATCGCCTCGGCGACCGTGCCGAAGACGGGGACGTCGGTGCCGTCGAAGTCGACGCTCTCACCGGCCTTGCGCGGGTTCACGCCGCCGACGATGGTGGTGCCCGAGGCGATCATCCGGCGGGTGTGCTTCTGGCCCTCCGAGCCGGTCATGCCCTGGACGACGACCTTGCTGGACTCGTTCAGAAAAATAGCCATGTCTCTCGTCCCTACTTCGCAGCCAGCTCGGCGGCGCGGTCCGCGGCGCCGTCCATCGTGTCGACCATCGTGACCAGCGGGTGGTTGGCCTCGTCGAGGATCCGGCGACCCTCCTCGACGTTGTTGCCGTCGAGGCGCACCACGAGCGGCTTGTTCGCCTCGTCGCCGAGCATCTCCAGCGCGTGCACGATGCCGTCGGCAACCGCGTCACAGGCGGTGATGCCGCCGAAGACGTTCACGAACACGCTCTTGACCTGCGGGTCGTTGAGGATGATGTGCAGGCCGTTGGCCATCACCTGCGCGGAGGCGCCGCCACCGATGTCGAGGAAGTTGGCGGGCTTCACGCCTGAGTGCTTCTCGCCGGCGTAGGCGACGACGTCGAGCGTGGACATCACGAGGCCCGCGCCGTTGCCGATGATGCCGACCTCGCCGTCGAGCTTGACGTAGTTGAGGCCCTTCTCCTTGGCCTCGGCCTCCAGCGGGTCCGCAGCGGCCTTGTCCTCGAACTTCGCGTGGTCCTCGTGCCGGAAGTCGGCGTTCTCGTCGAGGGTGACCTTGCCGTCGAGGGCCTCGAGGTGACCGTCACCGAGACGGACCAGCGGGTTCACCTCGACCAGGGTGGCGTCCTCCTTGATGAAGACGTCCCAGAGCTTCTTGATCACGGCCTTGGCCTCGTCGGCGACGTCCGCCGGGAAGCGGGTCGCGGCGACGATCTCGTCGGCCTTCGCGTCGTCGACGCCGGTGCCCGGGTCGATCGAGACCTTCGCGACGGCGTCGGGGTTGGTCCTCGCGACCTCCTCGATCTCGACACCGCCCTCGATGCTCGCGATGCACAGGTAGTTGCGGTTCGCCCGGTCGACCAGGAAGGAGAAGTAGTACTCCTCCGCGATGTCGGCGGTCGGCGCGATGAGGACGCGGTGGACGGTGTGATCCTTGATGTCCATCCCGAGGATGTCGCGTGCACGGGCGACGGCCTCGTCGGGGTTCTCGGCGAGCTTCACGCCGCCGGCCTTGCCACGACCACCGGTCTTCACCTGGGCCTTGACGACCACACGCCCACCGAGCGACTCGGCGGCCGCGGCTGCGTCCTCTGCCTTCTCCACCACGGTGCCGAGGGTGACCGGCACGTCATGCTTCGCGAAGAGCTCCTTCGCTTGGTACTCCATCAAGTCCACAGGCTTTACCCGTCCTTTTCGGTGTCCGACCTCTCCCCCGCGGCGCGACCGGGACCGGCGGGCACAGGGGTGGATTGTCCACGGCGACCTTAGACCTGTAACCGGGGTCACTACCACGTAGGGTCCGTCACATGTCTGGTACCCACGGCGCCGAGCAGCACGCCCCGCAGGACGGCCGGCGAGTCCCGTCCACCGGCCTCAGCCTGGCGGTCCGGGAGTACGGCGCACCGCCCGACCAGCCGGGGGTCGAGCACGTGGTGCTCGTCCACGGGTTCCCCGACAGCCAGGACATGTGGGGCCCGCTCGCCGGTCGGCTGGCCGGCGCGGGGATGCACGTGATCACCTACGACGTCCGCGGCGCCGGCGCGTCCGACGTACCCGATCGGACGGAGGACTACCGCGTCGAGCTGCTCGTGGACGACCTCGTCGCCGTCCTCGACGCGACGGTCCCCGAGGGCGACCGGGCGCACCTCGTGGGACACGACTGGGGCTCGGTGCAGCTGTGGGAGGCGGTGCTGTCGGAGGCCGACGACCCGCGCCTGCGCGGCAGGATCGCGTCCTTCACCTCGGTCAGCGGGCCGGCCATCGACCACATGGCCTACCTGAGCCGTCACCCCCAGGGCCGGAAGCTCAAGCTGCTGAGAGCAGCTCGGCCACTCCTGGTACGTCTTCGCCTTCCAGGTGCCTCGGCTCCCGGAGCTCGCCTGGCGCACCCTGGCCCGTCCGATCGGCGCCACCGGGTTCTGGGGGCCCGAGCTCGCGGACAACGCGGTCAACGGCGTGAACCTCTACCGCGCGAACCTGCGTCGCGGCACCCGGCGGGACACGGTCCGACGCACCGACGTGCCGGTGCTGGCCGTCGCACCCCGCAAGGACCCGTACCTCACCGCGGTCACGGTCGAGGACCTCGACCGGATGTGCTCCGACGTCCGCGTCGTGCGACCCGACACCGGACACTGGCTCCCGCGCACGCACCCCGACCTGCTCTTCGACCTGGTCCGGGAGCACGTGCGCGCTCACGCCTGAGGCGTCAGGGCCTTCCCGGCGTACTTCGCGGGCATCCGCCGCGAGACCGTGACCTGCTCGGGCCTTCTGGCCAGCGGCCGGACGTGGTGCCCGGCGCGGAGGGGTCAGGCGCCGCTGGTCTCCACGACGTTCGCGCGCACCCACTCGACGATCTCGGTGGTGGTGGCGCCGGGGGTGAACACCTTCGCGACGCCGGTCTCCTCGAGCAACGGGATGTCGGCCTCGGGGATGATCCCTCCGCCGAACACCAGGATGTCGCGGGCGTCACGCTCGTCGAGGAGCTCGATGACCTTCTTGAACAGCGTCATGTGGGCGCCGGAGAGGACGGACAGCCCGATGATGTCGGCGTCCTCCTGGATGGCGGTCTCGACGATCTGCTCCGGGGTCTGGTGCAGGCCGGTGTAGATCACCTCGTGGCCCGCGTCGCGCAGGGCACGAGCGACGACCTTGGCACCGCGGTCGTGCCCGTCGAGCCCGGGCTTGGCCACCACGATCCGGATCGGAGCCACCATCTGAACTGCCACCACCTAGCAACTTGAGCTTGGACGCGAACACGGGGCCACCCACCCGGCCGGCCACACGTGTGAACAGGATCTCTCGGTCGCAGACTAATGCACGGGGGTCGGGGCGCCGATCTAGACAGGGGGTTAGTGAGACGTAACCGAGGGAAACCTCTCGCGTTGAGAGATCAACAGACAGACCCCGAACCTGAACGGTCGGCGAACGGCAGCCGGCCGGCCGGGACACGCGGAAGCACCCCTGGTGGTCGCGTGACCCGGTGCACAAGTATGGTGGCCGCGCACGCATCTCGTGACCTGTCCGTTATGGTGGTGCGTTGCGTGCTCAATCGACGTAAGGACACCGTTTCGTGGCAAACCACCGCGCACCGAGGCACTCCGCCTCGCGCACAGGCACCACCGACGGCGTACACGTGACGCCGACCGCCCCTGCGGCCCCCGTGGCAGGCAAGCGGAAGGCCGAGAAGCCGTCGCGTATCGCCCGTACCCGGTCCCGTCGACCCCAAACCCCTCCTCTGGACGCCACCCCGCCGGTGGTCGCTCCGGTCATCGAGCTCCCGACGCCACCCGTCGCGGCCGCGCGCCCGTCGCGGCCCGCATCGCCGAGCCGGTCGCCCCCGCGACCGACCGCCGCGACCACCGAGATTCCGGCCGCCTTCGTCGCCCCCGAGGCTCCCGCGGTCAAGGCAGCCACCCGTGGACACGCCCGCAGCCGCAACGGCGGCCGCAAGCCGCTGTTCCCGATGCTGCCGTCGGCGCCCACCGCGGTCGGCGCAGCAGCCCTCGTCATCGCCGCCACCGGCGCGATCACCGTGACCCAGCCGACCGAAGAGGTTGCCGCGGCCAGCTCGATGAAGGGCTTCGTCCCGGCCAGCGCCTTCACCGGCACCTCGGCCGCGACCTCACGCCTCGAGCTCGACAGCCGCATGCAGGCGGTCAGCCGTGACTCGGAGCGCACCGCTGCCGGCGACGCCGCCGACGACGAGCTCCTCGCCGCGGTCGAGGCCCAGGCCGAGGAGCGCAACGCCGCCCTGGCCCAGCTCGCCGCGAGTGCGGAGAAGTACGCCGGCGAGATCGCGGCGAACGCGTGGCGCCTGCCCCTGGCCGGCTACAGCATCACCGCCCGCTTCGGGTACTCCTCCAGCCTGTGGTCGAGCACCCACACCGGTCTCGACTTCGCCGCTCCGTACGGCACTCCCGTCGTCTCCGTGGCCAACGGCGTGGTCCGTTCCACGGGCTACGACGGTTCCTACGGCAACAAGGTCGTCATCGCGCACGAGGACGGCACCGAGACCTGGTACGCCCACCTCTCGGCGATCACGGTCAGCCCCGGCGAGAGCGTCAACGGCGGTGACCTGATCGGTAACGTCGGCTCGACCGGCAACTCCACCGGCGACCACCTGCACCTCGAGGTGCGGCCCGGTGCCGGCGACCCGGTCGACCCGTACGCCGCGCTGATCGCGCACGGCGTCACGCCGTAGCGGACGGCCGCGCTAGAGCTTCTCCACCGGGGCGTAGCGCAGCAGCAGCCGCTTGACCCCGCCGGACCCGAAGTCGATCGACGCCACGGCCTTGTCGCCTGCGCCCTCGAGCGAGACGACCGTCCCCATGCCGAAGCTGTCGTGCACGACGCGGTCGCCCGGGGACAGCGACGGGATCTCCCTGCTGGTCTTGGCCTTCGCCGAGGAGTCGGCGCGGATCGCGTCCGTGCCGAACCGGCGTACCGCGCCTGCAGCCCGCTGCGGCAGCGAGGGCGCCACGGCTCGGTTCCACGAAGTCTGCGCGGCCTCGGTGCGCCGCCAGTCGACGAGGTCGATCGGGAGCTCGTCGACGAACCGTGACGCGGGGTTGTGCGAGGGAGCGCCCCACGCGGACCGCACCACGGCCCGGGAGACGTAGAGCCGCTCGCGGGCACGCGTCAGCCCGACGTAGGCGAGACGTCGCTCCTCCTCGAGCTCGGTCTGGTCCCCGAGCGAGCGCATGTGCGGGAAGACACCGTCCTCGAGCCCGGTCAGGAACACGACGGGGAACTCCAGGCCCTTGGCCGTGTGGAGCGTCATCAGCGTGACGACCCCGGCGTCGTCCCCGCCGCCTTCCGGCTGGTCGGGGATCTGGTCGGAGTCGGCCACCAGCGCGACCCGCTCGAGGAACGGGCCGAGACCCGCCTCGGCGTCCTCGTCGTCCGGAGAGTCGGCGAACTCGCGAGCCACCGCGACCAGCTCGGCGAGGTTCTCCACCCGGGTCTCGTCCTGGGGGTCGTCGGAGTCCTCGAGCTCCTTGAGGTACCCGCTGCGTGCGAGGACCTGCTCGAGCACGACGTCGGGCCGCTCGCCCGCGTCGGCCATGGACTGCAGCTCCTCGATCATCTCGACGAAGGAGCGGATGGCGTTCAGCGACCGGCTGGCGATGCCGGGGGCGTCCTCCGCCTTGCGCAGCGCCTCCCAGAACCCGATCCGGTCGCGCGAGGCCAACGCCTCGACGCAGGCCTCGGCACGGTCGCCGATCCCCCGCTTCGGCACGTTGAGGATCCGCCGCAGCGAGATCTCGTCGGCCGGGTTGACCAGCGTCCGCAGGTAGGCCAGGGCGTCCTTGACCTCCTTCCGCTCGTAGAAGCGGACCCCGCCGACGACCTTGTAGGGCAGGCCGACGCGGATGAACACCTCCTCGAACACACGCGACTGCGCGTTGGTCCGGTAGAAGACCGCGACGTCTCCCGGGCGTGCCTTGCCGTTGTCGGTGAGGCGGTCGACCTCCTCGGCGACGAACCGCGCCTCGTCGTGCTCGTCGTCGGCGACGTAGCCGACGATCTGCTCCCCCTCCCCCGCGTCGGACCAGAGGTTCTTCGGCTTGCGGCCGGAGTTCTTGCTGATCACGGAGTTCGCGGCGGTGAGGATGGTCTGCGTGGAGCGGTAGTTCTGCTCGAGCAGGATCGTCCGCGCGTCGGGGAAGTCCTCCTCGAACGCGAGGATGTTGCGGATGTTGGCGCCACGGAAGGCGTAGATCGACTGGTCGGCGTCCCCGACGACCATCAGCTCCGACGGCTCGATGCCGCCCTCCGGCGCGTCGTCGAGGTGGCCGCAGAGCTCGCGGATGAGGGCGTACTGCGCGTGGTTGGTGTCCTGGTACTCGTCGACCAGCACGTGCCGGAACCTTCGGCGGTAGGTCTCGCGGACCTCGGGGAACGCGCGGAAGAGGTGGACCGTGGTCATGATCAGGTCGTCGAAGTCCAGGGCGTTGGCCTCACGCAGGCGCCGCTGGTAGATGGTGTACGCCTGTGCGTAGGTCTCCTCGAGGTGGTTCTTGGCGTCCTTGGTCGCCTGCTCCTCGTCGATGAGCTCGTTCTTGGCGTTGGAGACCCAGTTGAGCACCGCGCGCGGCTGGTACCGCTTCGGGTCCAGGTCGAGGTCACGAAGCACCAGGGTCATCAGCCGCTTGGAGTCCGCGGCGTCGTAGATCGAGAACGACGACTTGTAGCCGAACTTGTCGATCTCCTTGCGCAGGATGCGCACGCAGGCGGAGTGGAAGGTGGAGACCCACATCAGCCGGGCCCGTCGTCCGACGAGCTCCTCGACCCGCTCGCGCATCTCGGCGGCGGCCTTGTTGGTGAACGTGATGGCGAGGACCGAGCCCGGGTGCGCGTCACGCTCGGAGATCAGCCACGCGATGCGGCGGGTGAGCACGCGGGTCTTGCCCGACCCGGCGCCGGCCACCACGAGCAGCGGCGCCCCGGCGTGCACGACCGCCTGCCGCTGCGGCTCGTTGAGCCCGTCGAGAAGCTCCTCAGGAGTACGTCGACGGCGGCTCCTGGCCTCGGAGGAGCCGTCGCGGAAGACGCCCTCCTCGTGGCCGGAAGGGGTGTTGGTCTGCGGGATGGGGAACAGCGCGCTCATGTCCTGCCCAGCCTACGTCTCGGCACGGACATGAACCGACGACGGGGCGCGTGCCCCGTCATCGGGATCACCAGAAGACGGCGACGGCGATGTTCAGCGCGGTGAGGCCCATGAGCCCGAAGAAGAGGCCGTTCGGGATCGAGGTCTTCTTGCGGTTCGCGAACGCCAGCACGGCGATGACCAGCGCGACCGCGAGCTTGACGCCCACCTTCATCCGGAAGTCGCTGTCCGCCGCACCGTCGGCCTCGATGACGCCGACGAGCAGGAGACCCGTGACGAGCTGTGTGAGGATCCCGTGGATCACAGCGTTGTTGACCACGCGGGGGTTGGACTTGATCTGCACGAAGAGGCCGCCGAAGAGCGCGGCGAGACCGATGAAGTGCAGGAAGACGAGGACGTCGCGCAGGATCTCCATGCGCTACATCCTCACAGAAGCCGCCTGTCCGAGGCCCAGCGGGTCAGCTCGTGACGCGACGAGAGCTGCAGCTTCCGGAGCACGCTCGACACGTGGGTCTCCACCGTCTTCACGGAGATGAAGAGCTCGGAGGCGACCTCCTTGTAGGCGTAGCCGCGCGCGATCAGCCGCATCACCTCACGCTCCCGGTCGGTGAGCCGGTCGAGGTCCTCGTCGACCTGGGCCACCTCGATCGAGCCGGCGAAGGCGTCGAGCACGAACCCGGCCAGCCTCGGGGAGAACACCGCGTCCCCGTCGGCCACCCGGTCGATCGCGCTCACCAGCTCCGGTCCGGTGATCGACTTCGTGACGTAGCCGCGAGCCCCTCCGCGGATCGTGCCGATGACGTCCTCCGCCGCGTCGGAGACGCTGAGCGCGAGGAACCGGACCTCGGGCAGCCTTGCCGAGACACGGCGCATCACCTCGGCTCCCCCACCCCCGGGCAGGTGTACGTCGAGCAGCACCACGTCCGGCCGCGCAGCCGTCACCACGGCCACCGCCTCGTCGACGTCGGCGGCCTCGCCGACCACCTCGACGGAGCCGGCGATCTCCGCCCTGACGCCGGTGCGGAACATCGCGTGGTCGTCGACGATGACCACCCGTCGGGGGATGGTCCCGGTCATCGGGCCTCCTGCGTGTCGAGCCGCCGCAGCGGCATGGAAAGGCGTACCTCGGTGCCCTCGCCGGGGGCGGAGCGGACCGTTGCGGAGCCGCCGTGGCGCTCCATCCGGTCGACGATGCTGCGGCGGACGCCCAGCCGGTCCTCGGACACCGCCGCGGTGTCGAACCCCCGGCCGCGGTCGCGGACGAAGACCTCGACCCGGTCCCCTGCCGACTCGGCGTAGACGTCGACCTTGTCGGCCCCGGAGTGCTTGGCCGCGTTGACCATCGCCTCACGGGCGGCGAGCACGATCGGTCGGGCGGCGTCGCCGAGCTCGGCGTCACCGACGGTCACCACCTCGACCGGGATGCCGTGCACGTCCTCGACCTCCGCCGCCGCACGCCTTCAACGCGCCGGACAGCGACGTCTCGGCGGCGGCCGGGTCGGCGTACAGCCAGGCCCGCAGGTCGCGCTCCTGCGCCCGGGCGAGCCTGGCGACGGTCCGGCCGTCGTCGGCGTGCTTCTGGATGAGGGCGAGCGTCTGCAGCACCGAGTCGTGCAGGTGCGCCGCGACGTCGGCCCGCTCCTGGGACCGCACGCGCGCGGCCCGCTCCTCGGCGAGGTCCGAGGCGAGCCGGAACAGCCACGGCCCGACGGTCAGCCCGAGGCCGAGGACGCCGAGCAGACCCGCGACCATGACGTCGCGCGCGACGCCCGCCTCGTCGGTCTGGATCGCGAAGAGCACGAAGGCGGTCAGGAGCAGGATCACCCCGGCGGCGAGGCGGGCGTACGACGCGGTCCCGCCGCGCCCGAGGACCGCCCGGACCGGGTCGATCTTCCCTGTGGTGTCGATCCAACGCTCGCGCTGCGCCTCGTCGGCCTGGCGCCAGAGCACGGCCAGTCCCACGACGCCGAGGAGCGCCGGCCAGAACAGGAACCCCTGGCCCACGAAGGACTGCACGAGCACCACGACACCGAGGGCCACAGCACCGAGGGCGACCAGCCAGCCACCCTCCTCGAGGCGCGACCTCCGGCTCGGCCGCTTGCCCTGACGGGTCGCCGCCTCGAGGCCGGGGGCGTCCTGATGGAAGTGCGCGTCGCTGGGGAGGATCATCCAGAGACCGGCGTACAGCGCGACGCCGAAGCCGCCGAGGAACGACGCGAGCACGAACGCGGCACGGACCAGGGTCCGGTCGACACCGAGGTGGTCGGCCAGGCCCGCGGCCACGCCACCGAGGATCCGGCTGTCGGTGCGGCGGGTGGCCCGGCGAACCTCCCGCTGGGCGGCCGCGCCGGTCTCGTGGTCCACGACATTGCTGGTCATCGGCTCAATCGTCACACAGCGGACCGGCCCGAACCATGAGATTCACCCCTGGTCGGACCCTGGTCCCGCCCCCGGCCCGACCCCGAGCCGCCAGGACCTCCGGCCCGCCCGAATCAGGGCTCTCCCCGATAGCGGTGAGGGTCCGCCGGGTCAACGATGGATACATGACCGAGACACCCCAGCAGGACCGCGTAAACGCCGAGCACCTGCGCGACTTCAGCCAGCTGCGCCGCAGCGTCACCGACCGCAAGATCGCCGGTGTCGCGGGCGGCCTCGGCCGGCACCTCAACATCGACCCCACCGTCATCCGCGTCGCCTTCGTCGTCCTGGCGTTGTTCGGCGGCGCCGGTCTCCTCCTGTACGGCGCCTTCTGGCTGTTCGTGCCGGAGGACGGCAAGGACACCGCACCGATCGCCACGAGCCCGAGCACCCGGACCACCGTGCTCATCGTGGCGGCCGTCCTTGCCGGCCTTCTCCTCATCGGCGACAGCTGGGGTGACCTCTGGTTCCCCTGGCCGCTGGCCCTCATCGCCCTCGTCGTCGCCCTCATCCTCATGAATCGAGACAAGCCCGTGAGCACGACCTACCCGCCGCCCCAGCCCGGGGCACCCCGTCCTGACTCCTCCAGCGGCGCGCTGCCCGAGGCTCCCGCACCGGCCGGAGCCGAGGACACCACCGCCTTCACGACCGACCCGTACTACGGGGCGGTTCCCCCGGCCCCGACGCCGTACCCCGTCCAGCAGCCGCCTGCACCCCGGCCCGAGCGCGGCCCCAAGCTGTTCTGGTTCACCGTCGCGCTGCTCGCCGTCGCCCTCGGCTCGCTCGGACTGTACGACGTCACCCAGGGCGGCGTGGCCGACGCCGCCTACCCGGCACTCGCACTCGCCGTCATCGGCGTGATGCTCCTGGTCGGCGCCTGGTTCGGCCGGCCGGGCGGGCTGATCGCCCTCGGCATCGTCGCCGTGATCGGCCTGATCGGGGCCTCGGCCAACGACCTCCGCTACAACGACCCGCGCGTCGTCGAGACACCAGGCACCGCCGCGGAGGTCGCTGACAGCTACACCTTCTCGGCCGGCGCGACCCACCTCAACCTCAGCAGGATCAGCGACCTCGAAGCCCTCGACGGGCGCACGATCGAGATCGACGGCAACGTCGGCGAGATCGTGGTCACCGTCCCGGACGACGCCGACGTCAACGTCGATGCCCGGATCGAGATGGCGGGCGACGTGACCGTGATGGGCGAGACCCGCAGCGGCGCCGGCGTCGTGGCCATCGAGCGCAGCATCGACGGCGGCGAGGACGTCCCGGAGTTCGACCTCAACCTCGACCTGATGGTCGGCAACATCGAAGTGAGGCAGTGATGAGCAGCTCACGCAACACCCACCCGCTCAACGTCAGCTACCTGGTCGTCGGCCTGGTCTTCCTCGGCATCGCCGGGTCGTGGGCTCTGCGCCAGGCAGGGGTCATCGACTTCTCGGAGGTCAGGTGGCTGCTCCCGGCGACGCTCGTGGCCGCAGGCCTCATCGGCGTGGTGGCCCTGGCGGCCAAGGGGCTGTCAGGCAAGGACAACGACACCAACAACAACGACTACGACTACGAAAGAGATGCATGATGACCGAACCGATGACCCCTCCCCCGGTAGGCCCCACCCCGAGCCCCACCCCCGGCCCCAAGCGACTGGTCCGCAGCCGTGACGACCGCTGGCTCGGCGGCGTCTGCGGCGGCGTGGCGAAGTACCTGGGAGTCGACTCGAACCTCGTCCGGCTGATCGTCGTACTCGGCACGATCCTCGGGTTCGGCTCGCTGGCAGTGGCCTACGTCGTGGCGTGGATCCTCATGCCGGAGGAGTGACCTCCACTCGATGCGACAACCGGACGACGGGCTCCGGGACTTCGGTCCCGGGGCCCGTTGTCGTGTGTTCAACGCGCCCGGCAAACGCGATCCCGAGCACTCACCCGACCTCCGGCGGGTGGTCGAGGCGATGCTCTACGTCTCCCACACCGGCCGCCAGTGGCGGTTCCTGCCCGATGGGACGTGTCCCGGACAGGTCGAGCGACAGCGTCCGAGGGCGCTGGGCCCACCGCACCGGCGACCGGTTCAGCGGCGCCAGTACAGGTGGTGGACCACGCCGCTGGGACTGGGCACGACGTCGCAGTGGTACCGGTCGAGGAGCTCTTCGGGCGAGCTCCACAGCCTGGATCCGGCGCCGAGTTCCACGGGAGCCACCGCGACGTGCAGCGTGTCGATGAGGTCGGCGTCCAAGAACTGTCGAATGGTGTTCGCGCCACCGCCCAGTCGGACGTCCTTGCCGTCGGCGGCTTCGAGTGCGAGCTTCAGCACCGCTGCGGGATCGCCGCTGACGAAGTGGAAGGTCGTGTCGGACAGGGTGAAGGAGGGCCGCTCATGATGCGTCATGACGAAAACCGGGGTGTGGAACGGCGGCTCCTGACCCCACCAGCCCTGCCATTCGTCGTTGACCCAGGGGCCGCGTTGGGGGCCGAACTTGTTGCGGCCCATGATCTCGGCGCCGATGTTGCGGTGGAAGTCGCGGACCAGGTAGTCGTCCAGTCCGCGGCTGCCGCCGGGGTCGGTGCGGGTGGGCCAGCTCGCCGTCGCCCCGGTCCAGGAGAAGAGTGCCGCGGGGTCGGCGTGGCCGAAGGGACGTTCCAGGCTTTGGCCCTCACCGGCGGCATAACCGTCACTGGACACGTTGAAGTTGTGCACTCGGACCATCTGCGTCACTACTGCTGCTCCTTATGAAGTGCGATCGTTTGACCTCTTGGACCGCGCTGCCGTGCCGAACTCATCGCACCCGCCGTGGAGACTCAGCGGCTTGATCGTGACAGGTCTGGTTGTCCA
The DNA here is from genome assembly GCA_963700365.1 of uncultured Actinomycetota bacterium. Classification (GTDB taxonomy): domain Bacteria; phylum Actinomycetota; class Actinomycetes; order Propionibacteriales; family Nocardioidaceae; genus Nocardioides_C. The sequence goes on along the minus strand of CAVOXG010000012.1, from coordinate 28,221 downwards.
TCGGACGCGAACTCGGATCTCCGCATGAGCGGTGCGTTGAACGTCGCCGGACGCGATCCGAATGGGACACACCCTGTTGGGTCCCGGGGCCTGTTGCCGTGTGACCGGGCACGCGCGCACCCGGGGAAAATCGGTCGCTGAGGAGGACGCCCGATACGTACCGTTACGGCGTGCGCCACCTTCCCCTCGACCATCCAGGCATCGCCGACCACCGCGGTCCGATGCGGTTCCTCTGGTGGCTGATCAAGGGCCAGTGGCACACGATGGTCATGGGCATGTTCTTCGGGATCGTCTGGATGGTCTCGCAGGCGGTCATGCCCGCGGTCGTCGGTCGGGCGATCGACTACGGGATCGCGGCCAAGGACACCGGGGCCCTGCTGACCTGGACCGGAGTGATGCTCGGTATCGGGCTCGTCCAGGCCGCCGCGGGGATCATGAGGCACCGGTTCGCGGTGACGAACTGGCTCACCAGTGCCTACCGGACCGTCCAGCTCGTGGCGCGCCAGACCACCAACCTCGGGCACACCCTGCCGAAGAAGGTCGCGACCGGTGAGGTGGTGGCCATCGGCACGAACGACCTGTCGCACCTCGGCAACGCCATGGACATCACCGCGCGGGCTGCCGGTGCCGTCGTGTCGTTCCTCGTGGTGGCGGTGATCCTGCTGGACACGTCGGTGACGCTCGGTCTCATCGTGCTCGTCGGGGTGCCCGTGCTGCTGCTCGTGCTCGGTCCTCTGCTCAAGCCGCTGCAGACCCGGACGATGGCGCAGCGGGAGATGATGGGCGACCTCTCCAACCTGGCCACCGACATCGTCAGCGGCCTGCGGGTGCTCCGCGGCATCGGCGGCGAGCGGGTCTTCCACGACCGGTACGTCCGCGAGTCGCAGGAGGTGCGGCAGGCCGGGGTCCGGGTCGGCCGGCTCCAGTCCGTCCTCGACGCTGCGCAGATCTTCCTGCCCGGCGTGTTCGTGGTGCTCGTCGTGTGGATCGGGGCGCGGTTCGCCGTACAGGGCCGCATCACCGCCGGCGAGCTGGTCGCGTTCTACGGCTACGCCGCGTTCCTGCTGATTCCGCTGCGGACGGCGACGGAGTTCGCCAACAAGTGGATTCGCGCGATGGTCGCGGCCCGGCGCGTGATCCGGCTGCTCGCGCTGGAGCCCGACGGCATGCCTGAGGCTGGTCAGCGGTACGACGAGCCGCCTGTCGGCGCGGAGCTCGTCGACACCGCGAGCGGGCTTCGTGTGCGGCACGGGAGGCTCACCGCCGTCGTGGCCGACCCGCCCGAGGCGGCCGCCGAGCTGGTGGACCGGCTCGGTGCCTACGAACCGGGCGAGGTGCTGTGGGGCGGCGTGCCGCTCGGCGCGCTCGACCGTGAGGTCGTCCGGCGGCGGATCGTGGTGTCGGACACCGGGAGCGCGCTGTTCTCCGGGCCGCTCGAGGCCCAGCTCGACATCCGTGGCGCCGGCCACCAGGCGGTGGCGCGCGCGTTGTGGACCGCGTCCGCGGACGACGTGCTCGAGTCGCTCCCGGACGGCCTGGAGACCTTCGTGACCGAGCGGGGACGGTCGTTCTCGGGCGGACAGCGGCAGCGTCTGGTGCTGGCCCGGGTGCTCGCGGCGGACCCCGAGATCCTGATCCTCGTCGAGCCGACGTCGGCCGTCGACGCGCACACCGAGGCGCGCGTGGCGGACCGGCTGCATGATCATCGGGCGGGGCGCACCACCGTGGTCACGACCTCGAGCCCGCTGCTGCTCGACCGGGTCGACGAGGTGGCGTTCCTGCGCGACGGCGTGGTCGTGGCCACCGGTCCGCACCGCGACCTGCTCCGTGACGTCCCGGCCTACCGCGCCGTCGTCACGCGTGAGGAGGAGGTGACGGTATGAGCACGACACCGAACGAGGTGCTTCCGGTCGCGACCACGCGTCAGGTCGTCGACTACGCCGGGATCCTGCTGCGCCGGTATCCGAAGTCGATCACGCTGGCCGTCGTACTCAACGTCGCGGCCGCCCTCGCCGCTCTGGCCGGGCCTCGCCTGCTCGGCGACCTGGTCGAGGCGGTGGAGCGTGGCACGACCCTCGAGCACGTCGACCGGATCATCGCGCTGCTGGCGGTCTTCCTCCTCGCGCAGACGATCCTCACCAGGTACGCGCGCTACGTGTCGTTCGTGCTCGGGGAGGAGATCCTCGCGGAGATGCGCGAGGACTTCGTCGAGAACACGCTCGCGCTGCCGGTCGGCGTGGTCGAGAGCGCGGGCAGCGGCGACCTGCTCACCCGGACCTCGCGCGACGTGAACCAGCTCGGATGGTCGGTGCGGTACGCGCTGCCCGAGTGGAGCATCGCGGTGCTCACCGCTCTGATGACGTTCAGCGCCGCGCTGCTGGTCGGCTGGTGGGTCGCGATCCCGTGTCTCCTCGGCGTGCCACCGCTGGCGGTCGGGCTGCGGTGGTACCTCCGTAGGGCAAAGGACGGCTACCTGCGCGAGAACGCGTCGTACTCAGCGATCAACGCCTCCCTGACCGAGACCGTCGAGGGCGCGCGGACGGTGGAGGCGCTCGATCTCGGCCGGGAGCGGATCCAGCGGATCGACGACGACATCGCCGGCTCCTACACGGCGGAGAAGTACACGCTGTTCCTGCGCACGGTGTTCTTCCCCTCGGTAGAGGTCGCCTACCTGATCCCGACCGTCGCGACGCTGCTCTTCGGCGGCTACCTCTACACGCAGGGCACCGTCTCGCTCGGCGACGTCACGGCGGCGACGCTGTACGTGCAGATGCTGATCGACCCGGTCGACCGGATCGTCTCGATCCTCGACGAGCTCCAGGTCGGGGCGGCCTCTCTCGCGCGGCTGCTCGGTGTGGCGCACGTCCCGGACGACCGCACGACGACCGGCCGAGAGCCACGTGGCGAGCAGGTCGAGGTCGACGACGTCCGCTTCTCGTACGTCGACGGACGCGACGTCCTGCACGGCGTCGACATGTCCGTGCGCGTGGGTGAACGGATCGCGATGGTCGGACCGTCTGGCGCGGGCAAGTCGACCCTCGGCCGGCTGCTGGCGGGCATCCACCCGCCGCGCACAGGATCGGTGACCGTCGGCGGCGTGGGGATGACAGAGCTTCCTCTCGGCGACCTGAGGCGTCACGTCGCGCTGGTGACCCAGGAGCACCACGTGTTCGTGGGGACGCTGCGCGAGAACCTCGCCCTGGCGCTCGACGGCCGCGAGCCGGCCGACGACTCACGTCTGCTCGAGGCGCTCGACGCTGTCGACGCGCGGCACTGGGTGGAGGCACTCCCCCAGGGACTGGACACGGTCGTCGGCTCGGGCGGCCGGGCGCTGACGCCTCCGCAGGCACAGCAGGTCGCTCTCGCGCGACTCGTGCTGGCGGACCCGCACACGCTGGTGCTCGACGAGGCGACCTCTCTGATCGACCCCCGCGCCGCCCGCCACCTCGAACGCTCGCTCGCTGCGGTGCTCGAGGGCCGGACGGTGATCGCGATCGCCCACCGACTCTTCTCGGCCCACGACGCCGACCGGGTGGCCGTGGTCGAGGACGGACGGATCACGGAGTTCGGGTCGCACGACGAGCTGGTCGCACACGGCGGTTCCTACGCCGGCCTTTGGGAGTCGTGGCACGGCAAGGCCTGATCTCGGGCCCTTGTACGTCTATGTGTCTCCCTTCCGTCCAGGGGCCACAACTCCGGCGTTCCGGTATCCCGACCTCTTGCCCGGGCTGGTGGGCGGTTGGCCTCTGACGCAACTCGGGCTAGAGGCGGAGCCTAGTAGTGGGAAGACGTGCCTGCGCACGTGCACAACTCAATACGGAGGGGGCATCGCACCATGCAGTTCGTTCCCTTAGCCCGTAAGACGGGCCACGGCTGGAGAGCCTTGATCCTGCTCTTCGCCGCACTACTCACTCTCGGGTTCCTCCAACCTCTCACAGCCTCAGCGGCAGAACCTGCCCTCCTGCGGGCCAAGGACGCCACCGTCGTCGAGGCCGACTCAGGTTCGACGAAAGCGAACGTCAAGATCGTGCTGAGCAAGCGCGTGAACCGCCGGGTCAGCGTCGCGTACACAACGAGGGACGGGACGGCTGAGGCTGACTCCGACTATCTCGAGGCGAGCGGCCGCGTGACGTTCCCCAAGCGGACGCGGGTCGCGTTCGTGCACGTCCGGGTGGTGGGAGACACCGTCGAGGAGTCCGATGAGTTCTTCAAGGTCCGCATCTTCGATGCGGTCAACGCCAAGATCGCCGACCCGGTCGGCAAGGTCACGGTCGTCGACGACGACGAGCCGTCACCGCCGCCCGAGCCGAAGCTGTACGTCGATGACCTCGACGTCGACGAGGGCGACGCTGCCTACTTCAAGGTGAGGCTGTCTGCGTCGGCACCGGAGGACATCACCTTCGACTACACGACGTCGAACGGTTCCGCGACGGCCGGCTCCGACTACGACGCTGCGAGCTCCAACAACTACGAGATCCCCAAGGGATCGAGCAGCGCCTCCATCAAGGTGACCACGCGCGAGGACTCCACCGACGAGCCGGACGAGACGTTCTACCTCAACGTCTCCGACCTCGACGGGGTGACCGCGGGCGACCTCACCGGCAAGGCCACCATCGAGGACGACGACCCGGCACCGGCCCCGAAGCCGACTCTCACGGTCGAGGACGAGTGGGTCGACGAGGGCGACGCCGCCTACTTCACGGTGAAGCTCTCCTCCAGCGCGCCGAGTGACGTCACCTTCGACTACGAGACCGAGGACGGCACAGCAGTCGCGGGCAAGGACTACGACGCCGCCAGCTACAACAACTACAAGATCCCCAAGGGATCGAGCAGCGCCACCATCAAGGTGATGACGCGCGAGGACGACTCGGACGAGTCCGACGAGACCTTCTACCTGAAGGTGTCCGACCTCCACGGCGCCTCCGCTGGTGACCTCAGCGGGAAGGCGACGATCAAGGACGACGACCCCGCGGCCAAGCCCAAGCTGTACGTCGACGACACCACCGTCGACGAGGGCGAGCAGGCCTCCTTCAAGGTCCGCCTGTCCTACAAGGCACCCAGCGACGTCTACTTCGACTTCGACACCGAAGACGGCACCGCAGTCGCCGGCAAGGACTACGACACCACGACCGGCAACAACGTCAAGATCGCCAAGGGAGAAGACAGCACCACGGTCAAGGTGTGGACCCGAGAAGACGACGGGGACGAGTCCGACGAGACCTTCAAGCTGAAGATCTCCGACGTCACCGGAGCCACCGAAGGCGACTACAGCGCCACTGCCACCATCAAGGACGACGACGCCCGCAGCCAAGCCCGAGCTGTACGTCGACGACATCACCGTCGACGAGGGCGAGCAGGCCTCCTTCAAGGTCCGGCTGTCCTACAAGGCACCCAGCGACGTCTACTTCGACTTCGACACCGAAGACGGCACCGCAGAGGCCGGCAAGGACTACGACACCACGACCGGCAACAACGTCAAGATCGCCAAGGGAGAAGACAGCACCACGGTCAAGGTGTGGACCCGAGAAGACGACGGGGACGAGTCCGACGAGACCTTCAAGCTGAAGATCTCCGACGTCACCGGAGCCACCGAAGGCGACTACAGCGCCACCGCCACCATCAAGGACGACGACCCCGCGGCCAAGCCCAAGCTGTACGTCGACGACGTCACCGTCGACGAGGGCGAGCAGGCCTCCTTCAAGGTCCGGCTGTCCTTCAAGGCACCCAGCGACGTCTACTTCGACTTCGACACCGAAGACGGCAGCGCCAAGGCCGTCGAGGACTACGACACCACGTCCGGCAACAACGTCAAGATCGCCAAGGGAGAAGACAGCACCACGGTCAAGGTGTGGACCCGAGAAGACGACGGGGACGAGTCCGACGAGACCTTCAAGCTGAAGATCTCCGACGTCACCGGAGCCACCGAAGGCGACTACACCGCCGTTGCCACCATCAAGGACGACGACTAGGGAGCGTCGTACCGAGGAGAGTCTCCGACCGTGTCCGCCTGGACACGGTCGAGGCTTGCCACCGGGCGGTCTCGCGCGCGACTGATGACCAAGTCATGACATGTCGGAGCCGGGTCCATCTACCTCGCACGACGGGAATTTGTGCTCTGACGTGACGGTCTTCGCAGACGCGACACTGACCCTGAAGACGTGTGCGTTAGTCCTAAGGGGGGCGTCATGCAGATTCGTCTTACTTCCAATCCCTCCCGCCGCCGAACACCCAGTTGGGGCCGTTCGCGAGCGGGAGCTCTCTTTGTAGCGGCGTTCATGGCGGTGGGGTTCCTCCAGGCAACCCCTGCCTTCGCCGCTGTGCCGGAGCTTTCGGTGAAGGATGTCCGGGTCACCGAGACCGACTCCGGCACCACCACCGCGAACGTGCGTGTGGTGCTCTCACAGCCGGCGACCAGCCGCGTGACGGCCGAGTACACAACGCTCGACGGCACAGCGAAGGCTGCTGACTACGTCCGACAGTCGGGCACGCTGGTCATCGCGCGCGGCAGGCAGTCGGTCACGGTCCCGGTCTCCGTCAAGGGCGACGAGCTCGACGAGCGGAACGAGTACTTCCGGTTCCGGATCTCGAGCCCCGAGCACGCCACCATCGCGGACCGGGTCGGGTTCATCCGGGTCCTCGACAACGACGCACAGCCGTACCTCGACGCCGGAGACCTCACCGTCACCGAGCCCGCGTCGGGTGTCACCGTGGCGAGGCTGCCGGTGGCCCTCTCCGCCGTCAGCGGACGCTGGGTGTACGTCGACTACGTCGTGAGCGCCGGTAGCGCAACGGTCGACACCGACTTCTACGCCGCAGAACCGACCGGGACACTCGTGTTCCCGCCGGGTACGACGAGCAGGTCGGTCAGCATCGTGGTGCTCAGTGACCTGGTCGACGAGAACACCGAGTCGGTCTACGTCACGCTCGACGACCCCGTGCACAGCTACATCTATGACCGCACGGGTGTCGCCAGCATCGTCGAGGACGAGCCCAGCCTGTCCGTCGACGACAGGACGGTGGTCGAAGGCCAGACCGCGACGTTCACCGTCAAGCTCGACCGAGTGAGCAACGAGACCGTGACCGTCTACTACTCGACGGCGAGCGGGACGGCCGCGTCATCGAGTGACTTCTACTCCACCAGTGGCTACCTCACCTTCAGCCCTGGTACGCACGAGCAAGACGGTCAACGTCTACACCGTCGACGACAGCACGTCCGAGAGCACGGAGACGTTCACGCTGAACCTCTCCAACGCAGTCAACGCTGATATCGCCGACAGCAGAGGCACGGGCAACATCACCGACAACGACGGGCTGACTCTCAACGTCGGTGACGTCACGGTGACCGAAGGCAGTAGTGCGGGGTTCCGCGTCTTCCTCTCTGCCAAGGCCACCAGCGACGTGACGTTCGACTACGTGACAGTGGAAAGCAGCGCGGATGAGCCGAGCGACTTCAGCTACCGGAGTGGCAACAACGTCGTCATCCCCAAGGGTCAGACCGAGGTGACGGTCTACGTCTCGACTGTGGACGACAAGCTCGATGAGTCGTCCGAGGTGTTCTACCTCTACCTCTCCGACATCCACAACGCGAAGCCCGGAGACACCACCGGGATGGCCACGATCCTCGACAACGAGCTCACAGTGAACGTCGATGACGCATCCGCCATGGAAGGGCAGGTCGCTTCGTTCCGAGTTTGGCTCTCCGAAAGCAGCTCGAGAGACGTCAGGGTCGACTGGGCAACCGTCAACAACACAGCCAGTTCGAGTGACTACAAACAGGAAACGGGGACTGTCGTAATTCCTGCGTACTCCACCGTGGGCTGGGTGCAGGTGAGCACGACGGCCGATACAGCTGATGAGGTGGACGAGACCTTCCTGCTGAGGCTGTCGAACCCGCAAGGCGCCGCGTTTGGTGACTACCAGGCGACGGGAACCATCGACGACAACGATGGGCCTGTGGTCACGATGCTCGCTGATGTCTCTCAGTCTGAGGCAACCACCCCCATGGTGTTCACTGCGACGCTTTCCGCTGAAAGCCCTCAGCCTGTCGTCCTGACCTGGGGAACACTTGCTTCCACGGCTGAAGGCGCGGCAACTGCGGGCACCGACTACACCGCGGTGTCCTCGGCGAGCCTCACGATCCCGGCCGGCGCCAAGACCGGCGACCTTCAGTGTCGCCATCGTCAACGACACCACCGACGAGGCCGACGAAGTGTTCAAGGTCAAGCTGCTCACGGCTGTGGACGCGACCATCGGCACGACCGCCCAGGCAACGGCCACGATCCTCGATGATGACGACGCCCGCACTGAAGTGACAGACGGTTCGCCCAGCGCTGACGACTGCTCGGGGTAGCCAAGAACGGCGGCCCCGAGCAGTCGTCTCTGAAGGTGTTAGGCGGCCCAGTCGTGGATGACCTGGGCGAACCGGACGGTCATCGGGCTCTCGCCGGGTGGGCCGAGGTCGATCCGGGTCTCGCCGGTGGGCTGGGGTCGGCGGATCTGGCGGGTGCCGGTGTTGTCGACGACGAACACCGACCCGTGCGGGCTCATCCACACGTAGATGCCGGGGAAGGGCTGCTCGACCTTCCAGCCGCCGTGGGTCTTGACCCGGTGGTGGAAGGTGGTCATGCCGCCGAGGTTGTGCAGCCCGGTCTGGCCGGTCTGCCGGTCCCCGCTGTCCTCGCTGTCCCTGCCGTCGCCGTCGTCGCTGTTCCCGCGCTGGTGTCGTGGTCGCGCGGGTGGACGTAGGGCTGGTTGTGGTCGACCTGTTTGCGTCGGCTGGTGGAGGAGGCGTAGGGGAAGATGTCGAACGGGGTGCGCAGGTGCAGGCCCTCGCGGAGGCGTTCGGGGATCTCGTAGGCGTCGACCGCGGGCATGGTCGCGGGGTCGATCACGGGCTTGATGACGAACCTGGCCTGGGGGCCGAGGACGTCGCGGACGTGGGCCCAGCTGATCGGTCCCTCGCCCTCCCAGCGGGCCACGCCGTTGCCGGCGGTGATCGTGTCCTGGTGGACGTGGAGGTACAGGTGGACGACCGGCAGCAGCGTGGCCGGGTCGTAGGTCCAGGTCTGTCTGGCAGGAGCAGGGTGGGACCTGGTCGGGGTGGAACGGTGCGAAGAACGGTTTCAGGAACGCCTCCGCCGACCCCGGCGGCCCCTCGCCGGGCGGCACACCGTCCGGCGGTCCTGATCCCGCTGGGGCGGCTCCCGGGTGCTGCTGCTCCCGGGTGGACCGACCCGGCGGATCGATCCCGGACCGGCTCCGGTGGCTGACTCGTCCGGTGGCTGATCCCCGGATGCCTCGGTCCCGGGCGGCTCGTCGGATCCGGCTGCGTCGTCGGGCGGCTCGGTCCGGTTGGTCGTCGAGCCCGCCAGGCCGTCGAGCGGCAGACCGGTGAGCGGGTCGGGCAGGTCTCCGAACCCGTCCAGGCCGTCCTGGGCAGGTCCGATCGAGTGGCGGGTCGTCCGGCGCCGTCGTCGGGGCGGGGACCGTCGTGCTCGTCGTCCCACGGCGGCTCACCGGTAGCCGCCGTCCGGGCCGCCGGGGGCGTCACCGTCGGGTGCCCCGCGGCCCTGGGTGTCGACCCCCTGCCCGGCCGCGGCACCACCGGCGGGCACCGTCAGCGGCCGTCGTCGCCGGTGCCGCGTCGGGCTGGGCTGTGTGGGAGCGGGCGGTCTTCAGGGCCTGCATCAGCTGCAGGGCCTGCAGCGGGTTGGCCAGCAGCAGCACCGCCTTGGTGCGGCGGCGGTCCTCGTTGTCGGTGTCGCCGAAGTACCGCAGCGCCTCGGCGAGGTAGGAGATGGTCGCGTCGATCCGGGTCATCTCCGCCGCCGAGCTCTTCACATACAACGTCTTGCGACCATGGGTGGTGGTCTGCCCGACCTTCGCGAACTCCTCCTCCGCCGCCTTGCGCTCCCGCTGCGGTGGCCGCGTCCGGGTCCGCGGCGAGCACCTCCGCGTCGACCTTGTCCGCGAACCGCTTGAACGCCAACCTGCCGTCGGCGTAGTCCGCCACGTGGTTGTCGACCCGCATCGCCTGGGCCTGGGTGAGGTCCTTGGTGGCCTTGGCGACGAACCGGGCCCGCCACGACGGCACCGCACCGTCGTACACCCGCCGCCACAACCGCGGGAGCCGGTGCCGGATCGCGAGCGCGTCCCCGACCAACCTCCGCGCGTTGGCGGTGGTGACGTGCAGCTCGGCGGCGATCTCGGCGACCGCGAACTCCCACACCAACGGCGCACCGTCCCCACCCAGCGGCAGCGCCCGCTGCCCACCCGGCAGCGACCTCAGCCGGCCGTGGGCGTCGGCGTCGACGCCGTACAGGTCCGCGAAGTGCGCGACCAGCACGAAGATGTCCCGCTCGGCGAGCGTCCCGCGCCCGGCGCAGGTCACCGAACGCGACCAACGCACCGGCCGCGTCGAGCTCGTCCACCTCCACCTGCTGCATACCAACCACGCTAGAGGTGACCACCGACATTTTCGTTCGACCGGAAACCCCATGTGCACAACGAGATTCGCCAAGATTTGACTCGATGAAGTAGCCGGGAGTCTCACCTTCGCCGACGCCTCTCACGACCATGCACGTCCGCTCGTGCAGGTGTCGCGACGGCAAGCGTGCCGAGGCCCGCGGCTCCGGGGTCGGCAAATTCGTTGAGCTTCGGAGGCAACCAAATGACCGGCATGTGCGTCGTACACCTCGGAGGGCGGTTTCGTCGGAAACCAGATGCTTGGCTGCGCCGGTCGCTCTACATTCCACGAGACCCACGCGCGTGACGTGGGCTCTAGTCCTAAAGGGGGACGTCATGAACTCTCTAGCTTTCCGTGCGCGCCCAAGCGCCGGATCCGGCCGTCGACGCAAGCTCGGCGCCGCGTTCGTCGCCGGCCTCGTCGGCTTCGGGATGCTCCAGGCCGCACCGGCCTACGCGGCGCCGCCGTCCCTCTCCGTGAGGGACGTCCGCGTCACCGAGGTCGACGGCGGGACCAGCACGGCCGTCGTACGCGTGGCTCTCTCCCGACCTGCCGCCCGGCGCGTGACCGCGCAGTACACCACGCTCAACGGGAGCGCGCGGTCCGGCAGCGACTACGTCAAGCAGACCGGCACGGTCGTCATCCCTCGCGGCCGGCAGGTCGCCAGGATCAAGGTCGCTGTCCGCGGTGACCTGCTCGACGAGCGCAACGAGTACTTCCGCGTCAGCATCTCCAACCCCACCCGCGCGTCGATCGCCGACAAGGTCGGCCGGGTCCGCGTCGTCGACAACGACCCGCTGCCGCGGATCGTCGCCGGCGACGTCACCGTCGACGAGACCGACTCCGGCGCAGCTGTGGCACGCTTCCCGGTCACCCTCTCCGAGGCCAGCGGTCGCGTGGTCCGAGTTGCCTACACGGTCAGCGCCGGAACCGCCAAGGAGGACAGCGACTACTCCGTCGCCGACACCACGGGTGTCCTCGAGTTCCCCGCTGGTACGACGAGCCGCTCGGTGGCCTTCGTGGTGCTCGGCGACCTCACCGAGGAGTCGGACGAGACCGTCCACCTGACGCTCTCGAGCCCGCTGAACGCCTCGCTGCCGGACTCCACCGCCCTCGCCACGATCCGCGACAACGACGCGCTCTCGCTGAGCATCGACGACGTCGCCGTCATCGAGGGGCAGACCGCGACCTTCACCGTGCGCCTGAGCCGCTCCACGAACCAGGCCGTGACCTTCAACTACGCCACCAGCAACGGCACCGCCAGCTCGACCAGTGACTACGCGGCGGCCAGCGGTTCGGGCTCCATCCCTGCCGGCGCGACGAGCACGACGTTCAACGTGTCGACGGTGAACGACCTCCTCATCGAGGAGACCGAGACCTTCTCGGCCACGCTGTCGAACGCCGTCAACGCCGGGATCAAGGACGGCGTGGGTGTTGCGACCCTCACCGACAACGACGGGCCGACCCTGTCCGTCGGCGACCACACCGTGATCGAGGGCGGCACCGCCTACGTCCCGGTGACCCTGTCGGCTTCGCTCATCCGAGACGTCACGTTCAGCTGGGCGACCGCGAGCGGGACGGCCGGGACCGGTGACTACCGGTCGTCCAACGGCACCGGCACGATCAAGGCTCGCAGCACGAGTACGACGATCGCCGTGCCCACGACGCAGGACACCGCCATCGAGGCCGACGAGATCTTCTACCTGAACATCTCCCAGCCCACGAACGCCGGGATCACCGACCCGCAGGGCGCGGTCACGATCGACGACAACGACGGTCCGACGCTCAACATCGGTGACGTGACGGTCGACGAGGGAGGCAACGCCTACTTCGACGTCAAGCTCTCCTCGCCTGCTGTCCAGGCCGTCACCTTCGACTGGGCCACGGCCGACGGCTCCGCCAAGGCCGCGGACAAGCGACTACACCGCGAACAGCGGCAACGACGTGTCGATCGCGGTCGGTCAGTCCAGCGCCAGGATCTCGGTGAGGACCCTCCAGGACACCCCGACGAGCCCGACGAGTACCTTCGTGGTCAACGTCTCCGACGTCCGCAACGCCCAGATCGGTGACGGGCAGGGTCGGGGTTCGATCGTGGACGACGACGACGCTCCGAAGCTGAGCATCGCCGGCCCGTCCGCCGATGTGGACGAGGGCGACGACGCCACCTTCACCGTCACCCTCGACGCGGCGAGCGGCAAGACCGTCACGGTCAAGTGGACGACCGGCAACGTCGACACCGAGGCGTCGGACTACACGGCCTCGTCCGGCACGCTCACCTTCGCCCCTGGTGACGTGAGCGAGACGATCACGGTCAAGACGACCAACGACAACGACCCGGAGTCCGCAGAGGACTTCAAGGTCACGTTGAGCGAGCCGGCGAACGCCACCATCGCCACGGCACAGGACACGGCCACGATCGCCGCCAGCGACTGACGATCCGTCAGCCGACAACACCCGGGCTGCCCGGGTAGCCACCACGGCTACCCGGGCAGCTCCATGTTCAGCACCGGGTCGGCCGGCACCGGATCAGTCCCGTGCCGGATCCGTCGCCGGCCGGCTCTCGTCGGCGGCCAGGCCCTCGGTCGACACCGTCGACGCCCTGCTCCTCCGCGCCCACCTCGGCGGCGTGCGCGATGTTGAGGAACGACCGCCACATCACGACGGTGAGCAGCGCCGAGCCGATGAACCCGAACCAGTACGGCGCCACCACACCCCACCGCTGGGCGATCGCGCCGCCGAGCAGCGAGCCGAGCGCGAGCCCGCCCACCCCGCCGAGCAGGTAGACGCTCGTGACCCGGCCGAGCAGCCGCGAGGGCACCGCCCGTTGCCGCACCGTCGTCGACGTGGTGCCCCACACCACCGCGTGGACCCCGAAGACCACCATGATCGCGGCGGCGAGCCACGGTTCGCGGGTGAGCGCGAGCCCGAGATGCGTCAGCGTCTCGATGACCAGCCCGATCCGCATGAGGGTGGCGAGGCTGAACCGCTCCTCGAGCCACCGGTACGTCGCCGACCCGAGCAGTCCCCCCACGGCGCTGGCCGTCATCAGCAGGCCGTAGCCGAACTCGTCGAGGCCGAGCCGCTCCGTCGCGTAGAGGACGTACACCGCCATGGCCGCGCCGAAGGTGACGTTGAACGCCGTGATCGTCAGCGCGAGCGTGCGCACCGGAGCGTGGGCCCACAGCCACCGCAGGCCCTCGGCGACCTCGTGGCGCATGGCCCGCGGCTCGCCCTCACGCTCCACGACCTGACGCGAGATGCGCGAGATGAGCACCGCCGCGAGCAGGAAGCACAGTGCGTTGACCCCGAACGGCACCGCCATGCCCACCCCGAACAGGAAGGCGCCCACGGGCGGCCCGGCGAGCTGGTTGCCCAGGATCGCCGTACCGAAGAGCCGGGAGTTCGCCAGTCCCAGGCCCTCCTTGGGCACCGCCGTCGCCACCAGCGTGCTCGCCGCGTTGTCGGCGAAGGTCTCTGCCGTGCCGAGCAGGAACATCGCGAGGAGTACGACGGGCAGGCTCGCCACGCCTGCGAACACGGCGAGGGCCAGGAGCCCGATGACGGTGAACCTGATCAGGTCGACCACGATCGTCAGGGTCCTGCGATCCACCCGGTCGATCACCGCCCCGGCCGCCATCCCGAAGAGCAGCCACGGCACCTGCTGCAGGAACGCCGCGAGCGCGACCGCGAAGGGCTCCCGGGTGATGGACGCGACGAGCAGCGGCCCGGCGGCGAGGACGATCCCGTCGCCGAGGTTGGACACGCTCGTGGCGCCCCAGATCCAGCGGAAGTCCTGCCCGAGCCGAGCTGGGGCAAGACGGGCGGCGAGCGTCACGGGAGGTGATTCTCCCCCGCGTCGCAGCGGCGCTCCACCGGATTTCGTCCGCTGTGACAAGCGCCGCGAACCCTTGAATCATGACACCGGTACTGTCACGGTATTGCCCTGCCCCCGGGGCGCTCAGCGACGTGCCCGGCCTCCGACACACCGAAAGTAGCGCGATGAAGCTCTCAATGCCCCTGATGTACGACGGGAACCCGCGTGAAGCCGCCGACCAGGTCGTCGCCCTCGAGAAGGCCGGCCTGGACACGGTGTGGGTCGCAGAGGTCTACGGCTTCGACTCCCCCACGCTCATGGGCTACCTCGCCGCGAAGACGGAGACGCTGGAGATCGGCGCCGCGATCCTCAACATCTACTCGCGCACCCCCGGCACGCTCGCGTCGACAGCCGCCGGCCTCGACAACGTCTCCGGAGGCCGCGCGATCCTGGGTCTCGGCGCCTCGGGTCCTCAGGTCATCGAGGGCTGGCACGGCATGCCCTACGACAAGCCGCTCACCCGCACCCGCGAGGTGGTGGAGGTCATCCGGGCGATGATCCGCCGGGAGACGATCGAGTACCACGGCAAGGTGTTCACGCTGCCCCTCCCGGCGGACCAGGGCCTCGGCCTCGGCAAGCCGCTGAAGATGCTGACCAAGCCCGAGCGTCCGGCGGTCCCGATCTACATCGCGGCGCTGGGCGAGAAGAACGTCCAGGGCACCGCGGAGTACGCCGACGGCTGGCTGCCGTTCCTCTACGCGCCCGAGAAGGTGAACGAGACCTGGGGCGACGCCGCTCGCCGCGGGCAAGGCCAAGCGCTCCGACGACCTCGGCGCCCTCGAGATCGTCGCGGGCGGCATGGTCGCGGTCGGCGACGACGTCAAGGGGATGCTCGACTTCGCCCGCCCCATGTTCGCGCTCTACATCGGCGGCATGGGCGCCAAGGGCAAGAACTTCTACAACCAGCTCGTCGAGCCAGTACGGCTTCGAGGCCGAGGCCGCGAAGATCCAGGAGCTCTACCTCAACGGCAACAAGCGCGACGCGGAGGCGCTGGTCCCGACCGAGCTGCTCGAGATGTGCAACCTCGTCGGCCCAGAGTCGTACGTCAAGGAGCGGATCGCGGCCTTCCGCGACTCCGGTGTCACCAGCCTGCAGATCACCCCGGTCGCAGACGACCCGGCTGCTCTCGTCAGCAAGATGAAGGAGTGGGTGTCCTGATGGCAGCACGGGAGATCTTCGAGGCCGAGCACGAGGCGTTCCGGCAGACCGTGCGGTCCTTCATCGACAAGGAGATCACCCCCTTCCACGACCAGTGGGAGAAGGACGGGATCGTCGACCGGTCGGTGTGGACCAAGGCCGGCGCGCTGGGCCTGCTCTGCTTCGACGTGCCCGAGGAGTACGGCGGAGCCGGGGTCACCGACTTCCGCTACAACCTCGTGATCGCCGAGGAGCTCACCCGCGCCGGCGCCAACGGACCCGGCTTCCTCGTCCACACCGACATCATCGTCCCCTACATCACCAGCCTCGGCACCCCCGAGCAGAAGCAGCGCTGGCTGCCCGGCCTCGTCTCCGGCGAGCTGATCTCCGCGATCGCGATGACCGAACCCGGCGCCGGCAGCGACCTCCAGGGCATCCGCACCACCGCCGTCGACAAGGGCGACCACTACGTCCTCAACGGCTCCAAGACCTTCATCAGCAACGGCATCCTCGCCGACCTCGTCATCGTCGTCGCCAAGACCGACCCCACCGCCGGCCACAAGGGCGTGTCCCTGCTCGTCGTCGAACGCGGCATGGACGGCTTCGAACGCGGCCGCAACCTCGACAAGATGGGCCTGAAGGCCCAAGACACCGCCGAGCTGTTCTTCGACAACGTCGTGGTCCCCAAGGACAACCTCCTCGGCGAAGAGGGCAGCGGGTTCATCTCGCTGATGGTCAACCTCCCCCAAGAACGCCTCTCCATCGCGATGATCGCCGCCGCCGCCTGCCAACACATCCTCGACCTCTCCCTGACCTACGCCAAGGAACGCGAGGCCTTCGGCAAACCCATCGGGAAGTTCCAGCACAACCGGTTCCTGATCGCCGAGATGGCCACCGAGACCCACATCGCCCGCGTCTTCGTCGACGACTGCGTCACCAGACACAACAACGGCCAGCTCGACGCCACCCTCGCCTCCATGGCCAAGTGGTGGACCACCGAGCTGCAGAACAAGCTCGTCGACCGCGCCGTCCAGCTCCACGGCGGCTACGGCTACATGAACGAGTACCCCATCGCCCGCGCCTACGTCGACAGCCGCATCCAGACCATCTACGGCGGCACCACCGAGATCCAAAAAGAGATCATCGGCCGCTCCCTCGGCCTCTGACCCTCGTCAGAGGCACACCGCGATCTGAGTAGGAGCGCGGATACGCGGCGCCTCCTCGGCGGCGGACCCTGGAAGACAGGACCCGCCGCCCGAGGAGACCGCATGGCCACCACCGCTGTCACGAGCGGCCGCCCGCCAGGCACGCCGTGGCCCGCTCTCGCCTGGGCGCTCACCCTCACCCTGATCACGACGGTCCTCCTCGGTGCCCTCGCCCACGTGGTGTTCCTGATGGACGCCCTGGCGTACGGCTTCGCCGAGGTCATCTCCCCCGGGAGTGACCTCGCCGCACCCGACCTGACCCGCTACGTGACCGCCTTCTGCGTCTCGAGCGTCCTCGCAGTGGGCGGTGGCCTCCTGCTCACCCTGGCGCTCGGACGGACCAGGCCGCCCTGTGGCCGTCCGCGGCGCGGGGGTTGACCGCCGCCTTCTCCGCGAGCCTGGCCGCCGCCTCGACGATGTTCGCAATGCTCGAGATCAACCCGCTCGCGCTGCTCCCCTGAGCGTGGGCCGCCGGCCACCCCGGGCACCGACCGGGTCGACGTACCCCGAAAACGGACAGGTCCTCGCGCATCCGGGCCATCCCCGGCATGATGTGGCCCCGATCACACCCCGCACCGGGAAGTCGAAGGAGCGAACATGGACCAGGTCCTGCAGAGGCGCCAGGAGATCGAGAGCCGCATCGCGGGAGAGACGTTCTGCACCCGGTTGGAGCGGACCGTCGCCGAGCGAGGGGACGAGCCGGCGTACTCGGACAAGATCGGCCTCGCCCCGGGCGAGCCGGGCTGGCGGACCCTGACCTGGTCCCAGACCCGTGAGCAGGCGCTCGACCTCGCCGCCGGCCTCGCGCAGGTGGGCCTCTCCCCCGGCGACACCATGGCGATCATGGCGTCGAACCGCACCGAGCACGTGCTCGCCGACATCGCCGCCGTCCACGCCGGCGGCACGCCCATGTCGATCTACGCGACGCTGGCCCCCGAGCAGGTCGCCTACGTCGCCGGCCATGCCGAGCCGACGGTCGCGGTCCTCGAGGGACCCGACCAGCTCCAGCGCTGGCAGAAGGCGCTGGGTGAGGTGTCCAGCCTCAAGGCGATCGTCGTGATCGACCCCGCCCTCGTCGATGCCGACGCCCGCGCGGTGACGTGGGACGACCTGATGGCCCGCGGACGTGAGGCCAGGTCCGCGGACCCGGACACCTTCGACCGGGTGTGGCGGTCGGTGGGCCCCGAGGACGCGCTGACGATCCTGTACACCTCGGGCACCACCGGCAACCCGAAGGGCGTGGTGCTCAACCACCGCAACATCCTCTTCGAGACCGAGAGCTCGCTCGAGACGAGCAAGATGTTCGAGCCCGGCACGGGCGTCTCCTACCTGCCCTTCGCGCACATCGCCGAGCGCATGCTCGGCATCTACATCCCGCAGTTCCAGGGGGCGCACGTCCACCTCATCGGAGACCCGGCGCTGCTCGTCGGGGCCCTCGGCGAGGTGCACCCGACACGGTTCTTCGGCGTGCCGCGGGTCTGGGAGAAGATCCGCACCGGCGTCTCCGGACTGCTCTCCGCCGAGACCGACGACGCGAAGAAGGCCGCGGTGAACAAGGCGATGGAGGTCGGGCTGCGGTACGTCGAGTCGCGGCAGACCGGTCAGGAGACCTCGCCTGAGCTTGCCGAGGAGTTCGCGAGGATGGACGCCGCCGTGCTGACCCCGATCCGGAGCCTGCTCGGGCTCGACAAGGTCGAGTGGGCCGCCAGCGCCGCGGCCCCGATGCCGGTCGAGGTGACCCGGTTCTTCGCGGGCCTGGGCCTGGAGATCTACGACGTCTACGGGATGACCGAGACCAGCGCCGTCGTGACCGCCAACGGGCCCGAGAGCTTCCGGCTCGGCAGCGTCGGCCGCGCCATCGACGGCGTCGAGGTGCGGCTCGGCGAGGACAACGAGATCCTGGTCCGCGGCCCGGTCGCGACGCCTGGGTACTTCAAGCAGGAGGACGCCACGCGGGCCCTGATCGACGAGGACGGCTGGCTCCACACGGGCGACATCGGCCAGCTCGACGAGGACGGGTTCTTCTACGTCGTGGACCGCAAGAAGGAGATGATCATCACCTCGGCGGGCAAGAACATCGCTCCGTCCAACATCGAGAACCTCCTCAAGGAGAGCCCGCTCGTCGGGCACGCGCTCGTCTTCGGCGAGGGGCGTCCGTACTGCGTCGCGGTGCTCACGCTCGACGGCGAGGTCGCCCCGGTCCTGGCCCAGAGGCACGGGATCGAGTTCACCGACCTCGCCGACCTGGCGCAGAACCCGCGCATCCTCGCGCTCGTGCAGCAGTCCGTCGACGCGGCGAACGAACGACTGTCGCGCCCGGAGCAGGTGAAGAAGTTCGAGCTGCTCCCGGTCGAGTGGACGGCCGAGAGCGAGGAGCTCACGCCGACCCTCAAGCTGAAGCGACGGGTCGTGCACGCGAAGTACTCCGACGTGCTGGACCGCCTCTACTCCTGAGCGAACGTCGAAGGGGACCGGCGGAGGGACCGGTCCCCTTCGTCTCGGGTGAGCTCGTCCGCCAGTGCGTCCATGTGGCGCGTGATGGCGCCGGCTCGGCGTCCGCTGAACACCATCTGGACCGGCCGACCCCGGCCCTGAGCCACTAGGTAGTCTCCGAGCATGCAGGAGGAGCTCGCGCCCACCCCCCAGGCGATGCGGCGAGCCCTCGCTCGTGCCGCTCGCGGCGTGACCCTCGACGAGTCGGAGGCCGCCGTACTCCTCACCGCCCGAGGCGAGGACCTCGAGGCTTTGTGTACGACGGCCGCCCGGGTGCGCGACGCGGGGCTCGAGGCCGCGGGGCGTCCGGGTGTGGTGACGTACTCGCCGAAGGTCTTCATCCCGTTGACCCGCCTGTGCCGGGACCGCTGCCACTACTGCACGTTCGTGACCACGCCCGCCAAGCTCGCCGCCGCGGACGAGGCGCCGTTCCTCTCCCCCGACGAGGTGCTCAGCCTCGCGTCGCAGGGCGCCTCGCTCGGGTGCAAGGAGGCGCTGTTCACCCTCGGAGACCGCCCGGAGGACCGCTGGCCGGCCGCCGCCGAGTGGCTCGACGGATCGGGCTACGACTCCACCCTCGACTACGTGCGCGCGATGGCGGTGCTCGTGCTCGAGGAGACCGGCCTGCTCCCCCACCTCAACCCCGGCGTGATGTCGTGGGAGGAGATCAACCGCCTCAAGCCGGTCGCGCCGTCGATGGGCATGATGCTCGAGACCACCTCGACCCGGCTGTTCACCGAGAAGGGGCAGGCCCACTACGGCTCGCCCGACAAGGACCCGGCCGTGCGCCTGCGCGTGCTCGAGGACGCCGGACGGCTGAGCGTGCCGTTCACGACCGGCCTGCTCGTCGGGATCGGCGAGAGCATCGCCGAGCGGGCCGAGTCGATCTTCGCGCTGCGCCGCGTGGCCCGGCAGTACGGCCACGTCCAGGAGGTCATCGTCCAGAACTTCCGGGCCAAGCCCGACACCGCGATGCGCTCCTCCGACGACCTCGCACTCGACGAGTACCTCGCCGCCATCGCCGTCTCGCGGATCGTGCTCGGCCCGAAGATGCGCATCCAGGCGCCGCCGAACCTCGTCGACAGCTCTGAAGGTTCTGCGGAGTGCTCCTTGTTGTTGGCCGCCGGCGTGGACGACTGGGGCGGCGTCTCCCCGCTGACCCCTGACCACGTGAACCCCGAGCGCCCCTGGCCGTCGCTGGAGCGGCTGCGCTCGGTGACCTCCGTCGCCGGCTTCGAGCTGCGCGAGCGGCTGACCGTGCACCCGGAGTACGTCCGCGCCGGCGAGCCCTGGATCGACCCCCGCGTCTCGGGCCACGTGGCCGCGCTCGCCTCCGACGACGGGCTCGCGGTCGAGGGGCTACGCCCCGAGGGCCGGCCCTGGCAGGAGCCCGACGGCGGCTTCGCCTCGGTGGGCAGGGTGGACCTGCATGCCGCCATCGACACCGAGGGCCGCCGAGGCGACCGGCGCGCCGACTTCGACGACGTCTACGGCGACTGGGAGTCCCTGCGCGAGGCGGTCGCCGCTCCGAGCGCGTCGGTGGTCGAGCCTGTCGGAGCCACTCTCACCAGCGAGGTGAAGGTCGCACTCAGGGTGGCCGAGACCAACCCGCAGGCACTGACCGACGAGCAGGCCCTCACGCTGATGACCGCCGAGGGCGAGGCCCTGCGCGAGGTGTGCCGGATCGCCGACGACCTGCGCCGCGAGGTGGCCGGCGACGAGGTCACCTACGTCGTGAACCGGAACATCAACTTCACCAACGTCTGCTACACGGGCTGCCGGTTCTGCGCGTTCGCCCAGCGACGCACCGACGCCGACGCCTACTCGCTCTCCCTCGACGACGTCGCCGACCGCGCCGAGGAGGCGTGGCGCCTCGGCGCGACCGAGGTGTGCATGCAGGGGGGCATCGACCCCGAGCTGCCGGGCACTGCGTACTTCGACCTGGCCGCCTCGGTGAAGGCCCGGGTGCCGGGCATGCACGTGCACGCGTTCTCGCCCATGGAGATCCTCAACGGCGCGGCGCGCACCGGGATGTCCTTCCGCGACTGGCTGACGCGTGCCAAGGAGTCGGGCCTCGACACGATCCCCGGCACGGCCGCGGAGATCCTCGACGACGACGTGCGGTGGGTGCTCACCAAGGGCAAGCTGCCCTCCTCGACGTGGATCGAGGTCGTGACGACCGCGCACGAGGTGGGCGTCCGCTCGAGCTCGACGATGATGTACGGCCACGTCGACAACCCGCGGCACTGGGTGGGTCACCTGCGCGTGCTCTCGCGGATCCAGGACGAGACGGGCGGTTTCACCGAGTTCGTGCCCCTCCCCTTCGTCCACACGAGCGCACCGATCTACCTCGCCGGCGTCGCCCGGCCGGGCCCGACGATGCGGGACAACCTCGCCGTCCACGCGATGGCCCGGATCATGCTGCACGGCCGGATCGACAACATCCAGACCTCGTGGGTGAAGCTCGGCGTCGAGGGGACCCAGGCGATGCTGCGGGCCGGAGCGAACGACCTCGGCGGCACGCTGATGGAGGAGACCATCTCGCGGATGGCGGGCTCCGAGCACGGGTCGGCGAAGACCGTCGAGGAGCTCGAGGCGATCGGTGCCGGCATCGGCCGCCCGGTCCGTCAGCGCACGACCACCTACGGTCGGGTCGACCAGGTCACCAGCCGCTGACGGTCCCGCTCAGGGCCCTGGCGCGGGCTCGGACCCGCGCAGCACCGACCTGCGCCGGAGGTACTCCTCCTCGTCGATCTCTCCGCGGGCGAACCGCTCGTCGAGCACGTGCTCCGCTGCGCTCTGGGGTCCCGGTCGAGCGTGGCCGGCCGCCGGTCCACGCTCGGACGTGGACCGCACGAGAAGCAGCACCAGGCCGACGACGAGCCCGACCAGGAGAAGGGTGAGCAGGCCCATCAGCAGCCAGCCGCCCCAGCCGAGCCCGTCGTGCATGCCCCACATGAAGTCGTCACGGCCGTCCCACCCGCGGTCGCGGCCCGGACCCATCGGCCCGTAGTCGTTCGTCGTCACCATCGCCTGCCACCTCCCGGTCGCCACGCCGCCAGCGTCCACCCGGCCTGCGACGGGGTACAGGGGCTAAGGTCACCCTTCATGGACGGTCGAGACCTCTCGCGCTACGCCCTCGTCGTGGTGGACGCACAGCAGGGCTTCGACGACCCCGCCTGGGGCGTCCGCAACAACCCCGCGTGCGACGAGAACATCGCCGCCCTCGTCCGTCACTGGCACGACCCTGGGGCGGCCCGTCGTACACGTGCGGCACGACTCGACCACGCCGGGGTCGCCGCTGCACCCAGGCTCTCCCGGCAACCGGCTCAAGGACTACCTGAGCGACCCGCCGGACCTGCTGGTGACCAAGAGCGTGAACTCGAGCTTCCACGGCACACCGGACCTGCACGCGTGGCTGCTCGACCAGGGCCTGGCCGGCATCGTCGTGTGCGGCATCACCACGAACCACTGCTGCGAGACGACCGCACGCGTGGGCGGCAACCTCGGCCACGACGTGCTCTTCGTGCTCGACGCCACGCACACCTTCGACCGGACCGGCCCGGACGGCACCCACCTGACCGCCGACGAGCTGGCTCGCGCGACCGCGACGAACCTGCACGGCGAGTTCGCCACCGTGGTCAGCACCAGGGACCTCGTCCCGGGTCAGGATTCGCGCTCAGGGTCCTGACCGCGACGTCACTCCCACTCGATGGTGCCCGGCGGCTTGCTGGTGATGTCGACGGTCACGCGGTTGATCGCCCGGACCTCGTTGGTGATCCGGGTGGAGATCGCCTCGAGCACGTCGTACGGCAGCCGCGCCCAGTCCGCGGTCATCGCGTCCTCGGAGGTCACCGGACGCAGCACGACCGGGTGCCCGTAGGTGCGGTGGTCGCCCTGGACGCCGACCGAGCGCACGTCGCCGAGCAGGACGACCGGGAACTGCCAGATGTCGCGGTCCAGGCCGGCCTTCGTGAGCTCCTCGCGCGCGATGGCGTCGGCCTCGCGAAGGATCTCCAGGCGGTCGTGGGTGACCTCGCCGATGATCCGGATGCCGAGCCCGGGGCCGGGGAAGGGGTGGCGCCACACGATCTCGGCCGGCAGGCCGAGCTGCTCGCCGACGAGGCGGACCTCGTCCTTGAACAGCGTGCGCAGCGGCTCGACGAGCTCGAACTCGAGGTCCTCGGGCAGACCGCCGACGTTGTGGTGCGACTTGATGTTCGACGTGCCGGCGCCGCCGCCGGACTCGACCACGTCCGGGTACAGCGTCCCCTGCACGAGGAAGGAGACCTTCTCACCGTGCTCCGCGGCCTCCCCGACGATCTCGAGCTCGGCGGCCTCGAAGACCCGGATGAACTCCCGGCCGATGATCTTGCGCTTCTCCTCCGGGTCGGTCACCCCGGCCAGCGCCTCGAGGAACCGCTGCCTGGCGTCCACGACGTGGAGGTCGACCCCGGTGGAGGCGACGAAGTCCCGCTCGACCTGCTCGGCCTCGCCCTTGCGCAGCAGGCCGTGGTCGACGAACACACAGGTCAGCTGCTCTCCGATCGCCCGCTGCACGAGTGCCGCGGCAACCGCGGAGTCCACTCCGCCGGACAGCCCGCAGATCGCCCGCTTGTCGCCGATCTGCTCGCGAATGTGCTCGATCTGCTCCTCGACGATGTTGACCATCGTCCAGGTGGGCCGGCAGCCGGCGATGTTGTGCAGGAAGTGCGTGAGGACCGCCTGGCCGTGCTCGGTGTGCATCACCTCGGGGTGCCACTGCACGCCCGCGAGGCGGCGGTCGAGGTTCTCGAAGGCTGCGACCGGTGAGCCGGCCGACGTGGCCAGCGCGGTGAACCCCTCGGGGGCGGCGACCACCGAGTCCCCGTGGCTCATCCACACCCGGTGGCTCTGAGGAACCTCGGCGAGCAGCGTGCCGGCAGTGGTCACGGTCACCGGCGTCCGGCCGTACTCCGAGACGCCGGTACGACGTACCTCCCCGCCGAGTGCCATGGCCATCGCCTGGAAGCCGTAGCACATGCCGAACACCGGCACGCCTGCCTCGAACACCGCCGGGCCGACCTGGGGAGCACCCTCCTCGTAGACCGACGAGGGCCCACCGGACAGGATGATCGCCTTCGGGTTGCGGGCGAGCATCTCCTCGATCGGCATCGTGTGCGGCACGATCTCGCTGTAGACCCGCGCCTCGCGCACTCTGCGGGCGATCAGCTGGGCGTACTGCGCCCCGAAGTCGACGACGAGCACAAGGTCGTGTTCGGTGGTCATCAGGCCCCTTCAGCGATGGCGTGCGGAGCCGTCAGTCTATCCGGGACCGCCTCACGCCCTCCGGTCCGGACCACGTTCCTTGGGCTGGCCAAAAAAGTTTCGAAAAAGATTCCGCAGGCGCGTAACCCGCCGTAGGGCACCTCGTTGTGTAGGGCAGACCCGGTGGCTTTGCTCCCTCCCAGGCCGGGTCTCGAAGGTCCGTGCACTGTCCATCAGTTGCGTGGACGGTTCAGGGCCCGACCAACCCTCCCTCCCCGGTCGGGCCCTGAGTCATTCCCGGGCAGGTACGAGCGCTCGGGGCACGGACAGAGGGCCGCCCCCGCCAGTGGCAGGGGCGGCCCTCGCCGCGTCAGGTTATGTCAGGTGACCTGGACGATCGGCAGCCTCAGAGCAGCGGGCGCACCGGCCGGGACGGCCGGGTTCCGCGGCTCCACGGGAGCGATCCGGTGGTACGGCGAGCCGAGCTCGGGCCGCGGGTCGGCCTCACCCTTGTTGGGCCAGAAGGCCATGGCCCGCTCCGCCTGGGCGGTGATCGTCAGCGACGGGTTCACGCCGAGGTTGGCCGAGATCGCCGAGCCGTCGACGACGTGCAGCCCCGGGTGGTCGAAGACCCGCTGGAACGGGTCGATCACACCGGTCTCGGGGGTCTCCCCGATCGTGCAGCCGCCGATGTAGTGGGCGGTCAGCGGCCGGTTGAAGGGCTCGCCGACGGATCCGCCCGCCTTCCCGCCGATGATCTGGGCCATCTTCCGCACCGCCTGGTTGGCGACCGGGATCCACGTCGGGTTCGGCGCGCCGTGGCCCTGGCGCGAGGTGAGGTGCCAGCGCCCGGTGAGCCTGCTGCGCTTGGAGTAGGTGGTGATCGAGTTGTCGACGGTCTGCATGACCAGCGCGATCACGGTCCGCTCGGACCAGTGCCGCAGGTCGTACAGGTCGAGGACGTTGGCCTTCTCCTTCCACAGCTCCTTCAGCCAGGTCTGCCAGCGCGGAGCCGGGCCGTCGCCGTCGGTGAGCACGGTCTGGAGCAGGGACATCACGTTGCTGCCCTTGCCGTAGCGCACCGGCTCGATGTGCGTGTCGGCGTCGGGGTGGAACGACGACGTGATCGCGATGCCCTGGCTGTAGTCGACCAACGTGTCGGGAGCGATCGCCCCGAGGATCGACTCGGAGTTCGTCCGCGACAGGTAGCCGAGGCGGTTCGAGATCCTGGGCAGGTGACCGTCGTCGCGCATCTTGAACAGCAACCGCTGCGTGCCCAGCGCCGAGGCCGAGAAGACCACCTGCTCGGCGGTGAGCGTGCGACGCACCGCCTTGCGCTTGATCTTGGCCTTCGTGAACCGCACGTCGACCGCGTAGCCACCTCCGTCGAGGGGGCGGACCCGCTCCACCGTGGTGAGCTCGTGCACCCGGGCGCCCAGGCTCTCCGCGAGGTAGAGGTAGTTCTTGACCAGCGTGTTCTTGGCGTTGTGGCGGCAGCCCGTCATGCACTCACCACAGCCGAGGCAGGTGTTGCGGTCCGGGCCGGCACCGCCGAAGTACGGGTCGGCGACCCGCTCACCCTGGACGTGCTCGGGACCGCCGAAGAACACGCCGACCGGGGTGGGGTGGAAGGTGTCGCCGACCCCCATGTCGTTGGCGACCTTCTCCATCACCTCGTCCGACGGCGTACGGAGCGGGTTCTCCACCACGCCCAGCATGCGCTTGGCCTGGTCGTAGAACGGAGCGAGCTCGTCCTTCCAGTCGGTGATGTCGCGCCACTGCGGATCGTTGTAGAACGCCGGCAGCGGCTCGTAGAGGGTGTTGGCGTACACCAGGGACCCGCCGCCCACGCCGGCACCGGAGAGGATCAGGCAGTCCTTGAGCGCGTCGATCCGCTGGATGCCGTAGCAGCCGACCTCGGGACGGAAGAGGTACTTGTCGAGGTCGAACGACGTGGCCGCGAAGTCCTTGTCCTCGAACCGGGCTCCGGCCTCGAGGACGCCGACGCGGTACCCCTTCTCCGTCAGGCGCAGGGCGGACACCGACCCGCCGAAGCCCGAGCCGATGACCAGGACGTCGTAGTCGAAGTCCTCTGTGCTCACGTCTGTCTCCCTCATGGGCGCTTGGTCCTCCGCATCAGCCGCATCTGCGCGGTCATCGCCTTGGCGAACGTCTCGTCGCTCAGGCCGAGCACCGGCGAGAACCGGAACAGCCGCTGCACCGCCACGGCCTGGGGGTCGGTGTAGCGGTGGATGCCCTCGGCCCCCTGCCGGCGACCGAGGCCGGACTCCCGCATCCCGCCCATCGGCGCGTCCAGGCTGCCGAACGTGGCTGCGAACGCCTCGTTGACGTTGACCGTGCCGCACTTGATCTGCCTGGCGATCTCACGTCCGCGCTTCACGTCGCGGGTGTAGATCGACCCGTTCAGGCCGTACTCCCCCGCGTTGGCGCGTGCGATGGCGTCGGCCTCGTCGTGGAACCGGTACAGCGACACGACGGGACCGAAGGTCTCCTCGCCGAAGCACCTCATGTCCGGGTCGACGCCCTCGAGGATCGTCGGCTCGTAGAAGTAGGGACCGAGGTCCGGTCGGGCGCGGCCGCCGGCCAGCACGCGGGCGCCCTTGGCGACGGCGTCGTCGACGTGCGCGGTGACGGCGTCGAGCTGCTGCTGCGAGATCAGGGACCCGATGTCGGTGCCCCACTCGAGGCCGGGACCGAGCTTCTGCGCCTTCGTCCGCTCGACGAAGCGCTCGACGAACCGGTCGTACACCTGGTCGGCGACGAAGAGCCGCTCCATCGACACGCAAAGCTGGCCGGCGGAGGAGAAGCAGGCGCGCACCGCGCCCTCGGCCGCCCGCTCGACGTCGGCGTCACGGAGCACGAGCATCGGGTTCTTGCCGCCGAGCTCGAGGGAGCAGCCGATCAGGTTGCGGCCGGCCTGCTCGGCGATCAGCCGACCGGTCGCGGTCGACCCGGTGAAGCAGACGTAGTTGGACCGGCTGATGATCTCCCCGCCGAGCACCTTGCCGGGGCCCGCCACGATCTGCCAGAGGTCCCTGGGGAAGCCGGCCTCCTCCAGCAGCTGGGCGCCCAGAAGGGCGGAGAGCATGGTCTGGGCGTCGGGCTTGTGGACGACGGCGTTGCCGGCCATCAGGGCAGGGAGCCCGTCGGAGAGCGCCATCGTGAACGGGTAGTTCCACGGCGAGATGATGCCGACCACGCCCTTGGGGACGCGGTTCACCTGGACCTGGGTGAGCACCGGCACGACGCCGATCCGCTTCGCCGGCGCCAGGTGCCGCTCGTGCGTGCGCGCGTAGTAGCGCGCCGTCATCGCGACGTGCAGGGGCTCGTCGAACGCGTGCTTGCGGGACTTCCCCGACTCCCAGCAGATCAGGTCGGTGATCTCGTCCTGCCGGTCGAGGATGATGTCGTGCAGGTTCAGCAGCTTCTGCGCACGCACGTGCACCGGGGTGGCAGCCCACGCCTCCTGCGCCCTCCGGGCACGACGGAAGGCCTCTGCCACGTCGTCCGCGCTCGACTGGGGGATGACCGCGAGCGGCTGGCCGCTGAACGGGCAGTACGTCGTCACGGTGTCGTCGGTCCGGGCCAGGATCCGCCCGGTCAGTGAGCGTACGTACGCCGGCTCGAGCGCGTACGACGCGCTGGGGTCGTGCTCGGGGTCGGCGGGACCGTCCACGCCGAGCCCGGCGCCGCGGTCGTGGGAGGGGTCAGGCATCGCAGTCATGATACCGAGAGTATGTGACCGCGCTCTCAGCAGCCAAGGCCGGACGTGCGTTTT
>CAVOXG010000011.1:0-179612 GCA_963700365.1 uncultured Actinomycetota bacterium | reverse complement strand
CGTAGATCTGCATGTGGCCGCGACGCCTCGAGAAATGCGTCCGCGACGTGCTCGACAATATGTCGGTAAATGACTAGTGGCCACCCCAAGAGGGGTGGCCACTAGTGAAAGTATGTCCGGCGACGTCCTACTCTCCCACACACTCGCGTGTGCAGTACCATCGGCGCTGAAAGGCTTAACTTCCGGGTTCGGAATGGGACCGGGTGTTTCCCTTTCGCTATGGCCGCCGAAACTCTATGGAGTAATCAACTTCTCGGGTGTTCCCGGTTGTTACTCGGGAACCACACAGTGGACGCGTAGCATCTTTGTAAGACAAGCCCTCGGCCTATTAGTACCGGTCGGCTCCGTGCATTGCTGCCTTCGACCTCCGGCCTATCAACCCAGTCGTCTACTGGGGGCCTTACCCGATTAATCGGTGGGAAACCTCATCTTGAAACGTGCTTCCCGCTTAGATGCTTTCAGCGGTTATCACTTCCGAACGTAGCTAACCAGCCGTGCTCCTGGCGGAACAACTGGCACACCAGAGGTTCGTCCATCCCGGTCCTCTCGTACTAGGGACAGCCTTTCTCAAGTTTCCTGCGCGCGCGGCGGATAGGGACCGAACTGTCTCACGACGTTCTAAACCCAGCTCGCGTGCCGCTTTAATGGGCGAACAGCCCAACCCTTGGGACCTACTCCAGCCCCAGGATGCGACGAGCCGACATCGAGGTGCCAAACCATCCCGTCGATATGGACTCTTGGGGAAGATCAGCCTGTTATCCCCGGGGTACCTTTTATCCGTTGAGCGACGCCGCTTCCACATGCCAGCGCCGGATCACTAGTTCCGACTTTCGTCCCTGCTCGACATGTCTGTCTCACAGTCAAGCTCCCTTGTGCACTTACACTCGAAACCTGATTGCCAACCAGGCTGAGGGAACCTTTGAGCGCCTCCGTTACATTTTAGGAGGCAACCGCCCCAGTTAAACTACCCACCAGGCACTGTCCCTGATCCGGATAACGGACCTAGGTTAGACATCTAGTACGACCAGAGTGGTATTTCAACGATGGCTCCACCCGAACTGGCGTCCGAGTTTCACAGCCTCCCACCTATCCTACACAAGCCGAACCAAACACCAATACCAAGTTGTAGTAAAGGTCCCGGGGTCTTTCCGTCCTGCCGCGCGTAACGAGCATCTTTACTCGTAGTGCAATTTCGCCGAGTCCATGGTTGAGACAGCGCCCAAGTCGTTACTCCATTCGTGCAGGTCGGAACTTACCCGACAAGGAATTTCGCTACCTTAGGATGGTTATAGTTACCACCGCCGTTTACTGGGGCTTAAGTTCTGCGCTTCGCCATTGCTGGCTAACACGTCCCCTTAACCTTCCAGCACCGGGCAGGAGTCAGTCCGTATACATCGTCTTACAACTTCGCACGGACCTGTGTTTTTAGTAAACAGTCGCTTGGGCCTGGTCTCTGCGGCCATCACCGCTTTCTCACGCAAGGTGAGTCACGGATCCGGCCCCCCTTCTCCCGAAGTTACGGGGGCATTTTGCCGAGTTCCTTAACCATGGTTCACTCGATCGCCTTGGTATTCTCTACCTGATCACCTGAGTCGGTTTGGGGTACGGGCGGCGCACAGCTCGCTAGAGGTTTTTCTCGACAGCATAGGATCATCCACTTCACCCTTATGGGCTCCCCATCAGATCTCAGCCTATGTGAGACACGGATTTGCCTATGTCTCGGCCTACATCCTTAGCCGTGGTCTACCATCGCCACGGTTGGACTGCCTTCCTGCGTCACCCCATCGCTTGACTACTACCAGTTCGGGTCCCGCGCTAGTAACACAGCCTCTCCCGAAGGATCAGCCTGCGTTCGGGCGGTTAGCATCACCGGGTTCGTCATGGGCGCTGTTTTGCCGGTACGGGAATATCAACCCGTTGTCCATCGACTACGCCTGTCGGCCTCGCCTTAGGTCCCGACTTACCCAGGGCAGATTAGCTTGACCCTGGAACCCTTGATCATTCGGCGGACAGGTTTCTCACCTGTCATTCGCTACTCATGCCTGCATTCTCACTCGTGTGGCGTCCACGGCTGGATCACTCCGCCGCTTCACCCCCCACACGACGCTCCCCTACCCATCCACACACCTGGACCACAAAGGCCTAGCTTAATGCGTGAATGCCATAGCTTCGGTGGATAACTTGAGCCCCGCTACATTGTCGGCGCGGAATCACTTGACCAGTGAGCTATTACGCACTCTTTCAAGGGTGGCTGCTTCTAAGCCAACCTCCTGGTTGTCTGTGCGACTCCACATCCTTTTCCACTTAGTTATCGCTTAGGGACCTTAGCTGATGGTCTGGGCTGTTTCCCTCTCGACTACGGAGCTTATCCCCCGCAGTCTCACTGCCGCGCTCTCACTTACTGGCATTCGGAGTTTGGTTGATTTCGGTAAGCTTGTGGGCCCCCTAGACCATCCAGTGCTCTACCTCCAGCAAGAAACACGCGACGCTGCACCTAAATGCATTTCGGGGAGAACCAGCTATCACGGAGTTTGATTGGCCTTTCACCCCTATCCACAGGTCATCCCCCAGGTTTTCAACCCTGGTGGGTTCGGTCCTCCACGCCGTCTTACCGGCGCTTCAACCTGCCCATGGATAGATCACTCCGCTTCGGGTCTAGATCATGCGACTCAAACGCCCTATTCGGACTCGCTTTCGCTACGGCTTCCCCACACGGGTTAACCTCGCCACATAACACTAACTCGCAGGCTCATTCTTCAAAAGGCACGCCGTCACAGTTGCAAGCAACTGCTCCGACGGATTGTATGCACATGGTTTCAGGTACTATTTCACTCCCCGCCAGGGGTACTTTTCACCTTTCCCTCACGGTACTTGTCCGCTATCGGTCACCAAGGAGTATTTAGGCTTAACGGGTGGTCCCGCCAGATTCACACGGAATTTCAGGGGTTCCGTGTTACTTGGGGTAACGCTCCAGAGCCACCAGCTTACGTCTACGGGGGTATCACCCTCTACGCCCAGGCTTTCCAACCTGCTTCGACTTCACTGATGGTTTATGACTCTGCGCCAGTTCGGCAGAACTGACCGAGCGGCCCCACAACCCCGAAAGCGCAACGCCTGCCGGCTATCACACGCCCTCGGTTTAGCCTCTTCCGCTTTCGCTCGCCACTACTCACGGAATCACTGTTGTTTTCTCTTCCTGTGGGTACTGAGATGTTTCACTTCCCCACGTTCCCTCCACGCACCCTATGTGTTCAGATGCGGGTAACTGGACATGACTCCAGCTGGGTTTCCCCATTCGGACATCCCCGGATCACAGCTCGGTTGCCAACTCCCCGGGGCTTATCGCAGGCTCCTACGTCCTTCATCGGCTCTTGGTGCCAAGGCATCCACCATGTGCACTTAGTAGCTTGTCATTACTACAAAGATGCTCGCGTCCACTGTGTAGTTCTCAAACAACAAACGGGACCCCACCACAACCCTCCGCCTACCGCGTCAGCGAATCCGCTGGATCGATGGTTCGAAGGAAGCAATGGCCCGAAGAGGCAAACCAACCAGACACTGAACGTGCCCGCTCGATCCCTCAGGACCCAACAGTGTGCCCACACCCCCCTCCGTTCCGCCCCGAGGTTCCACACCCACCCGGCCACAAGGACCGGATAAGGCAGTACTGACGAGACATCCACAGAGAAGGACATGAATAGTCGACGTTCCACTAGTGAGCATCCCCCGCCGCAGAACACGCGTCTGCGAAACGAGAGGACATGGACCAGACCCGATGTGGGCCGGCCAGCTGCTCCTTAGAAAGGAGGTGATCCAGCCGCACCTTCCGGTACGGCTACCTTGTTACGACTTCGTCCCAATCGCCAGCCCCACCTTCGACGGCTCCCTCCACAAGGGTTGGGCCACCGGCTTCGGGTGTTGCCGACTTTCGTGACGTGACGGGCGGTGTGTACAAGGCCCGGGAACGTATTCACCGCAGCGTTGCTGATCTGCGATTACTAGCGACTCCGACTTCATGGGGTCGAGTTGCAGACCCCAATCCGAACTGAGACCGGCTTTTTGGGATTCGCTCCACCTTACGGTATCGCAGCCCTTTGTACCGGCCATTGTAGCATGCGTGAAGCCCTGGACATAAGGGGCATGATGACTTGACGTCATCCCCACCTTCCTCCGAGTTGACCCCGGCAGTCTCTTATGAGTCCCCACCATGACGTGCTGGCAACATAAGACGAGGGTTGCGCTCGTTGCGGGACTTAACCCAACATCTCACGACACGAGCTGACGACAGCCATGCACCACCTGTATAGAGCCCTTACGGACCCCCCATCTCTGGAGGATTTCTCTATATGTCAAACCCAGGTAAGGTTCTTCGCGTTGCATCGAATTAATCCGCATGCTCCGCCGCTTGTGCGGGCCCCCGTCAATTCCTTTGAGTTTTAGCCTTGCGGCCGTACTCCCCAGGCGGGGCGCTTAATGCGTTAGCTGCGGCACGGAACTCGTGGAATGAGTCCCACACCTAGCGCCCAACGTTTACGGTGTGGACTACCAGGGTATCTAATCCTGTTCGCTCCCCACACTTTCGCTCCTCAGCGTCAGGTAATGCCCAGAGAACCGCCTTCGCCACCGGTGTTCCTCCTGATATCTGCGCATTTCACCGCTACACCAGGAATTCCGTTCTCCCCTGCATACCTCTAGTCAGCCCGTATCGGAAGCAGGCTCGGGGTTAAGCCCCGAGTTTTCACTCCCGACGTGACAAACCGCCTACGAGCCCTTTACGCCCAATAATTCCGGACAACGCTCGCACCCTACGTATTACCGCGGCTGCTGGCACGTAGTTGGCCGGTGCTTCTTCTGCAGGTACCGTCACTTGCGCTTCGTCCCTGCTGAAAGAGGTTTACAACCCGAAGGCCGTCATCCCTCACGCGGCGTTGCTGGATCAGGCTTTCGCCCATTGTCCAATATTCCCCACTGCTGCCTCCCGTAGGAGTCTGGGCCGTGTCTCAGTCCCAGTGTGGCCGGTCACCCTCTCAGGCCGGCTACCCGTCGTCGCCTTGGTAGGCCATTACCCCACCAACAAGCTGATAGGCCGCGAGCTCATCCTCCACCGCCAGAACTTTCCACCAGCACCCCATGCAGAGACTGGTCGTATCCGGTATTAGCCACCGTTTCCGGTGGTTATCCCAAAGTGAAGGGCAGATTGCTCACGTGTTACTCACCCGTTCGCCGCTCGTGTACCCCCGAAGGGGCCTTACCGCTCGACTTGCATGTGTTAAGCACGCCGCCAGCGTTCGTCCTGAGCCAGGATCAAACTCTCCGTTGAAGTTAATAGATGAACCACCCACCAAAAGCAGGCAGCACTCATCGACTATCTAGAAGAGATCCATCCAGGCAGAAGTGACCCAACACCCCAAAAAGGGCATCGAGTCGATTCAACCTAAAGGAATCAAACAACCAGCAGACACCCGAAAAACCCGAAGGATCCCCGGCAGCCTGCCGACTGGCGATACAAATTAATTCGTCGACTTTTAGCACACTGTTGAGTTCTCAAAGATCAAACGCGCACCACCCTCAACCCTTACGGGCCTCGGTCTGGGGCAACCCGATCAAACTTACCGGTTCCTGCCTCGCCGTTCAAGTCGGTCTGGCTGAGCCGGCCCCTCGCCGCACCACTGTCCGCAGCTGGCTGATCCGGCGCCTTGAGCGCGCTCGTCAACCACCCGAGAAGGTGTTGGTTTGAGGGAGTGTCTCCGGAGCCGGCCACCCGGCCTGTCGGCCTTGCGTCCCGCCGCACCCGGCGACAGAGAAAACATTACGTCTCCCTTGCCAGCAACGCAAATCCGGGTCGGGTGGGCCCCGTCACCTCCTCGCTACGAGGTCCGGGGTCACCGAGGCGAGGTGGTTGCAGCCGGCCAGTCGCATGGTCTCGGCGAGCTCCACGGCGAGAGCGTCGAGCAGCCTGATGACGCCGTCCCCGCCGTCGACCGCGAGTGCGTACAGCGGCGGCCGTCCGAGGAACACGCCCTTGGCCCCGAGGGCGAGGGCGGCGAACCCGTGACGACCGTTGCGCACTCCCCCGTCGACGTACACCTCGGCTGCGTCGCCGACAGCCGCGACCACGGCGGGCAGACAGTCGGCCGGCGTGGCGGCCCTGTCGAGCTGGCGGCCGCCGTGGTTGGACACCCACACCGCCGCGGCTCCCGCGTCCACGCAGCGGCGCGCGTCGTCCGGGCGGAGGACGCCCTTCACCACGACAGGCAGCCCTGTGGCCTTGCGGAGCCAGTCGACGTCCTGGGGGCCGAGGTCCATCGCCTTCTCGTGCCCCGCCAGCTCGTCGTACTCGGCGTCGAAGTTGGCGCGGAGCCACCCGGACTCCGCGACGTCCCACACCGTCTCCTGACCGTCGTCGTACTTCGTGCCGACCACAGGGGTGTCCGCGGTCAGGACGATCGCCGAGGCGCCGGCGTCCACCGCCCGGTCGAGCAGGGGCTTGCAGACCAGCCGGTCAGAGGGGACGTACATCTGCAGCCACCAGGCCACGCCGGTGCCGGCGATCTCCTCGAACGTCGTGCCCGCGTTGCTCGAGAGCACCATGAGCGTGTCACTCGCCGCCGCCGCCCGAGCCATGCCGAGCTCACCGTCGCGGTGGGCGGCGCGCTGCATCGTCGTGGGCGCGATCGCGAACGGTGAGCGGACCGGCGTACCGAGCAGCTCGGTCGAGCAGTCGACCTCCGTCACGTCCCGCAGGATCCGGGGCAGGAAGCGGATCCGCTCCCAGGCCTCCGCAGCCTCGGCGACGCTCACGCCGTCCCGGGCTCCCTGGCGCACGTAACGGTGGACCGCCTCGGGCAGCGCGCCGCGCGCAAGCTCCTCGAGCTGCTCGACCCACCGGTCCATCGCGCTCTCCTCAGGTTGGCCCGCTTGGCTCAGCCGGTGACGACCTCGACGCCGGCCAGGTGCTTCTTGCCGCGGCGCAGCACCATCCAGCTGCCGCCGATGAGGTCGTCGCTCGTGGGAACGAGCTCAGGGTCCTCCACCCGGCGGTTGTTCAGGTAGGCGCCGCCCTCCGCGATCGTCCGCCGGGCCGCGCCCTTGCTGGCCACCAGGCCGGTCTCGACGAGCAGGTCGACGAAGGTCGGCATCCCCTCGCCGGCCTTCACCTGCACCGACCCGGCCTCGCGCAGCGCCGCTCCCAGCGTCTCGACGCTCAGCCCGGTGAGCTCGCCGCCGCCGAACAGCGCGGCGGAGGCGGCCTTGATCCGCTCGGTCTCCTCGGCTCCGTGCACGAGCGTCGTGACGTCGTCCGCCAGCGCGCGCTGCGCCACGCGCAGGAACGGCTTCTCGCGGGTCTGCTCCTCGAGATCCGCGATCTCCTCGCGGGTGCGGAAGGTGTAGTACTTCAGCAGGTCGACCACGTCGCGGTCGTCGGTGTTCAGCCAGAACTGGTAGAAGGCGTACGGCGACGTCATCGACGCGTCGAGCCAGACCGTCCCGGACTCGGTCTTGCCGAACTTCGTGCCGTCGGCCTTGGTGACCAAGGGGGTGGCGAGCGCGTTGACATGGCCGCCGGTGACCCGTCGGATCAGGTCGACGCCCGCAGTGATGTTGCCCCACTGGTCGCTGCCGCCGGTCTGGAGCGTCACCCCGAAGTCGCGGTAGAGGTTCAGGTAGTCCATGGACTGCAGCAGGACGTAGCTGAACTCGGTGTAGCTGATCCCGATCTCGAGGCGCGTCTTGACGACCTCACGGGCGAGCATCCGGTTCACCGGGAAGTGCTTGCCGATGTCGCGGAGGAACTCGATCGTGGACAGCCCTGCGGTCCAGTCGTAGTTGTTCACCACAGAGGCGGCGTTGGAGCCCTCGAACGACAGGAAGCGCTCGAGCTGCGACTTCACGTTGGCGCTCCACTGCTTCACCGTGTCGAGGCTGTTCATCTGCCTCTCGCCGGTGTCCTTGGGGTCGCCGATCATGCCCGTGGCACCCCCCACCAGGCCGTAGGGCTTGTGCCCCGAGTCCTGGAAGCGCCTGAGCGTGAGGATCTGCAGCAGGTTGCCCATGTGCAGGCTCGGTGCCGTCGGGTCGAAGCCGCAATAGAGCTTGACCATGCCCTCGGACAGCTCGGCGCGCAGGGCGTCGAGGTCGGTCGAGTGGGCGATGAGACCGCGCCACTCGAGCTCGTCGAGGATGTGCAGGTCAGCGGACACCTCAGGGCCTTTCCTGTCTCTCGTCGTACGACGGACGGGGCGAACGTCGTACTCGTGCAGACCAAGCCTGCCTTATGGGGCCCGGCTTCCCCCAACCGGTCAGGCCCGGCGAGACGCGGTCGTCGCCTGGTCGGCGCCTCCGCGACGGACCAGGTTGTCCCGAGCCGCGGCGTCCATGGGCCCGCCGCGCTCGGAGAGTCGGTCGGCGATCTCGGCGCGCTTCTCGACCGACCTGTTGCCGCCGTACTTCATCTTCGCCAGCACCTCGTGGATCGTCAGCCGGACGCCACGGATGCCGGGGAGCAGGCGCCGGTCGGTCTCGATCTCGGCCGACGGTGGCACGCGGGACGAGCCCTCCGGCTCCAGGTGGGCGAGCTGGCGACGGAGGATCTCCAGCTTGCCCTCGGCGTCGTCGACGATCTCCGCGGTGCACCGGAACTGGACTGCGGTGTAGTACGACGTCGGCACACCGTGCTCGGGAGGAACCCCGTCGTCGGCGTTCCAGGCGGCCTCGACGTACACGTAGTCCGCCGCAAGTGCGAAGAGCACCCGTGGGTTGTGTTCGAGGGCCTTCCACACGGGGTTCGGACGCGCGAGATGCAGCCAGATCTGGTCCCCACCGTCGTGGACGAAGTGGCTCGGCACGACGCAGGGCCACTCCCCGGCGGCCACGACGAGCTGGCCGAAGCTGTGGTGGCGCAGTACCTCGCCCCACTCCTCTCGCGTCGCGGCGTCCCACGGGTGGATCAGCATGCGCCCTCCTTTCGTACCGGCGAGCCTACGGGCGCACCGAGGTTGAGTACCTCCCGATTTCGAGCTGAGTACGCGAACGCACGTGAGGAGGGCGGCTGACGACCGACACTGTGCTCATGGGGATTCTTGCCACCGCCCGCACGCTTGCGGAGCGGACACCGGCCCAGCGCAACCGGTACGTCGACCTGCTGCGCGCGGTCTCGATCCTCGTCGTGGTCCTCGGCCACTGGACCATGGCCGCGGTCACGGTGCGTGACGGTGAGCTGGTCCCCGGTCACGTGCTCGTGCTCGCCTCGTGGACGCACCCGCTGACGTGGGTGTTCCAGGTGATGCCGGTCTTCTTCCTCGTGGGCGGCTACGCGAACGCGTTGTCCTGGCGCTCGGCGCAGCGCCGCGACGAGGACTACGGCACCTGGCTGCGGGCTCGGGCACGGCGGCTGACCCTTCCGGTCGTGCCGGTGCTCCTGGTCTGGTTCGCGGCCGGCGCGGTCGCCCTGGGGCTCGGCGTGGACTGGCGGACCCTGCGGCTCGCCTCGACGGTGGCGCTGGTGCCGACGTGGTTCCTCGCGGCGTACATCCTGGTCGTCGCGGTCGCGCCGGCCACGCTGATGGCGTGGGAGAGGTGGCGCTGGTGGTCGCTGCTCGCGGGCGCTCTCGCGGCCGCCCTCGTCGACCTCGTGTCGCTGTCCACCGGCAGTATCGCGGTCGGCTTCGTGAACTACCTGCTGGTCTGGGCCACCGTCCACCAGCTCGGCTACGCCTGGCTGGACGGCGACCTGAGCGGTGTCCCGAGACGGACCGCTCTCGCGGTCGCCGGGCTCGTCGGCGCGGTGCTCCTGGTCGTCGTGGGTCCCTACCCGGTCTCGATGGTGGGGGTGGACACCG
The DNA here is from genome assembly GCA_963700365.1 of uncultured Actinomycetota bacterium. Lineage (GTDB taxonomy): Bacteria > Actinomycetota > Actinomycetes > Propionibacteriales > Nocardioidaceae > Nocardioides_C. The sequence continues at coordinate 169,773 of CAVOXG010000011.1, read as the reverse complement.
CGACGGTGAACAACACCTACCCGACCCGGGTCACCCTGCTCCTTCTGGGCATGTTCCAGGCAGGTGTCGTGCTCCTCGTCGAGCCACTCGGCCACCGGCTCGTCGCCGGGGCGAAGGCGTGGGCCGCGGTCGTGGCCCTCAACGCCCGGATCATGACGTTGTACCTGTGGCACGTCACCGCGATGGTCGCCGTCATCGGCGTCGCACTGCTCGCCGGCGGCCGGGGCCTCGCGGTCGAGCCCCTCACCACGGCGTGGTGGCTGACGCGACCGGTCTGGTACGTCGTGCTCGGCGCCGTCACTGCCGGGCTGGTGGCCCTCCTGGGTCGCTTCGAGACCCCGGACGTCGACCCGCGGCCCGCCCCTCCCCGGTGGCGCCCCATGGTGGCGGTCGTCGGCGTCTGCGCCGGCCTCGGGGCGCTCGCCGTCCTCGGCATCGCAGACGCCGACGGCCTGCACGGGTGGCTGCTCGTCGTACCTCTGGCGAGCCTCGCACTCGGCGGGGTGATCCGCCGTCCTCGGATCCTCAGGCGGCGGTGATCAGGCCGTAGTGGCCGTCGTACCGCATGTAGAGCAGCCGCCCGCGGCCGTCCTCGGGGTCGAGGTAGAAGACGAACGGCTCACCGCTGAGCTCGAGCCGGGTGATCGCCTCGCTCTCCGACAGCGTGGGTGCCGACCCGGTCACCTCGACCAGCGAGGCGCTCTCCCCGCCCGGCACCGCCTCCCCGCGGATGGCGAAGCCGCCGTTGCCGTCTCGGTAGACCACGGCCTCCTTGCCGGACTCGCTGTCGGTGAACAGGTAGAAGTCGTGCCCGAGCACGCCCATCTCGTACGCCGCCTCGTCCGGCGTCATGGGCGCCATGGCGAACGTCTTGCGCCGCACGACCTCGCGTTCCTCCGGCGGGCGAGGGAAGTACGCCTCGCGGGCGGCGGGGAGCGTGCCGTGCCGCCAGCCCTGCTCGGAGGCGACGCCGATCCAGCGAGACCTCGTGCGCTCACGGTCCTGGAGCTGGACGAGGTTCTCGCGGAGCTTCTGCTCGAGCAGGTCCACCGCTCCGTGCATGTCGGACGCGATGGCCTGTGCCCTGACCTGGGTCCCGTTGACGTCGAGCGACGCCTCGGCCCGAGCGGGACGGGCCATCGCCGGATCCTGGGCCTGGGTCAGGACGGCCCGGGCAGCGAGGATCGACTGGTTCGCGAAGTTCATCACCCGCTCCACCTTCTGGGTCACGTAGTCCACGTCCTTCTGGGGCACGGGCCCGTGAACCTGCACGTCGACCCGGACGGGCTGGTAGATCCCTCTGGTCATCTCTCCGCTCCTTGCGCCGTCCCGTCGATCAGCTCCGCGATGCGTGGCGGCAGGGCGGTCGCCACCTTGGCCAGCTCGCCCTTCCCGACGTGGCGGCGGAACACGCGCGTCGCGGCCTCGACGGCGTAGGCGGACTCGGTCTCGCCGGCCAACCGGGCCTCGGTCGCCACATGAGCGAGGAAGGTGTCCACGTCGTGGTAGTCGAGTGGCACCGTCGCAGGACGCCATCCCTCGTAGTAGATGCCGCGCACCAGCTCGGGCAGCTGTGCCCCGAACTGTGCGGTCTCCGGTACGGGTAGCCGGTCCCTGAGCGTGTGCAGGTAACCGCGCAGCACGCGCATCGCATACCGCTCGTCGCCTGCCCGGCCCAGCTCCTCGGCCAGCTCCTTGAGAAGCAGGTGCGTCTTCTGCGCACTCTCCTCGATGAGCGTCACATCAGTGACGGACACGTGGATCACCTCCAGAAAGGCCCCCGTGTCTCCACGCTAGGCAGGCGCGCGCGGGACAGCATGTGCCGATGGTCCCGGCTTCGCTCAGCCCCTGCGCCGCAGGACGAGGGCCCCGTCGGCAGCGACGGTCACCGAGGTGCCGTACCGCGCGCACGCCTCGTCCAGCGTGTGGGCGAGCCATTCCGCGTCCTCCGCCGCCGCCTGCTCGAGCCGGAGTCGGCGTGACTGGAAGGGCACCATCCTCAGGTCGCGCAGCGCGCCGCTGTCGGCGGCCAGCCGCGCGAGGTACAGCAGCCGGAGGTCGTCACGGAACCCCTCGTAGCCTCCGATCCCTTCGTAGTCGTTCACCAGGTCGCCGCATCCGTAGAGGACCAGTCGGCCCCGGTAGATCTCGGCCGGCCGCGGATGGTGGGAGGAGTGGCCGTGTACGACGTGCACGCCGGCGTCGACGAGCCGGTGCGCGAAGCGCCGATGGTCGTCGGGGACCCGGTAACCCCAGTTGCCGCCCCAGTGGACCGACACCACCCGGATGTCGCCCGGTGCGGCGTCATCCGCCACCGCCTTCGCGACCGAGTCGGCGGTCGCGTCCGACAGGTCGGGAAGCAGCGCCACACCCGGTCGGCCGGGGCCGGGCCGCCAGCTCAGGGGCACGCCGCTCGAGACGTGCGCGACCGCGCTCACCAGGACCCTGCCCTCCCCCGCCGCGACCGTCGCCGGCGCCCACGCCTCGGTCTCGTCACGACCCGCGCCGACGGTCCTGAGGCCCGCAGCCCGCAGGCTCTCCAGGGTCTCCAGCAGCCCGGACACCCCGTGGTCGAGCACGTGGTTGTTGGCCAGGGACCAGACGTCGACGGCCGCGCAGGTCAGCACGCCCAGGTTGGCCGGGTTCATCCGGTAGTGGATCCCCTTGCCGGCGGCGCGCTCGTCGCTCGTGGTCACGCTGGTCTCGAGGTTCATCAGGCGCACCGCCGGGCCCGCTGCGTCCATCACGGCGAGGGCCTCGCCCCAGGGCCAGGTCGGCTCGGCCGGCCGGGGCACGGGCCCGTTGACACGTTCGGCCAGATCGACGTACGACCGCGCGTCGACGACGTACTCCTCGTGCAGGCGCGGGGATCCCGGGACGGGCAGGATCTGGTCGATCCCCCGGCCGGTCATCACGTCGCCGGCGAGGACGAGGAGCAGGTCGCCGCCCATGCCTTCAGCCTAGGGCGGTCCGGCTGCCTTCCCGGGCCGTTCCGCGAGACGCTTCGCCGGCCGGTAGACCGACACCGTCGGCTCGTCGGCCAGCCAGAAGCGCCAGGGATGCTCGGCCGCGTGCCGCAGGCCGACGCGGGGCCCGGTTCGCACCAGGCTCGCGTCGACGGCGCGCTCGGGCAGGGTGAGAGTGAGGGGACCGGAGGCGAGGTCGGCGCCGTTGTCGGCAAGGTCGATGCCCAGCGCCTGGCACAGCCGGGCGGGGCCACGTGCGAGGTCGCGGTCGGGGCCGACCTTGCGCCGCGACCGCGCCAGATCGACGCCCTCGACGACCTCGCCGGCCCGCAGGAGTACGGCGGACGCGTGACCCTCGTTGCCGACCACCACGTTGCAGCAGTGGTGCATGCCGTAGGTGAAGTAGACGTACAGGTGGCCGGGCGGGCCGAACATCACCTCGTTGCGGGGCGTCGGGCCCTTGTAGGCGTGGGAACCGGGGTCCTGGTCACCGGCGTACGCCTCGACCTCGGTCAGCCGCACCGCCACGGCCCCCTCGTCGGTCTGGTGCCGCAGCACGGCGCCGAGCAGCCGGGGGGCGACCTCGAGGACCGGACCCGCGAGAGCGTCAGCCAAGCCAGGCACGGTTCTCGGCGACCGAGGCGCGGACCTCGGCGAGCTGCTCGGTGACCCGGTCGAGCGCCGTACCCCCGCGGCCCGAGCGTGAGGCGATCGATCCCTCCACCGTCAGGACCTCGCGCACGCCGGGGGTCAGGTGCGGCGAGATCTCGGCGAACTGCTCGTCGGTCAGCTCGTCGAGCTCGCAGCCGAGCTCCTCGCAGCGTCGCACGCACGCGCCGGCGAGCTCGTGGGCGACGCGGAACGGGACCCCCTCCCGGACCAGCCACTCCGCCACGTCGGTGGCGAGGGAGAAGCCCTGCGGCGCGAGCTCGGCCATCCGCTCGGTGCGGAAGCGCAGCGTCGCCACCATGCCGGTGAAGGCGGGCAGGAGCACCTCGAGGGTGTCGACGGAGTCGAACACCGGCTCCTTGTCCTCCTGCAGGTCGCGGTTGTAGGCCAGCGGCAGGGCCTTGAGCGTGGCCAGCAGGCCCGACAGGTTCCCGATCAGCCGGCCGGCCTTGCCGCGGGCAAGCTCGGCGATGTCCGGGTTCTTCTTCTGCGGCATGATGCTCGACCCGGTGGAGAACGCGTCGTCGAGCTCGACGAAGCCGAACTCCTTGGTCGCCCAGAGGATCACGTCTTCGGCCTGCCGGGAGACGTCGACGCCCACCATGGCGAGCACGAAGGCCAGCTCGGCGACGAAGTCGCGCGACGCCGTGCCGTCGAGCGAGTTCGCGCTCGAGTCGGTGAACCCGAGCTCGCGGGCGACCTGCTGCGGGTCGAGGCCCAGCGAGGAGCCGGCCAGCGCCCCGGACCCGTACGGCGAGTCGACGGCCACCCGGGCGTCCCAGTCACGGATCCGCGACACGTCGCGCAGCAGGGGCCATGCGTGCGCGAGCAGGTGGTGGGACAGCAGGACCGGCTGGGCGTGCTGGAGATGCGTGCGGCCCGGCATCGGCGCCCCGAGGTGGCGCTCGGCCTGCTCGGCGAGCGCGTCCACGAGGTCGAGCACCAGGCCGGTGACGACCCGAGCGTGGTCGCGGAGGAACGCCTTGAACAGCGTGGCGACCTGGTCGTTGCGGGAGCGACCGGCTCGGAGGCGGCCGCCGAGCTCAGGGCCGACCTCCTCGATCAGCAACCTCTCGAGCGCGCCGTGGACGTCCTCGTCGGACTCCGCGGCCACGACCTCGCCCGAGACGACCTTGGCGCCCAGCGAGTCGAGACCCGCGAGCAGCCCGGCGAGGTCGGTGTCGCTCAGCAGGCCGGCACGGTGCAGCACCCGGGCGTGCGCCTTCGAGCCGGCGAGGTCGTACGTCGCCAGCCGCCAGTCGAAGTGCGTCGACTTCGACAGCGCGGCCAGCGCGTCCGACGGCCCGCCCGCGAACCGGCCGCCCCACAGGGCCCCGGTGACAGTCTTCGAGTTCTCGCTCACGTCGTCCTTCGTATCAGTTCGATGGTGTGGCGGCTGGATCAGGCTGGGCGGGGGCCGGTCGGGTCGCCACGGTTTCGCTGCCGGGTCGGTCCGCCCTGCCGGGCGCGCCGGGTGCTGCAGGCAGCCGCGCGGCCGGCGCCCTCCGGTCGCCGACCCGTCAATCTCGCTGCGACACGCCGCGAAAAGCGCGGCAAGATTGACGGGTCGGCGGAAAGGGGGTCAGTCGGTGCCGAACTCCATGGCTGCCTTGTCGAGGGCCTCGTCGTCGAGGGCGCCCGGCTGGACCGGGTTGTCGGCGATCCTGTCGGCACCCCCGGGCTCGAGCGCGCCGAGCAGGTTCCCGTGCTCGACCAGCACGTGCCCCTGGTCCTGCGGCTGCAGCGCGTACATCTCGAGCTTGGACCGGGAGTCGGCGATGTCGAGGTTGCGCATGGTGAGCTGCCCGATCCGGTCCGTGGGGCCGAACGCGGCCGACTCGACACGCTCCATCGACAGCTTGTCGGGGTGGTACGAGAACGCCGGGCCCTGGGTGTCGAGGACCGTGTAGTCCTCACCGCGCCGCAGCCGGATCGTCACCTCGCCGGTGACCACGGAGGCCACCCAGCGCTGGATCGACTCGCGGAGCATCAGCGCCTGCGGGTCGAGCCAGCGGCCTTCGTAGAGCAGCCGGCCGAGACGACGTCCCTCGGCGTGGTAGTTGGCGATCGTGTCCTCGTTGTGGACCGCGTTGAGCAGCCGCTCGTAGGCGATCCAGAGCAGCGCCATGCCGGGCGCCTCGTAGATGCCGCGCGACTTCGCCTCGATGATCCGGTTCTCGATCTGGTCGGACATGCCGAGGCCGTGCCTGCCGCCGATCGCGTTGACCTCGTGGACCAGCTCGACCGCGTCGTCGTACGCCTTGCCGTTGACCGCGACCGGGCGGCCCTGCTCGAACCGGATCGTCACGTCCTCGGGGAGGATCTCGACCTGCGGGTCCCAGAACTTCACGCCCATGATCGGCTCGACGGACTCGAGCGAGACGTCGAGGTGCTCGAGGGTCTTCGCCTCGTGGGTGGCGCCCCAGATGTTGGCGTCGGTGGAGTACGCCTTCTCCTGGCTGTCGCGGTAGGGCAGGTTGCGCTCGGTGAGCCACTGGCTCATCTCGTTGCGCCCGCCGAGCTCGTGCACGAAGTCCGCGTCGAGCCACGGCTTGTAGATCCGCAGCTGCGGGTTGGCGAGCAGGCCGTAGCGGTAGAACCGCTCGATGTCGTTGCCCTTGAAGGTCGAGCCGTCGCCCCAGATGTCCACGCCGTCCTCGTGCATGGCGCGCACGAGCATCGTGCCGGTCACCGCCCGGCCGAGCGGGGTGGTGTTGAAGTAGGCACGGCCGCCGGAGCGGATGTGGAAGGCACCGCAGGCGAGTGCCGCGAAGCCCTCCTCGACCAGGGCGTGCCGGCAGTCGACCGCGCGGGAGAGCTCGGCGCCGTACTGCAGGGCCCGGTCCGGGACGCCGGAGATGTCGGACTCGTCGTACTGGCCGATGTCGGCGGTGTAGGTGCAGGGCACCGCGCCCTTCTCCCGCATCCAGGCAACGGCCACCGAGGTGTCGAGCCCTCCGGAGAAGGCGATGCCGACGCGTTCGCCGACGGGCAGGGAGGTCAGGACCTTGCTCACTGTGTCAATCCAATCCGATGTGGGTGCGCTGGCCGGTGTCGCACGGCCAGCGGGTAGGTCGTTTGGGTCAGGTCGCCGGGGAGGCGTGGTGGTGGTTGGCCAGGGCCAGGAGCTTCTGGACGAGCGCGGCGCCGCCGTCGGGGTCGCGGCTGATCACCAGGACCGTGTCGTCGCCGGCGACGGTGCCGAGGACACCGGTGACGACCGCCTTGTCGAACGCCGATGCCAGGAACTGCGCGGCACCGGGCGGGGTCCGCAGGAGCGCGAGGTTGCCGGAGGCGTCGGCCGAGACCATGAGCTCGGAGAGCAGCCGGGCGAGCCGGGCCTCCCCGGCTCCGGACTCACCGGCCGGCACCGGGGTGCGGTCGCCGCCCTCGGCCGGCACGGCGTAGACGAGCGCCCCGCCGGGAACGCGGACCTTGACTGCGTCGAGCTCGACGAGGTCACGGGAGAGCGTGGCCTGGGTGACGGTCACGCCCGACTCGGCCAGCAGCTCGGCGAGCTCTGTCTGCGAGCGCACCTGCTGCCGGGTGAGCAGGTCGACGATCCGCTGCTGCCGGGCGTTCTTCGTCGCGGGCATCGGGCTCGGCTCGTGGGGCTGGGTGGTCACCGGGGCACCTCCCGCTCCTCGAGCAGCCAGGTGAGCACCGCCTTCTGCGCGTGCAGCCGGTTCTCGGCCTCGTCCCAGACCACGCTCTGCGGGCCGTCGATCACCTCGGCGGCGATCTCCTTGCCCCGGTACGCCGGCAGGCAGTGCAGCACGACCGCGTCCGGGGACGCCTTCGTCAGCAGGTCCGTCGTGACCGCGTACGGCCGGAAGGGCTCGAGCCGCTGCCCGGCCTCGCCCTCCTTGCCCATCGACACCCAGGTGTCGGTCGCGACCACGTCGGCACCGGTCACGGCGTCGAGCGGGTCGGGGTCGTACGACGCCGAGCCGCCCGTCGTACCCGCGATCTCCTGTGCCTTGGCGAGGACCGCGGCGTCCGGCTCGAACCCGGCCGGACCGCTGACCGACACGTGCATGCCGGCCGTGGCGCCACCGAGCAGGTAGGAGTGCGCCATGTTGGAGGCCGAGTCGCCGAAGAAGGCCAGCTTGCGGCCGGCGAGCTCGCCCTGGTGCTCCTGGATCGTGAGCAGGTCGGCGAGGACCTGGCAGGGGTGGAACTCGTCGGTGAGCGCGTTGACCACGGGGACGCCGGCGTACTCCGCCATCTCCTCCAGGCTCGACTGGTGGAACGTCCGCCACACGATGGCCGACGCCTGGCGGCCGAGGACGCGTGCGGTGTCGGCCACGGACTCCCGGGTGCCGACCTGCGCGAGCCGCGCGTCGATGATCATCGGGAAGCCACCGAGCTCGGCGACACCCGACGTGAACGACGCCTGGGTCCGCAGGGTCGGCTTGTCGAACAGGATGGCCACGGTCTGCGGTCCTTCGAGCGGACGCTCCTTGAACCGATCGGCCTTGAGCTCCGCCGCGAGCGACAGCACCGCGGCCTGGGCGGCCGGGCTCAGGTCGTCGTCGCGCAGGAAGTGACGGGTCATGACTGCTCCTCGGCGAACGCCTCGTCGAGGATCCCCGGCCAGGCGGCGACGAAGGACGCGGCCTGCTCCGCGGTGAGGACGAGCGGCGGGGCGAGCCGGATCCGGTCCGGGGCGCAGTCGTTGATGATGAAGCCGTGCTCGAGCGCGACGGCCGTCGCCTTGGCAGCAACGGGTTCGGCGAGGTCGAGCCCGATCAGCAGACCCGCCTGGCGGATCTCCGTGACCCGCGGGTCCGACAGCCCCGACGGCGAGGGCGGCGCCGACCCGTCGGACATGCTCGAGGAGGCCCTCCTTCTCGATCGTGTCGATGACCGCGAGGGCGGCTGCCGCGGCGACGGGGTTGCCGCCGAACGTGGTGCCGTGGTTGCCGGGCTGGAGAAGCTTGCCGTACTCCCCCACCGCGATGCAGGCGCCGATCGGGATGCCGCCGGCGAGGCCCTTGGCGAGCGTGACCACGTCGGGCTGCACGCCGCTCGCCGTGTAGGCGAACCAGTCGCCGGTGCGGCCCATCCCGGTCTGCACCTCGTCGAACCACAGCAGCGCGCCGTGGGCCCGGGTGATCTCGCGGGCAGCCTCGAGGTAGCCCTCCGGTGGCATGACCACCCCGGCCTCGCCCTGGATCGGCTCCAGGACGACGGCGGCGGTCTCGTCGGTGACGGCGGCACGCAGTGCGTCGACGTCGCCGTACGGCACGAAGGTGACGCCGGCGGGAAGCGGCTCGAACGGCTCGCGGTAGGCGGCCTTCGACGTCAGCGACAGGGCGCCCATCGTGCGTCCGTGGAACCCGCCCTCCGCGGCGACCACCTGCTTGCGGCCGGTGCGGCGGGTGAGCTTCAGCGCGGCCTCGTTGGCCTCGGCGCCGGAGTTCGCGAAGAACACCCGGCCGTCGACGTCGAGCAGCGCCAGCAGCCGCTCCGCGAGGGAGACCTGCGGCTCGGTGGCGAAGAAGTTCGACACGTGGCCGAGGGTCGACAGCTGCTCGCTGACCGCGGAGACGAGCGCGGGGTGGGCGTGTCCCAGCGCGTTCACGGCGATGCCGCCGAGCAGGTCGAGGTACTCCTTGCCGTCGGCGTCCCACACCTTGGCGCCCTGGCCGTGCGTGAGCACCAGCTTGGGTGGGCCGAAGGTGTTCATCAGGGCGTGGGCGTAGCGGTCCTTCACGGTCTCGCTGACGGTCCCGGTCCGGTCGTTCATGGTCACTCTCCCTTCCGCAGCGCGGAGCGGACTGTGGTCTCGACGCCGGGCAGCACCTGGGTGCCGACGCCCTCGTCGGTGAAGATCTCGAGCAGGACCGCGTGCGGCTCGCGCCCGTCGACGACGGTGGTCCGCGGCACGCCGCCCTTGATCGCGGTCAGGCAGGCGCGCATCTTCGGCACCATGCCGCTGGACAGCGTCGGCAGCAGGCCCTCGAGCGCCTCGGGGCTGATCTGCCCGATCACGTCGTCGCTGTCGGGCCAGTCGCGGAACAGGCCCTCGACGTCGGTGAGCACGAGCAGCTTCTCCGCGCCGAGCGCGGCGGCGAGCGCTCCGGCGGCCGTGTCCGCGTTGACGTTGTGGACCAGGCCGTTCTCGTCGGGGGCCACCGAGGAGATGACCGGGATGCGTCCGGCCTCGATGAGGTCCCGCACAGCCTCGGGGCGCACCTTGTCGACCTCGCCGACGAGGCCGAGGTCCACCTCCTCGCCGTCCACGACGGCCGTGGTCCTTCGGGCCGTGAACAGCCCGGCGTCCTCGCCGGACAGGCCGACCGCCAGCGGGCCGTGCTGGTTCAGCAGGCCGACGAGCTCCCGGCTCACCTGGCCGACGAGCACCATGCGGACCACGTCCATCGCCTCGGGGGTGGTGACCCGCAACCCGCCCCGGAACTCCGACTCGATCCCGAGCCGGTCGAGCATCTTGTTGATCTGGGGGCCGCCGCCGTGGACGACGACCGGGTGGAAGCCGGCGTACCGGAGGAAGACGATGTCCTCGGCGAACGCGCGCTTGAGGCGGTCGTCGGTCATCGCGTTACCGCCGTACTTCACCACGATGATCTTGCCGTGGTACTGCTTCAGCCACGGCAGGGCGCCGGCGAGCGTGGCTGCCTTCTCGGTGGCCTGCTTCCACTCGTCCGGGCTGATGCCCGCGGTGGGCTCTGATGTCATGAAGTCGCTCATCGGTCGGGGCCTCAGCTCGAGTAGGCGGAGTTCTCGTGGACGTAGGCGTGCGTCAGGTCGTTGGTCCAGACCGTGGCCCGGGCGTCGCCTGCCTTCAGGTCGATCGTGACGCTGACCTCGCGGGCGGAGAGGTCGACCAGCTCGGGTGACTCGGCGGGCTCGGAGGCGCGGCAGACCCAGACGCCGTTCATCGCGACGTCGAGGTCGGCGGGGTCGAACTCCGCGGACGTGGTGCCGATCGAGGCGAGCACGCGGCCCCAGTTGGGGTCCTTGCCGAAGACCGCGGCCTTGAACAGGTTGCTTCGGGCGACGGAACGGCCGACCTCGACCGCCTGGTCCTCGTCGGCCGCGTTGAGCACGGTGATCGCGATCTCGTGGTCGGCGCCCTCGGCGTCGGCGAGCAGCTGCATCGCCAGGTCCGTGCACGCCCGGGTCAGGGCCTCGGTGAAGTCCTCGAGCGTGGGCGTGATGCCTGACGCGCCGCTGGCCAGCAGCGTGACGGTGTCGTTCGTGGACATGCAGCCGTCGGAGTCGAGCCGGTCGAAGCTGACCCGGGTGGCCGCGCGCAGCGCCTGGTCGGCCTCGGCGGGGGTGATCTTGGCGTCGGTGGTGAGTACGACGAGCATGGTGGCGAGCTGGGGAGCGAGCATCCCGGCGCCCTTGGCCATGCCGCCGACCGTCCATCCGCTTCCCTCCACCACGACCTGCTTGCTGACCGAGTCGGTCGTCATGATCGCCTCGGCGGCGTCGGACCCCCCGTCGGCGGACAGCGCCGCGCTGCACGCGTCGACGCCGGCGAGGAGGTCGTCGCGGTCGTTCTTCAGGCCGATCAGGCCCGTCGAGCAGACGACCACGTCGATCGCGCCGACGCCGAGCTTCTCGGCGGTGCGCTCGGCGACCGCATGCGTGGTCTGGAAGCCCTCGGCGCCGGTGTAGCAGTTGGCCCCGCCGGAGTTGAGGATGACCGCGCGGACGATGCCGTCCTTGACGACCTCCTGGCTCCACAGCACGGGGTTCGCCTTGCAGCGGTTGCTGGTGAACACCGTCGCCGAGGAGTACTCCGGCCCGTCGTTGACGACGAGCGCCATGTCCTTGGCGCCGGTGCTCTTCAGGCCGGCGGGGACTCCGGCTGCGCGGAAGCCCTTGGGGGCGGTGACGCTCACTGGAGACCCCCGCAAGGGTGTGAGCGGAGCGAGCAGCGTTGTGCGGTGCAGGTCATGTCTTCCTTCTGCGGCTTCGTGGGCGGGACGGACGGTGTGCCCGGATCGTCGCCAGGCGTCGGCGGCAGCGGCCGCCGAGGCGGCGGGCACGAGGATCCAGTCGGTGTCGAACGTGGACACCGTGAAGACGGTGATCTCCGCCTCCGCCAGGGGGCCGAGCAGCTCGTGCAGGACGCCGGTCAGGGCGAAGTCGAGGGGTCCCTCCACGGAGAAGGCCGTGAACGGCCCTTCCTGGCGCGCCTTCTTGGGGACCACCTGCTGGGCGGCCACGACCGAGGTCTCCGCGGCGGTCGCGGTCACGGACAGCAGGGTCCCGGACGCGGCCCAGGACGGGAGGTCCGCACCCGGCCCGAGGCGTACGACGGCCAGCTGCTCGTCGTGCTGGAGCAGGCTGTGGCTCACGGGGCCAGGCCCACGGTGGTCAGCCCGGTGGTCTCCGGCAGGCCGAGGGCGAGGTTCATGCACTGCACGGCAGCCCCACCGGTGCCCTTGGCGAGGTTGTCGACCGCGCCGACCGCGACCAGGCGGCCCGCCTCCGCGTCGACGGTGACCTGCACGTGCACGGCGTTGGAGCCGACCACCGACTTCGTCTGCGGCCACTGCCCCTCGGGCAGCACGTGCACGAAGGGCTCGTCGGCGTAGGCCTTCATGTAGACCTCGTGGGCCTCGGCCGCGGTGACGTCGCCGGAAAGCGGCGCGGAGCAGGTGGCCAGGATGCCGCGCGGCATCGGCACCAGCAGCGGGGTGAAGGAGACCTTCACCTCCTGCTTCGTCACGCCGGAGAGGTTCTGGATGATCTCGGGGGTGTGCCGGTGGAGGCCGCCGACGCCGTACGCGCTGGCCGACCCCATCACCTCGGAGCCGAGCAGGTGCGGCTTGGCGGCCTTGCCCGCGCCGGAGGTGCCCGAGGCGGCCACCACCACGACGCCGGAGGCGTCGACGATGCCGGCCTCCACCGCCGGGGCCATGGTGAGCGTGGAGACGGTCGGGTAGCAGCCCGGCACGGCGATCCGCGTCGCGGACGCGATCTTCTCCCGCTGCCCGGTCAGCTCGGGCAGCCCGTAGGGCCAGGAGCCGGCGTGCTCGCCGCCGTAGAACTTCTCCCAGGCGGCCGGGTCGTCCAGCCGGAAGTCGGCGCCGCAGTCCACCACGACGCAGTCGTCGGGGAGGGCCTTCGCGATCTCACCGGACTGCCCGTGCGGCAGCGCCAGGAACACCACGTCGTGCCCCGAGAGCACCTCGAGCGTCGTCTCCTCCAGCACCCGGTCCGCGAGCGGAAGCAGGTGCGGCTGGAGCCTGCCGAGCTGCTCCCCCGCGTTCGACCCGGCGGTCAGCGCGCCGATCTCCACCGCGGGGTGGTCGAGCAGGAGGCGGAGCACCTCACCGCCGGCGTAACCGCTGGCACCGGCGACGGCGACCCGGTAGGTGGTCTGGGACGTGGATTCCGACATACGCATGACCATACAGGGGACTGTATGGTCATGCGAAATCGGGGTCAGGCTCGGTGGACGGCTCCGTGCCTCTCCACGGCCAGCGCGATGGCCGCCTCACGGGCCTCGGCGACCTCGGCGTCGGTGAGCGTGCGGTCCGGGGCGCGGAACCTGAGCGCGAACGCCAGCGACTTCTTGCCCTCGCCGATCTGCTCGCCGGTGTAGACGTCGAACAGCCGGATCGACTCCAGCAGCTCTCCCGCACCCTCCCGCAACGTGCCCAGCACGGCGGCTGCGGGAACTGTGGTGTCCACCACCAGCGCGACGTCCTCCTTCGCGACCGGGTAGGTCGAGAACGTCGGCGCCTGTACGACGGTCACGGCGGCGCCCATCAGCGCGTCGAGGTCCACCTCCGCCGCCGCCGTACGAGCCGGGACCCCGAACGCCTTGCAGACCGACGGGTGAAGCTCGCCCGCGTGACCGACCACCCGACCGTCGAGCAGGACCTCGGCGCAGCGGCCGGGGTGCCACGGGGCGTACGTGGCCGAGCGGACCTCGACCTCCGCGCCGAGCACGCCGGCCAGCCGCCTGACGGTCTCGACCGCGTCGGCCCACGACGCCGCTCGGCCCTTGCCCCACCAGCCGGACGGCTCGCGGTCTCCGGCCAGCACCACCGCGACGTGCAGCGGCTGCTGCGGGATCGCGGACTGCAGCGCCTCCCACTCCTCCTCGGTCGGTCGACGGTCCACGCCGAGGATCGGCGCCGCACCGGCCGAGGCGGTCGGCAGGTACACGGGCGCCTGCTCGAAGAGGGCGACGTCGTTGATGCCGCGGCCCACGTTGCGGGCGAGGGTCTTGAGGAGGCCGGGCAGCAGCGTCGTGCGCAGCGTCGGCTCCTCCTCCGACAGCGGGTTGGCGACCCGGACGGTGCGCCGACGGTCGTCGTCGGCGCCGAGCCCGAGGGCGTCCCAGTCCGCCTCGCCCACGAAGGGGTAGGTGAGCACCTCGACGTACCCGGCCCCGGCGAGGGCCAGCCCGGCCCGGCGGCGCAGGCGCTGCGCGCGGGTGAGGCCGCGGCCGCGCGGTGCGACCGGGAGCAGGGACGGGACGTTGTCGTAGCCGACGACCCGGAGGACCTCCTCGACGAGGTCGTAGGGGTCGCTGACGTCGGGCCGCCACGACGGGGGCGCGACGGTGAGGCTCGATCCGTCGACCGCCACCGCGCAGCCGACGGCGCGCAGGTGCTCGACGGCGGTGTCCGCGTCGACGCTCATGCCGGTGACCTGCGCGGGCAGGGTGGCGTCGATGGTGATCTCGCGTCCCTCGGGCGGCCGGCCGACGTAGGTGACCCCGTCGGTGACCGTGCCGCCACCGTGGGTCACGAGCAGCTCGGCGACCCGGTCCGCGGCGTAGGCCGGGAGGAGCGGGTCGACCCCGCGCTCGAAGCGCTTCGACGCCTCCGAGGGCAGCTTGTGCCGCCGGGCGGTGCGGAAGATCGAGGCCGGCTCGAAGTGCGCCGCCTCGATGACGATGTGGCGGGTGCCCTCGGAGAGCTCGGTCTCCTGGCCGCCCATCACGCCGGCGAGACCGATCGCGCCGCGGTCGTCGGTGATCAGCAGGTCCTCGGGGTCGAGGTCGCGGGTGACGTCGTCGAGGGTGGTCAGCTTCTCCCCCGGCTTCGCCCGGCGTACGACGATCGGCCCGGACAGCTTGTCGCCGTCGTAGCCGTGGATCGGCTGGCCGAGCTCCAGCATGACGTAGTTGGTGATGTCGACGGCGAGCGAGATGGGACGCATGCCCGCGAGCTGGATCCGGCGGGCCAGCCAGCGCGGCGTGGGCGCGCTCGGGTCGAAGCCGGTGACCGTGCGGGTCGCGAAGACCGGGCAGCCGTCCTCGGCCTCGACGCGCACCGGGTACCCGGCGTCGTTCGGGCGCCGGGACGTCGCGGTGGGCCGGGTCGCGGAACGCGACGCCGTAGGCGAGCGCCGCCTCGCGGGCCAGGCCGCGCAGCGACAGGGCGTAGGCACGGTCGGGGTTGATCTCGAACTCGATGACGTCGTCACGCAGGTGCAGCATCTCGATCGCGTCGTCACCGGGCTTCACGTCCGGCTCGAGGCGCGGGTCGAGGACCAGGATGCCGCCGTGGTCCTCGCCGATGCCGAGCTCGCGCGTCGAGCAGATCATGCCGTCGGAGACGTGACCGTAGGTCTTGCGCGCGGCGATCGGGAACGGGCCGGGGAGGACCGAGCCGGGCAGCGACACCACGACCAGGTCGCCCTCGGCGAAGTTGGCGGCACCGCAGACGATCCCGCGCCCGCCGTCCTGGTCGTTGTGCTCGGGGCCGACGTCGACCCGGCACCAGCGGATCACCTTGCCGTTCTTCTGCGGCTCGTCGTCGAACGCCAGCACGCGGCCCACGACCAGGGGTCCCTCGATGTCGGAGCCGACGGCCTCGAGCGCCTCGAGCTTCAGCCCGAGCGCGGTCAGGCGGGCGGCCAGGTCGGCCGGTGTCACGTCGGCCGGGAGGTCGACGTACTCACGCAGCCAGGAAAGCGGGGCCCGCATCAGATCTCCATTCCGAAGGGCAGGGTGAACCGGACGTCACCTTCGACGATGTCGCGCATGTCCTCGATGCCGTGGCGGAACATCAGGGTCCGCTCGAGGCCCATGCCGAAGGCGAAGCCGGAGTAGGTCTCGGGGTCGATGCCGCACGCGGTGAGCACGCGGGGGTTCACCACGCCGCAGCCGCCCCACTCGATCCAGCCCTCGCCCTTGCAGGTGCGGCAGGACTCGAGCCGTCGGTGCTGCTCAGCCCGGTGCCGCGGCACACGAAGCAGACGAGGTCGACCTCGGCGCTGGGCTCGGTGAACGGGAAGTACGACGGGCGGAACCGCGTGCTGATGCCCTCGCCGAACATCGCCGCGGCGAAGTGGTCGAGCGTGCCCTTGAGGTGCGCCATGGAGATGCCCTTGTCGACGACGAGGCCCTCGACCTGGTGGAAGACCGGGGTGTGCGTGGCGTCGAGCTCGTCGGTGCGGTACACCCGGCCGGGCACGATCGCGTAGATCGGCGGCTCCTGGGTGATCATCGTCCGGGCCTGGACCGGGGAGGTGTGCGTGCGCAGCACGAGCCCGCCGTCGGACGGCTCGAGCCAGAACGTGTCCTGCATGGTTCGCGCCGGGTGGTCGGGACCGAGGTTGAGCGCGTCGAAGTTGAGCCACTCGGCCTCGACCTCGGGGCCCTCGCCGACCTGCCAGCCCATCGACACGAAGACGTCGGCGATGAGCTCCTGGATCGTGGTCAACGGGTGCCGGGCGCCCTGCGGCTCACGGTCCCAGGGGACGGTGACGTCGACGGTCTCCTCGACGAGCATCCGGGTCTCGTGCTCGGCCTGGAGCACCTCCTGGCGCTCACCGAGTGCCTTGTTGACCGCTCCACGGGCCTGGCCGACGCGCATGCCGGCCTCCTTGCGCGCCTGCGGCGGCAGCGCCCCGATCTCCCGGTTGGCGAGCGCCAGAGGCGACCGCTCCCCCGCGTGGGCGAGCCGCACCTCCTTGAGCTGGTCGAGGTCGCTCGCCTGCGCGATCGCCTCGAGCGCGGCGTCGCGCATGGCCTCGACCTCGTCGGCACGCAACGGCGTGACCTCGACGGGGTCGTAATCGGTGTTCGGGCCCGACATGGCTGCCTTTCACGAGGGGGCGACGTTCGATGGGGGTGCGTGCTCAGTCTAGGAAGTGACCCGAGGCCCGGGCGAACCGGTTTGCCGCGGCGGACACGCCGGCGGCGCGGTCACTCGGCGCGGCGGTCGTCCTCGGGCCAGGCCACGGTGATCCGGGCACCCCCGCTGGGGGCGTCGGCGATCTCGACGTGACCGCCGTGGGCGGTGACGAGGCCGTGGACGATGTACATCCCGAGACCCGAACCGCCGCGGATGCCGTGCTTCCAGAACTTCGTGAAGACGCGGTTGCGGATCTCGGGGCTGATCCCGTCGCCCTCGTCGTCGACGTGCATCAGCACCCCGGGGAAGGGATCGTCGGTCGCGAGCGGGGTCGCGGTGAGCCGGACCACGCCCTCCCCGTGGCGGACGGCGTTCTCGACGAGGTTGGTGACCACCTGGACGAACTTGTCGGGGTCGACGTAGATCGTGGGCAGCCCGTCGGCCGCGTCGAGCACGATCTCGCGGCCGGTGCCGGCCCGGACCGAGTCGAGCACCCGCTCCACCGCGGGGACGAAGTCGAGCGGGCGGGGGTACAACGAGAGCCGACCGGTGTCGATGCGGGCGACGTCGAGGAGCTCGGCGATCAGCCTGGTCAGCCGGTCCGCGTCGGAGTTCACCGTGGTGAGCATGAGCTTCTTCTGGTCGTCGTTGAGCCGGTCCCACTTGGTCAGCAGGGTCGCGACGAACCCCTTCACGCCGGTGAGGGGCGACCGCAGCTCATGGGCGACGGTTGCCACGAGGTCGGACCGCTCGCGGTCGAGCCGCGCCCTGGCCCGGGAGGTGCGCAGGCACAGCGCCACTCCCCTGGTCTGGCCCTGCCTGTCCTCGCGCAGGATCCTGACGGTCAGCAGCAGCTCGGTGCCGTCGGCGAGGAACCACGACTGCTCCGGGATGCCCGAGCGCAGCCGCGGACCGGCGTACGGGTCGACGGTGGAGAACCAGTCGTTGCCGGCCTGGTCCTGGAGCGCGACGACGTCGGCGATGTGCTTGCCCACACCGTCCTCGACGCGCAGCATCTTGCGGGCGGCAACGTTCATCGACGTGACCTGCCCGCCCTGGTCGGCGAGGACGATCCCGTCCGGGATCGCGTCGAGGCTCACCTGCGCGGCGGGCTCGGTGATGGACGACACCCGAACAGGCTAGTCGTTGAAACCTGGACGTGCGACCCGGCGAGCCGACGGCTGTCGGCGTTGCGCGCGGGCAGACGCATAGAGGCACACCGCAGCGGCGGTGGCGAGGTTGAGGGACTCGGCCCGCCCGTGGATCGGGATCCGCACACGGTGGTCGGCAAGGGCCGCGACCTCGTCGGGGAGCCCCCACGCCTCGTTGCCGAACAACCAGGCCGTCGGCCGTCCGAGCAGCCCCTCGTCGAGGGCGTCGTCGAGGTCCACCTCGCCCGCGCCGTCGGCGGCGAGAACGAGGTAACCGCGCTCCTGCAGGGCAGCGACGACCGCGGCGGTGTCGTGCTCGAGGGCCAGCCCGACGTGGAAGAGGCTGCCGACGGACGAGCGGACGGCCTTGCCGTTGTAGGGGTCCACCGAGCTTCCGGTGAGCACCACCGTGCTCGCGCCGGCGGCATCGGCGCAGCGGATGACGGTCCCGGCGTTGCCGGGGTCGCGGACGTCGGCGCACACCGCGACCAGTCCGCTGCCGTCCGCGGGCTCGGGGAGTACGTCGACCAGCGGCCGGTCCAGGAACCGGCACACCGCGACCAGCCCCTGGGGGTGCACGGTCTCGGTGAGGGACTCGAGGGCGGCGTCGTCGACGAGGTGCCAGGGGATGTCCTGGCTCACGGCGGCCGCGTGGATGTCGGGGTGGGACCCTGCCGCCTGCGGGACGGCGAACACCTCGGCCACGCAGCCAGGGAGGCCGAGCGCCTCGCGGACCGCCTGCGGCCCCTCCGCGAGGAACAGCCGCGTCTCGGACCTGGAAACACGTCGGGCGAGCCTCCGTGCCGTCTTCACCCGACCGCTCTTCGACGAGAGCAGCGGGGAGTCGGCAGGGAGACTCGCCATCGACGGTTCGTGCGTGACCGGCCGGGAACCCGGCAGTCGGTCAGGCAGACGCCTTCGCGGTGTCGTTCGCCGCGTTGACGTCGGCCGGCATGTTGGCCTTGGCCAGCTCCACGAGCGAGGTGAAGGTGGCGGCGTCGTTGACGGCCATGTCGGCGAGGATCTTGCGGTCGACCTCGACACCGGCGGCCTTGAGGCCCTGGATGAACCGGTTGTAGGTCATGCCGTTGGCGCGGGCCGCGGCGTTGATGCGCTGGATCCACAGCTTGCGGAACTCGCCCTTCTTGGCGCGACGGTCACGGTAGCTGTAGACCAGCGAGTGGGTGACCTGCTCCTTGGCCTTGCGGTAGAGCCGCGAGCGCTGGCCACGGTAGCCGGACGCGCGCTCGAGGGTTACCCGGCGCTTCTTCTGGGCGTTTACTGCCCGCTTGACGCGTGCCACTTCTTACTCCTTGATGCGTTGCAAAGTCGGGGGATTCGGCAGGTGAGACCGCTAGGTCACTTGCCGAGCAGCTTCTTGACCTTCTTGACGTCGGCCTTGGCCACGTCCTCGGTGCCGGCGAGGCGGCGCGTGAGGGTCGAGGGCTTGTGCTCGAGCAGGTGGCGGCGGCCGGCCTTCTGCCGACGCAGCTTGCCGGAGCCAGTCACCTTGAAGCGCTTGCTCGCACCGGAGTGCGCCTTCATCTTCGGCATTCGTTGTCCTTCTCATCCATGGTCCGCCCGGGTGGGCGGACCCTCTGTCACATGTCTGGGTCGAGGCTCTCGGAGCGCCGGCGCGGCTTCTTGGGCTCCGTCGACTCCGCGGCGGCGGTCGCCCCCGCGGAGCGCTCGGCGTGCTCGGCGGCCTTCTCGGCCTCGCGCACAGCAGCCTTCGCGGTCTTCTCGGCCTTGACCTCCGCCTTGGCCTCGGACTTCTTCTTGTGCGGCCCGAGCACCATGATCATGTTGCGGCCGTCCTGCTTCGGCGCCGACTCGACGAAGCCGAGCTCCTGGACGTCCTCCGCGAGACGCTGCAACAGCCGGAAACCCAGCTCGGGCCGGTGCTGCTCGCGACCACGGAACATGATCGTGATCTTGACCTTGTCGCCCTGGCGAAGGAACCGCACGACGTGACCCTTCTTGGTCTCGTAGTCGTGCGCGTCGATCTTCGGCCGGAGCTTCATCTCCTTGATGACCACGTTCGTCTGGTTACGACGGGCCTCGCGGGCCTTCTGCGCGTTCTCGTACTTGAACTTGCCGTAGTCCATGAGCTTGCAGACGGGCGGGCGCGCCGTCGGAGCGACCTCGACCAGGTCGAGGTCGGCTTCCTGGGCGAGACGCAGGGCGTCGTCGATGCGGACGATCCCGACGGTCTCGCCGTTCGGGCCGACGAGCCGGACCTCGGGCACCCGGATCCGGTCGTTGATGCGCAGCTCTGTGCTGATGGGTCCTCCTGGGATGAGTCTTCCTGTGGTCGACCTGTCTCCCGGGGGCGCCGTCCGAGCTCTGCTCGGACATGAAAAAAGGCCTCCGCTCGACACACAAGCGGAAGCCAGCCTCGGCATCACCCTCGGACGGGCCATGGCGAACCACGACACGCCCAGGCTCGATGCCTGGCGAGAGACACGGTCGGCGACTCTGGTGAGCCACGCGTTGCATCTCCCGCGACCGGACCCGACGACCTTCGCGGCCGATGCGGGTGGGAGAGTGATCTCCGCTTGTCAGATCTCGTCCTGATCAACCATCTGCAGGTCCGGGTTGTTCCCCGCCCGGGCGCACAGACAGACGATCACGAGATCGGTCGGGAGCAAGCATACCCGGAGAGTGCTGCTGCACGCACATCGAGAGCGCCGTGACACCCTTGGGCCCATGACCGACATGCCCGCCCCCGGCACGGCGACCTCACGCGACATCGCCGACGTACCCGCCATGGAGATCGTCTCCACCGCAGCCCTGCACCTGATGAGCTCCGCCGCGGTGAACCTCGGCCTGGCCGAGGACCTGCCCGACCACGTCGACCTCGACGAGGCGCGGACGCTGATCGAGGCACTCGCCGGGCTGGTCACCGCTGCCGCTCCCCGGCTCGGGCACCACCACGCCGCCCCCCTGCGGGACGGCCTGCGCACGCTGCAGCTCGCGTTCCGGGAGGCCTCGGAGGTCCCGGACGCGCCGGGCGAGGGCCCCGGCGAGAAGCTCACCGGTCCGGTGCTCCCTCAGCGGGGTCGCTGACCCGGGCCCACGCCCAGCCGCCGGAGGTCTCCACGAGCCGGTAGCCCTCGGCCAGCGACCGCAGGTCCTCCCCCTCCACCACGAGCAGGGTCGGCCCGGCCACGTCCACGAGCAGCGCCGCCGCCTCGTCGTGCACGGCCGCCTGCGCCGCCTGCTGGGCCGAGACCGGGACCGGCCGGGCCTCGGGGTTCCACCGGTGCAGCGGCTCGTTCCCGGTGAACGCGAGCAGCGCCATCCGGCCGTCGCGCCCGCGCATCAGCACGGTCGCCATGTCCGAGGTCTTGTCGTGGGCGAGCCCCTGCTCGTCGTACTCCACCTCGCCGAGCACCGCGACGACCGGCACCAGCAGCCGGCTGTCCTGGAGGACGGCCACCGTCGCGTGGTGCAGGCCCTTCGGGTCGGCGGCGTAGGCGGCGAGCGCCTCGGCGACCCGGGCCGGGACGGAGCCGTCGTCCCCGGCGAACCCGGGATCGGGGATGGTGCGCATGGGTCCAGTCTTCCAGCGACTCGGGGGTCGGTTCCGCGGGGGTGTGACAGGCTGGACGCGTGGCCTCGTTCGACACCTTCACCTGGCAGGCGCTGACCCTTGTGCTGACGCTTCTGGGCCTTGCCGGGAGCGTCGCCTTCTGGCGCCTTCGCGGTCCCGTCGCCGGGCTGCGCATGCTCGCGGTCGCCCTCCTTCCGGCGGCCGCCTACCTCACCGGGACGCTGCGCCTGCTGTGGGAGGTCGGCGCTGCGGTGGTGCGGTGGGCCGTGCGGCTGACGTTCAGCCCGCTGATGTGGCTGGGCGTCGGGATCGCGATCACCTCGGTCCTGCTGCTCGTCCTGGCCGGCGTGCTGCGACGCAGGGGTGTCGGCGGCGGTTCTCGGCGTCGCGAGTCGCTCCCGTCCTCGGCTTCGCGGGCCCCCGCAAAGCCCGTGGGTACGACGGGCGCCCCGGCCGCCGAGGACGACGACATGGCCGACATCGAGGCGATCCTCAAGCGGCACGGGATCTCGTGACGCACCACGCCATCGCGGGCGACATCGAGCGCCATCGGCTCGCGTCCCGGCTGGCTCGGGCGGTCGGGGCCCTCCCCGAGCAGCCTCCGGCGCCCACCGTCGTGGTGGACCTCGACGCCTTCGATCTCAACGCCGACGACCTCGCGCGGCGCGCCGCGGGCAAGCCGATCCGGCTGGCCACCAAGTCGCTGCGCGTGCCCGCCCTGATCTCCCGGGCCCTGGCACACGAAGGGTTCGCCGGCCTGCTCGCCTACTCGCTGCGCGAGGCGCTGTGGCTGGCAGAGAACGACGTCAGCGACGACGTGCTCATGGGCTACCCCAGCGTCGACCGGCCGGCCCTGACCCGGCTCGCCGCCGACGCAGCGCTGACCCCCCGCGTCTCCTTGATGGTCGACGCCGTCGAGCACCTCGACCTCGTCGACGCCGTGCGCCCACCGGCCGGCCCGACGGTGCGGGTCGCCGTCGACGTCGACGCGGGGCTTCGGGTCGGGCGCGCCCACGTCGGTCCGAGGAGGTCGCCGTTGCTCGACGTCGCGCAGGTTGTCGCGCTCGTCGAGGAGATCCTCCGCCGGCCGGGTTTCGAGCTGGCCGGGGTGATGACCTACGAGGGGCAGGTCGCCGGTGTCCCCGACGACGTGCCGGGACACGCTGCCCGGTCGGCGGCGGTGCGCCGGATGAAGCACGCGTCGGTAGCCCAGCTGGTGCACCGGCGCGCCGCGGTCGCCGCCGCACTGCGTGAGCGGTGTGACGTACCGCTGTGGAACGCGGGCGGATCGGGGAGCCTCGAGACGTCCACCGCCGACCCGGTCGTCACCGAGGTGACCGCGGGCTCGGGGCTTCTGGTCCCGCACCTCTTCGACCACTACCGGAGCTTCGAGCCCCGTCCAGCGGCGTACTTCGGGCTCCGCGTGGCGCGACGACCCGCAGCCGGTGTGGTGACCGTCGCGGGTGGTGGGCTCATCGCCTCCGGCCCCGTCGGCCCCGACCGTGCCCCGCTCCCCTGGGCGCCGCCCGGCCTGGCCCTGACCGCGCTCGAAGGCGCCGGCGAGGTCCAGACACCGTTGCAGGGCCCCGGAGCAGGCACCCTCGGGATCGGCGACCTGGTCTGGTTCCGCCATGCCAAGTCTGGCGAGCTCGCCGAGCACACCGCCTCCGTGCACCTGCTCGCCGGGCCCCGGATCCGGGAGAGCGTGCCCACCTACCGGGGAATGGGGCACGCCTGGTGAGCGACCGGTGGCGCCGCCGCGTCGCTGACGTGGCCGACCTCGTGGTGTGGGCGGCGCAGCTGAAGCCGCCGACCTTCGACGGGGCCCGCCTGGTCTGCGTCGACGGGGCGGCGGGCTCGGGCAAGTCGACGCTGGGCGCCGCGGTCCGCGACGTCGCGGCGGAGCTCGGGTCGGCGGATCTGGTCCGGGTCGACGACCTCCTCGACGGGTGGGGTGGCCTGGCGGAGTCCGGCGAGACCCTGCACCGGCACGTCCTGGCGCCGCTGCACGACGGCCGGCCGGGGCGGTACCGCCGCTACGACTGGCACGCGGCGCGGTTCGCCGACGAGGTCACCGTGGAGCCGGTGGACCTCCTCGTGCTCGAGGGGGTCGGGTCGTGGCGTGCGTCGTACGCCTCCTGGGTCACCACCCTGGTCTGGGTCGACGCGCCGGCGGACCTTCGGCTGGCCAGGGGCATCGAGCGCGACGGCGAGGCACTCCGTCCGCACTGGGAGCAGTGGACGGTCGACGAGGAGGAGCTCTTCCGGCGGGAGGGCACCCGTGAGCACGCCGACATCGTCGTCGACGGCAGCGGCGACGCCGAGCGGGCCGTCATCCTGCGCTGAGTGGAAGCTCGCCCGCTCCTACGGCGGCCGGCGAAGTCGTTCAGTGCCCCGCGGGCTGCGTCGGCGCGAACGGCCACTCCTCGAACGAGGTGCACCGGCCGTCGCCGGCGAACCGGAGCACCCAGAGGTCGCGCCAACGACCGCTCGCGGGAGCGCCGTACTCGACGGAGACGCGGACCACCGCGGTGTCCCCGTCGACCGCCACGACGGCGCTGGACATGGTGAACTCCTCGTCCGCGCCGTCACGCTCGGCCTCCCAGAACGCCGAGATCGCGTCCTGGCCCTCGACGGGTTGCGCCCAGGGAGAGGCAAGGTACGTGGCGTCGGGCGCGAACAGCTCGCCGAGCAGTCCGGTGCCAGGTGTGCGCCACAGTCGCTCGTAGTCTGCGACCCACTGCTCGACGGCTGTGCGTTCCATGACCCCATTGTGCTTCCAGTGAGGCAGCGTGCGCCGGGACGTGGAGCCGGCCAACCGCCGGCAGCTAGACACCGTTGCCGCACCCAACCTGCTCGGCGTAGCGTCGATGGCTGCCGGGGACTCCCTGCAGGGGTGGTCGTATGACCTTCTTGAGAACCTTGATCGCCGATCTCGGCCTTGTCGGCAGGTTCGTTCCTGTGGCGTCGTACCAGCGTTTCGCCTATGTCTGCGGTGCTTTGCTCGCCTTGAGCGGGGTGGTCCA
Organism: uncultured Actinomycetota bacterium; assembly: GCA_963700365.1. Classification (GTDB taxonomy): domain Bacteria; phylum Actinomycetota; class Actinomycetes; order Propionibacteriales; family Nocardioidaceae; genus Nocardioides_C. Next base: position 145,323 of record CAVOXG010000011.1, on the reverse strand, counting down.
CCTCGGGGTGTACCTCGTGGACGGCGGACCCTGGGGCGGGCCCATCTCGTGGCGCAAGCCGGTGGTGTTCGGGCTCTCGTTCGGGATCGCACTCGTGACGCTCGGCTGGATCATGGGGTTCCTCCGCCCACGAAGGTGGATCGGCTGGCTCGTCCTGGGCACCCTGTCGGTGGCCTCGGTCGGCGAGGTGTTCCTGATCTCGATGCAGAAGTGGCGCGGGGTCGAGTCCCACTTCAACGAAGAGACACCGTTCGACGAGACGGTCTTCTCGATCATGGGCAGCCTGGTCGCGTTGATCGCGACGATGATCGTGGTCATCACCGTGTGGTCGTTCGTCCGGATCGCCGCACCTCCGAGCCTCGCCCTCGCCATCCGCGCCGGGCTGCTGCTCATGCTTCTGAGCCAGGCCGTCGGGGTGCAGATGATCGCCGAGGGCGGCAACACCTTCGGCGCTGCCGGAGCGTTGAAGCTGCCGCACGCGCTCACCCTTGCACGCGGTTCAGGTCCTGCCCGCGCTCGCCCTGCTGCTCCTCGCCTCCGACACGGTGGAGCGACATCGGGTTCGAGTCGTCGCGCTGGGGACGGTGGGGTACGCCTGCATGATCACGGCCACCATGGTGCAGACCTACGGCGGCCGCAGCCCGCTCGACGTCGGAGTCGTGCCGGTCGTCCTCGCCCTGAGCGGGTTCGCCCTGCTCGTGGCGAGCGCGCTGATCGCCCTGCGGGGGCTGGGCTCCCGTGTCCGGCCGCCGACCGGACAAGTCGTCGGTACCTGACCTGACGAGCGCGCGGCGACGGTCAACGCCGGGTGGACGCTCCTACTCCGCCCCCGGAGAAGATGACCGACAGGCCGAGGACGTAGCCGAAGTCGTACCAGGCTCCGCTGTTGCGGACCTCGTAGATGCCGACGTCGTCGGTGAACAGCGAGATCACGAAGGTGACCGGGGTGATGAACCCGTGCCAGAGGCCGTACCAGAAGCCAGGCTGCGAGCCGGCGCCGCCGGCGACCTCGTTGCCACCGGCCGCGCACGAGGTCAGCAGGAGCAGCGTCCCGACGGTCACCACCGCCAGGACGAGCCTCGACCTGGTCATCTCTCGCCCTGGTGGCCCGAGGCCGGCGTGAGCCGCGCGGCGTAGTCGGTCCAGCGGCTCTCCACCTCGAAGCCGGCGCGCTCGTAGATACCCAGCGCGCCGGTCGGATTCTCGGAGTCCACGTCCAGGGATGCCTCGTCGTACCCCGCGGCCTTGTACTCCTGCAGGGCGTGCCGGAGGAGCTGGCCGGCGAGCCCACGGCCACGGTACTCACGGCGGGTGCCGACCTTGCCTACGAAGGCCTCCCGGCGTCCTGTCTGCTCGAAGTACGCGTCGTACTCGTTGCTCTGGAGGTATGCGACGACGAAGTCGGGGCGTGTCGGGTCGACCACCACGAAGCTCAGGTGGGGCCGGAAGTTGCGGCTCCCGCTGACCCACTGCTTCCACATCACCTCGGTCCAGGGCGTGAAGTTCGGGTGGTCGACGAAGGCCGCGTTGTGCGCCTCGTGCATGGCCTGGTCGACCTCGTCGTCGTACCTGCGCAGCTCGAGGCCCTCAGGCAGCAGCGGCGGGGCGTCGAGGTCCCGGCTCAGGTCGGCGCGCATGACGAAGCTCCACCGGTCCACCTCGAGGCCGATGTCACGCATCAGCAGAGCCTGCTCCCGGTTGTCCGAGAGGCCACGCAGGGTGAGCAGCGCCTCCGATGTCGGGTGCTTCTCCGCGTGGAACTCCTCCGCCCGACGGCGCATCGCCTCGGCAAGGAGAGTGCCGATCCCACGGCCGCGAAGATCCGGACGGACCCCGCCGTCGAGATGGAACTTGAGATGGTCGTCCACGGCGCGTGGGTAGACCAGGAAGTAGCCGACCAGCTCATCGCCGAGGAAGGCCCCGACGATGTCCTTGCCGACCTCGATGTCCGGGTTCGCCAGCTCCTCGAGGAGGTCGGCCTCGTTGTAGTGCTCGCCGGTCCGGTCGACCTTCTCGATCTCCGCCAGCAGCCGGTTCCATGCCGGGACGTCGTCGGTGCTCAGCGGGCGCAAGGTCACGTCGGTCATGTCGCGAGGTTAGGGCGGCCGGAGGCAAATGGCACGGGCTTTACGCCTTTGCGGGTCAGCGCCGGCCCCGGACCGCGCGCGCTGCAGCGCCTCGCGCGCGACCGAGCAGCGTGGGTGCCGGTGGTGGCTCCTGCGTCCGGCGGACCTGCTTGCGCAGGCGGCGCAGCTCGGCTTCCTGCTCGCGCAGGGTGCGCCGGAGCCCGTGCAGCTCGTCCCGCTCCTGGTGTCGGCGGTCCAGCATGGTGGCGATCGCCTCCGCCGCAGCGGCCACCAGGTCGCCGTCCGCCACGTCCTGCGGCTCCTCGGCGTACGTCGACGCCAGCGGGTCCAGGTCTTCGAGGTCCCCGACGACGTCGTACCCCTGCTCGGTGATGACGTCACGCCACTTCCCGGCTGTCTCCGCGCACCATGCGGCCATGCCCACCGGCAGCCGGGGCGGGGCAGCTCGCTGCGACGCGAGGACGTCCTCGCCGAGGAACCGCTTGCCGTGGGCGCCGTACCCGTCCTGCGGCGTGGGCAGGCGGTCCCCGAGCGCCACGTTCACCCGTCGCATCAGCTCGGCCTGGACCAGGCCGATCGACGTGTTGGTCCTCGCGGTCTCCCGCTCCAAGTCCGCGGGGTCCACCTCGAGCAGGCGGCAGAACCGCTCCAGCAGCTGGCCCGGCGGGGCCCCTCGCTGCGGCACGGTCACCACGTGCACGCGGTCGGCAGGCACCAGCCGGGACCAGCGGCCGAGCACGTCCGGCAGGTCGTGCACCCGCCAGAACTGTTCGGCGGCCGGCCCGCGGTGCACGACGTCGTGGAGGAAGGTCTCGTAGCTGTCGGTGCTGCGTGTCTTGACCCGCTCCTGCCACGCCGAGGGCACCTGACGGGCGATGTCGCGAGCGGTGACCACGACGTGCACCTCGTGGTCGGGAAGCCGGTCCAGCAGCCCGCGGATCTCCTCCGACGTGGCGGGCGCGAGCGTCTCCTGGCTGATGAGCACGCGGTCCGCGGTGGACGCCGCGGCCTGCTTCTCCGCCCGGTCGAGGACCGTGAACGCACGTGGCGGGTGCACGCCCTCGACCAGGAGGCCGCGCACGGCGAGCATCAGGTGCGAGGTGTCGCGGAAGCTGTCGGTGAGCATCTCCAGACCCTGCTCGCGCAGCTGTTCCTTCGACTGCCAGAAGACGCTCTGGAGGTAGGTGGTCCCGGTCTTCTGGAACCCGATGTGGATGAAGCAGCGTCTGCCGGCTGAGCCCATGGGCGGTATTGAACCAGCCCGCCGGTCGTCGACTGACCCGACAGGGCGTGGGACCGGGGGGTCAGGGGGTCGGCTCGCCGCTCGGAGTCACACTCGGGGTCGGTTCCGTGGGCTCTGGCTCGGGCGACTCCGTGGTCGGCACGGGTGACTCCGTGGGGTCGGGCTCCTCGCTCGGCGACGGGGACTCGCTTGGCTGCGCGGATTCGCGGGAGGACGGCTCCTCGGCACCGGCGGGGCGACGCGCCACCCGCACCGTCGGCTCGGCGGCCGGTGACTTCTCGGCGGCCGGGCTCGCGGACCCGGTCGGGGCGCTCTCCGTGGGTGCGGCGACCTCCGCTCCGTCCTGCACCGCCGTCATCGCGACGGACGCACTCGCCGAGGGTGCGCTCGGCGCCTTGCTCGCCGCCGCAGGAGCGTTGCGAACGCGGTCGACCGGCGCTGCCTGGTCGGCCGGGGCGGCCGGGGGTCCGACCACGGCGCCGGTGATGTACGCCCCGACCGGAAGCGCCAGGAACAGTGCCGATGCGGCGAGGACCTTCCAGGGGGCGACCATGTCGTGTGAGTACCCAGCCTGCCTGTGAAAGACTCTGTGATCAGTGCGACGTGTGCGTGCTCATGATCGAGCGCAGACGCTTGACCTGGGTGACCGCGCGGGTCCCGTCCGAACCCTGGATGCCCATCGCCGACGCGGTCGTCCCGTCCGCGAGCTCGAGGATCGCCCACGGGCCGCCGTGCCTGAGCGTGATCCGGGAGATCTTCCCCCACGGGTACAGCCGGGAACGGAAGCCGTTGACGACGAGCAGCCCGTCCTCGCGCGCGTCGATGCGGCATCGGCCCAGCGCGTACCCGGCGAGGACGGTCACGACCCCGAAGCCGACGAGCGTCAGCCGCTGGAGCAGCGTGAACTTGTCGCGGGTCTCCTCGGGGAACGCGACCCAGATCGTGATGACGATCGCGGCCAGAGACAGGCCCAGCGCGATGGCGGCCCATCGGATGCCGAGGGGACGGAACCGCGCGACGAGCCGGCTTCCGGAGGGCGTGTCAGAGGCGGCAGGCATGGATGTCCGTCAGGAGGATGCCGCGAGCACCGATCTCCCAGAGCTCGTCCATCAGCCGCTGCGCGCCGTCACGCGGCACCATCGACCGGACAGCCACCCAGCCCTCGCGGTGCAGCGGGGAGACCGTGGGGCTCTCGATCCCGGGAGTCAGGGCGACGGCCTCCTCCACCCGGTCGGTGCGGATGTCGTAGTCCATCATCACGTAGGACCGTGCGACGAGGACGCCCTCGAGGCGTCGCCGGAAGATCTCGAGGCCCCCGGGAGTGTGGGCTCCGGCCCGGCTGATCAGGACCGCCTCGGACTCCAGGATCGTGTCGAGGACCACCTCGAGCCCGGCCTGGCGCAGTGTCGACCCCGTCTCGACGACGTCGGCGATCACGTCGGCGACGCCGAGCTGGATGCTCGTCTCCACGGCACCGTCGAGGCGGGTGACGGTGGCGTCGATCCCGTGCTCCTCGAGGTAACGGCGCACCACACCGTCGTACGACGTGGCGATCCGCTTGCCGCGCAGGTCCGCGACCGTGTCGACGGTGCCGGGACGGGCGGCGAACCGGAACCGGGAACGGCCGAAGCCGAGGGTCAGGACCTCCTCGGCCTTCGCACCGGAGTCGAGAAGCAGGTCTCGTCCGGTGATGCCGATGTCGAGGGTGCCCTCACCGACGTACAGCGCGATGTCACGCGGCCGGAGGTAGAAGAACTCCACGTCGTTGTCGGGGTCGGTGAGCGTGAGCTCCTTGGAGTCGGTGCGCTGGCGGTAGCCGGCCTCGCGCAGCATCTCCGAGGCCGCCAGGGACAGCGAGCCCTTGTTCGGGATCGCCACCCGGAGGGTGCTCGTCGGGGTGGTGGTCATCGATGGTCTCTCTCGGTGGCTCACAGGTGGGCGTACACGTCGTCGAGGCTCAGGCCGCTCGCGATCATCAGGACCTGCGCGTGGTACAGCAGCTGGCTGATCTCCTCGGCGGCGCGCTCGGGACCCTCGTGCTCGGCGGCCATCCACGACTCCGCGGCCTCCTCGACCAGCTTCTTGCCGATCGCGTGCACGCCGGCGTCGAGCGCCTGGACGGTGCCCGAACCGGCCGGCCGGGTCTGGGCCTTCTCGCTGAGCTCGGCCCAGAGCTCGTCGAACGTCTTCATCGAGGACCTTTTCCGTGAGGGGTTCACGCCTCCCCGCGCTCGCGGGTGCGCGCCACAAGCCTACGGCGTACGACGTACCGCTCCCCCGTGCCTCCTCCGGCGCGAGACGTCGGTCACGCTCCGCCGCCGGGACCGGTCAGCCGGAGTAACCGCGGCGGATGTCGCGCAGGACGCAGGCGGTCTGGAGCGCGGCCGCCGTGGCCTCGTAGCCCTTGTCCTCCTGGGATCCCTCGAGGCCGGCCCGGTCGAGCGCCTGCTGCTCGGTGTCGCAGGTGAGCAGCCCGAAGCCGACCGCGGCGCCGCTGTCGAGGGCGACCCGGTTGAGGCCATCGGTGGCGGCCGAGCAGACGTACTCGAAGTGCGGCGTGCCGCCGCGGATCACCACGCCGAGCGCGATCACGGCCTCGTACCCCTTCTCGGCCAGCGCGGCGGCGACGACCGGGAGCTCGAAGGAGCCGGGGACGCGCACGATCGTGGGTGCCTCGACCTTGTGGTCCTCGAGCGCACGCTGGGCACCGGCGAGCAGCCCGTCCATCACGATCTCGTGCCAGCTCGCGGCGACCACCGCGACGCGCAGCTCGTGGCAGTCGATGGGGCCCAGGTCGGGCGAGCCCTTGCCGCTCATGCCAGCTCTCCTTCGGTCGGTGTCGCGCCCAGGCCGGGCAGGTCGTGGCCCATCCTGTCGCGCTTGGTCAGCAGGTAGGCCAGGTTGTGGTCGTTGGGGCGCGGCGTGAGCCGGACCCGCTCGGTGACCCGCACGCCGTAATCCTCCAGGCCCGTGGTCTTGGCGGGGTTGTTGGTGAGCAGGCGCACGGACCTGATGCCGAGGTCACGCAGGATCTGCGTGGCTGCGCCGTAGTGCCTGGCGTCGGCGGGCAGGCCGAGGTCGAGGTTCGCGTCGACGGTGTCCCGGCCGCCGTCCTGCAGCTGGTAGGCCTGCAGCTTGGCGACCAGGCCGATGCCGCGTCCCTCGTGGCCGCGGAGGTACACCACGACACCGCGGCCCTCGTCGACGATCCGCTGCAGCGCCTCGTCGAGCTGCGGCCCGCAGTCGCAGCGCCGCGACCCGAACACGTCGCCCGTCAGGCACTCGGAGTGCACCCGGGTCAGCACGTCGTCGCCGTCCGCGATGTCGCCGTACACCAGCGCGATGTGCTCGGAGTCGTCGATGGTGATCTCGTAGCCGTAGGCGGTGAAGTCCCCGTGCTTGGTGGGCAGCCTGGTCTGGGCGACCCGCTCGACGTGGCTCTCGTGGCGCCGGCGGTAGTGGATCATGTCGTCGATCGAGATCAGCTTCAGGCCGTGCTCGTCGGCGAAGTCGCGCAGCTCCTGGCCCCGCTTCATGGTGCCGTCGTCGTTGACGATCTCCGCGATCACCCCCGCCGGGGAGAGCCCGGCCATCCGGGCGAGGTCGACCGCCGCCTCGGTGTGGCCGGGGCGGACCAGGACGCCGCCCTCCTCGTAGCGCAGCGGGAAGACGTGTCCCGGCTGGGTGATCTCGAACGGCTCGGTGGCCGAGTCGTTGAGCACCCGCACGGTCTGCGAGCGGTCCGCCGCGGAGATCCCGGTGGTGACCCCGTCGCGGGCGTCGACCGAGACGGTGTAGGCGGTCCGGTGCCGGTCACGGTTGTGCGGCGTCATCAACGGGATGCCGAGCCGGTCGAGCGTGGCCGCGGTCATCGGTGCGCAGATCACGCCCGAGGAGTAGCGGATCATGAACGCCATCAGCTCGGGCGTCGACTTGCTCGCCGCGAAGATCAGGTCGCCCTCGTTCTCGCGGTCCTCGTCGTCGACGACCACCACGGCCTTGCCGGCCGCGATGTCGGCGACCGCCTCCTCGACGGTGTCGAGCCTCACTCGGGGCGCGCTCACGCCGCCACCTCCTCGGGTACGTCGATGTGGTCGGTGCGCTCGAGCTCGCGGCGGACCCGGATCCAGGTCCAGAAGCCCCAGACGCAGAAGGCGCCGTAGACCAGGTACAGGACTGCCGACGGGTAGTAGCCGGCCTGCAGGAGCAGAGGGACGCCCACCACGTCGACGGCGACCCAGATCAGCCAGAACTCGATCCAGCCCCTGGCCATGCCGTAGGTGGCGAGGATCGAGCCGGTGAGGATCCAGGCGTCCGGCAGCGGGCCCCAGGAGCCGAGCGCCTTCAGGACGAAGTAGAAGACGGTCGTGCCGACGACAGCCATCGCGGCGAGCTGCGCCCAGCCACGCGGGCCGGCCCACTGCGGCGTGATCGCACCGCCGTCGCGGTTCTCGGCCTCACGGCTGCTCCGTGACCAGCGCCACCAGCCGTACACCGACACGGCGAGGAAGAACACCTGCCGCCCGGCCTGGCCCCAGAGGTCGTGCACCTGCGGCTTGTCGAGGATCCCGCCGACGAACACGGTGAACAGCACGAGGTTGCCGGCGATGCCGACGGGCCAGGCCCAGACCTTGCGGCGCATGCCGCCGAGGGCGCTGGCGATGCCGAAGCCGTTCCCGACCACCTCGCGGACGAGGATCGCCGAGGATCCGATCGTGAAGCTGCCCTCGAGCAGCCAGTCCAGCAGGTTCATGCAGGGTCCTTCTGGGTGGTGGGGTCGAGCAGCCGCTCGACGTACTTGGCGATGACGTCGACCTCGAGGTTCACCCGGTCGCCGGCCTGCTTGAAGCCGAGCGTGGTGCGCGCGAGCGTCTCGGGGATCAGCGAGACCGTGAAGCTGTCCGGATGCCGACGTCGACGACGGTCAGGGAGATCCCGTCGACGGTGACCGAGCCCTTGGGCACGAGGTACCGGGCGATGGCGGCCGGGAGGCTGACCTCGACCACCTCCCAGTGCTCGCTCGGCGTGCGCCGCCGGACCTGACCGGTGCCGTCGACGTGGCCCTGGACGATGTGGCCGCCGAGCCGGGTCTGCGGGGTGACCGCGCGTTCGAGGTTGACCCGTGCTCCGGGCGTCAGGTCACCGAGCGAGGTCTTCTCGAGGGTCTCGCGCATCACGTCGGCGGTGAACGTCTCCTGGTCCCGTTCGGCGACCGTCAGGCAGCAGCCGTTGACCGCGATCGAGTCGCCGAGGGCGGCGTCGAGCGTGACGTGCGGGCCACGGACGGTGAGGCGGACGGCGTCGCCCTGGTCCAGGAGGGCCTCGACGGTGCCCAGCTCCTCGACGATTCCGGTGAACATCACGGCTCCTTGCGCGGGATCGGGGTCAGGGTGAAGCGGGCGTTCGCGTCGTTGCCCTCGCCGACGACGGTGATGTCGCCGACCTCGAAGCGGACGGCGTCGGTGATCGTGGTGATGCCGAGGTCGGCGACCGCCGAGGTGCCGGCGCCGAGCAGCATCGGGGCGATGTAGGCGACGACCTCGTCCACCAGGCCGGCCTTGAGGAAGGCGGCCCCGAGGGTCGGTCCGCCCTCGAGGAGGACGTGCCGACGCTCCAGGGCGAACAGCTCGGCCAGCGCCGCGGCCGGGTCGTGGGTCTCGAGCACGACCGTGTCGGCACGGTCGTTGAGGACCCGTCGGTCCGCCGGGATGTCGCGCAGGCCCATGACCGCGCGCAGCGGCTGACGGTCCGCCGGGGTGCCGTCGGCCTGACGCACGGTGAGCTCGGGGTCGTCGACGAGCACCGTGCCGGTGCCCGCCAGGATCACGTCGGCGAGGCCGCGGAGCCGGTGCGCGTCGAGGCGCGCGGCGGTCGAGCTGACCCACCGGCTGGTCCCGTCGGCCGCCGCGCTGCGCCCGTCCAGGGTCGCGGCGAACTTCCACGTGACGAAGGGCCGGCCGTGCCGGACCGCGAAGGACCAGGTCCGGTTCAGCCGGAGCGCGTCGGCGGCCATCAGCCCGTGCTCGACGTCGATCCCGGCCGCCCGCAGGACCTCGGTGCCGCCGTGCGCGGCGGGGTTGGGGTCGGCCTGGGCGAAGACGACCCGGACGACGCCAGCGGCGACGAGGGCCTGGGAGCACGGTCCGGTGCGGCCGGTGTGGTTGCAGGGTTCGAGGGTCACCACGGCCGTCGTACCCCGGGCGCGGCCTCCGGCCCGGGCGAGGGCGTCGGCCTCGGCGTGGGGAGTGCCGGCCCCGCGGTGGTAGCCCTCGGCGACGACGTTGCCGTCCGCGTCGAGCAGCACGCAGCCCACGCGCGGGTTGGGGCCCAGCGGCACTCCGGGTGTCCGGGCGAGCTCGAGCGCACGCGCCATCGCACGGCGCTCGGCCGGGCTGTAGGCCATCGCTGCCCCTCTCGTCCTCATCGCGGACTCCGGGGCGTGGAACGCTGTCACCGACGCGGTGGCTCCCGGAGCATCGCTCGGGTCGTCACGGCGTACGGCGAACAGCTGCGTGCGCTTCCCATCCGGACTTTCACCGTCGGTCCAGGAGTTCCACCTGGTCAACCGGCCGCTGGATGCGGACGGGTCGCGGACTTTCACCGCCGGTTCGGAATTACACCGACCCCAGAGCACGCGAGCTCATCACTCGTCATGCACAGCGTGCCACATCCGGGGTCGCTCGGCATTGTGAGGTGCCACACCCCGCTCGGGGGCGTCGATGCGCGTCAGAGTGTCGAGGCGGACCCGGCGGCGGCGCGGAGCTTGTCGATCATGTCGCCCGGGTCGTCGGCGCGGAACACCGCGGAGCCGGCGACGAACACGTCGGCGCCCGCCTCGGCGCAGCGCTCGATCGTCTCGAGCGAGATGCCGCCGTCGACCTGGAGCCACATCTCCAGCCCGTGCTTCTCGATCAGCCGGCGGGTACGACGGATCTTCGGCAGGCACACGTCGAGGAAGGCCTGGCCGCCGAACCCCGGCTCGACCGTCATCACGAGCAGCAGGTCGAGCTCGGGCAGCATGTCCTCGTAGGGCTCGATCGGCGTGGCCGGGCGTAGGCCCATGCCCGCCTTCGCGCCCTTTGCCCGCAGCTCACGCGCCAGCCGGATCGGCGCGGCCGCCGCCTCGACGTGGAAGGTCACCGACGAGGCGCCGGCCTCGACGTACCCCGGCGCCCAGCGGTCCGGGTCCTCGATCATCAGGTGACAGTCCAGCGGAGTGTCGGTCGCCTTCGCGAGCGCCTCCACGACCGGCATCCCGAGGGTCAGGTTCGGCACGAAGTGGTTGTCCATGACGTCGACGTGGAGCCAGTCGGCGTTGGACACGCGCTCGGCCTCGGCGGCGAGGTTGGCGAAGTCGGAGGCGAGCATGCTCGGCGAGATCTGGATACCCATGGCGGATCGAGTCTAGACGGGGCCTCCACCGGACTGAGTACGAGGACGGATGTGCGTCCCGGGTCCGCACCGACAGCATCGACACGTGAAGAAGCGGAGCAGGGGTTCCATCCCCTGGGGCACCCACCTCGTGGGGTCGTTGCTGTTCGTGGCCTGGATGGTCGGCGGGACGGCCTCGTCCTACGGGATCGACTGGACCTACACCGAGTGGTGGCCCTGGACGGACACGGATCCCGGCCTGCTCGGGATCCTCGCGTTCATCTGCTTCGTGCTGGCGCCCGCGATCGCCTTCATCGAGGCCGGCCTCGCCCGGCTCCCCTCGGCCTGGCCGGCACGAGTCGTCGTGCTCGCCTACGTGTTCCACATCGGGCTGTTCTCCGCGCTGCCCTTCGGGTTCCGGCTCGCAGGCGACGACTCCCCCGGCGACGGGACCGACGCGGTCATGTTCCTCCAGGCCTTCGTGCTGTTCGTCGGCGCTCAGCTCGCTGCCGCCCTTGGCGCGGCGCGGCTCCTGGCGGCTCCGGGCGTCCGGGCCCTGGCAGGGTCCACCCGGCACGCGCTCACCGAGACGAGGCCTCCGGAGGCCGCAGTCGACGCGCTCCGCCGCGCCCACGAGCGGGTCTACGGCCCGCGGGCACGGCGGACAACCTCCGACCGCGGACGCGGCACCCGGGGCTCGCACTAGCCCGCCCCCGGGCAGCGTTTGCTCCGACGGAAGGTCAGCCGGTCTCGGCGCGCACCTTCTGGTACATCACGTGGTCCCGCCACTCCCCGGCAATGTTCGAGGTAGGCCGGGGCCAGCCCGAAGCGGACGAACCCGTTGCGCTCCAGCACCCGCTGCGACCTGACGTTGTCCGCCAGCGTCCCCGCCTCGACGCGGTGCAGGCCGAGCTCCGCGAACGCGATCTCGACGACCTCCCGCACGGCCGACGTCGCGAGCCCGCGGCCGTTGGAGTCCTCGCCCACCAGGTAGCCCAGTCGGCAGTTCTGGAACGGGCCGCGCTCGATGCCCGACAGCGTGATCCGTCCGACGAGCCGGCCGTCGTCGAGGATGACCCGGGGGTGGGTGCGACCCGCGGCGTGCTCCTCGAGGGCACGGGAGATGACCTGGCGCTGACCGTCCTCGGTGAAGTAGCTCTCCGGCCGGGTCGGCTCGAAGGGCCCGAGGAACTGCCGGTTCTCGCACATCAGCCGGGCCAGCGCCGGGGCGTCGTCGTGGGTGACGAGTCGGGTGCGGTTCACACGCGGATGGTCTCAGGCGTCCGGGTCGGCGGGAGTCTCGGCCCCCTCGGCCTCGTCGCGGTCGGCCCACTCCAGCAGCGGGCTGATGTCGAAGACCGCGTCGTCGATGCCTGCGTGCAGGTCGCCGAGCTCGGCGTACCGCTTCGGCACTGTCGCGATCGTCAGCTCGCGCGGCTGCACGTCGTCGACCTCGTCCCAGCGGATCGGCGTCGACACCGTGGCCTCGGGGTTGCCGCGCACCGAGTAGGCGCTCGCGATGGTGTGGTCGCGGGTGTTCTGGTTGTAGTCGACGAACAGCTTCGCCGGATCCCGGTCCTTGCGCCACCAGGTCGTGGTCACCAGGTCCGGTGCTCGTCGCTCCACCTCGCGGGCGAACGCCAGAGCGGCCCGTCGTACGTCGGGGAACCCCCACTCGGGCTTGATCCGGACGTAGACGTGGATGCCGTTGCCGCCGGAGGTCTTGGGCCACCCGACCGCACCGAGCTCGTCGAGGACCTCGTGGCTGACGTGGGCGATGCGGCGGACCGTGTCGAAGGGGCAGTCGGGCATCGGGTCGAGGTCGATCCGCCACTCGTCGGGCTTCTCGGTGTCGGCGCGGCGGGAGTTCCAGGGGTGGAACTCGACGGTCGACATCTGCACCGCCCAGATCACGTGCGCGACCTCGGTGACGCAGAGCTCGTCGGCGTACCGGTCGTAGCGCGGGAACTTGACCCGCACCGTCTCCAGCCAGGGCGGAGCGCCGTGCGGCACCCGCTTCTGGTGCACCTTCTCCCCCGCGATCCCCTCGGGGAACCGGTGCAGCATGCAGGGCCGCTCCCGCAGCGCGTTGACGATGCCGTCGCCGACGGAGAGGTAGTACTCGACGAGGTCCAGCTTGGTCTCGCCTCGCGCCGGGAAGTACACCCGGTCGGGGTTGGACACCCGCACGACGCGGTCGTCGACCTCGATCTCGACCGAGGGCGACTTCGACGACTTGGCGGCCATGCCGCCGACGTTACCGGTCAGCGCGCCTGCGCAGCAGGGCGAAGAACATCGCGTCGGTGCCCTGCCGGTGCGGCCACAGCTGCACCGTCCCCGGCAGGCGCGCCTGCTCGGCCTGAAGATCGGGCACCCCGTCGAACAACGGAGCCGCGTCCTCGAGCACGGCGTCCGTCCGGTCGGACAGGACGCGCGAGACGACCTCGGACGTCTCGGCCAGGACCGGCGAGCAGGTGACGTAGGCCACCACACCTCCTGGCCGCACCGCGTCGAGGGCCGACCGGAGCAGCTGCTCCTGGAGCGGCACCAGGTCCTGGACGTCGCCGGGGGTACGGCGCCAGCGGGACTCCGGCCGCCGTCGCAGGGCGCCGAGGCCCGAGCAGGGGGCGTCGACGAGCACCCTGTCGAAGGAGCCGGGGGCCCACGCGGGCCTGGTGCCGTCGGCGGTGATGACCCCGGTGAGCCCCTGCGAGGCCGCCGAGGTCGCCCGTTTGACGAGCCCGGCGCGGTGGACCTGCCGCTCCGAGGCCAGCACGTGCGCTCCACGTCGGGCAGCGATCGACGCCAACAGGGCGGACTTGCCTCCCGGGCCGGCGCACATGTCGAGCCACTGCGCGTCGCGTCCCTCCACGACGGCCTGGGACAGGGCCAGGGCGACGAGCTGGGAGCCCTCGTCCTGCACCCCGGCGCGGCCCTCGGCGACGGCCGGGATCGAGGCGGGGTCACCGGAGGCCAGCTCGACGGCGTAGGGCGACTGCGTCGAGGCCGTCCCACCCGCGGCGACCAGCTCGTCGACGGTCGACAGGCCGGGGCGTGCCACCAGAGTCACCTTGGGCGGTGCGTTGTCGGCGGCGAGGAGGTCCTCGATCTGTCCGGCCCCGCCCAGTGCCTCTTCCAGGGCCTGGACCACCCAGCGCGGATGGGAGTAGGCGACCGAGGCGAAGCCGAGCGGGTCGGTGACCGGGTCCGGGGCGACCCGGCGCACCCAGCCGGACAGGTCGTGCGCGGACACCTTGCGCAGCACCGCGTTCACGAAACCCGCCGGGCCGTGACCCACGCGCCGGCGGACCAGCTCGACGGTCGTCGAGACGGCGGCATGGGTGGGCACGCGCATGGCGAGGATCTGGTGCGCGCCGAGGCGCAGCGCGTCGAGCACGGCGGCGTCGACCTTCGACAGGGGCCGGTCGACACAGGCAGCGATGATCGCGTCGTACGTGCCCTGCCGCCGCACCGTGCCCGAGACCAGCTCGGTGGCGAACGCCGCGTCGCGGCCGGTGAGGCCGCGCTCACGCAGCATCGACGCCAGGAGGAGGTTCGTGTAGGCGTCCTGCTCACGGACCGCCACGAGCACGTCGTAGGCGAGCAGACGGGCAGCGTCGACCTTGCCGGATGCCGTGCCCTTCCCGGGGCGCGGCTGCCCGGCGCGCGGACGCCGTGCCGGACGTCGCCGCGGGTCAGCCACCGAACCTCTCGCCCGAGGCGACCCGCGCCCCGCGCGCCCAGTCGGCGGCCTGCATCTGCTTCTTGCCGAACGCCTTGACCTCCGCGAGCCGCACCGGGTCGGTTGCCGTGCCGACGAACAGGGCGTTCTTGGTCACCTCGAGGACCCCGGGCTCGAGCTGCTCACGGTCTCTCGGTCAGGGCCACCGGCGCGATCTTGATCCGCTCGCCGGCGTACGTCGACCACGCGCCCGGCCCAGGAGTGCAGGCCCGGATCCGGCGGTCGACGGCCGCCGCCGGCTCGGTCCAGTCGATCTGCGCGTCCTCGACGAGGATCTTCGGGGCGAAGGTGATGCCGTCGGCGGGCTGCTCGCGCGCCTCGAGGGACCCGTCCTCGATGCCGTCGAGCGTCGCGACCAGGAGGCCGGCGCCGCTGTGGGCGAGCCGGGTCAGCAGGTCGCCGGCGGTGTCGGTGGGCCGCACCCGCTCGGTGACGACCCCGAAGGTCGGGCCGGCGTCGAGCTGCTTGACGATCCGGAACGTGGTCGCGCCGGAGATCTCGTCGCCGGACCAGATCGCGTGCTGCACCGGCGCGGCGCCACGCCAGGCCGGGAGCAGCGAGAAGTGCAGGTTGACCCAGCCGTGCCGCGGGATGTCGAGCGCGCTCTGCGGGAGCAGCGCCCCGTAGGCGACGACCGGGCAGCAGTCGGGGTCGAGCTCCTTGAGCTGCGCCTGGAACTCCGGGTCCTTGGGGTGGGCCGGCTTGAGCACGGGTACGCCGAGCTCCTCGGCGCGCTGGGCGACCGGCGAGGCGACGAGCTTCCGGCCACGGCCGGCGGGCGCGTCGGGGCGGGTGACCACCCCGACCAGATCGTGGGAGCTCTCGGCGATCGCCTCGAGGGCGGGGACGGCGACCTCGGGGGTGCCGGCGAAGACGACGCGCATCAGAGACCGAACCCCCTCGTCGGGTGCGGGGAGACCTTCACCGTGGGCGGGTTGTCGCCGAACCAATCGGCCTCGCGGATCGCCTTCATCGCGAGCTTGCGGGTCTCCCGGTCGAGCCGGTCGATGAACAGGATCCCGTCGAGGTGGTCGGTCTCGTGCTGGATCGCGCGGGCAAGCATCTCCGAGCCCTCGACGGTCACCGGCTCGCCGTACATGTTCCAGCCCTTGGCGACCACCGACATCGACCGCTTGCAGTCGAAGGTCAGGTCCGGGATCGACAGGCAGCCCTCCGGGCCGTCCTGCTGCTCGTCGGAGAGCGACAGGTCGGGGTTGATGAGGTGACCGAGCTCGCCGTCGACGTACCAGGTGAACACCCGCAGTCCCACACCGATCTGCGGGGCGGCCAGCCCGGCACCGGGTGCGTCGCGCATCGTGTCGGTGAGGTCCTCGACGAGCCGGCGCAGCTCCTTGTCGAAGTCGACGACCTCGACGGCGCGGGAGGTCAGCACCGGGTCTCCGAAGAGGCGGATGGGCTGGACGGCCACGTGTTCTCCTGTCGTGCGGGTGCGATGCGTCGTGGGGCGGCTGCCCAGTCTACGGACCGCGCAGGTGGGGCCTGGCCGCCCGCACCCCCGGCATCACACCAGCACCCGGCGGTAGCGGAGCTCCGTGACAGGCACGCCAGCGACCTCGTCCCGCTTGACCGTCCCGTCGGCCGTCCAGCCAGTGGCCTCGTAGAACGCGCGGGCCCGAAGGTTCTCCTCCAGCACCCACAGCGTCACGTCGCGGAAGTTCTGCCTGGTCAGCCCCGCCAGCACGGCGTCCAGCAGCCGTCGTCCCGCGCCCAGTCCCCATGCCTCGGGAAGCAGGTAGATGGCCTGCACCTCACCGACGGTCGTCGCGTCCTGGTCGTCGTCGCGCGTGCGGGAGCGTGCGATCAGCCGAGGCTGGCCGGATCAACCTGGACGCGGACCGGATCGAGCTTCTTGGCAGCGCGCACACCCTGCAGCTCCACCAGCGCTCGTGAGAGCGCAGCGCCATGGGGGCGCGGGACGCGGAGCACCACACGCACCTGCGGCTGTTCGGGCTTCGGCCGGCCGGGAGGCTCGTCGACCGGCACCGGGCCGAGCACCTCGGCCGCCTCGGGCAGCGTGAGCGAGTCGAGCGCCGAGGTGACGGCCTCCTCGGTGCCGGTCAGCGTGGCCACGCGCGAGGCCGGAGGCAGGTGGGCGGACTCGCGGTCGCCCAGCTCCCGGGCCGCGGAGCCGGCGGGGTCCCACCGCACGAGGGCCTGCAGGGTCTGCTCGCTGCTCTCCCCCACGACGACGACGCGGCCGCCGGCGCCGGCCGGCCGGGCCAGGGCCGCGGCGTTCATCCAGCGACGCACCGCCTCCTCGGTCGCGCGCAGGTCGGTGCGGGCGAGCATCAGCCAGGTGTCGAGCAGCACCACGCAGGCGTAGCCCCCGTCGGCCAACGGCTCCGCGCCGGGCGTGGCCACCACGACGGCCGGCTTCGCGGGGACGGTGTCGAGCACGCGGTCACCGGAGGAGGTGCGCACCGCGACGGAAGGGAAGGCACGTCCAAGCTCTTCGGCGGTACGACGGTCACCGCGCACGGGCGCTCGTAGACCGCGGCCCCCGCACTCGGGGCACGCCCACGCCTGCTCCTCCTGGCCGCACCAGGCGCAGGTCGGCGGACGGTGCGCGGCCGCGACCCGGAGCGGGCCTGCGCAGGCGCGGCACCGGGCCGGCGTCCGGCAGCGGTCGCAGGAGAGGCTCGCGGCGTACCCGTGTCGGGGGGTCTGCAGCAGGACCGGCCCGTGCTCGAGAGCTGTCCGGATCGCGTCGAAGGCGGCCTTGGGCAGCCTGGCGGAGCGGGCGAACGGGTCGCGCTCCAGCTCGAAGTCGGTGGCGCCGGTGATGCTCACGTGCGCCGCCCGCTCGCGGGTGACGGCCCGCGGTGCCGCGATCTCCTTGGCCCACCCGGTGCGGAGCAGCAGCTGGGCCTCTGCCGTACGTGCGAAGCCACCGACGAGAGCGCCGCAGGGCTCCTCGTAGGCGCGCTGCAGCAGCACCTCCCGGGTGTGCGGGTAGGGGGCGTGGAGCTCGGCGAACAGGTCGTCGCCGTCGTCCCAGATGACCACCAGGCCGAGGTCGTGCACGGGCGCGAAGGCGGCGGCCCGGGTGCCGACGACCACCCGGACGGCGCCGCGGGCGAGCGCGAGGAACGCGCGGTACCGCTCCGCAGGGCCGAGGTCGGCGGTCAGGCAGACATGGTGCCCCTCGCCAAGGACCGTGCGCAGCGCATCGTCCACGCGGGTGACGTCGCGGTGGTCCGGCACGCAGATCAGCACGCCACGACCCGAGGAGTACGTCGCCGCGGCGGCCTGCCCGACGAGCGCCGGCCAGTCCTCCCCCGGTGTCGCCGACCAGACCGCTCGCGGGCGGGCGCCGTCGGCGAGGTGGCGCACGAACGCCGCGCCGCCGGTGTAGGGACCCCAACCCTTCTCGGCCGCGTGGGGGTCGACCTGCAGTGGTGGTGCCGGTGTCGAGGCCTGCTTCTCGACGGTCGCGTGACGGGGCGGGACGGCGAGCCGGAGCACGTCGGACCGGGTGCCCGCGTAACGTCCGGCCACCGCCGCCGAGAGGCGCGCGACGGCCGGCGAGAGGACCGGCTCGGCGCTGACTGCCCGGCGCAGCGGCGCGAGGCGCCCCTGATGGCTGCTCTCGGCGACCCGCGCGATGACGAACCCGTCGACGTCCTGGCCGGCGAAGCGCACCTTGACCCGGGCGCCCGGCACCGCGTCGGCAGACATCTTCTCCGGCACGAGGTAGTCGAAGGGACGGTCGAGGTGAGCGAGGGGGACGTCGACGAGCACCTGGGCGACCGGGTTCTCCGCCGCCGGCTCGACGGCGGGCTTGGCCGAGGACCTCGCCTTCTCCTGCTGCGACTTCTGCTTCGCCGCGCGTGCCGTCTCCCGAGCACGCGACAGCTCCGGCATCAACGCCGGCTGCTCGGTCTCCTCGGGCCCACTCACAGCCTCATCCTCCCAGCCGGCACCGACGTCCGCCGTACGGCGTCTGCCGCCTGTGGACGCACCGGCACTCATCGCTGTCCGTGCCGCCGGAACGGCTCATCTGCGTGGCTGCGGCGAGCAGTACGTCGGGCGCCTCGCTCGAACCACGCAGATGCGTGGCCGCGGCGAGCAGCACGTCGGGCGCCTCGCTCGAACCACGCAGATGCGTGGCCGCGGCGAGCAGTACGTCGGGCGCCTCGCTCGAACGACGCAGACGCATGGGTTCGGGCCCGACCGCCCGTCGCCACGTGCACCGGGTCAGTGCACGGACGAGCCGTGGGTCGGGTCCGCGCTCCGACTGGGGGCGACCGACGATCGGCCGCAACCGACGATCGGCCGCGACCGGGCGGGTCAGACCCCGGCAGCCTTCTTCAGCGCGTCGACCCGGTCCGTCCGCTCCCAGGTGAAGTCCGGCAGCTCGCGACCGAAGTGGCCGTACGCCGCGGTCTGGGAGTAGATCGGCCGCAGCAGGTCGAGATCGCGGATGATCGCCGCCGGGCGGAGGTCGAACACCTCGAGCACGGCCTTCTGGATCGTGCCCACCGGGACGGTCTCGGTGCCGAAGCAGTCGACGTAGAAGCCGACCGGGTGCGCCTTGCCGATCGCGTAGGCGACCTGCACCTCGCAGCGGCGGGCGAGACCCGCGGCGACGACGTTCTTCGCCACCCAGCGCATGGCGTACGCCGCGGACCGGTCCACCTTCGAGGGGTCCTTGCCGGAGAACGCGCCGCCGCCGTGGCGGGCCATGCCGCCGTAGGTGTCGATGATGATCTTGCGACCGGTGAGGCCGGCGTCGCCCATGGGCCCGCCGATCTCGAAGCGGCCGGTCGGGTTCACCAGGAGGCGGTAGCCGTCGGACGGGATGTCGAACTGCGCGAGGACGTGGTCCACCACGTGCCGGCGGATGTCGGGGGTCAGCATCTCGTCGAGGTGGATGTCAGCGGCGTGCTGCGTCGACACGACCACGGTGTCGACGCGGACCGGGCGGTTCTCGTCGTCGTACTCGATGGTCACCTGCGTCTTGCCGTCCGGGCGCAGGTAGGACATCGTGCCGTTCTTGCGCACCTCGGACAGCCGCTGTGACAGCCGGTGGGCGATCATGATCGGCAGCGGCATCAGCTCGGGGGTGTCGTCACAGGCGAACCCGAACATGAGGCCCTGGTCACCAGCACCCTGGCGGTCGAGCGGGTCCATCGAGTGGTCGTGGCGCTCCTCGTAGGCGTCGTCGACACCCTGGGCGATGTCCACCGACTGTGAGCCGATCGCGACCTGCACGCCGCAGGACCAGCCGTCGAAGCCCTTGAGCGATGAGTCGTAGCCGATCTCGAGGACCTTCTTGCGGACCAGCTCGGCGATCGGGGCGTACGTCGTCGTGGTCACCTCACCTGCGACGATCACCAGACCGGTCGTCACCAGGGTCTCCACCGCGACCCGGCTGCGCGGGTCGTCCTTGAGCAGGGCGTCGAGGATCGTGTCGCTGATCTGGTCGGCGATCTTGTCCGGGTGCCCCTCGGTCACGGACTCGGAGGTGAAAAGGCGTCCTGCCACTGGTGTGTCCCCTGTCCGCGTCGCGGTCGCGACGCATCCTTCGGCTGGTTTCGACTGCATGTGGTCTGGTGAACGATAACGCGTGGCGGTGACAACCCTCAGGTGGTCTCGCGGCGTGACAGCACCCGGTCCCAGAT
Source organism: uncultured Actinomycetota bacterium (assembly GCA_963700365.1). Classification (GTDB taxonomy): domain Bacteria; phylum Actinomycetota; class Actinomycetes; order Propionibacteriales; family Nocardioidaceae; genus Nocardioides_C. The sequence continues at coordinate 125,235 of CAVOXG010000011.1, read as the reverse complement.
GACATGGGCCAGCGCCGTCTTGGAACCCCGCGGCACCGGCGTCGCGGAGCCGTCGGCGTCGAGCACGACCGCCTCGTTGTCGGCGGACCCGAACACCTTGCCGCCGCTCACGTCGTTGACGACGAGCAGGTCGCAGCCCTTGCGGGCGAGCTTGGCCTCGGCGTGCTCGAGCACCGACCCGGACTCGTCGCCGGTCTCGGCGGCGAAGCCCACGACCACGGTGCCCGGGGTCGGGCGGTTTCGGGAGAGCTCGACGAGAATGTCGGGGTTCTGGTCCAGCTCGATGACGGGCGCGGTGCCGTCCTCGGCCTTCTTGATCTTGGACCCGGCGACCGCGGTGGGTCGGAAGTCAGCGGGCGCGGCGGCCATCACCACGGCGTCGGCCCCGGCCGCGGCCTCGACGACCGCGTCGCGCAGCTCGGCGGTGGTCTCGACCCGCACCACCTTGGCGCCGGCGGGGTCGGGCAGCGTCACGTTCGCCGCCACGAGGGTGACCTCGGCGCCACGGGCGACCGCCGTACGCGCGAGGGCGTAACCCTGCAGCCCGGAGGACCTGTTGCCGAGGAAGCGCACCGGGTCGAGGTACTCGCGGGTGCCGCCGGCGGAGACGACCACGTGCAGGCCGGCGAGGTCGAGCGGGTCGGCGTCGCCGCTGCGGGCCAGCACGCTGGTGCAGACCTCGAAGATCTCGCCCGGCTCCGGCAACCGGCCCTTGCCGGTGTCCGCGCCGGTCAGGCGCCCCTCGGCGGGCTCGATGACCAGGACACCACGGCTGCGCAGCGTGGCGACGTTCTCCTGAGTGGCCGGGTGCTCCCACATCTCGGTGTGCATCGCCGGGGCGAGGACCACCGGGCAGCGGGCAGTGAGCAGGGTGTTGGTCAGCAGGTCGTCGGCCAGGCCGTGGGCGGCCTTGGCCATCACGTCAGCGGTGGCCGGCGCCACGACCACGAGGTCGGCGCTCTGGCCGATCCGGACGTGCGGCACCTCGTGCACGTCGGACCAGACGTCGGTTGCGACCGGTTTGCCGGAAAGCGCCGCCCAGGTGGGCGCGCCGACGAACTCCAGCGCGGCGGCCGTCGGCACGACCGTGACGTCGTGCCCGGACTCGGTGAACCGCCGCAGCAGCTCACAGGCCTTGTATGCAGCAATGCCGCCACTCACGCCGAGTACGACGTGGGGGCGGCGGCTGCCGTCAACCGGGAACCCGGCCGAGGTCATGCTCAGGCCTCGGCGCTCTCAGCGGCCTCGGCGTCAGGGTCGATGTCCTCGCAGGTGAGCAGGTCGGCGTTGATCTCCCGGAGGGCGATCGACAGCGGCTTCTCCTGCACGTGCGTGTCGACGAGCGGGCCGACGTACTCGAGCAGCCCCTCACCGAGCTGGGAGTAGTAGGCGTTGATCTGACGGGCGCGCTTGGCGGCGTACAGGACGAGCTTGTACTTCGAGTCCGTCTTGGTCAGGAGCTCGTCGATGGGCGGGTTGGTGATGCCCTCGGCAACGGGCAGGGAGCCAGACACGCTTGTAGGCCTCACAGAGTCAGTCGGATTGGTCGGCGTCACCGATGAGTCGGGACGTTCTTGATCAAGGCTACCAACTCTTCGCTCGCAGCGTGAACTTCCGTGTTCACGACCGTGACGTCGAACTCCTCCTCGGCGGCGAGCTCCTCGCGCGCGGTCTCGAGGCGACGCTCCCGCTCCTCGGGGGTCTCGGTGCCCCGTCCGACCAGGCGGCGGACCAGCTCCTCCCACGACGGCGGGGCCAGGAACACGAACAGCGCCTCGGGCATCGACTGCCGCACCTGACGCGCACCCTGCAGGTCGATCTCGAGCAGGGCCGGCCGTCCGGCCGCGAGGGCCTCCTCGACCGGCTTGCGCGGAGTGCCGTAGCGAGCTCCCTTGTGCACCACTGCCCACTCGAGGAGCTGCTCGGTCTCGACGAGCTCGTCGAACTCCTGCTCGCTGACGAACCAGTAGTGCCGGCCGTGGACCTCGCCGGGCCGCGGCTTGCGCGTGGTCGCCGACACCGAGATCCAGACCTCGGGGTGGTTCTTGCGGATGTCGGCGGCGACGCTGCCCTTGCCGACCGCGGTCGGGCCGGCCAGCACCACGAGCCGACCGCCCTTGCTCACTCCCCCGTCGTGCCGCTCCGTCACTCGCCTGAGCCGAACTCGCGCTCGAGCGCAGCGATCTGGTTCGCGCCGAGCCCCCGGACCCGACGGCTCTCGGAGATGTTCAGCCGCTCCATCATCTGGCGGGCTCGCACCTTGCCGACGCCGGGCATCGACTGCAGCAGGTCGAGGACGCGCATCTTGGCGATCACGTCGTTCTCCTGCCCCTGCTTGAGGACCTCCACGATCGAGGCGCCCGAGTGCTTGAGCCGGTTCTTGACCTCAGCGCGCTCCCGACGGGAGGCCGCTGCCTTGTCCAGTGCAGCTTGACGCTGCTCGGGCGTGAGCGGCGGAAGGGCCACGGTGTCAGTCCTCATCGGTCGGGTGCGCTCGTCGATGTCGAGCAGGGCAGGTGAGAAATCTAGTCAGTCCCTCCCGCGACCTGCAACGCAACCGACTGAAGCCCGGTGCCGCCAGGGCGGGCAGCACCCGAATGCGTGTCCGTCCCGGGTGGTGGCCCTGCTGGCACGACCACCTGCCGGGAGGACATCCGATCAGAAGGTCAGCACCTGGTCGGCCTCCACGGTCCACGCCGCGAGCTCCTCCATCGTGGACCGGGGCGCCTCCGGGATCAGGTGCTCCTTGGTCAGTCCTCGGGCGTCCATGCAGGTGCCACAACAGGCGATGTGACCCCCGTGCCGGGCGAAGGTCTTGAGCATCCGGTCCAGCGCGTAGTAGCCGTCGGGCGTCTTCTGTCCGGCGATCGCACAGGTCACTGCGTCGCCCATGAGGAACACGGAGACCTCGGCGTCGTCGCGACGGGTGAGCGCGACGGCCAGGCGCAACGCGTTGAAGGTCTCGTCCGCGCCGTACGCGGGACCGTTGACGATGAGGAGCATCTTCTTCACTCCTTCAGGGTTGCCACGCCGTACACCACGAACCAGGGACGAAAGCCCCGATGCTCCCGGCCGAAAGATCCCAGGGTCCCCGCCGCCGGATTCTCGTCCCCCTGCTGGGCACCCCGACCACAGTCGGTGCGGCTACGGTGAAGACGAGAGGAGCTCGGCCATGTCCAACGCCGCACAGGAGTCGATCGACGTACTCTCCCGCGCCCTCGACCAGACCGCAGAGGTGCTTGCCGCTGTCCCTGCCGGCCGGCTTTCGGGTGACACGCCGTGCACGGAGTGGAGTGTCGCTCGCCTGGTGGCGCACGTGGTGGCCGACCCCCAGAACTTCCTCACCATGTCCGGTGGTGGGCAGCCGGACTGGTCCGTCGAGCCGCCGCTACCCGACGACTGGACCGCAGAGTTCCGCTCCGGCGCCGACGACCTGTTGCGCATGTGGCGCGAGTCCGGTGAGTCGGCATCGGCCCAGGCCGTCGACTGGCAGACGGCCGAGTTCGCGGTCCACACCTGGGACCTGGTGCGCGCGACCGGACAGTCGATCGACCTCGACCCTCGGGTGGCCCAGCGGGGCCTCGACTTCATGAGCCAGGCCCTGACCCCCGAGAACCGCGGTGACGCGTTCGCACCGCCCGTGACGATCTCCGGGGACGCCCCGATCTACGACCGGCTGGCGGCGTTCGCCGGCCGCGACCCGCGCGGCCTGGGCCTGGGCCATTGAGCGACGTGGACATCGGACCGGCTCTGCCTTCGCGATGAGTATTGCCGCGGTCGACTGTCTGTACCTGCGGCGGGAAGCCGGAGCCGGACCCTCGATCGAAAGGGCACGAGAGATGAGAAAGCTGGTCGTGAGCACCTTCCTGACCCTCGACGGGGTCATGCAGGCACCGGGCGGACCGGGCGAGGACGACGACAACGGCTTCACCCATGGAGGCTGGTCGGTCAGCTACTGGGACGACCTGATGGGAGAGGTGATGGGCGCGGCGATGAGCGTTCCGTTCGACCTCGTCCTCGGACGAAGGACCTACGACATCTTCGCCGCATACTGGCCGCACGCCTCCGAGGAGGACGGCGCCAAGCCGTTGAACGACGCCACGAAGTACGTCGCGTCGAGGAGTCGTCCCACCCTGGAGTGGAGCGGCTCGGTCCTCATCGAGGGCGACGCGGCCGAGGGCATCGCGGCGCTCAAGAAGACAGAGGGGCCAGAGCTGCAGGTGCATGGCAGCGGGAACCTGATCCAGACTCTGCTGCGCCACAACCTCGTCGACCAGTACCGCCTCTGGCTCTTCCCTCTCGTCATCGGGTCGGGCAGACGCCTGTTCGCGGACGGCACCGTCCCCTCCGCGCTGAAGATGGTCGACAGCCAGGTCTCGACCACCGGGGTCGTGATGGGCACCTACGAGCCGGCAGGCGAGATCGTCACCGGATCGTTCGCGCTGGACTGAGCGTCAGTGGTCGCGGCACCCGGCCACCGCGACTCGGGTCAGCCGGAGCTGAGGCCGCCGAGGTCGACCTTGCACACGTCGCGGGCGTGCTGCTCGAGGCCGTCGGCGGCCTGCATCACGCGGGCGGACCGGAGCTCCGCGGCGGCACCCTCGATCCGCTTCGCCTGCTCCTCGGTGACATCGGCCGGCGGAGACGCCGGGTCGTACTCACCCGGGCTGGTGCCGGCGTCCTCGAAGGCGTCCCCGAGCGCCTCGTAGGCGAACACGAGGGTCGACCACTCGTCCTCGATGTCGGAGGGCGCCTCGTCGCGGAGGTCGCGCAGCACGACGAGCGTCTCCTCGAGCACGTCGCCGTCTCCGGACTCCGCCAGCTCGGTCAGCGTCTGCTTCTTCTCCGCGAGCGTGGCGCAGTAGCGTCTCCGTGTCGCTCGCACACCCGGCGAGCGGCATGACGAGCAGAGCGCTCAGCGCGACCGGGAGCGCGCGTCGTACGGCGGTCATGACTCGCTCAGCGCGGCGAGCCGGCGCGCGGTCTCCAGCGCGGCGCTCCGCAGGGCCGCCTTGTCCGGTCCGGCCGAGAGGATCTCCCGGGAGCTGCTGGCGAGGACGTTGCCCGCAGCGGCGCCGAAGATCCGGCGGACGTCGTCCACGGTGCCGCCCTGGGCGCCGAGACCGGGGACGAGCAACGGCCCGTTGACGTCGAGGTTCTCGCTGGTCTCACCGATCGTGGCTCCCACGACGGCGCCGATGGATCCGAGCGGCGAGGCGCCGGCGTTGCGGCTGGCGATCGAGTCGAGCACGGTCCCTGCGACCGTGCGGCCGTCGGCGGTCCGGGCGTGCTGCACCTGCGGACCCTCGGGGTTGGAGGTCAGCGCGAGGACGAAGACTCCCGCGTCGTTGGCCAGGGCGGTCTCGATCATCGGCTCGAGCGACCCGAACCCGAGGAACGGGCTCGCGGTGATCGCGTCCGCGGCCAGCGGTGACGACTTGTCCAGGTAGGCGTCGGCGTAGGCCTGCGCCGTGGAGCCGATGTCGCCCCGCTTCACGTCGAGCACGACGACCGTCCCCATCGCTCGTGCCTCGCCGATCACCTTCTCCAGGACCGCGATCCCCTTCGAGCCGTGCCTCTCGAAGAACGCCGACTGCGGCTTGACCGCGGCCACGGCGCCGGCGAGCGCCTCGACGGCGGCCATCGAGAACCGTTCGAGGCCGACCGCGCTGTCGGTCATGCCCCAGGCGTCGAGCAGTGCCGGGTGCGGGTCGATGCCTGCGCACAGGGGCCCTCGCGCGTCCATGGCCTCACGAAGCCGGGTACCGAAGGTCATCGTGTGTCTCCTGGGTTGTCGATGTGGGCCCGGCCGATCGCGGCCCGGACGTCGGGCAGGCCACGGCGCTCGAGCTCGGCGGTGAGCTCGGTGACGATCCGTTGCGGCGATCCGGGGTCGTGGAGGACGGTGCTGCCGACCTGGACGGCGCTCGCGCCGGCGGCCAGCATGGCGAGCGCGTCGTAGCCGGTGCGGACGCCACCGCTTCCGACGAGAGGGACGTCGGGCAGCGCCGCGTGCACCTCCCAGAGGCAGCGCAGCGTCACGGGCAGCACGGCCGGGCCACCCAGAGCCCCGCGCAGCACCGGCGTCAGTGTCGGCGGGTCGAGCACGAGCGCGGGGAGGCCGTGACCGACCACGACCGCGTCGGCTCCCGCCTTGACCGCGGCACGGGTCACGTCGACGACGGTGTGCGGGTCGCAGGCGACCTTCGCGAGCACCTGCACGCCGCGGGGCATGTCACGGCGAACCGCGGCGACGACCTTCCCCGCCTGGTAGGAGTCGCGGCCCGCGAGGGAACCGTCCGGCCAGGCGAGGTTCACCTCGACCGCTGCGACGCCGGGGCTCAGGCCCACCCGGCGGGCGAGCTCCGCCCACTCCCCCAGGTTCTGGCCCGCCACGGAGACCACGGTGCGCACCTTGCGCTGCGCCAGCCACGGCAGCTCGGTGGCCAGGAACCCTTGGAGGCCCGGGCCCTGGAGCCCCGTGTCGCTGACCAGGCCGGACGGGCTCTCCACCGCGCGAGGGGGCCGGCGGCCGGCACGCGGGTCGAGGGTGACCGAGCGGGTGACGAAGCCGCCGAGCCCGGCGAGGTCGAGGAACGGCTCCAGCTCGCGACCGGTCCCACCGCAGCCCGCGGCGACGATGACGGGGTTGGCGAGGCTGAGCTCCCCCAGCGAGGTCGTGACGTCCGTCGTACTCACGCCTGGTCCCCCTCGGACGCTCCCCGGGTGTCCGCGGGGACGGTGCCGAGGTCGGCCCAGCGCACGCGGTCGCCGCGGAACACCGGTCCCTCGACGCAGGAGCGGACCATCCGGGAGACCCCGTCCTCGCCCACGGAGGGCACCACGCAGGTGAGGCAGGCCCCCGTCGCGCACACCAGCGGGGTGTCGAGGGCGGTCTGGCTCCAGGCGCCGTGCTGCTCGGCGGCGGCCGCGACCTCGTGCAGCATGCCGGACGGTCCGGCCGCGTAGACCACGTCACTGCCCGTGCGCCGGAGCAGGTCGGGTAGGACGTGGGCCACGCCGCCGCGCATCCCGACCGAGCCGTCCTCGGTCGTGACCACCACGGTCTTGGCGGCCCGCTTGGCCTCGAGCGCCCCGAACAGGTCCCGGTCGCTCCGCCCGCCGAGCACCATGTGCACCGCGCAGCCGCGCTCACGGAGCCGTTCGGCCAGGCTGAACAGAGGCGCCGCGGCGTGGCCGCTCCCGGCGAGAGTGCAGGCGACGGGCTCCTTGGGCAGCGCGTACGGCCGGCCCAGGGGCCCGACCACGTCGACGGTCGCGCCGGCTGCGAGGCCGCCGAGCCACTCCTGGCCGGGCTCGGCGGGGGCGAAGACGATCTCGACGGTGCTGCGGTAGGCGCCGGTGGCCCGGACCCGGTAGATCGGGAAGCCGCGGCGCAGGAGCCGGTCCGACAGCGACCCTCCGACTGCGAGCGCGACGATGTTGCCGGGGCGGAAACGCTCGGCGACACCCGGGGCGACGAGGGTCAGGTGCTGGTAGGCGCCGGCGCGCTTGTTGCTCAGCACCTCCCCCTGCACCTGCACCGGTCCTCGCGCCGCCTGCGTCATCCGGCGGCTCCGGCGGGCGAGGTGAGGCTCACGAGCTCGCGCTGGACCCTGGACGGCCACAGCGCTCCTTCGTAGATGAAGGCGGTGTAGGCCTGGAGCAGGTCGGCGCCGGCGGCGAGCCGCTCGGCGGCGTCCGCGGCGTTGCCGATGCCGCCCACGGAGATCACGGTGGTGCCCGCGTCGAGCCGCCCCCGGAGCAGGCGGAGGACCTCCAGGGAGCGCTCGCGCAGCGGCGCGCCGGAGAGACCGCCCGCGCCCGCCCGCTCGACGTCCGCGGGGTCGGAGGCGAGGCCGTCACGGGAGATCGTCGTGTTCGTGGCGACCACACCGTCGAGGCCGATGCTCTCGGCCAGGTCGGCGACGGCGAGCACGTCCTCGTCGCTCAGGTCGGGCGCGATCTTCACCAGCAGCGGCACCCGGCTCGGTGTCACGGCGTCGGCCTGGCGTCGTACCGCCTGCAGCAACGGCTCCAGCTTCTCGACCGCCTGCAGGTCGCGAAGCCCGGGTGTGTTCGGCGAGCTGACGTTGACCACGAGATAGTCGGCGTACGGCGCGAGCAGCCGCGTGCTCTTCTCGTAGTCGCCGACCGCGTCCTCCTCGGGGACCACCTTGGTCTTGCCGATGTTGACGCCGACCACGACCGGCTTCGGGGCCCCGCGCCGGCGTCGTGTCTCGAGCCGGCGCGCGACCACTTCGGCGCCGTCGTTGTTGAAGCCCATCCGGTTGACCACCGCCCGGTCGGCGGGGAGCCGGAACAGCCGTGGCTTCGGGTTGCCCGGCTGCGGCTCACCGGTGACGGTGCCGACCTCGACGAACGAGAACCCGAGCGCGGCCAGCGCGTCGATGCCCTCGGCGTTCTTGTCGAACCCCGCGGCCAGCCCCAACGGGCCGGGGAACGTCAGCCCCAGCGCGTGCACCGGGGTGGACGGTGCGCTCAGGGGCAGCCTCCCCACCACCGGCCTGCCCGCGCGAAGCGCCGTGAAGCCCGCCCTGTGGGCGGTCTCGGCGTCGACGCGGACGAGGGCGTGGTCGAACAGCCAGCGGTACAGGGTCATGCTCACCGGCCGCCGTCGACCTTGACCAGCGGCGCCCAGTCCTGCAGCGAGCGCACGCCGATGTCTCCGGCACGCACCGCCTCGATGCCCTGCACCGCTGCTGCGAGCCCCTGGATCGTGGTGATGCAGGGGATGTTCGCGATCACCGCGGCGGTGCGGATCTCGTAGCCGTCGAGGCGGGGCGACCCGCCCTTGGTGGTGCCGTGCGGGGTGTTCACGACCAGCTTCACGTCGCCGTCGAGGATCCGGCCGACGATGGTCGGGTGCCCGTCGTCGCTCGGCCCCTCGCTGTGCTTGCGGACCACCTCGGCCGGCACCCCGTTGCGTCGCAGCACCTCCGCGGTGCCCTCGGTGGCGAGGATCTCGTAGCCGAGGTCGTAGAGCCGCTTGACCGGGAAGATCAGGTGCCGCTTGTCCACGTTGGCCACCGACACGAAGATCCGTCCCTCCGACGGCAGCGGCCCGTAGGCGGCCGTCTGGGACTTGGCGAAGCTGGTGCCGAAGACCGCGTCGAAGCCCATGACCTCGCCGGTCGAGCGCATCTCCGGCCCGAGCACGGTGTCGACGGACAGGCCCTCGATCGTGCGGAACCGGTTGAACGGCATCACCGCCTCCTTCACCGCGATCGGCGCGTCGGCGGGAAGGTCCCCACCGTCGCCCTTCGCCGGAAGGACGCCCCGCTCGCGCAAGGACGCGATCGACTCGCCGAGCATCACCCGGGCGGCCGCCTTCGCGAGCGGGGTGGCCGTCGCCTTCGAGACGAACGGCACCGTGCGGGAGGCACGCGGGTTGGCCTCGAGGACGTAGAGCACGTCGGAGGCCATCGCGTACTGCACGTTGAGCAGGCCCTTCACCCCGACGCCCCGGGCGATCGCCTCGGTCGAGCGGCGGATCCGCTCGACGGTCTCGCGACCCAGGGTGATCGGCGGCAGGGCGCAGCTCGAGTCGCCGGAGTGGATGCCGGCCTCCTCGATGTGCTCCATGACGCCGCCGAGGAAGAGCTCCTCGCCGTCGTAGAGCGCGTCCACGTCGATCTCCACCGCGTCGTCGAGGAACCGGTCGACGAGCACGGGGTGCTCCGGGGAGATCTCGGTGGCGCGGGTGATGTAGCCGCGCAGCGCCTCGTCGTCGTACACGATCTCCATCCCGCGTCCGCCCAGCACGTAGGAGGGCCGGACGAGCACCGGGTAGGTGATCTCCTCGGCGATCGCGCGCGCCTCGGCGTACGACGTCGCGGTGCCGTGCTTGGGCGCGGGCAGCCCGGCCGCGGCGAGGACCCGGCCGAACGCGCCGCGCTCCTCGGCGAGGTGGATCGCCTCCGGGGTGGTGCCGACGATCGGGACGCCGGCGTCCTCGAGCCCCTGGGCCAGGCCGAGCGGGGTCTGGCCGCCGAGCTGGCAGATGACGCCGGCGACGGGGCCGGCCTGCTCCTCGGCGTGCACGATCTCGAGCACGTCCTCGAGCGTGAGCGGCTCGAAGTAGAGCCGGTCGCTGGTGTCGTAGTCGGTGGAGACGGTCTCGGGGTTGCAGTTGACCATGATCGTCTCGTAGCCGGCCTCGGACAGCGCCAGGGAGGCGTGCACGCACGAGTAGTCGAACTCGATGCCCTGCCCGATGCGGTTCGGGCCGGAGCCGAGGATGATCACCGCGGGCCGCTCGCGCGGCTCGACCTCGGTCTCCTCGTCGTAGGCGGAGTAGTGGTACGGCGTCCGCGACGCGAACTCCGCGGCGCAGGTGTCGACCGTCTTGTAGACCGGTCGCAGGCCCAGCGCCCAGCGCACACCCCGGACCACGTCCTCGCGGAGGCCGCGGATGCCGGCGATCTGGGCGTCGGAGAAGCCGTGCCGCTTGGCGAGCCGGATCACCGGTGCGGTGAGGTCCTCGGCCTCGGCGATCGTGGTGGCGACCTCGTTGATCAGGAACAGCTGGTCGAGGAACCACGGGTCGATCTTGGTGGCCTCGTGCAGGTCCTCGGGCGTGGCGCCGGCGCGGATCGCGTCCATCACCTCGCGCAGCCGGCCGTCGTGCGGGGTGCGGACCGACTCCATCAGCTCGGGCAGCGGCGGGGTCTGGCTGCTCCAGTCGAAGATCGCGGACTTGTTCTCCAGGCTGCGCAGGGACTTCTGCAGCGCCTCGGTGAAGTTGCGGCCGATCGCCATCGCCTCGCCGACGGACTTCATGTGCGTGGTCAGGGTCGGGTCGGCGGTGGGGAACTTCTCGAAGGCGAACCGCGGCACCTTGACCACGACGTAGTCCAGCGACGGCTCGAAGCTGGCCGGCGTCTCCCGGGTGATGTCGTTGGGGATCTCGTCGAGGGTGTAGCCGATCGCGACCTTCGCGGCGATCTTCGCGATCGGGAAGCCGGTGGCCTTCGACGCGAGCGCGCTGGACCGGGAGACCCGCGGGTTCATCTCGATCACGATCAGCCGCCCGTTGCTCGGGTCGACCGCGAACTGGATGTTGCAGCCGCCGGTGTCGACCCCGACCGAGCGGATGATGCCGATCGAGAGGTCGCGCATCCGCTGGTACTCGCGGTCGGTGAGCGTCATCGCCGGTGCCACGGTGATCGAGTCACCGGTGTGCACGCCCATCGGGTCGAGGTTCTCGATGGAGCACACGATCACGACGTTGTCGGCCTTGTCGCGCATGACCTCGAGCTCGTACTCCTTCCAGCCGAGGATGGACTCCTCGAGGAGCACCTCGGTGGTGGGGCTCGCGGCGAGGCCGGCCCCGGCGATGCGGCGCAGGTCCACCTCGTCGTACGCCATGCCGGACCCGGTGCCGCCCATCGTGAAGCTGGGCCGCACGACCATCGGGTAACCGAGCTCGTCGGCTGCGGCGAGGCAGTCGTCCATCGAGTGGCAGATGGCCGACTTGGCCACCTCTCCGCCGAGCTCCTCGACGATCTGCTTGAAGGACTGGCGGTTCTCGCCCCGCTCGATCGCCTCGATCGAGGCGCCGATCAGCTCGACGCCGTACTTCTCCAGCACGCCGGCGGCGTCGAGGGCCATCGCGGCGTTGAGCGCGGTCTGCCCGCCGAGGGTGGCGAGCAGCGCGTCGGGGCGCTCCTTCTCGATCACCTTCTCGACGAACTCAGGGGTGATCGGCTCGATGTAGGTGGCGTCGGCGAACTCCGGGTCGGTCATGATCGTGGCCGGGTTGGAGTTCACGAGGATGACCCGCAGGCCCTCGGCTCGCAGCACCCGGCAGGCCTGGGTGCCGGAGTAGTCGAACTCCGCGGCCTGGCCGATGATGATCGGCCCGGAGCCGATCACGAGCACGCTCTTGATGTCGTCGCGCTTGGGCACGTCAGGCCACCTCTCCGCTGGTCGTGCCTCGCGAGGCCATCAGTTGGGTGAATCGGTCGAACAGGTACGCCGCGTCGTGCGGGCCGGCCGCGGCCTCGGGGTGGTACTGCACCGAGAACGCCTTGAGCGCGCCCGAGGCGTCCCGCAGCTCGAGTCCCTCGACGACGTCGTCGTTGAGGCAGACGTGGCTGACCGCGGCCGTGCCGTACGGCGTCTCGGTGCTGCCCTCGAGGGGAGCGTCGACCGCGAAGCCGTGGTTGTGCGCGGTGACCTCGACCTTGCCGGTCGTGCGGTCCATGACCGGCTGGTTGATGCCGCGGTGGCCGTACTTCAGCTTGAAGGTGCCGAAGCCGAGCGCCCGGCCGAAGAGCTGGTTGCCGAAGCAGATCCCGAAGTAGGGGATGTCCCGCTCGAGCACTCCCTTGAGCAGCTCGATCTCGTGCGTGGTCGCGGCCGGGTCGCCGGGGCCGTTGGAGAAGAACACCCCGTCGGGCTCGACCGCGAGGACGTCCTCGAGGGAGGACTTGGCCGGCATCACGTGCACCTCGATGCCGCGCTCGGCCATCATCGTGGGCGTCATCTCCTTGATGCCGAGGTCGAGCGCGACCACCTTGAACCGGGTCGCCCCCCGGGCCGGGACGACGTAGGTCTCCGGCGTGGTCACGTCGGCGGTGAGGTCGGCGCCCTTCATCTCCGCGGAGCCCAGCACCCGCTGCCGCAGGGCCTCGGCGTCGGTCTCCGTGGTGGAGATGCCGACCCGCATGGCTCCGCGCTCGCGCAGGTGCCGGGTCAGCGCCCGGGTGTCGATGCCGGAGATGCCGACGACGCCCTGCTCGCGCAGCTCGTCGTCGAGGGACCGGCGAGCACGCCAGCTCGACGGGATGCGGGCGGGGTCGCGGACGACGTACCCGCTCACCCAGATCTTGCGGGACTCCGGGTCCTCGTCGTTCATGCCGGTGTTGCCGACGTGCGGGGCGGTCATCACGACCACCTGCCGGTGGTACGACGGGTCGGTGAGCGTCTCCTGGTAGCCGGACATGCCGGTGGAGAACACGGCCTCGCCGAAGGTCTCCCCCTCGGCGCCGAACGACTCGCCGTGGAAGGTGCGGCCGTCCTCGAGGACGAGCAGGGCCGGCTGGGGCTGCCTCATGCGGTGTGCTCCTTGTGCTCCCGGACGAGCTTGCTGATCGAGCGGATCCACTGGTTGTGGGTCTCGGTGATGGTGGGCTGGGCGGCGCTGCCCTTGCCCGGTCGGGGCGGCTCCAGGCGGAAGCCGGTGTCGAGGGTGAGGTCGCCGTGCTGCCAGGTCACGACGAGCACGCCGTGCGGCGGGATCACCTTGCCCGCGATGCCCTGGTCGTGCCGGGCCCCGCGCAGCGCGCCGGCCGGGATCCGGAAGCTCCCTGCCAGGCGGATGACGTCGAGGCCCTCGGTGGAGAGCGACAGCCGGGCGCTGCTGCGGGCGCCCAGCCCCTGGGCGACGACCCGGTCGAGCCAGTTGCCGCTGACCGTCGTACCGAAGTAGCGGGCGCCTGCCTGCAGCTTGGCCGGCGGCAGCTCGGCGACCGGCGGGGCGGCGTGCAGCGGGGGCAGGTCGTGCCGGTTCGCGCGCTTGCGCCAGCCGAACCACATGCCGACGTAGGCCAGCGCGAGCAGGACGAACATGATCGTCACCGGCACCACCCACTCGGGCAGGGCAGGGATCAGCGGGTTCAGGTCCGTGGCGGCTCGGGTCATGCGAGCTTCCCGTCGAGCACGGTCGGCCGGCCGCGCAGGAAGGTGGCCACGACGCGGCCCGGCAGCTCCATGCCGGCGTACGGCGTGTTGCGAGAGAGCGAGGCGAGCTCGGCGGGATCGACGACGCGGGTGACCGAGGGGTCGTAGAGGACGACGTTCGCCGGCTCACCCTCGGCGACGGGCCGGCCGTGGTCCTCCAGCCGCCCGATCCGCGCGGGGGCGTAGGACAGCCGCTCGGCCACGCCGGCCCAGTCGAGCAGACCGGGCTCGACCATGGTCTGCTGCACGATCGACAGCGCGGTCTCGAGGCCGAGCATGCCGAACGCCGCGGCCTGCCACTCGCAGTCCTTGTCCTCGAGCGGGTGCGGCGCGTGGTCGGTGGCGACGATGTCGATCGTGCCGTCGGCCAGCCCCTCGCGCAGCGCCTCCACGTCGGTGGCCGAGCGCAGCGGCGGGTTGACCTTGTAGATCGGGTCGTAGGTCGCCGCGAGCTCGTCGGTGAGGATCAGGTGGTGCGGGCACGCCTCGGCGGTGACGTCCCAGCCCTTGCTCTTGGCCCAGCGGACGATCTCGACCGAGCCGGCGGTGGAGACGTGGCAGATGTGGAGCCGGGAGCCGACGTGTGCCGCGAGCAGGCAGTCGCGGGCGATGATCGCCTCCTCGGCGACGGCCGGCCAGCCGCGGAGCCCGAGGCGACCGGAGAGCTCGCCCTCGTTCATCTGTGCGTCCTCGGTGAGGCGCGGCTCCTGGGCGTGCTGGGCGACGACGCCGTCGAACGCCTTGACGTACTCCAGCGCCCGGCGCATGAGCACCGCGTCGGAGACGCACTTGCCGTCGTCGGAGAACACCCGGACCCGGGCGGCGGAGTCCGCCATCGCGCCGAGCTCGGCGAGGCGCTCGCCCTGGAGGCCGACGGTCACCGCGCCGACCGGGAAGACGTCGCAGTGCCCGGCCTCGCGGCCGAGCCGCCACACCTGCTCCACGACGCCGGCGGTGTCCGCGACCGGCTCGGTGTTGGCCATCGCGTGGACGGCGGTGAACCCGCCCAGCGCGGCGGCCTGGGTGCCGGTGTCGACGGTCTCGGCGTCCTCGCGGCCCGGCTCGCGCAGGTGGGTGTGCAGGTCGACGAGGCCGGGCAGCGCGATCAGCCCCTCGGCGTCGACGACCTCGGCGCCGTCGACGGTCAGGTCCGTGCCGACCCGCGCGATCACGCCGTCCTCGAGCAGCAGGTCGGTGGGCTCCCCGCCGAGGATCTTCGCGTTCTTGATGAGGTAGCTCGTCACTGCTGTGCTCCGTCGGTGTCGGGGGTGGGCTGGGCCAGGTCCTTGGTGGGGCCGGCGTCCGCCGTACGCCCGTGGTCCGACTCGTTGCCGCTCAGCAGCAGGTAGAGGACCGCCATCCGGACCGCGACGCCGTTGGTGACCTGCTCGACGATCACCGAGCGGGCCGAGTCTGCGACGTCGGCGGTGATCTCCATGCCGCGGATCATGGGGCCGGGGTGCATCACGATCGTGTGGTCCTGCAGCATGCCCATCCGGCGGGCGTCGAGGCCGTAGCGGCGTGAGTACTCGCGCTGGGTGGGGAAGAAGGCTGCGTTCATCCGCTCGCGCTGCACCCGCAGCATCATCACCGCGTCGGACTTCGGCAGCACGGAGTCGAGGTCGTACGACGTCTCGACGTCCCAGCTGTCGACGCCGACCGGGAACAGCGTCGGCGGCGCGATCAGGGTGACCTCGGCGCCGAGGGTCCGCAGGAGGAGCGCGTTGGAGCGGGCGACCCGGCTGTGCAGGATGTCGCCGACGATCGCGATCCGCCGGCCGTCGAGGCTGCCGAGGTGGCGCCACATCGTGAACGCGTCGAGCAGTGCCTGGGTGGGGTGCTCGTGCGTGCCGTCGCCGGCGTTGACCACGCTGGAGCGGACCCAGCCGGAGTTGGCCAGGATGTGCGGCGCGCCCGAGGCCCAGTGCCGGATCACGACGGCGTCGGCGCCCATCGCCTCGAGGGTCAGCGCGGTGTCCTTGAGGCTCTCCCCCTTGCTGAGGCTCGAGCCCTTCGCCGCGAAGTTGATGACGTCGGCGCTCAGCCGCTTGGCGGCGGCCTCGAACGAGATGCGGGTCCGGGTGGAGTCCTCGAAGAACAGGTTGACGACCGTGCGTCCGCGCAGCGCGGGGAGCTTCTTGATCGGCCGGTCCGCGAGCGAGCGCAGCTCCTCGGCGGTGGAGAGGATCAGCTCGGCGTCGTCGCGGCTCAGGTCTCCGGTGCTCAGCAGATGGCGGTTCATGCGCTCTCCTCCTCGCCGGCCGCGGCCGCGCCGGAGATCGTCACGGCGTCGGTGCCGTCGAGCTCGTCGAGGCGTACGGCGACGTTCTCCACCAGCGAGGTGGGCAGGTTCTTGCCGACGAAGTCCGCCCGGATCGGCAGCTCGCGGTGGCCGCGGTCGACGAGGACCGCGAGGCGGACGTTGCGGGGCCGGCCGACGTCGTTCATCGCGTCGAGCGCGGCGCGGATCGTGCGTCCGGAGAACAGCACGTCGTCGACCAGGACGACGGTCTTGCCGTCGATGCCGCCGGCCGGGATGTCGGTGGGCAGCAGGGTGCGGGCGGGACGCATCCGGAGGTCGTCGCGGTACATCGTCACGTCGAGCGACCCGACCGGGATCTCGATGCCCTCGACCCCGGAGATCTTGGCGGCGATGCGCCGCGCCAGCGGGACGCCGCGGGTCGGGATGCCGAGGAGGACGAGGTCCGAGGCGCCCTTGTTGCGCTCGAGGATCTCGTGGGCGATGCGGGTGAGTGCGCGGGAGATGTCACGCGCGTCGAGGACGGTGCGTCCGTCCTCGCCTGATGGTGCCTTCGTCTCGGCAGGCATGAGCGAGCCAGACCTCCTTCTCCGCCTCACGGGACGGCTCGTTAAAGGATGTCGAACGTCGTCGAGCCTACCAGCCGACCGCAGCGTCCCCGTCCGGGACACTCTGGCCTGGACAGGGCGGAGGGACGGCCCCCTACGCGAGCGCGTCGAGCGCGGTCGCGACGGCCCGGTGGAACGTCGGGTAGGCGTAGATCATCGTCCGCAGCCTGTCCGTCGGCACCTCCGCGTGCACGGCCGTGGTCAGCATCGACAGCATCTCGCCACCGGCCGGTCCGACGGCGGTGCCGCCGACGAGCACGCCCCGGTCGGCGTCCTCGACCAGCTTGACCAGCCCCTCGGCCCCGTGGATCCACCCCCGCGTCGAGGCCGACAGGTCCGTCGTCCCCACCCGCACGGCGAGGCCCTGCTCGGTCGCCTGCCGCTCGGTGAGCCCCACCGAGCCGACCTCGGGATCGGTGAACGTGACCCGCGGGAGCGCCCGGTAGTCCGCCGGTGGGCCGTCCTCGCCGCGGATGTCCCGGGCCGCGATCCCCGCCTGGTACATCGACACGTGGGTGAAGGCGCCCTTGCCCGTGATGTCGCCGATCGCCCAGAGCCCGTCCGCGGCACGCAGGCGTCCGTCGACCTCGAGCATGCGCGCGGAAGGGTCGAGCCCCACGCTCTCCAGCCCGATGTCGGAGAGGTTGGCCCGTCGACCGGTCGCCACGAGGAGTCGCTCCGCGTGGACCGTGGTCCCGTCGACCTCCAGCTCGAAGCGGCCACCGTCGTAGGACACGCGCTTGGTGTTCGCCTCGGTCAGGACCTCGATCCCCTCACCGGCGAACACCCTCCCCACGAGGTCGCCGGCCTCGGGCTCCTCCACGGCCAGGATCCGAGGCGCGTTCTCGACGACCGTCACGCGGACGCCGAACCGGGAGAAGGCCTGCCCGAGCTCCGCCCCGATCGCGCCGCCGCCGAGCACGATGAGCGACTCGGGCAGCCGGTCCGCGCGCACCGCGTCCCGGTTCGTCCAGTACGGCGTCCCGGCCAGGCCGTCGATGGGCGGCGCCGAAGGCTCGGTCCCGGTGTTCAGGACCACTCCGCGCCGAGCGGTGTACGTCGTACCGTCGACCTCCACGGTGCGGGGCCGCGTGAGCCGGGCGTCCCCGCGCACGAACCTGACCCCGGCGGACTCGAGCCGTTCGACCGCCGCGGTGTCGTCCCAGGCCGCCGTGGCCTCGTCCGAGATCCGTCGCGCCACGTCCGACCACGCGGGCGTCACCCGGCTGTCCCCGGCGCGGCCTGCGATGCGCCGCCCCTCGGCGAGCAGGTCGGCGGCCCGCACCATCATCTTCGTCGGGATGCAGCCGTAGTAGGGGCATTCGCCGCCGACGAGCCTCCGGTCGACTCCGAGCACCTCGAGCCCGGCACGGCCGAGCTCGGTGGCGAGCGCCTCTCCCCCGGGTCCGAGCCCGATGACGACGACGTCGACCTCCGTTGGATGCCTCATCGCTCCACGATTGCATGCCCGGGCACCGATCTGGACCGGGACAGCCCGAGGAATGGCCTCTCAGGCCGAGAGGGCCGACTTGTTGCGCAGGATGTTGCCGAGCACGCCGTTGACGAACGTGGGTGACTCGTCGGTGGACAGCTCGCGCACCAGGTTGAGCGCCTCGCTGACGGCCACCGCGTCGGGCACGTCGTCGACGTAGAGCACCTCGAAGATGCCGATCCGGAGCACGTTGCGATCCACCGCCGGCATACGTCCCAGGCTCCACCCCTGCGCGTAGGACGAGAGCAGCTCGTCGATGCGCGCGGAGTTCTCCGTCACGCCCCGGACGAGGTCGACGGTGTACTCGTTGATCGGCGGGTCGGCCGCGGCGAGGCGCTCCCGGAGCACGTCCTCCGCGGGCACGCCGCGGGCCTCGCTCTCGAAGAGGACGTCGAGAGCGCGCTTGCGAGCCTTGGAACGAGCAGCCATCAGGAGCTGACTCGGCCCTGGTAGCTGCTGTCGCGGGTGTCGACCTTGATCTTCTCGCCGGTCGTGATGAACAGCGGGACCTGGATCTCGTGGCCGGTCTCGAGACGCGCCGGCTTGGTGCCGCCGGTGGACCGGTCACCCTGGAGGCCGGGCTCGGTGTACTCGACGAGGAGCTCGACGGACGCGGGGAGCTCGATGTAGAGGACGCGGCCCTCGTTGGTGGCCACGATCGCCTCCTGGTTCTCGAGGAGGAAGTTCTTCGCGTCGCCGACGATGTCGGGCGAGACCTCGATCTGGTCGTACGTCGAGGTGTCCATGAACACGTAGGACGTGCCGTCGTTGTAGAGGTACTGCATGGTCCGCTTGTCGACGTTGGCGACGTCGACCTTCACGTCGGCGTTGAAGGTCTTGTCGACGGTCTTGCCGGACTCGATGTTCTTGAGCTTGGTACGCACGACCGCGCCGCCCTTGCCGGGCTTGTGGTGCTGGAACCAGATCACCGACCAGAGCTGGCCGTCGAGGTTGAGCACCATGCCGTTCTTGAGGTCGTTGGTCGTTGCCATCGCGCAGTCGTTGCCTTTGTGTGAGGGGAGCAGTGGTGAGCCGAGAGGCCGCCGTACGGCAGCGACCGCCCAGTCTAACGAAAGGCCGGACCGCCTCCGAATCAGCCGGGCCGGACGGCTACAGACCGGCGAGGTGCTCGAGTGCGAGCCGGTAGGAGCCCGTCCCGTGGCCGGCGTAGACCGCGGCGGCGTGCGGTGTGACCACCGAGTGGTGCCGGAACTCCTCGGGCCGCTTCGCCGGGTCGGACAGGTGGACCTCGACCAGCGGTGCCTCGAGCTGCGCGCAGGCGTCGAAGATCGCCAGCGAGTAGTGCGTCCACGCGGCCGCGTTCAGGACCACGGGCGTGTGCGTGTCCGCGGCGTCGTTGAGCCAGTCGAGCAGCTCGCCCTCGTGGTTGGTCTGACGCACCTCGACGTCCAGACCGAGGTCACGGCCCCAGTCCTCGCACAGGCTGACGAGCTCGGCGTACGTCGTGGTGCCGTAGATCTCCGGCTGCCTGCGGCCCAGGCGGCCGAGGTTGGGGCCGTTCAGGACGAGGACCTTCATCGGGCGTCGCGGGAGATCTCGGCGTACGCCGCGGTGAGCAGGGCCGGGTCCGGTGCGGTGAGGATCGTCGGCCGGGCGAGGCCCTCGAGCACCACGAACCGCAGCTGGTCGCCGCGGGACTTCTTGTCGACCTTCATCGCCTCGTGCAGCTGGCCCCACACGCCGCCGCGGTAGGTGGTCGGCAGGCCGACGAGCTCCAGCACGGACCGGTGCCGGTCGGCGGTCGCCTCGTCGAGCTTGCCGGCCAGTCGGGCGAGCTCGGCGACGAAGGTCATCCCGATCGCGACCGCGGCGCCGTGGCGGAACTTGTAGCGCTCGACGCGCTCGACGGCGTGGCCGAGGGTGTGCCCGTAGTTGAGCATCTCCCGCCCGGGGTGGCCGACGCTCCCACCGGTCTCCTTGAGGTCGGAGACGACGACGTCGATCTTGACCCGGATCGCGCGCTCGATCAGCTCGCGGAGCACCGCGGTGCCGGCCGTCCTCGACGCCTCGGGGTCGCCCTCGACGAGGTCGAGGATCGCCGGGTCGGCGATGAAGCCGCACTTGATGACCTCGGCGAGCCCGCTGATCAGCTCGTTGCGGGGCAGCGTCTCCAAGGTGGCGAGGTCGCAGAGCACACCCGCGGGCTCGTGGAAGGCGCCGACGAGGTTCTTGCCCTCGGACGTGTTCATGCCGGTCTTCCCGCCGACGGCCGCGTCGACCATGCCCAGCAGCGTCGTGGGCATGTGCACGACCTTGACCCCGCGCAGCCAGGTCGCGGCGACGAAACCGCCCATGTCGGTCGTCGAGCCACCACCCACGGTGACGATCGCGTCGGAGCGGGTGAACCCGGTCTGCCCCAGCACCTGCCAGCAGAAGGACGCGACGGGGGCGAGCTTGGCCTCCTCCCCGTCGGGGATCTCGATCACGTGCGCGTCGTACCCCTGCTTGGCGAGGTCCTCGCGGATCACCTCACCCGTCGCGGCGAGCGCGCGCGGGTGGATCACCGCGACCCGCTGCACCCCTTCGCCGAGCATCCCGGGCAGCTCGCCGAGCAGCCCGGTGCCGACGACGACGTCGTACGGCGACGCGCCCCCGACGTGCAGGGTGGACAGGTCGCTCATCGCTCCTCCTCGTGGGCCGCCGTGGAGCCGCCCTCCAGCCGCTCGACCTGCTCACGCACCTCGGCGGCCACCTCCTCGGCGGTCCGGCCGTCGGTCTCGACGGTCACCGTGGCCACCTCGCGGTAGATCGGCAGCCGCTCGTCGAGCAGCGCCTTGATCCGGGCCCGGACGTTGCCGAGCAGCAGAGGCCGCGCGGTGCCGAGGCCCACCCGCTTCACCGCGTCGGACAGCCCGACGTGGAGGAACACCACCGTGTGGTCCTTCAACGCGGCCCGGGTGTCCGGGTCGAGCACCGATCCGCCGCCCAGCGCCAGCACGCCGTCGTGGGTGGCGAGCGCCTCGGCCACGGCCTCGCGCTCGAGGTCGCGGAAGTACTTCTCGCCGCGGTCGACGAAGATCTCCGAGATGGGCCGGCCCTCGCGGTCCTCGACGTCACGGTCGGTGTCGCGCAGGGCGGTCCCCCACGACGACGCCAGCAGCTCGCCCACGGTCGACTTGCCGGCGCCCATCGGGCCGACCAGCACGACGCGCGGGTGGCTCCCGCTCATGCGAACCTCAGCGAGGAGAGGTACCCCTCGACGTTGCGCCGGGTCTCCCCCACCGAGTCGCCGCCGAACTTCTCGAGCACCGCCTCGGCGAGCACGAGGGCCACCATCGCCTCCGCGACGATGCCGGCGGCCGGGACGGCGCACACGTCGGAGCGCTGGTGGTGCGCGACGGCCTCCTCGCCGGTGGTGACGTCGATGGTGCGCAGTGCCCGCGGGACGGTGGCGATCGGCTTCATCGCCGCGCGGACCCGGAGGATCTCGCCGGTGGACATGCCGCCCTCGGTGCCGCCCGAGCGCCCGGAGGTACGGCGGATGCCGGCATCGGTGCTCACGATCTCGTCGTGTGCCTTCGACCCGGGAGTGGCCGCGAGATCGAACCCGTCGCCGACCTCGACGCCCTTGATCGCCTGGATGCCCATGAGCGCGCCGGCGAGCTTCGCGTCGAGGCGACGGTCCCAGTGCACGTGCGAGCCGAGGCCGGGCGGCAGGCCGTGCACGACGACCTCCACCACGCCGCCGAGGGTGTCGCCGTCCTTGTGGGCCTGGTCGATCTCGGCGACCATCGCCTTGCTGGCCTCGGGGTCGAGGCAGCGCACCGGGTCGTCGTCGAGCCTTGCGACGTCGTCGGGGGTGGGGACGGAGCCGGCCGGGGCGTCCGCCGTACCGATGGACACGACGTGTGAGACGACGCGGGCGCCGACCGCCTGCTCCAGGAACTTCGTCACGACCGCGCCGAGGGCGACGCGCGCGGCGGTCTCCCGGGCGGAGGCGCGCTCGAGGATCGGCCGTGCCTCGTCGAAGTCGTACTTCTGCATCCCGACCAGGTCCGCGTGGCCGGGGCGGGGGCGGGTGAGGGCTGCGTTGCGGGCCAGCGCCTCGAGCTCGACGGGGTCGACGGGGTCGGCCGCCATGACCTTGTCCCACTTCGGCCACTCGCTGTTGCCGACCCGGATCGCGACCGGGCTGCCGAGGGTGCGGCCGTGGCGGAGACCGCCGATGATCTCGATCTCGTCGGCCTCGAACTTCATCCGCGCGCCGCGACCGTAGCCCAACCGGCGGCGCGCGAGGGCGTCGGCGATGTCGCCGGAGGTCACCTCCACATGGGCAGGCAGACCTTCCAGCACAGCGACAAGAGCGGGTCCGTGGGACTCGCCCGCAGTGAGCCAACGCAGCATGCCGGACAGTCTTTCACGCCTGCTGTGGCGTCAGATCAGGCGTACCACGCAGCGACACCGGGCCCCGCGACCACGCCGACGAGCGCGCCGACGAGCATGAACGGGCCGAACGGGTAGGCCTTGCGGTCCACGATCCTCAGCACCGACAGCAGCAGGCCGCCGATGCCGCCGATGAGGAACCCGGCGTACACCCCGGTCAGCAGCTCGCCCCAGCCGAGATACCCGAGGGCGATGCCGAGCAGGCCGGAGAGACGGACGTCGCCGTAGCCCATGCCGCGGGGGTAGATGAACCACAGGACGAAGAACGTGCCGCCGGCGACGAGCCAGCCCCAGCCGGCCCGGATCAGCGAGTCCCAGTCGCCGGTGAGGACCGCGGCGAGCACGGTGAGGACGACGAGCACGACGTACGACGGTGCGATGACCTTCGTCGGGAGGAGCCGGGTGCGCCAGTCCACGATCGCCAGCGCGACGCCGACCGGGACGAGGTACGCCCAGAGAAGCAGGATCGGTCCCCAGCCGACCACCGCTCCGACGAGGCCCGAGGTCACCGCGGAGGCCACCGCGCTCTTCCAGGCCAGGCCGGGGACGGCCGCGATCGCGTCGTACCTCTCCTTCGGCTCCTCGACCTCGGCCACCGGCTCGGCGCCCGAGGCGGCCGCCTCCCGCTCGGTGGCAGGTAGCTCCGGCTCCCCCGCCGAGCCGACCTCGCGGAACGGCGGCCCGGGCTCCGCCTCCGGCTCGGGGATGCGCGCGATCAGCGCCGGCACGAACCAGCCGAGCACCGCGCCGACCACGGCCATGACGAGGCCCGCCGCGAGAGACCAGGTGTCAGCACTCATGGCCCGAGAGCCTAGTGCGGCGACCTGCTCCATCCCCCCGATATCGGTAGGCCCGACGTGATCCACGGGTCACGCCTCGCACACCGCGGTCGGCTGGCGCGCGTCAGGCGGCCTCGGGCGGGTGCTCGGGAGGAACCGGGACGGGCGTGTGCGGGGTCCGCGCGACGTGCATGCGCGCGTGCGCGATCGCCTGCTGGCGTGGTGGCGAACAGGTGCTGCTCGTGGGCCAGGCTCTCGTAGACACCGATCGCGTCGAGCACGGTGCTGTGCCGCTCGGGGACGCCGGAGAGCAGGACCGTGATGCCGCGGCTCTCGAGCTGGCGGATGGTGTCGCGGAGTACGGCGGCGCCGGTGGCGTCGAGGGTGGCCACCCGGGACATCCGCAGGATCACGACGCGGATGTCGCTCAGCTCGGACAGCTCGAGCAGCGACTGGTGTGCGCCGAGGAAGAACAACGGCCCGTCGAGGCGGTAGGCCACGATGTGCTCGTCGAGCAGTGCGTGCTCCTCCCGCTCCTCGCGGGTGCGCTCTCCGGGCACCGGCCCGAGTGGCACCTCCTGCAGCGTCGCCGCCCGCGCGATCTGGCGCAGCGCCAGGGCACCGGCCACGACCACGCCCAGGACCACCGCGGTCACCAGGTCGAGGGCGACCGTCGCGAGGGCGGTGAGCACGAGCACGGCACCGTCGGCCCGGCTCGAACGAAGCAGGGCGCGGACGCTGGACACCTCGACCATCCGGGTGGCGGTGGCGATGAGGACGCCTGCCAGGGCGGCCAGAGGGATGGCGCCGACGAGCGGCCCGAGGGCCACCATCGCGAGGAGCAGCACCAGGGCGTGGATGATCGCGGCGAGCCGGGACGAGGCGCCGCTGCGCACGTTGACCGCGGTGCGCGCGATGGCGGCCGTCGCGGGGATGCCGCCGAACAGTGGGCTGGCGAGGTTCGCGACGCCCTGCCCGAAGAGCTCGCGGTCCGGGTCGTGCCGCTCCGACACGCTCATCGCGTCGGCCACCGTCGCCGACAGCAGGCTCTCGAGGGCGGCGAGCAGTGCGACGGCGACCGCAGGCACGACGAGCGACGGCAGGTCGACCCACGGGATGTCCGGGACACCCGGCACGGGCAGACCCTTGGGCAGCGCCCCGATCCGGGTCACGTCGAGGTCGAGCGCCTCGGCGAGGACGGTCGCGGCGGCGACGGCGATCAGGGAGGCCGGCAGGGCCGGGCGGAGCCTGGCACCGACGAGCATCAGGGCTGCGACGCCGACGGCCAGGACGAGCGGCCACACCTGTGGCGCGGAGACCCACTCGAAGGCGGCGCCTACGGCGACGGCCACCACCTTCTCCCCCTCCACCGTCACGCCGAGCGCTGCGGGGACCTGCTGCAGGGCGATGATCACCGCGATGCCGAGGGTGAACCCCTCGATCACCGGCAGCGGGATCAGCTTGACGTACCTACCGGCCCCGAGGGCCGCCATGGCGACCAGGAGGCCGCCTGCCATGAGGCCCACGACGAGCACGCCGTCCGCGCCGAACTCGGCGATGATCGGCACGAGCACCACGGTCATCGCGCCGGTGGGTCCGCTGACCTGGAGGTTGCTGCCGCCGAAGAAGGCCGCGAGCAGCCCGGCGACGACGGCGGTGATCATGCCGGCGCCCGCACCGAGTCCCGAGCTGATGCCGAAGGCGAGCGCCAGCGGCAGGGCGACGATCCCGACGGTCAGACCGGCCGTCAGGTCCCGTCGCGGCGAGCGCGTCATCGCAGCCAGGTCCTCGCGGCGCGGGAGCAGCGCCAAGGCGCGGTCACCGATCCGCTGCGCGACCGGGCGTGCGTCCTTCTCGCCCGCCTCCCCGACCGTCACCGGCGGGCCTCGGACTCGCGGGTGAGCTCGTCGACGAGCTGCTGCTGGTCGGCCTTCTGAGCCTGGAGGATCTGCCTGGCGGCGGCGAGCAGGTCGCGAACCTCCGGGACCGCCAGGGAGTAGATGACCTCCCCGCCCTCGCGGTGCTGGGTGACCAGACCGGAGCGCCGGAGAACCGCGAGCTGCTGCGACAGGTTGCTCGCCTCGATCTCGATACGGCTGCGCAGCTCGTGCACCGCGGTCGGTGACTCGCTCAGCAGCTCGAGGACCCGGATCCGGGCGGGGTGGCCCAGCGTCCGGAAGAACTCGGCCTTCGCCTGGTACAGGGGAACGGGCACAACGCCTCCGCGGTCGACGTACATCTTTAGGAATTGAAGAATACTTCACATTCGCAGGCGCACATGGCCGAGCCGTCACTTGTGACGCGACACACCGCGAAAACCGCCGCAAAAGTGACGGGTCGGCGGAAACAGGGTCAGGTGAGGGCGGCGAGGCCGGCGGAGCGCATGGCCTCCAGCGGCGCCTCGGGTACGCCGGTCATCAGCTCGACCTGGAGCGCAGCCTGGTGCACGAGGAGGTCGAGGCCCGACACGAAGGGCAGGCCCGAGGTCTCGGCGAGCCGGGCCAGCGGCGTGGGCCACGGGTCGTAGACCACGTCGAAGACAACGCGGGCCGTCGACGCGACCCGCAGCACCCCCTCCCCCTGGGCGGCCGCGGGGACCGTCGAGACCGCGATCGCGGGCTGCAGCGACTCGGCCCGCTCGGCGAGCTCGCGGAAGGTCAGCACCTCGACCATCGGCCGCGCGGGATGACGCCCGGCCGCCTCGAGGGTCTGCCCCACCCGGCCGGCGTCCCGGACGACGACGCGGACCGTCGTACACCCGAGGTCGGCGAGCGCCAGCATCACCGACGCCGCGGTGGCGCCCCCGCCGAAGACGACCGCGGAGGGCAGGGCCACGGAGGTTCGCTCGCGGATCGCGGCGACCGCGCCGGGGATGTCGGTGTTGTGCCCGATCCGCCGACCGCCTTCGAGGATCACCGTGTTCGCAGCGGCCGCCTGGCGGGCCCGCGCGCTGGCCTCGTCGAGCAGCGGCACGACCGCCCGCTTCAGCGGCATCGTCAGCGAGAGGCCCCGCCAGGTCTCGTCGAGCCCGTCGAGGAACCCGGCGAGCTGGTCCTCGCGCACCTCGCAGGCGTCGTACTCCCAGTCCAGCCCCAGCTCGGCGTAGGCCGCGCGGTGCAGCACCGGCGACAGCGAGTGCGAGATCGGGCTGCCGAGGACGGCGCACCGGCGGACCGCTCCGGACGTGGACACGATCGGCTCAGCAGCTGTCCGACTGGGTGGCGCAGTACTCCTTGTACTCCGCCTTGAACTCGAGGAACTCGTCGTAGCTCTCGGTGAACTTGGTCTCGCCGGTGCGCAGGTTCACCGTGACGTAGAAGACCCACGGCCCGTCGGTCGGGTTGGCGGCCGCCTCGATGGCGGCGTCACCGGGCGCCTCGATCGGTGTCGGCGGGAGCCCGGGGTTCTTGTACGTGTTGTACGGGGAGTCGATCTCGAGGTCGTCGGTCGTCAGCGCGATGCCGAGGTCACGATCGTGCGCGTAGTTCACCGCGGCGTCGATCTGGAGCAGGCCGTTCGTGGCGTCGGTCTCCAGACGGTTGTAGATGACCCGCGCGACCTTCCCGCGGTCGGCGTCGCGGTTCGACTCCGCCTCGACCAGGCTCGCGACCACCATCAGCTCCGCCGGGGTGTAGCCCAGCCGGTCGGCGGCGGCCACGAGGTCGGCCTCCTCGGCGGCCTGCCGCCAACGGTCGACCATCATCGTCAGCACCGACTTGGGCGTGCGCGTTGGGCGGCAGCATGTACGTCGCGGGGAAGAGGTAGCCCTCGGCGTTGCCGTTGGCGTACGGCGGAAGGCCGATCGCGTTGGGCCGGCGGAGCACCTTCTCGTACTGCCGCTTGGAGAAGTCGGTCTCCTTGGCGAGGGTGTCGACGATCTGCTCCAGCCGGTAGCCCTCGGGGACGGTGACCGCGCTCTGCACCATGTTGCTCGGGCTCGATCAGGACGTCGAGCGCGGACTCGGCCGACATCTGCTTCTTCATCTTGTAGAAACCGACCTGGATGCCGGTCGACTCGGGGTTCGCCATGGCGGCGTCGGTGAACGCCTCCACGCTCTTGACCACGTCCTGGCCGACGAGGGTGTTCGCGATGTCGGTGGCGTTGTCGCCGTCCTTCACCTCGACGAGCACCGTGCCCTTGCCGGTGCCGCTGTAGTCGGGTGCCGGGTCGAAGCGGTCACGCAGCGCCTCCATCCCCCTGTCGTAGGCGAAGTAGGCGCCGCCGGCGAGGATCGCCAGCGCGATGAGCACGGCCAGACAGCCGAGGCCGCCGCCGCGACGGCGCCGGCGGCGGTGGGTGTGGTGCTCACGGTCGAGGTCGAGTCCGAGATCGCTCACGTGTTTCCTAGGTCGAGGGTCTCACCGGGTGCAGCCCCCGCGCTGCGTTCGGTATCCAGTGCATTCTGCAAGATGACGACGGCAGCGGCCTGGTCCACCACTGCGCGACGCTTCTGTCCTTTCTTACCCCGTTCGCGCAGCACTGACTCAGCGGTGACGGTGCTGAGTCGCTCGTCGCAGAGCCGGACGGGCACGGGCGTCACCGCCTCCGCGATCGCGCGCGCGAACTCCCGCACCCGGGCCGCGGCGGGCCCCTCGCCTCCGGAGAGGGAGCGGGGCAGGCCGACGACGACCTCGATCGCCTCGGCCTCGGTGGTGATCGCCGCGATCCGGGCGAGGTCGCCCGCCCCGCGGCGGACCGTCTCGACGGGGGTCGCGATCAGCCCCGACGGGTCGCTCTGGGCGACCCCGATCCGGGCGTCGCCCACGTCGACGCCGACTCGTACTCCAGGACGCACCGGGTCAGGACCGCCCGGCCGTGACGGCGCGGCCGACCGCGTGCTCGACGTCGCGCAGCGCCTGGTCGGCGTTCGTGACGTCGGCGCCGCCGCCCTGGGCAACGTCGTCCTTGCCGCCGCCGCTGCCACCGAGGGCGGTCGCGGCGACCTTCACCAGCGCGTTCGCCGAGACACCCCACGAACGGGCCTCGTCGTTGACGGCGACGACCACGGCCGGCTTGTCATTGGTGGAGCCGATGATCGCGACCACCGCGGGCACGGACGCGGCGATCCGGCCGCGGATGTCGAGGGCGAGCTTGCGGACGTCGCCGGCGTTCGCGCCGTCGACCCGGTGGCCCACGAACTTCACGCCGTAGACGTCGGTCGCGTTGGCGGCGAGCTCGCCGGCGGAGGCGAGGAGCTGGGCGACGCGGACCCGCTCGATCTCCTTCTCCGCGGTGCGGAGACGGTCCACGAGGTCGTTGACCCGCTCCGGGAGCTGCTCCGGGCGCACCTTGAGCGCCTCGGAGAGCTGGGCCACGAGAACGTGCTCGCGGGCCAGGAAGCGGTACGCGTCGCTGCCGACGAGCGCCTCGACGCGGCGCACCCCGGACCCGATCGAGGACTCACCGAGCAGCTTGATGACGCCCAGCTGGCCGGAGCGGCCGGCGTGGGTGCCGCCGCAGAGCTCTCGCGCCCAGTCGCCCACCGAGATCACGCGCACCTCGTCGCCGTACTTCTCGCCGAACAGCGCCATCGCGCCGGACTTGCGCGCCTCGTCCTGCGTCATGATCTCGGCGTGGACCGCCAGGTCGGCCAGGACCAGGTCGTTCACCCGCGCCTCCACGTCGGCCATCGCCGAGGCGGGGATCGCGCCGGTGGCGGAGAAGTCGAAGCGGAACCGGCCGGGGGCGTTCTCCGAGCCGGCCTGGGTCGCGGTCTCCCCCAGCGCCTCGCGGAACGCCTTGTGCACCATGTGGGTCGCGGTGTGCGCGCGGCTGATGGACCGACGCCGCTCGATGTCGACGAGCGCCTGCGCGTGCTCGCCGACGGTGATCTCCCCGGAGAGGACCCGCGCCTGGTGGACGACCAGGCCGGTGATCGGGGACTGCACGTCGAGCACCTCGACGCGGGCGCCGTTGGACAGCTCGATCACGCCGTGGTCGGCGAGCTGGCCGCCGCCCTCGGCGTAGAACGGGGTGCGGTCGAGGACGAGCTCGATCTCGTCGCCCTCGCGCGCCGCCTGTGCCGGGGTCGCCGACGCGGTGATGATGCCGCGGACGGTGGCCTCGGACACGACCTCGTCGTACCCCGTGAACTTCACGGAGGTGCCCAGGGTGTCGGCGACCTCGCGGTACGCGCCGGCGTCGGCGTGCTGGCCCTTCTTCGACTTGGCGTCGGCCTTCGCGCGCTCACGCTGCTCGGTCATGAGCCGGCGGAACTCGCCCTCGTCGACCGAGAGCCCCTGCTCGGCGGCCATCTCCAGGGTCAGGTCGATCGGGAAGCCGTAGGTGTCGTGCAGCGCGAACGCCTTGCTGCCGGCGAGCTGGGTCCGTCCGGTCTTCTTCGCGTCGGCGGCGGCCAGGTCGAAGATGTTCGTGCCGGCCCTGAGCGTGGTCCGGAACGCCTCCTCCTCGGCGTACGCCACCGTCGAGATCCGGGCCCAGTCGGACTCGATGTCCGGGTAGGAGAGCTTCATCTTGTCCCGGCTCACCGGGAACAGCTCGGGGAGCACCGGGTCCTCGACCCCGAGCAGGCGCATGGAGCGGACCGCACGGCGGAGCAGGCGCCGCAGCACGTAGCCGCGGGCCTCGTTGCCGGGGGTGACGCCGTCGCCGATCAGCATCATCGCGCTGCGGACGTGGTCGGCGACGACCCGGAAGCGGACGTCGTCGTCGTGATCGACGCCGTAGCGGCGGCCCGACAGCTCCGAGGCCTTCGCGATGACCGGGAACATCTCGTCGATCTCGTACATGTTGTCCTTGCCCTGGAGCAGGAAGGCAACGCGCTCGAGACCCATGCCGGTGTCGATGTTCTTGCTCGGCAGCGAACCCCGGATGTCGAAGTCCTCCTTGCTGCGGACGGCGCTGAGGTCGTCCTGCATGAAGACGAGGTTCCAGAACTCGAGGTACCGGTCGCCTGCCTCCCAGTCCCGCTCCGCGCCGTACTCGGGGCCGCGGTCGATGAGGATCTCGCTGCACGGGCCGCCCGGTCCGGGGACGCCCATGCTCCAGTAGTTGTCCTTCCTGCCCAGGCGGATGATCCGGTCGTCCGGCAGGCCGGCGACCTTCTTCCAGAAGCTCACCGCCTCCTCGTCGTCCTGGTAGACCGAGGCGTAGAGCTTGCTCTCGTCGAAGCCGTACCCGCCGTCGCTCTGGGGCCTGGTGACGAGCTCCCAGGCGAACTCGATCGCGCCTTCCTTGAAGTAGTCGCCGAAGGAGAAGTTGCCGTTCATCTGGAAGAACGTGCCGTGGCGGGTGGTCTTGCCGACCTCCTCGATGTCGAGGGTCCGCACGCACTTCTGCACGCTCACGGCGCGCTTGTACCGCGGCGTCTCCTGGCCGAGGAAGTACGGCTTGAACGGCACCATGCCGGCGTTGACGAACAGCAGGTTCGGGTCGTCGAGCAACAGCGATGCTGAGGGGACCGCCTGGTGACCGCGCTCCTCGAAGTGCGCGATAAACCGTCGGCGGATCTCCGCGGTGTCCATCAGGTGTTGCCCTTTCTCGTCAGCTGCAGTGGTGGCGCCTGACCGGCGCCGATCTGGGTCTGTCCATCGATCGTCAGGCCGAGCCGCTCGCGCAGCTCGGTCTCCTTGACCGCCATCTCGGTGCGCAGCTCCTCGCCGAAGAGGTGTGCGCCGTGCTTCAGGCCCGAGAGCCGGTCGCTCATCCCTTCAGGGGTGAGCGCCTCGGCCGCCCGGCGCGCCTTGACCAGCGCGTACGCGCTCGTCGCGGCTCCGGCGACGAACCACAGCGCGCGGCTCATCCGCGGCCTCCCGCGCCGAGCGAGCGGAATGCGGGGCTGCTCATGCTGCGGACTCCTCGGGGGCGGTCGTCACACGGGTACGACGGGCGGCCCGGCGGCGTGCCTTCCGCGCTCGCTTGGCCTCTCGCCGCATCTCGAAGGCGATCCGGTTGCGGCTCTCCGCGGACAGCGCGCGTCGCAGGCCGTAGCCGAACGCCGCGAGCTTCACCAGCGGCTCCCCCACGGTCACCGAGAGCACGGCCCGCTCGGGGACCTGCGGGAGGAGCGAGCGGTCGACCGGGCCACCGGCGGTGGTGATCAGGTACCCGTCCTCGGCAGGGGCCGGCGTGCGTGATGCCGCGAGCTCGGCGGAGAGCTCGTCGACCCGCGCCAGGAGCGTGTCCACGTCCGCCCTGGCGGCGGCGAGGGCGTCCTGCTCGCGGGCCCGCGCGCGACGGCTCACCACGAGCGTTGCGAGGGCTGCTCCGAGGAGCACGAGCAGAAGGGCCACCGCGCCGCCGAGGGCTGCCCACAGTGCCGGATTCATAGAGGCTGACCCTACCTTGCAGCGCCGGGACCGGTGCCCCGCACCATGGCCCGGACACGCTCCCACCGGTCCTTGAGCGCCGCCTCGGCTCCGAGGCTGGTCGGCTCGTAGTAGACCGCGTCCGCGACCACGTCCGGTGCGTACTGCTGCTCGGCGATGCCGTAGGGCTCGTCGTGGGCGTAGCGGTAGCCCTTCCCGTGGCCGAGCTTCTTCGAGCCCCCGTAGTGGGCGTCGCGCAGGTGGGCCGGCACCGGACCGATCCGCCCGGCCCGGACGTCGGCGCTGGCCGCCTCGATCGCCTTGATGACGGCGTTCGACTTGGGCGCCAGCGCCAGCGCGATGGTGGCCTGGGCGAGGTTGAGCCGGGCCTCCGGCATGCCGATCAGCTGCACGGCCTGGGCGGCGGCGACGGCGGTGGTCAGGGCGGTCGGGTCGGCCAGGCCGATGTCCTCGCTGGCGAGGATGACCAGCCGGCGCGCGATGAACCGGGGGTCCTCCCCCGCCTCGACCATCCGGGCGAGGTAGTGCAGCGCGGCGTCGGCGTCGGACCCGCGCACGGACTTGATGAAGGCACTGGTCACGTCGTAGTGCTGGTCGCCCTGCCGGTCGTAGCGGACCGCGGCGCGGTCGACCGCGGTCTCGGTCGTCTCGACGTCGACCGCGACCAGGCCCTTGGCGACCGCGGCGCCGGCGGCCGCCTCGAGGTAGGTCAGCGCGCGCCGGGCGTCGCCCCCGGCCAGACGGACCAGGTGGTCCTCCGCCTCCTGCTCGAGGGTCACCGCCCCGGCCAGGCCGCGCTCGTCCTCGAGGGCGTGGTGGATCACCCCGCGGACGTCGTCGTCGGTGAGCGGCTCGAGGGTGAGCAGCAGCGACCGCGAGAGCAGCGGCGAGATCACGGAGAAGAAGGGGTTCTCCGTGGTCGCCGCGACCAGCGTCACCCAGCGGTTCTCCACGCCGGGCAGCAGCGCGTCCTGCTGGGCCTTGGTGAAGCGGTGCACCTCGTCGACGAACAGGACGGTCTCACGACCGCCGCGCGACAGCTCGTGCCGTGCGCCGTCGATGGCGGCGCGGACCTCCTTCACCCCGGCGGCGACCGCGGAGACCTCGACGAAGCGCCGGTTGGTCTGCCCCGACACGATCGAGGCGATCGTCGTCTTGCCGGTGCCGGGTGGCCCCCACAGCAACAGCGACATCGGCTGGTCGCCCTCGATCAGCCGACGCAGCGGCGAGCCGGCCGCCAGCAGGTGCTGCTGGCCGACCAGCTCGTCGAGCGTGCGCGGGCGCATCCGCACGGCCAGCGGCGCGCTCGCGTGCGAGTTGCCGGCCAGGGTGCCACCGGAGCCGGTCGGGGCCGGGTCCGTCGGTGCCCGCGTAGTCGAAGAGTCCGTCCACGCCCGAAACCCTAACCGGGCGCACCACCGCGCCGGTCGGCCACCGCGACCGGCGCCCCGTCGGCATCGCCGGGGAAGTGGCAGGCGACACGTTGGGACGGGCCGACCCGCAGCAGGGGCGGCTCGTGGACGGCGCAGATCTCCTGCGCCTTCCAGCACCGGGTGCGGAACGGGCAGCCCGACGGCGGGTCCAGCGGGCTGGGCACCTCCCCACGGAGCCTGATCCGCTCGCGACCCCCGCCCCTGACGTCGGGCACCGCGGAGAGCAGGGCCTGGGTGTAGGGGTGCTGGGGGTGGCCGTAGATCGTGTCGCGGTCGGCGGTCTCCACGATCTTGCCGAGGTACATCACGGCGACCTCGGAGCAGAAGTGGCGGACCACCGCGAGGTCGTGCGCGATGAGGAGGTACGCGACACCGAGCTCGCGCTGCAGGTCCTGCAGCAGGTTCACGACCTGGGCCTGGATCGACACGTCGAGCGCGGACACCGGCTCGTCGGCGACGAGCAGCTTCGGCTCGAGCGCCAGCGCCCGGGCGATGCCGATCCGCTGGCGCTGCCCTCCGGAGAACTCGCTGGGGTACCGGTTGTAGTGCGCGGGGTCGAGGCCGACGAGGTCGCAGCAGCTCCCGGACCCGGTCGCGCACCCGGGCACGGGGGACGACGTCGTGCACGAGCAGCGGCGCGGCCACGATGGCGCCGACCGTCTGCCGCGGGTTCAGCGACCCGTACGGGTCCTGGAAGACCATCTGGATCTGGCGCCGGAACGGCAGCATCTCCATGCGGTCGAGGTGGCCGATCTCGCGGCCCTCGAACCTGATGGACCCCGACGTCGGCTCCAGCAGCCGCGTCACCAGTCGGCCCGTGGTGGTCTTGCCGCAGCCGGACTCCCCGACGAGTCCGAGCGACTGCCCCGCCTGGATCGTGAACGAGACGCCGTCCACGGCCCGGACCTGCGCGACGGTACGACGCAGCAGCCCGCCCGAGTGGACCGGGAAGCTGCTTGCGGAGGTCGGTGACCTCGAGCAACGGCTCAGCCACCGGGTGCCTCCCGGTCCGCGCCGTGGTGCCGGCCGGCGTCGCGGCCCCCGTCGCGGACCGCGTCGGGGTCGGACAGGTGGCAGCGGCTGAGGTGGTGCCCGCTGCCGACGGGCACCAGCGGGGGGAGCTCGGTGCGGCAGCGCTCCCCCGCGACCAGGTGAGCGTGGGGGCACCGCGGCTGGAACGGGCAACCGTCGGGCGGGTCGAGCAGGCTCGGTGGCGTGCCCTCGATCGGCGTCAACGGTGTGGCGGCGTCGGCGTCGAGGTCGGGCATGCTCGCGAGCAGGCCCCAGGTGTAGGGCATCTTCGGGTCGGCCAGCACGTCCCGGGCCGGGCCCGACTCGACGGCCCGTCCGCCGTACATCACCAGCATCCGGTCGGCCGTCTCCGCGACCACGCCGAGGTCGTGGGTGATCAGCACGACCGCGGAGCCGGCCTCCTGCTGGAGGTCCCGGAGCAGGTCGAGGATCTGGGCCTGCACGGTCACGTCGAGCGCCGTGGTCGGCTCGTCGGCGACGACCACCTTCGGGTCGTTGACCAGGGCCATCGCGATCATCGCCCGCTGCCGCATGCCACCCGACAGCTGGTGCGGGAAGTCGTCGGCCCGACGGCTCGCCTGGGCGATGCCGACCCGGTCGAGCATGTCGACCGCCCGGGCCCTGGCGGCCGCTCGCGAGACGTCGATGGTGCGCGAGGTGGGCCTCGGCGATCTGCCGGCCCACCGGGTAGTACGGGTGCAGCGAGCTGAGCGAGTCCTGGAAGACCATGGCGACCTCGTTGCCGCGGAGCCGGCGCAGGGTCCGCTCGGGGGCGCCGACCACCTCGGTCCCGGCCACCCGGACCGACCCGGAGACCCGCGCCTGACGGTCGTGCAGGCCGAGCACCGCCAGCGCGGACACCGTCTTGCCCGAGCCCGACTCCCCCACGATGCCGAGCGTCTCCCCGGGACGGACCTCGTACGACAGGTCGGTGACGGCGTGCACGACACCGTCGTGGGTCGGCAGCCGGACCGTGAGTCCGTCGACCGTGAGGAGCGGGGCGTCCGGGTCTGCTCACGACAGCCTGACCCGCGGGTCGAGGAACGCGTAGACGACGTCGACCACGAGGTTGGCGAGGACGACGAGCACCGCGCTGACGAGCACGGTCGCCAGGATCACCGGGAAGTCCTGCGGCGCCTTCAAGGACTCCAGGGCCCACGAGCCGATCCCGTCGATCTCGAAGATCTGCTCGGTGAAGACGGTGCCGGCGAGCAGGGCGGCCAGGTCGAGCCCGAAGATCGTCACCACCGGCACCAGGGCCGCCCGGAGGCCGTGCCCGAACACCACCCTGCCGCGAGGGAGGCCCTTCGCGGTGGCGGTCCTGATGAAGTCCTCGCCGAGCACCTCGACCATCGACCCGCGGGTGAACCTGGCGTACTGCGTCGAGCCGGCCACGCCGAGCACCAGCCATGGCAGCAGCAGACCCGCGGCCCAGGCGGCGGGGTCCTCGGTCAGCGGCGTGTAGCCGGTGGCCGGGAAGACGTCCCACTGCAGGGTGAGGAAGATCCAGGCCAGCAGGGCGAAGAGGTAGTACGGGACCGAGGAGACCACGAGGCTGCCACCGACCAGCAGCCGGTCGGCCGAGCTCCCCCGCCAGCGGGCGGCGAGGACCCCGAGGGTGACCCCCAGCCCGAGGTAGATCGCGGCGCCACCGAGTGCCACGGACAGGGTCGCGGGGAACTTCTCCGCCAGCTCCTTGCTGACCTCCTCGCGGGTGCCGTAGGAGATCCCGAGGCAGGGCGCCTCGCAGGTGTACTCACTGCCCATGGTGACCGTCCGGCCCACGAAGAGCCCGCGGACGTAGGCGCCGTAGGCCGTCACGACGCTCTGGTCCAGCCCCATCTGCTGCTCGATGGCGGCGAGGGCCTCAGGCGTGCAACGGCCCTGGGCCTCGCAGACGGGCCGGGCCGGGTTGCTGGGGCCGAGGAAGAAGAGCGCGAACACCGCCATGGAGGTCAGCACGACCACGAGGAACGCCGACACGAGACGCCGGACGATGAAGGCGGCCATGGCTCAGGGTTCCACCCAGATGTTCTTCCACGTGGGCATGCCCGCGGTGGGGTCGACCTCGTGCCCGGCGATCTTCGAGCCGTGCGCCTGCGCCGTCCCGCCGTAGCCGAGGACGATCAACGGGAAGTACTCGGTGGCGATGTACTCGTCGAGCTCGTTCCAGGCCGCCGGCTGCTCACCGACGGGAAGCAGCAGGATCTCCTCGATCCGCCTGTCGACCTCCTCCTCGCTGAAGGCGGCGTAGTTGCTGCCGAGGCCCTCCTCGGAGAGGTCGGTGGTCTGCAGCATCGGCGGGAACCACGAGCCGCCCGACGGCCAGTCGGAGAGCCAGCCGCCCTGGCGGACGTTGATCGACTTGTTGTCCGGGTCGGCCCGCTCCGTGGAGAAGTCTGCGGTCGTGGTGGCCACCGGCGCGGCCTCGAACCCCGCTTCCTCGAGCGCCTTGACCACGACGTCCTTGGTCCGCACCTGGGTCACGTCGTCGGCTGCGAAGAGGAATCTCACCTCGAACCCGAGCGCGCCGGCCTCCTCGAGCAGCGCCCTCGCCCGCTCCGGGTCGGTCGTGCCCGGCGCGTGGTCGGGCAACGGGTTGTAGTCCGTGCGGCCCGGCACGCCCGGCGGCATCAGGTTGGTGCCCCAGATCCGGGTCACGTCCTGGATGAACCCGCCGGCGAGCGCGGCGTCCTCGTAGGGGTAGGCGTAGGCGAGTGCCTGTCGTACCCGCTTGTCCGTGACCTGCCGGTAGTCCGGCGCCCAGTACGACGTCAGCGGCATCGGCCCGAGCTTCAGCCGGTCGGCCGCCCGGCTCTGGAAGGCCCGGTAGTCCGCCGCGAGGACGTTGTCGAACGTCAGGGTGTACTCCCCCTCGTCCTGGTCGGCGAGGAGGATCTGGTCGATCTTCGTGGCGTCGGTCTGGAAGTCGAAGACGTACGTCTCGGGGTACTGCGTGCGCCCGGGGTCGGTGTTCGGGTCCCAGTGCGGGTTGCGCACGAGGGTCAGCGACTTCTCCGGGGTGTACCGGTCGAACATGTACGGGCCGGTCGACCAGGGATGGGTGCGGTACACGCTCGGCTGGTCGTTGCCCTCGGGGATGGGGCCCATGGCGGGGAAGGCGCCCCAGTAGGGCATGTCGGGGAACGGCTTCGCCATCTTCAGCGTCAGGGTCATGCCGTCGACCTCGACGCCCTCGTAGCCGGTGCCCGACTTGTAAGGGCCCTTGTAGGTGTCACCGTCGAGGAAGTAGTCGTTGGAGTACGCCGCGCCCTGCGGGAACATCGTGCGGTCGAACGAGCGCAGGATGCCGTACCTCACGTCCTCGGCGGTCACCTCGTCGCCGTTCTCCCACTTCACGCCCTCGCGGATCGTGAACGTCCACTCGGTGTAGTCCCGGTTGTGCCTGCCCAGGTCGGTGGCGAGGTCCGGGACGAGGACCATGTCGCCGGTCTCCTCGTCGTACACGTACTGGGTCAGGGACCGGGTGACGAGCCCGCGCAGGATGGAGAGCGTGTCGGCGTAGTAGGCCTCGGTCGGATCCATGGTGTTCAGGCCGTCCGAGCTCAGCACCTGGACGGTGCCGCCCGCCGCCGCGTCCTCGATCTGGACGGGGCCTTCACGCTCGGCGTCCATGCCCGCGCCGGAGGCGCCGAGCCGGTCGCTGTCGATGCCCGGGGTCTCCTCGGGGTCCCCGCCTGAGGGGCCGCTGCAGCCGGCGAGTGCGAGCATGCCGAGGACGGTCACCGCCGCGACCGCCCGCGTGAACCGCATCCGTGACCCGCCTTTCCCTCCGAGGTCGATCCTCTCGCGTCTGTCCCTCACCGGCGTGACCTGGGGTCGAAGGCGTCCCGGACCGCGTCACCGAGGAGGTTGAGCGCGAGAACGAGCACCATCACGGTCACGACGGGCGCCCAGAGGTAGAGCGGGTACTCCCGGAAGAAGCTGATCGCCTCGTTGATCGTCTGTCCCAGTGACGGTACGCCGGTCAGGCCGATGCCGAGGTAGGAGAGCCCGGCCTCCGCCGCGACGTACGCCGGGAGGGCCAGGGAGACGGCCACCACGATCGGCGCGACGAGGTTGGGCAGCAGCTCCTTGAACAGGATCCGCCGCGTCGGCATGCCGATCACGACCGCGGCCTGGATGAACTCGCGCTCCCGCAAGGAGACCACCTGCCCGCGGATCAGGCGGGCCAGGCCCATCCATCCGAACAGGACCAGCACCGCGATGAGCGCGACGACCTGGGCCCGGGCCAGGGCCTCCGGGTCGGTCGAGAACCGCGAGACCACCACCGGGGCCAGCGCGAGAGCGCCCAGGATGAACGGAAAGGACAGGAACAGGTCGATCACGAACGAGATGACGCGGTCGAGCCACCCGTGCGCGAACCCGCCGACCAGCCCGACGCAGACCCCGATCACCGTGGACAGCACCGTGGCCGCGGCAGCGACACCCAGGGACGTGCGGAGCCCGTGGAGCAGCCGGGCGAGGTTGTCCACGCCGGTCTGCGGCGCCAGCCCGAGCGGGTGCTCCCACGTGAACGGGTGGTACGGCGGGCCGACCGCGGGGTACCCGTCGTAGTCGAGCACCTCGCTCGGCAGGGGCGCGTCCGGGGCGGTCGTGGTCGGGTAGATGCCCATCAGCGACGTGATGGCCGGCGCGAGGACGGCGAGCAGCACCAGCAGCGTCACGACCGCCGCGGAGACGACGGCCACCTTGTCCGAGCGCAGGCGGCGCAGCGCGATCCGCGTCGGCGACGCGCCGGGGACGTCCCGACGCATGCCCTCGCGTGGCTCGAGCTCCTCCGCCAGCTGCTCGAGCTCGGCCGCCGTCGACATGCTCCCTCGCCCTCCGTCAGGTGGCTGTTGCCAACCGTCAGGACTCTAGTCGACGGGCTACTCCTCCGACGGCTTCTCCGCCTTCTCCTCGGGCTTCGCGTCGACGCCGGCCTCGGCCCGCTGCTGCGGGGTGATCGGTGCCGGAGCGGCGGTCAGCGGGTCGTAGCCCGCGCCGGTCTTCGGGAAGGCGATGACGTCGCGGATCGAGTCGGTCCCTGCGAGCAGGGCCACGATCCGGTCCCAGCCGAACGCGATGCCGCCGTGCGGCGGTGCCCCGAACTTGAAGGCCTCGAGCAGGAACCCGAACTTCTCGTCGGCCTCCTCCTCGCTGATGCCCATCACCTCGAAGACCCGCTTCTGCACGTCCTCGCGGTGGATACGGATCGACCCGCCGCCGATCTCGTTGCCGTTGCAGACGATGTCGTAGGCGTAGGCGAGAGCCTCGCCGGGGTCGGTGTCGAAGGTGTCGATCGACTCCGGCTTGGGCGACGTGAACGCGTGGTGCACCGCCGTCCAGGCGCCGCTGCCGACGGCCACGTCCCCGGCGGCCGTCGCCTCGTCGGCGGGCTCGAACAGCGGCGCGTCGACGACCCACAGGAACTTCCAGGCGGACTCGTCGATGAGACCGACCCGGCGGCCGATCTCGAGGCGCGCGGCGCCGAGCAGCGCCCGCGAGGCCTTCCCGGGGCCGGCGGCGAAGAAGATCGCGTCGCCGGGGTTGGCGCCGACGTGCTTGGCGATGCCGGCCTTCTCCTCGTCGCTGATGTTCTTGGCGACGGGGCCGCCGAGCTCGCCGTCCTCGCCGACGAGCACGTAGGCGAGGCCCCTGGCGCCGCGCTGCTTGGCCCACTCCTGCCAGGCGTCGAGCTGCTTGCGCGGCTGGCTCGCTCCGCCCGGCATGACGACCGCGCCGACGTACGGCGCCTGGAAGACGCGGAACGGCGTGTCCTGGAAGAACTCCGTGCACTCGACGAGCTCGAGGCCCATGCGCAGGTCGGGCTTGTCGGTGCCGAAGCGACGCATCGACTCCTCGTAGGTCATCCGCTCGATCGGCGTCTGGATCTCGACACCGATCGTCGCCCACACCGCCTTGAGGATCTCCTCGGCGAGCGCGATCACGTCGTCCTGCTCGACGAAGCTCATCTCGAGGTCGAGCTGGGTGAACTCCGGCTGCCGGTCGGCGCGGAAGTCCTCGTCGCGGTAGCAGCGCGCGATCTGGTAGTAGCGCTCCATGCCGCCGACCATGAGCAGCTGCTTGAACAGCTGCGGGCTCTGCGGCAGGGCGTACCAGCTGCCCGGCCGGAGCCGGGCCGGCACCAGGAAGTCGCGGGCGCCCTCGGGCGTGGACCGGGTCAGCGTCGGGGTCTCGATCTCGACGAAGTCGGCCGCGTCGAGGACCTGGCGGGCGGCCCGGTTCACCTTGCTGCGCAGGCGGATCGCCTCGCCGGGGCCCTTCCGGCGCAGGTCGAGGTAGCGGTGCTTGAGGCGGACCTCCTCGCCCACCTCGACGTGCTCGTCGATCGGGAACGGCAGCGGCGCCGCGGCGCTGAGCACCTCGACGTCGTTGGCGATGACCTCGATCTCGCCGGTGGGCAGGTGCGGGTTGGCGTTGCCCTCCGGGCGCAGGGAGACCTGGCCGGTCACCTTGAGGCAGTACTCCGAGCGCAGGTGGTGGGCGACCTCCTCGTCACGGACGACGACCTGCACCACCCCCGACGCCTCGCGGAGATCGAGGAAGGCGACCCCGCCGTGGTCACGCCGGCGGGCGACCCAGCCGGCCAGGGTCACGGTCTGTCCGGCGTGCTCGGGGCGCAGGCTGCCGGCGTCATGGGTGCGGATCACGAAAGCTCCTCAGGCGTGTGGGTGACGATGGCCGGGACGAGGTCCTCGGCCGGTGGGTTCCAGGTGTCGGGGTCGGCGTCGACCTGCTCGCCGCTGCGGATGTCCTTGACCTGGTCCGGTCCCCCGTCGGACCCGGGGAACCAGACGAAGGGGATGCCGCGGCGTTCGCCGTACCGGATCTGCTTGCCGAACTTCTGCGGCGCGGCGGCGACCTCGGTCGGGATGCCGCGGGAGCGCAGTCGCTGGGCGATGGCGTCGGAGGCGGGGCGGCTCTCCTCGTCGGCGAGCGCGACGAGCACGACCGAGGGGACCTTGCGGTCCGAGGTCAGCAGGCCTCGCTGCATGAGGGGTACGAGCGTCCGCGAGACGCCGAAGGAGATGCCGACACCGGGGTAGGTGGTGCGACCGTCGGAGGCGAGCGCGTCGTAGCGTCCCCCGGAGCAGATCGAGCCGAGGCCCTCGAAGCCCTCCATGACCGTCTCGAAGACCGTGCCCGTGTAGTAGTCCAGCCCGCGCGCGACGCGGAGGTCCGCCTCGACGACGAACCGGTCGCTGACGATCGAGGCCGAGCCGGTGACGACGGCGGCCAGCTCCTCCAGCCCCTCCTCGAGCAGCTCGTTGGAGACGCCGAGGGCGCGGACGCGCTCGACGAAGCTCGTGTCGCTGCTGCGGATGTCGGCGAGCTCGAGGCACTGAGCCGCCTGCTCCTTGGTGAGGCCCGCCTCGTCGACGAGCATCGTGGCGACGACGTCGGCGGGGACCTTGTCGATCTTGTCGATGACGCGCATGACCGACTCGACGTCGGTGGCCCCGATCCCGACGTAGAAGCCCTGGATCAGCTTGCGGTTGTTGACCTGCAGGCGCATCGGGGGAAGCGGCAGGCCGACCAGCGCCTCCGCCATCACCCGGGTCACCTCGATGTCGTGGTGGAACGGCAGCGTGTCCTTGCCGACGACGTCGATGTCGGCCTGGGTGAACTCGCGGAACCGGCCCTCCTGCGGACGCTCACCGCGCCAGGCCTTCTGGATCTGGTAGCGGCGGAAGGGG
This sequence comes from uncultured Actinomycetota bacterium, assembly GCA_963700365.1. GTDB lineage: Bacteria > Actinomycetota > Actinomycetes > Propionibacteriales > Nocardioidaceae > Nocardioides_C. The sequence goes on along the minus strand of CAVOXG010000011.1, from coordinate 83,507 downwards.
AACTCGAGCTTGCCGGCGTTCTCCAGCACGTAGCGCGCGAACGGCACGGTGAGGTCGAAGTGCAGGCCCATCCCGGCGTCGCCCTGCTGCTCGTCGGCCTGGAGGCGGCGCAGGACGTAGACCTCCTTGGAGGTCTCCCCCTTGCGCAGCAGCTGGTCCATCGGCTCGACCGCACGCGTCTCGATGCTGGCGAACCCGTGCAGCTCGAAGGTACGGCGGAGGCGGTCGAGGATCTGCTGCTCCACGACGCGCTGCTCGGGAAGGAACTCGGGGAACCCGCTGAGCGGGGTCGGCTTGCTCATCTCACAGCCCTCGGGTGTTGCGCAGGGTGGCCGGTCCGTTCGACGGGTCGGCGAGGTCACGGCCGGCGACGTCGAGAAGGTAGGGGTTCGTCGCCTTCTCCCGGCCGATGCTGGTCTGCTCGCCGTGGCCGGGGAGGACCACGATGTTGTCGGCGAGCGGCAGGACCTTCGTGGCCAGGCTGCGCAGCATCGTGGGGTGGTCCCCGCCGGGGAGGTCGGTGCGGCCGATCGAGCCCGCGAAGAGCAGGTCGCCGGAGAACATCACCTCGGCGATGTCGTCGCCGCCGTGCCCGTCGTACGGCGACCGGAAGGTGACCGACCCGCGGGTGTGCCCCGGGGTGTGGTCGACGACGAACGAGAGGCCCGCCAGCTCCAGGCTCTGACCGTCACCGAGCTCGGAGACGTCGTCGGGCTCGGCGAACTCGTACTTGCCGCCGAGCAGCATGCCGGCGGTCTCCCGCGACATGCCGGCCATCGGGTCGGAGAGCAGGTGCCGGTCCTCGGGGTGGATGTAGGCGGTTGCGTCGTAGCTGCCCGCGACGGGGGCGACGCACCACATGTGGTCGATGTGGCCGTGGGTCACGAGCACCGAGACCGGCTTGAGCTTGTGCTCGCGGACGACCTCCGCCACGCCGTCGGAGGCGTCCTTGCCCGGGTCGATGACCACGCACTCCGCACCGGGAGCGGTGGCCACGACGTAGCAGTTGGTCCCCCACGGTCCCGCCGGGAAGCCTGCGATGAACACGGGTGAGCACTCCTGCTTTGGTCGAGGTGGGGACCGGTGAAGCCTACCGAGCCCCCGCCTGCCCACGGAAACCGCGGGAGCCGTTATGCGCTTGTAGCCCACAAGTCGGTGTCCCCGGGAGCCCGAGACACCTAGACTCACCGGTGGATCTGACCACGATGCACCCTCGGTGGCACCCCGCCGCGGACTGCACCTGAAACCGAAGAGGTACCCCGGTGAGCGACTCCCAGCCCGCACAGCCCGCTCAGCCCGCGGAGACGTGGGGCCGAGTGGCCGAGGACGGAACGGTCTTCGTGCGCACGGCGGACGGCGAGAGGCAGGTCGGGCAGATGCCCGACGCCACTCCGGAGGAGGCGCTCGCCTTCTACGTCAAGCGGTACGACGACCTCGCGTTCGAGGTCCAGCTGCTCGAGCAGCGCGTCGAGGCCGGCACGCTCGCGCCGGACGAGGCGACCTCCGCCGTGGAGCAGGTCCACACGACGCTCACCGAGGCACAGGTGGTCGGCGACCTCGCCGCCCTCGACACCCGGCTCAACGCCCTCAAGGGCACCATCGAGAAGCAGCGTGAGGTCCGCAAGGCCGAGCGGGCCAAGCGCGTCGCCGAGGCGAAGGTCAGCAAGGAGAAGATCGCCGCCGAGGCCGAAAGGCTGGCCGAGGGGACCGACTGGCGCAACGGCGCGAACCGTCTGCGCGAGCTCCTCGACGAGTGGAAGGCCCTCCCCCGCATCGACAAGAGCACCGACGACTCGCTGTGGCGACGGTTCTCGACCGCGCGTACGACGTACACCCGGCGCCGCAAGGCCCACTTCTCCGAGCTCGGTGAGAAGCGCGAGGCCGCCCGCGCGGTCAAGGAGAAGCTCGTCGTCGAGGCCGAGGCGCTCGCGGACTCCACCGACTGGGGCCCGACCGCCGGCAAGTACCGCGAGCTCATGCGCCAGTGGAAGGCCGCCGGCCCCGCCCCCAAGAACGTCGACGACCAGCTGTGGAAGCGCTTCCGCGGCGCCCAGGACAAGTTCTTCGGCGCCCGCGACGCGGCGAACGCGAAGCTCGACGAGGAGTACGCCGCCAACGCCGAGGTCAAGGAGAAGCTCCTCGTCGAGGCCGAGGCGCTGCTGCCGGTGACCGACGTGCGCGCGGCCAAGGAGTCGTTCCGCGACCTTGCCGACCGCTGGGACGCCGCCGGCAAGGTGCCCCGTGACCGCATGAAGGACCTCGAGGGCCGGATGCGCAAGGTGGAGCAGGCGATCCGCGGGGTCGAGGACGACCAGTGGAAGCGCTCCAACCCCGAGGCCCGCGCCCGCGCCGCCGACACCGTCGCCCAGCTCGAGGCGTCGCTGGCCGAGCTCGAGGAGAAGCGGGCGAAGGCCGAGGCGGCCGGCAACGCGAAGAAGGCCGCCGAGCACGCGTCGGCGATCGAGGCCCGTCAGGCCTGGCTCGTGGAGGCCAAGAAGGCTCTCGACGACTTCAGCTGACCCGTCACTTTCGGGGCATATCTCGCGGCGTGTCGCCCCGGCATTGACGGGTCGGCACGTCTCGGCGGTCTGACCCGCCAGGCTCCTGGGTGGTCCGGCATCACGAGCACTCTGCCGAGTGGGGCGCCGCGACGATCCCCGAGTGCAGAGCGCCGCTACTCGAACGCCTCGGCCGGCCCCGATTCGATCAGGAATCGAGAAGCGCCGGGGTGTTTGTCGGGCCTAGCCTTCCTTCAGATGGCCGGCATCACGCCGGGCCTCGAGCGTCGAAAGGCAGGCCGAGAATGCCCACGAAGAGCACCAAGACCGAGTCCGACGGCTTCAGCGCCGAGGAGCGTGCCGCGATGAAGGAGCGCGCCGCCGAGCTGCGCGCCGAGGGCAAGAAGGGCGCCAAGAAGGCCGACGGGCTGCAGGCGGTCCTCGACAGGATCGCGGAGATGGCGCCGGAGGATCGTGCGCTCGCCGAGCGCGTGCACATGACGGTGACCGCTAACGCCCCGGAGCTGTTGCCGAAGACCTGGTACGGAATGCCCGCCTACACGAACGCGGACGGCAAGGTCGTCGTCTTCTTCCAGGACGCGGGCAAGTTCAACTACCGGTACTCGACCCTGGGCTTCCAGGACGCGGCCAACCTCGACGACGGGGACCTGTGGCCGGTGTCGTACGCGCTCCGACAGTGGAGCCCCGTGGTGGAGAAGAAGGTCGTCGAGCTGGTGAAGGCCGCAATCTCCTGACCGTTGCCGCCACCGCGCGTGCCCTCGGTTGACGGCGCCAGGCTGGAGCCTGGCGCCGAACCGGACTACCGCCCGCGCTGCCTGCCGCGGACCATGCGGATCTCCCGCACCCCGGCCTCGACCTGGGCCGCCCCGTCGGCAACGAAGCCGTGCTTGCGGTAGAACGCCTGTGCACGAGGGTTCGGGTCGGCCACCCACAGCGCCGCCGACTCCTCCGGATCGACGACCGCCTCCAGCAGCGCCGGCCCAGCACCTGTGCCGTGGTCGGTGGCATACACATAGAGCACATACAGCTGCCTGGCCCACGCGGCTCCGGCTTCCAGAGGCGGGCCTGACATGGCGATCCCGATGAGCTCGCCGTCCCGGTCGGCGACAGCCACGCGATTCTCGCGGTAGCGCTCGTCGGTCATCGCGGCAGTCCAGAACCGCTCCCGAACGGCCAGGAAGCCGGGGTCGTCGAGCAGTGCGTCCGACATGAGTCCCCGATACGTCTCCTGCCAGCACCGCACATTCACGCGCGCCATCTGCGCGACGTCCTCGACCCGAGCCGGGCGAACAGCCAGCGACGAGCTCACTGCCGAATCGTAGGCCGCCAACCGCGGCACCCGGGGGAACTGACGTGACGAACTACGCCTCGACGAGGATCACCAAGGTTTCGGGCAACACACCGTCATACGCCATCGCCTCGGCCGCGCCCTCTGACTGCATCGCGGCCTGGAAGGCGTCCATGTCGGCAACGTCCATGAGCACCGCAACATGAGTCGGGTTCTGAGGGTCGACGAAGGTGCGGATGTTGGTGACACCGAGGGGCCCGAAGAACTCCTCGCGCTTCGGGGACGCGAGCCAATGATCGCGGTCCTTCACATCGTGGTGACCAATCAAAGTCGGCATAGCTCCTCCTCGGCGTCCAAGGCCGACGGGGCGTCAGCCCTGTGATTCGACGCTATACCCGGGCCGTCACGTGCGCATCGGCCAAACCCCTCAGTTCATCACTAGCCCTGCCGCCCGCTTGATCCCAAAAGTGCGCCCGGTGGCGGCGGACTGCCTCAGGCTCTGCACCGCGACGCGCTGTGTGCGTTCTTGACGCACGAGGTCATCGCTGCGGAGGAGTCTCCGGCGCAGGGCTTGGTGATCGAGCGCGAACCGTCTTTGCCGGACTGCGCGGTGCGTGCCACGCTCCAGCTACTGCGTGACGCGGTAGGCGTCGAACACGCCGTCGACGGAGCGGACCGCCTTCAGCACGTGGCCGAGGTGCTTCGGGTCCCCCATCTCGAACGTGAACCGCGACTTGGCGACACGGTCGCGGGTGGTGGTCAGCGAGGCGGAGAGGATGTTGACGTGTACGTCGCTCAGCACCTTCGTGATGTCGGAGAGCAGACGGGCACGGTCCAGGGCCTCGACCTGGATGTTCACGAGGAACATCGACTGCGCCGTCGGCGCCCACTCGACGTCCACGAGACGCTCGGGGTGGGCCTGGAGGCTCGAGGCGTTCGTGCAGTCGGCCCGGTGCACCGAGACCCCGGCGCCGCGGGTCACGAACCCGAGGATCTTGTCGCCCGGCACCGGCGTGCAGCACTTGGCGAGCTTCACCCAGACGTCCGAGACACCGCGGACGATGACGCCCGCGTCGCCGCCGACGCTCTGCTTGGCCCGCGTGCGCTCGGAGGTGAGCCGGACGCCCTCGGCGAGGTCCTCGGTGGCGCCCTCGGGGCCCGCCGTGCAGGTCGATGACCCGGCGGACGACGGTCTGGGCACCGACGTTGCCCTCACCGACCGCGGCGTAGAGCGCGGACACGTCGGGCAGCCGCATCTCGGCCGCCACAGTGCTGAGCGAGTCGTGGGTGAGGACGCGCTTGAGCGGCTGGCCCTCCTTGCGCATGAGCCGGGCGATCTGGTCCTTGCCCTGCTCGATCGCCTCCTCGCGGCGCTCCTTGGTGAACCACTGGCGGATCTTGTTGCGGGCCCGCGGTGACTTGACGTAGGCCAGCCAGTCGCGGCTCGGGCCGGCGTTCGGCGCCTTGGAGGTGAACACCTCGACGACGTCGCCGTTGTCCAGGGTCGACTCGAGCGGCACGAGCCGGCCGTTGACCCGGGCGCCGATCGTGCGGTGGCCGACCTCGGTGTGCACCGAGTAGGCGAAGTCGACCGGGGTGGACCCGGCCGGCAGCGCGATCACGTCGCCGCGCGGGGTGAAGACGTAGACCTCGGAGGTGTTGATCTCGAACCTGAGCGACTCGAGGAACTCGCCGGGGTCCTCGGTCTCCTGCTGCCAGTCGAGCAGCTGGCGGACCCACGCCATGTCCGAGCTCGTCGTACTCTGCGTGACCAGCGACCGGTCGGTGTCGGCACCCTTGTGGGTGTTCTCCTTGTACTTCCAGTGCGCCGCGACGCCGTACTCCGCCCGGCGGTGCTGGGCGAAGGTGCGGATCTGGAGCTCGACCGGCTTGCCCTCGAGGCCGATGACCGTCGTGTGCAGCGACTGGTACATGTTGAACTTCGGCATCGCGACGTAGTCCTTGAACCGCCCCGGGACCGGGTTCCACCGCGAGTGCAGGACACCGAGCGCGGCGTAGCAGTCGCGGTCGGTGTCGACGAGGATCCGGATGCCGACCAGGTCGTAGATGTCGGAGAACTCGCGACCCCGCACGATCATCTTCTGGTAGATCGAGTAGTAGTGCTTGGGCCGTCCGGTCACGACGGCCTTGATCCGGGCCTCCCGCAGGTCGTTCTCGACCTGCTTGATGACCCGGGCCAGGAACTCGTCCCGCGACGGCGCCCGCTCGGCGACCAGCCGGACGATCTCGTCGTAGATCTTGGGGTGCAGGGTCGCGAAGGCGAGGTCCTCGAGCTCCCACTTCAGGGTGTTCATGCCGAGGCGGTGGGCCAGCGGCGCGAAGATCTCGAGGGTCTCGCGGGCCTTGCGCTCCTGGGTCTCCTGCTTCAGGTAGCGCAGCGTGCGCATGTTGTGCAGCCGGTCGGCGAGCTTGATGACGAGCACACGGATGTCGCGGCTCATCGCGACGATCATCTTGCGGATCGTCTCCGCCTGCGCCGAGTCGCCGTACTTGACCTTGTCGAGCTTGGTCACGCCGTCGACGAGGACCGCGACCTCGTCGCCGAAGTCGTTGCGCAGCTCCTCCAGCGTGTACGACGTGTCCTCGACCGTGTCGTGCAGCAGCGCCGCCACCAGGGTCGGCTCGGTCATGCCGATGTCGGCGAGGATGGTGGCCACCGCGAGCGGGTGGGTGATGTACGGGTCGCCGCTCTTGCGGGTCTGTGTCCCGTGCGCCTTCTCGGCCACGAGGTAGGCGCGCTCGAGCAGCGCGAGGTCCGCCTTGGGGTGGTTCGCGCGCACGGCGCGGAACAACGGCTCCAGGACCGGGTTGCCGGCCTGGGCCTTGGTGGTCATCCGGGCCAGGCGGGCGCGCATCCGGCGACCGGACGGGGGGCCGCCGGAAGGGGCCGGCTTCGACCGCTCGGGGGCCGCAGTGTCCGGCTCGGGATCCGGGCTCGGGGCAGGCTGCGTGGCGGCGCGACCTACTGATGCTTCATCGGCCATCGCGCACCTCCCGACGTCCCAACGGCTGGATGTCCAGAGTCTATGCCCGGAAGCCTGAGGTCACGGACGGTCAGACCGTGCGGATCGAGGCGACAGGGGTGTCACCGACCGTCTCGCGGCCGGGCAGGAAGGACAGCTCCATGAGCACGGCGACGCCGTGCACGACGCCTCCGCAGGCCTCGATCAGCTGAGCCGTGGCGGCGACCGTGCCGCCGGTGGCGAGCACGTCGTCGACCATGAGCACCCGCTCCCCCGGGGCGATCGAGTCCTGGTGGAGCTCGAGCGTCGCGCTGCCGTACTCGAGCTCGTAGCCGACCGCGTGCGTGTCGGCGGGCAGCTTGCCCGCCTTGCGCACGGGGACGAACCCGGCGCCGAGGGCCAGCGCCACCGGGGCGGCGAGGATGAACCCGCGCGCCTCCATGCCGACCACCTTGTCGACGACCACGTTGCCGTCGGCGTCGCGACCGGCGCGTGCGAGTACGTCGATCACCGCGGAGAAGCCGTCGTGGTCGGCGAGCAGCGGCGTGATGTCCTTGAACACCACGCCCGGCTTGGGGAAGTCGGGGATGTCGCGGATCAGCTCGTCGAGGTGCTTGGCGAGGTACTCGTCATGCCGTGCTGCCTCGGGGGTGCCCGGGGCGCGGTGGGAGCCGGTCACGTTCAGGGCTGCTCGGGCGTGTCGGTGGGCTGCTCCTCGGCAGGCCCGGCGGGCGTCGTACCGTCGATCACCCGGACCACTGCCTGCTTCGCGACCTTGATCTCGGTGCCCGGCGCGACCGCGAGGGTCAGCGTCTCGTCGCCCACGGACACGACCGTGCCGAAGATGCCCGAGCCGAGCATGACCTCGGCGCCGACGGCCACGCTGTTCTGGATGCGGTTCATCTCCTGCTGGCGCTTCTTGGCGGGGCGGATCACCAGCAGCCAGAACGCTAGGACGATGAGCAGCAGGGGGAAGATCGTCCCGAGAAGGTTGTCCTGGCCCACAGCGGTTCCTCAAATCTCTACTTCGGGGTTGGTTGACTCGGACCGTACGACGGTCGTCGGCGAGTCTATCCGCGAGTCACCCGTCGTCACCGAACAGGTCGGGCTGCCCCGCGCCGAGGCCGAACGCGGCGTCGGCCGGGACCTGCATGCCGAGGTGCTCCCAGGCCGCGGGTGTGGCCACCCGGCCCCGCGGCGTGCGGGCGAGCATGCCCATCCGGACGAGGAACGGCTCGGCGACCTCCTCGACGGTCTCGCGCTCCTCGCCGACCGCGACGGCCAACGTGCTCACGCCCACGGGCCCTCCGCCGAAACGACGGCACAGCGCCTCGAGCACGGACCGGTCGAGACGGTCGAGCCCCGACTGGTCGACTTCGTACAGGTCGAGCGCACGGTGGGCGACGTCGAGGGTGACGGTGCCGTCGGCCCGCACCTGCGCGTAGTCACGCACCCGGCGCAGGAGCCGGTTGGCGATGCGCGGGGTGCCCCGGGAGCGCGACGCGATCTCGGCCGCGCCCTCTCCGGTGAGGTCGACGCCGAGGAGCCCGGCCGACCGCCGCACGATCAGCTCGAGGTCGGAGGGCTCGTAGAACTCGAGGTGCGCGGTGAAGCCGAAGCGGTCGCGCAGCGGGCTGGGCAGCAGGCCGGCGCGGGTGGTCGCCCCGACGAGCGTGAACGGCGGGATGTCGAGCGGGATCGCGGTGGCGCCCGGCCCCTTGCCGATGACGACGTCGACCCGGAAGTCCTCCATCGCCATGTAGAGCATCTCCTCGGCCGGGCGCGACATCCGGTGGATCTCGTCGACGAAGAGGACGTCGCCTTCGTTCATGCCCGAGAGGATCGCAGCGAGGTCGCCGGCGTGGGTGATCGCGGGCCCGGAGGTCAGCCGGAGCGGCGAGGACATCTCCGCGGAGATGATCATCGCCAGGGTCGTCTTGCCCAGGCCGGGCGGGCCGGCGAGGAGCACGTGGTCGGGCGAGGTCTGTCGGCCGCGGGCGGCCTGGAGCACCAGGGAGAGCTGCTCGCGCACCCGCTCCTGGCCGATCACCTCGTCGAGGGTCTTGGGACGCAGCGCCGCCTCGACGGCCCGCTCGTCCCCTTCGGCCTCGGCGGCGACGATCGACCGGCTCTCGGCGTAGTCCATCTCCGCTGCGTCGTACTCGGCCTCGGTGAGCCGGCGGCTGCTCTCGCTCACGCGCTCACGCCTTGCTCAGGGACCGCAGCGCGGCACGCAGCAGCGCGGCGACGTCGGGGTTGCCGTCGGCCTGAGGAGCGACGGCCTCGACCGCCTTCTCCGCCTCCTTGGCCGACCAGCCGAGACCGACCAGGCCCGCGTGGACCTGGTCGCGCCAGGCGGCGGCGGGCGCGGCGCTGCTCTGGGAACGCGGGAGCGAGGCGCCCGTGGGCGCGCCGATCCGGTCCTTGAGCTCGAGCACGATCCGCTGGGCGCCCTTCTGGCCGATGCCGGGCACCCGCGTCAGTGCCTTGATGTCCTCGGTGGTGACCGCCCGGCGCAGGTCGTCGGGCGAGAGCACCGCGAGCATGGCCTGCGCGAGCTTCGGGCCGACGCCGCTGGCGGTCAGCAGCATCTCGAACAGCGACTTCTCGTCGTCGTCGAGGAAGCCGAACAGCGTCATGGAGTCCTCGCGGACGATCATGCTGGTCGGCAGCCGCGCCTCGGTGCCCTCTCGGAGCGAGGCGAGCGTGTTGGGCGTGCAGTTCAGCTCGAGCCCGACCCCGCCGACCTCGAGGACGGCCGAGGTCAGGGACACGTCGGCGACGGTCCCCCTGACGAACGCGATCATCGGGCTCCCTTCCCGGCAGCGGCGACGGCTGCCTCGATCCTGCTCTGGGCGCTGCCCCGCCAGATGTGGCAGATCGCCAGCGCCAGCGAGTCGGCGGCGTCGGCGGGCTTGGGCTGCTGCTTGAGGCGGAGCAGGCGGGTCACCATCATCCCGACCTGGTCCTTGTCGGCCCGGCCGCTGCCGGTGACGGCGGCCTTGACCTCGCTGGGTGTGTGCAGCGCCACGGGGATGCCGCGCTTGGCGGCGGCGACCATGGCGATGCCGCTGGCCTGGGCGGTGCCCATGACCGTGCTGACGTTGTGCTGGCTGAACACGCGCTCCACCGCCACGGCGTCGGGCTCGTGGACGTCGAGCCAGTGCTCGACCTCGGCCTCGATCCGGCAGAGGCGCAGCGCGACGTGCATGTCGGCGGGGGTGCGCACCACACCGACGTCGACCATGTGCAGCGGCCGGCCGACCGACCCGTCGACGACGCCGAGGCCGCATCGGGTCAGCCCCGGGTCGATCCCGAGCACGCGCACGCGGTGCCCCTTCCTGGTCAGCCTTCGTCCGAACACATGTTCGGACCCAACGCTAACCGAAGGCGGTGGCCCGGCCCGCCGCGACACTCCGCGGGACCCGGTGACCCGTCACTCGTGCCGCGACACGCCGCGAAAACCGCGGCGAAAGTGACGGGTCGGCAGTCAGGCCGTCGACGCGGGAGGGGGGCGGCGGTCACTCCTCGTCGAGGGCTGCCATCACGTCGTCGGAGATGTCCTGGTTGCCGAAGACGTTCTGCACGTCGTCGAGGTCCTCGAGCGCCTCGACCAGACGGATCACCTTCTTGGCACCGTCGAGGTCGACCTCGACGGTCATCGAGGGGACGAAGGACGCCTCCGCGGAGTCGTAGTCGACCCCGGCCGCCTGCAGCGCGGTCCGGACCGCGACCAGGTCGGTGGCCTCGCTGATCACCTCGAACGCCTCGCCGATGTCGTTGACCTCCTCGGCGCCCGCGTCGAGCGTGGCCTCGAGGACGTCGTCCTCCTCGACCTGCTTGCCCTCCTGCTCCTTGGGGACGATCACGACGCCCTTGCGGTTGAACATGTACGACACGGAGCCCGGGTCGGCGAGGTTGCCGCCGTTGCGGGAGATCGCGGTGCGGACCTCCATCGCGGCGCGGTTCTTGTTGTCGGTGAGGCACTCGATCAGCATCGCGACGCCGTTGGGGCCGTAGCCCTCGTACATGATCGTCTGGTACTCCGCGCCGCCGGCCTCGGCACCGGAACCGCGCTTGACGGCACGGTCGATGTTGTCGTTGGGGACCGAGGACTTCTTGGCCTTCTGGATGGCGTCGTAGAGCGTCGGGTTACCCGCAGGGTCTCCCCCGCCCATCCGGGCGGCGACCTCGATGTTCTTGATCAGCTTGGCGAAGAGCTTGCCGCGACGCGCATCGATGACGGCCTTCTTGTGCTTCGTGGTCGCCCATTTGGAGTGGCCAGACATGAGGTGGTGCCTCTACTTCCGCTTGTCGGTCCCTGCGTTCGCCGAGTCCAGCCGCGACCGGACCATGTCGACGAACAGCGCGTGCATTCTGTGGTCCCCGGTGATCTCGGGGTGGAACGACGTGGCGAGCAGGTTCGCCTGCCGAACGGCGACGATCCTACCCACAGCCTCCCCCGAGGCCACGCGAGCGACGACCTCGACGGCCTGCCCCACCTTCTCCACCCACGGTGCCCGGATGAACATCGCGTGGAACGACGTCGTGAGGCCCTCGACGTCGAGCTCGGCCTCGAACGAGTCGACCTGGCGGCCGAAGGCGTTGCGGCGTACGACGATGTCGAGGCCGCCGAGGGTCTCCTGGCCGGGGATGCCGTTCTCGATCTGGTCGGCGAGCATGATCATGCCCGCGCAGGTGCCGTAGGCCGGGAGCCCGGCACGGATCGCCTGCTGCAGCGGCTCGAACAGCTCGAAGGTCCGCGCCAGCTTGTACATCGTGGTCGACTCGCCGCCGGGCAGCACGATCCCGTCGACCTCGGCGAGCTCGGCGGCTCGACGTACCCCGATGGTCCGGGCGCCGGCGCGCTCGAGCATCTCGCGGTGCTCGCGGACGTCGCCCTGGAGCGCGAAGACGCCGATCAGCGGTGCCTCGGTCACGGGGTCACCTCCGGCCGGCGCTGCCAGTACGCGCTGACCTCGATCCGGCCCTCGTCGTAGTGCGCCGACAGGCCCTCGGCCTCGAAGACCGCGATCACCTCGTCGAGGAGGGCGTCACCGGGGGCGACGTTGGCGGTGTTGGCGTGCCACACGTTGACCTCGAGCATGCCCTCGTCGATCGCGTGCCAGACGTCGGGCTGGGTGAACCACGCGATGCCGCGGGGCGGGTGGTCGACGCTGGCGTCGAGCAGGTCCTTGGCGGCCCAGTGGTCCTCGCAGCCCTGCAGCACGATGATGTCGAGGGCCTCCATCGCCTCGAAGGCAGCCTGCAGCCGGTCGTAGTCGGTGACCTCGGGCCACGTGGAGGCGTCGAGCAGCAGCTCGTCGTCGAACTCCTCGATCCACATCCGCGCCACCGACTCCGGCGCCTCCACGAAGGGCAGCTCGGAGGTGATGGCGAGCAGCACCTCGTCGTACACCTCCTGCGGGGAGAGCAGGCCGGAGCGCACCGCGGACCGGGTGAACTCGCGGACGTGCTCCTCCCGGAGCGAGTCGGGCACGGGCGCCTTACCAGCCGCGCTCGGCGAGCCGGTGCGGCTGCGGCAGCTCGTCGACGTTGATGCCGACCATCGCCTCGCCCAGGCCGCGGGAGACCTTCGCGAGCACGTCGGGGTCGTCGAAGAACGTGGTGGCCTTGACGATCGCCTCGGCACGCTGGGCGGGGTTGCCGGACTTGAAGATGCCCGAGCCGACGAAGACGCCCTCGGCGCCGAGCTGCATCATCATCGCCGCGTCCGCCGGGGTGGCGATGCCTCCCGCGGTGAAGAGGACGACCGGGAGCTTGCCGGCCGAGGCAACCTCCTTGACCAGCTCGTAGGGCGCCTGGAGCTCCTTGGCGGCGACGTACAGCTCGTCCTTGGGCATGCCCTGCAGGCGGCGGAGCTCGGCACGGATCGTGCGCATGTGCGTGACGGCGTTGGAGACGTCACCGGTGCCCGCCTCGCCCTTGGAGCGGATCATCGCCGCGCCCTCGGTGATCCGGCGGAGGGCCTCGCCGAGGTTGGTCGCGCCGCACACGAAGGGCACGGTGAACTGCCACTTGTCGATGTGGTTGGCGTAGTCGGCCGGGGTGAGCACCTCGGACTCGTCGATGTAGTCGACGCCGAGGCTCTGCAGCACCTGCGCCTCCACGAAGTGGCCGATCCGGGCCTTGGCCATGACCGGGATGGAGACGGCCTCGATGATTCCGTCGATCATGTCGGGGTCGCTCATCCGGGACACGCCGCCCTGGGCCCGGATGTCCGCCGGGACCCGCTCGAGCGCCATGACGGCGACGGCGCCGGCGTCCTCGGCGATCTTGGCCTGCTCAGGCGTGACGACGTCCATGATCACGCCGCCCTTGAGCATCTCGGCCATGCCGCGCTTCACACCGGAGGTGCCGGTCGCGGGGGTGGTTGCAGCGGTGTTGTCAGTCACGTGGAGCCTTCTTTGTCAGGCAGGGCATGCAGCAGCCCTGCCGAGAGATCGGGATGTGAGCAAGCGTACGACGCCGGGGTGCCCCGACCCCAATGCGGTTCAGTCCGCAACCAGCGCCGGGGGCGGCTGGTCGTCGAGGTCCACGGTCGTCGGGGGCGCCGCCCGGCCGGCCAGACCCAGCCAACGCACCCGCCTGCGGGAGCGCAGCATCCGCCCGGAGGCGACGACGTCGTTGTGGAACCGTCGCGCGAGCTCGACCTTGCGGCAGGACCCGGCCAGCTCGTCGAGCAGCGACCCGACCACGGGGTCGGACCGCAGCGCCCTGACCTCCTCGGCGTCGTCGAACACCGCACGCAGCGCCTGTGACAGGTCGGACTCCGCGGCCTCCATGTCCCCGTCGTGCACCGACCACGCGTAGGAGGCGGCGTCCACGATCAGCAGGGACCGTGCGGGGTCCAGCGCCCCGGACGTCGCGACCTCGAGCGCCGCGCCGGAGCGCCGCAGCAGCTGCGTGTCCAGGGACGCGCGAGCCAGCTCCAGGCGGTGGTGCATCCGGTCGAGGCGGTGCGCGGTCCACGAGAGCCACAGGCCGAGGAGCAGGAGTACGACGACCGTTCCCAGCGCCGTGAAGAACCACGAGGCGTCGATCATCCGCGCCTCCCGCCGTCGAGATCGGTGACCGTCTCGTACACCCGCACGATCTGGGCCGCCACCGACGACCAGTCGTAGCGGCCGACGACGGCGGACGCGGCGTCGCGCAGCTCCTCACGCCGCCCGTCCCCGAGGAGCGCGAGCGCCTTGGCGGTCAGGTCGGCGACGTCCTCGTTGCGGAAGTTCGTGCCGTAGGCGCCGTCGCCGAGCACCCTCCGGAAGGCCGGGATGTCGCTGGCCAGCACCGGTGTCCCGGCCGCCATCGCCTCGATCAGCACGATGCCGAAGCTCTCGCCGCCGGTGTTGGGGGCCACGTAGAGGTCGCCCGTCCTCAGCGCCGAGGCCTTCTCCTCGTCCGAGACGCGGCCGAGGAACGTGACGCTGTCGGCCAGGTCAGCCGGCAGCCGGCGCCGGGCCGCGTCGACGTCGCCGCCGCCCACGACGAGCAGCCGGAGCCCCGGGTGCTCGGCGGCGATCGCGGGGTACGCCTCGAGCAGCAGCGGCAGGCCCTTGCGTGCCTCGTCGATCCGTCCCACGAACGCCAGCGTCGGTCCCTCCCCCCGCCACTCCTCGCGGACGGTGGCGTGGGCGAAGCGGTCGACGTACACGCCGTTGGGGATGACCACGGGCTCACCCCCGATGTGCTGCACCAGCGTGTTGCGGGCGTACTCCGAGACCGCGATCCGGGCGGTGATCTTCTCCAGCGACGGCCGCAGGAACGACGCGGACGCGGACATCGTCCGCGACCGCACGTTGCTCGTGTGGAAGGTCGCGACGACCGGGCAGTCGGCGGCCCAGAGCGCGAGCAGGGAGAGGCTGGGGGCGGCCGGCTCGTGCACGTGGAGGACGTCGAACCGGCCCTCGCGCATCCACCGCCGGGTCCGCGCCGCGGCCTTCGGGCCGAAGGACAGCCTGGCGACGGAGCCGTTGTAGGGAACGGGAACCGCGCCCCCGGCCGGCACGACGTACGGCGGGAGGCCGGCCTGGTTCTCGCTCGGCGCCAGCACCGACACGTGGTGCCCGAGGCCGATCAGCGCCTCGGCCAGGTCCTTGACGTGGTTCTGCACGCCCCCCGGGACGTCGAGGGAGTACGGGCAGACCAGCCCGACGCGCACGGGGTCAGGCCCCGTTGTCCGCGGCGCGGCCGCCGGCCAGGTCGGCGACGAACACCCGCTGCATCATGTGCCAGTCCACGGGGTGCGCGCGCAGCGCGTCGGTGAACAGGTCGGCCACGGCCTGCATCGCCGAGACGATGCCCTCCTCGCCCTCGGCGACCGGGATCGGGTCGTGGAAGGTGATCACCAGCTCGGGTCCGTCGTAGTGCAGGGTCGCCGGCATCAGCGGGGCGCCGGTACGACGGGCGAGCTCGGCCGGCCCTCGCGGCATCTTGGCGGTCTCCCCGCACAGCGTGACCTCGACGCCCGACCGGCTCATGTCCCGGTCGGCCAGGAGCGGCACGAGCCGGCCCTCCTTGACGCGCTCGATGAGCGTGCCGAACGTCGCCCCGTCTCCCGTCGGGAGGATCTCCATGCCGAGCGAGGAGCGGAAGGCGACGAACTGGTCGTAGAGGCGTTCGGGCTTGAGACGTTCGGCGACGGTGGTCAGCGGCATGCCGGTGGCACAGGCCCAGGCCCCCGCCCAGTCCCAGTTGGCCATGTGGGGAAGCGGTATGACGACCCCGTTGCCCTGGGCGTGGGCGGCGCGCAGCCCGTCCTCGTTGACGACGCGCGTGCGTCGTACCAGGTCGTCGATCGGCCACGAGGGAAGCCGGAACGACTCCGCCCAGTAACGCAGGTAGGACCGCACCGCGGCATGGGTCAGCCGCTCGAGGGCGACCTCGTCGAGGTCCGGACGGACCCGTGCGAGGTTGGCCCGCAGCCGCTGCACGCTCCGCCCGTCGCGGCGGTAGATCTGGTCCGCGACGCGGCTGAACGTGCCCAGCGCTGCCCCCTCGGGCAGCAGGCGCACCAGCCGCCAGCCGGACACGTAGCCCAGCGCCACCGCGTTCTGCGAGGCGGCCTCGGCAGACCTGCGCAGTGCACCCGTCGCCGACATCAGACGGTTGCCCGGGCCTGACGGCGGACCGTGAGGATCCGCTGTACGACGGTCACGGTGCTCGCCAGGGCCAGGAGCCACAGCACCGCCTCGAGGAGCACCGGCACGTCGAAGATGTCGCTCAGACCGGTGGCGACCAGCACCGCGATCAGGCGGTCGGCCCGGGCGGCGAGACCCAGCTTGGCCTCGTAGCCCAGCGACTCGGCCCGGGCCCGCGTGTAGGAGGTCAGCCAGCCGGTGACCAGGGTGTAGAGGGTCAGCGCGGTGAGGAGCTGGGACTCGACGACCCAGGCGAAGTAGAGGACCAGGCCGCCGAAGATCGCGGAGTCGCCCATCCGGTCGAGGGTGGAGTCGAGGAACGCGCCCCACGTCGACGTCTTCCCCGACATCCGCGCCATCGTGCCGTCGAGGAGGTCGGAGAACACGAACGCCGTGATCACCAGCACGCCCGCCAGCAGCTGTCCCTGCGGGAAGAACCACAGGGCAGCGGCGACCACGCCGACGGTTCCGACGACGGTCACCGCGTCGGGGGTGACGTTGAGACGCAGCAGCAGCCTGGCGACAGGGCTGATGAGCTTCGTGGCGAAGGTGCGCAGGTGTTCGAACATGGCGAGAGCAGGCTAACCGGCCGCTTGCTGCGTGCTTGCGCGACCCACCGTCGGCACGGCCGGCCCGGGCGCCAAGTGGGCAGAATGCGCTGATTGGTGGGGCCGGAGGGGTCCTCCGCGCCACCGGCGGGAAGTTCAGCCCCAGGCGTCGGCGAGCAGCTTCCGGGTCTCCGTCATCAGCTGGGGCAGCGTCCGGGTCCGGGCGACGATCGGCATGAAGTTCTGGTCGCCCGACCACCGCGGCACGACGTGCTGGTGCAGGTGGGCCGCGATCCCGGCACCGGCCACCGCGCCCTGGTTCATGCCGAGGTTGAACCCGTGCGCACCGCTGACCCGGCGGACCGTGCGCATCGCAGTCTGCGTGAACGCCGCGATCTCGTGGGTCTCGTCGTCGTCCAGCTCGGTGTAGTCGGGCACGTGCCGGTAGGGGCAGACCATGAGGTGGCCGGGGCTGTAGGGGTAGAGGTTCAGCACCGCGAAGCTGAGCTCACCGCGGTGCACGACGAGCCCCTCCTCGTCGTCGAGCTGGGGGATCCGGCAGAACGGGCACTGGTGGCCGGCTCCCGTGTCACCCGGCTTGTTCTCCCCCCGGATGTAGGCCATCCGGTGGGGAGTCCACAGCCGCTCGAGCTCGTCCGGCACCCCCACACCCTGCTGGTGCAGGACGGCGTCCTCCTGAGCCTGGACCTCGTCGCTCATGCGCCTCAGACCTGCACGCGGTGTCTCGACGGCCTCCACCACGCGAGCGATCGCATCGTCCACGGAGACGCCGTTGTCCTGGTCGCCGTTGCGGTAGCGGAAGGAGACGGCCCCCTCCTCGACGTCCCGGTCGCCGGCGATCAGCATGAACGGCACCTTCTGCAGCTGCGCGTTGCGGATCTTCTTCTGCATGCGGTCGTCGGAGTCGTCGATCTCGACCCGGATCCCCTGCTTCCGGAGACGTGCGGCCACCTCGTAGAGGTAGTCGTTGTGCCGCTCGGCGATCGGGATCGCCACGACCTGCACCGGGGCGAGCCAGGGCGGGAAGGCACCCGCGTAGTGCTCGACCAGGACGCCCATGAAGCGCTCGAGCGAGCCGAACTTGGCCGAGTGGATCATCACCGGCTGCTGCCGCGTGCCGTCGGCGGCCTGGAACTCCAGCCCGAAGCGCGCGGGCTGGTTGAAGTCGTACTGGATCGTCGACATCTGCCAGGTCCGGCCGATCGCGTCGCGGGTCTGCACCGAGATCTTCGGGCCGTAGAACGCAGCGCCACCCGGGTCCGGCACCAGCTCGAGGCCGGTGTCCTTCGCCGCCGCCTCGAGGATCCGGGTCGCCTCGTCCCACTCCTCGTCGGTGCCGATGAACTTGTCCGACTCGGGGTCGCGGGTCGACAGCTCGAGGTAGAAGTCGTCGAGGCCGAAGTCCTTGAGCAGGTCGAGCACGAAGCCGAGCAGGTGCTTGATCTCGGCCGGCGCCTGCTCAGGGGTGACGTAGGAGTGCGAGTCGTCCTGGGTCAGTCCGCGAACCCGGGTGAGACCGTGGACGACGCCGGACTTCTCGTAGCGGTACACGGTGCCGAACTCGAAGAAGCGCAGCGGCAGCTCGCGGTAGGACCGCCCGCGCGACCTGAAGATCAGGTTGTGCATCGGGCAGTTCATCGCCTTGAGGTAGTAGGTGCTCCCCTCCATCTCCATCGGCGGGAACATCGTGTCCGCGTAGTACGGCAGGTGACCGGAGGTCTCGAACAGCCCCTGCTTGGTGATGTGCGGGGACCCGACGTAGTCGAAGCCCTCCTCGATGTGCCGCTGCCGGACGTAGTCCTCCATCACGCGCTTCAGCACGCCGCCCTTGGGGTGGAAGACGACGAGCCCGGAGCCGATCTCGTCCGGGAAGCTGTACAGGTCGAGCTCCCGACCGAGCTTGCGGTGGTCGCGGCGCTCGGCCTCCTCGATCCGGTGCAGGTGCGCCTCGAGCGCCTCCTTGGTCTCCCAGGCGGTTCCGTAGATCCGCTGCAGCTGGGGGTTCTTCTCGCTGCCACGCCAGTACGCCGCGGCGCTCCGCATGAGCTTGAACGCGGGGATGCGCTTGGTGGTGGGCAGGTGGGGACCGCGGCAGAGGTCTTTCCAGGCCAGCGAGCCGTCGCGCTTGAGGTTGTCGTACATCGTCAGCTGGCCGGCACCGACCTCGACGCTCGCGCCCTCGGCAGCCTCCTCGGACCCGCCCTTGAGGCCGATCAGCTCGAGCTTGTAGGGCTCGTGGGCGAGCTCCTGCCGCGCCGCCTCGTCGCTGACCGCCCGGCGGGCGAACTTCTGGCCCTCCTTGACGATCTTCTTCATCCGGGACTCGATCTTCTCGATGTCCTCTGGCTTGAACGGCTCGGCGACGTCGAAGTCGTAGTAGAAGCCGTCGGTGACCGGCGGACCGATGCCGAGCTTGGCCTCGGGGTAGAGCTCCTGCACCGCCTGGGCCATCACGTGCGCGGTGGAGTGCCGGAGGATGTTGCGGCCGTCCTCGGAGTCGATCGCGACCCCTTCGACCTCGTCGCCGGCGGCGAGCTCGTGCGACAGGTCGCGCAGCTCCCCCGCGACGCGGGCGGCGATGACTGACGGGTCCTCGGCGAACAGCTCCCAGGCCTTCGTGCCCGTCGTCACCGATCGCTCAGCACGCTCGTCTGCGCTGACAACGGTGACCTTGATCTCGGACACAGGAAGAGCCTTTCGTACGTCGGACGTGCGGACCGCTCGATCGTATCTGCCACCCCCGCGTCACTGCCTTCCGGTTTCCCGCCGGCCGGGGGAACCGATTCCCGCCCGACCGGGAATCCTGCGTGCCAGCATGACCGCATGTCCGCGCTCAGAGGCTCACCGCGCACGCGTGAGGTGCTGGCCTGGGGCGTCTTCGCCGCAACGTGCCTCGCGGTCGCGGCCGGGGCGTGGCTGGGGTCCGGTTCGGGCGACGCGCTCGACGCGGTCCTCGCCGTCGCCTTCACCGCGACCGGTGCACTGATCACGATCCACCGGCCCGGCAACGCGCTGGGACCGGTCGGCCTCTTCATGGGCCTGGCGGGGGTCGCCTACCTCGCCGACGGCTACGCCTCCTGGGCCTCCGACTCGGGCGCCGCAGCTGCAGCGGCCGCGGGCTGGCTGGCGAGCTGGCTCTGGGCGCCGCCGGTGCTCGCGCTCGGGTCCGTCGTGCTCCAGCTCGTGCCCGAACGGCCGACCGGCCGGCCCGCGGTGGCGGCCGCTGGTGATCGGGACGTGGGGCTTCATCACCGTCTTCACCGTGGTCGTCGCCCTGGGCCTGCCTGACTCGCTCCCGACGGGGGTGGGCGCGGCAATCGCCGTTGTCGGCGCGGCGCTGCTGGTCGCCAGCGTGGCGTCGCTGGTCGTCCGCTACCGCAGCGCGCGCGGCTACGAGCGACGCCAGCTCACCTGGATCGTCGCCGGCGGCGTGGTCACGGTGGCCGCCGTCCTCGGTGACGCGCTGCTCCCCGCCCCGGCGGGGACCGTGGTGGAGGCAGGCGCCGGTGTGGTGCTCCCCCTCGCCCTCGGGGTCGCGGTGCTGCGGCACGACCTGTACGCGATGGACCCCGTGCTGCGCCGCTCGCTGACCTACCTGCTCCTGGCCGGCGCGCTCGCCGCCGTCACCCTGCTGGTGAGCACGGTGGTCGTGTCCCTCGTCGGCCGGGACCGTCCGACGTACGCACTGGTCCTCACCGTGGTCGCGGCGGTGCTCGCCGCGGGACCGCTCGAGCGACTGGCGCGGCGGGCCATCGGCCGCATGCTGTACGGCGGACGAGGCGATCCGTACCTCGTCGTGGCCGGGCTTGCCCGGGCGATCGCGGAGGCGTCCGGGCCGGAGGACACGATGACCGTGGTGGCCGACGCGGCCAGGCGCGCGGTGGGAGCTCCCTTCGCCAAGCTGGCCGTCGGCGGCACCGGACGAGCGGTGTCGGTGGGAACCCCGGCCGACACGACCTTCAGCCTGCCGGTCACCTTCCACGGCGAGGAGCAGGGCGTCCTCTCGCTGGCACCGCGCTCCCCTGCCGAGCCGTTCGACGACCTCGACCGACGCGTCCTCGGCGACGTCGCCCATCAGGCGGGCCCGGCCGTCGCGGCCGCGCTGCGCACCCTCGACCTCGAGCGGACGCGGGAGGAGCTGGTCGTGGCGCGCGAGGAGGAGCGGAGGCGGCTGCGTGAGGACCTGCACGACGGCGTCGGACCCGTGCTGGCCGGGCTGGCCTTCACGGTGGACGCCGCCACGACCCATGTCGAGCCGCACCAGACCCGGCTGGCCGCGCAGCTCGACTCCGTTCGCGAGCAGGCCCGCCGTGCGATCGGCAACGTACGCCGGGTGACCCGCGGCCTGCGCCCCGAGTCGCTGGACGAGCTGGGTCTCGTCGGAGCGCTCCACGAGATCGCCACCCGCCACCCCTCCGCCGACATCCGCCTGGAGCTCGATGGCCAGCTGCCGTGGCCCGCCCTGGGCGCGGCCACCGAGGTCGCCGTGCTCCACGTCGTCGCGGAGGCGGTGTCCAACGCGGTCCGCCACGGGCGGGCCGAGTCGGTGAGGGTCGAGCTGTGCGCGGCCGACGGGCTGTTCACCGCTCGGGTCACCGACGACGGCCCCGGGCTGCCCGACGCCCCCACGGTGGGCATCGGGCTGGAGTCGATGCGACGCCGCACCGAGGAGCTCGGCGGCCGTTTCACGATCGGACGTGCCGGCGACGCCGGCACGCAGGTGCAGATGGAGGTGCCGCTGTGACGGCGACCAGGATCCTCGTCGTGGACGACCACGCCGTGGTCCGGGACGGGCTGTGCGCCCTGCTCGAGGACGTCCCGGACGTGGACGTCGTCGGGGTGGCCGAGGACGGCAGCCGCGCCCTGGTCGTCGCCAGGGAGACCGGCCCCGACGTCGTGCTCATGGACCTCACGATGCCGGTGATGGACGGCGCCGAGGCGACGCGGCGGCTGGTGAACGGCGGCACCGGCTCCCCGGCGGTGCTCGTCCTGACCATGTCCGACGACGACGCCTCGCTGCTCGCCGCGATCCGCGCCGGAGCCCGCGGATACCTGCTGAAGGACGCCCGCGGCGACGAGGTGGTCGCCGGCATCCGAGCCGTCGCCCGCGGGGAGGCGGTGTTCGGGCGCCGCGTCGCACCGCAGGTCCTTCGGCTCCTGCAGAGCCCGACACCGGAGACGGAGCCGTTTCCCCAGCTCAGCGCCCGGGAGCGGGAGGTGCTGGCGCTGGTCGCTCGTGGTCTGGGCAACCAGGCCATCGGCGTCCAGCTCGGCATCAGCACCAAGACCGTGGCGAACGCGGTCTCGAACCTGCTGGTGAAGTTGCCCGCCCGTGACCGCGCCGAGGCGGTCGCGATGGCGCGCACGCAGGGCCTGGCCTGACCTTCCCGGGTACGCCGGGAGAGCCTCCCGGTCGGGCGGGAAACCTTGCTCAGGTGCTCGGGTGATGGCCGCCCCAGTCTGGTGGCACCCGGAACGGTTCCGGTCCACCGACTGCAGGAGCAGCCCACATGACCACGTACTCCCCCGTCGTCACCGAGACGACCCCGGCACGTCCTGTCCCCACCGCGGTGCGGGCCCTGCCGTACACCTCAGCGTTCGCCGGCCTGGCGTTCGCGCTCGCCCAGGGACTTCTCCCGGAGCAGGCACAGCCGTTCGAGCAGACCACCGACTACGTCCTGGAGATCCTCTTCGCGATCAGCCTGGTGGCGGGCGCGGCCTCGGCCTTCGCGCTCAGGCCGCTGGGCGTCGTCCGCCGCTCACGCAGGTTCGACACCGTCGCCGTACGGACCAACGGCGCCGGGCAGGCCCTGCTGGCGGTCGCCGCCGGCGCAACCGCCGTCGCCGGTCAGAACACGCTGGGCCCGGTCTTCCTCCTCGGCGTGGCGCTCACCCTGGTGGGCGGTGTTCTCACCGCCGTCGCGGCCACGAAGGCCGGGGTCCTGCCGAAGGTCCTGGCCATCGGCCTGGGCGCCGCGCTCCCCGTCGCCATGGTGGTGGGCGCCTGGGGCCCGATGATCGGCGTCGTGCTCGGGTTCGCGGTCGCTGAGGCCATCCGTCGCAACACCTGAACCTTCCGTCTCGGAACGCACGAAGGCCGGCTCCGCGCGGAGCCGGCCTTCGATGTCTGGTGGGCGATACTGGGTTCGAACCAGTGACCTCTTCGGTGTGAACGAAGCGCGCTACCACTGCGCCAATCGCCCGTGTGGTTGTGCGCCGGAAAGACTAACGCATGATTCCGGCGAGCTCACATTCCGGGTAGGTCGGGTACCCAGCCCGCGAGGCCCTGCACCCAGTCCCAGCCGTCGACCGCGACTGTCGGCCAGTCGTAGATCGCCACATAGGTGACGACTCCGGCAGTCAGCGCCAGGACCACCAGCCCCGACACGAGCAGCTGCCGCCGCCGTACCTTCGGGTCCATCGCCTCGGCCTTGAGGCGTGCCTCGTGGGCCTTGTCGCGCGCCTTCTGCAGCCAGCGGTGCGCCCACTCGTACTCGGTGGCGAGGATCGCCAGCCCCAGAGCGATGCCCACGATGCCCGGGCCGGGCGTGACCATCATGAGCACGCCGCCGAGCAGCACGAGCACGCCGATCGTCGTCACGGCGATCTTCGTGGTGAGCGACAGGGCCGGGTTGGCGTGGAGCCACCGGTGCAGGGAGCTGCGCTCCCGGGCAGGACGACTGCCCGCCTCGGGCGGGTGCTCCTCCGTGGTCATGTGGCTCACAGCACCTTCAGCGAGACGTCGACGGGGCCGATACCTAACAGGTGAGGCTGAGCCTAGCCGGGTGGTTCAAACAATTTGTGGTCCGCGATCCCGCCCAAAACCGGACACAACAGCCACGGCTGAGGCCTCGCCAAAAAAATGTTGGAAATTCAGGGTTGTATTCGCGTCACGCGGAAAGCCTGTCTACGTCTCATGGGCGAACCATCTGGGAGGAAGGCGTTCACATGGACTACTCGATGAACACGGCACCGCTGATCGTGTCCCAAGCCGTGACCCTCGACCTGATCGACTCGACCGGGGCGTCGACCCCGATCGAGGCCGAGCTGCAGTACGACCCGCGTGACCCGTACGCGGTGACCACGGTCTTCATGACCGGCCGCAGCCAGGTCCGCTGGACCTTCGGTCGTGACCTGCTCGCCGCAGGTCTGTACGAGCCCTCCGGCGACGGCGACGTCCACGTCTGGCCGTGCCTCGACGCCGAGGGTCACGCAGTCGTGATCGTGGAGCTGTGCTCGCCCGACGGCGAGGCGCTCGTCCAGGCCAAGACCGGCGACCTGTCGGCCTTCGTCGACCGGATGAGCAAGGCTGTGGCCCCGGGCACCGAGTCGGAGTACCTCGACCTCGACGCCGCCATCGCGGCGATCCTCGAGGCCGACTGCGTCTGACCCTTCGTCCGCCGCCGGCACGTTCTGTGGGGGGACTGTCAGCCGTACGAAGGAGACCAGCCGTGCTGTTCAGCCACGACATCGAGCACTCTCTCGCATGCGTCGTGGACCTGGTCAACACAGCATCGGGTGGCTCGGACGAGGATCTCCTCGAGGACCTGGGTTCGCTCCAGTCGTTCGTCGAACGCCATGAGGTGAGTGAGGTCGGTGCGTTGACCCGCACCGACCTCCTTGCTGTCCGGGCGCTCCGGGACCGGGTCCGTGCCGTGTTCGCCGCCGGCACCGACGCGGAGGCGGCCGAGCTCGTGAACGCGCTCGTGGCGGACTCCCCCGTCACCCCCCGGCTGACCAACCACGACGACTACGCGTGGCACGTCCACTACTTCGCTCCCGGAGCGACGCTGGCCGAGCACCTCGCCGTCGACGGCGGCATGGCCCTCGCCCAGGTCATCGCCGTCGGTGAGCGCGAGCGGCTGCGTACCTGCGAGGCCGCCGGCTGCGAACAGGTCCTCGTCGACCTCTCCCGGAACCGCTCCCGCCGGTACTGCGACGCGCGGACCTGCGGGAACCGGATGCACGTCGCTGCCTACCGCGAGCGCCAGCGCGCCACGACGCCCTGAGCCGCCGCCCAGCCCGTCACCGGGCAGGACTGCGTCTCACGGGTCGAGGTCCTCGCGCTCCTTCTGCGCCCAGATCTCCGCCACCTTCTGGGTGACCGGCCCCGGTGCCGCCAGCTCCCGGTCGTCACAGCGCTTCACGGCCTGCACGTCGCGGGTGGTGGACACCAGGAAGATCTCCTCGGCCCGGGCCAGTACGTCGATCGGCTCGTCGACCTCACGCGCGCCGTACCACTCGAGGACGAGCTCGCGGCTGATGCCGGCCAGGCAGCCCGAGGCCAGGGTCGGGGTCCGCAGCTCGCCGTCGAGGACGTAGAAGACGTTGGAGCCGGTCCCCTCGCAGAGGTTGCCCGCGGTGTTGGCGAAGATCGCCTCGCTCGCGTCGTGGTCGGCGGCCCTGGCCAGCGCGATCACGTTCTCGGCGTAGGAGGTCGTCTTGAGGCCGGCCAGCGCCCCGTGCTCGTTCCGGGTCCACGGCACCGTCACCACGCTCGTGGGGCCCTCCCAGGGCTTCAGCGTGTCGGCGACCACGACCAGCGTCGGAGGCTTGCTCCCGCGTCCCGAGCCCAGCGGCGCCTCGCCCCCGGTGTAGGTGATCCGGATCCGGCCCAGGGGCAGCTCCTGGCCACCCACGACTGCCGCGATCCCCCGTCGTACCGCGTCCTGGTCGACCTCCGGCAGGCCGAGCCCGCGCGCGGACCGCCCCAGGCGCTCGAGGTGGCGCGTGAGGGCGAAGGGCTGGTTGTCGACGACCTTCACCGCCTCGAAGACCCCGTCGCCCACGGTGAACCCGTGGTCGGTGACGGCCACCGCCGGGCCGGTCGGGTCCTCGAGGAGATGGCCGTTCACCCATGCGCGCATGCCTCAGAGACTAGGTCCGTAAGGCCCCTGGACACGCGGACGAACCCCCGAATTTGTCATTCGCGCCGGGTCATATACAGTTCTTCTCGCACGAACGGCCCGGGCCGAAAAGCCCGGACCGGAACGCTGCAGGCGGACGTAGCTCAGTTGGTAGAGCGCAACCTTGCCAAGGTTGAGGTCGCGAGTTCGAGCCTCGTCGTCCGCTCGGAGAAGGGTCGCAGGTCCCCTCCTTGGTGGAGTGGCCGAGAGGCGAGGCAACGGACTGCAAATCCGTGTACACGGGTTCAAATCCCGTCTCCACCTCGATTGCTCGAAATTCCCCGGTATGGTGGACTTCGAGTCGTCACGGGCGATTGGCGCAGTGGTAGCGCGCTTCCTTGACACGGAAGAGGTCACTGGTTCAAACCCAGTATCGCCCACCAGCATCACCGTAGGTCAGAGGCGGGTTTTTCGGAACCGGATCTCAATCGGGAACATACGGGGAACAAGGAGCGGCCAGATCTGGCCGCTCCTGTTCTGCTTATGGGGTCAGACCCCGAGCAGCGACTCGACACCCCAGCACCGTCCAAGCCCCGCAGGGCATCGGTCGTTCTATCCGCCCTCCCCTTCGGCACGTCTAAAGCGGGTCAACCCGCAGCGGGCGACGATGGCCCCGGACAGCCATATTCCGGGGACAGCCTCCGTACGCAGAGCGGACAATGGCGTGATGACCGACTGACCACTTTGCCCGAGGAGAGGATCCACCGATGGGATGTCTGCTGGCACTGCTCGCCGGGTTCGCTCCTCGGATCGCGCTGGTGCTTCTCTGGATCTTCTCGACCCTGGTGGATCGCGCCTTCACCGGCTTTCTCATCCCCCTGCTCGGGCTGATCTTCTTCCCCTACGCGACCTTGTTCTACGTCCTTGTCTACAGCCCGCTCACCGGGCTCAACGGTTGGGGCTGGGCCTTCGTGGTCCTCGGCTTCATCTTCGACATCGGCCACTGGGCTGGTGGCGGGGTGACCGGTCGACAGCGATATGCAAGCGCCTAGCCCCTTGAGAACGGTGCACGGCAGGTCCGACACTGCTTGGCGCATAGTCGGAAGGCTGCCGGCGTAATGTCCATGGCGAGTGCGGATTCTTGTCCGGCGAGGGGACATCCCAGCCGGAACTGAGCGTGCCGGTCGGACCCTCGGGTCTATTGTTTTGAGCATGCTTCTCCTCGCCATCATCTTGTTCGGCATGCTCGTGGGCGCAGGTGCCCAGCTGATCCTCGGACGATCGCAGGGCAGCATCGACTGGACGAAGGCGATCGTGGCCGGGCTCGTGGGATCGTTGATCGGTGGCTTGCTGATCAGCCTGCTGTCCGGTGACGGCCTTGCCCTGAAGCCGAGCGGCATCCTCGGGTCCCTAGCCGGCGCGATCGCGGTAACGGCGGGGTGGCGCTGGTGGGATGGCCGGAACAAGCCGACCGCGGCAGACCGAGCCGCCAAGCGGTCGGGGGATCCGCGCAAAGCCGACCCACGCTGACGCAGCAACTCAGCGCGCCGACCCCACCCCTCTCGAGCACGCCGAGGTCGGGGCCCTCCGGCTGGCGCACAGCCCTTGGTGGACGATCCGGCGACACCCTCTGCACGTCTGCGCGATTGCGCGCCCCCGGCAACGCTCAACGGAGACGTCTGCCTCGAGCCGCTGCCTCTGCGCAAGGGAGCTCCGGCCATCGATCCGCCCACCACCCTGGACCGGGTCGCCCTCCAGGACCATCGAGAGCTCTTCCAGGTCCACCGGCAGCGGACGGAGCATCGGCGCCGGACCGTGACCCAGAGCCGCGTCAAGGATCTCGGTCAGCTCCTCGTCGCCAGCCCACCGCCGCTCCCGTATGCCCGAGCCTCTCCAAAGCTCGGCCAGCGTCGCTCCGGTCTGAGTGGCGAGGACGGCGCCGGTGCGGCGGAGATCGTGCCCACGCAGGTCTTTCCGGGCGTCGGCCTCCAAGGAGCAGCAGCCGCCGCGGGTCACTCCTCGGCGCCGCCGAACCAGGTGGTGTAGATCTCGTCGTAGCGGCCGTTCTCCTCCAGCGTGGCGAGCACCTTGTTGACCGAGCGAAGCAGGTCGACGTTGCCGTTCTTCTTGACGGCCATGCCGTACTGCTCACCGGTGTCGAACTCGGCGGAGACCTCGAGGTCGGGGTTGTTGGCCACCACGTCGCCGACGACGGTGTTGTCGTAGACGGCGGCGTCCACCGCACGCGTGTTGAGGGCCTCCTCCATCGCGGCCGCGTCCTTGAGCGGCATCACGTCCGCGCTGGCCGGCGCGTTGTCGGTGACGTAGAGCTCACCGGTCGTGCCGCCCTGCACACCGATCCACTGGCCGGCGAGATCGTCGAGCGAGTCGATGCCGGAGCCCTTGGCGACCACGAGGGCCTGCGAGGCGTCGAAGTACGGGCTGGAGAAGTCGAGCACGCGCGCCCGCTCGCCGGTGATCGTCATCGCAGAGATCGCGAGGTCGCACTGGTCGGAGTTGAGTGCGTCGCCGGACTGGATGGCGTCGAAGTCGGTGTCCTTGATCGCGAGGCGGAGGTCGAGCTCCGACGGCCACCTCGCGGACCAGGTCGATGTCGAAGCCGACCGGCTCCCCGTCCTTCATGGACTCGAAGGGCTCGTAGGGCATGTCGCTGCAGACGGTCAGCGTCCCCTCCTCGATGACCTGGGGGGCGCGGACGGAGCTCACGCCCTCCTTGGCGTCCGCCGCACAGCCGGCGGCCAGGGTCAGCATCAGTACGGCGCCCAGGGCGCGCGCGGCCCGACGGGCGGGTGCGTGGCTCGTCATGTCAGTTCGCATTCACGGTGAGGGACTGGGTGAGGCGGAGCAGGGCGTACTCGGTGACCCGCACCAGGGCCTGCTTGGCGGACGCGCGATCGCGGGCGTCGACGCGGATGATCGGGACCTCGGGAGGCAGCGCGAGCGCGGCGGCGACCTCGTCGAGCTCGTACTTCTTGGTGCCGTCGAACTGGTTGACCGCGACGATGAACGGCAGGCCCTTGGACTCGAAGTAGTCCAGCGGCGAGAACGACTCGTCGAGCCGGGCGGTGTCGACCAGCACGATCGCCCCGATGGCGCCGCGGCACAGGTCGTCCCACATGAACCAGAAGCGGCGCTGGCCGGGTGTGCCGAAGAGGTAGAGCACCAGGTCCTCGGCGAGCGTCAGACGGCCGAAGTCCATGGCGACGGTCGTCGTGGCCTTCGTGGGGACGGCGGCCAGGTCGTCGACGCCCTCGGACTCGTTGGTCACGAGGGCCTCGGTGCGCAGCGGCACGATCTCCGAGACCGAGCCCACGAGGGTCGTCTTGCCCACGCCGAAGCCGCCGGCGATCACGATCTTCGTCGACGCGGCCTTGCGCGGAGCGCTAGTAGGAGCGAAGTCCACGGAGGGTCCTTTCGATGAGCTCGATCCGCTCGTCCTTCGACGAACTCTCGGTGATGGTGGCCTGCACCCGGACCAGGCCCTGCTGCACCAGGTCGCCGAGCAGGACACGGACGACCCCGATCGGCATGTGCGCCAGCGCGGAGACCTCCGCGACCGAGCGCTGGTCGCACAGTTCGAGAACCCGCAGCGCGCCGACGCCCAGCTCGGCGTCGGCGCTCGCGTCGCGCGGCTGGAGGCGGAGGGTGGCCTCCATCGGGAGGTCGACGGCAGCCTTCGTACGCCCGGCCGTGATGGTGTACGGCCGGACGAAGCGGGCCGGTGCGACCGTCTCCTCCGGTCCACCGACGTCTTCGGGTGTCACGGCTGGCCCTGGTCAGGCGCCCGTCGCGACGCGGGCCTGGGCCTGCACCGCCCGGCCCACGCGGTCGACGAGCAGCGCCATCTCGTACCCGACCTGGCCGATGTCGGCGGCCTCCTGGGTGAGGACGGCGAGGTTGGAGCCGTCACCGACGCTCATCAGCATCAGGTAGCCGTGCTCCATCTCCACGACGGTCTGCAGCACGGCGCCGCCGTCGAAGAGGCGGGCCGCGCCGACCGCGAGGCTGGCCAGGCCGGACGACACCGCGGCGACCTGTTCGGCACGCTCGCCCGGGATGCTGGCGCTGGCCGCCATCAGCAGGCCGTCGGCGGACACGAGGATGGCGTGGGCCGCGTCGGGGACCTCCTCCACGAAGCGGGTGACGAGCCAGTCGAGGTGACGAGCGTCGTTAGGAGCGGTGCTCTCGGTCATCAGGAACCTGCCTCTTTCAACGAAGGGTCGGGTGCGACGGTGGCTGCGGCGCGGCGGCCTCGCGAGACGCCGGATGCGTGCGCTGCGAGTCGGGCCCGGATGGCCTCGGGGTCCCGGACAGTGGCGGTGGAAGTCGTGGTCACGCCACCCGGCACGAGCCGGGTGCCGGGGCGCCGTAGCGGAAGCCCGGACTCGCTGACCTCTGGCTCCGCCGGGGTCTCGGCGACCTGGTCTGCCATCTCCCAGCCTTCCTCGATCTCGGACGTGCGCCACGGCTGCGCCTCGTCGGCGGGGCTCAGCCAGGCCGAGCGCAGCGACCGGAAGATCGGGGTGTCGAAGCCGTCCCCGCCCGGGTCCGTCCATTCCCCGTCGAGGGCCCCGGTCGCTGCCAGGGGTGCCGGAGTGGGTTCCGGTGCCGGCGCGGGTTCGCGCACAGCCACGGGCTCGGGGGCCGAGGCGGCCTCCCGCACAGCCGAGGTCTCCGGCGCGCTGGTGGCCGGCTCGGCAGCGGCGTCCTTGCCGCGCGCCGGCAGGTCGGTCAGCCGGGACGTCGGCTGGATGGTCGGTGGCGCCGGGGTGAACGTGGGGTTCGGCGGCACCGCGGGCGCCGGGTCGGGCCCCTTGCGCAGCGGCCGGAGCGCCGCCAGCGCAGCGGACGCCGTCGAGGGCGTGACCGGCGTCGGCGCTCCGGAGGCCGCGTCGGCTCCCCGCGTGCGGGTCGGCAGTCCCAGGGCGGCGTCGATCCTGGCCTCGATGTCCATCGCGACCAGCTCGCCGTCCTTGGCCCTGACGGACTTGCGGTCGGACTTCTTGGGTTTGCGTTCGGTCCACTCGGGCGCGCGCGTCTCCACCGCCTTCGGTGCCTCCGGCATGGGCGCCACCTCGCGCGGTTTGGGCGCCGGGGGCGGGGCCATGTCGGGGAGGATCGCGGTCGGCAGCACCACCGTGGCCGTCGTACCGCCCTCGTCGTTGGCGCGCAGCGACGTGGTGAGGCCGTGACGCTGAGAGAGGCGGCTGACCACGAACAGGCCCATCCGGCGAGCGGTGTCGGGGGTGACCTCGCCGCCGGAGGCGAGCCGCTCGTTCATCTTCGCCAGCTGCTCGGCGGGGATGCCCAGCCCAGCGTCCGCGATCTCGATGACCACGCCCTGGGCAGTGGTCGTCGAGCCGACGGTCACCGTCGAGGTGGGCGGCGAGTAGGTCAGGGCGTTGTCCACCAGCTCGGTGAGCAGGTGGACGAGGTCGGCCGCAGCACTGTCGTTGATGCGCATCGGGTTGGCCGATCGGATCCGCACCCGCTGGTAGTCCTGCACGCCGGAGGTCGCCGCCTGAAGGGCGTCGCTCACGGTGAGCCCGTCGACCCCGGCGGTCGCCGTCGGCGCGTCGGCGAGGATCAGCAGGCTGTCCGCCGTACGACGCATGCGCGCGGCGAGGTGGTCGAGCCGGAACAGGCTCTCGAGCCGCTTGGGGTCCTCCTCGTCCCGTTCCAGACGCTCGATCAGGCCGAGCTGCTGGTTGATCAGCGAGGTGTTGCGACGCGACAGGGTGACGAACATCTGGCTGACCTGCGACCGCAGGTTGGCCTCGCCGGAGGCCAGTACGACGGCCTGGCGGTGCATGTCGTCCACGGCCCGGGCCAGCTGGCCGATCTCCTCCTCCGACGTGACGTCGATCGGCGTGATCTCGCCGGGCTCCTCACCCGCACGGATGCGCGCGACCGCCTCGGGCAGCCGCTCGTGGGCCACCGCCAGCGCGCCCTCGCGGACCCGGCGGATCGGGTTGATCAGCAGGCGCGAGATGAACAGCGCCAGCAGGATCGCCGCGACCAGGGCGGCCAGGGTGACCACCCCGTTGATCACGGCATCGGCGCGGGCCTCGGCGGCCGCGGCCTCGAGCTCCTCCTCGACGCCGTCCTGCAGCGTGCTGATGATGCTGTCGTAGTCGGCGTACGCGCTGGCGCCGCCGAGGTCCGTGCCGCCGGTGCGGACCGTGCGGAACCGCTGGGCGTTCGCGGTGCGCAGCGACGCCACCGCCTTCTCGCTGGCGCCCAGCGCGCTGGCGATGCGGTCGATGGCGGCGCCCTCGACGCCGAGCTCGGAGAAGAGCTCGAGCGAGCCGGTCTCACCGGCTCGCTCGGTCGCGACCAGCGCCTGCTGCATGGCGAGCGAGAAGCGGCCGGCCAGGGTCTGCGAGAGCAGCTCGAGCCGCGGCTGGGGGTTGATCTGCTCGTTCTCGATCGTGGTGATCAGCTGAGTCACGCCCGACTGCAGCTGGCGCAGCTGCGCCACCCAGGTACCAGGACTGAGGGTGATGGCGTCCTCGGCGCGCATTGCCTGGCTGAGGTCCAGCACCGCGTCGACCTGGTAGCGCTGGTCGGCGGTGAGGTCGGCGGACTCCTTGGACTCGAGAAGCTCGCGCCCCGAGCTACGGATGGCCGCGAGCGCCTCCTCCAGCGCTGCCTGACTGTCCTCGTCAGCGCCGAGGGCGGCGACCATCGCCTGCTCGGCGGCGGTCAGGTACTCGACCGCCGGCCGCAGCGCGGTGACCTGCCGGGCGCTGGAGGCCGAGTTCGACGCCTCGACGAGGTCGCTCTGGACCCGCAACCCGCCCAGCGTGCCGGCGAGCAGCAGCGGGATCGCCAGGGCGAGGGCCACCTTGCGCCGCAACGGCCATGCGGAGACGGCCATCGCGGACTCTGAGCCACGATTGGCAGGGCGCTTGGTGCTCATCACTCACCCGGAGCTCTCGAGATGGACGCCGCCGGAAGGCAGCGTGGCGGTCAATTCTAGTCAAAATAGGGTGATCTGGGCCACAATGCAGGCGAAACCAAGGAACTAGCCCCATCGGGTGATGGGGTGTCACCCGGACGAGGCAGCGGCCGCTCGGGCAGGCTGTCCCCATGTCCCCACCAGATCGTGATGTCCCGGTGCGCGAGGCCGTGCGCGAGTACGCCGCGCTCCAGCCGTCGCTGCGCCCCGTGACCGCACGCTACGTCGAGCTGGTGACCGCCCTGCTCGACGAGGCGGGCATCAACTACCTCAGCGTCGACGGGCGGACCAAGAGCGTGGCGTCGTTCGCGGCCAAGGCGGCGCGACAGGTCGACGGCCGGGCGGCCTACGCCGATCCCATGCTTCAGATCACCGACCAGATCGGCTTGCGCGTCATCACCTACGTGCACAGCGACGTGGCGGCCGTGGCCGAGGTGTTCGAGGACCAGCTGCGGGTGCTCGAGGACCGCGACCTCGGCGAGGAGACGGCCAACGCCGGCCGGTTCGGCTACGCCAGCCGGCACGTCCTCCTCGAGGTCGGCGACCCCCCGCCCGCGTCGTACGGTGACCTCGTCGGACATCGCGCGAGCGTCCAGGTGCGGACGGTGCTCCAGCACGCCTGGGCGGAGTTCGAACATGACATCCGCTACAAGGGAACCGTGCCCGAGAACCTCGCGCCCGACCTCGACCGACGGTTCACGCTGGCGGCCGGGCTGCTCGAGCTCGCCGACCAGGAGTTCTCCGCGATCCGTGCGCGGCTGCAGAGCAGCGCGCCGCCCACGCAGCCCGAGGCCGACCCGAGCGACCCCCGGATCAGCGGCCAGGAGCTGGCAGCGTTCCTCGCGGAAAGGTACTCGGACGCAGGTTGGTCGCGCACCGACCACTACGGCTGGATCTCGGGACTCCTGCTCGAGCTCGGCATCACCTCGCTCGACGAGCTGGCCGGGCTGCTGACCTCGGTGGATCCCGACGCGATCATCCGGCGGATGGGCTACAGGTACCCCGCCGGGGCCGTCCGTCGCCTCGACGACGCGCTGCTGGCGATCTTCGGGGAGCAGTACGTCAGCCTGACCGGCAACGCGCACCGAGTGCCGCTGCTGCGAGCACGGCTGGCGAAGCTCACGTCCTCGGACGACTGAGTGCGTCCCGCTCTCGCGCACGGCTAGGCGGCGCCGTTCGCGTGGAGGCGGGCGTGGCGGTCGCAGGTGTGGATGCCTCCGATCCGCGGGACACGGGCACACCGCCGCCGTCCCGGTCTGCGCGTTCAGGCGCTGCTCCTGGTCGCTCATGTGGTTTCCGTCTCGATCTCGGCGAGATCCCCGCAGTAGGACATGTCCCGCTACTGCACCGTTGCGAAACCAACGTCTAGACACCCGCTGCCGCTGCGCGGACGCGTCCGCCCTCCCCTCCCCTGGCCACAGAGGGCCCGCCGCTACTGGTGACGTTCGAAGGTCACCAGCAGCCCCTCGACGCCCCCTGGGCCCACACGGCCCTTCACCTCGGTCGACGTGATCGCTCTCAGCTGCCAGCCCTGAGCGGCGTACTCGTTGAGGATGCTCTCGAGCCGGTCCCCCGACATCTTGCCGCCCATCATCTTCTCGCGGACCTCGACGACCTTGTACGCGTATGGCATTCCGAAGCTCCCCTCGTCGACGATCCATCCACGATACGGCCGCTCACGTCTGCGTCCGGCGGTTTGTCACCCTCCCACGAGCGAGTCCGCCCGCCGCGCGAGAGAATCGGACCGTGCCCGAGACACGCATTGCGATCGAGGACCCTCGTCACGAGGACGTACGACGGCTCCTGGAGCGCCACCTCGACT
Source organism: uncultured Actinomycetota bacterium (assembly GCA_963700365.1). Taxonomy (GTDB): domain Bacteria; phylum Actinomycetota; class Actinomycetes; order Propionibacteriales; family Nocardioidaceae; genus Nocardioides_C. Next base: position 49,336 of record CAVOXG010000011.1, on the reverse strand, counting down.
TCGCCCACCGGCACAGCCCTCCGGAGGACATCCACGCGCTCGAGGTCGACGCGCTGCTCGACCCGGCCATCACGTTCTACGGCCTGCGAGAGGACGGCGCCCTTCTGGCGATCGGGGCCCTGAAGCAGCTCGACTCGACGCACGGCGAGCTGAAGTCGATGCACACCGCAGAGGAAGCGCGGGGTCGTGGACTCGGGCGCACCATGCTTCAGCATCTGCTCGACGTGGCCCGGGGTCGCGGGCTGGAGCGGCTGAGCCTGGAGACGGGGTCGATGGAGGCGTTCGCGCCGGCGAGGTCGCTGTACGCCAGCGTCGGCTTCGAGCCGTGCGAACCGTTCGGGAACTACTCGTCGAGCCGCAACAGCGAGTTCCTGACGATGACGTTGGAGCCGGCCGCGCCGTCGGGTCGGTGACCCGAGGCCTCAGTTGTTGCTCGGGTCCGCGGGAGCCCCGTCGCGGAAACGGTCCTCGGCGTCGGTGTTCCCGTCGCCGGCACTCCACCAGTGCTCGACACCGGGTCGGGTGTAGTCGCAGGTCTTGTTCGTCATGAGCCTTCCCTTGGAACCGTGTACCGGGTCCCGGGAGACGACTCCTCGAACGGTTCGCGAAGCTCCCCCGTGCCCGGGCCCCAAGTCGGCAGCCACTGCGAGCCAGACTTCCCGGGTGAACGGTAGGTAAACGCCCCTCCCAGGTGGCCTAGCCCAGTCCCGGCAGCGAGGTCAGCGCTCGTTGACGTCGCGACGCCGGAAGCCGGCGAGCCCCACCACGACCAGGGCGCCGGCGAGGGCGGTCAGCCACAGCAGCGGCTCCACGAGGAGCTCCCCTCCCGGCAGCCGCGGCACGTGCGTGAACGGCGACAGGTTCATCACCCAGGTGGGCAGCTCCAGCAGCGCGCCGATCTCGCCTACCAGCAGGAAGGCCACCAGGACAGCCCAGGCCCCCGGCGCCAGTCTCGGCACCAGCCCGTACGCCGCCACGGCCAGGCCCACGACCACCCAGATGGCAGGCAGGTGCACCAGTGCACCGAGCACGGCCTGGCCGAGGTCGGCGGTGCTTCCGGTCTGGGCGGCGTTCGCCGCGCCCACGGCGGCGCCCGCCACCAGGGCCAGCACCAGCGGGCCACCCACCGCGATGGTCACGTGACTCGCCGCCCACCGCGTCCGTCCGGTCGCCGTGGCGAGGACCGGCTCGAGACGAAGCGACGTCTCCTCGGTATGCATCCGCAACGCGGCCTGGACGCCGAAGGCTGCGCCACCGATCCCCAGGAACCCGAGCTCGGCGGCGATGAACGCGTCGGTCAGCCCTTCGACGCCGCCGAGCGTCGTGATCATCTCGCGCGCCGCCGGGCTGTCGAGCATGTCGCCGATGTTGCTTGCCACGTTGCCGAGGATGAAGCCGAGCACCAGGAAGCCGACGGCCCAGCCGAGGAGCATGCCCCGCTGCAGCCGCCAGGCGAGCCCGAGCGGGCTCCCCAGCCGGGCCGCTGCGTACGCCGGCCCGGGACGCTCGGGGAAGAGACCGGTCGCGAGGTCGCGGCGAGCGTTGAGCAGCACCGCGACACCCACGCACGCGGCCGTGAACAAGATCGAGACCAGGAACACCGTCCAGCGGTCTCCGGCGTACGGACGCACCTGCTGCCCCCAGCCGATCGGTGACGTCCACGACAGCCACATGGGCTCCGTGCCCCCGGCGGAGTCGCCGACGGCCCGGGCCGCGTAGGCGGCACCCAGCACCGCCGCGGCCAGCCCTCGAGCGGCCCGGGAGCTCGTGGTGACCTGGGCGGCCACGGCACCCACCCCGGCGAAGACCGTGCCGGTGGCGCTCCAGGCGAGGCCGAACGCGAGCGAGCCCAGCACCGGCAGACCGACCGTGGCGAGCGCGGCGGCGGTCAGGACGCCGGTCGCCAGGGCCGTCCCGACCCCCGTCGCCAGCGCGGCCGCGAGCGGTGCCTGCTTCCCGACGACGCCACCGCCGAGGAGCTCCAGCCGACCGACCTCCTCCTCGGCCCGCGTGTGCCGGACGACCAGCATGTACGCGACGACGGCGAGCAGAGCGGCGCCGATGCCGCCCATCTTGATCATCGCGATCGCACCGAGGGAGGTGACGTCGTAGATGCGTCCGTACAGCGCCACGAGCGAGGGGGTGCCGTTGATGGCCTCCGCGGCTCTCATCCGCGACGCAGGGTCGGGGTAGAGCCCCACGGTCGCGCTGGCGGAGAACGCAGCCATGAGCACGAACACCGCGACCCACGCAGGAAGCATGATCCGGTCGCGACGGAGCGCCAGCCGCAGCAGCGTGCTCGTGCCGGCGAGGCTCTCGGCCATGGGTCAACCCTAGAGGGCGCGGCGCGGTCGCAGACGGGTCCTTCGACCTGAAGGCCGAGCGATGCGGACGAGCCGCCGAGCTGCCCAGCGGCCCGGCCGGCGACTCAGGGGCGGTAGACCAGCTCGCGTCGTGTCCGGGGCGCCCGCGGCCGGCTCATCGCGACCGCGGCCACGATCGTCACGAGCCCGCCGATGAGCAGGATCACGCCGAGCGCTGCGTCGTACACGTACGGGATGTCCACGTCGATCGCCCACACGAGCGCTGCGCCGGCCGTCGCCAGGGCGACGCCGGACGAGGGGTCCGCGCCCGGGCGCTGGGCGTTCATCGCCGCGGCTGCCACGAGCGTGACCGCTCCGACCACGAGGAGGATCGCCCCCAGCAGGTCGTCCTCGACGTAGGGAAGGTCGACGTCGAGCGCCCACGTGAGCACTGCGCCGACCGCGATCAGTCCGACTCCGGTTCCGAGACCCATTGTCATCCTTCGTCTCTGCATCAGGCCGCCCGCGACTCTACCCAGGAACGTCCCGCACGGCGACCGAGCGTCCCACGTCCCGGGCAGGGCCGGCCTCTCAGGCGGTGCGGTCCAGGCACACCTTCGGCAGGTCGAACCACCGCAGGTGCTCGAAGTCGTCGGAGACGGGCTCCGGGAGCACCGACAGGTCCGGAGGAGCCGTCGCCGCGAGCAGGCTCGCCCCCTCCTCGAGGTACTTCGAGAGCGCCAGCTCCGGAGCGGTGTCGTCGTGCCGGGGGTACTCCATCGCCCCGTCGGCGCCGTAGCTGATCTGGCCCAGCCGCAGCGGCGGCTCGACCGTCCCCCGACGGTGCACCCAGATGCCGCGCTCGACGTCGAACCGGTACTCCCCCAGCATCCGCCACCCGTCCCGGGCGACCAGGCGGACCGCCTCGACGATGTAGTCGAACACCGCTTCGGAGATGAAGTAGTTGAAGTTGATCCGCACCCACCCCGGCTTGATTCCCTCGCACCCGTGGGTGATCTCCCGCTCGAACTCGTGCGAGGTCTCGATGTCGATCCCGAGGAGCCGGTGCCCGTAGGGACCCGCGCACGAGCAGCCGCCGCGGGACTGGATCCCGAACAGGTCGTTGAGCAGGGCGACGACGAAGTTGTGGTGGAGGTACTTCCCGCTCGGCGCCCGCACCACGAAGGACACGATCGACAGCCGCTCGGCGTCGACGTTGCCGAGGATCTCGATGTTCGGCTCGTCCTTCCACCGGTCCAGCGCCCGGCGCAGGTAGTTCTCCTCGTGCGCCCGGATCACGTCGATGCCGACGGCCTCCTTGAGCTGGAACACCAGCCCGGCCCGGATCGACTCGACGATCGCGGGCGTTCCGCCCTCCTCACGCTGGGCCGGGTCGGACAGGTAGCGGTGGTCGTCGGCGTTGACGTAGGCGACGGTCCCTCCCCCGGGCACGTCCGGCACCCGGTTGGTGAGGAGCGCCCGTCGTACGACGAGCACGCCCGGCGTGCTGGGCCCGCCGATGAACTTGTGGGGGCTGAGGAACACCGCGTCCTTGTAGGCAAGGGGCTCTGGCCCGTACATCTCGATGTCGACGTACGGCCCCGCCGCGGCGAAGTCCCAGAAGCTCAGCGCCCCGTGACGATGCAGCAACGCGGAGATGCCGTGGGTGTCGCTGAGGATGCCGGTGACGTTGCTGGCCGCGGAGAACGTGCCGATCTTCAGGGGCCGCTCCGCGTGCCTCACGAGCTCCGCCTCGAGACGGGCGAGGTCGATGTGCCCGTCGGCGTCCGCGGGGATCGCGACGACATCGGCGATCGACTCGCGCCAGGGCAGCTCGTTGGAGTGGTGCTCGTAGGGGCCGATGAACACGACCGGCCGGCGCTCGGCGGGGATCGCGGCGCTGAGGTGGTACTCGTCCTCGAGGGCGCACGGGATCCGCAGGCCGAGGATGCCGATCAGCTTGTCGATCGCGCCCGTGCACCCGGAGCCGGCGAAGATCACGACCGTCTCCTCGTCGCCGCCGACGGCCCGGTGGATGATCGCGCGCGCGTCCTCACGCAGCCGGGTCGTCTGAAGTCCGGTGCCGCTGGACTCGGTGTGGGTGTTCGCGTAGCGCGGGAGCACCTCGCAGCGGATGAAGTCCTCGATGAAGGACAGCGCCCGTCCCGATGCGGTGTAGTCGGCGTACGTGACCCGTCGCGGCCCGAAGGGACCCACCATCACCTGGTCGTCGCCGATGACGGCGTCCCGGATCCGCCGCAGCAGCGGTGTCTCGACGGGCAGGGAGGCGCGCGCGAGGTCCATGCCGGGAGCATAGTCGCGCCGTACGCTGGGTCGTATGGGACGAAAGGCCCTTCCCCGCGTCCCGCCCCGACCCGCACGCTTGAGGCACGGACCAGCCTCGGGAGGAGTCTGATGGATGCCGGCGTAGCACGCTCGTCCGCCCCGAGCAGCTCACTCCCCGACTGGCCGCGTGTGCTCGCCGTGGTCGCCCATCCCGACGACGAGTCCTTCGGGCTGGGGGCGGTCGTCGATGCCTTCTCCGCCGCCGGTTCGCAGGTCACTGTCCTGTGCCTGACCGAGGGCGAGTCCTCGACGCTGGGTACCGGCATCAACCTGGGCAAGATGCGCCGCGACGAGCTGGCCAAGGCGTCCCGTGAGCTGGGCGTCGCTGCGACGACGATGCACCATCACCCCGACGGCGCCCTGAACACGGTCTGCCGGCACGTCCTCGCCGGCGAGGTGATCGACGAAGTGGGCGCCAGCCACGCCGACGGGCTGCTGGTCTTCGACCACTCCGGTGTCACCGGGCACCCCGACCACGCCGCGGCGACGGCTGCGGCCGTCCTGGCCGCAGAGGTGCTCGACCTGCCGGTGCTGGCCTGGACCCTGCCGGCGTCGGTGGCAGAGCAGATGAACAGCGAGCTGGGGGTCAGCATCTTCAGCGGCTGCGCGTCCGAGGACATCGACATCACGATCTCCGTCGAGCGCGACCACCAGATCGCGGCCAGCCGCGCCCACCACACCCAGGCCGTCCCCGCCAGCCCGCTGTGGCGTCGGCTCGAGCTTCTCGGCGACTCCGAGCACCTGCGCTGGCTGCGCCGTACCGCCCCGGCCTGACGCCTCTCACGCCTCGTCGAGCGTCGACTCCTCGTCGTGCGTGCCGGGCCTCGGTGCCCAGGGCAGCTCCTCGGCCGGGCGTACGACGATCAGCTTGTCGCCCCGGGCCAGCTGGGTCACCACCGGCTCGAAGTAGCGGTGCACCTGGCCGTCGCGGATCACCGCGATCACCTGGTCGGGAAGCTGCTGGGGCTGCTTGCCGACCTCGGGCACCAGGAGGTCGCGCTCGGCGACCTCGAGGCCCTGCCCGTAGGTCAGCAGGTCCTCCATCACCGAGCCCAGGCTCGGGCTGAGCGTCGAGAGACCGAGCAGCCGGCCCACCGCGTCGGACGACGTGATCACCGAGTCGGCCCCGGACTGCCTCACCAGGGGCACGTTGTTCTGCTCTCGGACCGCGGCCACGACGTACGTGTCGGGGTTGAGCTGTCGGACGTTGAGCGCACACAGCACGGTGGAGTCGTCGCGGTTGGTGGTGATGATGACCTGCCTCGCGCGCTGCACACCGGCTCTGCGGAGGACCTCGCGACGCGTGGCGTCGCCGGTCACGACCGCGATCCCGTCGGCGTGGGCGTCACCGAGCGCGGCCTGGCTGGGGTCGACGATGACGATCGACTCCTTCCGCACGCCGTTGTTCACCAGCGTCTCGACGGCGCTGCGGCCCTTGGTGCCGTAGCCGATCACGACCACGTGCTCTTCCATGTGCTTCCTCCACCGGGCGACCCGGAAGTTCTCGCGGCCCTGGCTGGCCAGGACCTCGATGGTGGTGCCGATCAGCAGCACCAGGAACGCCACCCGGAGCGGGGTGACGATCAGGGCGTTCACGATCCTGGCCTGTTCGCTGTACGGCGAGATGTCGCCGTAGCCGGTCGTGCTCAACGTGACCGTCGTGTAGTAGACGGCGTCGATCAGGTTGACCGAGCCGTCGGAGGCGTCGTTGTAGCCCTCGCGGTCGAGGTAGACGATCATCACCGTCAGCGAGAGCACGCCCAGTGCCATCAGCATCCGCCGGGTCAGCTCCCACCACGGCGATCTCTGCTGTACGGGGAGACGGACCCGCGCGATGGCGGACTCGTACTCGTTCTCGTCGTCGGGCACGCTCAGAATCTACGGGACGCGGGAGGAGGTCCGTGGCACCTACGGCACCACGTCGCCGTAGATCACCGTGAACGGCCCCTCCTCGCCGTCCTCACCCGACGGCGGCCGGTCGACGACCACCGAGACGAAACGGAACTCGTCACCGGTCTCGGGCAGCCTGGCGTCCCCGACGCTGCGCCGCCAGGTGCCGCACAGCAAGCCCTCGGCGGTGACGCCCTCCTGGTCGGCGACGTTGTCCCCGGAGAGGCACAGACGCCCGTCCCGCTCGTCGTAGCTCTCGACGACAGCGGTGGTCCGGCTCGGGGTGTCGGGTCCCGCCACGACACCGAGGAGGTAGCCGCCGAGGATGCAGAGCGCACCGCCGGCCAGTGCGACAGGCGTGGGCAGGGTGACGTTTCCCATCGGGTCCCTTCGCTGCTCGTCGTGTCCTCCGCGCGCGCCAAGCATTCCACGCGCGACCGGCCGGGGACCACGAGGGTCGCGAAGGGCGGATCAGCCGCGAAGGCCCACGGAGTCGTGCTCCCAGAAGACGTCGGGGTAGACGAGTGCTCCGGTCATGGAGGCGTCGTACGACGGGAGCGCGACGAACTGGAACGCCGCCGGCGGGATCCTCGTCGAGGGCGCGGTGAACCCCGCTGTGGCTCCGGGCCGGAAGCCGATCCGGCCGTAGTAGGCCGGTGACCCTTCGAGGAACACCAGCGGCTCGGGCCGCTCCCGCAACAGCTCCAGCGTGCGTCGTACGAGAGCGGAGCCGACCCCTCGCCGCTGTGCGGAGGGGTGCACCGACAGGGGGCTGAGCACGAGCACCTCGTGCAGCCGTTCCGGCGCGTCCAGCCAGCCCCGCGTGTAGGAGACGTGTCCGACGACGCGTCCGTCCTCCTCAGCGACGAAGGAGAGGTCCCGCCAGGCGCTGGACACCCGCATCGCCTCGACCAGGTCGGCGATCGGCTCCTCGCCGAACGCCGCGGACACGACCTCGCGGGTCGCGTCGTGGTCGGCCGGCTCCTCCCGTCGGACCATCACCGGCGGTTCACGCGCGGTCGCGGGTCGTCGGCTGGTCCTGGAACGCGTGCTCGGTGACGGTCATGAGAGGCGTGCTTCCCCCTGGTTCTTTCCGTGGCCCTTCCGCGGGCGATGGGTGATGGCCCGGGCCTCGCGGCGACGGGCAGCCTTCTCCGCCTCGGTCCGCAGCTCGACCCAGCTGTCGTACCTGCGCACCGACAGCGTGCCGGCCTCGAGGGCCTCGCGGACGGCACAGCCGGGCTCGGTCCGGTGCGTGCAGTCGCGGAAGCGGCACTGCTCCATGAGGCCCGTGACGTCGGAGAAGGCACGGGACAGGCCCTCGAGGGTGCCGGGCATCCCGATGCCGCGGAGGCCCGGCGTGTCGATGACGGCGCCGCCGCCGGGAAGCAGCACGAGCTCGCGGCGGACCGACGTGTGGCGGCCCCGCCCGTCCTGGCGGATCTCCTTGGTGCCCAGGACCTCCGCGCCGACGAGCGCGTTGACCAGCGAGGACTTGCCGTGTCCCGAGGCGCCGACCAGGGCCGTCGTACGGCCTCCCTCGGCGAGCGCGCGCAGCCGGTCGATGCCGAGGCCGGTGACGGTGCTGGTGCACACGACCTCCACCCCGGGGGCAGCGGCCGCGATGTCCTCGGCGACGAACTCCGCGTCGGCGACGAGGTCGGTCTTGGTGAGTACGACGACCGGAGTCGCTCCGCTCTCCCACGCCAGCGCGAGGAGCCGCTCCACGCGCGGGACGGGAGGGTCCGGGTGCAGCGCGACGACGACGGCCACGTAGTCGGCGTTCGCGCAGAGCACCTGGCCGTGGGACTGCTTGCCGGCCGTCGCACGGACCAGCGCGGTGGTGCGTGGGAGCACGCGTTCCACGGTGTGCCGGTGGTCCGGCCAGTCCCGGACGACGACCCAGTCACCGGTCGTCGGCGCGGCGACGGGGTCGCGGCACACCTCCCCGAGAAGGTCGCCCGAGTAGCCGGCGCGGAGCAGGCCGTGCTCGGTCAGGATCTCGGCGAGTCCCCTGTCGACGCGCACGACACGACCGACCTCGGCGTCCGCAGCGGCGGCGAACCGGGCCATCTGCGGGGTGTAGCCGATGGTCTCGAGCACGCTGGAAATGTATGTCGGGGTGGTCGGGGCCGCACCTGATTAACCGGGCGCTCTCAGCCGTGCTTGGAGGTTCCCCGCTTCGGGCCGGGCTCGCGAGCCTCCTCGTCCGCCTCGGCCTCCTCCTCGAGCTCCTCGAGCGCCCGGATCGCCTCGTCGTGGTCGGCGGCCTCGTCGTACTCCTCGAGCTCGTCCCCTGCCCGGGCGAACCGTTGGTGCTCCTCCTGGTCGCGGCGCAGGCGCGGCAGCACCGCGGTGAGCCGCAGCCGCCGGACCAGCTCCATGCGCGCCCGGGCGGTCTCGGACTCGGGCCACACCCGGTCGAACGCGGCGTTGACCGCGGCGCCGATCAGGACCGCGATGGAGAGCAGGTAGAGCCACAGCAGCACCGCGATCGGCGCGGCGAGCGGGCCGTAGATCGAGGTCGACTCCCCCGCCGTCGTGGTGAGCACCCAGCGGAGCAGGAACGATCCGAGCACCCAGAAGACGAGGGTCAACGTCGCGCCGGGGAGGTTGTAGCGCCATGAGGTCCGGACCGGCACCGAGACGTGGTAGAGCGTGGTGAGGAACGTGATCGAGAGGACCCCGACGGCCGGCCAGTAGAGCATGTTGACGAACTCGAACTGCTCGGGCACCAGCCGCTCCACGAGCGTCGGGCCGGCGAGGACCAGCGGGATGGTGACGATCCCGGTGACGAGTCCCAGCACGTACAGCACGAAGGACAGCACCCGCGTCTTGACCAGGCCGCGCTGTCCGCCGAGGCCGTACATGATCGTGATCGTCTCGACGAACACGTTGAGTGCCCGCGACCCCGACCACAGGGCCAGCACGAAGCCGATCGAGATCACGTCGTAGCGGCCGCCACGGAAGACGTCGGTGAGGGTGGGCTCGATGATGCTGGTGACCGTCTCCTCGGTGAAGATCTGCGTCGAGGCCTCGACGACGGCGTTGCGGATCTCGGCGCTGCGCGCGTCGCTGAAGCTCTCGAAGACGTAGCCGATCGAGCCGACCAGGGCGAAGATCAGCGGTGGAAGGGAGAGCAGCGCGAAGAACGCCGCCTCCGCCGCGAGGCCGGTGACCCGGTTGCGGTAGCAGGTGCCCACGGTCGACACGAGAAGGCGCCAGGTGGCGTCGCGCACCAGCTCCCAGCGAGAAGGTTCGGAGGCCATCCGGCTCCCCGCGTCCCCTGACATGGAACTACGGTAACGACATGGGCATCGATAACCGGGTAGCAACGAACCAGGCTCCGCCACTTGTGGGTCACAACGTCGTCCTCGCCGACAAGGCCCTGGTCGAGGCGGTCTCGCGGCACGGCTCCCCGGAAGTCGTCGACGACCTGGTCGCCCTCGGCGCCGAGGCCGGCACGGAGGAGGCCCGGGAGCACGGCCTGCTCGCCAACAGGTTCCACCCCGAGCTGACGACCTTCGACCGGTACGGCAACCGCGTCGACGAGGTCCGGTTCCACCCCTCCTACCACTGGCTGATGGAGCGTGCCGTGGGCCACGGCCTGCAGGCGGCTCCGTGGACCTCGGACGCACCGCACGCGCACGTACGACGGGCGGCCGGCTTCATGGCGTGGTCCCAGACGGAGCCCGGCCACGCCTGCCCCATCTCGATGACCTACGCCGCCGTACCAGCGCTGCGTGTCGACGACGCGGTCGCCAAGGAGTGGACGCCGCTGCTCGCCTCGACGTCCTACGACTTCGGAGTCCGGCCGACGTCGTCCAAGCGCGGCGCGCTGGCCGGCATGGGCATGACGGAGAAGCAGGGCGGCTCCGACGTCCGGACCAACGTGACGGAGGCGCGGCCCACCTCGGTCGAGGGTGAGTACACGCTGCACGGCCACAAGTGGTTCACCTCGGCCCCGATGAACGACGTCTTCCTGGTCCTGGCGCAGGCACCTGGCGGGCTCACCTGCTTCCTGGTGCCCCGGGTGCTCGCCGACGGCACCCGCAACCGGCTCGACGTGATGCGACTCAAGGACAAGCTCGGCAACCGGTCGAACGCCTCCTCGGAGCTGGAGTTCCACGGCACCTGGGCGCAGCGTCTCGGGGACGAGGGCCGCGGGGTGCGCACCATCATCGAGATGGTGGCAGCGACCCGTCTCGACACCGTGCTCGGCTCCACCTCGCTGATGCGCCGCGCCGTCGCCGAGGCCTCGTGGCACGTCGCGCACCGGTCCGCCTTCGGCGGTGTGCTCGCCGACAAGCCGTTGATGCAGAACGTCGTCGCCGACCTCGCCGTCGAGGCCGAGGCTGCGACGGCTCTCTCGATCCGGCTCGCGGCCGCGGTGGACAACGCCGCCGACCCGCACGAGGCGGCCTTGCGCCGGATCGCCCTGCCGCTCTCGAAGTTCTGGGTGTGCAAGCGCACTCCGATGATGGTGGCCGAGGCCCTCGAGTGTCTCGGCGGCAACGGGTACGTCGAGGAGTCGGTCATGCCGCTGCTCTTCCGCGAGTCCCCGCTGAACTCCATCTGGGAGGGCTCGGGCAACGTCAACGCCCTCGACGTGCTCCGCGCGCTGTCCCGCGAGCCCGAGGCGCTCAACGCGTGGATCGTCGAGGTGGGCAAGGCCCGAGGCGCCGACGACCGGCTCGACCGGGCGATCGACGGCGTGCTCGAGCAGCTCGCCGACACCTCCGACCTCGAGCTGCGCGCCCGGCGCCTGGCCGGCCAGATGGCCGCGGTGCTGCAGGGCGCACTCCTCGTGCAGCACGCGCCATCGGCCGTCGCCGACGCGTTCTGCGCCACCCGGCTCGGGATGGAGTACGGCGGCACGATGGGCATGCTTCCCCGCGGCATCGACCTCGGGTCGATCGTCGAGCGCACGACGCCCGTCGTCTGAGCGCAGGTCGCCTCAGGTACGACGGCGCACCTCGTGTGCCCACGGTGAGGTCCAGCCCGCGCCGATGGACGGTCCCTGCCGGATGCGCTCGGCGACCCTGCCGCGGAGCGACACCATGTCGAGGCTGCCCGGATCGGACTTCCAGTCCGACCACTCCTTGTGGCCGATGACCGACTTCTCCGTCCAGCGGTGGTGGTCACAGATCGCTGCCGCGAGGAGAACCAACGACCGCCGGGCACGGGCCGTCGGGGCTTCGACCCCGCCGTAGAACGTCTCGACGCCGTAGAAGTTGTCGTTGCCGTCGGTGGCCCCGGCCGAGCCCGTGTGCTCCCGGGGTCTCGGCGGTCGATCGACGTACGACTCCTCGATGACCGCGCGGAGCACGCGCCGGTCCCCGCCACCCACGTGGTTGGCCCGGCCGCAGGCAACGAGCCAGATCGTTCCCTCGTCGTCGCACCCGAACTGCGCCAGCGGCCCGGGAAGCCCGCTGTGGCCGTGCACGATCAGGCGCAGGTCGACGCGGTCGGGTGCGTCGTCGCCGGTGTGGTGGACGACGATGCCGTGCACCGGCCCCCACGCACCGACGTGGTTCCTGTTCCTGGTCTGCCAGCCCTCGACCTCGCGGTACGGCACGCGCCAGCGTCCCAGGGCACGGACGATCTCGTCCGCCGTCATCGGCTCAGCCATGGCTCGCCCTCCGGCCGCTCAACGCGACTTCCGCTTCCGGGTGTCGGCAGCGCCGGATCCGACCGCTCGCTGCGCGTACTGGATGCCGAAGTAGGCGGTGAGGATGGCCGCGATGGTGCTCCCGACCGCGGCGAGCGCGGCGACGCCTGCCTCGTCGTTCCAACGGACCGCCACCACGACGAAAGCGGTCAAGAGCCCGAAGAGGCCCATGAACACGGCCACCAGACCCGAACGGAGAAAACCGTCGTCCGGTGCCGGCCTTGTTTTCCTGCCCCCTGAAGAAGACATGCGCGATGTCCTTTCACACGTGCAGGGGAGCCAGTGGGGAGAACGCCGCTGCGCCGGTAGGCCGGAGACCTGAGGGTCCGTGAGGGTCCGGGAATCGTCGGACTTTCGCCGACGGCTGTGGGCTCACTCGCCTGCTTCTGTCGGCTCCGGGGGAAGGCCGGCTAGGCGAGGGAGGCCGCGTGGTCGGGGGCCACGCGGCTGGAGTCCCCCGTGCGCTTTGGGTGCTGTTCTTTACCTAGAGGATGCGCCAAACCTGGATGTGCCGACATACCCCGTCGTGCCCATATTGCGTAGTCCGGGGTCGCCCGTCGGGGTGACCTGCGCTGGCTATCCCAAAGAGCCCGAATGCGACGTTCCGGACAGCAGGGATCAGCTCAGCTCGAGGCCCGGGTACAGCGGGTGCTTGTCGAGCATCTCGGCCGAGGCCGCCTTCGTCCGGTCGGCGACGCCGTCGGCCAGGGCGTAGTTGGCCTTGGACTGCCTGCCGTCCTTGGTGAGCTTGGCCTCCGTGTTCGCGAGCACGTCGACGATCAGCTCGGCCACCCGGTCGAACTCGTCGTGACCGAAACCGCGTGAGGTGAGCGCCGGCGTGCCGAGCCGGATGCCCGAGGTGTACCACGCGCCGTTGGGGTCGGCGGGCACGGAGTTCCGGTTGGTCACGACGCCGGCGTCGAGCAGGGCCGACTCGGCCTGGCGGCCGGTGAGCCCGAAGCCGGTGACGTCGAGCAGCACGATGTGGTTGTCGGTGCCGCCGGTGACGAGCTTGGCGCCGCGCTCGAGGAAGCCCTCCGCCAGCGACTGGGCGTTGTCGGCGATGCTCTGGGCGTAGGAGGCGAACGAGGGCTGGCGCGCCTCGGCAAGGGCGACCGCCTTGGCAGCCATGACGTGCGAGAGCGGGCCGCCGAGCACCATCGGGCAGCCGCGGTCGACCGACGGCGCGTACTCCTCCGTCGCCAGGACCATGCCGCCGCGCGGACCCCGCAACGACTTGTGCGTCGTGGTGGTGACGACGTGGGCGTGGGGCACCGGGTTCTCGTCGCCGGTGAACACCTTGCCGGCGACCAGGCCCGCGAAGTGCGCCATGTCGACCATGAGGGTGGCGCCCACCTCGTCGGCGATCTCGCGCATCTTCGCGAAGTTCACCCGGCGCGGGTAGGCCGAGTAGCCCGCGATCAGGATCAGCGGCTTGAACTCGCGCGCCGCCTCGGCGACCTTGTCGTAGTCGAGCAGGCCGGTCTCGGGGTCGGTGCCGTAGCTGCGCTGGTTGAACATCTTGCCGGAGATGTTCGGCCGGAAGCCGTGGGTCAGGTGGCCGCCGGCGTCGAGCGACATGCCCAGCATCCGCTGGTTGCCGAACTCGTGCCGCAGCGCCTCCCAGTCGGCCTCGGTGAGGTCGTTGACCGACTTGGCGCCGTACTTCTCGAGGCCCGGCGTCTCCACGCGGTGCGCGAGGATCGACCAGAAGGCGACGAGGTTGGCGTCGATGCCGGAGTGCGGCTGCACGTAGGCGTACTCCGCGTCGAACAGCTCGCGGGCGTGCTCGGCCGCGAGCGACTCGACGGTGTCGACGTTCTGGCAGCCGGCGTAGAACCGGTGACCGATCGTGCCCTCGGCGTACTTGTCGCTGAACCAGTTGCCCATCGTCAGCAGCACCGCGGGCGAGGCGTAGTTCTCGCTGGCGATGAGCTTCAGTGAGGAGCGCTGGTCGGCTGAGCTCTGCGCGGATCGCGTCGGCGATCCGGGGCTCGACCGAGGAGACGACCTCGAGCGCGGACTGGTAGGCGGTGCTGGCAGTGGCGGCGAGCTCGCCGCCGGTGCTGGAGGCGGAGATTCCTGACGAAGTCGGCTCGGTCATGGGCCCAAGCCTAGTGACCGAGCCGGACCCGGACGGACCTGGGCGCGTCCGGGCGCGGGCCGTGGGGCGTGGCGGCCGTCACACGCCCACGCTCGGCCCGCCTGAGCCATCTCACTTATTGGACTCGCGTCTCAGGTAACGAGATTGCGGATTGTGGGACGAGCGTCCGGTACGTGAGACTCCTCGGCATGATCACTGCTGGTACCGATATCCGCCTCGTGGCTCGTCGCCACGTGGACCTCGGTCGTACCCGCAGCATGGTGTGTATGCCTCAGCGCGCCGTCTGAACAGTCCTCAGTCAGCCCGGCGCGCGGTCGCCGGCACACACATCTCGACAACGGCGTCGGGTGGTCGTCGATTCGTGCGTCTCTCATCCCCAGGAACGCATCTCATGACCTCGAGCATCACGCCACACAAGCCCTCCGGCCCCGCGAAGCCCGCCCCGTCCGGCCCCGGACGCAGTGGCCGGCAGCGGCCCCGCCGCGGCGAGGGCCAGTGGGCGCTCGGCTACCGCGAGCCCCTCAACGCCAACGAGCAGTTCAAGAAGGACGACGACCCCCTCAACGTCCGCGCCCGGATCGAGAACATCTACTCCCGCCGCGGCTTCGACTCCATCGACCCCAACGACCTGCGCGGCCGCTTCCGCTGGTGGGGCCTCTACACCCAGCGCAAGCCCGGCTTCGACGGCGGCAAGACCGCGACGCTCGAGCCGCACGAGCTCGACGACCGGTTCTTCATGCTGCGAGTCCGCACCGACGGCGCCCTGCTCGGCCCGGCCCAGCTGCGAGCCCTCGGCTCCGCGTCCACCGACTTCGCACGGGACACCGCCGACATCACCGACCGTCAGAACATCCAGCTCCACTGGGTGCAGGTCGAGGACGTGCCGGCCATCTGGGAGCGGCTGGAGGCGGTCGGCCTGGAGACCCAGGAGGCCTGCGGAGACTCGCCCCGTCCCTTCCTCGGCTCGCCGGTCGCGGGGGTCGCGGCGGACGAGATCATCGACGGAACGCCTGCCCTGCAGGAGATCAAGCGCCGCTTCATCGGCAACCCGGCGTTCTCGAACCTCCCCCGCAAGTTCAAGACCGCGGTCACCGGGCACCCGAGCCACGACGTCGCACCCGAGGTGAACGACGTCGCGTTCGTCGGCACGGTCCACCCCGAGCACGGCCCGGGCTTCGACCTGTGGGTCGGCGGCGGGTTGTCCACCAACCCGATGCTCGCCCAGAAGCTCGGGGTCTGGATCCCGCTGGACGAGGTCGCCGACGCCTGGGAGGCCGTGGCCGGCATCTTCCGGGACTACGGCTACCGCCGGCTCCGCAACCGCGCGCGTCTGAAGTTCCTCGTCGCCGACTGGGGCGTCGCGAAGTTCCGTGAGGTGCTCGAGAACGAGTACCTCGGCCGCGAGCTCGTCGACTGCCCCTCCCCTGCACCGACGTCGTACGCCGGTGACCACATCGGGGTGCACCGGCAGAAGGACGGTGCGTACTACGTCGGCGCCGCGCCCACGGTCGGCCGGGTCTCCGGGACCCTGCTGAGCCGTCTCGCGGACGTCGTCGAGGAGTACGACGCAGCCGGGGTCCGGCTCACCGCCTACCAGAAGCTGGTCGTCCTCGGCGTCGCGGAGGACAGGGTCGAGGGCTTCGTCCGGGCGCTGGAGGACCTCGGGCTCAGCGCCCGGCCCAGCAACTGGCGCAAGAACACCATGGCCTGCACGGGCATCGAGTTCTGCAAGCTCGCGATCGTCGACACGAAGAACCGCGCCGCGGCGCTCGTCGACGAGCTCGAGCGCCGGTTCCCCGACCTCGACTCCCCGATCACCGTGAACGTCAACGGCTGCCCCAACGCCTGCGCCCGCACCCAGGTCGCCGACATCGGGCTCAAGGGGCAGATCGTGCTCGACGCCGACGGCCGGCAGGTCGAGGGCTTCCAGGTGCACCTCGGCGGCGGCCTCGGCCTCGACCCGGCGTTCGGCAAGAAGCTCCGGGCACACAAGGTCACCTCGGCCGGCCTCGACGACTACGTGACGTCCGTCGTACAGGCCTATCTCGCGGACCGTGCGGACGGCGAGACGTTCCAGGCCTGGGTGCTGCGCGCCGACGAGACCCTGCTCCGCGGCGAGCACTCTCCCGTGCTGGGAGGTGCCCTGTGAGCGAGCGCGCCGTACCTTTCCACTGCCCGTTCTGCGGCAACGAGGACCTGCGTCCGCACGAGACCGAGGACGGCTCTCCGCACGGCACCTGGGAGTGCCGGGCGTGCCTGCGCGCCTTCTCGCTGAAGCTGCTGGGGCTCATCGCCCCGCCCACTGCGGGAGGAGCGTCATGACCGCCGCGACGACGATGGCCGCCCGCTCCTTCCGCGGCACCAGCACCGAGGGCCACAGCTTGGACGAGCTGCGCGACCTCGTGCGCCACGTCGGCGCCGAGCTGGAGCTGGCGCCTGCCGAGGTGATCATCGAGTGGGCGGTGGCGACCTTCGGCGAGCGGTTCTGCATCACGTCCTCGATGGCCGACGCGGTCCTCGCGCACCTCGCGTCGCGGGTCGCGCCCGGCGTCGACGTCGTGTTCCTGGACACCGGCTACCACTTCCCGGAGACCATCGGCACCCGTGACGCGGTCGAGGCGACCCTGCCGGTCAACCTGATCACGATCACGCCGGTGCAGTCGGTCGCCGAGCAGGACGCGACCTACGGCGAGGACCTGTACGCCCGCGACCCGGACCTGTGCTGCGCGCTGCGCAAGGTGGCGCCGCTGCAGCGCTCGCTCGAGCAGTACGACGCCTGGGCGACTGGTCTACGCCGGGCGGAGACCCGTAACCGGGTGATCGCCCCCGTCGTTGGCTGGGACGAGAACAAGCAGAAGGTGAAGGTCTCGCCCCTCGCGCGATGGTCCGACGACGACGTCGACCGCTACATCGCCGAGAACGGCGTCCTCGTCAACCCCTTGCAGTACGACGGCTACCCGTCCATCGGCTGCCGGCCCTGCACGCGCACGGGTCGCTCCCAGGGGAGGACAAGCGCAGCGGCCGCTGGGCCGACAGCAACAAGACCGAGTGCGGGATCCACCTATGAGCAGCACCGCTCACCGCACACAGGAACGTAACCACGAGAGGAGCCCCCGCTCATGACCGCACCCGCCCTGGTGGCTCTGGCCCATGGAAGCCGCAACCCCCGATCCGCGGAGACGATCTCGGCCCTCGTCGGCGAGGTCCGCAAGATGCGGCCGGACCTGCGGATCGAGGCGGCCTTCCTCGAGCACTCCAAGCCGGCCTTCGGCACGGTCGTGGACAAGCTGGTCCGGGCCGGCTACGACGAGATCGTGGTCGTCCCGCTGCTCCTCTCCGAGGCCTACCACGCCCGGGTGGACGTCCCCGCCGCGATCGCAGCGGTCGAGGCGAAGCACACGGACCTGAAGGTGCGTGCCAGCAACATCCTCGGCCTGGAGACGGTCTTCCTCGAGGTGCTCGACCGTCGCCTCCGCAGCGCGCTGAAGGAGGCGCGGGTCCGCGAGCTCGACGCCCTCGTCCTCGCCGCGGCCGGCTCGTCCGACGCCCTCGCCAACCAGGCGGTCGCCAGGCTGGCCCGGCTCTGGGGCGCCAAGCACAAGCTGCCGACCGTGGCGGCGTTCGCGTCCGCCGCTCCCCCGGCCACCGGCGAGGCGGTGCGTCAGTTCCGCGCCGAGGGCCGTCGCCACATCGCGGTGGGCTCGATGTTCCTGGCGCCGGGCACGCTGCCCGACCGGGCATCGGAGCTCGCGCTCGAGGCAGGCGCGGTCGCGGTGTCGGCACCGCTCGGTGCGGACACCGAGGTCGCCCGCACCATCCTGGCGCGCTACGCCGTCGGCGCCGTGGAGCTCGTCCCGGTCTGACACCTGCCACACGTCGTGCATCCCGGCCGCCGTCGCGACCGGGATGCACGACGCGTGAGGCACCTCATCCACTCCGGTCCCAGGAGGCCTCGGACCGTTGGACGCCCCGAGGGGTGGGTAGTCTCTGACCCATGAGCCAGCACTTCGACGTCCTCGTTCTCGGCGCAGGCCCCGGTGGCTACGTCGCCGCCATCCGCGCCTCCCAGCTCGGCCTCAAGGTCGGTGTCGTGGAGAAGAAGTACTGGGGCGGTGTCTGCCTCAACGTGGGCTGCATCCCGTCGAAGGCGCTGCTGCGCAACGCGGAGCTCTCGCACATCCTCCAGCACGAGAAGGACGTCTTCGGCATCGAGGGCGACGCCACGATGAAGTTCGGCCCGACGCACGCGCGCAGCCGCAGCGTGTCGGACAGCATCGTCAAGGGCGTCCACTTCCTGATGAAGAAGAACAAGATCACCGAGATCCACGGCTGGGGAACGCTCACGGGCGACAAGTCGATCGACGTCGCCGACGACAACGGCAACGTCGAGAGCTACACCTGCGACAACCTGATCATCGCCACCGGCGCGACGACGCGCCTGATCCCCGGCACCGAGCTCTCCGAGCGGGTGGTGACGTACGAGGAGCAGATCCTCACCGACCAGCTCCCCGGCAGCATCGTGATCGCCGGCTCCGGCGCGATCGGGGTCGAGTTCGCCTACGTCATGAAGAACTTCGGCGTCGACGTGACCATCGTCGAGTTCCTCGACCGGATGGTGCCCACCGAGGACGCCGAGATCTCCAAGGAGCTGCTCAAGCACTACAAGAAGCTCGGCGTGAACGTCATGCTCTCCACCAAGGTCGAGAGCATCGACGACTCCGGCGACAAGGTGAAGGTCACCGTCTCCAAGAACGGCGAGCAGCAGGTCGTCGAGACCGACAAGGTGCTCCAGGCGATCGGCTTCGCACCACGTCTCGAGGGCTACGGCCTCGAGAACACCGGCGTGAAGACCACCGAACGCGGCGCGATCGCCGTCGACGAGCGGGGCCGGACGAACATCGACGGCGTCTACGCGATCGGTGACGTCACCGGCAAGCTCATGCTGGCCCACACCGCCGAGGCGATGGGCATCGTTGCCGCCGAGACGATGGCCGGCGCGGAGACGATGGAGATCGAGTTCGACATGATCCCTCGTGCGACGTACTGCCAGCCGCAGGTCGCCTCCTTCGGCTACAGCGAGGAGCAGGCGAAGGAGAAGGGCTACGACGTCAAGGTCGCCAAGTTCCCGTTCTCCGCCAACGGCAAGGCCAAGGGCCTCGGCGACACCACGGGGTTCGTCAAGATCGTCGCGGACGCGAAGTACAACGAGATCATCGGCGCCCACATGATCGGCCCCGACGTCACCGAGCTGCTGCCCGCGCTCACGCTCGCGCAGCGCTGGGACCTCACCGCCGACGAGGTGGCCCGCAACGTCTTCGCGCACCCGACCCTGAGCGAGGCCGTCAAGGAGGCCATCGAGGGCATCGCGGGCCACATGATCCACATGTGACCGGACGCCCCGCTACTCCATCCCGAGCAGGTGGCCGACGGCGGCGGCCAGCATCAGCAGCGTGATGAACCCGCCGACGGTCGCACTGATCACCAACGCCAGGGTGCCTGTCGGACCTGCCTGCTCGTGCGGCCCGCCGTCCGAGCAGCACCGCCGTCACCGCCAGCGCGTCCACGACCGCCACGAACACAGCGAGCGCTCCGAGCGAGGCGAGGAACGACGCGTCCTCGATGTCGATCCCGACCGCGCCGAGGACCGACGGCACGGAGGGCATGAGCGCGACGAGCACCACGACCAGGCCGGTCGCGATCCAGGCGACGGTGAGATCACGTCGGGGGTCGTGCGTGGGGGCGGGCTTCGCGGCGTCGCGGTGAAGGGTGGCCATGGCACACCTCCTTGACCCCACTCTGGTCACGCGAGGTGGCTGGCCGCCAGGGTCGAACCGCCCGGCTGCGTGACCAGGCGACCTGCCCGGACGGGCTAGTGCGAGTGCACGAGGCACGTACGCCGACCTGTCGAACCGACCCGGGACGCCGATAGCGCGACCGGGAGGGACTCTTCGGCCGTCCGGCTCTGGTGACCTCTGCCGTCGCGGTGCGATGGTCGAGGAGGACGGACGCGTGGCTCCCCCGGTGGGTGGAGCGAGGCGATGGAGGGGTACACGATGGGACTGCTGCTGCGACTGCCGGCCCGCACGGTGACGAGCCCGGCCGGCGGTGCGCCGGAGGCGACCGGCCGGTCACTCCTCGCGCACTGCGACTACTCCCGCCCGGGGGTCGACCCCTGGTGGGTGGGGAAGCCGACGGATCCCCCCGAGCACGGCACCGGCCGGCGACCCGTCAGTCGTGCGACGACACGCCGCGACAGCGCCGGCGGAAGTGACGGGTCAGCGCACGAGACGGTCGAGCAGGTGCTCTAGCTGGCCCGCCGGGTCCGTGGTGAGCCCGCCGTGGATGGGCCCAGGCTGTACGACGGTCGATCGCGGTGCGCTGACGAACCCGAACCTCGTGCCCAGCGGCGTCCGACCCGCGGCGCCGGCCGACTCGTCCCCCCGGCAGACGGCCTCCACCGTCGCGAGCGCGGACCTCACCGCGTCGAGGTCGAGGTCCGGCGCGAGCGCCGTCATCCGGTCGACGTCGACGTGGCAGCGCGCCCGGAGGAAGTCCGCCTGCTGGCAGTAGAGCACCACGCCGACGTTGACGAACTCCTCCCGGTCGACCCGGGGCACGCACCGGAGCACGACGTACTGGAAGCCCATGCCGCTCATGCCGCCGCCTCCCGCGGCAGCCAGGTCCGCTCTCCCGTCACGCGCGCGAGGAGGAACGACACGTAGGCATCCCGGACCTCGGCGGCATCGGCGGCGCCGGGTGGCACCTCCAGCCACTCGTCCGGGACCTGGTCGAGCACCTCGCGGAGCAGGTCGGCCGTCACCTGTGGCGCAAGCTCCTCGTCGACGGAGGGCACGCCGTCCAGGTAGGCCGCGAGCACGTGGTCCGATGCGTCGTACGGCTGGCGGGCGAAGCGCTCGGGGCTGCCGATCCCCCCGGACCAGCTGTGGTGGAAGTAGAGGCAGGCGCCGTGGTCGATCGCCCACAGCTCCTTGTGCCACACCAGCAGGTTGGGGTTGCGCCAGCTGCGGTCGACGTTCGCGGTGAGCGCGTCGAGCCAGATGATGCGGGCGGCGACGGCAGGGTCGGGAGAGCAGCCGGAGTCGAAGCCGAAGGAGCCGGGAAGAAAGTCCACGCCGAGGTTGAGGCCGACGCTGGCGGTGAGCAGGTCCTGCACCTCCTCGTCGGCCTCGTACTTCCCGATCGCGGCCTCGAGCTGGACGGCCACCAGGTCGGGGGTCTTGATCCCGAGCCGCCTGGCCAGCTCGCCGACCACGACCTCGGCCACCAGGACGCGCAGCCCCTGGCCCGCGCCGCGGAACTTGCACACGTAGGTGCCCAGGTCGTCGGCCTCGACGATGCCGGGAAGGGAGCCGCCTTCGCGCAAGGGCGCGACGTAACGGGTCGCGGACACGGTGGGGATCACGCGGACAACCTACCGGTCAGCCTTCGAAGCCCTCCTCGCGCAGCCGACGCCGCTGCTCCTCGACGTCGAAGTCGGCCTCGGGCCAGGCCAGGCCCAGCTCCTGCAGCGTCTCGAGGAGCACCTGTCCGATCGCCCAGTTGCGGTACCACTTCCGGTCGCTGGGCACGAGAAGCCAGGGCGCGACCTCGGTGTTGGTCCGCTCCAAGGCGATCTCGTAGGCCTGCTGGTAGCTCGACCAGTACTGCCGCTCGTCCACGTCGGCGGGGTTGAACTTCCAGTGCTTGGTCGGGTCGTCCAGGCGCGCGAGCAGGCGCTGCTTCTGCTCGTCCGCGGAGATGTGGAGCATGCACTTGAGGACCGTCGTACCGCTCTCGACGAGCTCGGCCTCGAACTCGTTGATCGCGTCGTAGCGTCGCTCGATCTCCTCGGGGTCCGCGAGCTCGCGGACCCGTCCGATGAGCACGTCCTCGTAGTGCGACCTGTCGAAGATCCCGATCCGGCCGCCCTGCGGCAGCTCGCGGCGGATCCGCCACAGGAAGTCGTGGGCGAGCTCCTCCTCCGTCGGCTTGCCGAACGCCTTGATGTGCACGCCCTGCGGGTCGAACAGCGCGACCGCGTGCCGCATGACCCCGCCCTTTCCCGCGGTGTCCATGCCCTGGAGGACCAGCAGCACCCGGCGCACCCCGCCGGTCCGTCCCTCTGCGAAGAGCTTCTCCTGGAGCTCCGAGAGATGGGGGTCGAGCGCGGCCAGCGCGGCCTTGCCCTCGCTCTTGCCTCCCTCGAACCCCGGTGTCGCCTCGGTCGCGTAGGCCGACAGGTTCACGGGCCCCTTGGGCAGGGTCAGCAGGTCGGTGAGGCACTGGGTGCGAGGTCATGGCCCGATGATGCCCCACCGTGACCGATGTCATACCCGACCACCCTGGCGCCGGAGACCCGGCGGGGACATTCTGGGCTCATGAGAACGGGGCCTTCCACGATGCGCCGTGCGCCACGGTTGATGCCCGAGTCGGTCGCGGGTCGCTGGGCGCTCGGCTTGTGGATCCTGTCCGTCGGGAGCTTCGCGTTCATGACCGCCGCGGTGGCCGCCGGACAGCGCGGTGGCGACGCCTTCAGCGACAACTGGCTCCTTGCCGCACCGGCACTCCTGGCGGGCTTCAGCTCCGTCGCCGGCGCCTGTCTCGGCGCCTACGCGATCCTGCGGCACCACGAGCATTCGGTCCTGGTGTACCTCAGCACCGCGATGGGGCTGCTGGTCGTCATCTTCGTCGTCGGCGAGCTGTTCGCGACGCACTGACCGCAGGAGGCCGCGGGGTCACCCCTCGAGGCCGACACCCTCCCGGGCCAGCGCGTCGAGGCGGCTGATCGCGCGGTAGTACTTCTTCCGGTAGCCGCCCTCCAGCAGCTCGGGCGCGAAGAGCTCGTCCATGCTCACGCCACTCGCCACGACCGGCAGGTCGCGGTCGTACATCCGGTCGGCCAGGACGACGAGCCTCAGCGCGACCGCCTGGTCGCTGACGGTGTGGGTGTCCTCGAGGCACACGAGCCTCACCCCGTCGAGCAGTGCTCCGTACTTCGACGGATGCACGGCGGCCAGGTGCTTGCTCAGCGCACCGAAGTCGTCGAGGCTCGCCCCCTGCTCCTCCGCCCTGCGTCGGACCTCCTCGGCCGGCGACGCGTCGGGGGCCTTCGGCAGGCCCCGGTGCCGGTAGTCCTCCCCGTCGATGCGCACCGACTCGAACGAGTCCGCCAGCCCCTGGATCTCGCGCAGGAAGTCCGCGGTGGCGAACCGCCCCTCGCCGAGCTTGCCGGGCAGGGTGTTCGAGGTCGCGGCCAGCCGGACACCGGCGTCGCGCAGGTTCCGCAGCAGCGTCGACACCAGCACGGTGTCGCCGGGGTCGTCGAGCTCGAACTCGTCGACGCAGACCAGGCGGTACGACGAGAGCGCGGCAACCGCGTCGTGGAAACCGAGCGCCCCCACGAGATGGGTCAGCTCGACGAACGTGGCGAAGAGCTTGGGCCCCGGCGCGGCGTGCCACAGGGACGCCAGAAGGTGAGTCTTCCCGACGCCGTACCCACCGTCGAGGTAGACCCCGCCCGGCCCGTCCGGCTCGGGACGCCTTGGATCTCGACAGGCCCGACCACCAGGAGCCTTTCTTCCGGGCCGGCTGCTGGAGCTGCTCGGCGAACGCGCGGAGCACGTCGACCGCCTCCTGCTGGGAGGGTTGGTCGGGGTCGGGCACGTAGGAGTCGAAGCTGACCTCGGCGAACCGCGGCGGCGGCACCAGCTCGGACAGCAGCCGGTCCTTGGACACGTGGGGGTTGCGGGAAGTCAGGCTGATCGGCACCGCCCCAGCCTACGAGGACGCGGCTACGCTGCCTGACATGCGCCTGCCCGTGATGCCACCTGTGCTCCCGATGCTCGCCAAGTCGGTCAAGGGGATCCCCGACCCGGCCAAGCACGACGGCGGCCTGATGTTCGAGCCGAAGTGGGACGGCTTCCGGTGCATCGTGTTCCGCGACGGCGACGAGGTGGTGCTCGCCAGCCGGAACACCAAGGAGCTCACCCGCTACTTCCCCGAGGTGGTCGAGGCGGTGAAGCAGTCCCTGCCCGAACGCTGTGTGGTGGACGGTGAGATCTTCGTGGCAGTCGGCGAGCGGCTGGAGTTCGAGCGCCTGCAGGAGCGGATCCACCCGGCCGACTCGCGGGTCCGGATGCTGGCCGAGAAGACGCCCGCGTCGTTCGTCGCCTTCGACCTGCTCGCGATCGACGACGAGTCGATGCTGAAGGAACCGTTCGCCGTGCGTCGTACCAGGCTCGAGGCGGCCCTCGCGGCCGTCACCGCGCCCATCTACCTCACCGCCGCCACGACGGACGCGGCGGAGGCAGAGGACTGGTTCGCCCACTTCGAGGGCGCCGGACTCGACGGCGTGGTCGCGAAGCCGATGACGGCGCCCTACCAGCCCAACGTGCGCACGATGTTCAAGGTCAAGCACGAGCGGACCGCCGACGTCGTGGTCGCGGGCTACCGGCTGCACAAGACGTCCACGCCCGAGAAGCCCTTGCTGGGCTCCCTCCTGCTCGGGCTCCACGACGCCCACGGCACGTTGCAGCACGTGGGTGTGGCGGCGTCGTTCACCGCCAAGCGGCGCGCCGAGCTGGTGGAGGAGCTGGCGCCGCTGGTCGTCGAGCCGGCCGACCACCCGTGGGGCGGCTGGGCCGAGGCCGAGCACCACAACGTCACCGGGAACCGGCTGCCCGGGGCGCAGAGCCGGTGGAGCTCCGGCAAGGACCTCTCCTTCGTCCCGCTCGAGCCGCGCCTGGTCCTCGAGGTCGGCTACGACCACATGGAGGGCACCCGCTTCCGGCACACGGCGCAGTTCAAGCGCTGGCGACCCGACCGCGACCCGCAGTCGTGCGGATATGAGCAGTTGGAGGAGCCGGTGAGCTACGACTTGGGTAAGGTCTTGACCGCCAGGTCTTCATGAGCCGAGACCTTCACGAGCGGAGGGCGAATCCCCATGACTGCTTCAGGATCCGAGCCGACCTACGACGTGGTGCTCCTCGTCGAGCAGCCGCTCTCGGAGCAGGACGCGCGCCAGGTCCGGGGTCTGCACGACACGCTCGAGGAGCACGTCCGCTACCACCTGCTCCTCCCCGTCGAGGATGCCGCCGCGCGGGTCGAGTCCGCCATGGGGTCGCTCGCGGCGAGCGAGGTGCTCGCCTCCCCCGCTCTGGTGATGAGCGAGGAGGACCTCGAGAACATCCAGCACGAGCTCCTCGACAACGCCCGACGCGAGCTCACCGCCAGCATCCAGCGCCTCACCGAGACGGGGGCCGACGCCGTCGGCGACATCGTGAGCATCGACCCGATCGACGCGCTTGCCGCCAAGGTCAAGGCGGTCGACGGCCGTGAGGCGATCATCCTGACCCGGCCGCACGTCGTGTCCGAGTTCTTCCACCTCGACTGGACCTCCCGCGCCCGCCGCAAGATCGGAGTGCCCGTGCTGCACCTGCTCGAGCACGAGACCTTCGACGAGCAGGCCGGCGGAGGCGAAGGGGTCACGGGCCTCTAGCCCGCGCTCAGCGGGCCGGTCCTGCAGGCCGGCCCGGCGAGCCGCTACCAGTTACCCGTTCCGCCGAGGTTGCGGCCGGTCTCCTGGTCGAGCACCGCGCCCTGGCTCTGCCCGGCACCGGGCTCCCCCGTGGGGTTGCGGTACCTGCGGTCGTAGAGCTTCGCGGCGAGGAAGATCAGACCCACGGCGACGAGCACCCCGAGCCAGAAGAGCAAGGTCCCCATGGCACATCCCTTTCGTCGGCACTGGTGTGCACACCCTCTCGGAGAAGGTCGGCCGCCGCAAACCGCAGGTCCGCCCACCGGCCCGGGTCTGCTTTGCGGGGTTCTGCGATGCAACAACCTGCAACGTCCGCTCCACGCCCTCGTCAGTTCTGCGTGGCGGCGCCGCCCGTTCGGCCGATGACCGCCGCGGTGGCGGGTCGCACGATCTGACTGAAGGGGCAGTCTGCCCCTCGCGGAGGATCGGGGGGCGCGCCCATGTCTCAGTCGAACCTCTCGTCCGACCGTACGGCGGCCGCGTGATGTCCGTAGTGCACTGGCTCATCATCGGCGTCACGCTGTCGCTCTACACCGCCGCCTTCACCGCCTTCACCATCCGGACACGCCGGCGCAGGCGGCCACCTCTTCGGCGCTACTGCTGCGGCTGCGGCATGCTGCTGCTGCCCGGCCACGTGTGCGTCGAGTAACCCGTAGGGCCCGGCCGCAGCCACGGTGCTCGTTCTTCCGCGGCCGGGCTCCTACCTCGCATGAGAGGCCATCTGATCCGGGGCCGGACCTAGACTGTGGTCGTGGCCGCGAGGCCGGCAGACCTGCTTGGGGGGCTGTCGCGGCTTGCCGACCTGGGCTTCGAGCTCCCGTGGGCGCGGCGCTGCGGTCCTGCGCCCTCGCCACCCGTCTCGGACACTCGCTGGCCCTGCCTCCAGCCGACCTCCAGGCAACCTTCTACACCGCATTGCTGCACCACGTCGGCTGTGCCGGGTACGCGCACGAGACCGCCCAGCTGTTCGGGGACGAGCTCGTGGCGAACCAGGCAGCCGGGCGTACCGACGCGGCCTCTCTCGTGGACCTTTTCGCTACCTTCATCCCCACGCTCGCTCAGGGCCGACCTGCCGCCGTTCGCTTGCAGCTGGCGTTCGCCGCACTCACGAAGGGTGGCCGATGGGGCAGGGAGTTCACCACCACCGCCTGTGAGCTCGGCCGGGACTCCGCCCGGCGTCTGCAGCTGCCGGAGGAGGTTCAGCAGAGCCTGTTCCACGTGTACGACATGTGGCGCGGCAAGGCCGGCGAGCACTCGCTGAACGGCGACGACATCCCGATCGCCCGTCAGTCGGTCTCCCAGTTGGCGGCGTTCTTCTTGCTCGGCTGGACCCTCGGCGGCTCGCCCGGCATCTTCGGGTAGTCGGGCGGGTAGGGCATCTCGCCGAGGCCCTGCTCCTCGTCGCGCGCGTACATCTCCAGCAGCGGCTCGAGCGAGTGAGCCTCGTCGTCGATCGTCTCGTGGAGGTCGCCGAGCTCGGCGAAGCGCGCAGGCACGGTGTGCAGGTTGAACGCCTTGGGGTCGACCTCGGGCAGCTCCTCCCACGTCACCGGCGTCGACACCGGCGCGCCCGGGATCGGACGCAGGCTGTAGGCGCTGGCGATGGTGCGGTCGCGGGAGTTCTGGTTGTAGTCCACGAACACGTTCTCGCCGCGCTCCTCCTTCCACCAGCTGGTCGTGACGCCGGTCGTACGTCGCTCGAGCTCGCGCCCGAAGGCGATGGCGGCATGGCGCACCTCGACGAAGTCCCACCGCGGCTGGAGACGGACGTAGACGTGCACGCCACGGTTGCCGCTGGTCTTGGGGAAGCCGCGCATGCCGAGGTCCTCGAGGAGCTCGCGCGCGACGCCCGCCACCCGGGCGGCGTCGGCGAAGTCGGTGCCCGGCTGCGGGTCGAGGTCGATCCGCATCTCGTCGGGGTGGTCCACGTCGTCGCGCCGCACCGGCCAGGGATGGAAGGTGAGCGTGCCCATCTGCGCAGCCCAGGCCACGACCGCGGGCTCGGTGGGACAGACCTCGTCGGCCGTACGCCCGCGACGGGAAGGTGATGCTCGCGGTCTCGACGTACTCCGGCGCACCCTTGGGCACCCGCTTCTGGTAGAACGCGTCGCCGACGTCCCCGGACCTCGTGGAGAGCTTGATGCCCTCGTAGACCCCCTTCGGCCAGCGCTCCAGCGTCGTCGGCCGGTGGTCGAGCGCACGCATGATGCCGGGCGCGACCGCGAGGTAGTACTCCACCACCATGAGCTTGGTGACCTCGGCCGTCTTCTCCGTCGCCGGGTAGATGACCCGGTCGGGGTTCGTCACGCGCACTGCGCGTCCGGCGGCGTCGACTTCGGTCGCGGGGCTGGCCATGGCCCCAATCTAGGCGGTGGGGCGCTCCTCGAGCGTGAGGCTGATCGAGTTGATGCAGTACCGCTGGTCGGTCGGGGTCGAGTAGCCCTCCCCCTCGAAGACGTGGCCGAGGTGCGACCCGCAGCTCGCGCAGCGGACCTCGACCCGCTTCATGCCGAGGGTGTCGTCCTCGATGTACTGGACGCGGTCCTCCGCGAGCGGGGCGTAGAAGGACGGCCACCCGCAGTGCGACTCGAACTTCGTGTCGGACTCGAACAGCTCGGCCTGGCAGGCTCGACAGCGGTACACGCCCACGGTCTTGCTGTCGGTGTACTCCCCCGTGAACGGCCGCTCGGTGCCGGCCTGGCGGAGCACGTGGTACTCCTCCGGGGACAGCTGCTCACGCCACTCGGCGTCGCTCTTCTCGACCTGGTAACCCATGCACCACACGATACTGAGCGCGGGCAAGGGTGGGCACGCCGAAGCCCCGCGACCGGACGGTCAGGGCAGGTCGGTGACCAGCTCGGTGGGCGTCCGCCTGCGACCGGTGTAGAAGGGGACCTCCTCGCGCACGTGGCGGCGCGCGTCCGAGGCGCGCAGGTGACGCATGAGGTCCACGATCCGGTGCAGCTCGTCGGCCTCGAACGCCAGCATCCACTCGTAGTCACCGAGCGCGAAGGACGCGACCGTGTTCGCCCGGACGTCGGGGTAGCCGCGGGCCATCATGCCGTGCTCGGCGAGCATCCGGCGGCGCTCCTCGTCCTCGAGGAGGTACCACTCGTAGGACCGCACGAAGGGGTAGACGCAGATGTACTGCCTCGGCTCCTCGTCGGCGAGGAAGGCCGGGATGTGGCTCTTGTTGAACTCCGCCGGGCGGTGCAGCGCCATCTGCGACCACACCGGGTCGAGCCGGCGACCGAACGCCGTGCGGCGGAAGCGGTGGTAGGCCTGCTGGAGGTCGTCGGAGCTCTCCGAGTGCCACCAGATCATCAGCTCCGCGTCGGCGCGCAGCCCCGACACGTCGTACAGGCCGCGGATGCGCACGTCGGAGGCCTCGAGCTCCTCGAAGAGCTTCTCGACCTCGTTGGCCTCGCTCGCCCGGTCGCCGTCGCCGATCACGTCGCGCAGGTGGAACACCGACCACATGGTGTAGCGGATGGTGTCGTTGAGGTCCTTGGCGGCCTTGCCCTGGTTCGGACGCTTGCTTCCGGCTTCAGTCATGGCTTCATTCTCCCTGCCCGGACAACGACTCGAGAATCTGGGTGGCAGCAGCCTCGGCGGAGGCGATGCAGGCGGGGATGCCGAGCCCGTCGTACGCCGCCCCGCAGATCGCGACCGCGCCGACCTTGCCCACGGCGAGCCGGACCTGCCGCACCCGGTCGACGTGGCCGATGGCGTACTGCGGCAGGCCGCCTCCCCATCGCTGCACGTGCCAGTCCACGGGCCGCACCGACAGCCCGATCGCGTCGCTGAGGTCGTGCAGGGCCAGCTCGACGAGCTCCTCGTCCTCGACCTGCAGCGTCTTCTCCTCGCGGTGCCTGCCGATCGAGCACCGCATGACGAGCAGGTCCTCGCCGTTGTCGGCTCCCCTGCCTGCGTCCGCGACCCAGTCCCACTTGGCGAAGGAGTACGTCGCCCCCTTGACCACGCGGCCGTCCACCGGCGGCACGAGGAACCCCGACCCGCTGGTCTCGGGGAACTCCCGACGCCGGAAGGCGAGCGTCACGATCGCCATGGAGGCGTACTCGATCTGAGCCAGCTCCAGCGCCGCGTCCGGGACGACGTCGCTGAGCAGGCGGGCCGTCGCCGGAGCAGGCGTCGCGAGCACCACGGCGTCGGCCTGCATCACCTCGGGGTCGTGCGCCGAGCCGACCACGAGGTTCCAGCCGCCGCTCGGACGCCGGGCGAGGTCGCGCACGGTGGCCCTGGTGCGTACGTCGATGTCCGCGTGCTCGGCGATGGCGTGCGGGAGCTGGCCCACTCCCCCGACGAGCCCGGCGAACACGGGTACGTCGGACGTGGCCGCTGTGGCCTGGGCCGCGGCGCGGAGCATCGACTTGTCCCGGTCGAGCAACGCCACGACCTGGGGGACGGTGGCCCGGGCGGACAGCTCACGGGCGTGACCGGCGTACACCCCACCGAGCAGGGGCTCGACGAGCCGGTCCACGACCTCGCGACCGAACCGCTCCTCGATCAGCCACCCGACGCTGACGTCGCACTCGCCGATCCGGGTCGCGGGGAGGACCGCGTCGAGGGCCGCGCGCGCGAGGCCGGCCTTGGAGACCACCCTGCTCTCCGCGAGGGCGCGCGCATCGACCGGGACGCCCATCAACGTGCGCGGCATCGGGACCATCTCGCCGCGGGTCCACAGGTTCGCGCTGATGGTGGCCGGGTGGACGAGCTTGTCGGCGAGCCCGACCTCGCGGGCGAGGGAGGTCGCCTCCGGGCGACGGTTGAGCATCGCCTCGGCCCCGACGTCCACGGTGATCCCGGCGACCTCGGCCCGCGCGAGCTTGCCGCCGATGGACGGGGCGCCCTCGAGGACGGTGACCTTCAGCTCGGGGTCCTGCCGCTTCAGCGACGCCGCGGCCGCCAGCCCGCTGATCCCACCGCCGACGACGACGACGTGGGGCGGCTCGACGGCGGCACGGCGGGAAGTCACGCCTTACAGATTCCCAAACCCGCGGGGGCATCTCCAACTCGGGTGGAACCGCGGACAGGTGGCGCGCGTCACACCTCTGTCGCGCGCGGGGCGTCGGGACCGAGGAGGAGCCATGCGAAGCACTCGTCACAGCAGGACACGGTCGGCCGTTGCCGGTGCGGTGCTGGGCCTCGTCGCCCTCGCCGCGTGCAGCGGCGGCAGCGACAGCGAGGGGGGCTCCCTCAGCGAGCCCGCTGCCGGCATCGCGGACGGCGAGGTCGCCTCCGACCACGGCGGCGCCGTCGAGGAGAAGGCGGCCGCGCCGGGCACCGAGCGGGACTCCGGAACCGCGAACCGTCCCTACGTCCAGACCAGAGCGGTCATCCGGACCGGCGAGATCTACCTGGTGACCCGGGAGATGAACCGCGCCCGCGACGAGATCGACCGTCTTCTGGCCCGGCACGGCGGCTACCTGGCCACCGAGGACACCGTCAACGACAGGGACGGGCGCCCCGAGCGCTCGGCGCTGGTGCTGCGCGTGCCCGAGCCGTCCTTCGCCACCGTGATGAGCGAGCTGGGCGAGATCGGTCGCACCGAGCGGGCCGACCGGAGCTCCGAGGACGTGACCACGAAGGTCATCGACGTGGACACCCGGGTGGCGACCCAGGAGGCCAGCCTGGCCCGGCTCCAGCGGTTCCTGCGGCAGGCCACGAACGTCGAGGACATGATCCGGATCGAGTCCGAGATCGCGACCCGTCAGGCGGCGCTGGAGTCCTTGAAGGCGCAGCAGAAGTACCTGAGCGACCAGACCTCGATGTCCACGGTCACGGTGCGGCTGCGGACCCCCGCCGCTCCCCCGCCGCCCCCGCCGGTCCACGAGGCCGGGTTCCTGGTCGGGCTCGCCGAGGGCTGGGCCGCCCTCAAGGCCGTGCTCGTCGGAGTCGCCACCGTGACGGGCGCCGTGCTGCCGTTCCTCCTGACGATCGCCCTGGTCGTCGTACCGCTGTGGCTCCTGGTCCGCGCCGCCACCCGCCGCCGCCACGCACCCACGCCCGAGGCACCCACCCCTGAAGCGGGCTGACGCCGACCGCTCGGCCCCATGCGGAGCGGTTTGTACGAGTTGGTCGTCTCCGCCCCCTCCAGACCCTCGCACAAATGAGCCAGGACCACGGCGGCGCAGCGGCCAGGCGCAGCGCGGCAGCGACGCGAGTGATCGTGGACGAAGTCGGTCAGCCGCGCGAGCTGGTCCGGGTTCGTCGAGGGCATCACACCGTGCCCCAGGTTGAAGATGTGGCCGGGCGCGGCACGACCGGCGTCCAGCACCTCCGCCGCCCTCGACAGCATCAGCTCGGTCGGCGCGAACACCAGCGACGGGTCGAGGTTGCCCTGCACCGCGCGGCCGCCGACACGCTCGATACCGGCGGCGAGCGGCACCCGCCAGTCGACGCCGACCACGTCGGCGCCGGCCTCGCCCATGAGGCCGAGAAGCTCACCGGTGCCGACGCCGAAGTGGATCCGCGGCACGCCGAGGGTCCCGGCGTGGGCGAGCACCGAGGAGGAGTACGGCATCACGTAGCGCTGGTAGTCGGCGGGCGACATCGCGCCCGCCCAGGAGTCGAAGAGCTGTACGGCGGACGCGCCGGCGTCGACCTGGACCTCGAGGTACGCCGCCGAGATGCCCGCGATCTTGCGCATGAGCGCGTCCCACACGTCGGGGGCGCCGAACATCATCGCCTTGGTCTTGGCGTGCTCCTTGGACGGCCCGCCCTCGACGAGGTACGACGCGACGGTGAACGGCGCTCCGGCGAAGCCGATGAGCGGTGTCGCGCCGAGCTCGCCGACCAGCCCCCGCACCGACTCGGTGATGAAGCCGACGTGGTCCGGCGTCAGGTCGGGGATCGCCTCGACGTCGGCCAGCGAGGCGACCGGCTTGGCCACGACGGGGCCGACACCGGGGACGATGTCGAGGTCGACCCCCACCGCCTTGAGCGGCAGCACGATGTCGGAGAAGAAGATCGCCGCGTCGACGCCGTACCGCCGGACCGGCTGCATGGTGATCTCCACGACCAGGTCCGGGCGCATGCACGACTCGAGCATCGGGACGCCCTCACGGATCTTGCGGTACTCCGGCAGGGAGCGGCCGGCCTGGCGCATGAACCACACCGGCGTGTGCGGCGCGTCCTCCCCGCGGGCGGCGCGGAGGAAGGCGGAGTCGTGGACGGCGGGGTTGCTCAGGGAGGCTGCAGGCACGCCTCTCATCTTCGCAGGTCAGGCGGCGAGTCGGACTCCCGCCCGGGGCACACAGGCTTAGCATGACCTCATGGCCGCACGACAAGAGCCCCGTGTGGAGGCACCGGCGACGCCTGAGGAGTTCCTCACGGCGGTCGCACGGATGCACACCGCGCGGCTGCGACCCGAGATCTTCTGCGAGGAGATGCCGGCCCCGCAGCGCATCGCTCCCTACGCATCAGCGCTGTCCGCGGACGTCACCGTCGACGGCGACGACGTCGGCACCGGCCGGCTCGTGCTGCTGCACGACCCGGCGGGCAACGACGCCTGGGAGGGCACGTTCCGCTGCGTGGCGTACGCCCGCGCGGAGATCGACCCGGAGATGGCCAACGACCCCCTGCTCGGCGAGGTCGGCTGGTCCTGGCTCGTCGAGGCCCTCCAGGCGCACGGCGCGGAGTACGCCGCGCCCTCCGGCACGGTCACCAAGGTCTCGTCCGAGAGCTTCGGCAGCATGGCCGAGGACGAGTCGAGCGCGCAGCTCGAGATCCGGGCGTCGTGGACCCCGCTCGGCGACATCACCGACCACGTCGAGGCCTGGGGCGAGCTGCTGTGCACGGCCTCCGGCCTGCCGCCGGTGCCCGAGGGTGTCGCCCCGCTGCCGAGCCGCCGAGGGCAGCGCGGCCGTAGCTGATGGCTTCCCACCCACCGTCCCAACCGTCCGACCCGGGCGCCTCAGCCGACCAGAAGACCGCCGAGGAGCCGCACGTCCCCCTTCTGGAGCTGCGCGAGGGCCTGCCGCCCGTCGTCGACAGCCAGCCGGCTCTCGACGACGTGCTCGAGGCGATCCGCTCCGGGAGCGGCCCCGTGGCCGTGGACGCCGAGCGGGCCTCCGGCTACCGCTACTCCGCCCGGGCCTACCTGATCCAGCTGCGCCGCGAGGGCTCCGGCTCGGCGCTGGTCGACCCGATCCCGTTCGGGGACATGACCGCGCTCAACGACGCGATCGGCGACGCCGAGTGGATCCTGCACGCGGCGACCCAGGACCTGCCCTGCCTCACCGAGCTCGGCATGCAGCCGGCGTCGCTGTTCGACACCGAGCTCGCCGGCCGGCTCCTCGGGTACCCCCGGGTCGGCCTGGCCACCCTGGTGGAGACCATCGTCGGGCGGCGGCTGCGCAAGGAGCACTCCGCGGTCGACTGGTCGACCCGTCCGCTGCCTGAGCCGTGGCTGGAGTACGCCGCGCTGGACGTCGAGGTGCTGATCGAGCTGCGCGACGCGCTCGAGGAGGAGCTCGAGCGGACCGGCAAGGACGAGTGGGCCCGCCAGGAGTTCGAGTACCTCGTCAACGCGATCCCCAAGGGTCCCCGGCAGGACCCGTGGCGCCGCACCTCCGGGATGCACCGGGCCCGCGGCCGCCGCGCGCTCGCCGCGGTCAAGGAGATGTGGGAGGCACGCGACGCGATCGCCGCCCAGCGCGACGTGACCCCGGGACGGATCATCCCCGACTCCGCGATCGTCGAGGCGGCCAACGCACTCCCCCGCGACCGCGGGACCCTGCTCGCCCTCAAGGGCTTCAAGGGCCGGGGTGCCCAGCGCTACGCCAACCGCTGGGTCGAGGCGATCCGCACCGCTCGGGAGCTGCCCGAGGACGAGCTGCCCCCGCTGGCGGCGCGGTACGACGGTCCGCCGCCTCCTCGGTCCTGGGCCGACCGTGACCCCGTGGCGGCGGCGCGGCTCGGCACCGCGCGCACCGAGCTCGCCGCGCTGGCCCACGACCTCAATCTGCCCGTCGAGAACCTGATGACGCCCGACTTCGTGCGACGCCTCATGTGGGAGCCGCCGGACGTCGAGGAGCACGAGCTGCCCGGCGCGCTCGCCGACCGGCTCCGTGACTTCGGGGCGCGGGAGTGGCAGGTCGAGCTGACCACCGAGATCCTCACCGGCGCCGTGGTCACCGCCCCGGCCAAGGCCGCCTCCGGCGAGGAGGAGCCCGCGCCCACCGCGGAGGACGAGGAGTGACCTACCGGGTCAGGTCGCGTTCCTGAGCATGAAGTCGCGCTCGGGGTCGCGCCCGCCGTCCGGGTCCGGAGCCGGCGTCGCCTCCTTGGTCGCGATGGTGTCTTCCACGAGCACGGGCTCCGGGAGCTTCCGGTAACGGTCCGCCCCCGCCCGCTCGCTCGCTGCCTGCTCCTGCTCCTCAGCCATGTCGGCCCACCTCCTGGGCCCAGTGTGCCCTTCGTGTCGCGGGTTGGCCACGGGACGGCGGCTCACTCCTCCGCGGGCTCCTCGGGTGCGAGCAGCCGGGCGGAGTCGGCGTCGATGTCCTCGAGCATCGTGTCGAGGTCGATCACCGGCGCGTAGAACATCCGGTCCAGGTCGGGCGCGACCTGCTCGGTGAGCTCGGGCCAGGCCGTGTGGAACGGCAGCGGCTGCGTCCGCCGTACCCCCTCGTTGAAGATGAAGGAGCTCGCCGGCTGCCGGGACTCCTGCAGGAAGACCGCGGAGTTCGCGACCTCGAGGTTCGACGGCACGACGTAGCCGTCACGCGTGGTGATCGCGGCACCCTCCCGGCTGACCGCGAAGGCCAGGAGGTCGCCTGCTGCCTCGACCTCGTCGGTCGACGAGGAGATGCAGTACCCGGTCATGTCCGACACGGTGCGGAACCGGCCGAGGCTCGGCAGCGGCATGACGTCGAAGCGGAGGTCGGCGGCGTCGCGGAACCCGGGTGTGAGCGCGCGCGTGCCGAGGATCATCCCGAGCTTGCCGCGGGTGAACCGCTTGACGGCGTCCTGCTTCTCGAGCTCCGCGCCGGTCGGCGTCACGTCGGGGTCACGGACCAGCGCGAGCACCTGCTCGAGCGCCTCGCGTGAGTCGCCGGCGGACAGGGTCAGCGTCGTCGGGGCCTGCGGGTCGTCGACGATGTCGCCGCCGACGGACCAGACGAACGGGGCGAGCGAGGTGAGCGAGGGCTCGATGAAGACGCCGCTCTCCGGCCCCCGGGAGGCCTGGCGTGCCGCGGCGGTGAACATCTCCCAGGTCCAGCCGTCGAGCGGGTTGGCGGGAGTGTCCTCCACCTCGCCGAGCCGGCCGAGGTCGACGAGGTCCTGGTTGTAGTAGACGACGAGCGGTGACACGTCGTGCGGCATGCACTGCAGCCGGGCGTCCGCGGCGAAGGCGGTGAGGCCGCCTCGCTGGTAACCGTCACCGAAGTCGACCTGCCGTTCCTCGAGCATGGCGTCGACGGGTTGGACGACCTTCTCCTTGACCAGCTGCGGCAGGTGGCCCTGGTCCATGAGGAAGACGTCCGGCGCGTCCGTGCCCCGCACGGCCTGCATCATGTCGTCGGCGTCGTCGTACGTCTCCAGCTCCACGGTGACGTGGGGGTGGTCGTCGGTGAAGGCGTCCACCAGCGCGTCGTACGCCTCGAGGTAACCCTCGTCGCCGTACACCGCGAGCGTGATCGTGACCGGCTCGGGAGGAACCGAGCTGGACGTGACCGGGCTCGGGGTCGGCGCGGTGTTGCGCTCGGAGTCGGTCGTCGTGCAGCCGGCGACGAGGGCGCACAGCACCGTGCCACCCACCAGTGCCTTGACGCCAGGGCCAACGCCCACGCGGTACCACCCTTCCTCGCTCGTGCCCTGCTCACCGTACCGGCCGGTACCGAGCCTGGCCGCGAGGGCGCGGCGTGGCGCAGCGCACACCGACACCGCACGCGCCTAGGGTTGTCCGGTCGCTGTGCGACTGCCGACTCGGGAGGAACCCGTCATGCTGCTGCACCGGAACCGACTCACGACGGCGCTGGCCGTCTCGGCGCTGGCCCTGGTGGTGTCCGGTTGCGGTTCCGAGCAGCCGGTGAGCAGGACGGCGGCCCCGAAGGAGTCGTCCTCGTCGGCCGCAGCCACCAAGCCGGCCGCGTCGGCCGAGCCCGCCGAGCCGGTGGAGTCGCAGAGCGCGTCCCCGTCGCAGTCGCCCTCCGAACCCCCGAGCGAGCCCTCCGGGCCGCTGACCCTCGAGGACCGGTTGCTGACCGCCGAGGAGATGCCGGGACCGAACGACGAGTTCTCATGGAAGGTGGCCGGCACCCGCACCGAGGAGGGCGCGGAGCCGTTCGGCACCTGCCACAAGTTCGCGATGACCTCGATCGGGGCGACGCGGGTCGTCGCGCGGGACTACGTCCACGCCGGCGGCGCTTCGCCCGACGAGGTCAACGCCGGCCACCTGGTCGCCGAGTTCGCGGACCCCCGCACGGCGCGGCGCGCGCTCGAGGTCCTCAAGGCCTGGCGCGGCCAGTGCGAGGAGGAGCTCGGCGAGTACGACAGCCGCAGGGTCCACGACTTCGAGCCGGTCGAGGTCCCCGGGGGCGACGGTGGTTGGTACCTGCTGATCTACGGCCCGCCGGAGGGCGAGATGCCCGACGTGGGGTACTTCGACGCGCAGGGGATGGTCCGGGTCGGCAAGCGGATCTCGGTCCTCCAGATGCGCGGCATCGGACAGGACTACAACTACCCCGCGGGCGAGGAGCCGCTGGTCTTCGGAGTGCGTGCGGCCGCCGGGAAGCTCGGCTGAGTCAGGACGCGTCGAGCCGCGCGAGCTCCTCGTCGGTCAGCCGGAGCTCCACCGCGGCCACCGAGTCCTGGACCGACTCGACCCGGCTCGCGCCGGGGATCGGGACGACGACCGGGGACTTCGACAGCGCCCACGCCAGCGCCACCTGCTGTGGCGACACCCCGTGCTCGGCGGCGACCTCGGCGAACGCGTGGAACCTGTCCCCCAGCTCGCCGGCCTCGCTCATCCCCCCGAGCGGGCTCCACGGCAGGAAGGCGATCCCGAGCTCGGTGCACAGGTCGAGCTCCGGCTGCGAGCTGCGGAACCTCGGGGAGAACTCGTTCTGCACCGCGGCGAGCCCGTCGCCGAGGATCTCGTGTGCGAGCCGGATCTGCTCGGGGTTCGCGTTGGAGATGCCTGCGCGCACGATCAGGCCGTCGTCCAGGAGCTCCTTGAGCCCGCCGATGGTCTCGGCGTAGTCGACCTTCGGGTCGGGCCGGTGGTGCTGGTACAGCCCGATGGCCTCGACGCCGAGCCTTCGCAGCGAGCCCTCGCAGGCAGTGCGGAGGTACTCCGGCCGGCCGTCGAGCTCCCACTCCCGTCCGCGCCGAGTGTGGCCGCCCTTCGTGGCGACGACCGGCTCGTCCGCCCCGGCGCCGTACTCCTCGAGCGCCTTGGCGATCAGCTCCTCGTTGTGGCCGAAGCTCTCCTCGTCCCAGGAGTACGCGTCGGCGGTGTCGATCAGGGTGACGCCCGCGTCGAGGGCGGCGTGGATGGTGCGGATGCCGAGGCTCTCGTCGTTGTGCTCGCGCACCGACATCGGCATGCCGCCGAGACCGATCGCGCCTACCTTGCGGTCACCGATGTGTCGCTGGTCCATCCCACAACCCTAGGCGGCGCTCTGGCAGCATCAACGTCGTGGCCGATCTCTCCGAGACCCTCGACCGTGCCTGGCAACGTAGCCGGATCTCGCTGCGTGCCCGCGTGGCGAGGGTTCGGTCGAAGTCGTGGCACATCGGCCAGGCCGCGATCGCGGCCGCCCTGGCCTGGGTGATCGCCAAGGACGTGCTCGGCCACGACACGCCCTTCTTCGCGCCGATCGCGGCCGTGGTCAGCCTCGGGACCTCGTACGGCCAGCGGTTGCGCCGGGTGGCCGAGGTGACCGTGGGCGTGGCCGTCGGCGTGCTCGTCGCGGACCTGCTCGTGCTGTGGGTCGGCACCAGCTGGTGGTCTCTGGCGCTGGTCGTCGCCCTCGCCATGTCCACCGCCCTGCTGCTCGACACGGGGGGCCTGCTCGTGACCCAGGCCGCGGTGCAGTCGATCATCGTCGTCACCCTGCTGCCCAACCCGGACCAGGCGCTGCTGCGCTGGACGGACGCGCTCGTCGGAGGTGCTGTCGCCCTGGTCGCGGCAGCCGTCGTGCCCGCCGCTCCGCTGCGACGCCCCCGTGAGACGGCGGCGGTGGTCGTCCGGAAGATCGCCTCCCTGCTTCGCGCCGCGGCCGAGACCGCGGTCGACGGCGATCTTGACCGGGCGATGGACACGCTGGCCAACGCGCGCACCACCGAGCCGCTGGTCCGCGAGCTCCAGGCAGCAGCGGACGAGGGCCTCTCGGTGGTGCGGTCGTCGCCGTTCGTGCGCCGGCACAAGGGGCAGGTACGACGCATGGTCGAGCTCGTGGAGCCGATGGACCGGGCGATGCGCAACACCCGCGTGCTCGTCCGCAGGGTGGCCGTGGCCAACTACCGCGGGGAGCTTCTTCCGGACGGCTACGTGACGCTGCTGGCCGACCTCGCCGACGCCACGGACGACATGGCCGCCGCCCTGGAGCGGGACGAGATGCCCAGCGGGGTCCGCGACGAGCTGCTGCGGCTCGGCGAGCGGAGCTCCGACGTGGAGCGCACCGGCGACCTCTCGGCCGAGGTGGTCCTCGCCCAGATCCGGTCGATCGTCGTCGACCTGCTCCAGATCACCGGCCTCGGTGTCCTCGAGGCAACCGACGCGCTGCCGCCCATGAGGTGAGCCGATCGTCGTAGTCTGGTCGGCGATGTCCGAGACACCACGTCGCCACCACCGCCCCGCGCTACCGGGTGCGGCGCACTTCCACGCGATCCCCACGGACGACGACCCGGCCCTGCGGACCGAGGCCGCCGACCGTGCCGCGACCCTGCTCGTGCGCGGTGCCCGTGACCGCGCTGACGAGGAGGTCGTCGCGCGCGTCGTCGCGCTGGCCGACACCGAGGGCCTCGAGACGCTCGCCGACCTGTGGGCGGGCTCCCCGGCGGACTCGCTCGCCGGCTGCCTGTGGCGGCTGTACCTGCTGCGGTCGTGGGTGTACGCCGATCCCGCCGCCGCGGCCGCCGAGTTCGACGCGGGCCGTCGTCACACCCCGGTGCACGAGGTGGTGGCCGGCGTCGTCGACCCACCCGGGCCCGACGAGGTGCGCCAGCTCGTCGACCAGGTGCTGCGCGGTGTCGCCCAGGGCGACTTCGCCGACACGCTCTACCGGGCCGCTGCCTTCGCCCGGGTCGTGTCCGCCGGCCGGGCCCACCGGGTCCACGAGAACGCACGCTCGACCTACGCTCACGACCTGTCCGCGGCCAAGCTCGCGACCATGGCCGAGCAGCTCGAGCACGCCGCCAGGCTCGAGGTCGAGGGCCAGCTTTTCTGACCGCATTGTTCTGGTCCGGCACCCGGTCGACTTGTACAATCGAGGGCGTGCCGGGCCGCGGCAGCCCCGGGTCCCAAAATAAGCCGCTGCGAGCGGCCACGCGCCGTGAGGCGCTCCCGGTCCGGTACGCAACATCGAAGGCCCGCCGTCCTCGGACGGCGGGCCTTCGTGGTGTCACCACCGGTACGGCGCGAGCACCGACCCGACCGGAGACGGCGAGGAGCCCAAGGACGCGAGCGCCCTCCGGTGATGGGCACGACGATGACGAGGACCAGGCAGGCGCCGACGAGAGTGTGACGGACGAGTCGTCCTGGCCAGGGAGTTCTCGGCAGCGCGTTCAGAGCAGGCCGAGCTCCGTGGCGTGCCGGCGTACGGCGTCGGTGTCGGCCGCCAGCACGAACGGCACGTCCTCGGCCCATGACCCGGAGATCTTCTCGACGCGCCCGTCGCCTGGATCGAGCCGCACCTCGCGGATGTAGACCGCGAGGATCCGGCCCGGGTACGCACGGACGATCTCTGCGTAGATCTCAGGGTCCTTCTCCGCGGAGTCACCGATCAGGACGAACGGGAGCTGGGGATGGAGATCGAGGATCTCCTGGATCCGGCCGGTCTTCTGTTCGCGTCCGGCGGGGCCGCCGAGCAGGTCGCGGAGCAGCACCGAGCCCATCGGGAACCCGCGGTGCCGCAGGAACGCGACCAGGAAGGCGTGCAGGTTCCACGGGCTCGACGAGACGTAGAAAACCGGGTTCACCGCGGCAGCGAGGTCGCGGTACAGATCCACGACGCCTGGGAAGGGGGTCCGCGTGAGTGCGGATCCGGTAAACGTCTGGCGGATCATGTGCCCGACCCGCTGGACCCCGGTCGGGAGGATCGTGTCGTCGATGTCGGAGAGGATCCCGAACCGCGCGTCGAGACCTGGTACGCGGACCTCGACCGGCGCGTGCCGCGGGCCGGTGAGCCCGCGGTACTCCCCGCTGAGCTCGACGGTGCCGCTGGTCCAGGGGCTGGCGAGCTGGTCGGGGTCCGGGAGAAGCCGGGTGAGGAAGTACCCCTCGGCGTCGGTGACGGTCTCGACGCTCGTGCCGGCCACGGTCACCCGCACCGGCACGCCCGGCAGCTCGTCGGTCACGAAACCTCGCAGGGTACGGCGCATCGCGGCGCCGACCCCCTCCCCCTCGACCGCCTCGGACGGCGGCGGGTCGTCGAGGACCCGGCCGCGCACCACCACTCCCCCAGCGCCGCCGTGCCCGAGGTACGGCTCGATCCGGAAGTGGGCGGGCGGGCGTGAGGCTGCCCGTCGCAGCCTGGCCGCGTCCCAGGCTCGCTCGAGGCCGACGACCCAGCTTCGCGCACTCATTGGGCCACCGTATGACCCGAGGCGCATTGGGCGGCGACGCACTCGCTCAGCCGGGGGCACACGACGGTGAGGTCGACCACGTGGCCTTCCGGTCACAGCTGACTCCGCCCTGGCTCCTCCAGCCAGCCGTCAAGTCCCGCCTGCACGTTCACATGGTCAGAGGCGGGCCAAAACTCCTGTCCGACATCGAGCGACTCCGGCTCCGTGCCGGGCGCCGGAGCCTGCCGGCTCGTGCGGTCGGGTCCCGGCCTCAGGCCACGACGTGCGCCGCGATCTCCGCGGCGAGGCGGGCGTTGGACCGGACGAGCGCGACGTTCGCCGCGAGGCTGGCCCCGCCGGTCTGCTCGTGGAACCACGCGAGCAGGAAGGGCGTCGCGTCCTTGCCCCGCACGCCGGCCTTCTCGGCCGCGGCCAGCCCCGCCGCGAGGGTCTCCTCGTGCAGGGCGTGGTCCATCTCGTCCGCCTGATGGATCGGGTTGGCCACGACCATGCCCTGACGCAGCCCGAGCGCGTCCCGCCGCCCCATCACGGCCGCCACCTCGGCGGGTCCCTCGACACGCCACGGCACCGGCAGCCCCGTGTCGCGGATGTAGAAGCCCGGGAACGTGTCGGTGCGGAAGCCCAGCACGGCGACGGAGAGCGTCTCCAGCCGCTCCAGGGTCGCGGGCACGTCGAGGATCGACTTCACCCCGGCGCACACGACGGTCACCGGCACCGCGGCGATCGCCGCCAGGTCGGCCGACTCGTCCCAGGTGTCGCGCGCGCCGCGGTGCACTCCCCCGAGCCCGCCGGTCGCGAACACCTTCACCCCCGCGAGGTGGGCCAGGTAGGACGTCGAGGCGACCGTGGTCGCGCCCGTCGTACCCCTGGCGAGGACGACCGCGAGGTCGCGGACGCTGGTCTTCGCCACGTCGTCGTCCTCGGCGACCCGCACGAGCTGCTCGTCGTCGAGCCCCACCCGGACGATCCCGTCCACGATCGCGATCGTCGCCGGCACCGCACCGGCCGCGCGGACGTCTGCCTCGATCTCCCGGGCGGTCTGCGCGCTGGTCTCCGTCGGCAGGCCGTGGCTGATGATCGTGGACTCCAATGCCACCACGCCCGCACCGGATGCAATAGCGTCGGAGACCTCTTCGGACAGGCGGAGGGGAAGGTTCACCCCGGCATTGTGCCGGAGGTGCTCGACGGAATGAGGCGGTACGTGCTCGTCGCATGTCTCGGCGACATCATGCTCGACGTGATCGTCGACGTTCCCGACGGATTCGTCCCGGACGACGACACTCCGGCCCACATCACCTTCGCCGCCGGCGGGCAGGCCGCCAACGTGGCCGGCTGGGTCCAGGAGTGCGGCGGACGCGCCCGCCTGTTCGGGCCACGGGCCGCCGAGGGGCCCGGGAAGTTCGTCGACGAGGCGC
Source organism: uncultured Actinomycetota bacterium (assembly GCA_963700365.1). Classification (GTDB taxonomy): domain Bacteria; phylum Actinomycetota; class Actinomycetes; order Propionibacteriales; family Nocardioidaceae; genus Nocardioides_C. Next base: position 6,294 of record CAVOXG010000011.1, on the reverse strand, counting down.
TCGAGGAACAGGGCATCGAGGTGCACGGGCCGGTCACCGGGCGCGCCGGGACCGTGGTCTCCATCGTGTCGCGTGGATCGCGGTCGCTGGCCTCGGACCCCGGGACGTCCGCGTGGCTGGAGGAGGTGAGCCAGGGGCCGTGGCTGGAGGACGCAGACTGGCTGTTCGTCTCCGGCTACGCGATCTTCCGGGCCCCGCACCCCCAGGTGCTCGTCGACGTCGCCGCGGCCGCGCAGGCGTCAGGGCACCCGGGTCGCGGTCGACCTGTCCTCGGCGTCGCTCATCTATGCCTACGGCGCGTCGCGCTTCCGGCGGGTGTGGCAGTCGATGCGCCCCGACGTCGTCTTCGCGAACGAGTCGGAGTGGGCCGCCACCCAGGGTGCGGGCGATGTCGAGGAGGTCCCCGGGTTCGGCGCGGGCGGCACGACCGTGCTGGTGCTGAAGCGCGGCAAGAAGGGCTGCTCGTTCGTCATCGACGGCGTCGAGGACCACCGGGACGCGCTGCCCGGCCCGGTCGTCGACGTGACAGGGGCCGGCGACGCGCTGGCGGCCGGCTTCCTCCTCGGTGGCCCGGACCTCGCGATGGAGGTCGCCGCACGCTGCGTGGCACAGGTCGGCGCGCAGCCGCACACCCTGCTGCCGGAGAACTCGTGAGCTCCCACGGCATCCGCGCCGCCGGCGTGACCATCCCGGAGCACGAGCTGACCTGGCGCTTCAGCCGGTCCTCCGGTCCGGGAGGTCAGTCGGTGAACACCACCGACAGCAGAGCCGAGCTGCTCTTCGACCTGGCCGGCTCGCCGTCGGTGCCACGGCACCTCCGCGACCGGGCCCTCGGCCGGCTCGCGCACCGGCTGGTCGACGGCACGATCAGCGTGACCGCCTCGGAGTACCGCTCCCAGCTCCGCAACCGCGAGGCCGCCCGCGCCCGGCTCACCGATCTGCTCGAGCACGCCTTCGCGCCGCCCGCACCGAAGCGGCGGCCCACGAAGCCGACCCGCGGGTCGAAGGAGCGCCGCCTCGCCGGCAAGAAGCGACGCAGCGACGTCAAGGCGATGCGACGCCGACCCGTCGACTGAGCGTCCCGAGTCGGCGCCTCACGGACGCCGGCTCGGCACACGGCAGCCGTCGGGCACGCAAGCCGAAAGAGCCACATCCGATGCCGGGTGGGGACCCGGAACGAGAGCATCCCGTGGTCGAGGCGCGCGGACCGAAGTCAGTGCCCGCCCCGGGTGGGTATGCCCGCGAGCATGAAGCCGAGGGTGAGGTGGGTGGTCGCGGTGGAGCTCGTCGCCCGCGCATGTCCCCAGCCGGGGAAGATATGCACCCGCCCGTCCTGGACGCCCGCGGCGGTTCCTTCGAACAGCTCTTGGGTGTAGAAGGCGTCGTTGCTTCCGCCGATGACCAGGGTGGGAGCCGTGACGCGCGGCAGGTCGGCTTCGACATCGAAGGCGTCCTCGGCGTCCAGGGTGGCCAGCACGTCAGTGGGGTCGGCAGGGACCATCGGGCCGGCCGCCAACCGGGACAACGGGCGTGCCGGACCGCGTAGTGGACCGGGAAGCATCACCGTCATCACGGATGCCCACGCCTCCCGAGGCTCTCCGGCCCTGATCAGCCGCGCCATCTCGGCCTGCACCTCTCGCCCGCGCGGCCCCAGCCGGTACGCCGCGGCAATCAGCACCAGCCGCCGCACGAGGTCAGGCCGGTCGACAGCGAGCTGCAGCGCGACCGACCCGCCGGTGCTGGCACCGTCCAGGAACACCGGTTGGCCGAGGTCGTGCTCGATCGCGCTGGCCAGATGGCCTGCGATGTCTGACATCGACTCGCCGGCTCGGAGTCCTCGCTTGCGGTTGACGACGTAGACGGTGAAGTCACGCGCCAACGGTCTTGCATGGGCGAGTGCGAACCGACGCTCCAGGCCCTTGGGCACGTCATGCTCGGAGGTCAGCCCCAGCACCGATACCAGCGGCGGACCGTGGCCGATCTTCAGGTAAGGAACGTCGTCATGCAGGAACCCGACAGACTCTCGTGCAGGCATCTCGCACCTCCCCTCTCAAGCTCAGCCTGGACCGCGGACCCAGGCTGCCGCCAGGGGCAGAAGCCTCATGCCGGAGCGGTCGGCCTTGTCCGATCCGTCCGAGCCGGTCAAGGCGCGCAGCGCAGACACACCCGACGGCGCCTCGGCGTCCATGCTCCTGCACGAAGAGCCGCTGGCCTAGCCTTGCGACATGCGCGTTCTGATCGTCGACGGCGCCAACGTGGTCGGCAGCCGGCCGACCGGCTGGTGGCGTGACCGCGCCGGCGCCGCCAAGCGGCTCCACCAGGCGATCGCCGCGACCGACCTGGGCTACGACGCTGTCGTGCTGGTCCTCGAGGGAGACGCCAAGCGTGGCCAGCCGGTCGGCGACGACGGCGCGATCGACACGGTGCACGCGCCGGGCTCCGGCGACGACGCGATCGTGGAGCAGGTCCGCACGCGGAGCACGGACGGGGACGACGTGGTGGTCGTCACCGCCGACCGGCAGCTGCGTGAGCGGGTCGCAGCGGCCGGCGGCTCTTCCATCGGCCCCTCCTGGCTCCTTGCTCGGACGTCCTGACCGGTCCTCGACAGTGGTGAGATGAAGCATGAACTCGACGACCGACTGGGACGCGTGGCACAGCGCCTACGGGGATCCGAACTCCCTGCTCTCTGAGCGCCTCCGAGTCGTCCAGCAGCACATCGACGAGTGGCTCGATGCAACCGCACCGGCGGCGGTCTCCGTGGTGAGTGCATGCGCCGGGGACGGCCGTGACCTTCTCCAGGTCCTGCAAGGCAGGGCAGATGCCCATCGAGTCAGGGCCACTCTCCTGGAGGCCGAGCCCAGGATCGCCGGCCGTGCCACCGAGCAGGTCTCTCGCCTCGGTCTGTCGAACATCGAGGTTCGGTGCACCGACGCAGGCATCTCCACTGCGTACGCCGGGGCCGTCCCAGCCGACCTGGTCCTGCTCTGCGGCATTTTCGGCAACGTCTCGGACGAAGACGTACGTCGCACCATCGCCGCCGCTCCCCAGCTCTGCAACGCCGGCGCTCGCGTGATCTGGACAAGACATCGTCGGGACCCGGACCTGACCCCGCAGATCCGCGACTGGTTCAGCGAGCACGACTTCGCGGAGGCGTCCTTCGTGGCTCCTGAGCACGCGATGTACTCGGTGGGAGTTCACCGCTTCCGTGGCGATCCGGAGCCGCTGGACACGGATCAGCGACTGTTCACCTTCACGGAGATCCCCGTCAGAGGGTGAGATCGGCGACCACGCAGGCATGGTCGGAGGGCCACAGGCCGGACGTCGTGCGCTCGTCGGGGCGGTTGCCGACCACCCGGCAGCCGGTCACAGCGGCGCCGCGGACCCAGACGTAGTCGATGCGCACGTCGAGGGCGCTGTCACCGGTGAGGTCGGCGCGCTGCCCGCTGGTCAGCCCCGGTCCGCCGTCTCCCGCGACGTCCCAGGCATCGACGTACTCCTCGGGCATGGCTGACACGCGACGGCACCTCGTTGAAGTCGCCGACCACGACGACGGGCATGCCGGGCGAGCCGATCGCCGCGACCAGCTCGTCGCGTTGCACGTCGCGGATCTGCCGGTCCCACGCCTCGAGGTGCGTGTTGACGAACCGCAGCGCACGGCCGTCGACCTCGACCTGCACCCAGCCCCAGCTACGCGCGACGTTCAGCACCAGGCCAGGCATCGGCGTGACCACGTCGAGGGTCTTCGAGAAGCTGCCCGTGCGCTCCCCGGTCACGGTGAGCCCGCTGTCGCGCCGTACCAGCACGGCGTTGTGGCCGAGCACCGACATGGCCTCGCGTCCCGCGACGGTCGCGCCACCGCGGAAGTTCTCGGTGAGCGCGTGCACGTCATAGGCGCCGCCGGACCGTGCCAACGCGTCGCGGAGCTCACCGAGGAAGTCCAGCCAGACCTCGCTGCGGCCGGGCTGCACCTCGCGCGACCACTGCGCGACCTCCTGCAGGCCGACGAGGTCGACGCTCTCGCGCACGAGGATCCGCGCGATCGCGTCCGCCCGGCCGGCGAAGTCGGTGCCGACCAGCTGCTCGAGCAGGCGTGCGGCCTCCTCGGAGAGCTCGTCGGCGTCGGCCACGGTGAAGACCGTCGTCACGTCGGCGCCGAGGTAGAGGTTGTACGTCGCAACCCGGATGGTCCTCACGCATGACCCCTGAGCTTGCGCAGCGTGGCCTCGCCCGCGACGTCGCTGACGTAGTCCGGGTCCCCGCACACGACCAGACAGTCGGTCGCCCGCGAGAGCCCGACGTAGAGTCGCTCCCGGGAACGGTCCCGGCGGTCCTCCTCGTTGAGGGCGAGCACCACCACGCGCCGCTCGAGACCCTTGAAGCCGAGGACGTGCCCGTAGAACACCTCCTCCTTGTCCCAGAACATCGACCAGTACCCGTCCTGCCCGAGGGTCCTCTGCAGGTGCGACTGGTACGGGTGGCGAGAGCCGACCGTCAGCAGAGCGACGTCCTCGGCCCGCCACGTGTCGAGCAGCGCCTCGACCTGGTCGTCCGCCACCTCGACCGCCTCGCCGGCGGCGCACTCGACGAATGTCACCTCGGGGCCGTCGCCGCCGACTGCGCGCATCCTCGTCGTGCCGAGCGACTGGAAGGTCTCCGCGATCTGCCGGGTGTTGCGCAGGTTCTGGTCGAGCAGCAGCGTCGGCATCGACACCGGCGAGTCGCCGAACCTCGCGAACACCCGCTGACCCTCGTCGGAGAAGACGTAGATCTGTCCGGTCTCCGGGTCCTTCAACGCCGCGAGCAGCGCGTCCCACCAGGCTTCGGCGAAGTCCTGCACCTCGTCGACGACCACTGCGTCGTACCTCTGTCCCACCGGGAGGTCACCCGCCAGGGAGACCATGAGCTCGGGCAGCTCGCGTTCCCAGTACTCGCTGTCGTTGTCGCCCCGCTCCTCGGCGCCCCAGGAGAGGCCGAGGCCGTGGAAGGTGCCGATGTAGGCCGGAGTCGCCTTGCGGGGCAGGCCTTCCGCACGCCGCTGGAGGAAGGAGGCGAGCCCACGTGAGTAGCACAGCAGCGCCACCCGCAGCCCGCGCTGCGACAGCCTCCGCGCCTGCTCCATCGCCAGCCAGGTCTTCCCGCTGCCGGGCCCGCCGCGGATCTCCGCCCGGGGCAGCAGACGGATCGCGTCGAGCAGCGCGCCCTGGTCCTGGGTGAGCCGGTCGGCCTCGGCCTCCCGGTCGTCCGCGAGCGCGAGGAGGTCACGCTGAAGCGGCATCCGCCCGTAGCGCCACTCGTCGATCGTGTCGAGGTCGTCGAGGTCCGCCAGCCGGTAGGGGTTGTCCTGGTCCTCGAGGATTCGCCGCAGCCGGGGCACGAGGTCGTCCATCTCGGTGCGGTCGATGATCCGCCAACGCGGGCAGTGCGGCAGCTCGAAGCCCGGCTCGACGCTGTCGAAGGGGAGTACGACGGCGTGCCCGAACCTGATCCGGGCCCGGTCACCCCACCGTGGATGGCGGTAGAGCGAGTCGCGGACCGCGTACATCCCGTCCCTGGCCTGGCCGACCGGGTCCACCTCCACGCGGCGGCCACCTCGTTCGATGGTCCACCGGTCGCCGTCGTACCGGATCGAGCGACCCTTCACCTCCAGTGCAACGACCCCGAGGCCGGCGAACGCGACGAGGAGGTCGACCTCGCGGTCCTCCCCGTGGTGGGTCACCCGCACGTTGGGCAGCAGCAGGTCCTCGGGCCCTGCCTGGTCGCACAAGGCGGCCCACACGGCCTGCTCGCTGTCCGTGGCAAGGAGGGGATCGTCGTCAGGCAGGCGTGGCATGGCTGACAGTCTCTCCGATGCAGGTGTCGGGATGCCGGAAATGGCTACAGTCCCTGGCATGAGCCGACTGGGCAAGCTGATGCGCACGTTCATCCGTCAGACCACCGACCCGCTGCACACGCCCTCGGGACAGCCGCAGCCCGGAGCCGTTCGTGCCGCGGGGCGCCACCGCGTCGACCGCCTGCCACGGACGCCGCGGCGCCGGCGGAGGACGGCTCGGTCCACTACGCCCCCGACCTCGACGGCGAGCCCGACCCGGGCGAGGTCGTGTGGGCCTGGGTGCCGTACGAGGATGACCCGGCGCAGGGCAAGGACCGGCCGGTGCTGGTCATCGGCCGGCAGGGTCGCACCCTGCTCGCGCTTCAGCTGACCAGCCAGGACCACGATCTCGACGCGGAGGACGAGGCCCGTTGGGGGCGGCACTGGATGGACATCGGCACCGGCGAGTGGGACCACGAGCGCCG
>CAVOXG010000010.1:0-185062 GCA_963700365.1 uncultured Actinomycetota bacterium | reverse complement strand
CGCTGCGTCGGGCCCGCATGATCGCGGCGTCCCGGGAGATCGGCGTCGGCTCCGGTCGGCCGAGCATGTCCATCAGGTCGCGGAAGGCGCCGACCACGCTCACCTGACACGCGTCTGAGACGGCGGCCGTCTTGGTGCCGGCGCTCACGAGGAGCCCGATCTCCAACGCGCCCGGACTCGGACCCCAGCTGGTGTGGGACCGGTGCGTGTGCAGGGAGTAGTGCCGAGGCGCGTCGGCTCCGGCGTACAGAACCGGCTCCAGGGCCGCGAGGACCCGCGCCTCGTCGAAGGGGTCTTCGGCGCTGCCCGAGTCCGGCACCGGAAGGTCGATCAGGAAGTGCTGGTACGCCGGGCCCTCAGGCGCCGCCCGGTACCCGACCTGGACTCGGACCAGGTCCACCCGGCCGAGCGTGAGCAGCGGGCGAGAGGAAAGCTCGTCGACCGGTTCGCTGCCCATGACCTCAGGGTCGGGGCGGGAGGGGACAGGGTCAAGGGCCGCCTGGTGGCTGACGGTCGCCGGCTGGGCTCTCCAGGCCGGATGGCGCTGAGTAGCCCGTCTGTGCGGTGGCGGAGCGCGGGATCCGCGGGTGTCATGGAACGTGCTGGTCTCGACAGGCAGGACCGGCGGGTGGGAGCACGATCGGCGGGGGAGGGAGGGAACGGGCCATGGGTGGATGGGAGAAGACGCGGTTCGGGATGCCGGAGGTCGGCGCGACCGCGAGCATCAGCAGGCCGCTGGGGCAGCGTGAGGTGGAGCTGTTCAGCGAGATGACCGGAGACCGCAACCCGCTCCACGTCGACGAGGCGGCCGCCAAGGCCTCGAGGTTCGGCGGGCTGATCACGCAGGGCGGGGTCACCTCGGGCCTGCTCAACGCGGTCGTGGCGGAGAAGCTCCCCGGTCCCGGGACGGTCTTCCTCTCCGTCTCCTGGCAGTTCCGGCGTCCGACGTACCTCGGCGAGACGATGACCGCGATCGTCACCGTCAAGGAGGTCCGCGAGGACAAGCCGATCTGCACGCTCGACACCAGGGTGCTCAACGAGCAGGGGGAGGTCTGCATCGAGGGGGAGGCGGTCACCTACACGGCCGACCTGCCCTCGTAGCCAGTGTCCGTGTCGGGCGCTAGCCTCCCGAGTCTGACCGCGGCCCTCCGGTGACCTTCGCCCCTACACCGGGCCCAGGGCGGCGTGGCAGATTCGCGAGGGTAAGGAGTCCGCGGGTCGCCCGCGACGGGCGCCCGCCGGCTCGACACGGGAGTACGAAGGGCGGCTCGATCGTGACCAAGGTCTACATCCCCTACGGGACCACCGAAGGGCAAACCGCCAAGATCGCGGAGTACATCGCCGACGTGGTCCGTCACCACGGCCACGAGGCACTGGCGGTCGACGTCAAGGAGGCCGCGGACACCGTCCCGGGAGGGTACGACGGGGTCATCGTCGGCGCCTCGATCCACATGGGAAAGCACGACAAGCACGTCGCGGACTTCGTGGTGAAGAACCGCGACACGCTCGAGCGGCTTCCCTCCGCGTTCTTCTCCGTGAGCCTGGCAGCCCACGGCGACGCGAAGGAGGCGGACGGGTACGTCGAGGAGTTCGAGCAGCAGACGGGCTGGCGGCCCGCCAAGGTCGCGCTCTTCGGAGGTGCGCTCCTCTACACGCAGTACGGGTTCGTCAAGCGGCACATGATGAAGAAGATCGCCGGTGACAAGCCCGGGGCACTCGGCACGGACACCTCGCGTGACTACGTCTACACCGAGTGGGACGGGGTGAAGCGGTTCACCGAGGACTTCCTGAGCGAGCTCGTGCCCGAGGCCGGCACGGCAACCCTAGGACGACCTCCGCTCGAGGGACCTGCGTCCCCGACGGAACGGGACGTCACCGGCTCAGCAGGGCTTCCTCGAAGACCTTGCCCAGCTGGGACGGCTGCCGGACGACATAGCTGCGTCCGCCCGTCGCGTCGACGATGCGACGCAGCGCCTCGGCATCGGCGTCGGGTCCGAGCCCGACGGCGATGACCGTGACGGGGCGGCGGGGGTCTCGCAGCTGCCTCAGGTCGCGGAGCAGCTTGGCCTGGGAGATGCTGCCCGGGTCCTCGTTCCGGCCGTCCGTCATCAGCACCAGGGTGTTGATGGCCCCCGGCTCGTAGTCGGACCGCATGGACTGGACCGCGGCCAGCGTCGTGTCGTACAGGCCGGTGCCGCCGGACGTCATCCTCGGCAGCATCGAGAGCGCCTTGCCGAGCAGCCGCTGCTGGGTCTGGCTGCCGACCGGGGCGTCGAGCCGCCGGACCGGGACGAGCTCCTTGTGGTCGCGGGCTCCGGGGCCGAGTCCCTCCGAGAACGCCCAGATCCCGATCCGGGACTGGTCGGGGAAGACACCGAGGGCGCCCGCCGACGCCTCGACCGCGAGCGCCATCCGGGTCCGGCCGCCGGCGAGCTCGTCCATGGAGCCGGAGACGTCGAAGACGCCCAGGATCCGTGAGGGGACGGTGAGCACGGACCAGCGGCGCAGCAGCTGGGCGACCACGTCCGCCTTCGGTGAGGGGAGCAGGCGTACCTCTCCCGCGCCGCGGTCCATCGGCAACGGCTCGAGGTCCGCCGACCGGAACCCGGCCGCCGTGAGCAGCTCAGCGCCCTCCGGACCGGTGAGGTAGTCGGACAGGTGCTCGGCAGCCTCGACCTCCGCAGGGTCCTCGGTGAGCGCGACCAGGGGGTAGTCCAGCGCCAGCGTGCCGGTCCGCGGGACCTGCGCGTCGAAGTCGCGCCCCAGGCCGTGGGCCCGGAGGTCCATCAGCTGCTGCTCGCTCAGGACGGCGGCACCACCCGGGTCGAGCGCCAGCTCGGTCAGGTCGCTGGGGGCGTCCTCGTCGCCGCCGAGCCGCTGGGCGAGCGGTCCCATGATCGAGCTGACCTCCTCCTCGGAGGCCCCGGTCGACCGCGACTCCGCGCTCAGGGCCAGCAGGGCCGCGGCGGGCGCCGTACTGCTGAGGGGGTCCACGAAGGTGACGTGCTCACGTGAGAGGACGTCGCGCCACGAGCGCGGGCGGGGCAGACCTCGACCGGCGACGATGACGGGCGACCTGCCCAGGGACTCCGTGACGACCTTCGGCTCTCCGTCGAACCCGTCGATCCGGTCGAGCCAGGCCGAGGAGTCCGGGACCCACAGCGTCGGGGCGGCCTCGGAGCGTGCGTCGAGGGAACGTGAGACCTCGTTCGGTGCGGCGGCGCTGACGCGGTAGTCGACGCAGTAGCCGTCGGCCTCGGCTCCGTCGGCCTCCAGGACCTCGGTCGCGTCCCGGAGGAGCTCGACGCTCTCCTGGGTAGCGGCGACGGAGACGTCCAGCGACTCGCTGCAGCCGCCGAGGTCGACGAGTGAGGCCTCGGCGCTGTAGAGCACGCCGCCGAGCACCACGGGGAGCGCGGCGACCAGGGCCACCTGCCGTCTCTGGCTGGGCCGACGTCTCCGGCGGGGGGCGGTCGAGTGCCGTCCAGCCATGAGCGTGGGCCCCCTTCTCACCGGTATGTCCCCCGACGTCGGCCAGGAGCCTAGGGCACACGAGCGATGCTGCCCGGGGGTGTCCACGCGGAAGGCGACGTCCGTCACACGCGGTCGGGCCACTCGTCATCTCGGATATCGAGTTCTCCCGGACCGGGCGTACGGGTCGGACGACGGCGGGAGTAAGTTAAGCCCCCGTGTTGCCGGAGATGAGCAGGTTCGAGGCCGCCGCCTACGCGCACATGCTCGATCGTGCGCTGGCGCGGCACTTTCGCGACCTGCGGAACAGGGTCCCGGTCCGGCTGCCGGCGGTCGACTCCTACACCCGACTGGCCGCGGTCCTGCGTGAGTGGGAGTCCTCCGACGCAGGTGCGGTGCTGCTCGCGTGACTCCGGTACGGCGGTGCGGGTCGAGTCGGTCGCGATGCTGCAGCAGCACGAGGCCTGGCCCCCGCGCGGCACGGTGGCGGCGCCCGACGGCACCTGGGTCCTCGAGCAGGACGGCCGCGTCACCCGGCTGTACTGACCGCTCCGGCGGCACCACGCTGTCAACCCCTGAGTTGGCGATTGCTCGTGGCCCTGCCGGAGAGCAGCGTTGGACGAGACGGCAGCGCCGCCGGGACGCTGCCCTGAGCAGAGGAGCTCGTCGTGTACGCACGCACCAGCACCATCCAGGCTGATCCCGCCAAGATCGACGCCGGCATAGCGCACGTCCGTGACCAGATCATCCCCACCGTCACAGCGATGGACGGGTGTGTCGGGATGTCGCTGCTCGTGGACCGGGAGTCCGGCCGTTGCATCGCGACGACCGCGTGGGAGTCGGAGGCCGCACTTCAGGCAACTGCCGAGAAGGTGATCCCTCTGCGCGACCGGGCCGTACAGGTCCTCGGCGGTGACAGCAGCACGGTCGACTCGTGGGAGGTCGGCGCCGTACATCGCGACCACGCGACGCCCGACGGGTCGTTCGCCCGCGTCACCTGGCTGAGCGGGGACCCCCAGACCGCCGCGCGGGCCGTGGACATCTTCAGGATGGTCGTACTCCCGAGGGTCCAGGACCTCGACGGCTTCTGCAGCGGCAGCCTGCTGTTCAACCGCGAGGCCGGCCGGGCCGTAGGGACGATCACCTTCGACACCCGTGCGCAGCTGGAGGCGAGCCGTGAGGCGGCCAAGGCCATCCGCGCGGCTGCCACGAGCGAGCTCGGGGCGACGGTCGACGAGGTGGCCGAGATGGAGCTCGCCCTCGCGCACCTGCACCTGCCAGAGATGGCCTGACGCTCAAGCCTCGGGGTCGCCGGCAGCGTTGAGGCGGGCCGCTTGCCTGGCCAGGTAGCGCTGCTCCGGGAGGCTCGTCGTACGACGGGCAGCGGCGCGGTAGTACGTCAGGGCTGCCCCGGTGTCGCCGGCCATCTCCAACAGGTGGGCGCGCACCGCGTCGAGCCGGTAGTGGCCGTCGAGCCGGTCGGCGACCTCCTCGAGGAGGGCCAGACCGGCAGACGGCCCGTGTGCCATGGCGGCCGCCACCGCCCGGTTCAGGGTGACCACAGGGTTGCCGGTCATCTGCTCCAGCAGGACGTACAGGGCGAGGATCTGCGGCCAGTCCGTCTCGTCGGCGTTCGACGCCCGTGCGTGGACCGCAGCGATCGCGGCCTGGACCTGGTACTCGCCCACGGTGCCGCCGGCGATCGCCCGGTCGACCAGCGCGACCCCCTCGGCGATGAGTGCTGCGTCCCACAGGCTCCGGTCCTGCTCTCCGAGGGGGATCAGGTCACCGGCGCTGTCGGAGCGGGCGCGGCGCCTGGCGTCCGTGAGCAGCATGAGGGCGAGCAGGCCGGCGACCTCGCCGTCGTCAGGAAGCATCCGATGCACGTTCCTGGTCAGGCGAATCGCCTCGTCGGACAGGTCGGTGCGGTGCAGGTCGTTGCCGCCGCTGGTGGTGTACCCCTCGTTGAAGATCAGGTACAGCACGTGAAGGACCATGCGCAGCCGGGTGTTCCACTCCTCGCGGGCCGGCATCGCGAACGGCGCGCCTGACGCTCTCACCCGCTGCTTCGCGCGGCTGATCCGCTGGGCCATCGTCGGCTCGGGCACCAGGAACGCGCTGGCTATCTCCGCGGTGGTCAGGCCGCCCACCGCGCGCAGGGTCAGCGCGATCGACGACGCCGAGGTCAGTGCGGGGTGGCAGCACATGAACAGCAGGGCCAAGGTGTCGTCCTGGTCGGGGACCTCCGGCTCCGCTGGCTCCTGCATCACCGCGAGGCTCTCGCGGTCCCGCCGGGAGTGCTCGCTGCGCCGCTGGTCGATCAGCCGACGTGTCGCCGTCTGGAGCAGCCACCCCCGGGGCTTCTCCGGGATGCCGTCCCGTGGCCAGTGCAGGGCCGCGGCGAGGAGTGCCTCCTGTACGGCGTCCTCCGCCGCGTCGAAGTCACCGTACCGGCGCACGAGCACGCCGAGGACCTGCGGCGAGAGCTCACGCAGCAGGTCCTCGCCGCCGGGCGGCAGATCAGGAAGATCGCCACTCGCGTGTTCCAGGTACGACTCCATCTCGGCGACGTCGGCGGGGCCCTGGTCCATCAGCTGACGCAGGTGGATCGGTTGCTGGGTGGGCACCCCTCCCCGGCCGGGCACCGCAGAGACCTTCGCCGCGATCTCGATCGCCCGCTCCTCCGAGTCCACGTCGATGATCTGGTAGCCGGCCAGCCACTCCTTGAACTCGGGGAAGGGCCCGTCGGTGACCACGGGTGCCGTCACGCCGTCGCCCGTGACGACCTTCGCCAGGTCCGGGCCGGTGAGGATCTTGGACTCGACCAGCTCGCCGCTGTCGACCAGCTCCTGGTTGAGGGCCCCGTAGTAGTCGAGGTGTGCCTGGATCTCCTCCGGCTTCCACTCGGTCATGGGCGTCGGGTCGACTCCGGGTGCGAACGTGACGCCCAGCAGGTACCTGCTCATCTCTTGCTCCTCTTCCCTGTGCTGTGCCCAGGTTGGCACGCTCACCAGTAGAACGGAGCAGGCTCTCGGTTCTCGACATCCGACCGGCTCTTCGCCCGAAGATGGGGGCGTGACGACCCCGTAAGGCTGGCTCGATGGGCAGGCGTGCCGTGGTCGGTCCGGCGCATGGTCGCGGCCGCTGTCGCGGTGTTCGGCTACGGCCGCTCTGCTGCTGCCGGACCCGCTATCAGGCCCTGGCTCCATCCGACGCGATGATGTCGCCATGACGAAGGGACCGGCCGGCGGAGACCTGGTTGCGGGGGCGAGCGTCGCGCTGGTGCTGATCCCGCAGTCCATGGCGTACGCCGAGATCGCCGGTGTGAGCCCGATCCACGGCGTGTACGCCGCGGTGGCCGCACCCCTCGCGGGGGCGCTGGTCGGGTCGTCGCCGTACCTCCAGACCGGGCCGGCGCCCGTCACGAGCCTGCTCACGTTCGGGGCTTTGGTCGTCCTGGCGGACCCCTTCTCACCGGAGTTCGCCGTGCTCGCGGGCGCGCTGGCGGTCCTGGTCGGGCTGGTCAGGCTGGCTCTCGGGCTGCTCGGGGGAGGGCCGATCGCGTACCTGATGTCGACCCCGGTCGTGGTCAGCTTCACCTTCGCGGCCGCCGTCATCATCATCGCCTCGCAGGTGCCGAGCCTGCTCGGTGTCGTCGGCCACGACGCCAACCCGGTGTCGGGGGCGCTGCAGGCGCTGGCACATCCTTCGGACTGGTCGGGTGTCGACGTCGCCATCGGCCTCCTGGCCTTCGCGGTCATGGTCTTGGGCAGGAAGCTGACGCCGTTGTTCCCGGGTGCGCTGGTCGTCGTGCTGGGCGCCACGGCCTGGAGCTCGTGGTGGGGCTACCAGGGCAACGTCGTCGGCGACATCAGCGTCGCGCTGTCGGCTCCCGACCTGCCTCCCGTCGGCGAGCTCGGCAGCCTGCTGCTTCCCGCCGTGGTGATCGCGACCGTCGGATTCGCCGAGCCCGCGGCGATCGCCCGGCGGTACGCCGCGGAGGACCGCGTGCCGTGGAACCCGAACCGGGAGCTGACCGGGCAGGGGCTGGCGAACGTCGCCGCGGGCGTCGTGAGCGGCTACCCCGTGGGCGGCTCCTTCTCGCGGACCGCGTTGAACCGCCTCAGCGGCGCGCGGACCCGGTGGAGCGGGGCCGTGACAGGTGTCGTTGTCCTCGCCTTCCTCCCGTTCGTCGGCCTCCTCGCCCCGCTTCCCAAGCCGGCCCTCGCCGGGATCGTCATCGCGGTCGTCGCGTCGCTGATCGACGTCCGCACGCTGGCCACCTACTGGCGCTGGTCGCGCCCCCAGTTCGCGGTGGCGATGGTGACGCTGGGGTCCACGCTGGTCCTGGCACCGAGGGTCGACCGCGGGGTGCTGATCGGCATCGCGGCGGCCACCGCCGTGCACCTGTGGCGAGAGGCCCATGTCACGGTCGAGTCGAAGCTGGTCGGGGACACTCTCCACCTCTGGCCTGCGGGCGTGCTGTTCTTCGGCTCGGCTGCGGCCATGGAGCGCCTCGTGACCGAGCAGGTTGTCGCCCACCCGGAGATCCGGCGCACGTCGATCCACCTCGGCCGGCTCGGGCGGCTCGACCTCACCGGCGCGCTCATGCTGAGGGACGTCATCGAGGACGTGCAGGACACCGGCGTACGGGTGGAGGTCGTCGGGGGCGGAACCCGCAGCGCTCGGCTGCTCGGCCGCGTGCTGGCGTCGGGGACGTTCGACTCTGCCCGTTCCCGGTCCACGGCGAGATCCTGAGGCTGGCGGCTCATGCCGTCGAGACGCGGCGGAATCGCGGAGCCCCAGGAAGGTGTCTTTCGATGAAGGCAACGACCAAGCGCCTCACGAAGGTGCAGATGTACTTGCTCATCGAGGGGTTCGCCCAGGCCCTGAACGACCACGACGTCGACGCCGTCACCGAGTACATGACCGACAACGTGGTCTGGTCGCACCCCTTCACGATGGAGCCCCTGCGGGGCAAGGACGCCGTGAAGGCCGACCTGTCCGAGACGTTCCGGTCGTTCCCCGACCTGCACGCTCCCGTGGACGACAGCGGGATCTTCCTCAGCGACGACCACTCGCGGGCCGTGACGACCTGGACCATGCTCGGCACGATGTCCGGTCCGTCTCCCCAGGGCTTCGAGTCGACCGGGAGGTTCCTGCGGATCAGCGGCGTCGGGATCTTCCGGTTCCGCGACGGCCTGATCAGCGAGTACACGATGGTGTACGACGGCCTGGACTTCGCCCGGCAGCTCGGCATCCTGCCCCGGGAGAAGAGCCTCACCTACAAGGCGCTGCTCGAGATGCAGCGGTGGACCATCAAGGCCCGCAAGGCCCTGAAGGTCTGACCAGGGCACGGTTCCCGCGGTTCGGGGCCCAACCGCGGGAACCTCGCATGTCTGGGCAGCCCGGGTAGTTTCGTTTTCGCAGGTCCTGGCGCGGGTACCCGTGCCCCTGCCGGCCCACCCCAGCCCAGACCCAGCGAGGACGATGTCCGTGACCGACGAGAAGTGGTGGCAGTCCGCCGTCGTCTACCAGATCTACCCGCGCAGCTTCGCCGACGCGTCCGGTGACGGCATCGGCGACCTCGCGGGCATCCTCGGTCGGCTGGACTACCTGCAGCGTCTCGGTGTGGACGTCGTGTGGCTGTCCCCGGTCTACCCCTCGCCGCAGGACGACAACGGCTACGACATCAGCGACTACCAGGACGTCGACCCGACCTTCGGCACCCTCGCAGACCTCGACGCGCTGGCCGCCGGCCTCCACGAGCGCGGCATGAAGCTGGTCATGGACCTCGTCGTGAACCACACCTCCGACGAGCACCCCTGGTTCGTCGAGTCCCGCAAGGGGCCCGACAACCCCAAGCGGGACTGGTACTGGTGGCGGCCGGCCCGAGACGGCGCCGTCCCGGGTGAGCCCGGCGCCGAGCCGACGAACTGGGGCTCCTTCTTCTCCGGTCCGGCGTGGGAGTACGACGAGACCAGCGGGGAGTACTACCTGCACCTCTTCTCCCGCAAGCAGCCCGACCTCAACTGGGAGAACCCGGAGGTCCGCCACGCGATCTACGACATGATGCGCTGGTGGGTCGACCGCGGCGTCGACGGCTTCCGGATGGACGTCATCAACATGATCTCCAAGGTGCCCGGCCTGCCGGACGGTCCGGTGCGGCCCGGAGAGGTGTACGGCGACCTCCACGACGCGGTGATCGACGGGCCGAGGATCCACGAGTTCCTCGCCGAGATGCACCGCGAGGTCTTCGCCGGCGTGGACCGGCCGCTGCTGCTGGTCGCCGAGACCCCGGGCGTCACCATCGAGGAAGCTCGGAAGTACACCCACCCCGACCCGCCCGAGGTCGACATGGTCTTCCAGTTCGAGCACATGGGCGTCGACCGCGGCGCCTCGAAGTGGGACGTGCTGCCGTTCGACGTACGCGTGCTCAAGGAGGTGCTCGCGCGCTGGCAGGAGGGGCTCGCCGACCTCGGCTGGAACAGCCTGTACTGGAACAACCACGACCAGCCACGTGTGGTGTCGCGGTTCGGCGACGACGGGGAGCACCGGGTCCGGTCCGCGAAGGCGCTGGGCACCGTGCTGCACCTTCAGCGCGGGACGCCCTACGTCTACCAGGGCGAGGAGCTCGGGATGACGAACTACCCGTTCACCGCCATCGACGACTTCGAGGACATCGAGTCGGTCAACTACTTCAACGAGTCTGTGGCTCTCGGCCAGGACCCGGCCCACGTGCTGGCGTCCCTGCGGGTGATGAGCCGGGACAACAGCCGGACCCCGATGCAGTGGGACGACTCGGTCAACGCGGGCTTCACCGAGGGGACCCCGTGGCTGGCGGTGAACCCGAACCACCTCGAGCTGAACGCCGCGAAGCAGCTCGGCGACCCCGACTCGGTCTTCGAGCACTACCGGTCGCTGATCCGGCTCAGGCACGAGGAGCCCGCGGTCGCGGTCGGCGACTTCACGATGCTGCTGCGCGACGACCCGCAGCTGTTCGCGTTCACCCGTCGCCACGGGACGACCGAGCTGCTGGTCGTCGCCAACCTGTCCGGCGACGAGGCGGAGCTGCCCTCCACGGTGGCCGGCACCTGGGAGGGCTCCGAGCTCTTGTCCTCGAACGTCGACGCGGCCCCAGGCGCTCGGCTCGAGCCTTGGGAGGCGAGGGTGCACCGCCGTACGCTCGCTGAGCAGCCACGCTGAGTCTGCCCACGTTGTCGGGCCCTGGCGGCGAGCCTTACGGTGGCGGTAGCTCTCCGGAGCAGCAGAGTCACGGAGGGTCGATGACAACGGATCGAGCGCAGCTCGTCGGCGCAGCGCTGGCAGCGCTGTGGCTGGTGGCGCTTGCCGTCGTCGACCTCGCGCTCCCGGGCGGCCGGGTCATCCTCACGCCGCTGTTCGCGCTCTCGCCCTTGATCGCGTGCGCCGTGCTTCCCGCGTCGGTCACGGCAGCGTTCGCCGCGGGCGCGGTCCTGCTGGCGGTGGCGGCGGGCGCGTGGGACGACACGTGGGCGACCGCGCAGCAGACCGTCCGGGTCGTCGACGTGGCTCTGGTCGGCGCCGCCGCCGTCGTGGTGGCAGCCGTCCGTGTGCACCGGGAGGAGAGGCACGCCAGAGTCGTCGCGATCGCCGAGATCGCCCAGCGGGCCATTCTGCCCATTGTCCCGAGGCGGGCGGGGCCGGTGGCAGCCGCCGTCAGGTATCTCTCCGCGGCCGAGGATGCCGTCGTGGGCGGGGACCTCTACGACTGTTACCACTCCGCGGCGCACACGCGCTTCCTGGTGGGTGACGTCCGCGGCAAGGGCATCGGCGCGGTGGAGCAGGCCGCGCGGGTGATCCGTGCCTTCCGGCAGTCCGCGGCCACCGAGGCCACGCTCGCCGGAGTCGCCGAGGACATGAGCTCCTACCTGCAGCACTTCTTCGACGACGAGGAGTTCGTCACCGCGGTGCTGGTCGAGGTGTTGGACGACACCACCCTCAGCCTGGTCAGCTGCGGTCACCCGCAGCCGCTGCTCGTCCGGGGCGACGGTCCCGCCTCGACCGTCGATCTTCCCGCGGGCCTGCCTCTCGGCCTGGGGGGTGGTTTCGAGGCGGCCACCATGTCCTGGCAGCCGGGTGATCGGCTGCTGGCCTACACCGACGGTCTCAGCGAGGCCAGGGACCGCCACGGGCGCTTCCTGCCGGTGCTCATGCTCGCTCCGGCCGTGAAAGCCGACAGCGTCGACCAGGCCCTCGACGACGTCCTGGACGCCGTTCGACAGCACGTGCCCCGGGGCCAGCTGGCCGACGACCTCGCCGTGATGCTGCTGGAGAACGTCGCCGGCCGTCCCGCCGTCCCGGCGGCGACCGAGGCGGCGATGGGCGTCACCTCCTGAACAGCCCAGGGCGGAGGTGGGCGGCCACAGACTGGCGCAGGTCCGGCGGTGGACGGCGCTTCGGGACCTGACGCTCAAGGCCGCGCTCCTGGCCGGTCCGCCGGCCTGACCCATCCGGAAAAGGGCTTGACGGGTCGCCGCCGGTGCGGCTGATGATGCCGGTGGAGGAGAGGGAGGGCCCGATGTCACACATCGTGACGCCGCTCCGTCGTACGAGCATGGACCTTCTCGTACTGGGCGCGACCGGAGTTGCCGGCCGCTCCACCCTCCGCGCGCTCGCGGCAGCCGGACACCGGGTGAGGGCTCACGCCCGCACCCGCGACAAGGCGGACCTGGTGCGGTCGCTCGGCGCGACGGCCGTCGCGGGGGACGCCGAGGACACGGACACGCTGCTCGGCTGGCTCGCCGGCATGGACGCGGTCGTCGATCTCCGGGTCGCGATCCCCTCCGGAGGCCGCGCGATGCTGCCGTTCGCGTGGCGCGAGTACGCACGGCTGCGTGGCGTCGAGTCCGGCCGGGTCGTCGCCGCCGCGCTCGAGGCGGGCGTGCCGCTGGTCGTGCACGACACCGTCACCATGGTCTACGCCGACGGAGGAGACGCGCTGCTCGACGAGAAGGCTCCCGTGCACTCGCCGGGCGCCCTCGCGGCGAACCTGGCCGCGGAGCACCACCTCGCCGCGCTCACCAGGGCCGGTGGCAGAGGCGTCGCCCTGCGTTTCGGCCACTTCTACGGTCCCGACGACGCCATCACCCGGGACCTCGTGCGCGGCGCCCGGGCAGGGCACGCCTTGGTGCTGGGCGACCCCGCCGGGTGGTCGAGCGCCATCCACACGGACGACGTCGGTCTCGCAGTCGTCGCGGCGCTGGACGTGCCGGCCGGCGTCTACAACGTCGTCGACGAGGAGCCGATGCGCCGGCGTGACTGGCTGGCGCTGCTCGCCGAGTCGGTCGGGAGAGAGTCGTTGAAGCAGCCACCGGGCTTCCTCACCGCAGTCGCCAGCGCGCCGTTGAAGGCACTCGCCCGATCCCACCGCGTGTCGGCGCAGCGGTTCCGGGAGACGAGCGGTTGGCGGCCGACCGTGCCGAGCAGGCGGGTCGGCTGGCCCGGGATACCGCTCAGCGCGGAGGGGGGCCGTCGGTGACCGGCGAGCACCTGCCTCGCGAGGTGGCGACGCTGGCGGAGGGGTACGCCGCGCTGCGGCCGTACCTCACCGGGGTGGCGTACCGGATCGTCGGCAGCCGCTCCGACGCTGAGGACGTCGTCCAAGAGGGTTGGCTACGCCTCCAGCGGCTGGTGACCTCCGACCCGGACGCACGCCCAAGGGAGCTGCGGGCATGGGCCACGACGACGGTGTCCCGACTCGCCCTCGACGTCCTGGGCAGCGCCCGGAAGCGCCGCGAGACCTACATCGGCCAGTGGCTTCCCGAGCCGTGGATCTCCTCCGACGCGCCGACCGGCCCCACGACTTCCCACCCCGACCCCGCGGACCGGGTCACCCTGGCGGACTCGGTCTCCTACGCCCTGCTCGTGGTGCTGGAGACGTTGAGCCCGGCGGAGCGGGCCTGCTGGGTCCTCCACGACACCTTCGGGATGCCCTTCGACGAGGTCGCGGAGGCGGTCGGCCGGACACCCGAGGCCTGTCGCCAGCTCGCGGTCCGCGCCCGCAACCGGATCGCCGCACGGTCTCCGCGCTTCGACGTGGACACGGGCGAGCAGCGCCGGGTCGTCGAGTCCTTCCTGTCCGCGGCCGTCGGCGGAGACCTCGAGGGCCTCGTCTCGCTGCTCGACCCGGACGTCACGCTGCGCGGTGACGGCGGTGGCAAGGTCGCCGCCGCGCGGCATCCGGTCGAGGGCGCGGACCGCGTCGCCCAGCTCATGCTCGGGATCGTCCGGCGGGCCAGGCACGTGACCCGTGTGGAGGTCGTCCCGGTGAACGGCATGCCCGGTGTGCTCGGCTACGCAGCAGAGGAGCTCGTGTCGGTCATGTCGTTCGCCGTCTCCGACGGCCGGATCACCGAGATCGACGTACTCGTGAACCCCGACAAGCTGGCCCGCGTCCAGGCGACGCTGGGTGCCGCCGGCTGAGGCGGGCCGGTCGAGACACTCATTCCAACAATCCGCGGAATGACGTAATGTTGTCCGGGTGACGGTAGCGCTCGGTCTGCGGCAGAACGCCGCGCAGTTCACCCTCCTGGTCGTGGTCAACGCCCTCGTCGGCGGCATGCTCGGCCAGGAGCGCACCGTGCTGCCCCTGCTCGGCGAGCAGGAGTTCGGCCTCCGTGCCTACACCGCCGGCCTGACCTTCATCCTCGCCTTCGGCGTCGCCAAGGCCGCGACCAACTACTTCGCCGGCACCTGGTCCGACCGCTACGGCCGCAAGCCGGTCCTGGTGGCCGGGTGGCTCGTGGCCATCCCGGTGCCGCTGATGCTGATCTGGGCGCCGACCTGGGGCTGGGTGATCGCGGCCAACGTGCTGCTCGGGGTCAGCCAGGGACTCACCTGGTCCACCACCGTGGTGATGAAGATCGACCTGGTCGGTCCCGCCCGCCGGGGTCTGGCGATGGGTCTGAACGAGGCCGCCGGGTACGTCGCCGTCGCGGTGACCGCGCTGGCCACCGGGTACCTCGCGGAGGTCTACGGCCTGCGCCCCGCGCCGTTCCTGCTCGGCCTGGCGTTCGCGGCGCTGGGTCTGGGGCTCTCGACGCTGTTCGTGAAGGAGACCCGCGACCATGCGCGGCTCGAGGCCGCCGGCCACGTTGCCCGCGCCGACGGCCGCCACGACCACCTGCACGACGAGCTGACCGACCGCGAGGTGTTCGCGCAGACCAGCTTCCGGGAGCCGGCGCTGTCGTCGGCCAGCCAGGCCGGGCTGGTCAACAACCTCAACGACGGTCTCGCCTGGGGCCTCTTCCCGATCCTCTTCGCCGCGGGCGGCCTCACCGTGGGCAGGATCGGAATCCTCGCCGCGCTGTATCCCGCCGTGTGGGGTCTCGGCCAGCTGTTCACCGGTGCCCTGTCCGACCGGTGGGGCCGCAAGTGGATGATCGCGTCGGGCATGTGGGTGCAGGCCCTCGCCCTCGGGCTCATCGCGGTCGGCGACTCCTTCGCGGCCTGGGCGGTGGCCGCCGTGCTGCTCGGCGCCGGCACGGCGATGGTCTACCCGACCCTGCTGGCCTCGATCGGCGACGTCGCGCACCCGGCGTGGCGAGCACGCTCGGTCGGGATCTACCGGCTGTGGCGCGACGGCGGGTTCGCCGTGGGTGCGGTCCTGGCCGGGATCGTCGCCGACGCCCTGGGTGTCCGGGCCGCCGTGTGGACGGTGGCCGTGCTGACCGCCCTGTCGGGCCTGGTGGTCGCCGTACGCATGTACGAGACTCACCACCGACCCGCCCGGGAGGAGGGAGCAGCACATGGCTGATCCAGCATCGAAGCAGGCGCTGTACGCCGAGTTCGCCGCGGTCGGCAAGGTGCTCGGCAACCCCAAGCGGCTCGAGCTGCTCGACCTCCTCGCCCAGGGCCCGCGCAGCGTCGAGGACCTCGCCTCGGCAGCCGGGCTCGGCATGAGCACCTGCTCCGCCCACCTCCAGTCGCTGCGCGAGGCCGGCCTCGTCGCCACCCGCCGCGAGGGCAAGCGGATCTTCTACTCCCTGGCCGGCGACGACGTCGCGGGCCTGTGGGACCACCTGCGCCGGGTCGCGCAGCTGCACCGTCCGCACACCGAGCTCGCGCGCCGGGCGTACCTCGGCCCGGAGGACACCACCGCGGTCGGCACCGACGAGCTGCTGCGTCGCCTCGGCACCGGTGACGTGGTGGTGCTCGACGTGCGGCCCGCGCCGGAGTACGTCGGAGGCCACCTGCCCGGTGCCCTGCACATCCCCCTCGAGGAGCTCGCCGGCAGGCTGGCGGAGCTGCCTCGGGACAAGGAGATCGTGGCCTACTGCCGCGGGCAGTACTGCGTGCTCGCCCACGACGCGGTGCGGCTCCTCGGCCGGCACGGGGTCATCGCGCGGCGCGCGGCCGAGGGCGTGCTCGAGTGGCGCGTGGCCGGTGTGCCGGTGGAGCCCGGCGCTGCCTGAACGCCTCCGTGGCGGTCCGGACAGCAGAAGTGGTCACATACTGCAGCTCCGAGATGCCGAGGCCTGCAGTATGTGACCACTTCTCAGTGCGCGGAGCGCTCAGTCCCTCCGGCGGCGCAGCAGGCGCCGCAGGATGATCAGGACGACGACCGCCGCGGCGATCTGCTTCCAGTACGTCTTGAGCACGATCGGCAGGACGGTCGTGCCGAGGTCGATCGCCTCGACCTGCTCCACCTTCCGCTTGCCGGCGGCCGGTGCGGCCGCGGCCTCCCCGGCCTCCGGAGCCGGCGCCGCTGCCGCTGCCGCAGCCGGGGCAGCCTCCTCGGCCGGTGCCGCCTCAGCCTCGGCCGCCTCAGCCTCGGCCGGCGCGCCGACCTTGCCCTCGAGGCAGTCGATGAACTGCTGGAGCAGCTTGTCGGAGACGTCCTGGATGACGCCGCGGCCGAACTGGGCGGGCTTGCCGGTGATCGACAGGTCGGTCTTCACCTCGACCGAGGTGCTGTCGTCCGAGACGGGGGTCATCACGGCGGTCACCGTGGCGGCCGCCGTACCGTTGCCGCGCTTGTCCTTGCCCTTGGCCTCGACGACGAACGTGTGCGCGGACTCGTCGCGGTCGACGAAGGCGCCGCTCCCGGCGTACTGCAGGGCGATCGGGCCGAGCTTCACCTTGACGGTGCCCTTGAACTCGTCGCCTTCGACCGAGGTCACCGCCGCGCCCGGGAAGCACTCGGCGATGTCCTCGATGTCCTTGAACGCGTCCCAGGTCTCGTCCAGCGAGGCCGGGACCGTGAACGAGTGGGTCAGGTCCACGAGGTCATCCTCCTGCGGCCGCGAGCACCGCGCGACGGGTCAGCACCGTCGCGAGGTGACGGCGGTAGTCGGCGTCGCCGTTGAGGTCCGAGGGCGGGTTCGTGCCCTCCGCGGCCGAGGCGGCGGCGGCCCGGACCGCCTCGTCGGTGGCCGGCTGGCCGGCCAGAGCCTGCTCGACGGCGCGGGCGCGCAGCGGGGTGGAGCCCATGTTCGTCAGCCCGACCCGTGCCTCGGTGATCGTCCCGCCGTCCACCTTCACCGCCGCAGCGACGGCGACGATCGGCCACTGGTGCGCCACGCGGACGAACTTCTCGTAGTGGCCGCCCCAGCCGGTGTACTTCGGGATCCGGATCTCGGTGAGCAGCTCGCCGTCGCCGATCGCGGTGGTGAACAGGTCCTCGAAGAAGTCGTCGGCCGCCACGGTGCGCGACCCCGAGGGTCCGGCGATCGTGAACGTGGCACCGAGGGCCAGCGCCGGCGCGCCGAGGTCACCGGCCGGGTCGGCGTGGGCGAGTGCTCCGCCGAACGTGCCGCGGTGCCGGACCTGCGGGTCGGCGAGCTGCTCGATCGCCTCGCAGATCACCTTCGCGTGCTCGCGCACCAGCGGGTCGTGGTAGACGTCGGAGTGCGTCGTCGTCGCGCCGACCACGATCGCGTCGCCGTCGTCGCGGATGCCGCGCAGCGACTCGATCCGGCCGAGGTCCACGACCAGCGACGGGGCGTTGAGCCGCATCCGCAGGACGGGGAGCAGGCTCTGGCCGCCGGCGAGGACCTTGGCGTCCTCGCCACCCTCGGCGAGAGCCTGGATCGCCTCCTCGACGGTCGCGGGTGCGACGTACTCGAACTGTGCCGGGATCACTGTGCCGCTCCTTCGGTCCGGTCCGCCGTGTCCTTCTCGTCGAAGTGCGGCATCGCTTCGTTCTCTGTCGGGGCGTCCCCGCCGCCTCCCGTGCCGTGGATCGCCTTCCAGATCCGCTCGGGCGTGCAGGGCATGCGTACGTCGGACACGCCGAACGGCCTCAGCGCGTCGACCACCGCGTTGACCACCGCCGGGGTGGACGCGATCGTGCCCGCCTCGCCGACGCCCTTCGTGCCGAGGGTGTTCGTCGTCGAGGGGGTCGTCGTGTGGTCGATGTCGAAGCTGATCGTGTCCGCCGCGGTCGGCACGAGGTAGTCCACGAACGACGCCGAGACCAGCGTCCCGGACTCGTCGTGCACCGCCTCCTCCCACAACGCCTGCGCGATGCCCTGGACGAGGCCGCCGTGCACCTGCCCGCGACGATCAGCGGGTTCACGATGTTCGCCGACGTCGTCGACGGCGACGTACTTGCGCATCTTGACGCCGCCGGTCTCGGTGTCGATCTCGACCGCGCACAGGTGCGTGCCGTGCGGGTAGGAGAAGTTCACCGGGTCGTAGGTCGCGTCGGAGTCGAGCGAGGGCTCCATCCCGTCGGGCAGGTTGTGGCCGGTGAACGCGGCGGCCGCGATCTCGCCGATGCCCATGCCCTTGTCGGTGCCGCGGACGCCGAACCGGCCGTCCTTGAACTCCAGGTCGTCCGCCGACGCCTCGAGCAGGTGCGCGGCGATCGTCTTCGCCTTCTCGATCACCTTGTCCGCGGCCTTGACCACGGCCTCGCCGCCGACCACCAGGGACCGCGAGCCGTAGGTGTCGAGGCCCCTCGGCGAGATCTGGGTGTCGCCGTGCAGCACCTCGACGTCCTCGAACGGCACCCCGAGCCGGTCCGCGACGATCTGCGACCACGCGGTCTCGTGGCCCTGGCCGTGCGGGGAGACCCCGGTGACGACCTCGACCTTGCCGGTCGGGAGCATCCGCACCGACGCCTGCTCCCAGCCGCCGGCGCCGTAGCTGAGCTGGCCCAGCACGCGGGACGGTGCGAGGCCGCACATCTCGGTGAACGTGGAGACGCCGATCCCGAGCTGCACCGGGTCCTTCGACTCGCGGCGCCGCTTCTGCTCGGCCCGGAGCTCGTCGTACCCGAACATCTCCTTGGCCTTCGCGGTTGCCGCCTCGTAGTTGCCGGAGTCGTACTCCAGCCCGGCGACCGTCGTGAACGGGAACTCCTCGTGCTTGATCCAGTTCTTCTCCCGGATCTCGAGCGGGTCGACGCCGAGCTCGTCGGCCAGCTCGTCCATCAGCCGCTCGATCGCGAACGTCGCCTCCGGCCGGCCCGCACCGCGGTAGGCGTCGGTCCAGGTCTTGTTGGTGAGCACCGTCTGGACCTTGAACTGGTAGGCCGGGAACTTGTAGATCGCGTTGAACATGAACGCGCCGAGCACCGGCACGCCGCCGCCGACGAGCGAGACGTAGGAGCCCAGGTCGGCGAGCAGGTCGACCTTGAGCCCGGTGACCGTGCCGTCCTTGGTGGCCGACAGCGTCAGCCGCTGCCACTGGTCGCGGCCGTGGTGGCCGGACATCAGCGACTCCGAGCGGGTCTCGGTGTACTTGCAGGGCTTGCCGGTACGACGGGCCGCCAGGAACGTGATCCACTCCTCCGGCGTCGACTGGAGCTTGCCGCCGAAGCCGCCGCCGACGTCGGGGGCGATCACCCGGATCTTCGACTCCGACACCCCGGTCGTCGCCGCGAGGAGGTACCGGAGGATGTGCGGGATCTGGGTGGCCGACCACATCGTGATCTGCTCGCCGGTCGGGTCGACGACCACCGAGCGCGGCTCCATGAACGCCGGGATCAGCCGCTGCTGGCGGTACTCCCGCTCGATCACGATGCCGTCGGTGCGGGCCTTCTCGATGGCCTCGTCGACCGCCCCGCCGGTGCCGGCCTCGGCCGAGTCGAAGACCCACAGCGCGGACTTGTTGGTGCCGAGGTCCGGGTGGGCGAGGACCTTGTCCTCGGCGGCCTCCTTCAGGTCGAGCGCCGCGGGCAGCTCGTCGTAGTCGACGTCGACCAGCTCGGCGGCGTCGCGGGCCTCGGCCGCGGACCGGGCGACGACGACCGCGACGACCTCACCGGCGAAGGTCGCCCGGTCGACCGCGATCGGCGGGTGGACCGGGGCCTTCTGGTCGGGCGTGATCGGCCAGGCGTTGGCCAGCACGCCCTGCTCCTCGGCGACCTCGGCGCCGGTGAACACCGAGACCACGTTGGGTGCGGCCTTCGCGGCGCTGGTGTCGATGTTGGTGATCCGGGCGTGCGCGTAGGGGCTGCGCACCATCGCGATGTGCAGCATCCCGGGCAGCGTGATGTTGTCGGTCCACTTGGTGCGGCCGGTGATGAGGCGCTGGTCCTCCTTGCGCTTGCGCGCGCGGCCGACCTCGGTCCGGGACCGCCGGGCGAGACGTCCTCGGTGACGGTCACTGGGCACCTCCCGCCGAGGCCGCGGCCTGCACGGCCTTCACGATGTTGTGGTAGCCGGTGCAGCGGCAGAGGTTGCCCTCGAGGCCGAGCCGGATCTCCTCCTCGGTCGGGTTCGGGTTGTCGTTGAGGAGGTCGACGCTCTGCATGATCATGCCCGGCGTGCAGAAGCCGCACTGGAGTGCGTGGCACTCGTGGAAGGCCTTCTGCATCGGGTGGAGCTCACCGTCGGTGGCGAGCCCCTCGATCGTGGTCACCTCGTGGCCGTCGGCCTGGACGGCCAGCACGTTGCAGGACTTCACGCTCGTGCCGTCGAGGTGGACCGTGCAGGCCCCGCAGTTGCTGGTGTCGCAGCCGATGACGGTCCCGGTCTTGCCGAGGCGCTCGCGCAGGTAGTGCACGAGGAGCGTGCGGGGTTCGACGTCGTCGGAGTAGGACACCCCGTCGACCTTCACGTTGATGCGAGTCATGGATCAGCTCCCTGGGAGGAGGACAGGAGTGCTTTGAATCCTTGCGCGTTCAATGAAGCGTGACAAGGGTCACATCGGGCCACTCGATGTGCTACGGCGGCCTTTGTCCCGGATCAGCGGTGCACGCCGTGGTGGATCGGGCCGACGAGCTCGCCGAGGCGCTCGCCCTTGCCTCCCCAGCGCAGCGCGATGATCTCCGCGGCGATGCTGACCGCGGTCTCCTCCGGCGTACGCGCCCCGAGGTCGAGCCCGATGGGGGACGACAGCCGGCCGATCTCCTCCTCGGTGAGGCCCGCCTCGCGCAGCCGCTCGAGCCGGTTGTCGTGGGTGCGCCGCGAACCCATCGCGCCGATGTAGGCGACCTCCGGCATCCGGAGCGCCACCTCGAGCAGGGGTACGTCGAACTTCGGGTCGTGCGTGAGCACGCAGAGCACGGTGCGCCCGTCGACCCGGCCGGCCTCGATCTCCTTGCGGAGGTACCGGTGCGGCCAGTCCACGACGACCTCGTCGGCGCCGGGGAAGCGGGACGCCGTGGCGAACACCGGCCGGGCGTCGCACACCGTCACCTCGTAGCCGAGGAACGACCCGATCCGCGCCACCGCCGCGGCGAAGTCGATCGCGCCGAACACGATCATCCGCGGCGCCGGCGCGAACGCCCACACGAAGACCCGCATGCCCTCGCCGCGGCGCTCGCCGTCGGGGCCGTAGGTCAGCGTCGCGTTGTGCCCGGTCGCCAGCAGGCCGCGGGCGTCGTCGGCCACCGCGTCGTCCGCGCGCTCGCTGCCGACCGACCCGGTCCGCGGCTGCTCGGCGTCCTCCGGCCGGATCACCATCCGGCGGCCCAGGCGCGCCGGGTCGGGGTGCTCGATGACCGTGGCCACCGCGACCGGGCGGCCGGCGTCGAGGTCGGCCGCGATCTCGCCGAGCTCGGGGAACGTCTGCCGGTTCACCTTCTCGACGTACACGTCGAGGATCCCGCCGCAGGTGAGCCCGACGGCGAAGGCCTCGTCGTCGCTGACGCCGTACCTCTCCAGCACCGGCACGCCGGTCTCGAGGACCGACTCGGCGAGCTCGTACACCGCGCCCTCGACACACCCGCCCGAGACGGACCCGACCGCCTCCCCGCCGGGGCCGAGCAGCATCGAGGCGCCGGCGGGCCGCGGGGCGGAGCGGAAGGTGGCCACCACGGTGCCCATCCCCACCGTCTCGCCGGCCTCCCACCAGCGCTTCAGCTCGAGCAACACGTCACGCACGGGACACCACCTCGACCAGGTCGGCGAACGTGGCCATCGAGTGACCGGCCACGAAGTCGTCAATGTAGGGCAGCGCCGCGACGATGCCCTGCTGGACCGGCTCGTACCCGGCCTTGCCGCGATGCGGGTTCATCCAGACCACCCGGTGCGCGAGCCGGTGCAGCCGCCGCATCTGCTCGGCGAGCAGCGCGGTGTCGCCGCGCTCCCAGCCGTCGCTGACGACCACGACCACGGCTCCGCGCGCGGTGCCGCGCTGCCCCCACCGGTCCAGGAACACCTTGAGCGTCTCGCCGAGCCGGGTGCCGCCCGACCAGTCCGGGACGGTCTGTCCCGCGGCGACGATCGCCTGCTCGGCGTCACGCATCCGCATCGCCCGGGAGATGTGCGTGAGCCGGGTGCCGACCGTGAACACCTCGACGTCGCCGGGCCGAAGCGGTGCGCCCGTCGGCGACGAGGCGTGGGTGAACCGGTGCGCGAGCCGCAGCAGCGCGTCGGCGTAGGAGCTCATCGAGCCGGACACGTCGATCAGCAGGACGACCCGGCGGGCCTTGGTCCGGCGCCGCCGCCACGCGATCGGACCCGGCTCGCCCATCCGGGCGCGCATCCGGCGCAGCGTCCGGGCGGCGTCCAGGTCGCCCCGGTGCCAGGCGGTGCGGCGGTTCGCCGTACGACGGGGGGCCCGGGGGTGGAGCCCGCCGAACATCGCGGCCAGCCGGGCCTTCTCCGCTCGCGTCCATCGCCGCGATGTCGCGGTGTCGCAGGATCTCGGTCGCGCTGGCCATCGCGCGGATCTCGTTCTCCTCGGCCTCGCCCGTCCCGTGGCGCTCGCTGTCGTCGAGCAGGTCGGTCTGCGGCGTGGTCCGGTCGGGCGTGTCCCGGGGCACCGAGCCCTTCTCCTGGGACACGAACCACGAGTGGAACACCTGGTCGTACCGCTCCAGGTCGTCCGGACCGGAGCAGAGCGTGGACCTGCCGGCCCAGTAGGTCGCCCGCTGGTCGTCGAGACCGACGACGGCCACTGCCTTGACGAAGGTCTGCGCCCGGTCGGAGGTGACCGGCAGGCCGGCGGCGCGCAGGGCCCGGGCGAACCCCAGCAGGAGCTCGTCGGGGGCGTGGCGCACCGCGGTGTCCATGGCTCACCCCGCCAGCATCCGGTCGAGGGCCTTGCGGACCCGTTCCGCGTCCTCGCGGTACTTCACGACGGCGCCGAGGGTCGCGGCCGCGGTCTCGAGGTCGAGGTCGGTGGTGCCCAGCCGCTGCAGGGCGCGGGCCCAGTCGAGGGTCTCGGCCACGCCCGGGGGCTTGAGCAGGTCCTCGCGGCTGCGGAGCTGCTGCACCAGCGTGACCACCTGCCGGGCCAGCTGCTCGGAGACCTCCGGCGCCCGCGACCGCACGATGTCGACCTCGCGCTCGAGGCCGGGGTGGTCGATCCAGTGGTACAGGCAGCGACGCTTCAGCGCGTCGTGGATCTCGCGGGTCCGGTTGGAGGTGAGCACGACGATCGGCGGCGTCGCGGCGGAGACGGTGCCGAGCTCGGGGATGGTCACCTGGTACGTCGAGAGCACCTCGAGCAGGAACGCCTCGAACTCGTCGTCGGCCCGGTCGACCTCGTCGACGAGCAGCACCACCGGGCTCTCCCGGAGCGCGCGCAGCACGGGCCGGGCCAGCAGGAACCGCTCGTCGAACAGGCTCTTCTCGACCTCCTCCACATCGGCGTCGCCGTGGGATGCGGTCTCGACCGCCCGCAGGTGCAGGATCTGCCGCGGGAAGTCCCAGTCGTAGAGCGCCTGGCTCGCGTCGATCCCCTCGTAGCACTGCAGCCGGATCATCGGGATCTCGAGCGCCTGCGCGAGCGCCTCGGCCAGGGCGGTCTTGCCGGTGCCGGGCTCGCCCTCGAGCAGCAGCGGGCGCTGCATCTGCAGGGCGAGGTAGCCGATCGTGGCGAGTGCCTCGTCGGCGAGGTAGCCCGTCGTACCGAGGCGCTCGGCGAGGTCGGCCGGCGAGGTCACGCTCGACGCAGGGTCCATGCAGCAAGCATTACCCACCGGACCTAGGCCGGTCGACCGGCTCGGCTACAGCGCGTCCGGGGTGTCCTGGTCGACGCCGCTGGCGAGGTCGCCGCACTCGACGAGCACCGGCGGGTGCTCGCGGAGGTAGTCACGGGCCCCGCGGTCGCCCTCGGCGGTCGCCGCCACCCCCGCCCAGTGGTCCCGCCCGATCAGCACCGGGTGACCCACCACCCCGTCGTACGTCGAACGGGCCAGTGCCTCGGAGGAGGGCGGCACCGCGCTGAGCAGCCGCCGCACCACGTCCGCGCCGACGTCGGGCAGGTCGACGAGCGAGACCACGACGGCGTCGGCACCGTCGAGCGACGGGTCGGCGAGCCCGGCGCGCAGGGAGGCGCCCATGCCGGACGCCCAGTCCGTCGGCGACGATGACCGCGACCCCCATCCGCGTCGAGCGAGGACCGGACGACCTCGGCGACGCCGAGCCCGACGACGACGGTGACGCCGCGCAGCCGCCGTCCCGGAGCACCCTCACGCCGCGGGTCACGAACGCCTCGCCGGACGTCGTCGCGGAGCAGGGCCTTGGGCCGCCCATGCGGCGACCCGCGCCGGCGGCGAGCAACAGACCCCGGACCGTCATCAGTCGATGATGCGCAGCCGGACCGTCTCGGGCATCGAGGTGAGCGCCTCGACGACGTCGGGGGCGTAGTCGAGGCCGATGTCGGTCAGCAGGTAGCCGAGCTCGCCGTAGGTGTTGAGTCCCTGGGCTCTCCACGTTGATGCCGTGGTCGGCGAGGATCCCGTTGACGGTGGCGAGCACCCCGGGGACGTTCCGGTGCAGGTGCGCGACCCGGTGCGTCCCGGGCGCGTGGGGCAGGGACAGGTCGGGCAGGTTGACGCTCATCGAGGTCGCACCGGTGCTGAGGTAGGTCGCCAGCTTGCGCGCGACGAAGACACCGATGTCCTCCTGTGCCTCCTCGGTGGAGCCGCCGATGTGCGGGGTGAGGATGACGTTCGGCAGACCGCGAAGCGGCGACTCGAACGGGTCCCCCTGCTTCTTCGGCTCCTGCGGGAACACGTCGATCGCCGCCCCTGCGAGGTGCCCGCCGACGATGTGGTCGCGCAGCGCTTCGTGGTCGACGACGAAGCCGCGCGACAGGTTCACGAGCAGCGACCCCGGCTTCATCTGGGCCAGCTGGGCCTCGCCGAAGAACCCGGCGTTCCCGGCGCGGCCGTCGACGTGGAGCGAGACCACGTCGGACTGGCCGAGCAGCTCCTCGAGGGTCGTGCACCGGTGGGCGTTGCCGAGCGCGAGCTTGTCCTCGATGTCGTAGAAGGAGACCGACATGCCGATCGCCTCGGCGATGACCGACAGCTGGCTGCCGATGTTGCCGTAGCCGACGATGCCGAGCCGGCGTCCGCGCACCTCGTGGGCGCCGGTGGCGGACTTGTCCCAGACGCCGGCCTGGAGCGACGCGTTCTTCTCGCTGAGCCGACGGGTCAGCGAGATGATCTCCGCGATCGCCATCTCGACGACGCTGCGGGTGTTGGAGAACGGCGCGTTGAACACCGCGAGGCCCTGGTGCGAGGCCGTGGTGAGGTCGATCTGGTTGGTCCCGATGCAGAACGCGCCGACCGCGCACAGGTGCTTGTTCTGCTCGAGCACCGCGGCGGTCACCTGGGTCTTGGAGCGGATCCCGAGCACGTCGACGTCGGCGAGCGCCGTGGCCAGCTCCGCCTCGTCGAGGGCGCCCTTCGCGGTCTCGACCGAGAGCCCGGCCGCGGTCAGGATCTCCTCGGCGACAGGGTGCACGTTCTCCAGCAGCAGGGCTCTACGCGACGTCACGGTGTCGGTCCTCTCAGGGGCTTGGACTTCGGTTCGGCGGGACCCCGCCACGCTACCCTCACGACGTGCCCCGTCCGACCGCGCGCCGATCCGCTCTCAGCCGGTGGGACCCGCTCACCGTCGGGATCGACATCGGCGGCACCAAGGTGCTGGGCGGCGTGGTCGACGCCGCCGGGCGGGTCCTCGCGCGCGAGCGCCGGGACACGCCGGGCCGCAGCGTGGAGGCCGTCGAGGACACCATCGTGGACATCGTCAGGCTCCTCGGCCGCGACCACGACGTCGCCGCGGTGGGCATCGGGGCGGCCGGGTTCGTCGACGCCGCGCGGGCGTCGGTGCTGTTCTCGCCCCACCTGGCCTGGCGCGACGAGCCGGTCCGCGACGCCGTGCGCGACCGGCTGGGCCTGCCGGTCGTCGTCGACAACGACGCGAACACCGCGGCGCTGGCCGAGTCGAAGTTCGGCTCGGGGCGGGGGCACCGGTTCGTGCTCTGCGTGACCCTCGGCACCGGCATCGGCGGCGCCATCGTGATGGACGACCGGGTCTACCGAGGCGCGGGCGGGATGGCCGGGGAGTTCGGCCACATGCAGGTCGTCCCCGACGGCCACCGCTGTCCGTGCGGCAACCGCGGCTGCTGGGAGCAGTACGCCTCGGGCAACGCCCTCGTCCGCGACGCCCGCGAGCTGCTCCTCGCCGACTCCCCGGTCGCGCACACCCTGCGCGAGCGCACCGGCGGCGACCCGGCTCGGCTCACCGGCCCGATGGTCACCGACGCCGCCCGCGACGGCGACCCCCTCGCGAGGGAGCTCCTCGGCGACATGGGTCGCTGGCTCGGCGTCGGCCTGGCCAACCTCACCGCGGCCTTCGACCCGGGCTGCATCGTGGTCGGAGGAGGGGTCTCCGCCGCCGGCGAGCTGCTCCTCGTCCCGACCCGCGAGGCGTTCTCGCGCCAGCTCGTCGGCCGCGGCCACCGCGTCGAGCCGGCCATCGTCGCAGGCGGCGCTCGGCCCGGAGGCGGGGTTCATCGGCGCCGCCGACATGGCCCGTTCCGCCGCGAGACGGTCGCGGCGGCGCGCCCGTCGTACCTCTCGGGCGGCACGCGACCGCGAGGCGCTCCGGCTGCGCTTCCGCGGCGACGACGGGTGATCCGCCCGGATCGTGCACGAATGTGCACTGCTCAAACACGCAACCTCGTTCCATAGCCCACCCGGGCCACCCGCGCCTACGTTCCTCCCACTGCCGAGACGGCGACCACCGCCGGGCAGCCGTACGGCCAGGGCGGCCGTGCGCCCTCGGGACGGGAGAACCCCAATGAAGAACAACCACCACTCGCGCCTGGCGGCGGTAGCCGTCCTGGGCGTGGTCGCGGCGCTGACCCTGCCGACGACCGCGACCGCGGCGGACCGCGCCCCGGTGCAGGGCACCGAGCGGGCCGACGCGATCCCCGGCCGGTACATCGTCGTGATGGAGCCGAATGCGCCGAAGCAGGCCGCGGACGACGCACGGCGGCAGGCGCGCAACGAGGGCGGACGGATCGCGTTCACCTACGACCACACCATCTCCGGCTTCAGCGCGCAGCTGCCGCCCCGCGCCCTGGAGGCGATGCAGAACAACCCGAACGTCGCCTACATCGAGGCCGACCAGTCGGTCGAGCTGACCGCGACGCAGTCCTCCCCGACCTGGGGCCTGGACCGCGTCGACCAGCGGAACCTCCCGCTGAGCAGCAGCTACACCTACAACGCCACCGGTAGCGGCGTGAC
The DNA here is from genome assembly GCA_963700365.1 of uncultured Actinomycetota bacterium. Classification (GTDB taxonomy): domain Bacteria; phylum Actinomycetota; class Actinomycetes; order Propionibacteriales; family Nocardioidaceae; genus Nocardioides_C. The sequence goes on along the minus strand of CAVOXG010000010.1, from coordinate 157,665 downwards.
CGCCTACATCATCGACACCGGCATCCGCTCCTCCCACGGCGAGTTCGGCGGCCGGGTCGCCGGCGGGTACACCGCGATCAGCGACGGCCAGGGCAGCAACGACTGCAACGGCCACGGCACCCACGTCGCCGGCACGGTCGGGGGTACGACGTACGGCGTCGCCAAGTCCGTGACCCTGAAGCCGGTGCGTGTCCTCGACTGCAGCGGCAGCGGCACGAACTCCGGCGTCATCGCCGGCGTCGACTGGGTGACCGGCAACAAGACCGGCCCCGCGGTGGCCAACATGAGCCTCGGCGGCGGCGTCTCCAGCGCCCTCGACTCCGCGGTGCAGAGCTCGATCAACGCGGGCGTCACCTACGCCGTCGCGGCCGGCAACGACAGCGGCGCCAACGCCTGCAACGGCTCGCCGTCGCGAGTCGGCGCCGCCCTGACCGTCGGGTCGTCGACCAACACCGACGCGCGCTCGAGCTTCTCCAACATCGGGTCGTGCCTCGACCTGTTCGCCCCCGGCTCGAGCATCACCTCGGCCTGGCACACGAGCAACACCGCGACCAACACGATCAGCGGCACGTCGATGGCGACGCCGCACGTGGCCGGAGCGGCGGCGCTCTACCTCCAGGGCAACCCGTCGGCCTCTCCCTCGACGGTGTCGAGCGCGATCGTCAACGGGGCAACGGCGAACGTGCTCACCAACGTCGGCACCGGGTCCCCGAACCGGCTGCTGTACTCGCTCCTCGACGGCGGGAGCACGCCGCCTCCGCCGGCGAGTGGCAACCTGCTGGGCAACCCGGGCTTCGAGTCCGGCAACACCGTGTGGTCGGCGACCTCGGGCGTGATCACCAGCTCCACCGGTCGCCCGGCACGGTCGGGGTCGTGGAAGGCGTGGCTCAACGGCTACGGCTCCTCCCACACCGACACGCTGTCGCAGTCGGCGTCGATCTCCTCCACGGCCACGAGCGCGACGCTGTCGTTCTACCTCCGGATCGACTCCGCGGAGACCACCGCGTCGACGGTCTACGACACCCTGCGCGTCCAGGTCATCGCCGACGGGGTGACGACCACGCTTGCGACGTACTCGAACCTGAACGAGAACACCAGCTACCTGCAGAAGTCGTTCAACCTCAACAGCTACCGCGGCAAGACGGTGACCGTGAAGTTCACGGGCACCGAGGACTCCTCGGCGCAGACGAGCTTCGTCATCGACGACACCGCGCTCAACGTGAGCTGACCCCCGCACGGCAACGGCGCGAGTGGTCACGAACGACAGGCGGGAGGACCCCCACGTCGTTCGTGACCACTTCGCGCTCGCCCGAGGCGCGCCGGGTCCACCGAGATTCCGGGCCTTGTAAACCGTTACAAACAAGGCATTCTGCTGCAACAATCCTTCGGTGCCGACCGACGACAGCTACGCCCTCATCGGCGCCGGGCCGGCCGGGCTCGCCGGCGCCCGCAACTTCGCGAAGTCGGGCATCGACTTCGTCGGCTTCGAGTCGCACGACGGCGTGGGCGGGCTGTGGGACATCGCGAACCCGCGCAGCACCGTCTACAAGTCGGCGCACCTGATCTCGTCGCGCACGACCACCGCGTATGCCGAGTTCCCGATGCGCGAGGACGTGCCCGACTACCCGGGCCACCGCGAGATGAAGACCTACTTCGACGACTTCGCCGACCGGTTCGACCTCCGCCGTCACTACCGGTTCGGCACGTCGGTGCAGCGGGTCGAGCCCGACGGCGACCGGTGGCTGGTCACCAGCAGGACGCGGGACGGAGCCGAGCAGGTCGAGCGCTTCCGCGGTGTCGTGATCGCGACCGGCACGCTGTCCGAGCCGAGCATCCCCGAGTTCGAGGGGGAGCGCACGGCTGCGCTGCTGCACACCAGCGCCTACAAGGACCCCGAGATCTTCAAGGACAAGCGGGTGCTGATCATCGGCGCCGGCAACTCCGGCTGCGACATCGCCGTCGACGCGGTGCACCAGGCGGCCTCGGTCGACCTGAGCGTGCGCAGCGGCTACTACTTCATCCCGAAGTACATCTTCGGCAGGCCGGCCGACACCCTCAACCAGCGGAAGAGGCCGCTGCCCCCGTGGCTCAAGACCCGTCTGGACGGGACGCTGCTGAGGCTGCTGACCGGCGACCCGACGAGGTTCGGGTTCATCGAGCCCGACCACCGGATCTACGAGTCGCACCCGATCCTCAACACGCTCGTGCTGCACCACGCCGGCCACGGGGACATCAAGGTGCGCGGCGACGTCGCGCGGTTCGCGGGGCAGAGCGTGGAGTTCAAGGACGGCAACCGCGGCGACTACGACCTCGTCGTGCTGGCCACGGGCTACAAGCTCCACTACCCGTTCGTCGACGGTGAGCACCTCAACTGGGTCCGCAACGCCCCCGACCTGTACCTCAACATCTTCACGCCCCGTCACCGCAACCTGTTCGTCCTCGGCATGCTCGAGGCCGCGGGGATCGGCTGGCAGGGCAGGTACCTGCAGGCCGAGCTCGTCGCGTCGTTCGTCCGGGCCGACCGCGCCGGGGAGACCGGCGCCGAGGCCTTCTGGGCGCGGGTGAACGGTCCCCGCCCCGACCTGTCCGGCGGCTACCGGTACCGGCAGCTCGACCGGATGCCCTACTACGTCAACAAGGACGCCTACACCCGAGCCGTGCTCGACCACCTCGAGACCGTGAGGCAGTCATGACGGTCCTTGCCGCAGGCGACATCGACAGCGTCGTCCTGAACTTCGACGAGTCGTCGCTCGACCTGCTGCGCTACGTGATCGCCGCGATCATGCTCGGCATCGCGCTGGACACGAAGGTCGCCGACTTCCGGCGTGCGCTCCGCAAGCCCAAGGCGATGGCGGTGGCGATCGCGGCCCAGTTCCTGCTGCTGCCGGCGATCACCTTCGTGCTCACGCTCCTGCTGCAGGTGCGCGGGTCGGTGGCGCTCGGCATGATCCTGGTCGCGGCCTGCCCGCCCGGGAACGTCTCGAACATCCTGACCCACCGCGCCCGCGGCGACGTGGCGCTGTCGGTGTCGATGACCGCGGTCAGCAACGTGCTGGCGATCTTCCTGATGCCGCTCAACGTCGCGTTCTGGGGGCGCATCCACCCGACCGCGTCGGAGAAGCTCCGCGAGTTCGACCTCGACACGTGGAGCATGCTCGGCGAGGTCGCCTTCGTGATCGGCATCCCGTTCGCCCTGGGCATGGCGGTCTCGGCGCGCTTCCCGGCGTTCGCGGCGCGGGCCCACCCGTGGGTCTCCAAGGTCGCCGTGCTCGCGCTGCTCACGTTCATCGTCGTCGGGCTCGCGGGCAACTGGTCGACCTTCCTCGAGTACATCGGCGTCGTCCTGGTCGCGGTCTTCCTCCACGACGCCCTCGCGCTCGCCCTCGGCTACACGATCGCCCGCGGCGCCCGGCTGGACGGCTACAGCACGCGTGCGATGACGTTCGAGGTCGGCATCCGCAACGCCGGGCTCGGCCTGCTGATCGTGTTCACGTTCTTCGGGGGCCTGGGGGGAATGGCGGTCGTCGCCGCGTGGTGGGGGATCTGGGACATCATCGCCGGGCTCGCGGTCGCGACCTGGTGGGCTCGTCGTACCCCCGACCGTGAGGAGGTGCTCGTGTGATGCGGGTGCTCGTGACAGGTGGCAGTGGCTTCATCGGTACGTCGGTCGTGGGGCGCCTCGCCTCGTCGACCAACGTGGACCTCGTGGTCGGCGCGGACCTCCGCGAGCCGGCCGAGCTCCGTGAGGGCGCGGTGCACACCAGGCTCGACGTGACCGACGCCGAGGCGGTCGCGGAGGCGGTGCGGGAGCACGAGATCAGCACCGTCGTGCACCTCGCCGCGATCGTGAACCCCGACCCGTCGATGCCCCGGGAGCTGATCCACGCCGTCGACGTCGAGGGCACCCGCAACGTCCTGGACGCGTGCGTCGCCAACGGGGTCCGGCAGATCGTGGTCTCCTCCAGCGGCGCGGCGTACGGCTACCACCCGGACAACCCGGCGTGGATCCACGAGGACGACGCGCTGCGCGGCAACGAGGAGTTCGCCTACAGCGACCACAAGCGGCTCGTCGAGGAGATGCTCGCCGAGTACCGGGCCACCCATCCCGAGCTCGGCCAGACCGTGCTGCGGATCGGGACCGTGCTGGGCCGGACCGTCGACAACCAGATCACGGCCCTCTTCGAGCGGCGGCGGCTGCTGAAGGTGCGTGGCTCGGACTCGCCGTTCGTGTTCGTCTGGGACACCGACCTCGTGGAGATCCTCGTGCAGGCGGTGCTCCGCGAGCGGACCGGGATCTTCAACGTCGCCGGCGACGGAGCGATGACCGTCGACGACATCGCGGCCGACCTCGGCAAGCCGGTGGTGTCGGTGCCCGAGGTCGCGCTCAAGGCGGCCCTCGCGGTGGCCCGCCGGCTGAGGATGTCGCCGTACGGGCCCGAGCAGACCCGCTTCCTGCGCTACCGGCCGGTGCTGGACAACGCGAAGCTCAAGCGGGAGTTCCCCTACACGCCGTCCCTCAACTCCCGCGACGCGTTCACCGCGTGGCGGTCCGCCCGAGGGCTCTGACCGGCTGCCCCGATGAGAATGCCGGGCGTCGCTCTGGTAACTCTGGCCGCATGACGTTCACGACGCGGCCGACCCTGCAGGGCACCTACGGCATGGTCTCCTCCACCCACTGGCTGGCCTCCCAGGCCGCGATGCGGCAGCTCGAGCTCGGCGGGAACGCCTTCGACGCCGCGGTGTGCGCGGGCTTCGTGCTGCACCTCGTCGAGCCGCACCTGAACGGTCCCGGGGGCGAGGTGCCCGCGATCATCAGTACGGCGGACGAGCCCGCGCCGAGGGTGTTGTGCGGGCAGGGTGTCGCACCGGCCGCGGCCACCATCGAGCACTACCGGTCGCTCGGCCTCGACCAGATCCCCGGCTCGGGTCCTCTGGCGGCCGCCGTCCCGGGCGCCGTCGACGCCTGGCTGCTGCTCCTGCGCGACCACGGCACCCGGTCGCTCGAGGACGTCCTCGGACCGGCGATCGGCTACGCCCGCGACGGCCACCCGCTCGTGTCGAGGGTCGCCGACACCGTGGCCGCCGTACGACCGCTCTTCGAGAAGGACTGGCCGACCTCGGCCGCGCTCTGGCTGGCCGACGGCGCGCCGCCGCAGCCCGGTGCGCTGTTCCGCAACCCCGCCTACGCCGCCACCCTCGAACGTCTCGTCGCGGAGGGCCGCAAGGGCGGTGGCAGCCGGGAGGCGCAGGTGGACGCGGCCCGCCGGGCCTGGCGCGAGGGGTTCGTCGCCGAGGCCGTCGACGCCTTCGCGCAGCGACCCGTCTCCACCGCCGGCGGCGACCCGCACGAAGGGATCGTCCGCGGGTCCGACATGGCCGCGTGGCAGGCGAGCTGGGAGGAGCCGGTCACCCTCGACTGGCACGGCCACACGATCGCGAAGACCGGCCCGTGGGGGCAGGGTCCCGCCCTGCTGCAGACCCTCGCCACCCTCGACGCGGTCGGCGGCGACGCGCTCGACCCGGACACTCCGCTGGGCATCCACCAGATCACCGAGGCGATGAAGCTCGCCTACGCGGACCGCGAGGCGTGGTACGGCGACGGCTTCGACACCCCGCTCGAGGACCTGCTGTCTGCGGAGTACACCACCGAGCGGGCAGCCCTCGTCGGTCCCGCCGCGTCCCGTGAGGTCCGTCCCGGCAGCCCCGGTGGACGCGAGCCGCGGCTGTCGGCACAGATCACCGACACCCCGCCCGGGCAGGCCGACGCCACCACCGGCGAGCCGACCGTCAGCAAGGAGGGCGTGACCAGGGGCGACACCTGTCACGTCGACGTCGTGGACCGCTGGGGCAACATGATCTCCGCGACCCCGAGCGGCGGCTGGCTGCAGAGCGCGCCCACGATCCCCGAGCTCGGGTTCTGCCTGGGCAGCCGGATGCAGATGTTCTGGCTGGAGGAGGGGCTCGCGTCCTCGCTGGCCCCCGGCCTCCGCCCGCGCACCACGCTGACCCCGACGCTCGTGCACCGCGACGGCGTGCCGGTGATGGCCTGCGGCTCGCCCGGCGGCGACCAGCAGGACCAGTGGCAGCTGCTCTTCCTGCTGCGCACGATCGCCGGCGGCCGGTCGCTGCAGGAGGCGATCGACGCGCCCGCGTTCCACACCACCGGCCTGGTCAGCTCGTTCTGGCCGCGCGTGGTCGAGCCGGCCGGGCTCGTCGTCGAGTCCCGGGTGCCGGAGGACGTGCGCTCCGACCTCGCCGCCCGCGGTCACCAGGTCACCGTCGCGGGACCCTGGACGCTGGGCCGGCTGTGCGCCGTCGCCCGTGACCCGGAGACCGGCGTGCTCTCCGCCGGCGCCAACCCCCGCGGCATGCAGGGCTACGCCGTCGGCCGCTGACCCCGGCCGCTGACCCGGCCCGCTGACCGCGCCGCCGGCCCGCCGCCATAGTCCGTTCGGGGCTTGCCGATGCTCCGCGGGCCAGAGGACCGTGGGAAGGCCGGTGGTGCCAGCCGGGTGCCACCCGGGGAAGGGAGAGCATCGTGTACGCACGCAGCACCACGATCATGGCCGAGCCGTCGCAGGCCGAGCGGGGCATCGCCTTCGTCCGTGAGCAGGTGTGGCCGATGGTCCGGGAGATGGACGGCTGCCTCGGGCTGTCGCTCGTCATCGACCGTCAGAGCGGCCGCAGCATCACGACGACCTCGTGGGACTCCGAGGAGACGCTCCGGGCGAGCGCGGAGATGGTCCGCGGTGTCCGGGCGCAGGGGGTGGAGCTGACCAGCGCGATGGGGGAGCCGGCGGTCGAGGAGTGGGAGATCGCGTCCATGCACCGCGCCCACCACACCGGGTCGGGTGCCTGTGTCCGGGCTGCCTGGTCGCGCGTCCCCGCGCCGTACGTCGACCGCGCCCTCGCCTTCTACAAGAACGACCTCCTGCCGCACATCGAGCAGCTCGACGGCTTCGTCAGTGCCAGCCTGATGATCGACCGGCCCAGCGGGCGCAGCGTGCTGTCGGTGGCCTACGAGAGCCGTGAGGCGATGGAGCGCACCCGCGACGAGGCCGACTACCTCCGCGCGCGGAGCACGCAGGAGGCCAACGTGGAGTTCCTCGACGTGGGGGAGTTCGAGCTCGTGATCGCCCACCTGCACGTGCCCGAGTTCGTCTGACCCCGCCCGGAGCTTCCGGGACACACGTGGATGAAGCTCTCCCGTCCCCTGAAACGGGAGAGCTTCACCGTGCTGTCGGGAGCCGGCCGGCCTCAGCGCAGGGCGAGCCGGTCGACCTTGGCGTGGTAGTGGCGGCCGACGGTGCCGCCGGCGATCGCGGCCAGCGCGGTGCCGAGCACGATGACCAGTGCGGTGAGGATGCCGCCCAGGTTCAGCTGCTCGGTCGGGATCGGCACCTGCGGCAGGTTCACCCGGTCGAGCACGTTGTACTGCGACCCGAACAGCAGGCCCACTCCCACCGCGAGCGCGGTGACCAGCAGGCCGATCAGCCAGACGGCGAGCCCCTGACGCACGCCGTCGAAGCGCGACATCCGGCCTGCGACGTACCCGCCCGTGTAGTAGGACAGCAGCAGCACCGCGGCGAGGACGACGGCCGCGACCAGCCCGATGGCGCCGGCCTCGCGCTCCGCCTCGGTCTGGCTGATGTGGACCGAGGAGCCCACGGCGGTCGCGACGGCGCCGACGACTCCGCTCAGCAGGATGGTCATCCCGACCGCGACCAGCCAGCCGAAGAACGCGGCGCCGAGGTTGGTGCCCCCGAACCGGTCCCTCACCTCGGCGTCGCGGGCGGCCGCCCGGGCCCGCCGCGCGTCACCGGGCCCGTGCTCGCGGTGCTCGCCGGTCTCGTCGATGCGCTCGTGCTCGCTCGTCGAGGTCGAAGCTCCACTGTGTCTGCCCATGACGGTCCTCCCGTGACGCCGCCGGCGGCTCCGACGGCCTGCCTTTGGGGGTGTGGTGCCCATCACAGCGAGGACCATGCAGGATGTGCGCATGCGTACGACGGACATCGCGGCCAAGCACTCCGAGGACCTCATCGCGCTGCGGCGCGAGCTGCACCGGGTGCCGGAGATCGGTCTGGACCTGCCCATCACCCAGCGGATGGTGCTCGACGCGCTCGAGGGGCTCGACCTCGAGGTCTCGACGGGCCAGGGCCTGTCGTCGGTCGTGGCGGTCGTCCGCGGCGGTGCCGAGGGGGCGGACGAGGGGCCGGTCGTCCTGCTGCGCGGCGACATGGACGGCCTGCCGGTGGCCGAGGAGGTCGAGCTGCCCTACCGCTCCGAGCACCCGGGGCAGATGCACGCCTGCGGCCACGACCTGCACACCGCAGCGCTGGTCGGCGCCGCGCGGATCCTCGCGGAGATCCGCGACGAGCTCGCCGGCGACGTGGTGCTGATGTTCCAGCCGGGCGAGGAGGGACCCGGAGGCGCCGAGCCGATGATCGCCGAGGGCCTGCTCGACGTGGCCGGGCGTCCGGTCGACGCGGCGTTCGCCCTGCACGTGTCCTCGTCGGAGTACCCGCTGGGGCAGTGGTTCGCCCGGCCCCGCGAGCTGATGGCGGCCGTGGACACGGTCAGCATCGTGGTGCGCGGGGAGGGCGGCCACGGCTCCGAGCCGCAGCGGGCTCTCGACCCCGTGCCGGTCCTGTGCGAGACGGTGCTCGCCCTGCAGACGATGGTCACGCGCAGCTTCTCCGCCTTCGACAGCGTGGTGCTCACCGTCGGCCGGATCGCGGCCGGCACCAAGGACAACATCATCCCCGACACGGCCGAGCTCGCTGCGACGCTGCGCACGTTCTCCCCCGAGACCCGTGCCAAGGCGGTCGAGGGGATCGAGCGGGTGGCCGCCGGAGTGGCCGCTGCCCACGGCATGACCGCTGAGGTCGGCTTCAGCGAGAGCTACCCGGCGACCATCAACGACGACGCGGAGTACGACCTCGCGGTCGGCGTGGTCGCCGACCTGTTCGGCGCGGACCGCTACTCGGAGATGCCGCACCCGGAGATGGGCTCGGAGGACATGTCCTTCGTCATGGAGCGCGTTCCCGGGGCCTACCTGTTCGTCAGCGCGTGTCCGGCGGAGGACTACAAGGCCGCCCCCGACAACCACTCGCCGCGCGCGGTGTTCGACGACTCGGTCGTCCCGGACGCCGCGGCCTGGCTGGCCGAGGTGGCCCGCCGCAGGGTGGCCCGCGTCTCGTAGACAGCACTGTGCCGGGGCCCCGAAGGATCGGCCCCGGCACAGTCACAGCGGCGTTCAGATGAACAGCAGCTGTGCTCCCTCCGTCATCTCGATGAAGTCGGAAGCGCTGATGATTCCCTCCACCTCCTCGTAGAGGTCCGCCTCGGTGAGGTGGTTCATGTCGGCCGACAGCCGGCACGCCCACAGGTGCCCGCCGGAGGCGACGATCTGCTCGAGGAAGTCGGGCACCGTCGGGATGTCGAGCTCCTCCAGCGACTTCTTCAGCTTCGACGTCGCCATGTGGGTGACCCCGGGGATGCCGCCGAGTCCCTGCGGCATGTGCGTCGCGGTGTTGCCCAGCGGCGTGAACTTCAGGTCGTCCATGGTCTTCTTGTTGATCATGTCGAAGCCCCAGAAGGTGAAGAAGAGGTGGACCTCTACGCCTTCACCCAGCGCGGCGTTGCCGAGGATGAGCCCCGGGTAGGCCATGTCGAGGCTGCCCTTGGAGCAGATGATCGCCAGCTTCCGGTCGGTCTCCACGTCGTCGAACGACGGGACGATCGGGGCGGTCTCGGTGGTTGTCATTGCGGGTTCGCTTTCAGTTCGGAGGGAGCGGAGGAGTCAGACGCAGCCGTGCGGCTTGGGCAGGCCGGCGATGTAGGACATCTTCTTGGCCGGCTTCTGCGGGAAGAGCTGGAACTGCCGCTTGGTGGGGACGCCCCCGGCGGTCTGCACGCGCCGCGTGGTGGGCGTCTCGCCCTGGGTCTTGAAGTCCTCGCGGAGGAACCGGATGACCTGCCAGTGCTCGTCGGTCAGGTCGATGCCGATCTGAGCGGCGAGAGCCTTGCCCAGGTCCTCGTTCCACTCGTCGTACTCGGTCATGAAGCCTTCGTCGTCGACGTGGATCTCGTGGCCGTTGAGGGTGGTGATGGGCATGACTACTTCTCCTGGTTCTCAGTGGTGGTGGTGAGCGGGACCTTCCCGGCCATCGACATGTGGCTCGGGATTCCCATGGGGCGTCCGGGGAGCAGGACGTTCCAGTAGATGTGGCGGAAGGCGAGCTTGCCGAGGTGGTTCGCCCGCGACTCCTTCAGCAGGTCCATCGGGCCGACCTTCGGGAACGGGAACTTGCCGGGAAGGGGCTCGGTGTCGTAGTTGAAGTCGATGAGCAGGCCCTTCTTGTCACCTGACTCGATGAAGCAGTTGGCGTGGCCGTCGAACTTCTCGGTCATCGGCCGGCCCGCGATCAGCTCCATGAAGTTGTCGACGAAGATCTCGACCGCGAAGTGCGCCACGGACCCGGCCTTGGAGGCGGGCAGGTCGCCGGCGTCGCCGACCGCGAAGACGTTCGGGTACTTCTTCGACTGCATGGTGTGCTTGTCGACCGGCACGTAGTTCAGGTCGTCACCCATGCCGGAGCGGGCGACGAAGTCCGCGCCCATGTTCAGCGGGATCGTCACCAGCAGGTCGAAGGGGACCTCGCGCTCGTCGTACGAGACCAGGGCCTTCCTCTCGTTGTCGATGCTCTCGACCATGAAGTCGGGCTCGAGGTGGATCTTGCGCTCGTCGATCATCGAGCCGAGGTGCTCGGAGGCGGCCGGCTTGGTGAAGGCGCCGGGCAGCGGGGTCACGTAGGTGACCTCGACCCGGTCGCGGATGCCGCGCTCGCGCAGCCAGGACTCGGCCAGGAAGAGGAACTCCAGCGGGGCCACGGGGCACTTGATCGGCATCTCGGTGACGTGGACGACGAGGCGGCCGTGGTCGAACTTCTTCAGCGCCTCGGCCAGGGCCTTGGAGCCCTCGAGGGTGTAGAAGTCGAAGATGCTCTTGCGCCACTCGGGGCCGCGCCCATGCCCGGGGTCTGGTCGGGCCGCGGCGAGGTGCCGGAGGCGATCACCAGGTAGTCGTAGCCGAGGCTGCGGCCGTCCGTGAGCGCCACGCTGCTGGCCTCCGGGTCGATCTTGTCGACCTCGGCGATGACGAAGTCGACGCCGTCGGGGAGGAACGTGTGGCGGGAGCGCACGACCTGCTTCTCGGTGTAGGTGCCGAAGGGCAGGAACAGGTACCCCGGCTGGTAGTGGTGCCTGTCGTCGCGGTCGACGATGGTGATCCGCCACTCGTCCTTGTCGAGGCTTCCTGCGGAGCTTGTTGGCGATCATCGTCCCGGCGGTGCCGGCTCCCAAGATCAGTAGGTCTTTCACTTTCGGTTCCTCCTTCGGTGTCCTTGCGCGATCAACGCTATGGACCGCGAGCGCCCCACCGCAGGGGCGAAGGTCCTACCCCTGGGGGTATTTGGGGCACCGATTCTCCGAAGGTGTCCGCGGTGCGCGGTTCGGGACCTAGGACCCGGCCGCGGTGACATACGAACCTGACGGTCCGGTGCGCGCCCGGCGAGGCTGGCAGGGGGATACATCCAGATGCCTGGAGGCGATCAGGGTGAGTGCGTCTGTCTATCCCGTCCACGTCGATGCCACGCTCGACAGCCATCTGAGCCGCTGGCTCTGGCTGGTCAAGTGGGTGCTCGCCATCCCGCACTTCGTGATCCTGGCGTTCCTCTGGGTGGCCTTCGTGCTGCTCACGGCGGTCGCCATGTTCGCGATCCTGTTCACCGGGCGCTATCCACGCCGGATCTTCGAGTTCAACGTCGGGGTCCTGCGGTGGAGCTGGCGCGTCTCCTACTACACCTACGCCGCACTCGGCACCGACCACTACCCGCCGTTCACGCTCGACGAGGTGCCCGACTACCCGGCGCACTTCTCCGTCGACTACCCCGAGCACCTCTCCCGCGGCCTGGTGCTGGTCAAGTGGTGGCTCCTCGCGATCCCGCACTACCTGATCGTGGCCCTCCTGGCCGGGAGTGGCCTGTACGTCGCGTGGGACACCACCCAGAACAACGCCAGCAGCGCGGAGTACGGCTGGGGAGGCGGCCTGATCGGACTGCTGGCGATCATCGCCGCGGTGGTGCTCATGGTCACCGGTCGCTACCCGCAGCAGCTGTTCGACCTGATCCTCGGCCTCAACCGGTGGGTGCTCCGGGTCGCGGCCTACGCCGGCCTGATGACCGACGAGTACCCGCCGTTCCGCCTCGACATGGGCGGCCACGAGGGCGGCAGCGCTGCTGCCTACGTCGCGGTGCCCGCGGCCGCCCCGCCCGCCCCCCGGCCATGCCGCGCCCTGGGGTGCGGGCCGCGTGCTGACGATGGTGCTCGGCGCGCTGGTGTTCCTCGTCGCGGGTGGCCTGCTGACAAGTGGTGCGGTGCTGGGGGTGGCCGACCGGACCCTGCGCAACGACCAGGGGTTCTTGATGAGCCCCCTGCAGGCGGTCAGCACGTCGACGTACGCAGTGGCCACCGAGCCGCTGACGATCGACGCCGGCACCACCGGGGACTACGTGCCGCAGGCCCTCCTCGGCGACGTGGCGCTGCGTGCGCAGGGCAACGACCTGTTCGTCGGCGTCGCGCGGTCCGCCGACGCCGAGGCCTACCTCGCGGGCGTCGAGCACACGACGCTGGTGGACATCGAGGGTGTGGGCGAGACCCGGACTCCGGTCTACGAGGACAGTGCCGGTGGCGCCCCCGCGGTCGGGCCGCAGCAGAGCGACATCTGGGTGGCCAGCGCCAGCGGCACCGGCGAGCAGGAGCTCAGCTGGGCGCCCGAGGCCGGTGACTGGACGCTCGTGTTGATGAACGCCGACGCGAGTCCCGGTGTCGCCGCCGACGTGTCGGTCGGTGCCGAGGCCCGCGTTCTCGGCTGGGTCGCGCTCGGCCTGCTGGTCGGCGGCGGCCTGCTCCTCCTCCTCTCGATCGCGCTCGTCCTGGCTGCGCTGTACGGCGGACGCCGGCACGCGACCCAGGCCGCGATGGCCGGCTCCACGCCGCCGGGTGCGACTCCGGGCTGCGACTCCGGGTGCGACTCCGGGTGCGACTCCGGTCGACCCGGGTGCGACGCCCGGTCCGGCTCCGGGTCCCCCGCCGCCCGGCCCGACCACGCCGGGCGCCACGCCTCCCGCCACACCTCCCGGCCCGCCGCCGGGCCCGCCTCCGGCCCGCCTCCGGGCGCGAACCCTCCAGAAAGGCAGTGAACCGATGAAGGCAGTCGTCGTCGTGGAGTCGATGTTCGGGAACACCCGCCAGGTGGCTGACGCGGTCGCCGAGGGGCTGCGCGGCACCGCCTCCGTCGAGGTCGTCGGGGTGGCCGAGGCGCACGCCCCGCTGCTCGAGCCCGTCGAGCTGCTGGTCGTCGGAGGCCCGACCCACGCGTTCTCGATGACCCGGGGCAACACCCGGGAGGACGCGGTGAGGCAGGGTGCTGCGACCGAGGCCGCCGTCACCGGGGTCCGGGAGTGGATCGAGCGCCTGCACGCGGGGCCGCACTCGGAGCTGGTCGCCACCTTCGACACCCGGGTCGCCAAGGTGCGTCACCTCCCGGGCTCGGCGGCGAAGTCGGCCGCCAAGGCCCTGCGCAAGCTCGGCTACACGGCCGTCGTACCGCCCGAGAGCTTCTGGGTCGCAGACGTCTCGGGTCCCCTGCTCGACGGGGAGCTGGCCCGCGCCCGTGCCTGGGGGGAGCAGGTGGCCGCGGCGGCCGCGCGGACGTCACCGGCTAAATAGAACCTGTTATCGTTTGGGGCTGTGACCCGACCCCCCGACGTCTTCGCCCCCGCCGCGTTGGGGCCGGTCCGGCTACGTAACCGGGTCGTCAAGGCGGCCACCTTCGAAGGGGTCACCCCCGACGCGCTGGTGACCGACGAGCTCATCGAGTACCACCTCCGGGTCGCCCGCGGCGGCGTCGGGATGACCACCGTCGCCTACCTCGCGGTCTCACCGGAGGGCCGGACCGACCGGCACCAGATCTTCCTGCGGCCCGAGGCGGTGCCGGGGCTGCGCCGGCTCACCGACGCCGTCCACGCCGAGGGGGCCGCCGTCGCGGCGCAGCTCGGGCACGCCGGCCCGGTGGCGAACGGTCGCTCCAACCGCGCGAAGGCGCTCTCGGCCTCCCGGATGCCGAGCCCGTTGAGCATGCAGATGATCCGCACGGCCTCCGAGGCCGACATCGCGCGGGTGACCCGGGACTACGTCGAAGGGGCGAGGCTGGCGGTCGACGCCGGCTTCGACTGCCTGGAGATGCACCTCGGCCACAACTACCTGCTGAGCGCGTTCATGAGCCCGAACCTGAACCGCCGCAAGGACCGCTGGGGCGGCTCGCTCGAGAACCGGGCGCGGTTCGCCCGCCAGGTCGTCCTCGCCGTCCGCGAGGCCGTGGGTGACGGGGTCGCGATCACCGCGAAGCTCAACATGGCCGACGGCGTCAGGCCCGGCCTCCAGATCGAGGAGAGCCTGGACATCGCCTCGATGCTCGAGTCCGACCGGGCGCTCGACGCCCTCCAGCTCACCTCGGGCAGCTCGCTGACCAACCCGATGTACCTCTTCCGCGGCGACGTGCCGCTGCGGGAGTTCGCCGATGCGATGCCCCCGCTGCTCGGGCTCGGGATCCGGATGTCGGGGAAGAGGTTCTTCCGGCACTACCCGTTCGAGGAGGCGTACATGCTGCCGATGGCGCGACGCTTCCGGGAGCGGCTCGAGATGCCGTTGATGCTGCTGGGCGGCATCAACAAGCGGGAGACCCTGGACCTGGCGATGGCCGAGGGCTTCGAGTACGTCGCGATGGCGCGCGCCCTGCTGCGCGAGCCGGACCTGCTCGACCGGATGCAGGAGGGAACCGCCGAGGAGGGGGTCTGCATCCACTGCAACCGGTGTATGCCTACCATCTACTCACGCACCCGCTGTCCCGTCATCGAGCAGGGTTCGGCGGCGGTCCAGACCGTTTCAGGTTAAAGCGACTGTGAAGTATCGGTTTGGGTAACACTGGGTGCCTACTTCACCCAGAGGGAGCGAGCCCGTGCGCACCCAGGATCGATCGCATCCAGCACGACGCCATCTTCTACGACGACGACTTCGACTTCGTCTCGGCTGCCATCCCCTTCATCCGCGAGGGAGTCGAGGCCGGCGAGGTCGTCATGATCAACACCCTGACCAACCCCGTCACACCGCTCCTGCGCGCGATGTTCGCCGACGAGGAGCAGGTGGTCATCGCCGACCGCCCCGTCTACAGCACGCCGGCCGCCGCCCTCGAGGGCTACCGCCGGATCATGGAGAAGGGGCTCGCCGAGGGTGCTCGCGGCTACCGTGCCATGGGGTACATCGACTTCGACAGCAGTCACCTGCCGTGGCAGGAGTGGCTGCGCTACGAGGCCGCGGTCAACCGGGTCTTCGCGGACTTCCCGTTCCGGACGATCTGCCCGTACGACGTCTCGCTGCTGCCCACGACGATCACGGACCCGATCATGCGGGCGCACAGCGGGCTCATCACGTCCGAGGGCCGGCGCGCCAACGACCAGTACGTCGACCCCGAGGACCTCGTGACGCAGGAGGGCCTGGTGACCCCGCCGCTCCCGCTCCAGGCGAACCCGCCACGGATGGTCATCGAGCCCAGCCGGGACCTGATGGAGCTCCGCATGGAGATCTACGCCGCCACGATGTTCGCCGACATCCCGCGGGTGCAGGTCGACGACTTCGTCAAGGCCGTCGGCGAGGTCGTCGCCAACGCCCACAAGCACGGCGCGGACCCGGTCCAGCTGCGGTTGTGGGCGGCCGACTCCGGCCTGGTCTGCACGGTCACCGACCAGGGTCCCGGCATCGCGGACCCGCTCGCCGGCTACGCCCGCCCCGGCAGCCCGTCCGAGGGCGGCCTCGGGCTGTGGGCGGCCCGCCAGCTGTGCGACGTGCTCGACTACCAGCACGGGCCCGACGGCTTCACCGTCCGCGTCGCCACCCTCCTCTGACCCCTCCCCGCCCCACCCCTTCTCCGCCGACCCGTCACTTTTGGGGCGGTTTTCGCGGCGTGTCGCGGCGGGATTGACGGGTCGACCGGCGCGCAGCGGGTCCGGTGCCTCGTCCTGCACGGCGACCCCTCGCCGACCCGAACTAGAACCTGTTACATTTTCGGCCTTGGAGCCCCACGGTTGGAGATGTCGTGATTCTTGATCGGTTCAGGGTCGACGGGCAGGTCGCCGTCGTCACGGGGGCGGGGCGCGGCATCGGCGCCGCCACGGCGGTGGCGCTGGCCCAGGCCGGCGCCGACGTGGTGCTCTCGGCACGCAGCCGTGACCAGCTCGAGAAGGTCGCCGCCCAGGTCGAGGAGGCCGGCCGCCGCGCGGTCGTCGTACCAGCGGACCTGATGGACCTCGACGCCGTCGCATCGCTCGCCGACGCCGCCCAGGACCAGCTCGGCCGGCTCGACATCGTGGTGAACAACGTCGGCGGGACGATCCCCAACGCGCTGATGGACACCGACGCGGCGTACCTCGAGGAGGCGTTCCACTTCAACGTGAGCACCGCCCACACGCTGGTGCGGGCCGCGGTGCCGCACATGCTCCGTCACCAGCGGCGGCTCGATCGTCAACATCAGCTCCGTCGTCGGCCGGGTCTCGGGGAGGGGCTACCTCGCGTACGGCACGGCCAAGGCGGCGCTGGCCCACTACACGCGCCTCGCCGCCCGCGACCTCTCCCCGCACATCCGGGTGAACGCCATCGCCGTCGGGTCGGTGATGACCTCCGCGCTGGAGTTCGTCGCCTCCGACGAGCAGACCAGGAACGAGATGGAGTCGCTGACGCCGCTCGGTCGGATCGGCGAGGCCGACGACATCGCGGCGACCGCGCTCTACCTCGCCTCGCGTGCCGGCGGCTACGTGACCGGCAAGGTGCTCGAGGTCGACGGTGGGCTGGAGCAGCCCAACCTCGACCTGCGGCTGCCCGACCTGGAGACCGGACAGTGACCCTCAAGGTGGTCGCCTGGTCGACCGGGACCGTCGGCCGTCACGCGATCGCCGGGATCGACGCGCGGCCCGAGCTCGAGCTGGTGGGCCTGTGGGTCTCCAACCCGGACAAGGTCGGCAAGGACGCCGGTGAGCTCGCCGGCCTCGGCCGCGACCTCGGTGTCCTCGCCACCGACGACCGGGACGCGCTGCTCGCGCTGAGGCCGGACTGCATCGTGCACACCGCGATGACCGACGACCGGGTCTTCGAGGCCGTCGAGGACCTGGTCGGCTTCCTCGAGCGCGGGGTCAACGTCGTCTCGAGCGGGCCGGTCGTCCTGCAGTACCCGTTCGGCATCCTGCCCGACGACATGGTCGACCGGATCCACCAGGCCGGGGTGGAGGGCGGCGCCACCCTGCATGTGAACGGCATCGACCCCGGGTTCGCCAACGACGTGCTGCCCCTTGCGCTCACGAGCCTCTGCCAGCGCATCGACGAGGTGCGCTGCTACGAGATCGCCGACTACTCGACGTACTACCAGCCGGTCGTCATGCGGGACCTCTTCGGCTTCGGCCGGCCGCTGGAGGAGACGCCGATGATCTTCCAGCCGGGCATCCTGTCGATGGCCTGGGGCAGCGTGGTCCGCCAGATCGCCGCGGCCCTCGACGTGACCCTCGACGAGCCGCTGGTCGAGCACGTCGAGCGCGTGCCCGCCGAACGCGACATCGACACCGTGTCGGTGCACATCAAGGCGGGCACCCAGGGCGCGGTGCGCTTCGAGGTGGTCGGCCAGGTCGACGGCGTGCCGCGCGTCGTGCTCGAGCACGTCACCCGCACCTCGCCGGAGCAGATGCCCGAGTGGCCGCAGCCTCCCGAGGGCGACGGCTGCTACCGGGTGCGGATCAGCGGGGAGCCGCAGCTGGTCCTCGACCTCGTCCACCACGGCGAGAACGGCGACCACAACGACTCGGGGATGATCACCACCGCGATGCGCCTGGTGAACGCCGTCGAGGCGGTCGTGGCGGCCGAGCCGGGGCTGGTGTCCGCCGCGGACCTCCCCATGATCACCGGCCGCGGCCTGGTGCGAGACTGACGCGATGACCGACGCACCCCACTGGACCGAGCCGGGCGCGCACGAGGTGGCGCCGGGGATCCACCGCCTCCCGCTCCCGCTGCCGATGGACGGGCTGCGTGCCGTCAACGTCTACGTCCTCGAGACCGAGCGCGGCCTGGTGCTCATCGACGGCGGCTGGGCGATCGAGGAGTCCCGCAGGCAGCTCGAGGCCTCGCTCGCCTCGATCGGGTACGGCGTCGCCGACATCACCCGATTCCTCGTGACCCACGTGCACCGGGACCACTACACGCAGGCGTCCGTCCTCCGGCGCGAGCTCGGCAGCCACGTCAGCCTCGGCGTGGGGGAGAAGCCGACCCTCGACCTGCTCCGCGACGAGAACCTCGACGAGGACCCCAACGCCGCGCAGCTGCGACGCGCGGGCGCCGACCAGCTCGCCGAGGACTGGCGCAGCATGATGCCGGGCAAGCGGCCGGACCTCACGCTGTGGGAGTACCCCGACGAGTGGCTGTCGGAGGACCTCACCCTCGACGTCGCCGGCCGCGCGCTCGAGGCGGTCTCGACGCCCGGGCACACCCAGGGCCACTACGTCTTCGCCGACCTCGCCGACGGCCTGCTGTTCGCCGGTGACCACGTGCTGCCGACGATCACCCCGTCGATCGGGTTCGAGCCGGTCCCCGCGGAGCTGCCGCTGGGCGACTTCCTCGCCTCGCTCGCCAAGGTCCGCGCGCTTCCCGACCTGCGGCTGCTGCCCGCGCACGGACCGGTCACCGAGAGCTCGCACCGGCGCATCGACGAGCTCCTCGTGCACCACGACCATCGGCTGCAGCTGTGCCTCGAGGCGGTCGAGTCCGGGTGCGAGACGGCCTACGACGTCGCCGGCGAGCTGCCCTGGACCCGCCACGGGCACCCGCTGCGCGACCTCGACGTGTTCAACGCCGCCCTGGCCACGATGGAGACCGCGGCGCACCTGAACCTGCTCGCCGCCCAGGGCCGCGTCGGGCGCTCGGAGGTCGACGGGACGTCGCGCTACGGGAGATTGTCCGAAGCCTGATCGGGTACGCCTCCGGCATGAGCGAGCCCCTGCGCGCCCTGGCGAAGAAGCACGCCGAGCACACCCGCGACCGAGTCTCCGAGGAGGCCCGGGAGTACGACGACCGCGGCGAGGTGCCCCTGCCCGGGTACGCCGGGAGCCTGGTCGCGTTCGCCCTCGCCGTCGCCGCGGTCGGCGTCGCGGGCAGGGCCACCGGCAAGGGCCTGCCCGAGCGCTACGACCTCTCCGACATCGCCCTCGGCGCGCTCGCGACGCACAAGTTCACGCGGCTGATCTCGAAGGGATCGGTCACCGCTCCGCTGCGCGCGCCGTTCACGGCGTTCGACGCGCCGGCCGGGTCCGCCGAGCTGAACGAGCGTGCCCGCGGCGGACGGGTCCGGCACACGGTCGGCGAGCTGCTGACCTGCCCGTTCTGCCTCGGGCAGTGGGTCGGCACCGGCTACGTCGCCGCGCTGGCCATGGCCCCGAAGCCGGCCCGCGCCTGGGCCGCGGTGTTCGCGGTCACCGGGATCTCCGACAACCTCCAGCAGGTGTACGCGCGGCTGCGCGACGACTGACGCTCCGTCAGCCCCGCGCCATGGGGACGTGCGGGATGCCGTCGTCGAGGAACTCCTCGCCGCAGGCCTCGAAGCCGAGCCGGCGGTACCACCCGACGAGGTAGGACTGCGCGTCCAGCCGGCACGGGCGGTCGCCCACCACGTCGAGCGCCGCCTTCATGAGCTGCTCCGCGAGCCCCTGCCCTCGGTGGGCGTCGTCCACGACGACCCGGCCGATCCGCATCCCCTCGGGATCCTCGAGCACGCGCAGGTAGGCCACCGGCACGCCGGCCACATCGACGTACACGTGCCGGGTGGTGGGCTCGAGGTCGCGGCCGTCGAGGTCGAGGTACGCGCACTCCTGCTCCACCACGAAGACGCGCTCGCGCAGCTGCCAGAGCAGGTACGCCGTGCGCGCGTCGAGGCGGTCGAAGGGCACGTCGTGGAGGGAGGCGTCGTGGAGGGGGCTCACCCTCGCCATTCTCCCGACCCCTCCCCACCCGGTTCCCGCCGACCCGTCACTTTCGGGGCATGATCCGCGGCGTGTCGCGGCGCGATCGACGGGTCGGCCGGGAACCGGGGCGGTACGTCGATCGTTCGACGTGCGATGACGACCACTCACGCGGAGCTCGATCGGCAGGTCCGCACCCTGCACGACCTGGGCTACCCGGCGGCGGCCGGGATCAGCGACGCGGACCTCGACCTGCTGGTGAAGCCGCTCCACGACCTGCTGCCTGAGACGCCCGACGGGTCGATCCCGTTGCTCCTCGTCGTCCGCAGCACCCTCGTCCCGACCGTCGACGCGGTCGCCCGGTGGTCCGTGAAGGGCAAGGCCGGCTGGACCGACATGGCCGACGAGCTGGCCGGCTATCGACCGATCGACGATGTGGACGTGCCCGACGCCCCGGTGTACCTGCTCCTCGACGTGGACACGGGCGCGGAGACGCTCAACGTCCGGCCCGACGACGCTCTGCCGATGGTCACCGCCAGGGGCCGGACGCCGCTGACCATCGACGAAGGCGTCGCGCTCGTCACCCAGCACCCCGACGTGTTCAAGACCCACAACGCGTTCCAGGCGCTCGCCTCGCGCGCGGACAACAAGCGGATCCCGAGCTTCTGGATGAGCAAGGGCGCGCCCCGGCTCGGCTGGTGCTGGGCCGGGAACCCGCACACCTGGCTCGGGGCAGCCTCGGCGCGAAGCCGTCTGAGCGTGTAATTGCCACACTCCGGCGGACCCGGCTGGGTTATCGTCTGCGCGTCCAAGTGGTCCCGTCGCCTACCCGGCCGACGCCGTGGAGGTGCATGTGGTCACGCCCGGTCCGCCGCTGGTCGCCCTCCGGCGCGGCGCGGTCGACGTCGGATCCGTGGTCGCCGTCCTGGTCACCGTCCTGGTCGTCTGCGCGCTGGTGACCGGTGTCGTCGCCACGTTGCCCACGCTGCAGCAGCAGGCCCTTCGCCGGGCGATGGAGCAGCTGCCCGCCGAGGAAGCCGCCGTCACGATCGTGGGCTCCTACGACGCCGACGCCGCCGGGGATGAGGACCGGGCGGTGCGCGCCGCCCTGCAGCCGCTGGTCGCCGTCGCCGGCGGCACCGCGGTGCGACAGGTGGAGACCGTGGCCCACCGCGAGGTGGGCAGCAGCCGGGCCTGGTCCTTCACCTCTGTCGACGGCGGACCCGGCGTCGTCAGCGCCACGGAGGGCCGGCTCCCCGAACCGGCCGGCGGCACGCTGGAGGTCGCCGTGCCCGCCGGCGGGCCCGGCGCGCCGGGGGACCGGATCACGCTGGAGAGCCCGCTCGACGAGAGCCGGGTGCAGGTCACGGTGGTCGGCACCTGGCGACCCGGGACAGCGGCCGGCCGGGCGCTCGAGGAGCAGGCGCTGCTCGTGGCCCCCGGAGTGCTGGACCGTGTAGCCGGGCGCGGGTCGTCGGTGCAGTGGCACGCGGGCCCGTCGGCCGCCCGCATCGAGCCGCGGGACCTCGACGCGCTGATCGTCGCCACAGGGCGGATCGAGACCTCGGTGGCGGCCGCCGCGGAGGCCACCGGCGCGAGCCTGCGCGTGGAGAACGGGCTCGTCGGCGCGCTCGAGGCCCGCGGCCGGGAGCTGCTCGCCCAGCGGATGCTGCTGCTCGTCCCCGCACTGATCCTGCTGCTGCTCGGTGCCGCGTCCGCGATGCTCGTCGCCGCCGCCCTGGCGCAGAACCGGCGCGATGGCGACTGGCTGATGCGCTCCCGGGGCGCCGACCGCCGGCAGCTGGTCGCTCCCACCCTGCTGGAGGCGCTCGCCCTCTGCGGGGTCGGCGCCGCAGCCGGGCCCGTCCTGGCCACCACGGTGGTCCGGATCGGCGGGGTGAGGCCCTCCCTCGACGCGACCGCCTGGGCCGCGGGTGTGGCGGCTGCCGCGGTCTGCTGGGCCGCGCTCGTGCTGCCCGCCGTCGCCGCTGCCCTCGGCGGGGACCGCGGCGAGCAGCTCTCGGCGGAGAAGCGCCGGCGCCGCTCCCTCACCGCGCTGATCGCGGCCGGACTGCTCATGGTCGCGCTCGGCGTCGTCGCCACCACCAGGCTCGAGGGCTTCTCGGCCACCGTCGCGTCCGGCTGGTCCGGAGACGTCGACCCGCTGCTGGTCGCCGCCCCCGCCCTGCTCATGCTCGCCCTGGTCTCGGTCCTCGTCCTTGCCCTGGTGCCGCTGCTGTTCCGGCTGGCCGAACGCACCGTCCGCAGCCGCGGCGTCGTCCTCGCGGTCGGTACGCGGGCCGCGGCACGTGCCCCCGGGAAGGCGGTCCCGCTCGCGCTCGCCGTCGCGCTCGTCGCCGGCGGTGTCACGTTCGCCTCGGTGGAACGTGGCAGCCAGGAGGCCGCCCGGCAGGCGCGGGCGGCGTACGACGTCGGCTCGGACGTCCGGGTGTCGGCCCCGCCGACCAGCCTCCGGGCGCCGGTCCCCGAGGAGCGCGAGGAGCTGGCCGGACTGCCCGGCGTCGCCGACGTCAGCGGCGTCAACCGGGAGCTGGAGTTCGTCGACGACGTCGCGGCCGAGCTCCTCGTCGCCGACCTCTCCGGCCGGGTCGGGCAGGACCTCGTCGCGTTCACCCCGGACCCGCGGGCCACCCTCGACCGTCTCGCCGACCGCGCGGACGGAGGGGTCCCCGTGGCCGTCACCCCCGATCTCGTGGAGCGTGCCTCGCTCGACGTCGGCCGCAGCTTCGAGCTGGTCCTCGGCGGCAGCACCACCACGCTGACCGTCGCCGCAGTCGTCCCCGTGCTGCCCACCCTGGGCGAGGGCCGGGCCGGCATGCTCGTCGACCGCGCGGTGGTCGGCCCCCTCGGCCCGGCCGTGCCCGACGAGTGGTGGCTGGCGGTGGCCGACGCGGAGGTGGAAGCAGTCGCCACCGCCCTCGAGCAGCGGCCGGCGCTCGCCGGCCGGGTGCTCACCCGTGACCGGGCCCTCGAACGGCTGGCCGCCGACCCGGGCACCGGCGGAGCCGCCCTCGCGGACGTCATGGCGGTCACCGCCCTCGGCTCGGTGCTCCTCGGCGCGGTGCTGCTGGTCTCGGTGGTCGTGCTGCGGCGCCGGGAGCGCGACGCCCAGTCCTCGGCGCTGCGCGCGCTCGGGACCTCCGAGCGGGACGTGACGATGACCGTGGCCACGGAGTACACCCTCGTCACCGGCGGCGGGCTCCTGGCCGGGGCGGTCGCCGGGGTGGTCACCGCGGCGGTCGCGATCGGCGCCACCGCCCTCGGTGCGGGCGGGCGGCCGCTGGTCCCCGCACCCGAGCTGCACGTGCCGTGGGTCTCGACGCTGGGGCTGCTCGCGGTCCTGCTGGTCGTGCCGATGCTCGCCCTGCTTGCGCTGACGTGGTCCGCCCGACGGGCCGAGGGCGGTCGGCGAGCCGAGGGCGGTCGGCGTCCCGCCGGCGGCCGGCCCTCCGCGGGGGACCGCGCGTGACCGCCCGCAGACGGTGGCACGTGCTGCCGAGGCCGACCGTCGCCGACCGCGGCGTCCTCGTGCTCGTCTCGGTGCTCAGCCTCTTCATCGTCGTGGGCACTGCGGCCGCCAGTGCCTGGCTGCACACCACCGCTGACACGATGGCCGCCGACACCTTCCGGCAGGCGCCCCACACGGCCCGCCAGGTGTACGTCTACTACGCCGAGGTGCGCGACTCCGAGATCCCCGCCGACGCGGCGGAGACCCTCGACGCCGCCCTCGCCCCCGACCTCGCCGCGCTGCTCGGCCCGCCGAAGCACGCGGTGGTCGTCACGGAGGCGGTGGTGGAAGCCCTGCCCAAGCAGCCGCAGTACTCCCCGTCGTTCCTCTCCGTGGCCGCGCTGCCCGACGCGCGCGAGCTGGTGCGGATCGTCGAGGGCAGCTACCCGCGACCCGGGACCACCGAGGTGGTGCTGCCGCGGCGGCTGGCCGCGACGTACGACGGACCGCGCCGCGTCCCGGTCATCGAGGTGGCCCTGGAACGCTCCGCGGCGGAGGCCATGGACATCGGTGTCGGGGCGTACCTCGACCTGGTCCCGCGCCGCTACAGCCCGGATGCCCCCGAGCGGCTCACCGTGCCGAGGGTGTCGGGGCTCTACGAGGCGACGGCGCCCTACCCCTCGCCGCTCGACGACCTCGACAACCTCCGTCGGCCCGCGATCTCCGAGCTCCCCGAGCTGTCCGTCGTGCGGGCGGCGGCGCTCGCGGCGGACGAGCAGACGGTGCTCCAGGCGCCGTGGCCCGCGCAGCCGGAGGTCCGGTGGACCTTCGACCCCGACGGCGTACCGACCGCCGAGGAGGCCGAGGCGGTCGTCGACGACGCCCGGCTGCTCGCCGTCCAGCCCTGGCCGCCGGTGCACGAGAGCGCCGCGAGCACGGCCGTGACCAAGGTCGGCGACCTCGCGGCCGCGTTCGTGGAGCAGCGGCGGGCGAGTGACACGCTCGCTGCGCTGGTCCTCGCGGCGCTGGCCGCCGCCGCGCTCGCGCTGCTCGTGGCCGCCGCCGCCGTCCTCGAGGCCCGGCGCCGAGAGGTCGTGGACGTGCTGCGGGCCCGCGGCGCCGGCACCGGTCAGCTGGTCCTGCTCCGGGGCGGGGAGGCCCTGCTCGTGGTGCTGCCGGGCCTCCTGGTCGTGGCGGCCCTGCTGCTGTGGGGACCGGTGGCGGTGCCCGACGTCGTACCCGCCCTGGTCGCGGCCACCGCGTGCGTGGTGCTGCTGACCGCGGCGCAGGTGGCGCCCTGGAGGAGGCTGCCCGAGCGGGTCCGCCTGCCGGCACGGGACGCGCTGCAGATCGTCACGGTGCTGCTGGCGCTCGGGATCGGCGCCGCCCTGCTCACCCGCGACAGCCTGGCCGCGACCGACCCGCTGCTGCTCACCTTCCCCGCGCTGGTCGGTGCGGCCGGCGCAGTGCTCGTGGTGCGTGGCGTGCGCCTCGCGACCGCGCTCCTTCGGAGGGTGGCCGTCCGGGGTCGCCGGCTCACCTCGCTGGTGGGGATCAGCCAGGCGGCGGCCACCGCCCAGCACGTGACGTTGCCGGTGGTCGCGGTCGTGCTCGGCCTCGCCTCCGCGTTGCTGGCCACGGCGGTGGACGACACGCTGCAGCGCGGCGCGGACCGTGCGGCCTGGGCTCGGCTCGGCGCAGACGTGCGGGTCAGCGAGGCGCGGATCGACCAGGCGCAGCTCGAACGGCTGCGGCAGCTCCCGGGGGTCGCTGCGGCCGCCCCGGTGTACTCCGTGGAGGCGCTGCTGCACACGGTGACCGGCCGGCAGCCGGTCCGGGTGCTGGCCGTGGACGCCGAGGCGTTCGCCGACGTCACCGCGCGGGGGCCGGAGGAGATCGTGGTGCCGCGGTCCTCCGGCGAGGAGGTGACGGCGCTGGTCTCCTCCGACCTGGTGCTCGAGGACGCGGCGACGACGCTGCAGTACGCCCAGGCAGAGGTGCCGCTCCGTGTGACCGCACGAGCCGACGTCCTGCCCGGCGTCACCGACGGCGAGTCGTTCGTCCTCGTCGACGTGGCCGCGTTCCGGGCCGCGGTGGGCCGGTCCCTGCTCCGCGCCGAGACCGTGCTGGTGGTGGGGGACCCGGACCCGGCCGAGATCGCCCGCGTGGTGCACGAGGCCTGGCCGACGGCCGTGGTCATGTCCCGTTCCCAGGCAGCGGGGGCCGCGCTGGACGAGTCCGTGGCGAGCAGGACGCTGGCCGTCGCGAGGGCCGGCGTGGTCGGGTCGGCTGTCGTCGCCGTCCTCGCCGCGGCGCTGGCCGTGGCCCTGGGCGGACCGCTGCGTCGTCGTACCCGGGCGGTCCTGCACGCCCTCGGCGCCGAGCCGCGCCAGGCGCGGTGGGTCAGCGCGCTGGAGGTGCTGCCCGCGATGGTGGCCTCCGCGCTCGTCGCCGTGGGCGCGGCCCTGCTGCTCATGGCGGTGGTCGGCAAGGGCGCCTCGCTCGATGCGCTGACGGGAGCGGAGACCGGCTCGTCGCTGGCGCCGGCCGCGTCGTCCTGGCTGGTCGTCGCGGCGTTGCTGACGGGCGGCCTCGTGCTCCTCACCACCGCGGTCCGGACCGGCCGCACCTCCGACGTACCCGGCACAACCCATGAGGGAGGGACGAGATGACGTCCGCAGCACCGCTCATCCGCTGCGAGGGGCTCGTGCGGATCTTCAAGCGCAAGGGGGTGGAGGTGGTCGCGCTCCAGGGCCTCGACCTCCACGTCGACGCCGGGGAGCTCACCGCGATCGTCGGGGCCTCGGGCAGCGGCAAGTCGACCCTGCTCAACATCCTCTCCGGCCTCGACACCCCCAGCGCCGGCCGCGCGGAGGTCGCCGGTCACGACCTGCTGTCGATGGGCCGGGCGGAGCGGCGGAGATACCGGCTGGAGACCTGCGGGTTCGTCTGGCAGCAGCCCGGCGACAACCTGGTGCCCTACCTGACCGCGCTGGAGAACGTCGCGGTGCCGCAGCGGCTCGCCGGCCGGCGCGGCCCCGAGGCCCGCGGTCGGGCCGCGGCCCTGCTGGAGCAGCTGGGCATCCCCGAGGTGGCGGACCTTCGGCCCGCGGGCGATGTCCGGGGGCCAGCAGCAGCGGCTCGCGATCGCGGTGGCCCTCGCCAACCGGCCGCAGGTGCTGTTCTGCGACGAGCCCACCGGCGAGCTCGACTCGGCCGGCTCGCACGAGGTCTACACGGCCCTGCAGCAGGTCAACGAGCACGACGGCACCACGGTCGTCGTCGTCACCCATGACCCGGCGGTGCAGGCCGAGGTGCGGCGCACGGTCGCGATCCGCGACGGCCGGACGTCCTCGGAGACGCTGCGGCACCACGGCGAGGGCGAGCGCGGGCACCACGTCACCGCCCAGGAGTACGCCGTCCTCGACCGCGTCGGCCGGCTGCAGCTGCCACGCGAGTTCGTGGAGGCGCTGGGCCTGCGGCACCGGGTCCGGGTCGAGCTGGTCGACGACCACGTGGAGATCTGGCCGCAGGCGGTCGAGCACGCAGGTACGACGGGCCGCCGCGGCCCGGGCGAGGAGGCAGGACTGTGATCGCGGAGCAGCAGCGCGCACCCGGGGCGGACGCCGGGATCCGCGTCGAGGGCGTGCACAAGACCTACGGGCAGGGGGCCCTCGAGGTCCACGCCCTGCGCGGGGTCGACCTCGTCGTCCCGGCCGGCCGGCTGGTCGCGCTCACCGGGCGTTCCGGCGCGGGCAAGTCGACGTTGCTGAGCCTCGTCGCCGGGCTCAAGCGCGCCGACCGCGGCCGGATCCTGGTGGCCGGCAGCGACGTCACCGCCGCCGCCGACGCCGAGCTGGTCGCGCTGCGCCGTGACGTGGTCGGCGTCATCTACCAGGACTTCTCGCTGCTGCCGCTGCTCACCGCCGAGGAGAACGTCGGGATCCCGATGCGGATCACCCGCACCGACCCGAAGGTCCGCGACGAGCGGGTGCGCGAGCTCCTCGACCGGGTCGGCCTCACGGGCCACTCCGGTCAGCGGCCGGACGAGATGTCGGGGGGCCAGCAGCAGCGGGTGGCGATCGCTCGCGCGCTGGCGAACCGGCCGCTGGTGCTGCTCGCCGACGAGCCGACCGCACAGCTCGACAGCGAGACCGGCGTGCGGATCATGGAGCTGCTCGGCGAGGTGGTCCGCGAGGAGGGCGTCACCGCGCTCGTCGCCACCCACGACCCGATGATCGAGGAGATGGCCGACGCGGTGTGGCACCTCGAGGACGGCGTCGTGGCCGAGACGGGTGCGCGGCGGGCCGCCCGCTAGGCAGGCGGAGCCGGAGCCGCGTCCGGCGACCCGTCACCGACGCGGCGACACGCCGCGGGAACCGCCCCGGAACTGACGGGTCGCGGTCAGGGGAGCGGGTAGACGGCGAACTTCTCGCCGAGCCGGCCCTCGCCGAGGGAGTACTCCACACCCGTCGCGGTGAGCTTGTCGTGCATCAGCTGCCGGATCCGGGCCGGGTCGGGGTGCTGGCTCTCGTGGCACGTCAGCGCCGCGATCTTCGCGTCGAAGTGGTCGGTGACGTCGACGGCGTGGTTGCTCGTCGGGTGCTCCATCACCCAGACCTCCCGCGGGGACCAGGCCTCGAGGCCCTCGTCGCGGCGCAGCTCCTCGAACGCGAACGGGTTCCCCGCGGCCGGCCACAGCGCGCGGATCGCCGCCTCCCCGCCGCTGAGGTGGTCGGGGTGGGAGGGGGCGAGGCGGTGCCAGTTGCGTTCCGGGCTCTGGATCAGCACACGGCGCGGCCGGACCTGTCGGACCACCCGGGCGATGTCGCGGATCAGGTCGCGGCTCACGACCAGCTCGCCGTCGACGTACCCGAGGAAGACCAGCTCGCTCACGCCGACGTGCTTGGCTGCGGCGGTCTGCTCGGCGCGCCTGGTCCGCGGCATCTCGGCGCGGTCGTGGCCCGGGTCGAACCCGCCGGCCTGGCCGTCGGTGATCACGCAGTACGTCACGTCGATCCCCGCACGGGTCCACGCCGCGACCGTGCCCGCGGCGCCGAAGTCCACGTCGTCGGGGTGCGCGGTGACGACCAGGGCGCGTTCGATCTCGGCATCGGGGAGCACCGTCATGCCTTCAACCTAGAGGGAGCGGCCGCGAGCCCGCGGTGTAGCCTGGCCGCAGAACGACAGGGGAGCGCCACCCGGCGCTGAGAGTGCGGAACGGCCGCAGACCCTCGAACCTGATCCGGCTCATACCGGCGAAGGAAGTCGAGTCTCATTTCGCATGCGTGCGAACCCCTCCCGGAACGTATGGGAGAGCAGTCAATGTCCAGCATCACCAGGACGCGCCGGCACAGCGCGCGTCTCGCGTCCGTCGCCGTCCTCGCCGTCGCAGTGAGCGCCTGCTCCCTCGGGGGTACGACGGACGACACGGCCGACGAGGGAGCCGACACCGCGGGCGGCCCGGAGAACACGCAGGTCGTGCTCGCCACCCACGAGTCGTGGACCGTGCCCGACGAGCTCATGCGTCAGTTCACCCGCGAGACCGGCTACGAGGTGAAGGTCGAGGCCGCCGGCGACGCGGGCGCGCTGACCAACAAGCTCGTGCTGACCAAGGGGTCCCCGATCGGCGACGTGGTCTACGGGGTCGACAACACGTTCGCCTCGCGGGCGGTGGAGGAGGGCGTGTTCACCGACTACGAGCCGGCCGACGCGCCCGCCTCGGCGAGCATGTTCGAGATGCCCGACGAGGCCGGCGCCGCGGCGCTCACGCCGGTCGACTTCGGCGACGTGTGCGTGAACGTCGACGACGCGTGGTTCGCCGACAAGGGCATCGAGCCGCCCAGCAGCCTCGCCGACCTCACCGAGTCGACGTACCAGGACCTCTTCGTCACCCCCGGTGCCACCACGTCCTCGCCGGGCCTGGCCTTCCTGCTCGCCACCGTCGCGGAGTACGGCCAGGACGGCTGGGAGAAGTACTGGGAGGAGCTGATGGCCAACGGCACCCGGATCACGTCGGGCTGGACCGACGCCTACACCGTCGACTTCACCGCCGGCGGGGGCGACGGCGACCGGCCGATCGTGCTGTCCTACGCGTCGTCGCCGCCGTTCACGATCCCCGAGGGCGGGACGAAGCCGACCACCAGCGCGCTGCTCGACACCTGCTACCGGCAGGTGGAGTACGCCGGCGTGCTCGAGGGGGCGGAGAACCCCGAGGGGGCGCAGGCGTTCGTCGACTTCATGGTGGGCAAGGACTTCCAGGCCGCGCTGCCGGAGAACATGTACGTCTTCCCGGTCGACGAGTCGGTCGAGCTCCCCGACCTGTGGGCACGCTGGGCGAAGACCCCCGCCGAGCCGTTGACCGTCGCCCCGACGGAGGTCGCCGAGAACCGTGACGCGTGGCTGACCACGTGGGGGGAGATCACCACCCGGTGAGAGGCCACCGAGGTCGCCGGCTCGGGACGGTCGCGCTCGCGGTCGTCCCGGTCGGGTTCCTCGTCGTCTTCTTCCTCCTCCCGCTCTCGGGCATGCTCGCCCAGGGGTTCTGGGTCGACGGCTCGCTCGACCTGTCCGGGCTGACCGAGACGCTCGCGCGGCCCCGGGTGCACCGGGTGCTGTGGTTCACCGCGTGGTCGTCGCTGACCGCCACGGCGCTGACCCTCGTGCTCGGGGTCCCGGTCGCGTACGTGTTGTACCGCCTGGACTTCCGGGGCCGGCAGGCGCTGCGGGCGCTGGTCGTGATGCCGTTCGTGCTGCCCACGGTGGTGGTCGGCGTCGCCTTCCGGACGCTGCTCGCGCCCTCGGGCCCGCTCGGCTTCCTCGGCCTCGACGGCACCGCGCTCGCGATCCTCGCCGCGATGGTGTTCTTCAACCTCGCGGTGGTGGTGCGCACGGTCGGCGGGCTGTGGGAGGGCCTCGACCGCCGCCAGGAGGAGGCCGCGGCGGCACTGGGTGCGTCGCCGGCGCAGGTGTTCCGGACGGTCACCCTGCCGGCCCTCAAGCCCGGCATCGTGTCGGCCGCGACGGTCGTGTTCCTCTTCTGCTCCACGGCGTTCGGTGTCGTGCTGACCCTCGGCGGCCTGCGCTACGGCACCGTGGAGACCGAGATCTACATCCTCACGACACAGTTCCTCGACCTCACCGCGGCGGCCGTGCTGTCCGTCGTACAGCTCCTGGCGGTCGTCGTGCTCCTGCTGCTCGCCGGGCGCACCCGGGGCCGCGGCGCCTCCGCGCTGTCACGCGACGCCCGCCGCTCCCGCCGCCGGCCCGGCCGCCGCGACCTCCCGGCCCTCGCCGTCACCGGGGTCGTCGTGGCGTTCCTCGCCGCGCCGCTGCTGGCCCTGGTCGTCCGGTCGCTGCGCGTCGGTGGCGGCTGGAGCCTGGACAACTACCGCGCCCTCGGTACGACGGGCGGGGGGAACGCGCTTCTCGTCCCCGTGTGGACCGCCCTGGAGAACTCCCTGAGGACCGCGGTGGACGCGACCACGATCGCGCTGCTGCTCGGCCTGACCGTGGCCTTCCTCGTCTCGCGTCCCGCCCGAGGCCGTGCGGAGCGCCGCGGCCGCGCGTTCCTGGACGGGTTGTTCATGCTGCCGCTCGGCGTCTCGGCGGTCACCATCGGCTTCGGCTTCCTCATCACCCTGGACCAGCCGCCGCTCGACCTCCGCTCCTCGCCGCTGCTCGTGCCGATCGCCCAGGCGATGGTGGCCCTGCCGCTCGTGGTGAGGACGCTCGTGCCGGTGCTGCGCTCGATCGACCCCCGGCAGCGGCAGGCCGCGGCCACCCTGGGCGCCGCGCCGTGGCGCGCGCTGCTCGTCGTGGACCTGCCCGTCGGGTGGCGGCCGGCCC
This sequence comes from uncultured Actinomycetota bacterium, assembly GCA_963700365.1. Taxonomy (GTDB): domain Bacteria; phylum Actinomycetota; class Actinomycetes; order Propionibacteriales; family Nocardioidaceae; genus Nocardioides_C. The sequence goes on along the minus strand of CAVOXG010000010.1, from coordinate 126,240 downwards.
TGGCCGCGGCCGGGTTCGCGTTCGCGGTGTCGCTCGGTGAGTTCGGGGCGACGAGCTTCCTCGCCCGCTCGGACCGGCCGACGCTGCCCGTGGTGATCTACCAGCTGATCTCGCGTCCCGGCGCGGAGAACTTCGGGATGGCGCTCGCCGCCTCGGTCGTCCTCGGCGTCGTGACGGTGACCGTGATGGGCACCGTGGAGCGGCTGCGCGTCGGGTCGATGGGATCGTTCTGACATGCTCACCGTCCGCGACCTGACCGTGCGCTTCGACGGCGTCACCGCCGTCGACGACGTGTCGCTCGACCTCCCGACCGGCGAGGTGCTCGCCGTGCTCGGGCCCTCCGGGTGCGGGAAGTCGACCCTGCTCCGGGCGATCGCGGGCCTGGAGGTCCTGTCGTCGGGCTCCGTCGCGTGGGACGGCCGGGACCTCGGTGGCGTGCCGACCCACAAGCGGGGCTTCGCGCTGATGTTCCAGGACGGGCAGCTGTTCCCCCAGCAGAGCGTGGCCTCCAACGTCGGCTACCCCCTGCGGCTGCGGGGCTCCTCCCGGTCCGCCGTCTCCGGGCGGGTGGACGAGCTGCTCACGCTGGTCGGCCTGCCCGCCTACGGCGACCGGCTCCCGTCCGAGCTCTCCGGCGGCGAGCGGCAACGCGTCGCCCTGGCCCGCTCCCTCGCCGCCGACCCGCGGCTGCTCCTCCTCGACGAGCCCCTGTCCGCCCTCGACCGCGAGCTGCGAGAGCGCCTCGCCGGTGACCTCCGCACGATCCTCAAGGCGGCCGGGACGACCGCGCTTCTCGTGACCCACGACCACGACGAGGTGTGGACCGTGGCCGACCGGGTCGCGGTGATGCAGGCCGGCCGGATCCTGCAGGCCGGGACCCTCGACGAGGTGTGGCGCGCCCCGGTCAGCGGCGAGGCGGCGCTGCTGCTCGGCTACCCCACGATCCTGTCCGGCGCCGCCGCCGAGCTGCTCGCGCGGGCCGGCGGCCAGGACTCGGTGGGCGCGCTCGCGCTGCGACGCTCGGCCCTCCGGGTCTCCGACGACGGCCCCCTCGGCGGCCGGGTCGTCTCCGCGACGGTGACCCGGGACGCGGTGCGCCTGCGCGTGCTCGTCGAGGGCCTCGGAGAGATGCACGCGGTCGCGCCGCAGGACGCCGACTTCCGCATCGACCACGACGTCCGGCTGGCCGTCGACATGTCGCGAACCGCCGTACTGCCTGGCGATTCTCCTGCCCGAGGTATTGACACAGCCGTTCGTTAGACTCCGCGCTTGTGAAGCGGCGGGCGTACGGACTCCTGGTGGGAGTCGCAGTGATGACGGGTGTGCTCGCCGTCGTCGCCAGCCAGTCGCTCGGCCTCCCGATCCGCGACCCCGAGGGTTTCCTCGGCCCGGCGTGGATCCGGCTGCCCCTCCTGGTCCTCGGCGCGTTCCTGGCCGACGTCGTACCCCGGTCGCTGTGGCGCTCGCGGGGCAAGCTCAGCCTCTTCCGCGAAGAGGCGAGGGCGATCGTGCGCGAGCACTGGACCAGCGAGCGGATCACGCTCGTGGTGATCGGCCTGGGCAGCTTCTACGTGACCTACGTCGGTTACCGGAACCTCAAGAACTTCCTGCCGTTCATCCGCGAGGGCACCCAGGACCCGCTGCTCAAGGCGATCGACGAGGCGCTGCTGTTCGGCCACGACCCGGCGATCGTGCTGCACACGGTGCTCGGTGAGGGCCTCAGCGCCCACGTGCTGTCGTTCATCTACCTGATCTTCCTGCCGTTCGTGCCGGTGTCCGTGACGGCCTGGCTCGTGTGGTCGCGCAACATCAGCTACGGGTACTGGTACGTCACCGCGCAGTGCCTGGCCTGGGCGCTGGGGACGGCGAGCTACTACGCGATCCCCTCGCTCGGCCCTGCCTTCTACTACGTGTGGCTGTACGCCGGCCTCGAGCACACCGGCGTCACCCAGCTCCAGGACTCCTTGTTCTACGGGCGCACCGACGTCATCTGGGACCCGTTCAACTCCGACGGTGTGCAGAGCGTCGCGGGGTTCGCGTCGCTGCACGTGGCCATCACGCTGGTCGCCGCCCTCGTCGCGCACTACACCGTCCGGCACGCCTGGATCCGGATGTCGCTGTGGGTCTTCTTCGTCACCACGGTGATCGCGACGATCTACTTCGGGTGGCACTACATCGCCGACGACGTCGCCGGGGCGCTGATCGCGGTCGTCTCGGTGTACGTCGGCGGCCTGGCGACCGGCCAGAAGTTCGACCGGCACGGGTGGGCCTCCCACCCGACGACGAGCACGGCCGAGGTGCCGGTCGACGAGGAAGCCGCCGCGAGCCGCTGAGCCTCCCTGTGGGTGGCCTGTTGCCGACGCGTTGCCCGGCTGTTGCCCTGCCGTGGATCTGGGGCTGCCGGGTAGTCCGTCCGGGCCATGTCTGGGGGTGCGATTTCGTGGAGGAGTTGAGGCGTTCGTTTGTCCCTTTTTGGCAACTTGCCCGCTTAGTCTTGATGCAAGGGAAATGTGCCGCTTGGGGAAGTGGCACAGCCGGCTGGGGGGCCGGTTCGACAAGCTGGCTCGAGAGGGCCGGGGGGAGATCAGACAGTCATGTCGAAGAATGTCGGCGCGCGTTCGCACGCCTCTCAGGTCGCAGCGGACCACCGCTCTCGGATCGCGGCCGGCAACGCCGCCCGCCTCGCCGCGGTCGGCCTCGCGCTGTTCCTGACCTTCGGGTTCGGCGGGGCCGCCCAGGCGTCCTCGGCGAACGCCGACGAGAAGGTTCAGGGCCGTGGCCTCGAGAGCTCCACCGGTACGTCGATCGCTGCCGGTGCCGTGGGGACCGCCGCGGCGGGTCCCGCCGGGCAGGTCGCCCCGAGCGCCCGGCGCCCGAGCGCGCCCGGGCGCCGCGGAGGTCATCGAGATCTCCGCGACCAGCAGCGACACCGACGCCTCCACCCTGGTCGTCGAGACCACGGTCGACGGGGTGACCACCACGACCAGCACCGTCACGCCGAACGCCGAGGCGTCTCACGAGGGGGCCGGGGCGTCCGGTGCCGTCACCGCGCTGGCGAAGGTGAAGGGCGCGCAACGAGGGCAAGAAGCCCGAGACGCCCGGCAACCCGTCCACCGGCAACCCGTCCACCGGCAACCAGTCCGGCAACCAGTCCGGCGGCGCCGGCGAGGACCTGCCGACCGGCGCCGGCAACGGCAGCCCCGACGGCGGCACCTACGTCGAGACCATCGTCTGCCACCGCGACGGCGTCGTCATCGTCATCGACGACAGCGGACTGAACGGCCACGCCGCCGACCGCTACGACACCGGTCACCTCGAGGGCGTCACCGAGTGCGTCGACAGCGACGGTGACACCGTCCCGGACCTGGTTGACGCCGACCCGCTCGACCCCGAGGTCGACGACCTCACCGAGCCCGAGTGCGCGACCGGCGAGGTCTGCGACGAGGTCGAGGACGAGACGGGCGACGAGGGCGCTGCCTGCGAGGACGACGTGGACGACACGGAGTGCGACACCCAGACGCCCGGCGGCACCGGCGACAAGCCCGGCGACAAGAAGGACGACGGCAAGAAGGGCGACGGCAAGAAGGACCCGGTCGCGCCGACCGTCCCCGGCGACAAGGTCGAGGGGCCCGGCACCAAGGGGCCCGGCACGTGGAACGACGGCGCCAAGACCGGCGGCGACAACGGTGGCAAGAAGGGCGGCAACGCCGGGGACACCGGCGGCAAGAAGCCCGAGGTCCTCGGCGAGGAGTCCGAGCGGCCGCGCGGTGGGAAGACCCCCGGCAAGGGCGGCACGACCACCACCGACGTGGACAAGAAGCCCGGCGGCCGGCTGCCGGTCCTGCCCGAGGTCCCGCAGGACGACTCGACCCCTGGCGGCGAGGTCCTCGGCGAGGAGGGTGAGCGGCCGCGCAAGAACCGGCCCGCGGCCCTGGTCCTCCCGCAGACCGGAGCGGCATCGAGCATGACGGCGCAGGCAGGTGCCGGGCTCGTCATGATCCTGGCCGGAGCCCTGACGCTGCGGGGTCGCCGCCGCGACAGCTGACCGGCTGATCGCACCCAGACGTCGCGGCTGACGAGCCGCGGCCGCCGGTCTCCCTGCCGGCACGAACTTGGCACCGTCCTGGTATCCCAGCAGGGCGGGGCCGGGGGGCTCACTTCCCTCCTCCCAGGGGAGTGAGGCAAGAAAGACCGTTCCCAGCGTCGCTGCTGGGGACGCCGACAGCCACGACGGGTCCCAGCCCTGTCGTGGCTGTCGTGCTTTGTGTGCACGTGGCCGTCGCGACGACCTGGCCTCGGGCGCCGGCTCGCGACGGTCCGGCGGCGCAGCCGGGAGCGGCAGCGTCGCCGGCCGAACCGGCCCTCAGCAGGCGGCCTGACCGCGCGGCGCAAATTACAACCTTGTAGTTCGTCAAGTCGACACGCCGTGTGACAGAAGTTTTTAATGTTGAAAGTGTTTCCTCTGTGACAGATGAGTACTAGCGTTCCATCGACGGTGCTGCTCGGGCGGCTCGTCACTCCGCCGGCGACTGGCTTGGGAGGGCCAGCTGCCGGTCGAGTCGGAACGGTTTGGGACCAGTCGAGACACGGTCCGCGAGCCCATCGGGGATGGGGCTCGCGGACCCCTCCGAGAGGGAGCACATGGGCGCCGCCCGAGCACAGAGCCAGTCGCGCCGCACGCAGCGAGCCGCGACTGCGCGACGGCTGGCCGCCCCGGCCCTGCTCTCCGGAGTGCTCCTGGTCGGGCTGGTCCCGTCCGCCTCGGCCGAGAAGACCGACCACGCGTTCCCGTCCCAGGACGAGGTCGCCGCCGCCGAGCAGCGGGTCGCCCAGACCGCGCGCGACGTCGGCGCGATCAAGGCCTCCCTGCTCCTGGCCAACCAGCGCCTCGAGGCAGCAGCCGTCGAGGCGGAGATGGCGTCGGAGGCGTACAACGGCGCGATGTGGCGACTCGGTCTCGCGAAGGAGGAGCTCGCCGGTGCCAGGCGTGAGGCAGCCGCCGCCCGTCGTACCGTCGCGGAGCAGCGCAGGTCGATCGGCGCGCTCGTCGCCTCGTCGTACCAGCACGGCGGTGAGCTGACCGCCCTCAACGCGATGATGGGCGCCGACGGCCCCGAGGGCGTCCTCGACCAGTACGTCACCTTCCAGGGTGTCTCCGAGACGCTGCAGGCCGACTACGACAGGTTCGCCGCGACCGAGGCGCTCGCCGAGGCCTACCAGGAGCACGCCGAGCAGGTGCGCGCCAAGGCCGAGCGGCTCGCGGTCGAGGCCCGCCAGGCGAAGGACCGGGCCGCCTCAGCAGCCGCGTCGGCCCAGGCCATCGCCCAGGAGATCGCCGAGGAGAAGGACGGGCTGATCCGCGAGCTCGCCCAAGCCCAGAACATCTCGGTCTCGCTGGCTCGCCAGCGGCAGACCGCACTCGAGGAGATCGCCCGGGAACGCGCCGCCGCGCGGGCCCGCGCCGAGGCCGAGGAGGCGGCACGGCAGCAGGCCCTTCAGGAGGCCCGCGACCGCGCCGCGGCCCAGCGCGAGGCCCGCGCCCAGGCGGCGGCCGACCGGGCGAAGGCGGCGGCCGAGACGCGCGAGGAGGAGCGTGCCGAGGCAGAGCGCCAGGCCCGTGAGGCCCGTGAGGCCCGCGAGGCCGAGCAGCAGACCCCGACGAACACCCCCCAGCCGGCATCCCCCCCGCCGGCTCCGGCTCCGCCACCGCCGCCTCCACCCCCTAGCGGCAGTGGCGGAGCCGATCGGGCCATCGCGTTCGCGACCTCGCAGGTCGGCGAGCCCTACGTCTGGGGCGCCGCGGGTCCGGACTCGTGGGACTGCTCGGGCCTGATGCTCGAGGCCTGGGGCCAGTCCGGCGTCTACCTGCCGCACTACTCGGTCGCGCAGTACTACGCCGGTACGCCGATCTCGTCGAGCGAGCTGCGCCCCGGCGACCTGGTGTTCTGGGGCTCGTCGAGCAGCCCGGACTCGATCCACCACGTCGCGATGTACATCGGCAACGGTCAGATCGTGCACGCGCCTCGCACCGGTCGCCCGGTGTCGATCGACAGCCTGTACTACTGGACGCCGCCGAACTTCTTCGCGCGGGTCTGAACGTCGTCACTTCCGGCGTCGGGTAAGGGCTGACAAGGTAAGGCCTATGTCCCTCACCTCCTCGTCCTCCTACGTCACCCCGGCCGTGGACGTCTCCGCGCTGACGGAGCTCCTCGACGGCAAGTACGTCGACGTGCGTCAGCTGGTCCGCAAGAACCTCGCCGAGTACTCCGAGATCCTCACCGACGCCGAGCAGCTGGGCCGCGACGAGTTCCGCCAGCGCGTGCTCGACGTGCTGCTGCAGATGGCCGAGACCGGCCAGACCGGCATGGGGTTTCCCAAGGAGTACGGCGGTGGCGGCGACATCGGGGCGTCCATCGCCGCCTTCGAGACCCTCGCGTTCGGCGACCTGTCCATCCTGGTCAAGGCCGGCGTGCAGTTCGGCCTCTTCGGCGGCGCGATCCTCCACCTCGGCACCGAGGAGCACCACAAGGCCTACCTCGCGGACACGATCACCGGGAAGCTCCTGGGCAGCTTCGCGATGACCGAGACCGGCCACGGCTCCAACGTGCAGGCGCTCGAGACCACCGCGACCTACGACGCGGACACCGACGAGTTCGTCGTGAACACCCCGACCGACTCGGCCCGCAAGGACTACATCGGCAACGCCGCGATGCACGCCCGGCTCGCGGTCGTCTTCGCCCAGCTCGTCGTCGGCGGCGAGGCCCGCGGCGTGCACGCGCTCGTCGTACCCCTCCGGGACGGCGAGGGGAACGTGCTGCCGAACGTGCGGATCGAGGACTGCGGCCGGAAGATCGGCCTCAACGGCGTCGACAACGGCCGGATCTGGTTCGACCAGGTGCGGGTGCCGCGCAGCGCGCTGCTGAACCGGTACGCCGAGGTGCGCGACGACGGCACCTACTTCTCCGAGATCGAGAACCCCGACCGGCGGTTCTTCACCATGCTCGGCACCCTCGTCCAGGGCCGGGTCAGCATCGGCGGCGCCGCGATCAGCGCGAGCAAGGTGGCGCTGGCGGTGGCGGTGAAGTACGCGCTGCGCCGCCGCCAGTTCGGCGCACCGGACTCGGGTCGCGAGGAGATCCTGCTCGACTACGGCATGCACCAGCGTCGACTGCTGCCGCTGCTCGCGCGGACCTACGCGCTGCACTTCGCGCAGGAGCGGGTGCGCAGCGACCTGCACGACGTGTTCTCCAACGACGACGCCTCCGAGCACGACCGGCGGGCGCTCGAGGCACGGGCCGCGTCGACCAAGGTCGTGGGGACCTGGCACGCCTCCCGGACGATCCAGGAGTGCCGTGAGGCCTGCGGCGGCGCCGGGTACCTGTCGGTGAACCGGTTCGACGCGCTGCGGGCCGACACCGACGTGTTCACGACCTTCGAGGGCGACAACCACATCCTGCTGCAGCTGGTCGCGAAGGGCCTGCTCACCGACTACGCCGGACGAGTTCGAGAACCTCGACCAGCTCGGCATGATGCGCTTCGTCGCCGGGGTCGCGGTGGAGACCGTGATCGAGCGCACCAGCGTGCACAAGCTGCTCGACAGGGTCCGCGACGTGCTGCCGGCGGCCGACCGGGACACCGACCCGGACGCGGGCATCCTCGACACCTCCTACCACCTGAACCTGCTGCGCTGGCGCGAGGAGCACATGCTCGCCTCCGTCGCGCGGCGGCTGAAGAAGGGGATGGACGCCGGGGCCGACCCGGCCTCGGTCTTCAGCAACGTGCAGGACCACGTGATCGGCGCGGCGTGGGCGCACGTGGAGCGGCTGACGCTCGAGGCGTTCGTGGACAAGATCGCCACGCTGCCCGAGGGGCAGAACAAGCTCGCGCTGCAGCTGGTCTGCGACCTGTTCGCGCTGTCGGCGATCGAGGACGACCGGGCCTGGTTCATGGAGCACGGCCGGTTCTCCAACGCCAAGTCGAAGGCGGTGACCGCGACCGTGAACGAGCTGTGCCGCCGGGTCCGCCCGATCGCCGACCAGCTCGTCGACGCCTTCGACATCCCGCCGGAGATGCTGCGGGCGGAGATCATCCAGCCGGTGCCGTAGCGCGGGTCGCCCGCCGTCGTCCGCCGTACCGCCGCTCAACACGAGAAAAGGTCACTCACCTCGAGGAACTCGTCGAGGTGAGTGACCTTTTCCCAAGAGAGCCTGGGAAAGCCCGGGGGCGAAGGAGGCGCGGAGCTCAGTCGTGCAACGGGTCCGGGTTCTCCGCGTGGGACTCCTTGAACCGCTCGAACGACGCCCGGACCTCGGCCTCGGCCTCGTCGCGGCCCACCCAGTTGGCGCCCTCGACGGACTTGCCGGGCTCGAGGTCCTTGTAGACCTCGAAGAAGTGCTGGATCTCGAGACGGTCGAACTTCGACACGTGGTTGATGTCGCGCAGGTGCTCGAGGCGCGGGTCGTGCGAGGGGACGCACAGGACCTTGTCGTCGCCGCCGGCCTCGTCGGTCATGCGGAACATGCCGATCGCGCGGCACGCGATCAGGCAGCCCGGGAAGGTCGGCTCCTGCAGCAGGACGAGCGCGTCGAGCGGGTCGCCGTCGAGGCCGAGGGTGTTCTCGATGAAGCCGTAGTCGGCCGGGTACTGCGTGGAGGTGAACAGCGTCCGGTCGAGGCGGATGCGACCGCTCTCGTGGTCGACCTCATACTTGTTGCGCTGACCCTTGGGGATCTCAACCAGGACGTCGAACTCCACAGTTCCTCCACTCACAGTCTCCGATGCGGTGCGGCTAGTGTCGCGCACGAACGCACGAATTGCGCAGTCGGGAGGGGTGTCAGGTGGCCGGAGGTGACGTACGCCACTCCGACGTGCCCTCAGGACGCCGCGTCCGTCGGTGGGGGAGCGGGATCGTCGCGTTCGTGCTCGCCCTCGCGGTGGCGTCCTACGCGTTCGACCTCGGGCCCCGCGTGCTCGGCTGGCACCACCCCTCGCCGCTCACCGAGCCGGCCGCGGTGGCGCCGCCGCCGGGCCTGACGCTGCCCACGCCGTCCCCGGTGGCCGAGGTCGCCGCCCGGTCCGAGGAGTCGGCTGCCTCGCCCACGGCGGTACGGCGCGCGATCGCCCGCCTGCTCCGCGACAAGGACCTCGGCCCGCGGGTCGCGGTCGGGGTCGCCTCCGCGGACGGGTCCGAGGTCTTCTCGACCGGCCCCTCGACGGTGACGCCGGCCTCGACGATGAAGGTGCTCACCACCACGGCCGCCCTCGCCTCGCTCGGCCCCGACCACACCTTCCGTACGACGGTCGTGGCCGGCCGGTCCAGCCGGGAGGTGGTGCTCGTCGGGGGCGGTGACCCGCTCCTCGCCCGGGCCCCGGACAGCGACGTGTACCCGGCCCGCGCGGACGTCGTGACCCTCGCCAAGGCGACCGCCCGGTCGTTGAAGGGCCTCGGCCGGACCCGGGTGCGGCTCGGCTACGACACCACGCTGTTCTCCGGCCCGTCCGACAACCCGGCGTGGCGTGCGTCGTACGTCCCCGAGGACGTGGTCAGCCCGATCTCGCCGCTGTGGGTCGACGCGGGGCGCGAGCGGGAGGGCTCGGTGTCCCGCGCCGACGACCCGGCGCTCGCCGCGGCCGACGAGTTCGCGCGGGCCCTGGAGCGGGAGGGCATCGTCGTCAAGGGAAAGCCGCGGCCCGCGGTCGCGCCGCCCGAGGCGCAGGAGTACGCCGGGGTCAGCAGCGCGCCGCTCTCCCAGATCGTCCAGTGGACCCTCGAGGTCAGCGACAACGAGGCCGCCGAGGTGCTGTTCCGGCACGTCGCGCTGGCGACCGGGCGCCCGGGCTCGTTCGCCGCCGGGTCGGCCGCCGTACGCGAGGTGCTCTCGGGGCTGGGAGTCGACCTCACCGGCGCGCGGATCCTCGACGGCAGCGGGCTGTCGCGGAAGGACCGGCTGTCCACGGGCATGCTGCTCTCGGTGCTCGACGTGGCCGCCTCCGACGAGCACCCGGACCTGCGCACGGTCGTCTCGGGGCTGCCGGTGGCCGGGTTCACGGGGTCGCTGACGTACCGGTTCGACACCGGCGCCGACGCCGGGCTCGGCCGGGTCCGGGCCAAGACCGGCACGCTCACCGGCGTCCACGGCCTCGCCGGCGTCGTCACCGACCTGGACGGCACGGTGCTGTCCTTCGTCGCGATCGCCGACAAGGTGAAGGTGGTCGACACCCTCGACGCGCGGGAACGCCTCGACCAGGTGGCGGCCGCCCTCGCCGCCTGCCACTGCGGCGCCTGACCACCCGCCCCCCGCGGCGCCTGACCACCCGCCCCCTGCGGCGCCTGACCGCCCGCCCCCTGCGGCGCCTGACCGCCCGCCCCCTGCGGTAGTTCGTGAGCAAACCGTCGTCGCGCTCGTCCCCCGACAGCAGTTCGCTCACGAACTATCCGGGCAGGGCTTGTTGCGGGTGCGAAGTAGGGTCAGGACATGCCGAACCGATCCACGATGATCGACTGGGACCTCGCCGTCCTGGCTGCGTCGAAGATGTCCGGGCCCGGGCCGATGGTCAGCCGCGCCGAGGCGGAGGCCGCGGTCACGGAGCTGCGCGAGGGCGCGCACCGGTCCACCGGCCTGGTGCGTGAGTACACCGGCCTGGTCGCCGAGGAGCGCACCGCCCCGATCCTGGTCGTCGACCGGCCGGGCTGGATCCAGGCCAACGTGGACGGGTTCTCCACCATCCTGAGCCCGCTCATCGACAAGATGCGCGAGAAGCGCGGCGCCCCCTCGCCCCTCGCCGAGGCGGTCGGCTCCCGCGTCACCGGTCTCGAGCTCGGCGGCCTGCTCGGCTTCATGTCGACGAAGGTGCTCGGCCAGTTCGACCCGTTCCACGCGCCGGCCGGCTCCGACATCGCGGGCCGCCTCCTGCTGGTCGCGCCGAACATCGTCCACGTCGAGACCGAGCTCGGCGTCGACCCCACCGACTTCCGCCTCTGGGTCTGCCTCCACGAGGAGACCCACCGCGTCCAGTTCACGGCCGTGCCGTGGATGCGCGACCACATCCACGGCGAGATCGCCGCGCTCATCGACTCCGTCGAGGTGGACCCCGGCAGGCTCGCGGGCATGCTCGGCGAGGGCGTCAAGCGCATCGGCGACCTGCTGCGCGGTGACGACGAGGTCAGCCTCCTCGACCTCGTGCAGACCCCCGAGCAGAAGGTGGTCCTGGACCGGATCACCGCGGTCATGTCGCTGCTCGAGGGCCACGCCGACGTGGTGATGGACGGGGTCGGCCCCGAGGTGATCCCCTCGGTCGACGACATCCGCGGCAAGTTCAACAAGCGCCGCACGGGCGCGAGCGGCCTCGACAAGATCATCCGCAAGCTCCTCGGCTTCGACGCGAAGATGGCGCAGTACCGCAACGGCGCCGCGTTCGTCCGCGGCGCGATCGCCGAGGTCGGCATGGAGGGCTTCAACAAGGTGTGGGTCTCCCCGGAGAACCTCCCCTCCCGCGAAGAGATCGCCGACCCGGCCGCCTGGGTCCGCCGCGTGCACGGCTGACCCGGCCGTGGGGCCCGATCCCGCCGTCGCCGCGGTCCGGCTGGCGGTACGACGCACGCTGGTCGACGTCGGGGACCACCCGGTCCTCGTCGCCTGCTCCGGAGGCGCCGACTCCCTCGCCCTCCTCGCCGCCACGGTCTTCGAGGCGCGCAAGCACCCCTGGCGCGTCATCGGCGTCACCGTCGACCACGGCCTCCAGGAGGGGTCGGGCCACCACGCCGCCCGGGTGGTCGAGCAGATGGCCGCGCTGGGGGCGCACGAGACCGCAGCCGTCCGGGTGAGCGTCGACCCCGGCGGCCGGGGGATCGAGGCCGCCGCCCGCGAGGCCAGGTACGCCGCCCTCGAGCAGCTCGCCGACCACTTCGGCTCGAGCGTCGTGCTCCTCGGGCACACCCTCGACGACCAGGCCGAGACCGTCCTGCTCGGCCTCACCCGCGGGTCCGGGGGCCGGTCCATCGCCGGCATGCGCGTCGCCTTCCACCCGTTCCGCCGCCCGCTGCTCGGGATCACCCGCGTCCAGACCGAGGCGGCCTGCCGCGCCGAGGGCATCGACTTCTGGCGCGACCCCCACAACGAGGACCCGAGGTTCACCCGGGCCCGGATCCGGCACCGGGTGATGCCGATGCTCGAGGAGGAGCTCGGCCCCGGGGTCGCCGCCGCACTCGCCCGGACCGCCGAGGGCCTCCGCGAGGACATGGAGGCGCTCGACAACGTGGCCGAGGAGGCCCTCGAGGACGTGCGCACCGACACCGGCCTCGACATCGCCCTCCTCGAGACCTACGACGACGCCGTCCGGCGGCGGGTCCTCCGGCTGGCGGCCGTCGCCGCGGGCTCTCCGCCCGGCGAGCTGTTCCGGGTGCACGTGCTGGCGATCGACGAGCTGGTGCGGGAGTACCGCGGCCAGGTCCGCGTCGAGCTCCCCGGGCACGTGCACGTCGTGCGGGAGGACGACGAGCTCCGCTTCAGTGCGCGCAGCGATCGACGTACGGACGCGCCGGGCGATCGACGTACGGACGCGCCGGGCGATCGACGTACGGACGCGCCGGGCGATCGACGTACGGACGCGCCGGGCGATCGACGTACCGACGGACCCGCGGAGCCGGGCGGAGAGGGCCCTGTGGCAGGCTGACGCCCATGGACGCGAAGCACATCGAGGGCGACCTGGTCAACGTCCTCTACACCGAGGAGCAGATCCAGAACCGGCTCGGTGAGCTGGTCGCGGAGATCGAGAAGGACTACGAGGGCAAGGACATCCTCCTCGTCGGCGTCCTCAAGGGCGCGGTCATGGTGATGGCCGACCTCGCCCGGCACTTCGGCCGTCACGTCGAGATGGACTGGATGGCGGTCTCGTCGTACGGCTCCGGCACGCAGTCCTCCGGTGTCGTCCGGATCCTCAAGGACCTCGACACCGACATCAGCGGCCGCCACGTGATCATCGTGGAGGACATCATCGACACCGGCCTGACCCTGTCCTGGCTGGTCGCCAACCTCGCCTCCCGCGGCCCCGCCTCGGTCGAGGTGTGCACCCTGCTGCGCAAGCCCGAGGCCCAGCGGATGTCCGTCGACGTGAGGTACATCGGCTACGACATCCCCAACGAGTTCGTGATCGGCTACGGGCTCGACTACGCCGAGAGGTACCGCAACCTGCGCTGCATCGGCACCCTCGCCCCGCACGTCTACTCCTGACTCTGCCTTCCTCCGACATCGGTCTGCCAGGAGCGGCCCCCAGGTCGCGTCGGCGACACCGGTAGCGGTCTACCCGGCGGGCTCCGGTGGAACGGATTCGCGATCAGCGACGTTGAAGCGGGAGGATGGGGGTACGACGCTCGCGTGCACGTCCTGCAAAGTCCTTGCGGACGGGGCGCGGAGCGTTGCTGTCGACGTGTACCGTCGATGGTCTAAGCAGCAGGACTGGGTAGGAGGACGGGACCCCGGGGTCCCGATATACAAACGTGAAGCGCATTTTCCGTGGTCCCTGGGTGTGGATCGTCGTAGCGGTGGTCGGCGTGCTCGTCGCGCTGCAGTACCTCGCACCCAACGGCGGCTTCCAGGAGGTCGACACCTCCGAGATGGTCGCCTACATCGAGGACGGCGAGGTCGAGAAGATCACGTTCGTCGACGGCGACCAGGAGATCCAGGCGACCCTCGACGACGGCAAGGAGGTCATGTCCTCCTGGGTGTCCGGACAGCAGCGTGACCTCGTCGAGCAGGTCAACCGCCAGGTCCAGGCCGGCCAGATCGAGTCGTTCAACGTCGAGGTCCCCAAGCCCAGCCTGCTCGGCTCCATCCTCGCCACCCTGCTGCCCTTCGCGCTGATCATCCTGCTGTTCCTGTTCCTGATGAACCAGGTCCAGGGCGGCGGCGGCCGGGTCATGCAGTTCGCCAAGTCCAAGGCGAAGCTGATCAGCAAGGACATGCCGAAGACCACGTTCTCCGACGTCGCCGGCTGCCAGGAGGCGATCGAGGAGCTCGGCGAGATCAAGGAGTTCCTCCAGGAGCCCGCGAAGTTCCAGGCCGTCGGCGCGAAGATCCCCAAGGGCGTGCTGCTCTACGGTCCGCCCGGCACCGGCAAGACCCTGCTCGCCCGCGCCGTCGCGGGTGAGGCCGGCGTGCCGTTCTACTCGATCTCCGGCTCCGACTTCGTCGAGATGTTCGTCGGTGTCGGTGCCTCCCGTGTCCGCGACCTGTTCGAGCAGGCCAAGGAGAACGCCCCCGCGATCGTCTTCATCGACGAGATCGACGCCGTCGGCCGGCACCGCGGCGCCGGCATGGGCGGTGGCCACGACGAGCGCGAGCAGACCCTGAACCAGCTGCTCGTCGAGATGGACGGCTTCGACGTCCGCGGCGGGGTCATCCTGATCGCGGCGACCAACCGTCCCGACATCCTCGACCCGGCCCTGCTGCGTCCCGGCCGGTTCGACCGCCAGATCGGCGTCGAGGCCCCCGACCTCGCGGGCCGTCACCAGATCCTGAAGGTCCACTCCCGCGGCAAGCCGATGGCCGAGGGCGTCGACCTGCTCTCCGTTGCCCGTCGTACCCCCGGCTTCACCGGCGCGGACCTCGCGAACGTGCTCAACGAGGCGGCGCTGCTCACCGCGCGCCAGAACGCCAAGATGATCGACGACGAGGCGCTCGACGAGGCGATCGACCGTGTCATCGCGGGACCGCAGAAGCGCACCCGCCTGATGAGCGAGAAGGAGAAGCTCATCACCGCCTACCACGAGGGCGGCCACGCTCTCGTCGCGGCGGCGCTGCCGGGCACCGACCCGGTGCACAAGGTGACGATCCTTCCCCGCGGCCGCGCGCTCGGCTACACGATGGTGCTGCCCGACGAGGACAAGTACTCCCAGACCCGCTCGGAGATGCTCGACAAGCTCGCCTACATGCTGGGCGGCCGGGCGGCCGAGGAGATGGTCTTCCACGACCCGACCACGGGTGCCGGCAACGACATCGACAAGGCCACCTCGCTGGCCCGCGCGATGGTCACGCAGTACGGCATGACCGAGCGGCTCGGCGCGATCAAGCTCGGTGAGGCCCAGGGCGAGCCGTTCCTCGGCCGCGACATGGGGCACACCCGCAACTACTCCGAGGAGATCGCGGCGGTCGTCGACGCGGAGACCAAGAAGCTCCTCGCCACCGCCCACCAGGAGGCGTTCGACATCCTCGAGGAGAACCGCGACGTCCTCGACTCGCTGGTCCTCGCGCTGATGGAGCACGAGACCCTGGACAAGGCCGAGGTGGCCGCGATCTTCGAGCCGCTCCGCCGTCGCCCGATCCGGCCGGCGTGGACCGGGTCGCCGCACCGCGAGCCCTCGCAGATCCCGCCGATCGAGGTGCCGAAGGCGACGTCCAACGGCGCGACCCCCGAGAACAAGTCGGAGGGTGGCGTGATCCTCACCCCGCCCGGTAGCGGCGGGGACGTCCACGGCGACCCCACCGTCTGATGGCGATCAACCCGGTCAGCCAGTCCTCGCAGCCGGACCCGGACGACATCCCGGAGTTCGACGAGAAGCGGGCCGAGGCGGCCGTGCGCGAGCTGCTGATCGCGGTGGGGGAGGACCCCGACCGTGAGGGTCTCCTCGACACCCCGGCGCGGGTGGCGCGGGCCTACCACGAGCTGCTCTCCGGCATGCGGCTGCGGCCGGAGGACGTCTTGACGACGACCTTCGACATCGGCCACGACGAGATGATCCTGGTCAAGGACATCGAGCTGTGGTCGATGTGCGAGCACCACCTCGTGCCGTTCACGGGCGTCGCGCACGTCGGGTACATCCCGCACGAGAACGGCCGGATCACCGGCCTGTCCAAGCTGGCCCGGCTGGTGGACATGTACGCCCGCCGGCCGCAGGTGCAGGAGCGGCTCACCACCCAGGTCGCCGACTCCCTCATGCAGATCCTCGAGCCCCGCGGCTGCATCGTCGTCATCGAGGCCGAGCACCTGTGCATGACCATGCGCGGCGTGCGGAAGCCGGGCTCGAAGACCGTCACCTCGGCCGTCCGCGGCTCGATGCTGAACGCCACCACGCGCGCCGAGGCGATGAGCCTCATCATGGCCGGCCGCTGACGGTTCCTGGTCTCGCGGCCCCTGGCTGCCCCTGAACTGGTCAGTTGGGGCAGTTTTCGGGCTCCCGGAATGCCCCAAGTGACCAGTTGGTGGAGGCTGGAGAGGTACGTCGCTCCGCTCAGCGTTCCTCCGGCGGGAGCTTCCACCGCCGCCTGAGCCTTGCCCGTCCCGAGGCGCTGAGCGTGGACTCGGCCAGCAGGGCGTTCCATGCCTGGAGCCGACTCGGGATCGTGTCGTCGGCCGAGCGCCGCGTCGGCCTCGCGCAGGATGGCCTCGCGGGTGCCTCAGCAGGTCCACCGCCGTGTAGCCGCGCCGGACCCACCCCTCGCCGCCGATGGCCCGCTCACGTGCGAGGTCACGCCGGTGCTGCTCGCGGTCTCGGTGCACCCCGCCGTCGTACTCGTGGAAGACCCTCGTCCCCTCGATCCACAGGTCACCGCGGGCCACGAAGCGCCCGTCCGCGGTGCGGAGCTCGTACTGCGGCACGACCGGGATGTCGCAGGCGACGTGGAACATCCGCAGCACCGTCTCCCACGGCGACTCCGCCCGCGCATCGGCGTAGGCCATGGCCCGTCGGACTGCGGGACCGCCCTTGCGTCCCTCGACGGCCGACATCAGGGTCCCGGTGTCACAGCCTCTCCGGTGCAGGGCCGAGTCGACGATGACCAGCAGGTCGAGCAGGGCCAGGTCCCGCGCCGCCGCGAGCAGAACCTCGGGCGGCGGTGCCACTGGCAGGCCACTGCGCACCAATCGGGCGGGCGCCGTCGGGTGCCGGCTCACCTTCAGGCCGGGCCGCCTCGGACGGCACTCCGCCTCGTGCATCGCGGCGAACACCGGTGTGTCCTCGGGCAGCGCCGGGAGGTGCCAGCCGTAGACCGCGGCCGCGGTCACGTGGGTGAAACAGCCGGACGGCGGCAGGACGAGGACCCACGCGTTGAGGCGGGACAGCTGGTCGTCGGCCAGGTCCGAAGGGAGGTGCAGGCCTCGGGAGACGAGGACGTACTCCTTGCGGCGCACGCGACCACGCTTGGGTCCGGAGGATGACATGGGTGGAGCCTGGCGGGGTGGTACCGGGACCGGGAGGGCGAGCGGGCGTTCTGTGGAAACAGCCAGTCCCGACGAGCTCGGTGGACAGCGGTCGTCCGACGCGAACTGGTCACTTCGGGCAGTTCTCATGCTCAGAATTCGCCCCAAGTGACCACTTCGCCTGTAGTGCAGACCGAGTCTGTCCCCTGACTGGGTGTCAGTAAGGCGCCAGGTCGGACGAATTGCTCCACCCATCGGGGGACTCTTTGCCCCAGTTTGTCCGCCGTCTTGATCCGGGTTTGAGGCATATGACCGTTATGCGCCATTCAGCCCGGACCGTTTGAAGTTCTAAACATGTCGGCGCCGACCCATAGTGTCCGCGTTGCGACGCAACAGGGGGTTGCGTCCTGATTTCGGGGGTTTCTCGAGTAATGAATCTGTTCAAGTCCCGCACCAGCGCCGTCGTTGCAGGCGCAGCCGTTCTCGCTCTCGCCGGCGGCGGCACTGTTGCCATCGCCGATCAGATGATCGGCTCCAAGGACGTCCGCAACGGGTCGCTCGGCATGCGCGACTTCAACGACCACACCAAGAACAAGATCAACGCCCAGGCTGCCACAGGGGAGGCAACCGTGGGCGAGCGTGGCCCGGCCGGTCCCGCAGGGCGAGAAGGGTGAGCAGGGCGAGCCCGGCGCTCCCGGTGCTCGATGGGGCCGCAGGGCCCGAAGGGTGACCAGGGGCCGGCGGCAACCGGTGCGGAATCTCGCACTGGTACCGAGGGTGAAGACGGTCGGCGACACGGGCGACGTCCAAGGTCGCTCCGGCTGAGTGTCAGCAGGAGGGCTCACCTCGCTATCGAGTGGCGGCTACACCGCTGGCAGCCTACAGATCAGTAACGTCCACGTGCGTCAGTTCTCGCGCAACAGGCTCGGAGCGCATCGCCACCGACGCGAAGTACGCGAGCGCGGCTGGTTGCGTCGGCTTCCGCAACGACGGACGAGCACCAGCCAGTACGTCCGCACGTGGGTCGTCTGCGCCGAGGTCGTCGAGGACGAGCCGACTTCCTGACCACAGGCTGTAGAGCGAGAGCCCGGGCACCGTATGGGTGCCCGGGCTCACGTGCTTGCGGCGCAAGCCGATTCAGCCGACTCCGGCGGGGATCCAGCAGGCGCCGGGATGGCGCCGAGCCCGCTAGGGTCTTTCCATGTACGTCGGACCGCCGAGGCACGTCGCTGGGCTGCCTGAGCTGCCCCGCGCGCTCGTCATGGGCGTCCTGAACGTGACCCCCGACAGCTTCTCCGACGGCGGCCGGTGGTTCGACACCGACAAGGCCATCGAGCACGGTCGGCACCTGGTCCGCGAAGGCGCCGACATGATCGACGTGGGCGGGGAGTCCACCCGCCCCGGCGCCACCCGGCCCACGCCCCAGGAGGAGACCGACCGGATCCTCCCCGTCATCAGCGCGCTGGCAGCCGAGGGTGTGACGGTGTCGGTCGACACCATGCGCGCCGAGGTGGCGAAGGCGGCGCTGGGCGCAGGGGCCGTCCTGGTCAACGACGTCTCCGGCGGGCGCGCGGACCCGGCCATGTTCGAGACGGTGGCCGAGGCGGGGGCGCCGTACGTCCTCATGCACTGGCGCGCCCACTCCGCCACGATGCAGCAGGCGACCCAGTACGACGACGTCGTCGAGGACGTCGCCGCGGAGCTCCAGGAGCAGCTCGACCTGGCACTCGACGCCGGCATCCACCCGAGCAGGATCTCCCTCGACCCGGGCATCGGCTTCTCCAAGACCGCCGACCAGAACTGGGACGTGCTCGCCGCGACCGAGCGGTACCACGACCTCGGCTACCCGCTCCTCATCGCGACGAGCCGCAAGCGGTTCCTGGGCCACCTCCTGGTCGGCCCGGACGGCGAGCTGCGGCCTCCGCTCGAGAGAGACGACGCCACGACCGCGACGACCGCCCTCGCGGCGACCGCCGGAGCCTGGTGCATTCGGGCCCACGCCGTACGCTCGACCGCGGACGCCGTTCGCGTCGCCGCGCGCTGGGCAGCGGCTGAGGGAGCGCGTAGTCACGCCAGACTGGACCAGACCACGGCAGACCAGGCCATACAGGACAGCGGAGGTGCCCGATGACCGAACGCACCGACCAGCTCCAACGCGACAAGGCGGCGGTGGAGGAGGTCAACTCCGAGTTCTACGGCGCCTTCGAGCGGGGCGACATCGACTCGATGACGCGCATCTGGCTCGACGACCGGGAGACGCTGTGCGTGCACCCCGGGACCACGCCGCTACGCGGGGCCTCGGCGATCACCCGCTCGTGGGCCCTGCTCATGGCGAATGCGACGTACATCCAGTTCTTCCTCACCGACGTCGAGGTCAGCGTGCACGGCGACGTGGCCTCGGTGAGCTGCATGGAGAACGTCCTGACAGCGGACGAGCACACCGCCGACGCGTCGTTCATCGGGGCGAGAGCGGTCGCGACGAACGTGTTCGTTCGCGAACGAGACACCTGGCGGTTGTGGATACACCATGCATCCCCGGTAATGTCGGATGAGCACCTTGAGGAGTGACTACGGCCCCGGCTCGGGGTTGGACCGCCTGGCGGTGCACGGCATCGAAGCGTACGGACACCACGGGGTGCTCGACTTCGAACGTCGTGATGGGCAGCTGTTCAAGGTCGACCTTGTGCTCGGGATGGATACCTTTCCCGCTGCGCGTAGCGACAACTTGCAGGACACCGTCGACTACGGAACTCTCGTGGCCGCGGTGAAGGAGGCAGTGGAGACCGACCCGGTCGACCTGATCGAGACACTGGCCCAGCGGATTGCGGATGTCTGTCTGACCGACAGTCGTGTGCGATGGACAGAAGTGACCGTGCACAAGCCAGATGCGCCCATCGAGGCGGCGTTCACAGACGTCGCCCTGACGATTACTCGGAGCCGAAGTGACTGAAACCCCCAACCCGAACATCGTCGACACCGACACGCTCACGGGCGAGATGCACCCGATCCGGCGCTGCGTGCTGGCGGTCGGGTCCAACCTGGGTGACCGGATGGGGAGCCTCCAAGGCGCGGTCAACTCGCTCGCCGACACCCCCGAGGTGTGGCTCACCGCTGTGTCGCCGGTCTACGAGACCGAGCCCGTCGGCGCTCCCGAGGGCTCCAAGCCCTTCCTGAACGCGGTCGTCCTCATCGACACCACGCTCTCGGCCCGCACGTTGCTGGACCGGGCGCTGGCCATCGAGGACGCCTTCGGTCGCGAGCGTTCCGGGGTTCGCGGCGAGCCCCGCACCCTCGACGTGGACCTGATCGTGGTCGGCGACCGCCGGGCCAACGACCCGGACATGGTCCTGCCGCACCCGCAGGCCCACCAGCGCGCGTTCGTCCTCGCTCCGTGGAACGACGTCGAGCCCGACGGGGAGATCCCGGGCCACGGTCCGGTCAAGACGCTGCTCGAGCAGCTCGGCGACCAGAAGATCTTCAAGCGCGAGGACCTTACGCTCGATCTGTGACCCGCGAGCTGCCTCCTGACGAGCGCGACGACGAAGAGCCCCCGGAGCGTCCGGCCGGCCACGTGCGTACGACGCGCGCCGGGACGCTCGTCGCGTTCGCGCTCATCGGCCTGGTGCTGGGCTGGCTGGTCAAGCCGTTCAGCACCTGGCTGACCGGCCGGGCCGCCCTCGTCGGGTGGACCCCGGTCCTCGCGCTGTTCCTCGTCGCCGCCATCCTCGGCGCGGTCGCCTGGTCGACGTACCGCGACGTCCACCGCCGCAGCATCGTGCTCGAGCCCCACAAGGCCGTGAACCGGCTCGTGCTGGCGAAGGCCTGCGCGCTGGCGGGATCGCTCGTGGCCGGCGGGTACTTCGGCTACGCGCTGAGCTTCTGGCGAGCCGTCGACGCGCCCCTCGAACAGCTCCGGCTGACCCAGTCGCTGATCGCCGGAGTGGCCGGTTTTCTTATCGTTGCGGCGTCACTTGGGCTCGAGCGAGCGTGTCGGGTCCGCGGAGGGGACGAGCCGGACCTACCCTAGGGGCCATGAGCGCCCCTTCCCCCGTTCGCACGCCCGCTCGCCGCCGTCAACGCAGTGTTCGCGTCACCGTCGCCGCCGCCCTCCTCGCCCTCGCCACCCTCGTCGTGGTGCTCGCCCTGCCGACCCAGTCGCCGGTGTGGCTGAGCTTCTCCTCGGTCTTCGCCCTGGTGTGTGGCGCCCTGGCGTCGCGCATCATCTACAGCGAGCTGCTGCAGAGCCGCCAGGAGGCCGCGGCCGACCGCGCCGCCCAGGCCCAGGCCTACAAGGTGATGTTCACCGAGCGCGCCGCCGAGCACGCCGAGTTCACCTCCGCGATGACCGAGCGCCTCGCCGCCCGGGACAAGTCGATCGAGGAGCTCGAGAGCACGATCGTGCTCGCCGAGGCCCGCGCGATCGAGGCCGAGACCCGGGTGAAGCGCGAGTCGCGCCGTGCGAACGACGCGCAGGAGCTCGTCGCCCAGCTCCAGGAGCAGCTCGAGATCCGCAAGGCCGAGCAGGCCGACGAGCTCGCCTCGTGGGAGGGCTGGGACGCCGAGACCGTCGTCAACCTCCTCGCGTGGGAGGAGAAGGTGCAGGCCGGCGCCGGCGACTCCAAGGACGAGCGCAAGCACGCCTGAGCAGTACGACGCACCGCCCGACGCGGCGCCGGCCCCGAACCCGGGCGGACGCCGCGTCTCCGCATTTGAGACAATGGCTGCGTGATCTCTACGGGAGAAGACCGAAAAGACGCAAACCTTCCCGACCTCGACCTGCCTCCCGGCTGGTCCGCGGCCGTCCCTGACGAGGCCGACGCGGCCGAGCTGACCGCGCTGCTCCGGCAGCACGAGGAGCACGCCCGCGGCTGGGCCTCCGCCGGCGAGGACGACGTCCTCGTCGAGGTCGGCCCCAAGGGCCAGATGGTTCGCGAGAACGTCGTGCTCCGTGATCCCGAGGGCGTGATCCGCGGCTGGGCCACCGCCCACGACCGCGCCGCCGGCCGGATGCTGATGCAGGTCATGGTCAGCCGCGAGGTCGACGACGAGACCGCCGACAAGGTCGCCGAGATCCTCTTCGAGTGGGCCGACTGGGCCGCGAAGCACATCGGTCGCGGTCGCGAGCTCGACGTACAGCAGATCGACAGCGGAGCGTTCGCCGACGACCCGCGGCAGCACCGGTGGCTGGAGCGCGCCGGCTACAAGCGCGTCCGGTCGTGGTGGCAGATGAGCCGGCCCGTCGTGCGCGAGGACGAGGACCTCGCCCCCGAGCCCGACCACGGCGTGGTCATCCGGCCCGTGATGCGGCAGGGCGGCGGGATGCCCGACGAGGACGACCTGCGCACCGTGCACGACATCCTCGAGTCCGCGTTCGCCGACCACTTCAACTCGCGCGAGGAGACCTTCGACGAGTTCATCTTCCGGCTCCGCGAGGACCCCGGCCACCGCTGGGACCACTGGTGGATCGCGGAGATCGTCGACGGCCCCGGCGAGCCCGAGCCGGCCGGCACCCTCGTCGGCACGATGCTCGAGGGCGGCGTGGACGAGAAGGGCGAGCCGCAGCCCGACGGCTCCTACGTGTCCTACCTCGGCGTGCTCCAGAACGCCCGCGGACGCGGTGTCGCCAAGGCGCTGCTGAACATGATCATCGCCGACGCCGCCTCCCGCGGCCGCAACCGCGTGGGCCTCGAGGTCGACGCGGACTCGCCGACCCGCGCGGACGCGCTGTACGTCTCGATGGGCTGGGAGACCAAGTACGTCACGGAGTCCTGGCACAAGGACGTCCCGGTCGAGTGACGGCCGCCCGGTGAGGCTGCGCCGCCGGCGCACGGTCGGCCCGCGCTTCGAGACGGTCGGCCGGTTCCGGCCGTTCGAGGTGCTGTCGCCGGGCTTCGTCGAGGTGTCATCGACCGCCGGCAGCTGTCACCGGCCTGGTGCGCAGCGCCTGGTCCCCGCCGGCGCCGTTCGTCGCGGTGTCGGTGGAGGTGCCCCGTGGCGGGGCGACGGTGGTCGCGGGTCTGGCTGCCGAGAACGGCGACCACCTGATCGGCTTCCACGACCCCGCCGCACGCGAGGTCGGGATCGAGATCCGCTCGGGCGGGCTCACCTCGGTGCTCCGCGCGAAGCGGGTCCGCGGGCGGGTACGGCGGATGGCGTTCGTGCTCTGCGAGAACCAGCCGACCGTGCTCGTCGACACCGGCCGCGGCTGGCAGGCGATGGTCGCCGACAGGCACCGCGTCGCGCTCCGCATCGACTTCCGGCAGCCCGACGACGCTGGCCCGGTTCACCGCGGCCTGGGGCTCCCGCGGCGGTACGGCGGACCTCGGCACGGTCCGGGCAGGGCTCTTCGGCATGGCCGGCCTCCGGGACCTGCACGTCGTGCAGCATGCCGACGGTTCGCCGTACGTCGGCGACGACGGGCGGATGTACCTCACCGCCACCTGCGCCGGCCTCGGGTTCTTCACGCAGGCGCACTGGGGCGTGTTCGCGTTCGACCCCGACCGGGTCGTCGAGGACGGGCTCGAGCAGACCGCCCACCTGTTCTCCCACCGCGACGGGTTGCTGCTCGGCGACCACGCCGGCCAGCTGGTCCGCGACGGCGACACCTGGCACGTGGCGGTGAGCTCGTGGGGCGACTTCTCGCCGCCCTCTGGTGTTCATGTCCGGCACCTGAGGACCAACGACGACCTGCTCCACGGCGTGCACGTGCTGGAGACGGAGCGGACGCCGATGCCGACCGACCGGGGGAGCTACGACCCCGGGATGACCCGCATCGACGGCCGCTGGCACGTGTCCTACGTGGAGAGCGTGTCGCACCAGCCCAGCCAGTTCCACCCGGCCCTCGCCGTGGGGCCGGCGGGCGCCGCGGACTGGACCGAGGGGCTCCAGCGGGTGGGCGAGGCGAACGAGCTCGACTTCTGTGAGGGCACGATCCTCGCGCGGCTCGGGCGACGAGTGGCGGGTGCTGGCCAGCGACGGGAAGGCCCGGTGCTACCCGGTCTTCGACCTGTCGATGCGGCGGGTCGGCGACCTCGACGCGGACTACGGCTCCAACCTCCCGCACCCGAACGTCGTCGAGCTCCCCGACGGGCGGCGGCTCCTCCTCACCTTCGACGGCACGCCGCACCGCAAGCGCGTCCTCGGCTACGGCACCCACGGCGACGTGATCGTCATGCGCACGACCTGAGCGCGCCGCCGTGCCGGCGCACCTGGCCCCCGCTCGACCCGCATCCGGGCCCCCGGCGTACCCGGCCCCTCGCTCGAACCACGCATCTGCGCGGCTCCGGTGAGCAAACCTCGCCGCTGCTCGCCGGGATGCGCCTGCAGCCATGCATCTGCGCCGTTCCGGCGACCCGACGCCGCTGCTCGCCGGATCCCGATGCGCCGTCCGGCGACCCGTCCCGACCCGGCCGGCCCGCTCACCCGGCCTGTCACGGGTGACCCGGCAACCGAGCGGATAGCCTGCACCTCATGTCAGGGGGAACGCTCACACGCGGCGTCGACGACGCAGTCGAGCCGCACGAGGCTCACGAGACCGAGCCGGTCAGCGACGTCCCGAGGCACACGCGGGTCACGTCGCTGGACACCGTGCGCGGCGTGCTGCTGGTCTTCAACATCCTCGTCATCGCGACGTTCCTGCCGAGGCCGGCGCAGCTCGACCACGCGGAGTGGTTCGGGGTCACCGTCCTCGACCTGATCTTCCCGCTGTTCGTGACCTTCTCCGGGATCGGTCTGGCCTTCGCGCACCGCAACCACGTGGACTGGCGGCGCATGGCGCGGCGGGTCTTCCTGCTGGTCCTGATCGGCCTGGCCTACAGCGCGATCATGACCGAGACCACCGACCTCGCCGTGCTGCGCTTCACCGGCCCGCTGCAGGTGTACGCCGTGCTCGTGCTCGTCGTCGGCGCCCTGCACGTCGTCCTCCGCAGCCCCGCCGCGTGGGCGCTGGCCACGGCGTTCGTCGCGGCAGCGCACACGTGGTTCATCGCCGCCTGGCAGGCCGGGTGTCCTGGGGACGAGCTGGCGCCGACCTGCAACCCCTCCCGCGTGATCGACGTGGCCGTGCTCGGCATCGACCACGTGTACCGCTACAACTTCCTCGGCCACGACCCCGAGGGGCTGGTGGCCACCATGGGCGCCCTCGTCACGGCCATGGTGGGTACGACGGCCGGCCACATCGCGCTCTCCCGCAGGGGGTCGTGGCGGGCACCGGCGTGGGTCATCGCGTGGGCGGCCGCCGCCGGCGTCATGGCGATCGCCGCATCGACGTACGTCCCGGCGATGAAGCGGCTGTGGACCTCGCCGTTCGCCCTCGCCGTCGCGGTGCTGGGCATCGCGGCCTTCGCGATCGGCGTCGCCGTGCTCGACCTGCGCAGCGTCGAGCCGTGGCAGCGTGCCCGCGGGCCGCTGACCTGGCCGCTGGTCGCGTTGGGGCGCAACAGCCTGCTGGTGTACTTCGGCAGCCACCTCCTCCTGCACGTGCTGGACAGCAACGGCGGCGAGGTGACGTGGGCGGATCGCGTCGTCGAGCGCGTCGACGTGATCGGCAACCCCGAGCTCAGCTACATGCTCTTCATGCTGCTGCTCTGGGTGGCGATCACCGCGGTGCTGCACAGGTTCCGCATCTACCTGCGCCCATGACGGCCGGTCACTCCGGCTGAACCACCCAGAACTCCTGGTGGGTGTGGAAGAGCCGCCGCTGCCCGCGGTCGTCCACCGTCGGGAACGTCCCGTGGATGCGCCTGGTCGCCCTGCCGTCGTTGGCGCCGGGGAAGGCGACGTTGACCGCGGCGTCCGAGACCACGCCTGACCTGGCGGCGTCGGGGTCGTCGGCGCAGGTCGGAGCGGCCTGGTAGTCGACGAAGTAGTTGTTGTTGTAGAGCGCCTTGTGCACCGCGACGTGGTCGGGATCCTCGAAGCCCACGCAGTCGTAGCTGGTGTTCGCGAACGCCGCACCGACCAGGCTCCTCACCGGGACGCGTGCGTCGATGCCGAGAGCCTCGCGGTTGGCCTTGGTGGTCTGGATCGCCCACGTCACCTCGCCGCGCGTGAGGTCCCCGTCGCCGAGGTCGAACGCCACGACGGCGCCGCGCCCCTCGGCGTCGGTCCAGACGTCGGCGGTCTGCACCGCGGTGCAGGCGTCCTCGCCGCGGTCGGTGCGGCAGACCGTGTTGCGCTCGTCGGGGAAGGGGCCTCGTTCGCCGAGCGGCTCGAGGTCGCTGGGCAGGCTCTCGTCCACGCGGCCGTGGATGCCCGAGCTGCTCGACCCACGTGTCCAGCTCGCCGCCCTTGGACTCCTCGCCACGGGTGAGCAGCACGAACACCTTGTACGACGAGGGATCGTCCGCGATCAGCGACAGGGCCTGGAACTCGTCGCCCGGGTGCGGCACGAGGACGATGTCCATCTGCGTCGGCGCCGGCAACGCCGCGGTGTGCGCCGCGAGCGCGCCCACCTTCGGCCAGGCCCACATCGCAGCGGGCACGGCGACGGCCGCGACCAGCGCGGTCGCGAGCAGGGTGCGCAGCGCCGGCTTCATGCGGACGCGGGGCCGGCAGCGCCGGCGTCGGCTGCGCCGTCCTCGGCGCGGGCGCTCTCGGAGCCTCTCGGCGCGGGCGCTCTCGGAGACGCTCTCCGCGATCGAACGACGCAGGGCCGCGTGCACGGACGTTGGCGTGAGTACGCCGACCACCTCGCCGTCGGAGGTCACGGCGACCTGGTCCTCGTCCTGCCGCATCAACGTCGCCAGCGCCTCCTCCAACGACGCCCCGATGTCCACGGTGGTCGCGGTGGTCGCGGCGGTCGGCGCCGGTGGTCGCGCTGTTCGCGGCCCCGGCCGGCTCCAGGTCCTCCCGCCGGATCGGCGTGACCGACAGCCGCCTCAGGCCCCGGGACGCCCCCACGAACTCCGCGACGAAGTCGTCCGCGGGCCGACCCAGCACCTGCGCCGGTACGTCGTACTGGGCGAGGTGGCCACCGGGCGCGAACACCGCGACGCGGTCGCCCATCTTCACCGCCTCGTCGATGTCGTGGGTGACGAGCATGACCGTCTTGTGCAGCTCGCGCTGCAGGCGCAGGAACTCGTCCTGCAGCTTCTCGCGGTTGATCGGGTCGACGGCGCCGAAGGGCTCGTCCATCAACAGCACCGGCGGGTCGGCCCCGAGCGCGCGGGCGACCCCGACGCGCTGCTGCTGTCCGCCGGAGAGCTGGTGCGGGTAGCGGTCGCCGTACACCGAGGGGTCGAGCCCGACCAGCGACAGCAGCTCGTCCGCGCGCTCGACGGACTTCGACTTCGACCAGCCGAGCAGGGCCGGGACGGTCGCGACGTTGGTCCGGATCGTCTGGTGGGGGAAGAGGCCGACCTGCTGGATGACGTACCCCATGTGCCGGCGCAGCTCGACCGGGTCGACGTGGGTGACGTCGCGACCCTCGAGCTCGATCGTGCCGGAGGTCGGCTCGATGAGCCGGTTGACCATCTTCAGCGTCGTCGACTTGCCGCACCCCGACGGGCCGACGAGGCAGACCACCGACCCGCGCGGCACCGACAGGGAGAGGTCGTGCACGGCGACCGTGCCGTCCGGGTAGGTCTTGCCCACGCCGTCGAGCCGGATCATCACTTCTTCGCTAGGTTGCATGGATGGTCCGCCTTCAGGAGTCGCCGGTCGGTGACAACTGCATGGTGCGCAACGAGTGGATCTGCCCGGAGTACGTCGTCAGCCGCGCGGAGCTGCTCACCGACGCGCTGGTGCAGCACATCTGGATCACCGTGATCTCCGTCCTGATCGGCCTGGTCGTCGCGTTTCCTCTTGCGCTGATAGCGCGACGCTACCGAAGGCTCGAAGGGATCGTGGTCGGCACCACCACCGCGATCTACACGATTCCCTCGCTCGCGCTGTTCGCGCTGCTGCTGCCGGTGAGCGGGCTGTCCGCGTCGACGGTGATCATCGGGCTGGTGCTGTACTCGCTGACGATCCTGGTCCGCAACACCCTCGAGGGCCTGCGTGCCGTGCCCGAGGACGTGCAGGAGGCGGCGCGCGGGATGGGGTACGGCGCACGCCGGCTGTTGTGGACCGTCGAGATCCCGCTCGCCCTTCCCTCGATCATGGCCGGCCTGCGTGTCGCCGCGGTGTCGACGGTCGCGCTGACCACGGTCGGCTCGATCGTGAGCTACGGCGGGCTGGGGAACCTCCTGCTCGAGGCGGTCACCACCGGCTTCAAGGCGCAGGTGTTCACCGCCAGCGTGCTGTGCGTCCTGCTCGCGTTCGTCTTCGACCTGATCATCGTCGGCGCCCAGCGCGTGATGACGCCGTGGACCCGGACGAGGGCGGTGTGACCGATGGGTGAGGTGCTGCGCGGCGTCCTCGAGTGGTTCCAGGACCCCGCCAACTGGCAGGGCGAGAACGGCCTCGTGAACCGGCTCGTCGAGCACCTGCTGCTCACCGGGACGGCCACGGCGGTCGCGGTGCTCCTGGGTCTCCCGCTCGCCGTCTGGCTCGGCCACATCGGCCGCGGCGGGCTGCTGGCGGTGAACGTCTCCAACATCGGCCGCGCCGTGCCGACCTTCGCGGTCCTCCTGGTCCTGTCCATCGGGCCGGTCGGGTCCGACGACTTCGGCCCGTACGGCCGCGCCGGCCTCGCCACCCTCATCGCCCTCGTGCTCTTCGCGCTGCCGCCGATCATCACCAACGCCTACGTCGGCATGCGCGAGGTCGACCGCGACACCGTCGAGGCCGCCCGCGGCATGGGCATGAAGGGCGGCCAGCTGCTGCGCCGGGTCGAGCTGCCGCTGGCGATGCCGCTGCTCGTGGCCGGCACCCGGCTGGCCGTCGTCCAGGTGTGGGCGACCGCCACGATCGCCGCCCTCGTCGCGGGACCCGGGCTGGGCCGGATCATCACGCTGGGCTTCCGGAGGCAGGACGTGCCGATGGTCGTCGCCGGCGCCCTGGTCGTCGCGGTCATCGCGCTCGTGCTCGAAGGGCTGATGGTCGTGGCGCAGCGGTACCTCGACCCGGTCGGGCGCGCCCGTCGTACGACTGGGCCAAACACCCGTGCGCTCGCCGCCCGCCCGTGACTACAGTGATAAGCGCGGGTGCGTAAATAGGGCGCCCACCGGACACGCGCGGCTTGGCCGCGGGACACAGAAGGGGGACGCCGATGCGGTACCTGCCGCAGCAGAAGACGACCCGAGTACGACGCACGCTGGCGGCCGCCATGGCCGCACCCCTCCTGCTCGTCGCCGCGTGCGGTGACGGCGGCACCGACGCGCTGAACGAGGGCGGCTCCGGTGACGGAGGTGCCGGCGGCGAGGTCGTGATCGCCTACCAGGACTACACCGAGATGTCGATCATGGCGGAGATGTACGCCGCGCTGCTCGAGGCCGAGGGCTACGAGGCGACGTTGAAGGGCGTGGGGGACCGCGCGATCTACGCCGGCGAGCTCGCCAGCGGCGACGTCGACATCGCGCCCGGAGTACGTCTCCTCGATGACGGAGTACCTCAACCGCGAGGCCAACGGCCCGGACGCCGAGCCGGTCGCCTCGCCCGACGTGGACGCCACGTTGGCGAAGCTCGAGGAGCTCGGGGCGGAGCAGAACATGACGCCCCTGGAGCCGGCCGGGGCCGAGGACGCCAACGCCTTCGCGGTGACGCAGGAGTTCTCGGACAAGAACAGCGTGACAACACTGAGTGACCTCGGAGAGCTGGGCGAGCCGATCGCGCTGGCCGCCGCGCCCGACTGTCCCGACCGCCCGGACTGCCAGGGCGGCCTCGAGGAGGTCTACGGCATCCAGATCAGCGACTTCGAGCCCCTCGGCTTCGGCTCCCCGCAGACCAAGGACGCCCTCACCTCCGGCGAGGTGCAGCTCGGCCAGGTCGGCACCAGCGACGGCCAGATCGAGCAGCTCGGCCTCGTGGTGCTCGAGGACGACAAGGACTGGCAGAACGCCGAGAACCTCGTACCCGTCGTGAGTTCGGACTTTCTAGAGCAAAATCCCGAGGTCGAAGGCATCCTGAACGGCCTCTCGGACGTCCTAACTACTGAGGACCTGATGCGCCTCAACGCCGCGGTGGACGCCGAGCGCCAGCTCGCGTCCGACGTGGCCGAGGAGTACCTGCAGGAGAAGGGGCTGATCTAGTCCTTTCGGACTATACCGACTAGTCACTTATGACTATGAAGACTGGGTCGTTCGTGCGGTGTCGGAAATAGTCCAATTAGTTATGAAGAGCCGCGTAACCTTCGGGGCATCTCCGGCGGTTACGTCTTCGGATGGGGTCCACGGCCCCGCCAAGTCGGACTCGTTCTTTACTTACTGGTCAGAAGCTTCGTGTGTCTGAATCGTGATAAAGCGGTTTTGGGCTCCGGACGCTGACATCCAGGGAGTCGTGGGCTAGTGTGACGAATGGGAATGGTGTGAAAGCCTTTCCTGCGGGTTCCTACAGGACTCGCCCATATGTAGTAAGGCGTGAACCCAAATCGTGCTTTGAACCTGTTTGTGGGAAAGATTCAAGTGCGAGTAATGTCCAGGCTCGCCGCCTGTAGGGCGTGCCGGGAGACTGAGATCCGTGGGGTCGCAGTCGTTCACCGGGGGACGATTCCCCACTGTTCACTACAAGTCTCTATGGAGGAGATCTTGAGTAAGTCAACCAACGGGTTGCGCAAGGTTGGCCTGGCCAGCCTCGCGGTAACCCTCACCCTGGGTGCCGGCCTCGCCGGTGCGGGTGCTGCCAACGCTGTCGAGGACTTCAAGTTCGACCGCATCGCTGGCGCCGACCGCTTCGACACCGCCAAGCAGGTGTGCCGTCGAGTTCAAGTCGCTGCAGGCCTTCGACGAGGTCATCCTCGTCAACGGTCAGCGCGGCCAGTACGCCGACGCGCTCGCCGCGGCTCACCTCGCCGGTGACCGTCAGATCCCGATCCTGCTCACCAAGATCGACGAGACCCCCGACGTTCACGCTCGACGCGCTCGAGGCGAACGGCGTCAAGAAGATCACCGATCGTCGGTGGCGAGGGTGTCGTCAGCGCCGAGCAGGAGGCCGCTCTCGGCTGAGGGCTACACGGTCACCCGTATCGAGGGCATCGACCGCTACAAGACCAACGCTGAGGTCCTCAAGGCCGCTGGCACGCCGACCGCGACACCGGTCTCGTCGCCGCGGGCAACAACTTCGCGGACGCTCTCGCCGGCTCGCCGGTCTGCCTACAAGGGCTCCCCGCTCGGTCTCGCCAAGGTCGACGACATCGACGACGACGTCAAGACGGCGCTCGTCGACTCCGGCATCAAGAAGGTCGTCATCCTCGGTGGCCCGACCATCGTCGGTCCCGAGGTCGAGGCGGAGCTCAAGGCCGCGGCCTCACCGTCGAGCGTGTCTTCGGTGCTGACCGCTCCGAGACCTCCATGGAGCTCGCCGACTACGCGATCGAGAACCTCGGCTTGACCAACAAGGCCGCGACGTCGCTTCCGGTTCGTCCACCCCTACGGTGCGGACGCCCTCTCGGGTGGCCCGCTGACGGCGAGGAGAACCGTCCGATGCTCATCACGATGAACGTCGACAAGCCGGGCGACGCTCGAGTACCTCGAAGGCTCACGCGAACACCCTGAAGACGGCATCATCTTCGGTGGCAACGGCGCGGTCTCGCCGCTGCTCAGGCCGAGCTGGAGAAGGCTGCTCAGCGGCACGCCTGCCTCGGCCACCTACGCGTCCGGAGCTCGTAGCGCTCGGATCGTCGAGCACCGCCACGCCGACCAGGTCGACGCCGACCAACCCGGCTGGCACCGACGGTCAGCTACACGTTCGACGAGGCGTGTCCTGACGACCGGCGCCGCCGCCGCGTACTGGCGAGTTCCACGTCTACACCACGCGGACGGCCTCGAGTCGACGGCGGCAGACGTTGTCGTCGACGTGCTGGCAACACTCGTGACGGTTCGCTACGCACGGCGATCGACGACGCGGCCGCGGAGGCAGCTGCCCTCACGCGTCGCGACCGTCGACGACGACGCTGTCAGTCGGACGCGCAGGGTCGACGTCAACCCCGAGGGTGACGCGCCGCTCGGTACCATCCGACGGTGGCGGCGCCACTGCACTTCCGGCGGCGTCACCGAGCGCTCCGGACCTCGTCTCGCGTCGGCAACTTCCGCCAGGCTGCCGCAGCCGGGACACGACCGCTGTCGACTTCACCTTCGACGAGGCCGGCACTTCATCACCGGTCGAGGGTGCAATTCCGGCTCGTTCTGACCGCTGCGCCGACGGCTCGGCGGCGACAACGAGCTGGTGTGCGCCACGCAGGCGCCGGTACGCCGCTCGCGGTGCTGGCAGCACGCCAGCGGCGGCGGTGCCGGTGGCAACGGACCACCACGATCACCGTGATCTGCGACGCCGACGGTAACGACCGATCCTGACCGCTGCTGATGTCGCGCGCTGGCACTCGTCGACGCTCGACGCGGTGTCGGATCGTTCAGCAGGAGCTGACGCCACGTCTCCGACCGCGACTGGCAACGACCAACCCGCTCCAGGCCGCGGACGTCTTCGAACGGTGGCAGCACCACGGAGCCGGACCTGGTGTCGGTCGACGCTCCGTCCCGGCGCCGACGGCTGCGAACGGTGGCGTGGACTCGGCGCTGTTCACCTTCGACCAGCGCCGTGTCGAGACGCGCACGCTGCAACCAGTTCTTCCTGTACGACCAACGACGGTGTACGAGCGTGTCGCGCGGCGCGACGCCGCGGCGATCAACCTCGAGCGACGGCGTCAGGTGCTGGTTGACTTCGCTGCACGGCCGCTCGACGAACGCGTCGGTGGGCGGCAACGTCCGTCGATGGCGCGTGTGACCGCTGGACGTCGTCGCGCCACGGACCTGGTCGGCCGACTCAGAACGAGCAGGACGAGGTCGGCGTCCGAGCACCACCGGCGCCACCGGCGGCCAGACTGCCGGTCGCACCGGCTGGTCCGGACCTGACCGGTGTCGCGCTTGCCCGGGCCGCGACCGACGCCGTTCGGCAACGTCGGGCGACTACCAGGCCACCTACACGTTCGACGAGGCCGTTACGGTCGCGCGACCCGCGGAGGCGCAGTTCTTCCTCTACCTGGCTGACGGCACCCTGCATGGTGCCACGGCGACTGTGCCCCGTGGACCGACGCCGAGGGTGCGACCGGACGACAACACGGTCGCCTGCACCGTCTACGGTGCTGACGCGACGGGTACGCCGGCAGCGACCGTGGCTCAGATCGGTAGCGCCGTGCTCGGGCACCGTCGACAACGGCGCCGTCGACGGACGGAACCGCTGGACGAACCCGGAGGGCGCTGAGGCCACCACCGGTGGCACCGGCACCCCGGCCGCCTGATTCACCGCTACTTCGGTAGCACTGCTTCACTCGGAGCCCCGGTCCTCTTCGGAGGGCCGGGGCTTCCAGGCTTTCTCCGGCCGAGCGCCAGGACGCTGGATCGCGCCTCGGGAACCGAGCTCTTTGGCTCACGAAGTGGGAACGCGTGGCCGACTCGCGCGAAGGTCGAACGCTTGCCGTTCTCGGGCGACAGCGCCCGAGGGCAATGCGGCGATCTGCCGCGGGCACGCGCCCCATGGCAGCGACACGCGAGGGCGCTGGCACGTCAGGCAGACTCTTCCGCGTGCGTGCGAGGATTGAAGGGTGAGCGGCTTACGACGGCGCGCAGTTCGAGCGCGAGGCCAGGCGCGCGCGGATGGCTCAACGCGACGCGCAACGCCTGCTGCAGACGACGGCGACCTGCTCCGCGGCCGATGCGGTCGTCGCTTCCTCGAGCAGGAAGGTGAGGTCGCCATTGACCAGGGCCGCTCTGCTCGGTGGCTATGTCTCGCATGCACTGGCTCAAGGGGGGCAGTCCGCGCTCGCGCAGGAGGCCTATGCAGCCCAACTGGTTCTGGCGGATCAGCACTTCGACGCGGAGCAGTACGAGGCGGCGGCGGCGTCGTTCATTGAGGCCATGCGCACTGCATTCCATTCAGGTGCTGCACTTCGATGGGATGAGTTCGCCGCTGGCTGATGACCCGGTCGACGTTCACGGCTCCCCTTCGGGACAGCGCG
The DNA here is from genome assembly GCA_963700365.1 of uncultured Actinomycetota bacterium. GTDB lineage: Bacteria > Actinomycetota > Actinomycetes > Propionibacteriales > Nocardioidaceae > Nocardioides_C. Next base: position 92,060 of record CAVOXG010000010.1, on the reverse strand, counting down.
GTCGGCAAGCTGTTGCGCGGGCAACCCCGATGGGCTGGGCAGCCGACGAGGTTGGTTTCGACAGGACCGACCAGCGCGAGGCGTGAAACGCGGCCGAGGCTGCTGGTTGCGACGCAGCACAACGACGACTTCCTGCGCGAGATCCGCGAGCACTTCACCGCGCACGAGGACTTCGACACGCGGTTCGAGTTCTTCAAGGACACGCCGGCGGTCAACCGGTTCGGCAAGCACCCGCAGCGCTTCGTAGAGCAGGTGCTGGCGCACAAGCCCGGACTCCCGAGGGCGCTGGAGAACACCTTCCGCGAGCACCTCGACTGGGCGGACGTCGTGTTCGTCGAGTGGGCGACCGCCCTGGCGGCGCTGATCAGCCGCATCGACCACCCGGCACGCGGGTCGTCGTGCGCCTCCACTCCTACGAGGCGTTCAGCATGTGGCCGCACATGACCAACTGGTCGAACATCGACGACGTCGTGTTCGTCAGCGACCACCTCAGAGACTTCGCCGCAGAAGGCGATTCCCGGCCTCAGCGAGCCGGGCGCGCCGAGGCTTCACGTCATCCCCAACGCCATGGAGCTCGAGAAGTTCGTGCGGCCGAAGGAGGACGACGCCCGGTTCACCCTGGCGGTCGTCGGCGCGTCCAAGATCGTCAAGGACCCCCGCTGGGCGATCGACGTCGTGCGCCACCTGCGGAAGCACGACGAGCGGTACCGGCTGTTGCTGATCCGCAGCAAGTTCCAGGACACGAGCGCCGCCACTCACGAGTACGCCGAGGCCCTCGAGCAGGACCTCGCCGAGCTGGAGCCCATCGGCGCGGTGGTGCCGATGAAGCACACGGACGACGTCCCGGCCGCGCTCCAGGAGGTGGGCGTCGTCATCAGCTCGTCGGTGCGCGAGAGCTTCCACATGGGCCTTGTCGAGGGCGTGGCGAGCGGTGCGCTGCCCGTCGTACGGGACTGGCCGTTCTTCCCTGGCGCTGCTCGCCGGCTGTTCCCGGAGGACTGGGTCGTCGACACGCCTGAGCAGGCCGCTGAACGGATCCTGGCGCTCTGACGCAGGACGCCGACACGTGGCGGGCGGAGACACGCGCCGCAGCGCAGCACGTCATCGAGAAGTGGGACTGGTCAGTCGTCCGGGGTGACTTCGAACGACTGTTCAAATACGGACCGTCAAGCGCGTAAATCGGATCGCGATCATGTGGCCCAGACCACGATTTATCTCGTTTTGGTCACGCATGGGGCTTATGAGGCAGGGTAGCCCTGACAGAGAGCGCGGCTACGTAAGGTGCGATGTTCTCGCCTTGAGAGCCGCGTGGTTTCGGGGGTGAGAGTCCCCTCCGCGCAATGCACCCAATCTCGGGAGGAGATCATCTTGCGCACGCCTATGAACATCCGACGCGTCGGCCTGGCCACCCTGGCCACCTCGCTCGTCCTCGGCGGATCCGTCGTCACTGCCGGCATCCGCCGTCGGCCGAGGCCGACTTCGGCTTCACAGCGCGTCAGCGGTGAGAACCGTTACGACACCTCCGCGAAGGCCGCCGAGCTGTTCGGCGCCGCCAACACCGTGATCATCGCCAGCGGTGAGCCGCGGCCGTTACCCCGACGCGCTGGCCGCGAACTACGTCGCCGGCCTCGAGAACGCCCCGGTCCTGCTCACCAAGCAGGACCAGACGCCTGCTGAGGTCAAGCAGGCGATCATCGACTCCGGCGCCCGCAACGTCATCATCGTCGGTGGTGAGAGCGCCGTCAGCGCCGCGCAGGAGCAGGCGCTGAGCCAGGACTACAGCGTCAAGCGCCTCGCCGGTCGACGACCGCTGCGGTACGGCGGCCGCGATCATCGCCGAGGGCGGCGACGCCCAGGGCGACACCGCGCTGCTGGCGACCGGCATGAACTTCCCCGACGCGCTGGGCGGTGGCCCGGTCGCGTTCGCGGAGAAGATGCCGCTGGCGATCACCAAGGTCGACGACATGCCCGACAACGTCGTGCGACGAGCTCAAGGCGCGCCGGCATCACCAAGGTGCTCGTGCTCGGTGGCGAGTCCGCCGTCAGCAAGGCCGTCGAGACGGAGCTGAAGGACAAGGGCATCACCGTCGAGAAGCGCTTCGCCGGCACCGACCGCGCGGAGACCTCCGCGATGCTCGCCCGCTACGCGATCACGAACCTCGGGTTCAAGGACACCGCCGTCAACGTGGCCTCCGGCTACGTCAAGGGTGACGGCGCCGACGCCCTCGGTGGCGCTGCCCTCACCGGCAAGCAGGAGCGCGCGCTCCTCATCACCAAGTCCGAGGACACCGCCGGCGCTGCGATCCTGAGTTCCTCGGCGACTTCGCCGGCTCGCTCACCGAGGGCCTGATCTTCGGTGGCACCTCGGCCCTCACCGAGGCCCTCGAGCTCCAGCTCGAGAAGGCGGTCCTCGGCTCCGGCGCCCAGATCGGCAACGTCCTCTACGACACGCCGCAGGAGGCGATCGACGCCGCCAAGGCGGGCGACACCGTCACCGTGTTCGGCCAGGACAACCCCGGCTTCACGGTGAAGACCGCGGGCGTCACCGTCAAGGGCGAGAACGGCGCGTCGGTCAAGGAGGCCGTCCAGGTCCTCGGTGTCGACGACGTCACGATCTCCGGCCTGACCATCACGCCCGAGCAACGTCGGCGGCCAGGTCGCCGGTATCTACCTCGACAACGCCGAGGACATCGCCATCACCGGCAACACGATCCTCGGTACTGCCAGCGAAGGCGCCGGCGTGATCAACACCAGCGGTGGCGAGGCGGAGACCGCGACGATCCGGAAGAACACGTTCCGCGACCTGCTCCAGGGCGTGTTCGCGAACCCGTCCGCGACGTACGTCGATCGACGACAACGTGTTCCGCAGCAACACCGCGGCGAGCGCGCAACGACACCGCGTCGACGATCACGGACAACCGGTTCATCAACAACGACGAGGGCATCGGCCTCGGTGCCGCCGGCAGCACCGTGACCGGCAACTCGTTCGCCCCGAACAAGGTCTACGTCAAGGACTACACGTCCGACGCGGCGAACTACGACCTGCAGCAGATGATCACGGACAACCAGTTCGACAACGAGGTGACCGTCACCGAGGACGGCTCGGCGATCGTCGACAAGCCTGCCGCTCAGTAACGGAAGAGCGATCCGAATCGGTAACGACTCGGATCCTCCTCCATAGAGCTACGAAGCCCCGGTCCACCCGCAAGGGTGGGCCGGGGCTTCTGCATGTCCGGCGCTCACAGCCGCTCGGCGGAGGGCAGTTGCGGCACCCGCCGGCAGTCGAGCACCCGGACCGCCTGCGACTCGACGAGGTCGTAGGGGAAGCCGTCGTGGTCGGTCAGCACGACGACCAGGTCCGCGGCCGCGACCTCCTCCGCGGTGACCTCCACCAGCGTGGTCCCGGCCGGCGGCGCGGACTCCACGTGCGGGTCGGCGACGCGGACGTCGGCGCCCATGCCGGCGAGCAGGCGGGCCACCCGGGGCGCGGGCGACTCCCGGGCGTCGCCGGTGTTCTTCTTGTAGGCGAGGCCGAGCAGCAGCAGCCGCGACCCGTTGACCGCCAGCGTCCGCTGCGTTGAGCGCGGCGGTCAGCCGGCGTACGACGTAGTCGGGCATGTGGTCGTTGATGTCGTTGGCCAGCTCGACGAACCGGAACGACTGGCCGAGGGCCTGCTTGCACCTGCCAGGAGAGGTACGACGGGTCGATCGGCAGGCAGTGGCCGCCGACACCGGGCCCGGGCGTGAACCGCATGAAGCCGAACGGCTTGGTCGAGGCGGCGTCGATCGCCTCCCAGACGTCGATGCCGAGGTCGTTGGCGAACATCGCGAGCTCGTTGACCAGCGCGATGTTCACGTGCCGGAAGGTGTTCTCCAGCAGCTTGGCTGAGCTCGGCCTCCTTGGGTGAGGAGACCGGCACCGTCGTGTCCACGACGCGTGTCGTAGAAGTCCTTGAACCGCGGTCAGCGACGCCTCGTCGATGCCCGAGACGACCTTCGGGGTGTTCACGAAGGTCCAGGTCGGGTTGCCCGGGTCGATCCGCTCGGGGCTGTAGCCGAGGTGGAAGTCCGTGCCCGCCTTGAGGCCCGAGCCCTCCTCGAGGATCGGCGCGACCAGCTCCTCGGTGGTACCGGGGTAGGTCGTCGACTCGAGGATCACCGTGGCGCCCGGCCGCAGGCAGCGCGGCCAGCGAGCGGCTGGACGTCCTCGATGTAGGAGAGGTCGGGGGTGCCCTCGCGCAGCGGCGTCGGCACGGTGATCACCGCGACGTCGAAGCCGTCGGCGTCGTCGTAGGACGCGCTGGGCAGGTAGCGGCCCGTCGCCAGAGCGGCCGCCAGCTCGCGCGGTCGGCACGTCCTCGACGTACGAGCTGCCCGCGGCCAGGCGCCGGACCCGGGCCTCGTCGAGGTCGACGCCGACCACGTCCCAGCCGACCTGCGACGGCCCGCATCGACAGCGGAAGGCCGACGTAGCCCTGGCCGATCACGACCAGCTTGCCGCGCACCTGCGCGCCGGGGGACGACGTCGGGTCTGAAGACGGCACGGCGTCTCTCCTTCTGCTCGCGGGTTGACCGCAGGTCAGTCTAGGCGTCGACGGCCGCCGGACCCTCGCCGGAGGGACGGTGCACCGGGGCCGGTTGGTAGCATCGAGCGCTGTGCCCGCCGCCTCGAGGAGCCCCTTTGTCTGACCAGGACTTCATCGCCCCGGCGCGTCCGGTGATCGGTGACGAGGAGATCGACGCGGCTGTCCGCGTGCTCCGCAGCGGCATGGTCGTGCAGGGCCCCGAGGTGGCCGCGTTCGAGGAGGAGTTCTCCGCGCTGGTCGACGGTCGCCACTGCGTCGCCGTCAACTCCGGTACGTCGGCCCTCCACCTGTCCCTGGTCGCGATCGGGATCAAGCCCGGGGACGAGGTGATCGTCCCGTCGTTCTCCTTCGCGGCCACCGCCAACGCCGTGCGCCTCGCCGGCGGCGAGCCCGTCTTCGTCGACATCGAGCCCGACTACTTCTCCGTGGACCCGGCCGCGGTCGAGGCGGCGATCGGGCCGCGGACCGCGGCGATCATGCCGGTGCACCTCTACGGCCACCCCGCCGACATGACCGCCCTCATGGCCATCGCCGACAAGCACGGCCTGGCCGTCGTGGAGGACGCCGCCCAGGCGCACGCGGCGAGCTGGCAGGGGCACGCCGGTCGGCGCCTTCGGCGCCGCGGGCTGCTTCAGCTTCTACCCGACCAAGAACATGCACTCCCTCGAGGGCGGCATGATCACCACCGCGGACGCGACCGTGGCCCGCAACCTCCGGCTGCTGCGCAACCAGGGCATGGAGCAGCGGTACGCCAACGAGATCGTCGGCGCCAACATGCGGCTCACCGACGTGGCCGCCGCGATCGGGCGGGTCCAGCTCGGCAGGCTCGACGCGTGGACCGAGCAGCGCCGCGCCAACGCCGCCGCGCTCGAGCGCCGGGCTCAAGGGGGTCATCCCGCCGCCGGAGGCCGACGGCGCCCGGCACGTCTACCACCAGTACACCGTCCGCGTGCCCGCCGGCTTCCGCGACGCGATGCTCACCGGCCTCAAGCGAGCGCGGCATCGGCAGCGCCGTCTACTACCCGACGCCGATCCACCAGCTGAAGCCCTACCTGCCCGGTTTCACCGACCTCGCGGGCCAGCAGCCGCGAACCGCGACTGGGACCTGCCCGTCACGATGAAGGCCGCCGACGAGGTGCTCAGCTGCCGGTCTACCCGGGCCTGACCGACGACGACCTGGCCCGGATCATCGACGCGGTCAACGAGGTGGCCGGCGCATGAGCCGGCACCGCTGCGCGCCGGCCTGCATCGGCCTCGGCGCGATGGGTCGCCACCACGCCCGCGTCCTGGCCGGGCTCGACGGTGTCGAGCTCGTCGCGATCGCCGACCCCGGCGGCGACCCGCACGGCCGGGCCCGCACGGTGTCGAGCTCGTCGACGACGTCGAGCGCGCTGATCGGCCGCGGCCTCGACTACGCCGTCGTCGCCTGCCCGACCGGACTCCACGTGGAGGTCGGGATCGCAGCTCGCCGAGCGCCGGCGTCGGCGCGCTCGTCGAGAAGCCGCTCGCGGACTCCTTCGAGGGCGGCCAGATCCTGGTCGAGGCCTTCGAGAAGCAGAGCCTCGTCGCGGGCGTCGGCCACATCGAGCGCTACAACCCCGCGCTCCAGCACATGCGCGCGCGGCTCGAGGCCGGTGAGCTCGGCGAGGTCTACCAGGTGCAGACGCGTCGACAGGGCCCGTTCCCGCACCGGATCGCCGACGTCGGCGTGGTCAAGGACCTCGCCACGCACGACATCGACCTCACCGCCTGGGTGACCGGCCGGGACTACGCCACCGTCGCCGCCCAGACCTTCCACAAGAGCGGACGCCCCCACGAGGACATGGTCGCGGTCACCGGCAAGCTCGCCGGCGGCGACGATCGTGAACCACCTCGTGAACTGGCTCAGCCCGTTCAAGGAGCGGTTCACGATGGTCACCGGCACCAAGGGCAGCTTCGTCGCCGACACCCTCACCGCCGACCTCACCTTCCACGCCAACGGCGCGGTCACCACCGACTGGGAGGCGATCCGAGCCTTCCGCGGCGTGGCCGAGGGCGACAGCACCCGCTTCGCGATCTCCAAGCGCGAGCCGCTGCAGGTCGAGCACGAGAACTTCCGCGACGCCGTTCTCACCGGTACGACGGGCGAGGGCGTCGTGACCCTGCGACAGGGACTGCGGACCGTCCAGGTGGCCGACGCGATCCTCCGCTCCGCCTCCGACGGCTCGACGATCGACGTACGGCCGGAGGCGTCGTGACTTCCAAGGGCCGCGTTGTCATCCTCGTCGACAATGACGTCTCCCGTGACTCGCGGGTGCAGAAGCAGGCCCGGTCGATGGCCGACGCCGGCTGGGACGTCGTACTCCTGGGCCAGACCCCGGCAAGCAGCCCCGGCGGTGGAGGCTCGGCGACGCGGAGGTGCGCCTCGTGCCCACCCCGCGGCTGCTGCACCGCCGTCCCGGCGACCTGCGCCGGTCCCGGCTTCGCGATCCCGCTGGCCTACTCTTCCGGCTGGCTCGCCGACACCCGTGCGCAGGCGGTCAGGGCCCGTCAGGCAGACCTGCGGGTACGACGCATCGAGGCATCAGCGGGGGACGCCGGACCGACCGACCGGCTGGGCCTGTTGGCCGCCCGCGCCGCTGACCAAGGCACAGGACCGCTGGGTGGCACTCCGCTCCGATCACACCCGCCGGCTCACCGAGAGCCGGGTCAGCGGGGACGGCCGGATCGACAAGCTGACCACCGCGTTCTGGCAGAAGGCGCTCGGCGACGAGGTGTGGCGCAGGTTCGACCCGCACCTGTGGGACTGGGAGCTCGCCTACGGCCCCGAGGTCGACCGGCTGCAGCCCGACGTCATCCACGCCAACGACTTCCGCATGCTCGGCGTGGGTGCCCGCGCCGTCGTGCGCGCCCGTGAGCAGGGCCGCCGCGTGCGGCTGGTGTGGGACGCGCACGAGTTCCTGCCCGGCGTGAAGCCGTGGGAGGAGAACCCGCGCTGGCACCTGGCCCAGATGGCGCACGAGCGGAAGTACGCTCGCGCCGCCGACGCGGTCGTCACGGTTTCCGAGGAGCTCGCGACCCTGCTGCGCGAGACCCATCACCTGCCCGAGCAGCCGTCGGTGGTGCTCAACTGTCCCTACGCCGCGGACGCGCTGGGGAGGCCGGGCTCACCCAGCATCCGCGAGGCAGCCAAGGCAGGGCCGGACCAGCCGGTCATGGTCTACAGCGGCGCGGTCTCCCCGGCCCGCGGCCTCGACGTGATGATCGAGGCGATGCCGCAGCTGCCCGACGTGGTCTGCGCGCTGGTGGTGAACAAGCCCGAGTCCGACTACATGAAGCAGGTCCTCGGCCGCGCCCGCGAGCTCGGCGTGCTGGACCGGATCCGGGTGCTGCCGTACGTGCCGTTCGACGAGGTCGTGCCGTTCCTGTCCACCGCGGACGTCGGTGTCATCCCGATCAACCACTGGCCCAACCACGAGATCCAGCTGATCACCAAGTACTTCGAGTACGCCCACGCCCGGCTGCCGATGGTGGTCAGCGACGTGCGCGTGATGGCCGAGACCGCCCGCGACCTCGGACACGGCGAGGTCTTCACCGCCGGCGACGCCGACTCGTTCGTGACCGCGGTGCGCAAGGTGCTCGCCGACCCCGACCGCTACCGCAAGGCCTACACCGACGAGCAGCTGCGTGAGTGGACGTGGGAGGCGCAGGCCGAGGTCCTCGACGAGGTCTACGCGAAGGTGATGACGAAGTGACCACTCCCGACGTCACCGTCTCCCTCGCGGTCTACAACACGATGCCCTACCTGCAGGAGACGCTGGACTCCCTGGTGGGGCAGAGCATCGGGCACGACCGGCTCGAGGTGGTCGCGGTCGACGACGGCTCGACCGACGGCAGCGGCGCGCTCCTCGACTCCTACGCCGACGCGCTACCCGGACGTCTTCCGGGTCATCCACCAGGACAACTCCGGCGGCCCGGCCGGCCCGTGCAACCGCGCCCTCGAGGTCGCCCAAGGCCGCTTCGTGTACTTCCTCGGCGCCGACGACCACCTCGCCCCCGAAGCGCTCGAGCGGATGGTCGCCTACGCCGACGAGCACGGGCCGACATCGTCATGGGCCGCGTCGTCGGCGTGAACGGCCGCTTCATCCGGCAGGGCGTCTTCCGCCGCAACGACCCCGATCTCGACCGCTACGGCACCGAGCTGCGCTGGTCGCTGGCCAACACGAACCTCTACCGCCGCGACCTGGTCGAGCGGATCGGTCTCCGGTACGTCGAGGGCCTGCCGTTCGGCAGCGACCAGCCGTTCATGCTCGAGGCCGTCGTCAACGCCTCGCGGATCGCCGTGCTCGCCGACTACACCTGCTACTACGCCGTCGACCGGCACGAGCGCACGAACATCTCCTACAGCACCTCCTACGCCGAGCGGCTGCGCTGCATCGAGGTGCTGGTCTCGACCGTCGCCCGGCTGGTCCCCGAGGGGACGCCGCGCGACACGATCCTCGTGCGGCACTTCACCTGGGAGATCCCGAGCCTGCTGCGGCAGGGCTTCCGCGAGGAGCAGTCGAGGTTCGAGCAGGTGGTCGCCGACGTCAGGTCGTTCGTCGAGCGCTACGGCGACGACGCGGTCATGGCGCAGCTCCGCGTGGTGCCGCGGGTGCTGCTGCAGCTGGTCGCCCGCGGGGAGACCGGCCTGCTGCGCGAGATGCTCGCCGAGGACGCCCCCGAGCACCCGGCCCTCATCGTCGGGTCCGGTGGCGTGTACGCCGACTACCCGGGCTTCTCCTACGCCGAGCCCGACCCCGCCTACCTCCTGCCCGACAAGATCGGGTTCCGGGACCGGCTGGCCGGAGCGCTGACCACCGCCGGAGCGACGTGGGAGGGCTTCGGGCCCTCTCGCCGGCTGGCCGTGGCGGTCGAGACGAACCTCATGGACCCGGCCGGTCTCGCGCGCATCGGTGCCGTGGTGCGGCGCCCCGGTGACGACCGGCCCATCGACGACGTCTCGGTGGTCGCCGGCGGCGAGGGCTCGACGGTCATCGTGCACGTGCCCGCCGGCGACCTGGCCGGCCCCCAGGCGGACGCCGGGCGCAACGGCTGGAAGCTGAAGCTCACGGTCTCGGCCGGCGGGTACGACGTCGAGGTGCCCGTGCCGCTCGCGCCGGCCGACCCGGGAAGGACCCGCTTCCTCCAGGGCGGCTCGCTCGGCACCGCCTGGATCGACGACGAGGCGGACATGCTCGTGCTGCACGCGCGGCGGACGCCCCTCGTCGAGGTGCCGCGCGCGATCGTCCGCCGGCTGAGCTCGAAGAGGAGATGACGGTGCAGATCTGCGTTGTGGCGCTCGGGAAGATCGGGCTGCCGCTGGCGGTGCAGTTCGCCGACAAGGGCCACCACGTCGTCGGCGCCGACGTCGACCAGCGCGTGGTGGACCTCGTGAACGAAGGCGTCGAGCCCTTCCCGGGTGAGCACCAGCTCGCGGAGAAGCTCGCAGCGGTGGTCGGCGACGGCCGGCTGCGCGCCACCACGGACACCACCTCGGCGGTCGCGGAGAGCGACGCCGTCGTGCTCGTCGTACCACTGTTCGTGGACGCGGAAGGCGTGCCGGACTTCCGCGCGATGGACTCCGCGACACGAGCTGTCGCGGCCGGTCTGAAGCCCGGGACGCTGGTCAGCTACGAGACCACCCTGCCGGTGGGGACGACGCGGAACCGGTGGGCGCCGATGCTCGAAGAGGGCTCGGGACTCCAAGCAGGCAAGGACTTCTCGCTGGTGTTCAGCCCCGAGCGGGTGCTGACGGGGCGGGTGTTCGCGGACCTGCGGAAGTACCCCAAGCTGGTCGGCGGCATCGACGAGTCGTCCGCCGGGCACGGGGTCCGGTTCTACGAGCAGGTGCTCGACTTCGACGCGCGCGACGACCTGCCGCAGCCCAACGGCGTCTGGGACCTCGGGTCGTCGGAGGCGTCGGAGTTCGCGAAGCTCGCGGAGACCACCTACCGCGACGTGAACATCGGGCTGGCGAACCAGTTCGCACGCTACGCCGACGCGATCGACGTCGACATCGTCAAGGTGATCGAGGCGTGCAACAGCCAGCCGTACAGCCACATCCACCGGCCCGGCATCGCGGTCGGCGGACACTGCATCCCGATCTACCCGCAGATCTACCTGTGGAACGACCCGGCCGCGACCGTGGTGCGCGCTGCGCGTGAGGCCAACCGGGAGATGCCGTCGTACGCCGTGGACCTGCTCGCCGCCGGCTACGGCGACCTCGCCGGCGCGCGGGTCCTGGTGCTGGGTGCGGCCTACCGCGGTGGGGTGAAGGAGACCGCGTTCTCCGGCGTCTTCCCGACCGTCGCGGAGCTCGAGCGGCGCGGCGCGAAGGTGTACGTCTCCGACCCGCTCTACACGCCGGCCGAGCTGGCCGAGCTCGGGCTGCTGCCCCACCAGGGCGAGGACGTCGACGCCGCAGTGGTCCAGACCGACCACGCGTCGTACGCGTCGCTGTCGGCGAGGGACCTGCCCGGCGTAAAAGTGCTGGTAGACGGGCGGCGAATCACCGATCCCGCGAGCTGGGAAGGCGTGCGCCGAATCGTTATCGGCGGCTGAGGCCTCCTCGCCGTAACACCGGGAGCCACTCCTCGTTGAGTGAGCGGTGTCACGAAGCGCTGGGCCGCTCGTGCGCCGACTCGGGATGAGAGTGCTCTCCCGAGCAACGGCTAGGAGGAACCTTGAACAAGCATGTCCCGGGAGCGCGCAGGGCAGGCCTTGCCGCTCTCGCCATCACCACCCTATCGCAGGGGTTGGCCCGTTCGGAGCGGCTGTCGCACAGCCCGGCTTCGAGTTCGAGCGGATCGCCGGTGCAGACCGGTACGAGACTGCCGCTGACGTCGCAGACCAGTTCGAGACTGCGCAGGCAGTCAGTGACGTGATCCTGGCTAGCGGCCAGCAGGGGCGTTGGCCGGACGCGCTCTCCGCGAACTTCCTGGCCGGCGCCCGCAGTGCGCCGGTGCTGCTGACGAAGCTGGACACGATCCCCGCGGCGACGCAGCAGCAGTTGGACCAGTTCGGCACTGACACCAAGATCTGGGTCGTGGGCGGCAGCGGTGTCGTCAGCAACGCCCAGGTGCGAAAGCTTCGTGAGGACGGCTACACAGTCCAGCGCGTCGCCGGCGCCGACCGGTGGGCAACCAACACCACTGTGATCGCGCAGGGCGGTCGCTCGACCGATGGTCTCGGCGTCGTCGCGAGTGGCCTCACGTTCCCGGACGCCCTTGCGGGCGGCCCGCTCGTCTACGCCGAGGGGATGCCGCTCGGCCTGACCAAGACCGACGACATCCCGGACAACGTCGTGCAGGCGCTCAAGGACGCGGGTGTCGACCGCGTGCTGGTCATCGGCGGCACGGGCGTCGTGAGCAACGCCGTCGTCGCGGAGCTCCAGAGCAAGGGAATCCAGCTCGAGGAGCGGCTCGCCGGCGACGACCGCGCAGGCACATCGGCCGCAGTCGCCGGCTACGCGGTCGACAAGCTCGGATTCGACGAGGCCGCCGTCAACGCCGCGTCCGGCTATGAGGCAGGCGAGGGCGCCGACGCACTCGCCGGCGGGCCGCTGTCGGGAGAGCAGAAGCGGCCGGTCCTGGTCACCAACGGCAAGCGTGTCGGCCAGGCCGTCCTCGACTATCTCGACGACAACTGCGGTGCGCTCGCCGACGGCATGCTCTTCGGTGGTACCGGCGCGGTCTCCACGGCGCTGGAAGACGAGATGGAGGCAGCCGCTTCCTGCCAGATGCAGGACAACGCGACCGACGCCCCCGAGCTCGTCTCGGTGGAGTACGTGCGCACCACCTCGTCGGGCACGACCATGCGCTACACGTTCGACGAGGAAGTCGTCACCGCTGTCGACGCGGCCGGGTTCCAGCTCGTCGGGTTCGACTCCGAGGACCGCGTCGAGGCGGGCAACACCGCCGTACGCGAAGCCGGCAACACTGACGCCGTCCTCGTCGTGTTCAACGCGGTCAACGCCTCCAACTACCCGAGCTACAGCCTCGGCACGGTCGACTTCTCCGCCGTCGACGACGCCGACGGCAAGGGCAACCCGGAGGGCGCCAAGTCCATCAACACCGACCAGGCGGGTGCCGCGGGTCGCACGTCGGCGCCGGACCTGGTCAGCGTCTCCAACGTCCGCGCCGGCGGCACCACCGCGGACCCGACCGTGCTGGCCGACTTCGTCTTCGACGAGAACGCCTACGTGATCGCCCCGTCCGGCTTCGAGCTCGTCCTCACCTCGGGTACGACGCTCGCCTGCACCGCGCTGGAGAACGAGACGACGTCGTCCGACCTGACCGACTACCGCGGCGACGGGACGACGGGCATCGCGGTCGAGTGCGCCGACACCACCGACCCGGCCGTGGGTTCGACGACGGTCGCCCGGGGCGTGGCCCTCGAGGACGCGGTGAGCGACGCGGAGCAGAACGCGGTGTTCGCGCCGGGTGTCACGCCGGTCGCCACGGCGACGGGCAACCGGAACCCGCAGCAGGCCTCCGACAACCCCGACGTCGCCTCGACCGGCCCGGACCTGGTCTCCGCGACGGTGGGCACCACCGAGCAGGCCGGCAGCAGCTCGCCGGAGATGCTGTGCGTGACCTACACCTTCGACGAGGCGGTCTCGAACACCTCGGGTGCGCGGGTCCCGGAGTCGTTCTTCGTCTACAACTCCGACGGCGACCAGTCCCAGGGCGACGCCCTCTGCAAGAGCGAGAACGACGAGGGCGCCACCGGCGACAACGACGTGACCGTCGGCTTCGAGCTCGGCGACAGCGGCGACGAGACGCTCGTCGACATCGACGACGTCACCGGGGCGGGCATCCTCGACGGCGCCGCGCAGAACACCGCCGGAGACGCGAACAACGACGAGGTCGGCCTCGCCACCGCGGCCATCGCGACGGGCAGCACGACCGGGCCCGACCTGCTCTCGGTGCAGCGTGCGACGACCGCCAGCGACACCGACCCGATCACCGGTGCGGTGACCGAGACCCAGGTGACGGTCAGCTACACGTTCGACGAGGAGCTGGCCACGGTGGACGACGCGGACAGCTTCTACGTGTACGACGCACGCGGGAACCGCTTCGAGCTGAACACCTGCTACGCCGGCAGCGACGCCACCAACGACACCGGTGACGCGTTCGACGACAACGAGGTGTTCTGCCGGGTCAACGCCGGCACCGCCGGCGACGTCACCGGTCCGAGCGGTCCGGACTTCGACACTCCAGAGGAGCGGATCGCCGCGGTCAAGGCCGCCGTCCTCGGGACCGTCGACGACGCCTCGGTGACCGACATCGCCGCCAACCCGAACCCTGAGGGTGCGGCGTCGATCGCCTGAGCAGAGAGACGACGAGCCCTCGGCCCGCTACGGGCCGGGGGCTCGTTTCGTTTCGTCGTGGAAGCTGCCCCTGAATTAGACTTTGGCCGGCCGCGACGGCGCGGCGAGCAACCACGGGGGATACATGAACAAGCGGTCGAGCGCGCTTCGCGCTGCGGTCAGCGCAGTCACGGCGGCCACTCTGGTGGTCACGTCGCACGTCTCGGCCGGGGCGATGGAGGTCGACGGCTGGGTCGACACTCCCATCGCAGACATCGGCTACGCCGACGACGAGTACCCCGCCCCTGACGGCGGCTGGTTCTACTGGAACTGGGACGTCGTGGGCGACTTCGGCATCGTCCCGGACAGCACCGAACCGCTCCGTGGAGACGGCAGCCTGCGTCTCGAGACCACGGATGAGGGCGACGAGATCCTGATCCAGCGGTTGGTCGATCCCTACGGCGCCGCCTCCGGCCCGGCGCTCGACCAGTTCAGCGGCAGCTACGAGGTCAGTGCCCGCTCAGGTGCCCCGGTGGCCTACACCCTGCAGATCGCCTGCCCGGCCACCGAGGACAGGGCAGCAGCGGGAGCGCTCATCGAGTTCGCGGGGCCGTTCGCAGACGAGCCCGGCTGGCAGACCCTCGACGTCGACCAGGACGGCGACGCCCTGTGGTCGGTCGCGCACCCGCTCGGCAGCCTCGAGGCCGGCACCCACCGCCTGCAGGAGTACGTCGACGCCTGCCCCGGGGGCCGGATCCACACCTACGGCGTCCGGCTCGACACGGTCCCTGCCGAGAGCCACGTCGACGCAGTGGTCTTCGGCGAGCATCGGACGAACTTCCTCATCCCGCCCCTGCGGCGCATCGCCGCGGACCCGCCGCGGATGATCGCGTGCGAGGTGTTCGGCGAGCAGTTCTACCGGCCCGACCCGTCCGGCCAGATGCCTGCGGAGCCACCCGCCGTCGTCGTCGCGAACGAGGCGCGCTACCAGGACGCCATCCTCGGCGGTGCGCTCGCCAACGCCGTGGGCGGCCCGCTGCTCCTGAACCCCACAAGACTCCTCGACCCGAGGTACGGCGGCAGCTGCCTGCGGGCGCCGGACGGGGCGAAGGTCTACCTCATGGGCGACACCAGGGCGCTCAGCCGGGAGGTCGCCGCCCACTACCGTCGCGCCGGACACGAGGTCGTCCGCGTCACCGCACCGACCACGCCCGCCCTGTCGGTCGCGGTCGCCAGGATCATCGGCCGCCACCGCCCCGACGCGCAGCGCGAGACCCTGCTGCTGGCCACCGGCTCGCGGTACCAGGAGGCGCTCGTCGCGTCGGCCGCAGCAGGCGCCCGGACGGGCGCGCTCCTGCTGACCCGTGGTCCCCGGATGCCGAAGGCCGTGGCGAGATACCTCAGCCACCACCGGAGGTCAGAGGTGATCGCGGTCGGACCGGCCGCCGTCACCGCCGCGAAGCGGATCCGCCGCGCGACCAGCATCGCCGGCGCCACCGCCTACGCGACCTCGGTGAAGGTCGGGCGGCGGCTCTTCCCGGACGCGACGTCTCTGGTCCTGACCACGGGCGAGCGGTTCCCCGAGGCGCTCACCGCCGGGTCGCTCGGCGGTCACGTCCAGGGGCCCGTGCTGCTCGTCCGCCGCGACGGCATCCCCGCCGTCGTCCGGAGCGAGCTGGCGGACCGCCGGAGCCGCGCGACGGGCAGCGTGCTGCTCGGCACCGAGGGGACGGTCTCGCGTGCGACCTTCGAGCGCCTCTACCGCGTCCTCCGGCCCCGGTAGGCCCCGATAACGATTCGGAAATTACAGATTTGTAGTTAAACCGGACCGCGTGACAGGCCGCTTCTCGCAGACGACAGACTGGCATCGCTAGTCACATCAGTCACACCAGAAACACTGGTGAGGCGCCGTCTCGAGCATTGGTGGCCTTTGCCCATGTCTGTCGCACGTCGTTCCGTCGCAGCCCGAGCAGTCGTGCGGGTCGCCGTACTGGCCGCTGTCCTGGGCGGCGCGCACCCGGCGATCTCGTTGACCGCGTCAGGCGACCTGCCGCAGGACTCGGTAGCCCAGGTGGCCGTCGACGACGTCGAGACCGAGCTGACCACCGTCGACGTGCCCGAGCAGGCCCCCGAGGCAGACCCCCAGCACGGTGACGACAACGTGGTGGCCGAGCTGGAGAACACCCGCACCCAGGACTTCGGCCTCGTCGGGGTGACCTGGGAGCTGGGCACGGCGGCCGAGGACCTCGTCGTCGAGATCAGGACCCGCACCGACGAGACGTGGACGGCGTGGGAGGGCCTCGACCGCGAGGAGGTCCAGGCAGGCGAGCCGGGGGAGGGCCGCGACGGCACGAGCCCGGTGTGGGTGGGCGAGTCCGACGGCGTGGCCGTGCGCCTCGTCTCGGAGGCGGAGGCTCCGCAGGACGTCGAGGTCGTGCTCATCGACGGCGGCACCGGCCTGGCGACGTCCGGCGGCTTCGTCCCGGCGTACAAGCTGATGTCGTCGACGACCGAGCCCACCGCGACGCCCAGCCCGACGCCAACCACCGAGACCGCCACCGCGACGGCGACGACCACCGGCGTACCGCAGCCGCGCATCGTGACCCGCAAGCAGTGGGGCGTCGACAGCTCCACCGAGGTCTCCTGCTCCTCGCCGACCACGTCGTCGGTGATGAAGGGCATCGTCCTCCACCACACCGCCGGCCAGAACGGCTACACCGCCGAGGAAGCCCCCGGCATCGTGCGCGGCATCCACCGCTACCACACGCAGTCCCTCGGCTGGTGCGACATCGGCTACAACTTCCTGGTCGACGCCTACGGCACGATCTACCAGGGCCGACGCGGCGGCATCCTCAAGCAGGTCCGCGGCGCGCACGCCGGCAACTGGGACGCCAACATGTACACCACCGGCATCTCGATGATGGGCAACTTCGAGGAGATCGACGTGCCCCAGGCGCTGCGTGACGCGGTCGTGCGGCTCAGCGCGTGGCGTCTCGACTCGTTCGGCCTCGGCGCGATCGGGAAGATCAAGATCGACGAGGGCACGATCAACATCATCTCCGGGCACCGCGACATCTACGCCGCCGGCATCAACCCCGCGACGGCCACCGCGTGCCCCGGCAAGTACGGCACGGCCTGGCTCAACGGCTCCATGCGGTACGACGTACAAGCGGTCATCGACGCGGCACCCGAGACAACGGAGCCGGCCCCCGCCCCGAGCCCGACCGACGACCCGTGGCAGGACGGCCAGACCCCCACCCCGACGCCGACCCCGACGCCCACGCCGACCCCGACGCCCGCCCCGACGACGGAGCCGGCCCCCGCGCCGGCGCCCCTGGCCAGGCGTCTCTCCGGCGACGACCGCTACGCCACGGCGGCCGCGATCAGCCGGGAGACGTTCACCAACAAGGGCGGCGCGGTGTTCCTCGCCGCGGGCAAGACCTACGCCGACGCCCTCTCGGGCGGCCCCGCCGCGGCCGGACAGGCGGCGCCCGTCCTGCTCTCCCGGCCCAACGACCTCCCCGACGAGACCGTGGCCGAGCTCCAGCGCCTCGCGCCCACCCGGATCTACATCCTCGGCGGCGAGGGCGCGCTCTCGGCTGAGGTCGCGAACCAGGCGGCGATGTACGCCGAGAGGGTCGTCCGCCTCGCCGGCGTCGACCGGTACGACACCGGCGTCGTCATCAGCAGCACCCTGTGGTCACGCTCCGACATCGTCTACGTCGCGTCCGGCACCGACTACCCCGACGCGCTCTCGGGTGGCGCGCTCGCGGCACGGCGCCACGCGCCCATGCTGCTCGCCGGGAAGGGCTCCCTCGCGGACTCGGTGAAGCAGGAGCTGACGCGGCTGAACCCGAGCCGGGTCGTCATCCTCGGCGGCACCGGCGTGGTGGCCAGCAGCATCGAGCTCGAGATCGGCCAGGCCGTCCCCGGCGTCATGGTGACCCGGCTGGCCGGCAAGAACCGCTTCGAGACCTCGGCCGCCATCGCGGACGCCGGCTGGCGCCAGGCCGACGTCGGCTTCTTCGCCGCCGGCACCGACTTCCCGGACGCGCTGGCCGGGGTCCCCGCCGCCGCCCTGCAGGGGGCGCCGCTCTTCCTGACGAAGCCGGACTGCATGCCGCGGCCGATCGCACGGGTCGCGAACGACCTCGCGCTGGACGAGCGCGTCCTCCTCGGTGGCTCCGCGGTTCTCCAGGACAGCGCGTCGACAACACGCTGCTGAGGCGCAGAGCTCGCACGGCTCGGCGGGCAGGCGCCCGGCCTAGACTGCTCACGCCAATAGCTGCTCGGGGAGCCTCCATTGCCTTTTCGCCGCATCGCCCTGCCGACACTTGCGCTCGGGCTCGCCGTCTCGGGCCTCGTCGCCAACCCGGTATCCGCGACGGAGCTCCCCTCCTGGACGGCCCCGGGCAGGCTCACAGGGGCGGCGACCCTGCGGACCATCGCGCCCAACGGCGTCGGGGACATCTACTCGACCTTCCAGGCGAACGGCGTGGGGTCCTTCTCGCGTGACAGCGGAGGTTGGTGGAACCCGTGGGTTGAGAACGCCCCGGGCGGCTACGACGCCGTCGCCGCGGTCGATTCGGACGGCAACGTCATTTCCGCCTACCCGGTCAACGGCGAGTGCGGCGACTGGTACGAGGAAAGTCCTGCCCGCGAGGACTATCAGATCCAGGCCGCCTACCGCCCCGACGGCCTGGAGCGCTGGAGCACACACACGTTTCCTGGCCAATGGGACGGGTGCGACCAGACACCTCCCGCAGTCGGCGTAAACCACGAGGGCACCGCGACCGTCGTGCTGGCGGGCTGGTGATGAGCTGCTCGCCGCCCAGCGCCCTCGTCGTGGGCGTTGGACCCAGCCGGTGCCCATCGCGGCGGTCGGGGCGGAGCCGCAGATCGTGGCGTCGGGTGACAATCGGACCACGGTCGTCTGGACGGGCGAGGCAGGCGCGGTCATGACCGCCACGAGCTCCGGCGTGGGGCGATGGAGCGCTCCCCGGCGGATCGCCGGCAGCGAAGGGACCCGAGAGCTCCAGGCCGAGAGCGACGACGACGGGAACGTGACCGTCGGCTGGTCGGAGATCACCGGCACCGTCCAAGACAGGGACGTCCGGATCCGCACCGTCTCCAAGCCAGCCGGCGCGCCTTGGCAGGAGCCGCAGACGGTGGTCAGCACCACAGGACGTCAGATCGTGCGGAACCTCGACCTCGCGGTCCACGGCGGCGGCACCGCCGTGGTGTGGTTCCAGGGCAACACGGACTACGCCGATGACAACGCCGTCGGCGCGGTTCGCGCGGCCGTGCGCCGCACAGGTCGCTGGACGCAGCCGGTGCTGCTCGGCAGGTCGCTGAGCTCGTGGACCCGACCGTCCGTCGCGGCGAACGACCTCGGCGTCATGGCTGTCTGGAGCGGGGGAGACGACTCCGCCGCCCGCACCGTGGTGAGTCTGAAGAAGCCCGGTGCGACCTGGTCCTCGGCGCGGCGGCTGGGCCCGTCGACGGACGTCACGAGTGGTGGTTCGATCCACGCTGCGGTCCGTTCCCCTGAGGTGGTGGCCTACCGGCCGCAGATGTTCACCGCGATCTACCGGCAGCAGGACCGCGTGACGTTCCGGGACTACGTCGCCGACTCGACTGGCCCACGGGCGCGGGTCGTGTTGCCCCCTGGTCACTACCTCGGCCTTCCCTGGATGCCGGTTCGCTGGGCGGGCGTCGACGACCTGACCGGCGCCTGGGCGTTCGACGTTCGCGTCCGGTCGGCAGGTCGGGGTGGCCGGCTCTCGGGCTGGTCGAACTGGGTCATGGGTACCACGTCGACCTCGAAGAACTTCCGGGTAGAGCCGCAGCGGACCTACTGCTTCTCGGCGCGCGCAAGAGACCGGGCAGGCAACCTCGGGCGCTGGGGACGGAGCAGGTGCGTCGCGACTCCGATCGACGACCGCGCCTTCGCAGCGAGCCCACGCTGGAGCCGGCTCGAGGGTCGCAACGCCTATAGGCAGACGCTGACCATGACGCGCAGCAAGGGTGAACGGCTCGCCGTCGGCCGTGTCACCGCGCGACAGGTCAGCCTGGTGGCGCGCACGTGCCCCGAGTGCGGCGTCGTGCGGGTCACCCATGGCGCACGTGACCTTGGCACCCTCGATCTCTCGTCGGACTCGGTGCAGGTGCCGCGGGTGCTCCGGCTGCCGGGGTTCGCGAAGAGGCTGACCGGCAAGGTCGTGATCCGTGTGGTCAGCCGCGGCAAGCCTGTCGCGATCGACGGGATCGTCGTACGCCGCTGACTCCCGGCCCGGCCGCCCGTCCGCCGGGGCCGCTCCGGTGCTCCCGGCTCAGTAGCCGAAGATCTGGAAGTCCCGGCGGTAGATCTCGGCGACGGTCGACTCGAGCTCGGCGGAGACCGCTTCCGGGGCCGAGCCCCGGGCCTGGTCTGGTTGAGCGGGGTTGGCTGTGAGACGGGCACGTCGATGCGGTCGCAGATCACGGCGAAGTCGTCGTCGAAGGTCTCCAGCCGGCCGAGGAAGTCGATCTGGGTCAGATCGATGAGGCGGCTCTGGAGGGCCAGGTGATGGTCGGCGTTCGCGAGATCGGACAGGTCGTGACCGGCGACCCAGTGCGCGAAGCTCTCGACCTGCTGCATCCGCGCCAACGTCGAGTCATCGAACCCGAAGTAGTTGTGGTTCGACGACCTTGTTGCGCCAGGCCGAGACGAACCTCCCGAGAGGATGCCGGACGAACGCGAACTTGAAGTAGTCCTCGAACAGCTCGACGGGGTAGCGCAGGCGCATGGCGTGGTTCACGTCGAGGGCTACGTCGTGCCTGTCGAAGTGGCCGAGGATCGTCCGGGTGCCGACCTTGGCCACCCGGAACCACATGAACCGCTTCTCGTGGCTGATCGTCAGGTTGTACCCGAGTGGCGACAGCCTGCCAGAGCGTCCGCTGCGGCGTGCCAGCTGACGAACTGCGGACCTCGTCTCCGGGGTGAGCTTGAGGCGGTCGTCTGTCTCCGTCGGAACAGCCCCGCAGTGATGCCGTCCTCGGCAAGAAGGTCCCGGGGGTTCTCTCGGGGGCTCACTGCATCTCCTGACGTCGACTTCGCGGAGAGGCTACACGGGAGTCTGCTGCCGGAGGTCGGCGTGATGCGGGCCTCAAAGGGCGACATTCTTCCGGTACGTACGAATGCTCCCGGTGGACCCGGGTACCGACCCCCTCAGCGACCGCTTAACGACCGAAGTCATCGAGTCTTGCGGATCGTGTGGGGAGGGATCGTCCTTTCCGGTGTGGGGGCACCGGCGGACCAGTTCCTGAGTAGCGGCTTGCGGAGAGACAGCTGTCTTTCCGCCGGTCCGTGCTGCCCTGCGCTGTCAGCGGCTCGATGCCTGCGCGCCTGGAGGGTGCGCGCAGCACGTCCCGAACCGAAAGAGGGAGCACACCATGCACGCACCGAACAAGAAGAAGCTGATCGCCGCCACGGCAGCCCCGTTCGCGCTGACCATCGCGCTCGGCACCGCCCCGGCCTACGCCGAGGCCGGCACCCAGGCCAAGGGCAGCGCCAGCGCCAGCGCCCAGTCGACCGCGACGATCTCCGTCGACGGGTGCACCGTCGTGTCCTCGAAGGAGATCTCGCACATCGAGTACTCGCTGAACGGGTCCGTGGTCACCAAGGACGACTCCATCGGCACCGAGACCTACGACCTGACGCAGGCCGGGGTCGAGTTCGACCACGTCACCGTGAAGGCGGGCACCACCGTCGAGTCCTTCGCCGTCACCGGCTGCGACGCCGGCTCGACCACCCAGGGCAGCACCGAGGGTGGCGCTGAGGGCGGCTCCGAGGGCGGCGCCGAGGGTGGCGCTGAGGGCGGCTCCGAGGGCGGCGCCGAGGGCGGCGCCGAGGGCGGCGCTGAGGGCGGCGCCGAGGGCGGCGCTGAGGGCGGCGCCGAGGGCGAGCAGCGAGGCCGACGGTGCAGACCGGTGCCGACGAGCGAGACCGGTGCGGACGGCGAGACCGACGTGGACGACGAGGCCGGCGTGGACGACGAGACCGGTGCGGACGGCGAGACCGGCGCGGACGACGAGGCCGGCGCGGACGACGAGGCCGGCGCGGACGACGAGGCCGGTGCGGACGGTGAGACGGGCGCAGGAGCCGACAGCGAGACCGGCGCGGACGTCGAGGCTGGCGCAGGACGACCGAGACCGGCGTGGAGGCCTTGGCCGGCGGCGACGCCGCAACCACCGGCGTGGGCGTGACCGCGGGCGCGGACGCTGCTGGTGCGGCTGACGTTGCGGCCGGCGCCGAGGTGGCCTCGCAGGGCGGCGGCGTCGCGGGCCTCGAGGCCCAGGCCTCCGCCGGTACGGCGGGCGCGGAGACCGGGGTCCAGGCCCTCGGTGCGCAGGGTGCGGCCGACACCAGCGCCTCGGTCTACCAGTCCACGTCCGGTGGGAGCACCGGCGTCCTGCCGAACACCGGCGCCGGCGAGAATGCAGCCCTCGTGGCCGGCGGCATCGGCCTGGTCGGGCTCGGTGCGCTGCTGATGGTCGCGCGCCGTCGCTTCGGCTTCCTCAGCTGACAGCTGAACCAAGGCGAGGGGCCCTTGTCCGCGAGAGCGGGCGGGGGCCCCTTTCGCTGTGTCAGGAGTCGTCGTCCGGCTGGGCTTCCTCGCGCTCGGCGTCCCGCGCCTCCCGGGCCTCCTTGGCGCCGGGAATCTCGGCGTACTGCCGCTCCATCACCTTGCGGACCCGTGCCTCGTCGAACTCCAGACCCAGCCACTCGAACAGTCCGCGCAGCTTCGACGGGTCGTCGACGTACTCGTCGTACCGGAGGTGGAACACCGAAGGTCCGAGCGCCTCGGCCGCGGAGAGCATCCGCTCCTCGATCACCTCGAGCTGCTCGAACGCGTCGTCGTGGTCGGCCCACCAGCTGCTCCTCGCCACGTCGCTGAGCTGGCGGGTGTTGAGGATGAACCGGGCCCCCGGGAACACCTTCCGCATGAAGTCGAGGTACTCCGGGAGGTCCTCCTGGTACCACCGGATCTCCTTGAACCCGAGCACCTTCGTGCCGGGCTCCGGCCTCAGCACGGTGTCGAGCAGGAGCTCGCGGATCCGCGTGACCGCCAGGTCAGCCGGGTAGTCGCGGATGCCGAAGAACGGGTTCACCTTGCGTCGCGCCACGTCGCCGGCCCACGCGGCGTCCTTGACGGCGCTCTTGTGGAACTGGTGCAGGTAGTAGGCCAGGCCGCGGTTCTCGCCTCGCATGAGGACACCCGGCGTCGAGTTCAGGATCGCCTGGAGCAGCGTGGACCCCGAGCGGCCGTACGCCATCACGAACACGTAGTCGTAGTCGCCGTACTCCCGCTGTCCCGACTCGAGCCGCCTGACCTTCCGCTGCAGCCGCCCCACGTCCGCGCGCAGGGCGTCGCGCTCCTCGATCAGCCGACGGACCGGCGGAACGAGGCTCGTCACCGCACGCTTGGCCTTTGCGCGGCCGCGCGGCTGGGCAGGTCGGTCGGTCATTCCGGCACGCTTTCGTTCGAGCGGTACGTCGATGGATCGGCCCGAGCCTAGTGCCGGTGGCCCATGGCCTGGTGCACCGGCGACTAGGCTCACGGCCCATGAAGGTTCTCGTCACCGGCGGCGCCGGGTACATCGGATCGACCACGGCCAAGGCGCTCGAGCAGGCGGGGCACACCCCGGTGATCCTCGACTCGCTGCTGACCGGCCCGCGTGCGTTCGTCGACGGCCGGGTCTTCTACGAGGGCGACATCGCCGACCGCCCCCTCCTCCAGAGGATCGTCGACGAGCACCCGGACATCGACTGCACCATCCACATGGCCGCGCGGATCGTCGTACCCGAGTCGGTGGAGAAGCCCTACGAGTACTACCGCGACAACGTCGCGAAGTCGCTCGAGCTGTTCGACGAGCTCAACCGGCTCGGCAAGAACCGGGTGCTCTTCTCGTCCTCGGCGTCGCTGTACGGCATGGTCGAGGGGTTCGAGGTCGACGAGAGCTCCCCGCTCGACCCGCCGTCGCCGTACGCGCGGACCAAGCGGATGATGGAGCAGATCCTCCAGGACATCGCCGCCGCCACCGACCTGCGCGCCGTGATCCTGCGCTACTTCAACCCGATCGGCGCTGACCCGGACCTCGAGACCGGTGTCTTCGCGCGCGAGCCCTCCCACGTCCTCGGCCAGCTCGTCATGGCGGCTCAGGGACTCAAGGACGCCTTCACGATCACCGGCACCGACCACCCGACCCGCGACGGCACGGGCATCCGCGACTACGTCCACGTCTGGGACCTCGCGCAGGCGCACGTGACCGCGGTCGAGCAGTTCGACCGGGCGATCGAGCGCGAGGGAGCACCGAGCACGATCATGAACGTCGGCACCGGCCACGGGGTCACCGTCCGCGAGCTGGTCACGACGTTCGAGAAGGTCTACGGGAAGCCGGTGCCGGTCCAGGAGGGCCCGCCGCGTCCCGGCGACGCGGTCGGCGCGTTCGCGAACGTCGACAAGGCCCGCGAGGTCCTCGGCTGGACCTCCTCACTCACCCTCGAGGACGGGATCGCCTCCGCGCTGGCGTGGGGCGAGCGCCGCAAGGAAGTCCTCGGCTACGCCTGAGCGCAGGTGTAAAGTTCCTCCGGGCGCTCTGCCCGTGAACGGGGGAACCACATGACCTTCCGACGTCCGTCGCGCACAGCGGTCGCCCGCCTCGTCGCCGGCGCGCTGCTCGCCACGGGTACGACGCTCGCCGGGCCGGCGGGTGCAGCCGACACGGCCGTCACCGAGCCCGCCGTCGTCGATGTCGCCGATGACGAGTTCGGCTTCGCCTGGGACGAAGGGTCTGGCTGTGGGATCAGCGAGGACGTCTGGGAGCTGTGCGTGTACTACCAGCACGGCCTGGAGTCGTTCGCCCGAGTCGTGCCCGACGCCAGTCTTGCCGCAGGCGGGGACGGGGCGCTACGGATCGCGACGCCGAACGCGGACGACCAGGTGCTCCTGGAGTACTTCACCCATGACGACGGCCGGGAGTTCCCGCGGTTCGCCGACCTCGCCAGCGGCAGCGTCTCCATGCGCGTCGTCTCAGGAGAGGCTCCCGTCCTCAGCCTGAAGCTCGGCTGCGCGCCCGAGGAGCCCTATGGGGGCGACATCTCCGGGCTCGGCTACGCCGGCGTGTATCCCGACCCGGGGGCAGGGTGGGTCACGATCGACCTGGTGCAGGGCGGCGAGGCCCCGTGGAGCAACGGCAGCGGTGTGGTGCGGCCGCTTCGAGAGTGGCAGAGCGAGTGTGCCGACGGGGTGATCCGCGGGCACAACCTGTTCCAGCGCGTGGCCGGTTCCGACGCCCGGGTCGACATTCTGACCCTCGGTCATCGCAGCGTGAACTTCTGGGTGAGGCCCCTGACCCGTGTGGAGGGCCGGTACGGCTCCATGCGGCTCCCGGACAAGGCCGGCGAACGCCTCCTCGCGCGCAAGCTCTCGCAGCGCCAGTTCGTCACCGACGCCGGGTACCGCGGATACGCCGACGACGACTGGGCCGACCCCGCGCGTGAGCGCCTTCCGACCGCGAGAGCCGGCGTGGTGGCTCCGCAGGGAAGCTTCCCAAGCGCGTTGGTCGCCGGCCCCCTGGCCAACGCGGTGCGCGGACCGCTCTTCGTCAATCCAGTGGGGCAGCTCGAGCCGGACGTCGAGTGGGGTCTGCGACAGGCGGTGGGAGCCGACCGGACGGTCTACCTCGTCGGGAACGGCAAGCAGCTCAGTCGCAAGGTCGCTCGGCAGATCCGCGCCTTCGGCTACCGAGTCGTCCGGCTCGCCGGTCGGAGCGACTACGCCACGGCGGTGAAGGTCGCGGAGGTCATCGACCGGCGAAGGCGTAACGGCGCTCGTGCGACCTACGTGCTCGCCTCCGCGGAGCGTGCCAAGCACTCGCTGCCTGCGTCCGCGGCGGCTGGTACGACGAAGGGCGCTGTCCTGCTGACCCGCGGGAGCCGCTTGCCCGCCGTGACCCGGCGGTACCTGCGGAGCCACCGCCCGGCGGACGTCTACGCCGTGGGTAGGGCGGCAGCCCTGGCGGTGCCCGGGCTGTCTCGGAGCCACAAGCTGTACGGCGCCACCCCTTGGGCGACCTCTGTCGAGGTAGCCGAACGGTTCTTCGCCGAGTCACGCGGCGTCGTGGTCACCGGTGATGCGGCGACGGAGGAGGCGCTTCTCGCCGGTGCACATGGCGGACTCACCGGGCAGCCTCTGCTGCTGGTCAACCGTGATTTCGTGCCTCGGGTGGTACGGCAGTACCTCGTCGAGCGCAACAACGGCTTCCGGGGCTCACTTCTGGCCGGAGGCGCCCCCGCAGTCTCGGAGGACGTCTTCGACCACCTCTTCGAGCTTCTCCGGAGGAGCTGAACACGTCAGGCCCGCACGGACTGGAATCAGCACGAGGGATCAGACCTCGTACACCACCTCACCGGACTTCGCCGCGGACCGGCGGACGTGCAACTTGGGCGCTCGGGGCCGGTCTCGGACGGCTGGCGGGCGGAGCTGCACGTCGTCCGGCACGCGGTCGCCTGCGGACGTGCGCTTGCCGGAGCCGGGCAGACGTGGCGCAGCACGGGTGCGGTGACCACCGGGATGACGGCGCGGGACGTCAGGTGACCTCGACCAGCTGCACCGACCCGTCGACGGCGCGCTCCTCGCGGTACACCGAGCCGGTCTTGGGGCAGGTCCACGTGCCGGCGCTGTCCGCCTCCACCAGGCGGTGCCCGGCCCGGCCGACCCAGCCGATCTGCCGTGCCGGCACGCCGACCACCAGGGCGAAGTCGGGCACCTCGTGGGTGACCACCGCGCCGGCGGCGACCATCGCCCACCGGCCGATCCGGACCGGCGCGACGCACACCGCGCGGGCGCCGATGGACGCGCCGTCGCCGATGTGGACGCCGACGGCCTCCCAGTCGCCGCCGCGCTTGAGCGTCATGTCGGGGTCGACGGCGCGGGGGTACTCGTCGTTGGTCAGCACCGCGGCGGGTCCGATGAACACCCCGTCGCCGAGCACCGCCGGCTCGTAGACGAGCGCGTAGTTCTGGAGCTTGCAGTGGTCGCCCATGACGACGCCGGCTCCGACGTACGCGCCGCGTCCGACCACACAGCCGGAGCCGAGCCTGGCGTCCTCACGGATCTGCGCCAGCTCCCACACGGACGTGCCGTCGCCGACGACCGCCGACTCCGCGACCTGGGCTGTCGGCTGGACTCGCACGGTCACAAGGGGCTCCCTACTTGTCGACGTCTCCGACCACGAAGAACATCGAGCCTAGTATCGAGACCATGTCGGCGACGACGCAGCCCGTGAGCACCTCGGGCAGCACCGCCACGTTGTTGAACGACGCCGTCCGAAGCTTCATCCGCCACGGCGTCTTCTCCCCGCGCGAGACCAGGTAGTAGCCGTTGATGCCGAGCGGGTTCTCGGTCCACGCGTACGTCGACCCCTCCGGCGCCTTGAGGATCTTCGGCAGCCGCACGTTGATCGGGCCCCGGTCCAGGGAGCGCAGCCTCTCGATGCACGCCTCGGCGAGGTCCAGCGACACCTGCACCTGGTCGAGCAGGCAGGCGAACCGCGCGTAGGCGTCGCCGTCGGTCCGCGTCACCACCCGCATCACGCCGTCGTCGAGGAGCTCCTGGTAGGCGAGGTAGGGCTCGTCGCGGCGCAGGTCGAAGTCGACGCCGGACGCCCGCGCGATCGGGCCGGAGACGCCGTACGCGTCGACCAGCTCGCGCGAGAGGATGCCGACGTTCTGGGTGCGGGCCTGGAAGATCTCGTTGCCGAAGATCAGGTCCTCGATCTGCGGCACCCGCGCGCGGACCGCCTTGATCGCGGCGGAGGTCCGGTCGAGCCAGCCGGCGGGGATGTCCTCCTTGAGCCCGCCGACCCGGTTGAACATGTAGTGCATCCGCCCGCCGGAGAGCTCCTCCATCACCTGCTGGATGGTCTCCCGCTCGCGGAACGCGTAGAACATCGGCGTGATCGCGCCGAGCTCGATCGGGTAGGAGCCCATGAACATCAGGTGGTTGAGCACCCGGTTCAGCTCGGCCAGCAGGGTCCGCAGCCACACCGCCCGGGTCGGCACCTCCATGCCGAGCATCCGCTCCACCGCGAGCACGACCCCGAGCTCGTTGGAGAACGCCGAGAGCCAGTCGTGCCGGTTCGCGAGGACGATGATCTGCCGGTAGTCGCGGACCTCGAACAGCTTCTCCGCGCCGCGGTGCATGTAGCCGATCACCGGCTGGCACTCGCACGATCCGCTCGCCGTCGAGGACGAGCCGCAGACGGAGCACGCCGTGGGTGGCCGGGTGCTGCGGGCCGATGTTGAGGACCATGTCCTGCGTCGCCATGCCCTCGCCGCCACCGCGTTCGTACCCGAACCCGGACGCTCCCGCGCCCATCCCCACGGTGATCTGCTCGTGCTGCTGACCGGTCACGCGCCCATCGTGGCACGTGTCGTACTGTCTTGCGCGTGTCCAGGCTGGGGAGCGTCAAGCAGTGGGTCCGCGCCCGCGTGGCCGACTCGTCGACGACCCGTGAGCCGAAGCTCAGCATCGTGGTGCCCGTCTACAACGTCGAGGGCTACCTCGAGGAGTGCCTCGACAGCATCCTGGCCCAGCCGTACGACGATCTCGAGGTCGTCATGGTCGACGACGGGTCGACCGACTCCTCCGCCGAGATCGCCCGCCGCTACGCCGACGCGCACGGCAACTTTCGCCTTGTGTCACAGGCGAACGCCGGCCTCGGGGCGGCCAGGAACGCCGGCGTCGAGGCCGCGCGGGGGCAGTACCTGACCTTCCTCGACTCCGACGACCGCCTCCCCGCCGACGCGTACTCCGCGATGATGCGGACGCTGGAGGAGAGCGGCTCCGACTTCGCGATCGGCAAGCTGGTCCGCGACGAGGGCGACCGCCGGTTCGCGATGCCGCGGATGCGCGACAACCACCGCGTCCGGCGCGTCGGTGTCAGGCTCGACGAGATGCCGCGGATCCTCGCCGACGTGTTCGCGGTCAACAAGGTCTACCGCCGGTCGTTCTGGGACGAGGCCGGGCTGTCGTTCCCGACCGACATCCGCTACGAGGACCAGCCCACGCTCACCCGGGCGTTCCTCGCCGCCGACAGGTTCGACGTGCTCACCGAGACCGTCTACCTGTGGCGGATCCGCACCGACGGGTCCTCGATCACGCAGCGCCGCGACGACATCGCCGACCTCTACGACCGGATCCTCACCAAGCGCAGCAGCACCGAGGCCGTGCTGGCGAAGGCGCCGCACCTGCTGCACCTGTGGCAGTCCGACATCCTCCCCGTCGACATGTGGGAGTACTTCCGCGCGGTGCCCGGCTGCTCCGACGAGTACTGGGACCTGCTGCGCTCCGCGATGGCGGAGTTCTGGTCCGAGGAGACGGTGCCCTTCCACCGCACCTGGGTCCCCGTGCAGCAACGGCTCATGGGCTGGCTGGTCAGCCAGGGACGCCGCGAGGACCTGGTCCGGCTGATCGAGTTCGTCGACGGGTGCAACGGCGACCTGCCGCTGGAGCAGCGCGGGGACCAGGTCGTCGCGCTGCTCCCCGGTGTCGGAGGACGGCGGGCTCCCCGAGAGCACCTACGTCCTCGGCGAGCACGAGCTGCGCTGGGAGGCCCGGGTCACCGGGGCGGCCTGGCACGACGGCCGGCTCACCTCCGACGGGTTCGCGCTGGTCCGCAACGTCCCGACCGCAGGCCACGACACCGAGCTCACGGCCCGGCTCGAGGGCCCGGACGGCTCCGCGATCGACGTACCGCTGGAGCCTGTGGTGCAGCCGCGGGCCACGAAGTTCGCCGGTCGGCCGAGCCAGAACTTCGACGCCTGCGGCTTCACGCTCAGCCTCGACCCGGGCGCGCTGCCGGCTCCCGCCGGTACGTCGACGTGGCGACTCAAGTTCGAGCGCCGAGTTGCCGATCTTCGAAGGACCGGGGGAGTCACGAGCTTCGACCGGCCCGACGTCGACCGGTCCTGGCACGAGGTCGCACTCGCCGGTGGCAGGGGACAGGCGCGGCTGCGCGAGATCGACGACGAGCTGGTGCTGGAGGTTCGGCGCGGCTGATGACGGCATGGGGACGAATGGGGCAGACTTCCGCCCCGTGACCACGGGTCCGCCTCGGCGGACGGTCACCGAACCAGCCACGGATCAAGGGAGGTGACGTGGTGCTGGGCGACTTCGACGCCTGCATGGCAGCAGCCAAGGAGGGCAACGAGGGCGCGTTCGTCGAGCTCTTCCGCTCCGTCCAGCCCGCCCTGCTCCGCTACCTGACCACGCTGGGAGGCGGCCTCGCCGAGGACGTCGCCTCCGAGACCTGGGTGAGCGTCGTGCGGAGCCTGCACAAGTTCTCCGGAGACGAGAAGGGGTGGCGGTCGTGGGTGTTCACGATCGCCCACTCGCGGCTGCGCGACGCCCAGCGCAGCGCGGTCCGCGCCCCGGTGCCGGTCGACACCGACGACTACCTCAGCAGCCGGCCGAGCACCCTGGACGTCGCGGTCGAGGTCGAGGAGATGTTCTCCACCGAGTCCGCCCTGGCGCTCATCGGCACGCTTCCACCGGAGCAGGCCGAGGTGGTCCTGCTCCGGCACGTCGCCGGGCTCGAGGTCGCCCACGTCGCGAAGATCGTGGGGAAGCAGCCGGGCACGGTCCGGGTGTCCGTGCACCGAGGGCTCAAGCGGCTCGCCCACCTGCTGGCCGAGCGTGAGGCGGAGGCCACACGGCAGCGGTGTAACGACTACGACGCGAGCGTCGGTAACTGAGGTGAGATGTTGAACACCAACCGACACGAAGCCGACGACACCCTGCTCGACGAGCGGGTCGTGTCGTTGCTGTCGGCTGCCGCCGCCCCTTCCGAGCCGGGTCCCCTGCCGGGCGAGGGGGCGGCACTCGCCGCCTTCCGCTCTGCCCAGGTACCTACTCGGAGGTCCTCCATGCTTTCTTCCCTCATCGCAGCCAAGGCGGGTGTCGCCGCAGCCATCGGTGCCGGTGTCCTGCTGACCGGCGGCGTCGCCGCCGCCGCCACGGGCACGCTTCCCGGCGCCGCCCAGGACACCGCCCGCGACGTCCTCTCCAACTTCGGTGTCACCGTCCCGGGCTCCGCCGACGCATCCGCAGGTCACGCCGACACGCGCGGCAAGTCGGCGGACGCCGGCGCCGACCGCTCTGACGAGACCGCGGACGCGGAAAGCGGCGCCGACGCGGCGACCGACGCCTCCACCGACGCGGAGCGCCCCGACGCCGCCGAGCACGGAGAGACGGTCTCCGGCACGGCCACGACCACCGACGCGACCGGCGAGGACAAGGGCACGGAGATCTCCGAGCTCGCGTCGGAGGGCAAGGCGAAGGCCGGCGACGAGCACGGCGAGCACGAGCAGGAGGGGACGACCTCCGGCAAGAGCGTGGACGAGCAGGTCGAGAGCGAGGGTGACGAGACCGAGAAGGTCGAGATCGAGCCCGCCGACGACGCCGAGCACGCCGAGCACGAGTCCGGCGACGCCGACGACACCGACGCCGACGAGAAGTCCGTCGACGACCACGAGACCTCCGGGACCGAGCGGCGCCCCTGACCCCCGCTCGGACCGGATCCGCACGACATGCCCTCGGCCTTCGGGCCGGGGGCATGTCGCGTCTCCCGGGGACGTCCCGAAGGTCCCGGATCAGCACGGAGACAGGGTTCACCGCCGGGCAGGTGTCCTGCCCGGCGGCGCCCCCCGAGCCTCTCCCCGCGACTACCCGCGTCGGCAGGTCAGGCAGCGTCCAGGAAGTCCTGGGTGGTGTACCACCGGCCCGCGGCGGCGTCGTGCGCGACGCCCACCCCGAGGTGGGTGAGGGTCGGGTCGAGGATGTTGGCCCGGTGTCCGGGGGAGTCCATCCAGGCCTGCACGACGCTCTGCGGGTCCAGGTCGGCCCCGTCCACGGCGGCGATGTTCTCGGCGGCGGCAGGAGCACCGCACTGGACCCGCAGCGCATCGAGGTCGGCGTGGGCGAGCTCGGCGGCCTCCGCCATCCACGAGCTGTGCTCGGCGGCGAAGTCGGTCGCGCAGGTGGACGGCTCCAGTGGCCGGAGGCCGTGCTTCTCCCGGCGCCGGTTGGTCTCCGCGAGGATCGCGGCCGAGAGGTCGGCGAGCGCGGCGGCCGCGTCCGTCGTCGGCGCGTCGGACGTGGTGTCACCGGTCCGGCCGTCGTGCCGTCGGTCGTGGTGGAGCCGTCCGGGGCGGTCACCTCCGCGAGGTCGGTGGGCGTGGGGGTCGGTGCCGCCTCCTCAACCGGCACCGACCCGCCTGCGCCTCCTCCCAAGCGCTTGCCCACGAGCAGCAGGCTGACGTGCCAGCCGCGCCCGCGGACGAACGACGCCCCGATCCCCACCGCTTTCACCCGACGGGCCAGCAGCACCGACCGGGCCACCCGGTCCCCGAGCCAGCTCCTCACCAGCGCCGCGGGCCGGATCGGGCCGACCGCCGCGGCGTTGAGCTCCAGCGACCGCGAGCACTCCGTGCGCATGAAGCTGTCGCTGACCCGGGCCGGCCGCTGGGTCCGGCGCATGGTGGCGGCGCGGGTCTCCGCGACGGCGTCGACACACGGAACGACGCGCAACGGCGCGAGGCCCTGCGCCGACCGTGACCGGTTCACCTGGGCGACGACCGCGCGCTCGTAGCGTGCGGCGCGGGCGTCCGCCCCCGACGCGGCGGTGGCGGACCCGCCGACGGCGAGAAGTGAGCCGGTCACGGCGGCAAGGAGCACCCCGGTGATCCCGAGGCGTCCCGCTCGGGTCCTCGTCGAAGGTGTGTCGTTCACGCGTCCTGCCCCCCGTGGTTGGTCCACGAACCACCCTGGCCGTGACACGGCACGATGTGTCCAGAAATCTCGTGAAGTGGCCGTTGAGACGGGCTATCTCATCTGATCGTCGTAGCCGAACCGTCCAATCGGGTCATGTGCGGTCCACCCCTGTGGGGTGATGACTAGCCTGGTAACCGATGGACGACCTCTTCTCCCCGCCCGGCACCCCCTGGCGGCCCGTCTCGCCTCAGCTGCGCCGGCTGCGCCGTGCCCTGCTGAGCGGGCTCGTCGCGTCCGGGCTGGTCGTCGTCGCCGTCCTCGCCGTGACGCTCGGGTGGCCCGTGACCTGGTCGGCCGCGCTGGCCGTCGTACTCCTGGTCGTGCTCGGGTCCGGCTGGTGGCTGATCGAGCCACAACGTGCGGGCCTGGGGGTACGCCGAGCGCGACGACGACCTCTACATCAAGCACGGGGCGATGTTCCGGCAGCTGGTCGCGGTGCCGTACGGCCGCATGCAGTACGTCGACGTCAACGCCGGCCCCTTCGAGCAGATGTACGGCATCGCCAGCGTGCGGCTGCACACGGCGAGCCCCCGCTCCGGCGCCAAGATCCCCGGTCTCCCCGCCGACGAGGCCGCCCGGCTGCGTGACCGGCTGACCGAGCTCGGGGAGTCCCAGGCGGCCGGCCTGTGACCGACCGCGCACCGCAGCGGCTCTCGCCGTTGACGCCGTTGGTGCGCAGCTTCATCGTGCTGGTCGCCGCCGGCATGACCGTGATCCGGGACGTGACCCGGGGCGACCTCGGGCCGACCGCGACGATCTTCGCCGATGCTGCTCGTCGGCGGCGCCGTCTACGGGACCGCGTCGTGGATGCGCACGAAGTTCTGGATCGAGGCGGACGAGCTGCGCGTGGACACCGGCGTGCTGAGCCGGCAGTCCCGGCGGATCCGGATCGACCGGCTGCAGGGCATCGACATCGTGCAGCCCTTCGTCGCCCGGCTGTTCGGGCTGGCCGAGCTGCGCATGGACGTCGCCGGCGGCAGCTCCCGGGAGGGGTCGCTGGCCTACCTCCCGCTCGAGGAGGCCCGCCGGCTGAAGGACCTGCTGCTCACGCGCCGCGACCAGATCAGCGGCGCCGCCGTCGAGTCGGAGGGTGCCGCGGCCGGAGTCCCGGGAGCCGCTGGAGTCGCCCCGGGAGTCGCTCCGGCCCGGCCCGAGCGCCTTCTCGCCCGCGTCGACCTCCGCACGCTGCTGCTCTCGATCCTGCTCTCGGGTGAGGCGATCACGCTGGTCCTCATCAGCGGCGGGCTCGGCGCGGCGTTCGTCGCGAGCGGCCAGTGGCTGGGGCTCTCGGCCATGCTGCCGGTGCTCTTCGGCTTCGGGATCGCGCTCTTCCGGCGGTTCTCGGTCAACTACAACTTCGCGGTCTCCGACACCCCTGCCGGGACCCAGGTCCGGCGGGGTCTCTTCGAGCTGAGCTCCCAGACCATCGCGCTCGGCCGGGTCCAGGGCGTCGTCGTCTCCGAGCCGCTGCTGTGGCGGCGGCTCGGCTGGGCCCGGCTCGACGTGTCGATCGCGGGGTACGGCGCCGTCGGCGACGGCGAGGGGCCGGCCCCGTCCACGGTGCTGCCCGTGGGCGACCGCCGCCTGGTCCACGAGCTCGCCCGCCACATGCTGCGCGGCCTCGACCCGTCGGTCGTCGAGCTCCGTCCGGTCCCGCGACGTGCCCGGTGGCTGGCCCCGGTGGGGTACCGGTTCCTCCGGGTCGGCACGAGCGAGCGGCTCGTCGTCTCCCGGGAGGGCTGGTTCGTCCGTCGTACCCACGTCGCGCCGCAGGCGCGGATCCAGTCGGTGCGGGTCACGCAGGGGCCGCTCCAGCGCCGGCTCGGCCTCGCCGACGTGCACACCGACAGCCCGCCCGGCCCGGTCCAGGTCCACGCGCGGCACCGCGACGCCGCCGAGGCGCGGCGGCTGTACGAGGTCGAGGTCGCGATGACCGCCTGGGCCCGCCTCCACCCCTGAGCCCGACTTTACCAGGGTATGCAGCCGATTGTTCCCTTCCCATGGCGGGATCACCGTGGGAAGCGACGATTCCCTGCATACCCTGGTAAACACTCAGCCGAGCAGCGCCTCCGCCGCGGGGACGTCGGCGACGGTGCTGACCACCCAGAAGAACGCGCCGAGCCCGGCCTCGTCGGTCAGCTCGGCGGCCTCGCCGGCCCCGGACAGCGCACTCACGTACCCCTGCGGGTCGCTGGTCGCCAGGGCCAGGTCCGGGCGGGCTCCGGACACCCCGAGGGCGCGCAGCGCCTCCCGCTGCCGCAGCACCGAACCGCCGACCCGGGAGGCGACGGCGTCGACGGCCACGTGGGCCGTCACGTCGCGCGAGCCGTTCGGGAGTACGTCGACCTCCCGGCCGGCCCGGTAGGACCGCATCGAGCCCAGCGGCGGGCGTTCCGGGGCGACGTGCCCGTAGTCCACGGCGACCGCGACGCCGCGGGTCACCCGTCGTACGACGTCGGCCCAGGCGTCGTCACGGGTCGTGCCCACCTCCGCCCGCGCCCCCGGCGCGGCGCCGTCGAGCGGCCACCACTGCGCGCACCACTCGGCGAGGCGGGCAGGGACCACCCGGTCGGTGAGCCGGGAGCCCAGCGTCTCGCGGCCCGTCGACGGGTCGACGTGCACCACCCGGGGCACCCCGGAGGAGTCGACCTCGGCGACGTGGCAGGGGATGTTGTCGAGCCACTCGTTGGCGATCACCAGCCCGTCGACCTCCGAGGGCAGCACCGCCGACCAGTCGATGGTCCCGGGCAGGTCGGCGGGCCGCGGCGCGACCTCGACGCCGAGCAGCGTCAGGGACGGGTCGAGCCGGTGGGCCTCGCGGAGCAGCTCCCCGCGGCCGGCGCCGACGTCGACGATCGTGTCCAGCCCGGCCCGCCGGGCGAGCTCGACGACCGCCCGTGCGAACAGCGGAGAGGCGTGCACGGAGGTCCGGAAGTGGGCCGCCGGCGACTCCTTCCGGAAGAACCCGCCGGGCCCGTACAACGCCGCGTCCCACGCCTTCTTCCAGGGCGGGTCGGTCGTCGGGGGTGGCATCGGCGGGAGGCCGAGGGAGATCGAGCCGGACATGCGGGTCAGGTTACGCGGCCGGACATGAGGGGTATGTGTGACGGAGCGCACGTACCGCCGTGGCACCCGACGGACGTACCGTTGTGCTGCACGAGCCCAGCAAACCGTCCGGTACCCCGAAACCTGGGGACTGGAACGAAAGGTGAGTTCGATGACCCGCATAGGGGTTGTGGGCGCCGGTCGTGTCGGCGCCGTCCTCGCGGCCGCGCTGCGCGCCGCGGGCCACGAGATCGTCGCGGTCGCCGGTGAGTCCCCGGCCTCCCGCACCCGCATCGAGACGCTGCTTCCCGGCGTCCACGTCGACAAGCCCACCGCCGTCGCGCGGGCCTGCGACCTGCTGCTGCTGACCGTCCCCGACGACATGCTCGAGAACGTCGCGAACATGCTCAGCGCCGCGGGCGCCATCCGGTCCGGCCAGTACGTCGTACACACCTCCGGCAAGCACGGCCTCGCCGCCCTCGCGCCCGCCGCGGCCCGGGGCGCGCACGTGCTCGCGATGCACCCGGCGATGACGTTCACCGGCACCCACGTCGACCTCGCCCGCCTGCAGGGCTGCGTGTTCGGCGTGACCGAGAACCCCGACACCCGGGCCCTCGCCGAGCGGCTCGTCGCCGACCTCGGGGGCAGCCCGGTCTGGGTGCCCGAGGACAAGCGCACGCTGTACCACGCGGGCCTCGCCCACGGCGCGAACCACCTCGTCACGCTGGTCGCCCAGGCGATGGACCTCCTGCGCGAGTCCGGCGCCGAGGACCCGGCCGCGACCCTGCGCCCGCTGCTCAACGCGGCGCTCGACAACGCGCTGTCCTACGGCGACGCCGCGCTGACCGGCCCGATCGTCCGCGGCGACGTGAACACCGTCCGGGCGCACCTCCACGACATCGCCGAGAGCGCCCCCTCGACGATTGACTCCTACGTCGCGATGGCCCGCGCCACCGCCGAGCGCGCCGTCCTCGACGGCCGGCTGCTGCCGATCCGGGCGGCCCGGATCGAGCAGGTCCTGGCGGACGCCCTGGCGCAGCAGCGTGAGACCACCGCATGAGCGCGCCGACAGTGTCCGCCGTACGCCGTCCGCTCGTCGTCGGCACCCGGGCCGAGCTCGCCGCCGCGCTCGCCGAGGTCCGGGCACGCGGTGGCCGGGTGGCCCTGGTCCCGACCATGGGCGCGCTGCACGAGGGACACGCCTCGCTGATGCGCGCGGCCCGCTCCCGCGTCTCCGACGACGACGCGGTCGTGGTGTCGGTCTTCGTGAACCCGATGCAGTTCGCGCCGGGCGAGGACCTCGACCGCTACCCCCGGACCTTCGACGCGGACCTCGAGGTCTGCGGCGCGCAGGGGGTGGACGTGGTGTTCGCGCCCTCGGTGGAGGAGGTGTACCCCGGCGGCGAGCCGCAGGTCACCCTCGACCCCGGCCCGGTCGCGACCGTCCTCGAGGGCCGCTCGCGCCCCACCCACTTCCGGGGCGTGCTGACCGTCGTCGCGAAGCTGTTCGGCCTCGTCTCGCCCGACCTCGCGTTCTTCGGCCAGAAGGACTACCAGCAGCTCGTGCTCATCAAGCGGATGGTCGCCGACCTCTGCATGGGTGTCGAGGTGGTCGGGGTCGAGACGGTCCGGGAGTACGACGGACTCGCGCTGTCCTCCCGCAACCGGTACCTGTCCGACGCGGACCGTCTCGCCGCGCTCGCCCTGTCCCGGGCGCTCGCCGCGGGCCGTGACGCCGCGCCCGACGGCGGCGACGCCGTCCTGGCCGCCGCCCACGCCGAGCTCCGCAAGCCCGACGCCGAGGGCGTGGACGTCGACTACCTCGAGCTCACCGCACCCGACCTGGGCGACGCCCCCGACACCGGCGAGGCCCGGCTCCTCGTCGCCGCCCGCGTCGGCACCACCCGACTGATCGACAACACCGCCCTGACCCTGGGCGCACCGGCAGGGAGATGCTGATGCTGCGCACGATGATGAAGAGCAAGATCCACCGCGCCACCGTGACGCAGGCGGACCTGCACTACGTCGGCTCGGTCACCGTCGACGAGGACCTGCTCGACGCGGCCGACCTGCTGCCCGGCGAGCTGGTGCACATCGTCGACATCACCAACGGCGCCCGCCTGGAGACCTACACGATCGCCGGCGAGCGCGGCTCGGGCGTGATCGGCATCAACGGTGCCGCGGCCCGCCTGGTGCAGCCCGGCGACCTGGTCATCCTGATCGCCTACGGCCAGATGGAGACCGCCGAGGCCCGCGAGTACAAGCCGCGCGTGGTCTTCGTCGACGCCGACAACAAGGTGGTCGGGACCGGCGACGACCCGGCCGAGGCGCTGCCCGGCACCGGCCTGCTGAGAGGCGATCTGACCTACGCCGGCACGAACTGAGCCGGGCAGCGGTAGCGTCGCGCCCGTGGTCACCCTGCCCGAGCGCCTCGAGGCGCCGCCCGCCGGCTGGACCGAGCACGCCGACGTCGTGGTCGTGGGCTCCGGGATCGCCGGGCTGACCGCTGCCCTGCGGGTCCGCGCGTCCTCGCCCGGCGTGCGCGTCCTCGTCGTCACCAAGGACCTCCTGTCCGCCGGCTCCACCACCTGGGCCCAGGGCGGCATCGCCGCGGCGCTCGGCCCCGGCGACACCCCCGAGGAGCACCTCCAGGACACCCTCGTCGCGGGCGCCGGCCTCTGCGACGAGTCCGCGGTGCGGGTCCTGGTCACCGAGGGCCCCGACGCGGTGCACGAGCTGATCGCGCTCGGCACGGTGTTCGACCAGACCGCCTCCGGGGAGCTCTCGCTGACCCGTGAGGGCGGGCACCTGCGCGACCGGATCGCCCACGCCGGAGGCGACGCCACGGGCGCCGAGATCCAGCGCGCGCTCGTCGCCGCGGCGGCGGCCGACCCCGAGATCACGGTCATCGAGCACGCGCTCGCCCTCGACCTGCTGCTCGCCGAGGACGGTGCGGTGGCCGGCGTGACCCTGCACGTGATGGGCGAGGGCGAGGAGAGCGGCGTCGGCGCCGTCCACTGCCGCGCGGTGGTCCTGGCCAGCGGCGGCTTCGGGCAGGTCTTCTCCTCCACGACCAACCCGCCGGTCGCGACCGGCGACGGGATGGCCCTCGCGCTCCGGGCCGGGGCGGTGCTGCGGGACCTGGAGTTCGTGCAGTTCCACCCGACCGTGATGTGGCTCGGCGAGCACTCCCTGGGCCAGCAGCCGCTGATCTCGGAGGCCGTCCGCGGCGAGGGCGCCTTCCTCGTCGACGACGCCGGCGCGCGGGTGATGGAGGGCGTGCACCCGCTGGCCGACCTGGCCCCGCGCGACGTCGTGGCCAAGGCGATCATGCGCCGGATGCGGGAGACCGGCGTCGAGCACGTCTGGCTCGACGCACGGCACTTCGGGGCCGAGAAGTGGGAGCGGCGGTTCCCCACGATCCTGGCGTCCTGCCGCGCCCACGGCATCGACCCGGTCACCGACCTGATCCCGGTCGCGCCCGCGTGCCACTACGCGTCCGGAGGCGTGGCCACCGACCTCGACGGCCGGTCCTCGGTGCGGGGGCTCTACGCCTGCGGCGAGGTCGCCTGCTCCGGGGTCCACGGCGCGAACCGTCTCGCCTCGAACTCCCTGCTCGAGGGGCTGGTCTTCTCCCGGCGCATCGCCGCCGCCCTCGCCAAGGACATGCCGCCGGCGCAGGCGCCTGCCGCTGACCGTCGTACGCCGGGGCTGGTGCCCGCCGTCGCCGCCGGCGAGGTCCAGCACGTGATGACCGAGCACGCGGGCGTGCTGCGCTCCGACGCCGGCCTCGCGGAGGGCGCACGGCTGCTGGCGGAGATCGCCGGTACGACGAGCGACCTGCCCGGCTCCGGGCCGAGCACCTCGTCGTGGCGGGCCACGAACCTGCTCACGATCGCCTCCTGCGTCGTCGAGGCGGCCAGGCTCCGCACGGAGACCCGCGGGTCGCACTGGCGCG
Source organism: uncultured Actinomycetota bacterium (assembly GCA_963700365.1). Classification (GTDB taxonomy): domain Bacteria; phylum Actinomycetota; class Actinomycetes; order Propionibacteriales; family Nocardioidaceae; genus Nocardioides_C. The sequence goes on along the minus strand of CAVOXG010000010.1, from coordinate 52,262 downwards.
AGGACTTCCCCGCCACCGACGACGCCGACTGGGCCGGGCACGTCGACGTACGCATGGAGCACGGGGGCAGGCTCCGGGTGGAGTACGTCCCCGGCCTCGCACCCGCCACGACAGGAGAACCGCTGTGAGCATCGTCCGCACCCCGTTCGCCGACCTGCCGACCGCGCTGGTCACCGAGCTCGCCGACGCCGGGCTCGACCCGCGCCAGGTGTACGACGCAGTGGTGGACGCGGTGGACGAGGACCTGCCGGGCCCCGACGTCACCACCGAGGCGACCATCCCCGCCGACGCGACCGCCTGGGCCGACTTCGTCGCCCGCGCCGACGGTGTCCTCGCCGGCACGGCGGTCGCCGAGCTGGTGCTGCGCTTCGTCGGCGGCGGCCACGTCGACATCTCGCGGACCGCCAAGGACGGGGACCAGGTCTCCCGCGGCGACGTGGTGATGAGCGTGCGCGGCCCGGTGCGCCACCTGCTCACCGCCGAGCGCACCGCGCTGAACTACCTGTGCCACCTCTCCGGCGTCGCGACCACCACCCGGACCTGGGTGGACGCCCTGTCGGGCACGGACGCGAAGGTCCGCGACACCCGGAAGACCACTCCGCACCTGCGCGCCCTGGAGAAGTACGCCGTGCGCTGCGGCGGCGGGGTCAACCACCGCGCGACCCTGTCCGACCAGGCGCTGGTCAAGGACAACCACGTGCTCGCGGCCGGGGGAGTGGTCGAGGCCTACGAGGCGGTGCGCCACCACTTCCCGGAGGTCCCGGTGCAGGTCGAGGTCACCACGCTCGAGCAGCTCAGCGACCTGCTCGCCGCCGGGTGCGACCAGGTCCTGCTCGACAACATGGACGTCGAGACGATGCGCGAGGCGGTCGCGATCAACAACGGCCGGGCCCGCCTGGAGGCGTCCGGCGGCCTCTCGCTGGAGGTCGCGCGCTCCGTGGCGGACACCGGGGTGGACTACCTCGCGGTCGGCGCGCTGACCCACTCCGCGAAGGTGCTCGACATCGCGATGGACCTCAGGCCCTCGTCGTGACCGCACCGCTGCTGTGCGCCGACATCGGCAACAGCCACACCACGGTCGGCCTCCTCGCCGACGGCGACGTGGTCGCCCACTGGCGGGTGGCGACCCTGGAGCACCGGACCGCCGACGAGTGGGCGGTGCTGATCCGCAGCCTCGTGGCCGACACCGAGCTGCATCCCTCCGGCGTCGCGGTCTGCTCCACCGTGCCCGCGGTGCTGCACGAGTGGCGCGACATGCTGCGTGACTACTACGCCGACATCCCGCACGTCGTCGTGGAGCCGGGTGTGAAGACCGGCGTACCCGTGCTCATGGACAACCCGCGCGAGGTCGGCTCGGACCGGATCATCAACGCGCTCGCCGCGGCGCACCTGTACGACGGACCGTCCATCGTCGTGGACTTCGGCACCGCGACCACCTTCGACGTGGTCAGCGCGAAGGGGGAGTACATCGGCGGCGCGATCTCCCCGGGCATCGAGATCTCCCTCGAGGCGCTCGGCCGGCGCGGCGCGCAGCTGCGCAAGGTGGAGATGCTCCGGCCGCGCCACGTGATCGCGAAGAACACCGTCGAGGCGCTGCAGTCGGGGATCCTCTACGGGTTCGCCAGCCAGGTCGACGGGATCGTCACCCGGATGATGGCCGAGCTGAGGACCGACACGGCGAACGTCATCGCCACCGGCGGCCTCGCCCCGATCGTCGTCGACGAGTGCGCCACGGTCACCGACCACCAGCCCTGGCTCACCTTGCTGGGCCTCGAGCTCGTCTTCCACCGCAACCGCCCGTGATGGGGCCGACCCCCACCGCCTAGGCTTGGCTCCCATGACCGACCAGACATCCCCCGCCCCGGCCGCCGAGGAGGAGTCCCTCCCCGAGCAGATGATGGTGCGGCGCGAGAAGCGGGAGCGTCTGCTCGAGTCCGGCCGCGCGGCGTACCCGTTGACCGTCGAGCGGACCCACACGCTCAAGGAGATCCGCGACAAGTACGCCGACGCCGGGCTCGAGCCCGACACGCACACCGGCGAGACCGTGGCCGTCGTGGGGCGTGCGATCTTCCTCCGCAACACCGGCAAGCTCTGCTTCGTCCGGCTCCGCGAGGGTGACGGCAGCGAGCTGCAGGTGATGCTCTCGCTCGCCGACGTGGGCCAGGAGAGCCTCGACGAGTTCAAGCACCTCGTGGACATCGGCGACCTGGTCGCGGTGCACGGCGAGGTCGTCACCAGCCGCCGCGGTGAGCTGTCGGTGCAGGCGAAGTCGTGGCAGATGGTCGCCAAGGCGCTGCGCCCGCTGCCCAACGAGCACAAGCCGCTGTCCGACGAGGCCCGCGTCCGGCTGCGCTACGTCGACATGATCGTCAACCCCGAGTCGCGCTCGATCGTGCGCACCAAGGCAACCGTCCTGAAGACGCTGCGCTCCGTCCTGGACGGCGAGGACTTCGTCGAGGTCGAGACGCCGGTCCTCCAGCTCACCAACGGCGGGGCGGCTGCCCGGCCGTTCCGCACCCACCTCAACGCCTTCGACCAGCCGATGCTGCTGCGCATCGCGCTCGAGCTCGACCTCAAGAAGGCGATGATCGGCGGCGTCGACCGGGTCTACGAGATCGGCCGGACCTTCCGCAACGAGGGCCTCGACTCCACCCACGCGGCGGAGTTCTCGATGCTCGAGGCGTACCAGGCCTACGGCGACTACAACACGATGGCCGACCTGACCCGGCGGCTCGTGATCGAGTCCGCCAGGGCCGTCGACCGCACCGTGATCACCGCCCGCGACGGGTCCGAGATCGACCTCGAGAAGCCGTGGCGGCACGCGACGCTGTTCGAGCTGATCTCGGAGGCGCTCGAGGAGGAGGTCGACGCCCGGACGCCGGCCGAGACGCTGAAGAAGTACGCCGCGGAGCGGTACGTCGACCTCCAGCCGCACTGGAACGCCGGTGAGATCGCCCTCGAGCTCTACGAGAAGCTCGTCGAGCACACCCTCATCCAGCCGACGTTCGTCCGGGACTACCCCGAGGCGGTCCGTCCCCTGGCCAAGCCGCACCGCTCCGAGCCCGGTCTGGTCGAGGCGTGGGACCTGATCATCAACGGCGTCGAGCTGGCTCCGGCCTACTCCGAGCTCAACGACCCCGTCATCCAGCGCGAGCGGCTCGTCGAGCAGTCGCTGCTCGCCGCCCAGGGGGACCCCGAGGCGATGGAGCTCGACGAGGCGTTCCTCAAGGCGATGGAGTTCGGCATGCCGCCGGCGGGCGGAATGGGAATGGGCGTCGACCGGCTCGTCATGCTGCTGACCGGTGTCGGTATTCGCGAGACGATCCTCTTCCCGCTTCTCCGGCCCGAATAACCCCGTCCCGCTTCCCCGGCCCGAATAACTCCGTCCGCCGTACGGCGGGTGTCCAGTATGCGGGCGCCGCTGTAACGCACACACGGTCGAAAACGGTGTCTGTAACGCACAGGCGATCGAAAACGGTCTCTGTGGAGAGGATGTGCGGCGCGAGCGCCCGTGAAGCTGTATCGCCTCAGGCATGCCGGAAGTGGCATCGCGTCAGGCGTGCCGGCTAAAGGGGCGGGTCGAGCGGGTCGGCATACCGCTCGCCGGAGCGGTCAGGTCGTTTTGCGCTTGGCAGGTCGCCAAAAGACTCGTGGTGGACCGCCATTCGGCGAGCGTCCCTTTATCCGGTGACACGCCTTGGTCGGTCAGCGCCTTCGAATGCATTGCGACAAAACCGGATTGTGGCAATTAGAGGCGGACCGCGCGCCTTTCTGCGTGTGAGGCACCACCCATTCTTGTTCTGCACCGCCGGGCCGCGCCTCGCCGCAACAGCGGGGTGAGAGTCGCCCCGTGCCCCGTGCCCCGTGCCCCGTGCCCCGTGCCCCGTGCCCCGTGCCCGTGCAGTGCCCCGCGCCCTCGCGGCGCGTGCGCCTGTCCGCCGCGCGCACGCCCGCACCGGGGCGGTGAGGTGAGCGCACGTGTGCTCGCGCGCCGCACCGCGCAATTGCGCTGTTCGAGCGAGCGGTTTGCGAAATACCTCGCCCGAACAGGACAAATGCGCGATTCGGGCGCCGGCGACGTCCCGGAGCCGAACCCGATCGCGTGAGGACTCCCGGAGGGCACGCCTGACACCGCCCCGGCAGAAACTGCTTGTATTAGGCAACCCGCATTAAGTCGGCGAATATCGAGACGCCAGGGGATCGGCGTGATCATTACCACGTTCAAATGGCGGTTAATTCGATAACGACGTTCCGGTGGGGTTATCTTGATTCCGGCGAACGCGCTTCAGGTGCGCCGCTCACCAAGTCCATGACGGGGATGCCACTGAAGGGCCGAAGGAAATGGCACAGCGAGTAAACGTGATCCTGGTCGACGATATCGACGGCGACGACGCGGCGGAGACGGTCACATTCGGCCTCGACGGTGTCGACTACGAGATCGACCTCAACGAGAAGAACGCCGAGGCTCTCCGCAACGCGCTTTCGCGGTACGTCGAAGCGGGCCGCCGGGTCGCCGGCCGCAAGGGCTCCGGCCGGGGGCGCCGTGGTCAGCGGGTGGCCGCCGGCGGCGCTGCCGGGCCGAGCGCGTCCGACATCCGGGCGTGGGCGCGTGAGAACGGCTGGGACGTCCCCGAGCGGGGCCGGGTCTCCGCCGAGGTTCGCGAGGCCTACGCCGCCGCGCACTGAGCGGCGAGCCGGCAAAGGTATAGACGAGCCGCCCGACCGCCCCGCCGGGGTGGGCGGGCGGCTCGTTCGCTCTCAGCGAAGAGTGGACAAGCCCCAGCGGGGAACACATACGCTGAATGGGGAGTTGTCCTTGTCAGAGCCGACAGGTGGCCGGTCAGACAGCCGGTCGGGAGCCAGTGGTCGGGGCCCAGACATCCTTCCGCCGTGCGCGCTAGTGTGCACGGAAGAAGCCCCGTCTCAGCGTCGGCGGTGAGCATGCAAGGAGCGATGAGAAGACTATGTTCGAGCGGTTTACAGACCGAGCCCGTCGGGTGGTCGTCCTGGCCCAGGAAGAGGCCCGGATGCTCAGCCACAACTACATCGGCACCGAGCACATCCTCCTGGGTCTTATCCACGAGGGCGAAGGCGTAGCCGCGAAGGCGCTCGAGAGCCTCGGCATCTCGCTGGAGGCCGTGCGCGCGCAGGTCGAGGAGATCATCGGCCAGGGCCAGCAGGCCCCGAGCGGACACATCCCCTTCACCCCGCGGGCCAAGAAGGTGCTCGAGCTGTCCCTGCGCGAGGCGCTGCAGCTCGGCCACAACTACATCGGCACCGAGCACATCCTGCTCGGCCTCATCCGTGAGGGCGAGGGTGTCGCGGCCCAGGTGCTGGTGAAGCTCGGCGCCGACCTCAACCGGGTCCGCCAGCAGGTCATCCAGCTGCTGTCGGGCTTCCAGGGCAAGGAGACGGCCACGGCCGGCACCGCGCCCGAGGGAGCGCCGTCGAGCTCGCTGGTCCTCGACCAGTTCGGCCGCAACTACACGCAGGCCGCGCGCGAAGGAAAGCTCGACCCGGTCATCGGGCGCGAGAAGGAGATCGAGCGCGTGATGCAGGTGCTCTCGCGCCGCACCAAGAACAACCCCGTCCTGATCGGTGAGCCCGGCGTCGGCAAGACCGCCTGCGTCGAGGGACTCGCCCAGGCGATCGTGCGCGGCGACGTGCCCGAGACGCTCAAGGACAAGCAGATCTACAGCCTCGACCTGGGCTCCCTGGTCGCCGGCTCCCGCTACCGCGGTGACTTCGAGGAGCGCCTGAAGAAGGTGCTCAAGGAGATCAAGACCCGCGGCGACATCATCTTGTTCATCGACGAGCTGCACACGCTCGTCGGTGCCGGTGCCGCCGAGGGCGCGATCGACGCCGCGTCGATCCTCAAGCCGATGCTCGCCCGTGGTGAGCTGCAGACGATCGGTGCGACCACCCTCGACGAGTACCGCAAGCACCTCGAGAAGGACGCCGCGCTCGAGCGCCGCTTCCAGCCGATCCAGGTCCAGGAGCCCTCGATCGCGCACACGATCGAGATCCTCAAGGGTCTGCGTGACCGCTACGAGGCGCACCACCGGGTGACGATCACCGACGAGGCCCTGGTCGCCGCCGCGACCCTCGCCGACCGGTACGTCTCCGACCGGTTCCTGCCCGACAAGGCGATCGACCTCATCGACGAGGCCGGCTCCCGGCTCCGCATCCGCCGGATGACCGCTCCGCCGGACCTGCGCGAGTTCGACGAGAAGATCGCCGACGTGCGCCGCCGCAAGGAGGGCGCGATCGACAGCCAGGACTTCGAGGCTGCCGCGTCGCTGCGTGACGAGGAGAAGAAGCTGATCCTCGCCAAGAGCGAGCGCGAGAAGCAGTGGAAGGCCGGCGACATGGACGTCGTGGCCGAGGTCGACGAGGAGCTCATCGCCGAGGTGCTCGCCGTGGCCACCGGCATCCCGATCGTGAAGCTGTCGGAGGAGGAGTCCACCCGTCTGCTCAAGATGGAGGACGAGCTCCACAAGCGCGTGATCGGCCAGGAGGAGGCCGTCAAGGCGCTCTCCCGGGCGATCCGTCGTACCCGTGCAGGCCTGAAGGACCCGAAGCGTCCCGGCGGCTCGTTCATCTTCGCCGGCCCGTCCGGTGTCGGTAAGACGTGGCTGTCCAAGACGCTCGCCGAGTTCCTCTTCGGCGACGAGGACGCGCTGATCCAGCTCGACATGTCGGAGTTCAGCGAGAAGCACACCGTCTCGCGTCTCTTCGGCTCGCCTCCCGGCTACGTCGGCTACGAAGAGGGCGGCCAGCTCACCGAGAAGGTGCGCCGCAAGCCGTTCTCGGTCGTGCTCTTCGACGAGGTCGAGAAGGCCCACCCGGACATCTTCAACTCGTTGCTGCAGATCCTGGAGGAGGGTCGCCTGACCGACTCCCAGGGCCGGGTCGTGGACTTCAAGAACACCGTGATCATCATGACCACGAACCTCGGTACGCGGGACATCGCCAAGGGCGTGAACCTCGGCTTCCAGCAGGCCGGCGACGTCGAGGGGTCCTACTCGCGGATGAAGGCGAAGGTGTCGGAGGAGCTCAAGCAGCACTTCCGCCCGGAGTTCCTCAACCGTGTCGACGAGATCATCGTGTTCCCGCCGCTGTCGCAGGAGCAGATCGTGTCGATGGTCGACAACATGATCGCCGCCGTCGAGCTGCGCCTGAAGGACCGCGACATGTCGATCGAGCTGACCCAGGCGGCGAAGGACCTGCTCGCCAAGCGCGGGTTCGACCCGGTGCTCGGCGCCCGTCCGCTGCGCCGCACGGTCCAGCGCGAGATCGAGGACGTCATGGCCGAGAAGATGCTGTACGGCGAGGTCGGCCCCGGCCAGATCGTGCTGGTCGACGTCGAGGGCGGCGAGGACATCGCGACGGCCACGTTCACCTTCAAGGGTGAGCGCAAGACCGAGCTGCCCGACCTCCCGCCGATCGAGGCCGCGGCCAGCGGCGACTCGGACTGATTCGCTGACCAAGACGATGGCGGCACCGGACCCCTCCGGTGCCGCCATCGGCGTCTCCGGAGGAGATCACCGCATGCTCTGCACCGTCAGCACGGTCAAGGACGGCCGCGCCGGCGTCCTCCGGTACGTCGAACGCAACCTCGCCTCGGGGGCGGACCACATGTTCGTCATGCTCGAGCAGGACGACGACGGCCTGCTCGACGCGCTGCACGAGCACCCCCATGTGACCGCGGTGCTGACCGACGACGGCTACTGGCACGGCGCGGTGCCGGCCAACCTCAACGTCCGCCAGGTCGTCAACGCCGACGTCGTGAACACGCTCCTGGCCTTCGTCCCGGCCGTCGAGTGGCTCGTCCACCTCGACAGCGACGAGTGCCTCGACCTCGACCGCGACCGGCTCGCGGAGATCCCCGACGACGTGCGGTGCATCAGCCTCGAGCCGCTCGAGGCGATCAGCAAGGAGCACTGGGACGGCGAGGTCGACCGGTTCAAGCGGCTCCTCGACGTCCCCGACCTCTCCCTCCTCGCGGCACTCGGAGCGATCGACGTACCGTCGAACGCGAAGTACTTCCGCGGCCACCTCCAGGGCAAGCTCGGCGTGCGGCCCTCGCTCGAGCTGACCGTGGGCGTGCACCGGGTGAGGACGCGGACCGGGGAGAGCCGGGAGCACTTCGCCGCCGACCACCTGAGGCTGCTGCACTACGAGTCGTACTCCGGCGAGGAGTTCGTCCGGAAGTGGGACGCCCATCTCAGCGGCGGCCACGGAGCCGGCTTCCGGGCGCCCAAGACCCTCCTGCGTGGGGCCATCGCCGCGCTGCAGCGCAACCCGGGGCTCGGTCATGCCGAGCGGCAGGAGTACCTCCGCCGGATCTACAAGCGGCTCGTCGAGGACCCGGTCGACCTGCTCGAGGACCTCGGGTTCCTGGTCACGCCAGACCCGGCGCTCCACGACCGGAAGCCGGTGCCGTTCCCGGCCGAGGAGGTGCGGCTGGTCGAATCGCTGTTCGGCCACCTCGTGCGGGGGCCGAAGGCGCCCTTCCTGGCGCAGGACGACCCGAACGCCGTCGTCGAGCTCGTGAGGAGCATCCGGTCCGGACTCGGCTCCGACGAGGCGGCGTTGGCCGAGCGGATCGACGCGGTGCTTCCGGGGGAGACCGCCGAGGTCGACGCGGCTGCGGAAGCCGACGAGCGACGTCGCCGAGGCCACCGGTCTGGACGAGACCCTGTAGGTCTCAGGACGTGTGGTGCAGGTTCAGCACCACGACCCCGACGACGATCATCACGATCGCGGCGGCCTTGACCAGGTCGAGCCGCTCACCGAGGTACATCACGCCGATCACCGCGATCGCGGCCGTGCCGATGCCGGACCAGATGGCGTAGGCGACCGACACCGGCATCGTCCGCACCACGAGGGCGAGCAGCCAGATCGACAGGGCGTAACCGACGAGCACCACGCTCGTCCAGAGCGGGTTGCGGAACCCTTCGGCGCGCGGGAGCGACGCGGTGGCCGCGACCTCCGTGGCGATCGCGAGCAGGAGCAGCAGGAAGGCGCCGATCATCCACGGAGCCTAGCGACGACAGGCGCTGCCCGGGCCGGTTCGGCAGTGGCCTAGCCCGGTTCAGGGGAGGGCGTAGGTGTCGTCCGAGGTCGCGGCGACCAGGCCGTCCTCGAGCAGCGACGCGAGGCAGCGGGCGCGCTGCACCTCGTCGGCCCACACCGCGTCGAGCCGGGAGCGGTGCACCGGCCCGTGGGCGTCGCGGAGCACCCCGAGCAGCCGCCCGCGACACTGCCGGTCCGTGCCGGCGTAGGTCTGTCCCCGGCGCGGAGGCCCGTCGTACGGCGGACGCCCGGACCGGACCCAGGTGCACAGGTCCTCGACCGGGCAGGCGCCGCAGCGCGGGCTGGTCGCGGTGCACACCAGCGCGCCGAGCTCCATCACGCCGACCGCCCACGCCGCAGCCGTCGCGTCGTCCCCGGGGAGCAGGTCCGCCGCCACGTCCCGCTCGGCCCGCGTGACCGACAGGGGCGGGAGCTCCTCCCCGCGGACCACCCGGCCGAGGACGCGCCGGACGTTCGTGTCGAGGACGACGTGCCGCTGGCCGAACGCGAAGGACGCGATCGCCGCGGCGGTGTAGTCGCCGACCCCCGGCAGCGCGCGGAGCGCCGCGTGCGAGGACGGGACCTCGCCGGCGTGCTCCGCGACGATCGCGGTGGCCGCCGCGTGGAGGCGAAGGGCTCGTCGTGGGTACCCGAGACGCCCCCACGCGCGCACCGCGTCGCCGGTCGCCGCGGCCGCGAGGTCGCCCGGGGTGGGCCAGGTGGTCATCCACTGCTCGTACACCGGGAGCACCCGGCTCACCGGGGTCTGCTGGAGCATGAACTCGCTGACCATCACGCCCCACGGCGTCGCGTCGTCGGCCCGCCAGGGCAGGTCGCGGGCGTGCTCGTCGTACCAGCTGAGCACGCGTTCGTGGAGGTCGGTCATGGTGCCGCGATCGTAACCGCCCCCTTCGAGCCAGAGCTCGGTACGTCGGCGGCTGTGGGTCACCCCTCGCGTGCCGGTCATCGGATTCCGGAGGGGATGATCGGACGCTCCCCGGTGTGGCCTACCGGGTGAGGGCGGGGCGGAAAGTTACGGTGAGCCCATGTCGGTTTCCAGACCCCGCGGACCTCTTCCCGCGCGCGTGTACTGGTTCCGGCGGCTGCTTCTCCTCGGCCTGGTGTTCGGACTGGTCTTCGGGCTCTCCCGGTTGTTCGGGGGAGGCGGCGACGCCTCGCCCGAACCTGCGGCACAGCCGGCAGCCGGGGTCGCCACCGGGGACGCCACCCCGTCCGCGACCTCCACCGCCGACGCCGCACCGAGGTCCCCCACGAAGCCTCCCAAGAAGACCCGGACACCGCTGGCGATGCCGACGGGTCCCTGCCAGGACAGCGACGTGCGGGTCCTGCCCTCCCTGGAGGAGGAGGCGTTCCTGGGCACGGACGTCCGGCTGACGCTGCGACTCTCGACCCACCAGTCGCCGGCCTGCACCTGGCAGGTGTCGTCCGACACGGTCGCGGTCAGGCTGACCTCGGGCAGCGACCGGATCTGGTCCTCGCAGGACTGCCCGAGCGCGGTGCCCACCGAGGACGTCGTCCTGCGCGACCGCAAGGTCACCCTGGTCGACGTCCTGTGGTCCGGCCGGCGGTCGGACTCCGACTGCTCACGGCTGACCGACTGGGCCGAGGCCGGGTACTACCACGTGAGCGCGGCCGCGATGGGTTCCGAGCCGGAGACCGAGCAGTTCGAGCTCCGCTCGCCGGCGCCGATCACGATCACCCCGACGCCCTCGCCCTCGCCCTCGCCGGAGGAGTCGCAGGAGCCGAGCCCGGACTCGGAGCCGAGCGAGGGCAACGACTGAGCCGAGGGCTCAGACGTAGCGCTCGAGGATGCTCGACTCCGCAAGGCGGGACAGCCCCTCGCGCACGCTGCGGGCACGCAGCTCGCCGACACCGTCGACGGCCTGGAGGTCGTCGATGCCGGCCGACAGCAGCTTCTGCAGACTCCCGAAGTGGTCCACCAGCCGGTCCACGACGGTGTTCGGGAGGCGCGGGACCTTCGCCAGCAGGCGGTAGCCGCGGGGTGTCACCGCTCCGTCGAGGTGCTCGCCGGCGCCGAGCCCGAGCGCACGCGCGACGCTCGCGATGTCGACCAGGTCGGAGGCGCTCAGTCCTTCGAGCTCGGTCAGCACGTCCTCCGGCTTGCGGTTCCGGCGGCCGTTGGGCAGGTAGTCGCGTACGACGAGCTCCCGCTCCTGGTCCACACCGGTGACGAGCTCGTCGAGCTGGAGCGAGAGCAGGCGGCCGTCGCTGCCGAGCTCGAGCACGTAGTCCTCGATCTCCCGGGCGATCCGGCTGACCATCTCGAGCCGCTGCGCGACGACGGCGACGTCACGGACGGTGACGAGGTCCTCGATCTCGAGCGCGGACAGCGTGCTGGAGACCTCGTCGAGCCGCAGCTTGTAACGCTCGAGCGTGGCGAGTGCCTGGTTGGCGCGGGAGAGGATCTGGCCGGAGTCCTCGAGGACGTACCGGATCTCGCCGACGTACACCGCGATGATCTGCATCGACTGGGACACCGAGATCACCGGGAAGCCGGTCTGCCGGGCGACGCGGTCGGCGGTGCGATGCCGCGTGCCGGACTCCTCGCTGTAGATGGAGGGGTCGGGCATCAGGTGCACCGCGGCGCGAAGGATGCGGGTGGCGTCCTTGTCGAGGATGATCGCGCCGTCCATCTTCGCCAGCTCGCGCAGCCCGGTGGCGGTGAACGGCACGTCGAGGGTGAACCCGCCGGTGGAGATCGACTCGACCGTCTTGTCGTTGCCGAGGACGATCAGCGCACCGGTGCGGCCGCGCAGAACCCGCTCGAGACCGTCGCGTAGGGACGTGCCCGGGGCGATGTTCGCGAGGGTCGCCCGTAGCCGGAGCGTGTCGTCAGACCGGTCGGTGGATACCAAGGTGCTCCCATGCTCATATGCCTCTGACGGCTGCCAGTGTATGGGATGCGCGACACGCCGGCGGCTCGAAATGTCTCAGACGATGCCGAGGGCGGGGCGCTGCGGCGAGGTCTGGTTCGGCGCGATCAGCGGGGTGACGTCGCCCTTGGCAAGATCGAGCACCCGCAGGGCGGAGTCGAGGTCGGGGACCGTGACCACCTGCATGCCGTCCACGTTGCGCACCGACCCGCGGGCGTCGCCGGCGTCGCTGGGCACGATCGCGGAGCGGAACCCGAGACGCGCGGCCTCGGCGATGCGCTGCGGGAGGTCGCGGACCCGGCGCAGCTCGCCGGCCAGGCCGAGCTCCCCGATGGCGACGACGTCGGTGGGGACCTCCCGCTCCTTCCAGGCGGACGCGATCGCGATCGCCGCCGCGAGGTCGCCGGCCGGCTCGGTGACCCGGGCGCCGCCGATCGTCGAGGCGAACACGTCGTGCTGGTGGAGGCGGATCCGCGCCCGCGACTGGAGCACCGCCACGGTCATCGCGATCCGGGCGCTGTCGAGGCCGGAGGTGGTGCGCCGCGGGCGCTCGGCGGCGGACGGGGTGACCAGGGCCTGCACCTCGGCGAGGATCGGCCGCCGGCCCTCGAGGGTGACCGCGACGCAGGTGCCCGGGACGGCCGCGTGGTGGCGGGCGACGAACAGCCCGGTCGGGTCGGTGACGGCGACGATGCCGTCCGAGGAGAGGTCGAAGCAGCCGACCTCGTCGATCGGGCCGAACCGGTTCTTGACCGCACGCACCATGCGCAGCCGGGAGCTGCGCTCGCCCTCGAAGTGCAGGACCACGTCCACGAGGTGCTCGAGCACCCGCGGCCCGGCGATGGAGCCGTCCTTGGTGACGTGGCCGACCAGGAGCGTCGCGATGTTGTGCGCCTTCGCCACTCGGATCAGGGCCGCGGCGACCTCCTTGACCTGGGTGACCCCGCCGGGGACCCCGTCCACGTCGGCCGCGCTGATCGTCTGCACGGAGTCGACCACGAGCAGCTTCGGGCGGACCTGCTCGATGTGGCTGAGCACAGCGCCGAGGTCGGTCTCGGCGGCGAGGAACAGCTCGTCGTGCAGGGAGCTGGTCCGGTCGGCCCGCAGTCGCACCTGGGACGCCGACTCCTCGCCGGTGACGTAGAGCGTGCGGGCGCCTGCGCGAGCCTGCTGCGCGGCGACCTCGAGGAGCAGCGTCGACTTGCCCACGCCCGGCTCTCCCGCGAGCAGGAGGGCGGCCCCGGGGACGAGGCCGCCGCCGAGGACGCGGTCGAGCTCGGGAACCCCGCAGCTCGAGGCCCGCGACTCGTCGGCCGGGACCTGGCCGATCGGCACGGCCGGCCTGGTGACCGGCCCGGCCGCCGTACGACCCTTGGGCTGCGCCCGCCTCCGCGACGCTGCCCCAGGCCTGGCACTCGCCGCACCGGCCGACCCACTTCGCGGTCTCCCAGCCGCACTCGCTGCACCGGAAGGAGGGGCGGGGTCTTGCTGTCGTCCTGCTCATGCCCCGGGACGTTAGGCCACCGCGCCGACAAACTCCGGGCGACACCCGTGGCGGCCCGCGATCAGGCGGGGTCGGCGCCGGAACGACCCGACGCCGACGGCGGGACCCACCACGGGCCGACGGCGCCGACCTCCGGGTTGACGGAGCGTGAATCCGGGGTGATCATGCGTGACAATGGATTGGATCGATCCATTGTCCAACTCCGGGGGATCTGCGAAGCGATGTCACGAGGCTCCACGAACGGCACCCGCCACAGCGGGCCGCCCACCCTGGCGACCGTCGCCGAGGAAGCCGGCGTCTCGCGGCAGACGGTCTCCAACGCGCTGAACAGCCCGCACCTGCTGCGGCCCGAGACCCTGGAACGGGTACGACGCGCGATCGACGAGCTGGGGTACTCCCCGAACCGCGCCGCCCGGAGCCTGCGCACCCGCTCCTCCCACCTGGTCGGCCTGCGCGTCGACCGGGTCGTCGAGGGCACGGCGAACGCCACGATGGACCGCTTCCTCCACTCGCTCGTGGAGAGCTCCAAGGACGCCGGCTACCACGTGCTGCTGTTCTCGTCCGGGGTCGACGCCGGTGAGGGGTCCGACGACGGCGGCCTGGACGCGGAGCGTGCCGTCGCCGGCTACGACGACCTGCTGCGCTCGACCGCGGTGGACGCGTTCGTCATCACCGACACCTACCGCGGCAACCCGCAGGCCGGGTGGCTCGAGGAGCGCGGCGCGCCGTTCGTGGCGTTCGGCCGTCCGTGGGACGAGCCGGCCGCCCGGCACCCCTGGGTCGACGTCGACGGGCGCACCGGCGTGATGCTGGCGGTCGACCACCTCGTGGAGCGAGGCCACCAGCGGATCGCGTGGGTGGGCTGGCAGAAGACGTCGTTCATCGGCGAGGACCGCCGCACCGGGTGGGTCGACGCGATGCACCGGCACGGCCTCTCCACCAGCCGGCTCAGCGCCCGCGGCGACGACACCATCGACTTCGGCCGCCGGGCGGCGCACGCGCTGCTCGACAACGAGTCGCCCACGGCGTTCGTGTGCGTGAGCGACACCGTGGCGATGGGGGTGCTGCACGCCCTGCTCGACCGGGGCCTCGCGGTGGGCCGCGACGTCGCGGTCGTCGGTTTCGACGACTCCATCGCCGCGCAGTGCGTGCCCCCGGGGCTCACCTCGGTGCGCCAGCCCCTGGAGCAGGTGGCCGTGGAGATCGTCGGCCTGCTCGGAAACCTGCTGTCCCACAAGCCGATCGAGGAACCTGGCCGGCTGCTCGTGCCGACCCTCTCGGTGCGCGGCTCCTCCTGAGTCCGTCCTCACTCGAGCTGTTCTGCAAGATCGTTGTCCGGCCGTGCCGTGGGGAACGATCTCGCAGAACAGCTCGGTCACGACGCGCAGTCGGCGCAGACATCGCCCGGCGCGGGTCGGTCGGTCAGTAGCGGCGCCACCACAGGTTGACCGCGTAGTCCACGGTCAGCCCCTCGTGCGAGGCGATGATCTCGTCGGCCACCTCGCGGGTGAACTCGATCCGCACCACGGCCTCGAGGTCCTCACGCCGCTCGAACCGCCACTCCATGTCGACCGGCTCACGGGTCCAGCCGCGCGTGGACCAGAAGCGCTCCACCTCGACGGCGTCGATGTTCGGGTAGCCGCGGCGGAACCACCGCCCGAAGGTGCTCCGCGACGCGTCGTTGTCGATGACGAACGCCGCGCCACCCCGTCGTACCACCCGGGAGAGCTCCGCCAGACCGGGCTCGCAGCCGGGCCCGAAGAAGTAGGCCCACCGCGCCTGCACGACGTCGACGCTCGCGTCGGGCAGCGGGATCCGCTGCGCGGCGCCCTGCAGCACCTGCACGTCGGAGAGCCGGGAGGTACGTCGACGCGCGATCGCTGCCAGGTCCGGGTGAGGCTCCACGCCGACGACGGACCGGGCGGAGGCTCGCCCAGCGGGGGAGGTGGAAGCCGGTGCCGCAGCCGAGGTCGAGCAGGTCGCGCCCGGACCAGTCGAGGACCGACCGCATGGCGGCCTCGATCCTCATGTCGGGATCGACCGCCCGGTTCTCGATCTCGTAGACGTCGGGGTGGTCCCAGATGTTCGGGCTGCGGATCGCCCCGTCGGACAGCGACAAGGAGGTCAGATGCGGACGACGCCGTTCGCGGTCTGGAACTGCACCGCGACGATGCCGGGGGTGCCGTGCGGGGCGACCCACTCGACCTTGACGTCCTCGAGCGGGTCGGCGGTCTCGCCGAGCCACTCGCGCACGCGCTCGGGGTCACCGGCGATCTCGAGGCAGTCGAGGTGCAGGTTCCCGCTGGAACCCGCGCTGGGGTGCTCGACGCCCGGCTCCCACTGGACGAAGAACGGCAGCTGCGGGTCGGACTGCAGGCCCTTCACGCCGATCTGGCGCCACTTGAGCTCGACGCCGTCGGGACGGTGCCGGTTGCCGGGCACGGCCTCACGGCCGAGGCGCTGCTCCACCATCGAGATGTCGTCACAGGAGACGACCCAGCCCATCCAGCCGCCGCCGAGCTCGGACCGGGCACGCACGGCCTGGCCGAACGGGGCCTTGTCCGAGGCAGGGTGGTCCAGCACCTCGACGACTTCGAGGTAGGTGCCGTCGCTCAGCGGCAGCACCATGTTGCGCGTGCCGAAGCGCGGGTGGATGCCCCCGTCGCGGAGCTCCTCGCCGAGCAGCTCGCCGATGCGACGCGCAGTGCTCTTGAGTCCGTCGGGGCCGGCTGCGTACGAGATGTGGTCGAGGCGCATGTCAAGCATTCTCGCCATTGATCTTCGACACCCTGACAGCGGGGTCCGGTTGGCGCGGACCGGTGTCCCTTTCGTCCCGTCACGGACCTGACCTTCGACCCCTTGTGCATCGCGGCCGACGGGTGAAAGGTGAGGAGGCACCAGCACGAGGAGGTAGACGTGGCAGGCAAAGCATCTGCGAACCAGCTCGGCGCCGACCCGGTCCCCACGACCGACCGACCCGAGTCCATCCGCAACGTGGTCCTCGTGGGACCAGCCGGGTCCGGGAAGACCACGCTGGTCGAGGCGCTTCTGGCAGCCGGTGGCGTGCTCAACCGCATGGGACGTGTGGAAGAGGGCTCGACGGTCAGCGACTACGACGAGGCCGAGATCCGGCAGCAGAGGTCGGTCGGGCTGTCCCTGGCCCCGCTGGTGCACGAGGGCGTGAAGATCAACCTGCTCGACACACCCGGCTACGCCGACTTCGTGGGCGAGCTCCGCGCCGGCCTCCGTGCCGCGGACTGCGCGATGTTCGTGGTGGCCGCCAACGAGGGCGTCGACGAGCCGACCCGCGAGGTGTGGCGCGAGTGCGCCTCGGTCGACATGCCCCGCGTCGTGGTGGTGACCAAGCTCGACCACGCGCGTGCCGACTACGCCGCCGTCGTGGCGAGCGCGCAGGAGGCGTTCGGGGAGAAGGTGGTCCCCGCGTTCCTGCACGAGAACGACCAGATGGTCGGCCTCCTCACCGGTGACGATCCCGCGCACGAGGAGCAGAGGGGGGCGCTCATCGAAGCGGTGATCGAGGAGTCGGAGGACGAGACCCTCATGGAGCGTTACGTCGGCGGTGAAGCCGTCGACCGGGACCTCCTCGTCAAGGACCTCGAGCGCGCTGTCGCCCGAGGTTCTTTCTTTCCTGTGCTGCCCGTCTGCTCCACGACAGGTCTCGGCACGACCGAGCTGCTCGACCTGGTCGTCTCCGGCTTCCCCTCCCCGCCCGAGCACACCTGCCCCGAGGTCTTCACCCCCGAGGGCAAGCGCGGCCCCGACATCGGCTGCACCCCCGACGGCCCGCTGGTCGCCGAGGTGGTCAAGACGACGACGGACCCGTACGTCGGTCGGGTCAGCCTGGTGCGGGTGTTCTCCGGGACCATCCGCCCGGACATGACCGTGCACGTGTCCGGCCACTTCAGCTCGTTCTTCGGCGAGGAGACCGGCCACGAGGACCACGACGAGGACGAGCGCATCGGCGTGCTCTCGGTGCCCCTGGGCAAGCAGCAGCGGCCCGTCGACTTCGTGATCGCCGGCGACCTGTGCACCATCGGCCGGCTCAGCCGCGCCGAGACCGGTGACACGCTCTCGGACAAGGACCAGCCCCTCGTGCTGAAGCCCTGGTCGATGCCCGAGCCGCTGCTGCCGATCGCCATCGAGGCAAGGGCGAAGGCCGACGAGGACAAGCTCTCCACGGGCCTCCAGCGTCTCGCCGCCGAGGACCCCACGCTGCGGGTCGAGCACAACGCCGAGACCCACCAGCTCGTGCTGTGGACGATGGGCGAGGCGCACGCCGACGTGGCGCTCGACCGGCTCGCCAACCGCTACGGCGCGCAGGTCGACCAGGTGGACCTCCGGGTGCCGCTGCGCGAGACGTTGGCCGGGCTCGCCAAGGGCCACGGTCGCCACGTGAAGCAGTCGGGCGGGCACGGCCAGTTCGCCGTGTGCGACATCGAGGTCGAGCCGCTCCCCGCGGGGTCGGGCTTCGAGTTCGTCGACAAGGTCGTGGGCGGCGCCGTACCCCGGCAGTTCATCCCGAGCGTCGAGAAGGGCGTCCGGTCGCAGATGGAGAAGGGCGTCACGCACGGGTACCCCGTCGTCGACCTGCGGGTGACCCTCACCGACGGCAAGGCCCACAGCGTCGACTCCTCCGACATGGCCTTCCAGACCGCGGGTGCGCTGGCCCTGCGTGAGGCCGCCGCCGCGACGAAGGTCGTGATGCTCGAGCCGGTGGACGAGGTCGACGTGATCGTGCCCGACGACCTGGTCGGCGCGGTGATGAGCGACCTGTCCGGCCGGCGGGGACGCGTCCTCGGCAGCGAGCAGGCCGGAGACGGGCGCACGATGGTGCGGGCGGAGGTGCCGCAGGTGGAGATCGTGCGCTACGCGGTCGACCTGAGGTCGTTCTCCCACGGCGCCGCGACGTTCAGCCGCAAGTTCGCGCGCTACGAGCCGATGCCCGAGAACGTCGCCCACCGCCACCTCAAGCAGGAGTGACCGGCAGGCCGGTTTACCAGGGGATGTCGGCGTTCTGTCTCTTCCGTGCCCACGGTGATCCCGCCGTGGGAAGAGACAGAACGCCATGGGCAGTGGTCAGCGCAGGTCGCGCACCGACGGCGGTACGTCGATCCCGGGGCGCAGGTCGGGAGCCGGGACCGGCTCGCCGTGAGCGAGGCTGAGGGGCACCACGCCCGCCCAGGCGTCGCCCGCGACGTCGGCCTCGGTGTCCTCGGGCCAACCGTCGGAGACCTTGAGCACCCAGTCGTCGAGGGGGACCGCGAGCACCAGGGTCGCGGCCAGCTCGCGCGCGTCGGAGTCGCGGGTCTCCGCGACCCGGCCGGGCACGATCCGCTCGACGAGCACGTCGAGCGCCCGGAGCTTGGCGTCGCCCTCGAGCACGACCGGCCGGCCGCGGACCACCGCGCTGCGGTAGTGGAACGACGACTCGAAGCGCGACCTCGCCACGACCACTCCGTCCAGCGACGTCACGCTGACGGCGACCGGGACGCCGGCGGACACCAGTCGCATCCACCGGGAGCCGGTCGAGCCGTGCCACACGAGCAGGTCGTCGACGCGGGCGACGGCGGTCGGGGTCACCGAGACCTCGTCGCCCTCGGCGTGCGCGACGTGGCCGAGGTAGGTGCTGTCCAGCAGCGCGTGCAGCACCTCGAGGTCCGAGGACTGCTTCTCCGCAAGCCGGGTCAGCCGACGTGGCGCGGGCACGGGGCTAGCGAGGGTCGGCGGGGTGGATGGCCAGGGCCGAGCGCGACGCCAGGTGGGCCTCGCACAGGCGCACGAGCTCGTCGTACGCCTTCCGACCCATCAGCTCGATGAGCTCGGGCCCGTTGGAGAGGTAGACCGGCTCCACGCCCACATGGGCCTCGGTGTTGGCGCTGCAGTACCAGTCCAGGTCGTGGCCGCCGGGGCCCCAGCCGCGCCGGTCGTACTCCCCGATGCTGACCTCGGTGTACGACGTACCGTCGGGGAGCTCGACGTCACGGAAGGTGCGCCGGATGGGGAGCTGCCAGCACACGTCGGGCTTGGTCTCGAGCGGGTGCCTGCCCTGACGCAGCGCGAGGCCGTGCAGTGCGCAGCCCTCGCCGCCGGCGAAGCCGGGCCGGTTGAGGAAGATGCAGGCGCCCTCCACGACAGCGGTCTTGCGGTCGCCGTCGTCGTCGGTCTCGATCCACCCGCCCTTGCGGCCCTCGGCATGGAACTGCCACTGCTCGGGCTCGAGCATCTTCACGAACGTCTTGACCCGCTTCTCGTCGTCCTTGTCGGAGAAGTGCGCGCCGAGCGTGCAGCACCCGTCGAGGGGGCGGTTCGCGTAGATGCCCTGGCAGCCCTGGCCGAAGATGCACATCCAGTTCGACGTCAGCCAGGTCAGGTCGCAGCGGAACACCTGGCCCTCGTCGGCGGGGTCCTGGAACTCGACCCAGGCGCGGGGAAAGACGGGATCAACCTCTGGCACGGGGCAACCCTACGTCCTGTATGGGAGGCTGGGAGACCTATGCGACTTGGAGTTCTCGACATCGGCTCGAACACCGGGCACCTGCTCGTCGTCGACGCGCACGGCGGAGCGGCGCCGCTGCCCGCTTTCTCCTACAAGGAACCGTTGCGACTGGCCGAGAACCTCGACGGCGGGGCGGTCACCCCGGAGGGTGTCGAGGCGCTCACCGACTTCGTGTCCGAGGCGCTGGTGGTGGCGGAGGACAAGGGCTGCGAGGAGATCCTCGGGTTCGCCACCTCCGCCGTCCGCGACGCGGTCAACAGCAGCGAGGTCCTCGAGCACGTCAAGGCCGAGACCGGTGTGGAGATCGGCGTCCTGTCCGGTGAGGACGAGGCACGGCTGACCTTCCTCGCCGTACGCCGCTGGTTCGGCTGGTCCTCGGGGCGGCTCGCCGTCTTCGACATCGGCGGCGGCTCGCTCGAGATCGCCACCGGGGCCGACGAGGCTCCCGACGTCGCGCAGTCGCTCCCGCTCGGAGCCGGACGGGTCACCCGAGAGTGGCTGCACCAGGACCCGCCCGACCCCGACGTCGTGCGCCGGCTGCGCAAGCAGATCCGCGCCGACATCGCCCGTGAGGCCGGAGCGGTCCTGCGCGGCGGCAGGCCCGACCACGCCGTCGCCACGTCCAAGACCTTCCGGTCCCTGGCGCGCGTGTGCGGCGCCGCGCCGTCCGCGGAGGGGCCGCTGGTACGACGGGTGCTGCCGGCCGACGAGCTGGCGAAGAAGCTGCCCGAGCTGTCGAAGATGTCGCACACCGAGCTCGCCGAGCTGCCCGGCGTGTCGGCGAACCGCGCCCACCAGATGCTCGCGGGCGCGCTCGTCGCGGACGCGGTGATGGACATCTTCGAGCTCGACGCGCTCGAGATCTGCCCGTGGGCGCTGCGCGAGGGCGTCATCCTCGAGCGTCTCGACCAGATCAGCATCCTCGGGTGACCGGGGCCTGCATAACCTGAGGAGGTGAGCGACGTGTCGGATGCGGCGGCCGAGGAGCCGATGCCTGCGTCCACCGAGCTCGTGCGGCCCGTGGGCCACCGGGACGGTCCGCTCGTGGCCCTCTCGACGATCTCGGTCTATCCCGAGTCCACCGCCAACGGGTTCGCCCTCGGCGCGCGTCTGGGCTACGACGCCGTCGAGGTCATGGTCGGCATCGACTCGGTCAGCCAGGACATCAAGGCGGTCAAGCACCTCTCGGAGTACCACGAGATCCCGATCTGCGCCGTGCACGCACCCTGCCTGCTGATCACCCAGCGCGTGTGGGGCACGGAGCCCTGGGGCAAGCTCGAGCGCAGTGCCGAGATGGCGCACGAGGTCGGCGCCGACGTGGTCGTCGTACACCCGCCGTTCCGGTGGCAGCGGGAGTACGCCCGCAACTTCGTCGAGGGCATCGCCGACCTCGAGAAGCGCACCGGGATCGCGTTCGCCGTGGAGAACATGTACCCGTGGCGGGCCTCGCGTCGCGAGATGCAGGTGTACGTGCCGGGCTGGAACCCGGCCGACCACGACTACGCGAACACCACCATCGACCTGTCGCACGCGGCGACCGCCAAGTCGTGTCCGGTCGAGATGGCCCGCGCGCTCGGCGACCGGCTGCGCCACATCCACATGACCGACGGCACCGGGTCCGCCAAGGACGAGCACCTCGTCCCCGGCCGCGGGAACCAGCCCGTCGCCGAGCTGCTCGAACACCTTGCCGGGCAGGAGTTCCGTGGCCACATCGTGGTCGAGATCAACACCCGTCGTGCCGGGTCGCGCGAGGCGCGTGAGATCGACCTGATGGAGTCGCTCGCGTTCGTCCGGCTCAACTTCGCGTCCGCGGGGGAGCAGGTCACGCCGTGAGCACGCGGGCCGGTCGCGGCCGGCGGGCCGGTGGTGCCGACACCCGGGGCGAGATCCTCGACGCGGCGAGGGCCTCGTTCGCCGAGGCGGGTTACGGCGGGACCTCGATCAGGAGGGTCGCGGCGGCAGCCGGTGTCGACCCTTCGCTCGTGCACCACTACTTCGGCACCAAGGACGACCTGTTCATCGCAGCACTGGAGATGCCGACCGACCCCCGCCGGATCATGGCCGCCGTCGCCGAGGGGGACCGGGAGACCGTCGGCGCCCGGCTGGTCGAGGCCTTCCTCGACGTGTGGGACGACCCCGACGCCCGGCTCCGGCTGCTCGCGATCGTCCGGTCCGGCGTCGTGGGCGAGCCCGGTCGCACGATCGTCGAGACCGCGATGAAGCGGCTGGTCTTCGGCTTCCTCGTGCAGGCGCTGGGGATCGAGGACGGCGACCGTCGGTTCGCCCTGGTCGCCTCGCAGATGGCCGGGCTGGTGATGACCCGCTACGTGCTGCAGCTCGAGCCGATCGCCTCGATGCCGCGCGAGGAGGTCGTCGCGTGGGTCGGCCCGACCCTGCAGCGCTACCTCACCGACCCTGGTCCGGAAACCTCTTGACCGTGCCTCGAGAGCGGGAGCAGAATTCAACACATGATGAATAACACGGCGATCGAGGTCAGCGACCTCCACGTCGTGCGCGGCGGGGTCCGCGCCGTCGACGGGGTCACGTTCACCGTGCCGCACGGCCAGGTCACCGGCCTGCTCGGGCCGTCGGGGTGCGGCAAGACCAGCCTGATGCGTTCCGTGGTCGGGGTGCAGATCGTGGAGTCGGGCACCGTGACCGTGGCCGGCAAGCCGGCGGGCGACCCGTCGCTGCGGGACCGGATCGGCTACCTCACCCAGGCGCCGAGCGTGTACGACGACCTCACCGTCGAGGAGAACCTCCGCTTCTTCGCCCGCGTGCTCGGCCTCGACGGTGCCGAGGTCGACCGCTGCATCACCGCGGTCGCCCTGGACGACCACCGGACCCGCGTGGCCAGCAGGCTCTCCGGCGGCCAGCGTTCCCGGGTCTCCCTCGCGGTGGCCCTCCTCGGCAGCCCCGAGCTGCTGGTCCTCGACGAGCCGACGGTCGGCCTCGACCCGGTGCTCCGCCGTGACCTGTGGCAGATCTTCCACGCCCTCGCCGACGACGGCGCCGCCGTGCTCGTGTCGAGCCACGTCATGGACGAGGCCGAGCGCTGCGACCGGCTGCTGCTCATGCGGCGCGGCAAGATCCTCGCCGACGACACCCCGACGGGACTCCTCGAGCACACGGGCGAGACGACCATCGAGCACGCCTTCCTCTCGCTCGTCGACGAGGCCGCCGTGGGAGGCAAGCGATGAGCGCCCGGATCACCTTCGCCGTCGCGGGTCGGGTGCTCACCCAGCTGCGCCACGACCACCGCACGCTCGTCATGCTGATGGTGCTGCCCGCCCTGATCCTGACCCTGCTGTGGTGGATGTTCGACGAGAAGGCGTTCGGCTTCGACAGCCTCGGCCCGCCCCTGCTCGCGATCATCCCGTTCATCGTGATGTTCCTCGTCACCTCCGTGACCACCCTGCGCGAGCGGTCCTCGGGGACCCTCGAACGGCTGCTGGCCATGCCGACCGGGAAGCTCGACTTCCTGATCGGTTACGCCATCGCGTTCGGGCTGGTCGCCCTGGCGCAGTCGGCGGTCGCCGTGCTCCTGTGCGTCTGGGCGCTCGGCCTCGACGTCGCCGGGCCGGTGTGGATGCTGACCGTGGTGGCCGTCGCGAACGCCGTTCTCGGCACCGCGCTCGGGCTGTTCGTCTCCGCGTTCGCGCGCACGGAGTTCCAGGCGGTGCAGTTCATGCCCGCGATCGTCATCCCGCAGATCCTGCTGTGCGGGCTGTTCATCGAGCGCGACCAGATGCCGGCGGTGCTCGGCGCGATCTCCGACGTGCTGCCCCTGTCGTACGCCGTGGACGCCATGACGACCGTCTCGACGACCGCGTCCGACGCGCTCGGGGGCGTGGACCCGAGCATCTGGGGAGACCTCGCCGTGGTTGCCGGTTTCGCGGTCGCCGCGCTGGCTCTGGGGGCCGCCACCTTGCGGCGCCGGACCGCGTAGCCTGGGACTGCCCGCCTCGCAACGACGCGACGGGCGACACCAGGAGGTCCCCACCAGTGTTACGGCAGCCGTTGCTGATGCTCTCGCGCAGCACGACCGTGAAGAACGTCGTCACCGCGATGCCCGTCTCGAGCAACATCGTGAACCGCTACGTGCCCGGCGAGAGCACCGAGTCGGCCGTCGAGGCCACGCGGGCGCTGGTCGAGAGCGGCCGGCACGTCACGCTGGACTTCCTGGGCGAGGACACCCTCGACCGAGAGCAGGCCGACCACACGGTCGCCGCCTACCTCGACCTGCTCGCCGCGCTGAGCCAGGGCAACCTCTCCCGCAACGCCGAGGTGTCGGTCAAGCTGTCGGCCATCGGCCAGGCGCTGCCCGGTGAGGGCGAGAAGCTCGCGCTCGAGAACGCCCGCACGATCTGCCACGCCGCCCGCAACGCGGGTACGACGGTCACCCTCGACGCCGAGGACCACACCACCACGGACTCGACCCTGGGCATCCTCCACGAGCTGCGCAAGGACTTCCCCGAGACCGGCGCCGTGCTCCAGGCCTACCTGCACCGCACCGAGTCCGACTGCCGGGCCCTCGCCTACGAGGGCTCGCGGGTCCGGCTCTGCAAGGGCGCCTACAACGAGCCCGAGAACGTCGCCTTCCAGGACCGCGCGGAGGTCGACAAGTCCTTCGTGCGCTGCATGAAGGTCCTCATGAGCGGCCAGGGCTACCCGATGATCGCCACCCACGACCCGCGGCTGGTCGACATCGGCGGCGCACTCGCCACCCGCTACGAACGCCCGCAGGGGTCCTACGAGTTCCAGATGCTCTTCGGCATCCGGCCCGACGAGCAGCAGCGGCTGTCCGAGGCCGGCGAGAAGGTCCGGGTCTACCTGCCGTACGGCACCGAGTGGTACGGCTACCTGATGAGACGTATGGCCGAGCGCCCGTCCAACCTGGGACTCTTCCTACGTTCCCTGGTCTCCAAGAAGTAAGGGAGGAACGCTGGTGTCCACGCTCGCCATCATCGGCGCAGGTGTCATGGGGGAGACGTTGCTGTCGGGCCTGATCCGGGCCGGCCGCAAGGTCGACGAGCTGCTCGTCGGCGAGAGGCGACCCGAGCGCGCCGCGGAGCTCGAGGAGCGGTACGGCGTGACCGTGCTCGGCAACGCCGAGGCCGCCGAGAAGGCCGACACCGTGGCGCTCGTCGTGAAGCCGCAGGACATGGAGGACCTCCTCAAGGAGATCGCGCCGGTCGTCCGCCCGGGCAAGCTCGTGGTGTCCCTGGCCGCCGGCATCACCACGGCCTTCCTCGAGTCGCACCTGCCGGCGGGCGTCGCGGTCGTCCGCGTCATGCCCAACACCCCCGCCCTCGTGGACGAGGGCATGGCCGCGATCTCGCGCGGCTCCCACTGCGACGAGGAGCACCTCGTCGAGGCCGAGGCGCTGATGGACTCCATCGGCAAGGTGATCCGGGTCCCCGAGCGGCAGCAGGACGCCGTCACCGCGATCTCCGGATCCGGGCCGGCCTACATCTTCTTCGTCGTCGAGTCGATGATCGAGGCCGGCGTGCACCTCGGCCTGCCTCGGGCGACGGCCTCCGAGCTCGTCGTACAGACCGTCGTCGGCTCGGCCAAGCTGCTGCGCGAGACCGGCGAGCACCCCACGGTGCTGCGGGAGCAGGTCACCTCTCCCGCCGGTACGACGGCCGCCGCGATCCGCCAGCTCGAGGAGCACAAGGTGCGCGCCGCCTTCCTCGTCGCCCTCGAGGCCGCCCGCGACCGCTCCCGCGCCCTCGCCGAGGGCCTCTGACCTCTGCCGCCGCTCGGTGCGGAGGCTGGTGGTCGAGCGGTGGACTCGGCCACGCCGCGACAGGCCAGGTTGTAGCGTGGATTCATGGCTGGCCCTGCGTGCGTGGTGTTCGACAAGACGCTCACCGACTACGACTTCGGCCCGACCCATCCGATGTCACCGCTGCGCGTGGACCTCACCATGCGGCTCGCCGACGAGCTCGGCGTGCTGGCCGCCCCGGGCACGAACGGACGGGGCCTGCACCAGGTCGCAGCACCCGTCGCCGACGACGACCTGATCGCCCGGGTCCACACCGGTGACCTGATCGAGGCCGTGCAGCGGATGAGCCGCGACCCGTACCAGGTCGACGAGGCGCACGGGCTCGGCTCCGAGGACAACCCGACGTTCGAGGGCATGCACGGCGCGGCGGCGCACATCGTCGGAGCCTCGGTGGAGGCCGCCCGTCAGGTCTGGACCGGCCAGGTTCTCCACGCCGCGAACATCACCGGCGGGCTGCACCACGCGATGCCGAGCAGGTCCAGCGGGTTCTGCATCTACAACGACGTCGCGATCGCCATCAAGTGGCTGCTCGAGAACGGTGCCCAGAAGGTCGCGTACGTCGATGTGGACGTCCACCACGGGGACGGTGTGGAGCGGGTCTTCTGGGACGACCCCACGGGTGCTCACGATCAGCCTCCACGAGACCGGCCAGATGCTGTTCCCCGGCACCGGGTTCCCGCAGGACACCGGCGGCCCGAACGCGCCGGGCAGCGCCGTCAACGTCGCCCTGCCTCCGGGCACCGCGGACGCCGGCTGGCTGCGTGCCTTCCACGCCGTGGTGCCGCCCCTGCTGCGGGAGTTCGCTCCCGACGTGCTCGTCACGCAGCACGGCTGCGACTCGCACATCGAGGACCCGCTGGCGCACCTGATGCTCACGGTCGACGGCCAGCGCGCGGCGTACCTCGCCCTGCACGACCTGGCCCACGAGGTCTGCGACGGCAAGTGGATCGTCACCGGGGGAGGGGGCTACGCGATCGTCGACGTCGTGCCCCGGGCCTGGACCCACCTGCTCGCGATCGTCGGCGGGGAGCCGCTCGACCCGCACACGGACACCCCCGAGGCCTGGCGAGACCACGTGCAGACGCTGCTCGGGCGGATGGCGCCGTTCCGGCTCACGGACGGTCGCGCGCCGGCGTACCGGGACTGGTCCGGGGGCTACGACCCGTCGACCTGGCTGGACCGGGCGATCCACGCCACGCGGGAGGCCACCTTCCCCTTGAACGGTCTGGACTACCACGCCTGGTGATCCGAGCTAGCACGGTTTCTCGCGGTGAGTTCGTGACGACACGCAGGGGTTTGGTAAAAAGAGCCCGAAAAGTCACCCCTTTCCCACGGGTCACTCTAGGCTCTATTCTCACGTAAGCACATACGTTCAGTCTCCGGTGGGGAAGCCGGGGACGTGGTGTGCTGTGAAAGTGCGGTGCAAGATGGCCACAAACAGCTCCGGAGACATCTCCGAGGTGAAGTTCCTGACCGTCGCCGAGGTGGCGAGTGTCATGCGCGTCTCCAAGATGACCGTGTATCGCCTCGTGCACTCCGGCGAGCTGCCGGCCGTGCGGGTGGGCCGCTCCTTCCGGGTCCCCGAGGATGCAGTGAACGAGTACCTGCGCAAGAGCTTCTTCCAGACCGGCTGAGGCCAAGCGCGCGCAACGACGACGACGGTGGCGGTCCCCTGTGGGGGCCGCCACCGTCGTCGTTGGGGGTGGTGGGTTCGGGTTGCCGGCCGCTGAGCAGCGGTGGAGGTCTGACTTCAGAAGCGGATGAAGTTGGCTGCGACCACCCAGCGCCCGTCGGCGTCGGGGGTGGCGCCGACACCGATCCGGCGGGACTTGGAGCTCAGCAGCACCGCGCGGTGACCCGGGGACTGCATCCACATCCGGACGAGCTTCCGGGGGGTCATCGCGCCGCGGCCGAGCGTCTCGCCGGCGTACCGCGCGTCGCAGCGGTCGAGCACGTCGGACATCGACTGGTGGAAGAACTCGTCGTTCGCCGCCAGGTAGTAGCTCCAGTCCTCGGCCACGTTGTCGGCGCAGGCCGCCATCCGCAGGCGCGGGAGGTCGTGGTTCGCGCGGCGCTTGTTGACCAGTCGCTGGACCCGCTTCTCGTAGGTGTCCGGCGCGGTGGCGGTGGCGGACCCGGCTGCCGCCTGCACCGCGGTCGCGGCGGGGGCAAGGGTGCTGACGGACAGACCCAGGGCGAGCGCGGACGTGGTGGCCGCGACCAGGGCGCGACGGGCCGCTGAGCGGGTGGATCGGGGGCGCAGGACGCCGAAGCCTCGTGTGTTCATCATCAAGGCCCCTCCCAAGGCCTCATGAGCGTGGGTCCGGGCCGTCCCGCTTTCTACGCAGATGCGGCCTCAGTCACGAAAGCACTGAGTTGCTGTACTTGTCGAACAGTGTCCCCAGCGTGAACTACGTCATAAACATGCACTTGAGCAAAACTGTCGTCATTGCTGACATCCGTCCCCCAGTATGCCCATTTTCGTGTGGCGTGTGAGCAAACTGAGAAGAAAGATGTCAACGGGACACGCTGGGCGCATGTCATGTCTTGTCCCTGTCAGGGAGGAGACGTCCGGAACATCGGATCATGACGCGGGCGACTTGAGGGAGTTGGGCGAATTTGTCGCGTACCGGCGCCCGGCGGCGTGCGCCCGACCGGTCCAGGGTCCGGTCGATTTCCGCCGCCGTGCACGCGGCAGATAGGCTTGGCGCTTGGCTCGCGCGGCGTACCCGCCTGCGCGATCGACTCGAGGCTCGAAAGGTCCACCTGTGGGTTCTGTCATCAAGAAGCGCCGTAAGCGAATGGCGAAGAAGAAGCACCGCAAGCTGCTCAAGAAGACGCGCATCCAGCGTCGTCGTCAGGGCAAGTAAGCCCCAGCGGCGGAGCCGGGCAACGGGTGGACGTCTGATGGGCCGGGTCGTGCTCGTCACCGGGGTCTCTGGTGACCTCGGGGGCCGCTTCGCGCGCCTGCTCGCGGCCGAGCCGGCCGTCGAGCGGGTGATCGGCGTCGACGTGGTGCCGCCCCGGGGCGACATGGGCGACGTGCGCTTCGTGCGCGCCGACATCCGCAACCCCGTGATCGCGAAGGTGATCGCGGGTGAGGACGTCGACACGGTCGTGCACATGAGCGTCATCGCGACGCCCGGCACGGCCGGCGGCCGCACCACGATGAAGGAGCTCAACGTCATCGGGACGATGCAGCTCCTCGCCGCCTGCCAGAAGGCGCCCAGCCTCAAGCGGCTCGTGGTCCGCTCGTCGACCGCGGTCTACGGCTCGTCCCCGCGCGACCCCGCCATGTTCACCGAGGACATGGCGCCCAAACGCATGCCCCGGTCCGGGTTCGCCAAGGACGTCGTGGAGGTCGAGGGGTACGTCCGGGGCTTCGCTCGCCGGCGTCCCGACATCGAGGTCACCATGCTCCGGGCGGCCAACACGGTCGGCCCGACGGTGTCCTCGCCCATGACGCAGTACTTCCGGCTGCCCGTCGTACCCACCGTTCTCGGGTTCGACGCGCGCCTGCAGTTCCTGCACGAGGACGACCTGCTCGGTGCGCTCCGGCACGCCACGATCGACGGTGTGCACGGCACCTTCAACATCGCCGGGACGGGTGTGCTGATGCTGTCGCAGGCGATCCGCAGGCTCGGCAAGCCCTCGGTCCCGCTCCCGTCGTTCGCCGCCAGCCAGGTCGGCTCGCTGGTCCGGCAGTCCCGGGTCGCGGACTTCTCGCCGGAGCAGATGGCCTACCTCACCTACGGCCGCGGCGTCGACACCACCCGGATGCGGCACGTCCTCGGGTTCGAGCCCGACCACACCACCGCCTCCGCCTTCGACGACTTCCGCCGCGTCCTGGACCCGGGTCCGTTGTCCACCGACCGGGTCGACGCCCTCGAGGACCTCGTCACGCAGCTGTTGGGAGCCACCCGTGGCTGACGCAGAGATCATCCCGATCGGCACCCGGGGCCGCCCCGGCCGCGGCACCGGCAACGCCAAGCCCTCGGCCTCCGCGCGCAACCTCGCGGGTGCTGCCAAGCCGAAGCCGGCCACCGCGACGAAGCGCCCGACCGCCAAGGAAGACGAAGGCCCAGCCGGCCGACCAACCGGTCGACCTGTCCGCCGACCAGGTGGAGGGCGAGGCCATCCCCGAGCCCCGCAAGGGCTCGACGGCGAAGCGTCCTCGCCCGGCTGCCGAGCCGCCCGTCGCCGAGGCACCCCCTGCCTCCGCGGACGGCACCGGTGAGGGTGCGCCGTCGGACTCCGGTTCCGAGCAGGCAGGTACGACGCACAGCGGCCCGGACCACGAGGACACCTGGAGCGCGTCGGGCAGCGCCCGCGGCCACGCGCCGGGCGACGGCATCCCCGCGATCGACTGGATGCAGGCGTTCACCTTCGCCGCCAAGGAGATCTTCGGCGACGACTGGGAGACGCACCTCGCGGACTTCATGGCGTTCCTGCGCCGCCGTGCGATGGGGGACTACACCGTCGACGAGTACGGCTTCGACCGCGAGGTCACCGAGCGCTTCTTCTACAGCGCCATCCGGCCGATCGCGGACAAGTGGTTCCGCGTGGAGGTCCGCGGGGCGGACAACATCCCCGAGGAGGGAGGCGCGCTCGTCGTCTCCAACCACTCCGGCACGATCCCCGTCGACGGCCTGGTCACCGGCGTCAGCATCTTCGACCACACCGGCCGGCACCTGCGCCCGCTCGGTGCCGACCTGGTCTTCCGGCTCCCGATCGTCGGGGAGCTGGCCCGCAAGGCCGGTGCCACGCTGGCCTGCAGCGAGGACGCCGAGCGGATGCTGCGCGGCGGCGAGCTCGTGGGCGTCTGGCCGGAGGGCTTCAAGGGCATCGGCAAGCCGTACTCCGAGCGCTACAAGCTGCAGCGCTTCGGCCGCGGTGGGTTCGTCTCGGCCGCGCTGCGCACCGGCGTCCCGATCATCCCGTGCTCGGTCGTGGGCGCGGAGGAGATCTACCCGCTGGTGGGCAACCTCCCGTCGCTCGCCCGGCTGCTCGGCGTGCCCTACATCCCGATCACGCCGTTCTTCCCGGCGCTCGGCCTGCTCGGTCTGGTGCCGCTGCCGTCGAAGTGGCTGATCGAGTTCGGCGAGCCGATCCGCACGGACTCCTACGACGACGGTGCCGCCGACGACCCGATGCTGGTCTTCAACGTGACCGACCAGGTCCGCGAGACCATCCAGCAGACGCTGTACTCGCTGCTCATGCAGCGGCGGTCCGTCTTCCACTGACCCCTCGCGGACGGGCCGCTGCCGCCCTCCGGCCGTCGAGGGGACGGCAGATGGACGCCTTCCCGGAAGGGTAGGCGTCAGGAGGTGGTGCGGCGGGAAGCTCGCGCCTTAGTCGGTGAGGTCGCCGGTGTCCGGCAGCAGCGTCTCGACGACGCCGGAGAGTCCCTCGGCGAGCTCCTCGGTGGCGCTGGGCTCGTCGTTCTTGGTGGTGGTGCCGTCCTCGAGGCCGGGCAGGAGCGTCGGCCACGCCTCCGGCTGCTCCCACTCCGGGGAGGGGAACGGCGTCGGGGGTGCGGGCGTCTCGCCTGCAGCGTCGGTGGCGCCGTCCGAGGGGCTCGGCTCGGTCGTGGCGTCCGTGGTGGGCACCGCGCCCTTGAGGACCACGACCGGGTGGTTGTTGTCGAGCACCACGCCCGCGGTGCGCCTCAGCGCCTCGTCGACCTCGGCGTGGGCGAGGAAGATGCCGGGCACCTCGACGACCGGGAGGTCTGCGGCGCAGCTGCCGCAGAGCGAGGTCGCCTCGCTGTCGATCTGGTGGAGGAGCACGGCGGCCGCGGCCAGCTCGTCCTGCGCGTCGGCGGGAATCTCGCCGGCGAGCGCCTCGAGCGTGGCGATGCCCTCGGTGGTGAAGTTGCGGACCGCGACGATGGCCTCGGGGTCACCGCTCTCCCGGAAGGCGTCGAAGAGCAGGGCGGCGCCCTCGTCGGCCGAGGCGGAGAACTCCGCGAGCGTCTCGGGCACCCGCGGCTCGCTCTGGACGGACCGGGTGTCGACGAGGCCCTCGACCTCGACGAGCCGGTCGGAGGCCTGGCTCAGCAGGTCCTCGCCCTTGCCTCGCTCGCTCATGTTCAGGCCGGCCTCGGCCTGCTCGATGCCCCGCTTGATCGGGTAGAGGGCGTCGCCGGGGAGGGAGCTCTGGGCGGCGGCCGCCATGGTCGCCGTACCGCCGACGAGGACGAACGCGGAGGCAGCCGCGACCAGGCGGCGCTCGCGGCGGCCACGCTCGCGCTGCGGGAGCAGGAGGTTCGCGGTCTCGGGCCTGAGGGCGGTCTCGGCCTCGAGCATCAGCCGGCTGCGCAGGTCGGCGGCGAACTCCGCGCGCGGCTCGACCGGTGCCTGCTCGCGCAGGACGCTGACCAGACCGAGCAGGGTCGTGATCTCCTCGCTGCCGGCACGGCGGCTCTCCGCCCGACCGTCCACGACGGCGGCGAACTCCTCGGCGCGTCGTCGCGCCTGGAACACGGAGGTCATCGAGGTGATCCTGTCCTTCGGTCGTGTCGGTGGCCACGGGGGTCCCGGTTGCCTGTCACGACGCTTAACGACAGATGAGCCGTCAAGGTTACGGCGCGTGATGCAGCACACCCTTGACAGCCGGCGCAAAGACCGGGGGCGCTCATCGCAGGCCCTCGGGAAGGAGCTTGGCGAGGTTGCGGACGCCACGCAGCTGGAGCTGTTTCACCGCGCCGTCGCTGCGGCCGAGCACCTTGGCGGTCTCCGCGATCGAGAGACCTTGGAGGAAGCGCATGATCAGGCACTCCTGCTGCTCGGTCGGCAGCTGGCCGAGTGCCTCGAGGAGCGCTTCGTTCGTGAGCGAGGCGAGCACCGCGGTCTCCGGGCCCTCGGTCGCCGAGTCGTGGGCTCCCATGTCCTCGGTGGCGTACTCGAGGCGCGTGCGACCCGCCTTGTAGTGGTCCGCGGTGAGGTTGCGCGCGATGGTCATCAACCAGGCGCCGAAGTCCTTGCCCTGCCACTTGAAGGAGCTCATGCTCCGCAGTGCCCGGAAGAACGTCTCGGAGGCGAGGTCCTCGGCCAGCGCGACGGACCCGACGCGGTAGTAGATGAAGCGGTAGACCGACGCGTTGTAGTGGTCGTACAGCATCCCGAACGCCTCGCAGTCGCCGCTGCGGGCGAGCTCGACGAGCGCGATCAGCCTGGACGCCTCGGCCTCGTCCTCCTCGGAGGAGCAGGCCAGGCTGGAGTCGTTGTCCGGCGGCCCGGCCTCGGGAGCCGGTGCGTGGTAGTCCACCGCCTCCGACATCAACCAGGAGACGGTGTCCCGGCCACGTGGCGAGACGGAGGGCGCTCCGGCGCATGCGAGTGCGGGAGCGGGGTAGAGGACATCGGCCAGCGCCCGACGCAGCGCGGCGAAGCCGCGTGCGAAGTCAGCGCTGCGCGTGTGCATTCGATGTGCTCCCTCGTGCAGCCCAGTGGGCCGTTCTCCCCGTCGTTCTCAGCGTCCCAGGCTAGATGTGCGACCCCGGGTTTGTGAACCCGTCTGTAACTCGGAGTTGCACCGGTTTGGAGTGTTCCCCGTCACACATGGTCCCAAACGCATCGCCCGGTTTGGGCCGAATGGTCAGTCCAGCTTGCGACGGATTGCCACGCCTGCGGCAATGGTCCCGCTGACCGCGCCGGCGACGCCCGCGGCGACGAGTCCCGCCCGCGCGGCCTTGCGCCCGGTGCGGTAGTCGCGGACCCGCCACCCGTTGGCGCGGGCGTGGTCGCGCAGGCGATGGTCGGGGTTGATCACGCAGGGATCGCCGACGAGCGAGAGCATCGGCAGGTCGTTGAAGGAGTCGGAGTACGCCGAGCACCGGGACAGGTCCAGGCCCTCCCGGTCGGCGAGGGCGCGGATCGCCTCCGCCTTGGCCGGGCCGTGCAGCAGGTCACCGACCAGCCGGCCCGTGTAGACGCCGTCGACGTGCTCCGAGACGGTGCCGAGGGCTCCGGTCAGCCCGAGGCGCTGGGCGATGATCGTCGCGATCTCGATCGGCGCGGCGGTGACCAGCCAGACCCGCTGCCCCTGGTCCAGGTGGAGCTGGGCCAGCGCGCGGGTGCCCGGCCAGATCCGGTGCGCCATGGCCTCCTCGAAGATCTCCTCGCCCAGCGCCGCGAGCTCCTCGACCCGGTGTCCCTTGATGAACTCCAGCGCCGAGGCGCGGGCGTCGGCGACGTGCTCGGGGTCCTCCACCCCGACGACCCGGAAGTACGCCTGCTTCCAGGCGGCTCCGAGGATCTCCCGGGTGGTGAAGAACTTGCGCCGGTGCAGGCCCTTGGCGAGGTGGAAGATCGAGGCGCCCTGCATGATCGTGTTGTCCACGTCGAAGAACGCCGCGGTCGTCGGGTCCGGTGGCGTCGCCAACGCGGACTCGACCTCGGCGGCGGCGGCCGACGCCTCGCCGGCCAGCACGGAGCGGCGGCGCAGGTCGACCTGGGCTCGGGTCCTGGGTTGTCGTCTGGGCTGCGCCGCGTTCACGCACGTCACCCTAGTGTCCTGCTCCGACCGCGGCCATCTCGTGTCAGCAGGGGATTCCGCCCGTCGGCGGCCGTCGCCCGTGTGCCAGACTCGGCGGCGTGAGTGCTGTCTCCAACCTCGCCGACCTGCTCGCGCGGGCGGCACAGGAGAGCCCCGACCACGTGGCGCTCGTCGAGGCCGCCTCCGGGCGGCGGATGACGTGGGCCGAGCTCGACGCCGAGGCCGACCGTGTCGCCCACGGCCTGTCCGCGCTCGGCCTCGTCGCGGGCTACCGCGTGATGATCGCGCTGCCGAACCGGATCGAGTTCGTGGCCGCCTACTTCGGTGCGCTGCGCGCCCGGATGGTCGCGGTCCCCGTGAACCCTCGCTCCGCGACCGGTGAGACCGTCCGGATGATGGCCGACTGCGGGGCGCGCGTCGTCGTCGCCGACCTGAGCACGGTCACCACGGTCCGCTCGGCGGTGGCGGGCCTCGAGGACGCGCTGATCGGCGCCGACGAGGAGCTGCGGTCCCGCACCGTCGTGCCGCGGGTCGTGGTCGCCTCCGCCCCCGCGCTGCCCGGCGAGACCGCATGGGCCGAGCTCGTCGCGGAGGAGGGCCGCGGGCTGCCGACGCCGGAGGACCCCGAGGCGCTCGCCGTGCTGCTCTACACCAGCGGCACGTCGGGCCGACCGCGCGCGGCGATGCTGAGCCACCGGGCGCTCGCCGGCAACGTCGAGCAGGCCGCTGCCGTCGAGCCGCCCCTGATCACCCGGGACGACGTCGTGCTCGGCGTCCTCCCGCTGTTCCACGTCTACGGCCTCAACGCCGTGCTGGGCCAGGTGGTCCGGCAGCAGGCCCGGATGGTGCTGGCCGACGGGTTCGACGTCGACGGCACGCTCGACGTCATCGAGGACGAGGCGGTGACCGTCGTACCGGTCGCCCCTCCGGTGTTCGCCTACTGGCGCGACGTGGCGGACCTGCCCGAGCGCCTGCGCAGCGTCCGCGTCGTGCTGTCGGGGTCGGCGCCTCTCGCCCCCGAGCTCGTCGCGCAGTTCGAGGACCGCACCGGGGTCACCGTCCACCAGGGCTACGGCCTGACCGAGGCCTCCCCGGTCGTCACCTCCACGCAGTGCAGCGCGAAGCCCAAGACGGGGTCGGTGGGTGCGGCGCTGCCGGGTATCGAGCTCCGGCTGGTCGACGACGCCGGCCATGCGCCCGAGGGGGAGGACCCCGGCGAGATCTGGATCAAGGGCGACAACCTCTTCTCCGGCTACTGGCCGGACGGCGCCGACGGACCGGACGACGAGGGTTGGTGGCCCACCGGTGACGTGGGCTTCCTCGACTCCGACGGGGACCTGTTCCTCGTGGACCGGCTCAAGGAGCTCGTCATCGTCTCCGGCTTCAACGTCTACCCCGTGGAGGTGGAGGACGTGATCGCCGAGCTCGGCACCGTCGCGGAGGCCGCGGTGATCGGCGTCGCGGACGAGCGGACCGGCGAGGCGGTGGTCGCCTACGTCAAGCGGAAGCCGGGTGCGTCGCTCAGCGCCGACGAGCTCGCGGACCAGGTGCGCGAGCACTGCGCCGCACGGCTGGCGCGCTTCAAGCGGCCGAGCGTGGTGAACGTCGTCGACGAGCTGCCGCACACCGTCACCGGCAAGGTCGCCAAGGGCCGGCTCCGCGCGACCGAGCGCCGTCGTCACCTAGGGCTCCTCGAATGACCGGCAACCACGACATCGGGCCGACCGAGCTCGGTGAGGCTCCTCCGCGCGTGGTCCTCTACGGCAAGCCCGGCTGCCACCTGTGCGACGACGCCCGCGAGATCATCGCCGGCGTGTGCGCCGAGCTCGGTGAGAGCTTCGACGAGGTCGACATCACCACGTCGGAGGACCTGATGCGGAGGTACGGCGAGCAGATCCCCGTGACCTTCGTCGACGGGGAGCAGCACGACTTCTGGCGGGTGGACCCGGCCCGGCTGCGGGCGGCACTCGTCTAGACCGTTGAAAACGGCGAGGGACCCCCGCATCGAGTGAGGCAGGTCACCTGTGATAGAGCCGGAAGCCTCTCGGTTTGTTCCCGCGTTCACAAACTCCTAAAGTGAGCCTCGCCGCCGGGAAGTGCCCCCCGAGAGACGGGGTTTTCCCGCGCCCCGGCGGGTTTCAGGAGAGTCGTGACCTCAGCGCGTGAGAACCGCAACGGCGCCGGCCCCGTCGAGGGCGCCGGCGGGGGTGCGTCGCGACCCGACGGGCGCCCCGCGACCCCGTCGGTGGGCGGCACCACACGGTCCCCGGAGCGAGGGATCCCCGAGGCCACCGTCGCCCGGCTCCCGATCTACCTCCGCGCCCTCATCACGCTCGCCGAGCGCGGCATCGCGACCTGCTCCAGCGAGGACCTCGCCACGGCTGCCGGCGTCAACAGCGCCAAGCTGCGCAAGGACCTGTCCTACCTCGGCTCCTACGGCACCCGCGGAGTCGGGTACGACGTCGAGTACCTGCGCTACCAGATCGCCCGCGAGATCGGGGTGACCCAGGACTGGCCGGTCGTCATCGTCGGCATCGGTAACCTCGGCCACGCTCTCGCGAACTACTCCGGCTTCACCTCCCGCGGCTTCCGGATCGTCGCCCTCCTCGACGCCGACCCGGCGCGCGTGTCGGAGCGGGTCGGTGACATGAGCATCCGGTCCACCGACGAGCTCGAGGTCGTCGTCGACGAGCACGACGTCGCGATCGGCGTCATCGCCACGCCCGCCGCTGCGGCCCAGGTCGTCTGCGACCGCCTCGTGGGCGCCGGGGTCACCAGCATCCTCAACTTCGCCCCGACCGTCCTCTCGGTGCCCGCCGGCGTCGACGTGCGCAAGGTCGACCTGTCCATCGAGCTGCAGATCCTCGCCTACCACGAGCAGCGCAAGGCGATGAGCACGGCCGCACCCTCCGACCTCGGAGCGGTGGTGGAGTCGGCATGAGCGTCCTCGTGGTGGGGGTCTCCCACAAGACCGCACCGGTGTCGGTGCTCGAGCGGCTCGCGCTCGACGGCGACGCGGTGACGAAGCTGGTCAACGACGTCGCCGAGTCCGAGCACGTCCTCGAGGCGACCGCGCTCGCCACCTGCAACCGGGTGGAGATCTACGCGGAGGTCGACCGCTTCCACGGCAGCGTCGAGACGGTGTCCCGGCTGCTGTGCGAGCGGGCCGGGCAGCGGCCCGAGGACGTCGTCCCGCACCTGTACGTCCACTACGACGACGGGGCCGTCTCGCACCTGTTCAACGTCGCCGCCGGGCTCGACTCGATGGTCGTCGGCGAGGGCCAGATCCTCGGCCAGGCGCGCGATGCGCTGCGCCTCGGCCAGGAGACCGGGACGCTCGGGCCGGCCCTCAACGTGCTCTTCCAGCAGGCGCTGCGCGTCGGCAAGCGCGCCCACGCCGAGACCGACATCGACCGCGCGGCGCCCTCGCTGGTGACCGCCGCGCTCGACCGCGCCACCGAGCACGTCGGCCCTGTCGCCGGCAAGCGTGTCGTGGTCGTCGGCGCCGGGGCGATGGCCTCGCTCGCCGTCGCGACCGTCTCCCGGCTCGGCGCCGTCGACATCGGGATCGCGAACCGCACCGACGCGCACGCGGCTCGGCTCGCCGAGCTGTACGGCGGACGCGTCGCCGCGCTGTCCGACCTCGAGGCCGAGATCGCCGCGGCCGACATCCTCATCTCCTGCACCGGGGCGGCCGGCGTGGTGCTGTCGCTGGGGCAGGTGGCCGCGGCCCGCATGCACGCCACCGAGCCCCTCGCGGTGCTCGACCTCGCGCTCCCGCACGACGTCGACCCGGCGGTCGCCGAGCTCCCCGGCATCGAGCTCGTCGGCCTGGCCCGCCTCGCCGAGGAGCTGCACGACGGCGAGACCGGCTCGGACATCGTGGCCGTGCGCGACATCGTCACCGAGGAGATCAACGCGTTCCTGTCCGCGCGCCGCTCCGCCAGCGTCACGCCGACCGTGGTCGCGCTGCGCACCATGGCGACCGGCGTCGTCGAGGCGGAGGTGGAGCGCCTGCTGATGCGGCTGCCCGACCTCGACCCGCAGATCCGCGCCGAGGTGGAGCTGTCCATCCGCCGGGTCGCCGACAAGCTGCTGCACCAGCCGACCGTGCGGGTCAAGGAGCTGGCCAACGAGACCGGCGCCGTCTCCTACGCCGCCGCGCTCGCGGAGCTGTTCGCCCTGGACTCCGAGGCAGTCGAGGCCGTGACCCGGCCGGAGGGAGTGTGATGACCGAGCAGCCGTTGCGTGTCGGCACGCGCGCGTCGTTGCTGGCGCGCACCCAGAGCGAGACCGTCGCCGCCGCCCTGCGGAAGGCCCTCGAGCGCGAGGTGGTGCTCGTCGAGGTGACCACCGAGGGCGACGTGTCGTCGGCTCCGCTGGCGTCGATGGGCGGCGCCGGGGTCTTCGTCAGCGCGCTGCGCGAGGCGTTGCTGCGAGGTGACGTCGACGTCGCGGTGCACTCGTTGAAGGACCTGCCGACCGACCCGGCCGAGGGCATCGCCCTGGCCGCCGTACCCCTGCGGGAGGACCCGCGTGACGTCGTGGTCGCCCGCGACGGGCTGACCCTCGGCGAGCTGCCGGTCGGGTCGCGGGTCGGCACCGGCTCGCCGCGCCGGGCCGCTCAGCTGCACGCGCTCGGCATGGGTTTGGAGATCGTGGACATTCGCGGCAACGTGGATACCCGCATCGGGAAGGTGACCTCGGGTGAGCTCGACGCCGTGGTGCTCGCCCGCGCCGGGCTGGCCAGGATCGGCCGGCTCGACGAGGTCACCGAGGTGCTCGACCCGTTGCAGATGCTTCCCGCACCCGGCCAGGGTGCGCTGGCAGTGGAGTGTCGCAGTGACGATGAGTTCCTGGCCGACCAGGTGCGCCTCGCGCTGGACGACGACCGCACCCGCGCAGCCGTGACGGCTGAGCGGACCGTGCTCAACGCGCTGGAGGCCGGCTGCTCCGCCCCCGTCGGCGCGCTCGCCGAGGTCGCCGAGGGCGACGACGGCGACGAGCTGTGGATCCGTGCGGTCGCCCTGTCGTACGACGGAGTGGTCGCCGTACGACGATCTGCCACCGGCACACCCGACAACGCAGTCGGAGTGGGCCAGCGCCTCGCAGCAGAGATGCTCGACGAAGGTGCCGACACCCTGATCAAGGAACAGGTGTCATGACCGCACGGCCGAACACGACGAGCAAGAAGGCGACTGTGAGCAAGACCGCTACCAAGACCGCAGCCCCCCGAGCCACGAAGGCGAAGTCCGTGCCGAAGAAGTCCACACAAGCGCCGGTCGACGAGACCCCGACGCCCAAGCCGTCCGCGCCGGTCGGCTTCGTGTCGTTCGTCGGCAGCGGCCCCGGTGACCCGGAGCTGCTGACCGTCCGGGCCGCCGACCTGCTGCGCGAGGCCGAGGTCGTGATCACCGAGGTGCCCTCGCACGCCGACCTGGTGCGCACCTGCCTCGGGCTGCCCGAGCCGCGCACCACCGTCGACGAGGAGGGCAACGAGGTCGTCGAGAGCACCGACGGCCCGGAGATCGTCGACGGCGGGTTCGGCACCGACGGACAGCCGCTGACGCACGCTGCCCGCGCCAAGGTCGTCGTGAGGTACGCCAAGAGCGGCCGACGTGTCGTCCGCCTGATGGCCGGCGACCCGTTCGTGTACGCCTCCGGTCCCGAGGAGGCGCAGGCCTGCGTGAAGGCCGGCATCGCCTTCGAGATCGTCCCCGGTGTCTCGTCGGTGACCGCGGTCCCGGCCTACGCCGGCATCCCGCTGACCACCAAGAACAACCGTGAGGTCGCCGTCGTCACCTGCGGCGAGACCAAGGTGGACTGGAGCCAGTACGCCGACAACCGCACGCTCGTCCTGCTCTCGGCGGTGAACTCGATCGGCGACACCGCCAAGGCGCTCGTCGCCGCGGGCCGTCCGGCCGAGACCCCGGTCTCGATGACCCGGGTCGGCACCACCACCGAGCAGTCGACCGTCGTGTCGACGCTGGCGAACATCGCCGCGGACGCCCGGGCGGCGAAGATGACGCCGCCGGCGATCACCGTCGTCGGTGACGTCGTGGACCTGCGCACGACGCTGTCGTGGTTCGAGACCAAGCCGCTGTTCGGCTGGCGGGTGCTCGTGCCGCGCACGAAGGAGCAGGCCGGCACGCTGTCCACCCGGCTGCGCGGGTTCGGCGCCGTGCCCGAGGAGGTCCCGACCATCTCGGTCGAGCCGCCCCGCAACCCGCAGCAGATGGACAAGGCCGTCCGCGGCCTCGTCGAGGGCCGCTACGAGTGGATCGCCTTCACCTCGGTGAACGCGGTGCGCGCCGTGCGCGAGAAGTTCGACGAGTACGGCCTCGACGCCCGCGCCTTCTCGGGTCTGAAGATCGCCGCCGTCGGCGACAAGACCGCGGCCGCGATCGCCGACTGGGGCCTGCGCGCCGACCTCATCCCGACCGGCGAGCAGTCCGCGGCCGGCCTGCTCGAGGACTGGCCTCCGTACGACGAGGTGCTCGACCCGATCAACCGGGTGTTCCTGCCTCGCGCCGACATCGCCACCGAGACCCTGGTCGCCGGGCTGGTCGAGCTCGGCTGGGAGGTCGACGACGTCACGGCCTACCGGACCGTGCGCGCGACGCCGCCGCCGGCACCGACCCGTGAGGCGATCAAGTCCGGCAAGTTCGACGCGGTCGTCTTCACCTCGTCGTCGACGGTCCGCAACCTCGTCGGCATCGCGGGCAAGCCCCACGCGTCGACGGTGATCGCCGTGATCGGCCCCGCGACGGCGAAGACGGCGGAGGAGCACGGCCTGCGGGTCGACGTACTCGCCTCGTCGCCGTCGGTCGAGGTGCTCGCCGACGCGCTCGCCGACTTCGGTGCGGCCCGTCGGGCGGCCCTGCTCGAGGCCGGCCAGCCGGTGACCAAGCCTTCCGAGCGGCGCCCCTCGGCTCGTCGCAAGGCCACCTGACCGTGGGCTACCCCGAGGTCCGGCCGCGGCGGCTCCGTCGTACCCCTGCGCTGCGCCGGCTCGTCGCGGAGACGAGCGTCGAGCCCCGGCAGCTCGTCCTGCCGGTGTTCGTGCGCGAGGGCGCGGAGGAGCCGGTGCCGATCGGCTCGATGCCCGGGGTCGTCCAGCACAGCCGTGACTCCCTGCGGTCGGCCGCCGCGGAGGCCGCGTCGCTGGGGCTCGGCGGGATCATGCTGTTCGGTGTGCCGGCCACGAAGGACGCGACGGGATCGTGCGGGGTGGACCCCGACGGGATCCTGAACGTGGCGATCCGCGACGTCGTCGCCGAGGTCGGCGACGCGCTTCCGGTGATGGCCGACCTGTGCCTCGACGAGTTCACCGATCACGGCCACTGCGGGGTGCTGACCGAGTCGGGCGCCGTCGACAACGACGCCACGCTGGAGATCTACGCCCAGATGGCGGTCGCGCAGGCCGAGGCCGGGGTCGACGTGGTCGGCCCCAGCGGGATGATGGACGGGCAGGTGGCCGTGATCCGCGAGGCGCTCGACGCCGCCGGCCACATCGACGTGGCGATCCTGGCCTACTCGGCGAAGTACGCCTCGGCCTTCTACGGCCCGTTCCGCGAGGCGGTCGACTCGTCGCTGCAGGGCGACCGGCGCACCTACCAGCAGGACCCGGCCAACGCCGTCGAGGGGGTCCGGGAGACGCTGCTCGACGTGGCCGAGGGTGCGGACATGGTGATGGTGAAGCCGGCCATGGGCTACCTCGACGTGCTGCGCGCGGTGTCCGAGGCGGTCGACGTCCCGGTCGCGGCCTACAACGTGTCGGGGGAGTACTCCATGGTCGAGGCCGCCGCCGCCAACGGGTGGATCAACCGTGAGGCCGCCATCCTCGAGTCGCTGACCTCGATCCGGCGCGCCGGCGCGGACATCGTGCTGACCTACTGGGCCGCCGAGGCCGCCACCCTCCTCCGCGCCTGACCCCACTGCTCTTCGGGGCGGCTGCGCCGGACGACGCGGTCGCTTGGGCGCCGCAGGCGATCCGTTGCCAAGCGTGCCGCCGCGTCGGTCTCGGGCGCCCGTCGACGCTGCCCGCGCCGCCCGGCTCCGCCGCCTGATCGGCCGGCAGCCGGCCGCCTCGGCGCCCAGGAACGACTGAGCCCCCGCCCTGGCGTGGACGGGGGCTCAGTTCCTGGAGGAGCGAGTAAGACTGTGGGAGTCGACGCAGAGCCTAGTTGAGAAGCTCCGCGACGCAAGCCTCCAACGCGGCCACGTCGAGCGCGCTGATACCGGAGTCGATGCACTGGGCCGTGGCCTCGGCCTCGGTGAGCGTGCCACCGGTGGCCTCGTCGACGGAGTCGGTCGTGTCGTTGGCGGTGTCCTCGACCTGGTCGGTGCCCTGGTCGACCTTGTCGGTGACGTCCTTGACGGTGTCCTCGACCACGTCGAGCGGGCTTCCGCCGGTCGGGTCGTCCCCACCGGAGGGCACGCCCGGGGACTCGTCGCCGGTGCCGCCCTTGGAGCCGCCGGAGCCGTCGCCGGACGGGCCGTCCTTCTTGCTGCCGTCGCGGCCGCCGCCGTCACGCGTCGCCTTCTTCTTGCCGGTGGTGCCGGAGCCGAAGACCGCGTCGTCGTAGCTCGGGGTGAGGACCGTCGAGGTGGCGACGCCGTTCGGGACGGAGGAGTAGTCGCCCTCGAGGTAGGCGTTCATGATCGAGATGACCAGGTCGACGTACTCCTGGCTGTGGTTGTAGCGGTAGACCGAGGCCTTCTGGCCGCCGTACGTGGAGAGGTCCTCGTCTCCGGAGCAGAGGTACACCGCGGTGGCCAGCGCGGCGTCGTCGATGTCCTGCGGGTCGCGCGTGCCGTCGCCGTCACCGTCGACGCCCACGATGTTCCACGTCTGCGGGATGAACTGCATCGGGCCGACCGCGCGGTCGAAGACCTGGTCGTCGTCGAACTGGCCGGCGTCGGAGTCGCGGATCTCGGCGGTGCCGTTGGAGCCGTCGAGCGGGATGCCGTAGATGCCGGGCCGGCTCTTGCCGTCCTCGCCGAGCACGTTGCCGCCGTAGCGACCGTGGTCGGACTCGACCCGGCCGATGGCGGCGACGAGCTGCCAGGTGAGGTTGCAGGACTGGTCGGCGGAGTTGATGACCTGCTCGGCGCGCTGGTAGGCGGCGAGGGCGGCGGCGGGGATGCCGTTGGCCGACGCGCTCTTGATCACGCTGTCGGCGGCACCGTCGGGGATGCCCGGGGCGATCGAGCCGGGCCGGGACATGCTGGCCGGGGCCTCGATGGCCTCGTCCGGCAGGGTCGTGCCGTCGGGCAGCGTGTTGGCGCCGGGCGTGCTGGCGCTGGCCGAGGACGTCACGGCGAGGCTGGTGGTCCAGGCGCCGGACAGCAGGGCGAGGGGCACGAGTGCGGTCGCCTTCTGCCACGTGGTCAGTCGCTTGTGAGACATGTGGTCTCTCTCCCCGAATCTCTGTTTTGCCCCAGGCTCCGTCGAGATGCTTACCCGGGAACTCCCTCTCCCACACGTCAACGATCGAACGTGTGTGAGGTTACGCACCGGTAAGTCTTTACTTTCGCTCCCGGCTGTGCCACGAGAGCGCTCGTGCGGTGCGGCCTCCCTCCCGAGACGCGTGAGGCGCTGCTTCATGACGCGAACGGGCCGATCGGCTCGACCCGACGGGTCATGTTAGAACGAGTTCTAGTTTTGCGCCAGGTCGCGGGTTGACGAGGCTCACACCGTCCCGCCGGGGGCTGGATTCGTGTGCGTGTGGAGGCTCGGGGACAATGGGCCGGGTGAGTCCCCTCGACACGACTGCCTCGGCAGAGCTCTTCGCCCGCGCCTCCGCCGTGACGCCGGGCGGGGTCAACTCCCCGGTCCGCGCGTTCAACGCGGTCGGCGGCACGCCCCGTTTCATCGAGAGCGCCCGCGGCGCCTACCTCACCGACGTCGACGGCAACGAGTACGTCGACCTCGTCGCGAGCTGGGGACCGATGCTGCTGGGCCACGCGCACCCCGAGGTGCTCGTCGCGGTCCACGAGGCCGTCGCCCGCGGCACGTCGTACGGAACACCTACACGACCCGAGGTCGAGCTCGCCGAGGAGATCGTCGGCCGCACCCCCGTGGAGAAGGTCCGGTTCGTCTCCTCCGGCACCGAGGCGACGATGTCGGCGATCCGCCTGGCGCGCGGCTTCACCGGCCGCGAGCTCGTCGTGAAGTTCTCCGGGTGCTACCACGGCCACGTCGACTCGCTCCTCGCCTCCGCCGGTTCCGGCCTGGCGACGTTCGCGGTCCCGGGCACTCCCGGCGTGCCGGCCGCCTCGACGGCCGCGACGCTGGTGCTGCCCTACAACGACCGCGCCGCGG
This sequence comes from uncultured Actinomycetota bacterium, assembly GCA_963700365.1. Taxonomy (GTDB): domain Bacteria; phylum Actinomycetota; class Actinomycetes; order Propionibacteriales; family Nocardioidaceae; genus Nocardioides_C. The sequence goes on along the minus strand of CAVOXG010000010.1, from coordinate 7,631 downwards.
TCGAGGCGGCCTTCGCCGAGCACGGTGACAAGATCGCCTGTCTGATCACGGAGGCCGCGCCCGGCAACATGGGCGTCGTCCCGCCCGAGCCCGGCTTCAACGGCTTCCTCGCAGACATCTGCCGCCGGCACGGCGCGCTCTTCGTCAGCGACGAGGTGATGACCGGCTTCCGGGTCAGCCGCTCCGGCCAGTGGGGTCTCGACGGCGCGGTCGAGGGCTGGGTCCCGGACCTCATGACTTTCGGGAAGGTCATGGGCGGTGGCTTCCCGGCGGCGGCCTTCGGCGGACGCGCCGACGTGATGGGCCACCTCTCGCCCGAGGGGCCGGTCTACCAGGCGGGCACCCTCTCGGGGAACCCGGTCGCGACCACCGCGGGTCTCACCACGCTGCGCCTGGCCACCGACGAGGTGTACGCCCGCATCGGCGAGACCTCCAAGGTGCTCCAGTCCGCGGTCACCGAGGCCTTCACCGAGGCCGGTCTGCCGCACCTGATCCAGAGCACCGGGAACATGTTCAGCGTCTTCTTCGTCGAAGAGGACGTGAGTGTGGTGCCGAACTTCGAGGTGGCGTCGGCCCAGCGCACCGACCGGTTCAAGGCCTTCTTCCACGCCATGCTCGAGCGCGGTGTGTACCTTCCGCCGAGTGCGTTCGAGGCGTGGTTCCTCACCGCGGCCCACGACAGCAAGGCGATCGACCGGATCGTGACCGCGCTTCCGGACGCCGCCCGCGCGGCACTCGCCACCCCCGTCCCCGAGGGAGTCCGATGACCACCCGACGAAACTGCTCGCTCCGCTCGCACCTCCGCCGGGGGCCGGCATGAAGACCGTCGTACACCTGCTCCGCCACGGCGAGGTGCACAACCCCACCGGCGTCCTCTACGGCCGCCGGTCCGGCTACCACCTCTCCGAGCTCGGGCAGCGCATGGCCCAGCGGGTCGCGGACTCCGTCGGTGACCGCGACATCACGCACGTGGTCGCCTCGCCGCTCGAGCGGGCCCAGGAGACCGCCGAGCCGCTGGCCAAGCTCCGGGGCGTCGACCTCGTCACGGACGCACGCGTCATCGAGTCCGCGAACGTCTTCGAGGGCGAGACCTTCGGTGTCGGCGACGGCGTCCTGAAGAAGCCCAAGGCCTGGATCCACCTGTGGAACCCGTTCCGCCCGTCGTGGGGTGAGCCGTACAAGCAGGTCGCCGCGCGGATGATGGCCGGCGTGTACGACGCACGCGACGCCGCGCTGGGTCACGAGGCGGTGGTCGTCTCGCACCAGCTGCCGATCTGGATCACCCGGCTGCACGTCGAGGGCCGCACGTTCGTCCACGACCCGCGCCGCAGGCAGTGCACGCTGTGCAGCCTGACCTCGTTCACGTTCGAGGACGACCGGCTGACCACGGTGCGCTACTCCGAGCCGGCCGCCGACATGCTGCCGCTCAAGGACCGCGCGGCGCCGTTCTCCACCGGCGGCGCCCCCGACGAGGAAAAGCCACCGGCAGCCGGAGCCTGAGCCTTGCCACAGTCGACCCCCAAGCGGCGTGCGACCGCCGTCCTCGCCGTGCTGCTCGCCAGCACGGTCCTGGCGTCCTGCTCCAACGACGAGGTCGGCAGCTCCGGCGACGCCGGGTTCGTCTCGGGCAAGGGCGTGATCACCCGCCTGGCCGTCGAGGACCGCAAGCAGCCGGGAGAGGTCGCGGGGGAGACCCTGGAGGGCGAGCCGGTCTCGCTCGCCGACTTCGAGGGCAAGACCGTCGTGGTCAACATCTGGGGGTCCTGGTGCGCGCCGTGCCGCTCCGAGGCGCCGGATCTCGTCGCTGCCTCGGAGGAGCTCGCCGACGACGGCGTGGAGTTCCTCGGCATCAACTCGCGTGACCTCGACCGGGCCGCCGCGCAGGCGTTCCAGCGTAGGTTCGAGGTGCCCTACCCGAGCATCTACGACCAGAAGGGCCAGACCCTGCTGGCCTTCCGCGGCACGCTGAGCCCCAACGCGATCCCGAGCACCGTGGTCATCGACGACCAGGGCAGGGTCGCGGCGAGCGTCATCGGCGAGACGACCAGGTCCACCCTGGTCGGCCTCGTCGAGGACGTGCAGGCGGAGGAGGGCTGATGGTCCTCATGGAGATCGGCGACTGGTTCGCCAGCACGACCCTCTCGGGCTCGCTGCTCCTCGCGGTTCCGGTCGCCGTCGTCGCCGGCCTGGTGTCCTTCTTCTCGCCGTGCGTCGTGCCGCTGCTGCCCGGCTACCTGTCCTACGCCACCGGCCTGTCCGGCGCCGACCTGGAGAACGCCCGGCGCGGCCGGATGGTGCTCGGCACCGCGTTGTTCGTGCTCGGCTTCTCGGTCGTCTTCGTCGCGATGGGCACCGCCTTCGGAGCCCTCGGCGACTGGCTGATCGTCTACTCCCGACAGATCAGCGTCGTCCTCGGCGCCTTCACGATCGTGGTCGGCCTGGCCTTCCTCGGCGTCCTGCCGTGGTTCCAGCGCGACATGCGGGTGCACAAGGTGCCCGCGGTCGGGCTCACGGCGGCTCCGCTGCTCGGTGTCCTCTTCGGGCTGGGGTGGACGCCCTGCATCGGGCCGACCCTGTCCGCCGTACAGGCCCTCGCGTTCACCGAGGGCACCGCCGCCCGCGGGGCGCTGCTCAGCCTCGCCTACAGCATCGGGCTGGGGCTGCCGTTCATCTTCGCGGGCCTGGCCTTCCGCAAGATGCTCGGCACCGTCGCGTGGGTGCGCCGGCACCAGGTCTGGGTCACCCGGATCGGCGGGATCATGCTGGTCGGCGTGGGCCTGCTGCTGGTCACCGGCATCTGGGACCTGTGGGTCGCCTACCTCCGCGGGTGGGTCGGCTCCTTCTCGGTGGCGGTATGACCACCCCACGGCTCCGCAGGGACCCCCGGATGAGCGTCGACCTGGGCACACAGCGGCCCGCGCCGCCGACGGCCCCTCCGGCTCTCAGCCCCCGCGAGCTCGGCCGGTGGGGCTGGCGGCAGCTGACCTCCATGCGGACGGCGCTGATCCTGCTGTTCCTGCTGGCGCTCGCGGCGGTCCCGGGCTCGATCATCCCGCAGCGTGACATCGACGCGATCGCGGTCAGCCGCTGGCAGGAGTCGCACCCCGAGCTCGCGCCGGTCTACGAGAAGCTCGGGCTGTTCTCGGTCTACGACTCGGTCTGGTTCAGCGCCATCTACATCCTGCTGATGGTGTCGCTGGTCGGCTGCATCCTGCCGCGCACACAGGTCTACTGGCGCGCGATGCGGGCCCGCCCGCCCAGGGCGCCGAAGAACCTGTTGCGGCTGCCCGAGGCGCGCGTCTTCGTCGTCGACGAGCCGGCGGAGGCGGTCCTCGAGCGGGCCCGGGCGGTCCTGAAGCGGCGGCGGTACCGCATCGAGCCGGGCGAGGGAGAGGTCGCCGCCGAGCGCGGCTACCTCCGCGAGGCCGGCAACCTGCTCTTCCACGTCTCGGTGATCGTGGTCCTCGTCGGTGTCGCCATGGGAAGCCTGCTGGGCTACAACGGCGGGGTCATCGTCGTGAAGGGTCAGGGCTTCTCGAACTCCCTGAGCCAGTACGACGACTTCGCCCCCGGCTCGCTGTGGTCGCCCGACGACCTGAAGCCGTTCAGCTTCAACATCGACGACTTCCGGGTGGACTTCCTCCGCAGCGGCGAGCAGGCCGGCATGCCGACCGACTTCTCCGCCGACGTGACCTACACCGAGACCCCGGGCGGCCCCGAGAAGAGCCACCGGCTGGCGGTGAACCACCCGCTCAAGCTCGACGGAGGCTCGGTGTTCCTCGTCGGGCACGGCTACGCCCCGCTGGTCACCGTCCGCGACGGCGAGGGCAACATCGCCTACAAGGGCCCGGCGGTGTTCCTCCCGCAGGACTCGACCTTCGCGTCGTTCGGCGTCATCAAGGTCCCCGACGCGATGCCCGAGCAGCTCGCCTTCGAGGGGCTGTTCCTCCCGACGTACGGCTTCACGATGGCCACCGGCCCCTACTCCAGCTTCCCCGACGCGCTCGACCCGGTGATGTCGCTGCTGCCCTACAAGGGCGACCTCGGGCTCGACACGGGCGAGCCGCAGTCGGTGTACTCCCTCGAGAAGGACCAGGTCGAGGTCATGAAGCGCGAGGACGGCCGCGACTTCCGGCTCGACATCGCGATGGGCCAGACCAAGCAGCTGCCCGACGGCGCGGGCTCGATCACCTTCGACGGCGTCGAGCGCTGGGTGAAGCTCCAGATCAGCGACACCCCCGGCAAGGGCCTCGCCCTCGGCGGCGTGCTCCTCGCCCTCGTCGGCCTGCTCGCGTCGCTGTTCATCCGGCCGCGCCGCGCCTGGGTGCGGGTCCGTCGCGAGGACGGGCGTACCTTGGTGGAGCTGGCCGGCCTCGACCGCAGCGCAGGGGGCGATCTCGCCGACGAGATCGACGAGCTCGAGCAGCTCATCTCCCACGACACAGCTAAGGAGAAGCCGTGAGCCCCGCGGACTTTGCCTCGTTCAGCAACAACGCGATCGCGTTCGCCTCGGTCGTCTACGTGCTGGCGTTCCTGAGCCACGTCGCCGAGTGGGCCTTCGGCCGGTCCCTTCCCGCGGCGGACGCCGTCGCCGTCGGTGAGCCGGTCGCGGTCGGCGCCCCGGCGGCCGCCGCACCGTCGTACGACGGGCCCGCTGCCGCGGACGACGTCGCGGTCGGCCGCGCCGCCGACGCCGACGAAGAGCTCGCGTCGAAGGCCCAGAGGCTCGAGAAGTTCGGCCGGATCGGGGTGGCGCTCACCGTCGTGGCCGCTGCCCTCCACCTCGCGGGGCTGGTGACCCGGGGCCTCGGGGCGGACCCGGCCCGCGTGCCGTGGGGCAACATGTACGAGTTCGCCGTCGCCGGCGCCTTCGGCGTGAGCGCCATCTACCTCGCGCTGCTGCGGAAGTACTCACTGCGCTGGCTCGGCATCTTCGTCACCGGCTTCGAGGTCGTCGTGCTGATGCTCGCGGTGCTGCTGCTCTACGTGCCGGCCGGCCCGCTCGTGCCCGCCCTGCAGTCCTACTGGCTGGTGATCCACGTCGTGGCCGCCGTCATCGCGACGGGTGCGTTCACGGTCGGTGCGATGGCGTCCGCGCTCTACCTCGTCAAGGCGCGGGCGGAACGTCGTACCGACGCCTCCTCGACCGGCTACGTCGCCCGCCTGCCCAAGGCCGCGGTGCTGGACCGGGTGGCCTACCGGGTGCACGCCTTCGGCTTCCCGGTCTGGACGTTCGCCGCTCTGGTGGCCGGGCCGATCTGGGCGGAGTACGCCTGGGGCCGCTACTGGGGCTGGGACCCCAAGGAGGTCTGGGCCTTCATCACGTGGGTGGTCTACGCGGCGTACCTCCACGCCCGCGCGACCGCCGGCTGGCGCGGCAAGGGCGCGGCCGTCATCGCGCTGATCGGCTTCGCGACGCTGATGTTCAACTTCGTCGGGATCAACCTGTTCGGCTCGGGCCTGCACTCCTACTCCGGCCTCGACTGACGCCTCCGCTGCCGTGACGAGCCGTGGTTTGTAGCAAGTTGGCTGGTTCCGGGCCAGCTCGCCAGCCAGCCAACTTGCTGCAAATGAAGGCGACGGCCGGGTGGTGCCGCGGTGCGGCTACTCGGGCTTGGGCTTGCCCGGGTCGGCCGGACCCTCTGGGCCGGGAGAGCCCTTGTCCCCCTTGGCGTCGCGGGCCTCACGGCGCCGGCGGCGCTCGAGCTCGCGCAGGAAGTCCTCGTCGTCGTCGGGAGCCACGGCGCGCTTCGGCGGGGGCGTGGGACGGCTGCGCGCGGCCTTGCGCCGGCGGCGCTCGAGCAGCCAGAAGAACGCGTAGACAGCCGCCGCGAAGAGCACGATGACCAGGAAGAACTTACCCACGCAACCAGAGTAGGCGCGCCGCCAAGCCCTGCGAGCAGAACGCCCGGGCGCGGACACCTGCAGGGGCGCGACCTAGGCTGGTGGGGTGAAGGAGTTCGCCGTCTACACCGCTGCCCGTCTCGGGCTCTTCCTCGTCTCCTACGCGCTGGTGATCGGGGTGTACCTCCTCGTCAGCGGCGCGGACAAGATCCCGGTCTTCTGGCCCTTCCTGCTGGCTGTGGTCATGTCGGCGTTCGGCTCGGTCTACCTCCTGCGAAGGCAGCGCGACGCTTTTGCGAGGAGCTGTGCAGGCCCGCGCCGAACGAGCCGCCGCGCGACGTCAGATGGTGCAGGCGGAGGAGGACCGCGGCGGCGAGGGGGACCGGCCGGAGGACCAGACCGGCCGCTGAGGCACGGGCCACAGCCGGTGTCGGCCCGGGCATGGAGGCCGTCGGCACGGGTACCTCCCGCCACAGCACCGATGTGGCGACAGGAGACACCATGCACCTTCCCGTGGCGAGAGGCCCGCTCAGCGGCGGCGTGATCGATGCGCTGGCCGGACGCACCGCCCTCGACGTCGAGGCGCTCCTGCAGCACGTCCGTGACCTCCCCGGGGACACCGACCTGCTCACCGACGACGACTTCCACCTGGCGCTGTGGGTGCTCTACGAGCTCCACTACGGCGGCTTCGACGGCGTCGACCCCGACCTGCGAGTGGGACCCCGACCTGCTGCGCGTCCGCGCCGCGCTCGAGGGCCCGTTCGAGGCCGAGCTCCGGCAGCGTGCCGAGCCGCACGTCGAGGCCACCCTGGCCGGCGAGGGCGACCTGGCCGAGCGGCTGTTCGAGCTCAGCGCGACCTTCGAGGGCCCCTCGGTCTCGAAGTACCTGCACCGCGAGGCGACGCTGGAGCAGTTCGCGGAGTTCATGGTCCACCGCAGCGTCTACCAGCTGAAGGAGTCCGATCCGCAGTCGTGGGTCATCCCGCGGATCACCGGCAGGCCCAAGGCCGCGCTGGTGGAGCTGCAGTACGACGAGTACGGCGGCGGGCGTCCCGAGCGGCTGCACGCGACGATGTTCGGCGACAGCATGGAGGGCGCCGGCCTCGACCGGACCTACGGCGCCTACCTCGACCGGGTCCCCGGCTACACGCTGGCCAACAACAACGTGATGAGCCTGTTCGGCCTGCACCGCCGGCTGCGCGGCGCGGCGATGGGGCACCTCGGGGCCTACGAGGCGACCAGCTCGATCCCGTGCCGCAAGTACGCCGGTGGGGTTCGCCGGCTGGGACTTCCGGAGGTCGTCGCGGCCTACTTCGACGAGCACGTCGAGGCGGACGCGGTGCACGAACAGCTCGCCTTCCGCGACATCTGCGCCGCCCTGGTGACGTCGGGCCAGGCCGAGGAGCGTGACGTCGTCTTCGGGGTCGCGGCCTGCCTGCTGCTGGACGCCGTCGTCGGCGAGCGCATGCTCGGCGACTGGCAGTCCGGGCGCAGCACCCTGCGCGGTGGAGCCGTCGAGGTCGGCGCCCCACCGGCCCTCCAGGCGGTGGCGTCATGAGGCTGGTGAAGGCGCCCGAGCCGGTGGCCTACGGCGCCGACGACGTCGAGGTCACGCCCTGTCCCGACGGACCGCTCCTGGTCCGCGGGGCCGACGCGGTGCGCGACAAGGACGGCGACGCTGCACGCGACGACCCGTCCCGTGGTGGCCGTGTGCACCTGCGACAAGTCGCAGCGGATGCCGTGGTGCGACGGCACTCACAAGGTGGTCCGCCGCAAGGCGTGAGGCC
>CAVOXG010000009.1:0-8934 GCA_963700365.1 uncultured Actinomycetota bacterium | reverse complement strand
GGGACGATCCCTCCCCACGCGATCCGCAAGACTCGATGACTTCGGTCGTTAAGCGGTCGCTGAGGGGGTCGGTACCCGGGCCGACCGGGAGCATTCGTACGTACCGGAAGAATGTCAGGTAACGCACAAAGCCCCGGCACGCTCGAGGCGTGCCGGGGCTTTCGTGACTCAGGTGTAGCCGAGGATCAGCTCTCGTCCTGGATGGCGTTGCCGTCCTGGCTGACGACCACGGGCTCGTCGAACTCGTTGGCCTCGATCATCTTCTCGAGGTCGTAGGTGCCCTGCGGCGTGTAGTCGCGGACGTGGTCGGGGCTGTTGTTGGCGAACTCGTTGCCCTCGACCGTGGCGTCGGTCCCACCGAGGCCGATGCCCTCGTCGTTGTTGAGGAACCGGTTGTTGGTGATCACCGATGCCACGTCGTTCGCGCTACCCGCGGTGTTGTTGCGGAACACGTTCGAGTCGATCGTGAAGTCCGCGGACGGGTTCGCGTAGACGCCCTGCTGCAGGTCGCGGAAGGTGTTGCCGGTGAGCTCGACGACCTCGTTGGCGCCGCCGATCTCGTTGATCACACCTGCGCCGACGCCGTTGTTGGTCCCGACGACGGTGTTGTCGGAGATGACCGCGTTGTTGACGTCGTTGAGGTAGATGCCGGCGACCTGGCCGCCCACGCTGCTCGGCGTGATCGACAGACCCGAGATCGTCACGCCGTCGACACCCTGGACGACGATGGCGTCGCTCACGGAGGCGCCGTCCTCACCCTTGATCGTGATGTCGTCCTTGGTGACGCGGAAGCCCGGGTTGTTCTGCCCGAAGACCGTGATGGTCTGGCCGGCCTCAGCCTTGTCGATCGCTTCCTGCACGTCGTCGTAGAGCTCGCCGGTCTGGGCGTTCTGCGCACCGGTCCCGAGCACGGCCTTCTCCATGGCGTACTCGACGGACTTCTCGACCGCACCCTCGGCACCGAAGATGATGCCCTCGGTCAGGGTGTCGCGGTGGTCACCGAGGAACTTCAGCACTCCGTCACCGGGAGCGGTGTTCGAGTTGGTGATCAGCAGCGCGCGGTCCTGGCTGCCGGTGAAGGCAGCACCGCCGAGCGCGTCGGCGCCGTCACCCTTCTTGTAGCCGGACGCGGCGTTGACCGCGGTGTCGCTTCAGGTCGTAGTTCTTGAGCGCGTACTCCGCGAACAGGGCCGACGTCTCGGCACGGTCCTTGCCCGCGAAGCGCTCGACCAGGGTGATGCCGGCCTTCTCGAGCTCCTCGACCACGGCCTTGCTCACGACGGACTCACCGCCGAGCACGAGCACCTTGTTGATGCCGGCCTTCTTGAGCTCCTCCACCACGTTGTCCGGCGCGTCGTCGGGTCGCGTGATGGCGAGCGGCATCTTCTGGGAGAAGGCGACCGCGCCGCCGCCCAGGGCGTCGGCGAAGTCGACGCCGGTCGCCAGCAGGGCGGTGTCGGTGGTCGCCTCGTCGCCCTCGGCGATGACGGCGGACGCGGTCGCGAACCGGTCGGCGCCGGCGAGGCGTCGCACGTTGTAGGTGCCGTCGAGGTCCTTCTCCTGCTGCTCGCTCACGACACCGGTGCCGCCGACGATGATGACGTTCTTCGCACCGAGGTCGGCCATCGCCTTCTTCACCTCGGTCGGGGTCTCATCCAGCTTGGTGAGGAGCACCGGTGCGTCCTTGAGTCCGGCGAGGTAGTTCGCGGTCAGCGCGTCGGGGTACCGACCCCGCTGCCCGCTGACCAGGATCACGGTCTCGGCCGTGCCGAACTGAGCCGCGGTCTTGGCCGAGGTCTCGAACCGGTCCGCGCCCTGGATCCGGGTGAAGTCGAAGTCCGCTTCGGCTGCCGCGGTTCCGGCGGTCGCGATAGAACCGCCGAGCACCAGGCTCGTGGCCATCGTGGCCAGGCCGACGCGACGAAGGTTCATGGATGGCGTGCGCATGCTCTCTCCTCCTGAGGTTGAGTGCTTTGCCGGCGGGGCGTCTGTGTCCCCGCAATCGGCGCGGCCCAGGTGCGTCTTGCACGGCCGCGCTCACTAGTCGGCTACCCGAGTAACGAGCCCCTATGCAGGTTTTTGGCCCGATTTTTCGGGTGATGTGATGCACATGGGGCATCTGCGCACTTGTGAACCGCTCGGCGACCGCCTCACACGTTCACAACCGAGGGAGACGGGTCCGCGTCACCCGCCGATGACGATGCGCCGCACGCCTTCCCAGCTCGCCGGGTCGGTCACCCGGCGCCCGTCCACGAGCACCTTCACGCCTGGGAGGTCCGCGGCGGTGAGCGCCGCGTAGGAGGGGTGGTCGGCCTGGACGACTGCGGCGTCGACGTCCTCGCCCTGGTGGGGCAGCAGCCCGAGCTCGGCGAGCTCGGCCGGCGTGTAGAGCGGGTCGGAGACGTACGCCTTCGCGCCGCGCCGCTCGAGCTCCGCGACGGTCGGGAAGACGCCGGAGAACGCGGTCTCCTTCACCCCACCGCGGTAGGCCGCACCCAGCACCAGGACCCGCGCGCCGGCGAGGTCGCCGTAGCCGGCGGCGAGCAGGTCCACGGCGTACGACGGCATCTCCCGGTTGGCCTCACGCGCAGCGCGCACCACGGTCGCGGCCGGGTCGTTCCACAGGTAGATCTGCGGGTAGATCGGGATGCAGTGTCCGCCCACCGCGATGCCGGGCCGGTGGATGTGGCTGTACGGCTGGCTGTTGCACGCCTCGATCACCTTGACGATGTCGACGTCGATCGAGTCGGCGTAGCGTGCGAACTGGTTCGCCAGCCCGATGTTCACGTCGCGGTAGGTGGTCTCCGCCAGCTTCGCGAACTCCGACGCCTCCGACGACCCGAGGTCCCAGACGCCGTTGGGCTGCGGCAGGTCGTCGCGCGCGTCGAAGTCGAGCACCTGCTCGTAGAACCGGACCCCGTGCCCGGCGGACGACTCGTCGATGCCGCCGACCAGCTTGGGGTACTTCCGCAGGTCCGCGAACACCCGCCCCGTCAGCACCCGCTCGGGGCTGAACACCAGCGAGAAGTCCTTGCCTGCTTGGAGTCCCGAGCCCTCTTCGAGCATCGGCGCCCACCGGTTCCGCGTCGTCCCCACCGGCAGGGTGGTCTCGTAGCTGACCAGCGTCCCGGGCTTCAGACCGGCCGCGACAGCTCGTGTCGCGGAGTCCATCGCGCGGAAGTCCGGCACGCCTTCCGCGTCCACGAACAGTGGTACGACGAGCACGACGGCGTCGCTCTCCGCGACCGCCGAGGTGGTGTCCGTGGTGGCGCGCAGCCGGCCGTCGCCGACCACCGCGGCGAGCTTCTCCGCGAGCTGGTGCTCACCCGGGAAGGGCTCGACGCCCTCGTTCACGAGGTCCACCACGCGCTGGTCGACGTCGGCGCCGACGACGTGGTGGCCCTTGTCGGCGAACTGCACCGCCAGCGGCAGCCCGATCTTCCCGAGCGCCACAACGCAGATCTGCACCGTCATCTCCTCTTCGAGCTCAGCCGGCGGACGATCGCGCGCGGCACCTCGACGAGGGGCGTCCGCCGCGCGTGCAGCACGAGCATGTCCGCCTCGTCGTCGATCCAGGCGGTGCCGAGCGAGCCGCCCTGCAGGAAGCGGGTCCTTCCCGGGTCGGCCGGCGCGAGCGGCACGGGCACCTCGACGTCGTACCCGCCGGCCGAGACCGTGAGCTTCAGCTTCCAGCCGTTGCGCCCGGCGTCCGCCTGGGGGCCGGCCAGGTCGCCGGCGGGCACGTGCACGATGACCGTCGAGCCCTCGCCGCCGGCGACCACCGAGACGTCGTCGATGGGCCGGTCGTCACCGGGGCGCCGCACCACGGCACCGATGCGCGCGAGGCCGGCCGGGTCCATGAGGTTCGTCTCGACCGCCACGGCCAGCCGGCGAGAGGGCCCGAAGCCCTCCCACGTCGCTCCGGCGGTGGTCAGCGCTCCGGCCAGCCGGTCCCGGAACCCGATCTTGTCGGGAAGGAGGTAGGCGGGGTCGGGCTCGGCGTAGGAGAAGCCCGGGTAGTCGGCGTACACGCCACCGGACCCGACGATGAGCGCCGGGTGCTCGGGGGCGTCCTCGGCGAGCATCTCGCGCAGCAGTCCGGTCTCCCCGCGGGCGGCCAGCTGCAGCAGCACCCGCGGCACCACGCGGAGCTGCGCCATGATCGCGTCGTCGCCGTAGCGCTCGACGAACGACCTGACGTCGGCGACCACCTGCTCGAACCTCGCCTGCTCCTCGCGGAAGCCCTGCCGCAGCAGGCTCGGGATCTCCCAGGTGAAGTGCCGCACCAGGATCGTGTCGCGGGGCGTCCCCTCGGGGACCAGCCGGGCCACGGTCGAGACCAGCACCTCGATGCAGCGCAGCCGCTCGGCGTAGGACGTGCTGTAGGAGATGTTCGTGCGCTCGTGCCGGTCGACGGCGTAGTAGCAGGTGTAGTCGGCGAGCACGGCGATCCGCGAGGCGTTGACGACGGCCTCGAGCATGAACGGCTGGTCGCTGCCGAACGGCAGGCCCTCGACGTACCGCAGACCGATCCGCTCGACCAGGTCGCGGCGGTAGAGGTTCGTGTTGGCCAGCGACCAGCGCAGCTCGGTGCCGTAGCGGTCGAGATCCGGGTCGTTGCGGCGGAAGACGCCCTGCCGGATGAAGCGGCCGTTCACGCCGACGACGCGGCCCATGACGATGTCGGCCTCGTGCTCGTCGGCGTACGCGACCATCCGCTCGAGCGCTTCGGGGGCGAGGTAGTCGTCGGCGCCGAGGAAGTACACGAAGCGGCCTTGCGCGACCTCGAGGGCGCGGTTGCACGGGCCGGCCGGGCCGCCGGAGTTGTCCTGGTGGATGACCCGGAAGACGTCCGGGTACCGCGACGCGTAGTCGTCGAGGAGCGCGCCGCTGCCGTCGGTCGAGCCGTCGTCGACCGCGACCACCTCGAGCCGGTCGTGCCCGATGCTCTGCCCCACCAGGGAGTCCAGCGTCTCCTGCAGGTAGGGCATCGTGTTGTAGACCGCGAGGGAGACGGTGACGTCGGGAGTGCTCACAGCGCGATGCTCTCGCCCTTGTCGGCCGACTCGATCACCGCGTCGGCGACGAGGACGGTGCGCATCCCCTCGCGGAGGGTGACCACACCGGGCCCGACGGACCCGGCGAGCACGGCGTCGCGGAACTCCTCGTGCTCGACCTGCAGCGGCTCGCGCTTCTCGAGCGCGAAGCGGGTGCTGTCGCCCTCGGACACCCCGCGGAACGCGCGGAGCGCCTCCCAGGTCATCTGCTGCATGCCGTTGGCGTGGAAGGTGAGGTCGGCGGTCAGGGTGTCCGCGACGAAGCTGCCCTTGTCGCCGGTGACCATCGTGAACCGCTCCTTGAACGGGGTCAGCCAGTTCACGAGGTGGTTGGCGATGACGCCGTCGGCGAGCTTGCCGGTGACCGCGACCATGTCCTCGTGCGGTCGACCGCTCTTGTGGAAGGTCTGCGCGGCGACGGAGGTGTACTCCTGGCCGGTGATCCAGGCCGTCAGGTCGATGTCGTGGGTGGCGAGGTCCTTGACCACGCCGACGTCGGCGATCCGGTGCGGGAACGGCCCCTGCCGGCGGGTCTGCACCTGGTAGACGTCGCCGAGCTCGCCCGCCTCGAGGCGCGAGCGGAGGCTCTGCAGGGCGGGGTTGAACCGCTCGATGTGCCCCACCCCCGCGACCAGACCGGCCGCCTCGAACGCCTCGACCAGCGTCTGCGCGCCGGCGAGCGAGTCCGCGAGCGGCTTCTCGACCAGCGCACCGACCCCGGCCTCGGCGAGAGCCAGGCCGACCTCGACGTGGAGCCCGGTCGGGCAGGCGACGACGGCGTAGTCGAGGCCGCGGCCGATCAGCGTCGCGACGTCGTCGACGATCTCCACGCCCTGCGCCCGCCCGTGCGGGTCACCGCCCGGGTCGGCGACCCCGACCAGCTCGACGCCGTCGAGTCCGGCGAGCACGCGCGCGTGGTGGCGGCCCATCGCGCCGAGGCCGATCAGCCCGGCCCGCAGCGTGCGGCTCATCAGGCACCCACCAGCTCGTTGACGGCGTCCACGATCCGGCCGAGGTCGTCCTCGGTGAGACCGGGGTGCACGGGCAGCGAGAGCACCTCGGCGGCCGCCCGCATCGTCTCGGGCAGGTCCCAGTCACGGTTGGCCGCGGCGCGGTCCACCCCGCCCAGCGGGCTCTCGTAACCGGGCCGGTACGGCGCGAGCAGGTGGATCGGTGTCGGGTAGTACACCGCGCTGCCGATCCCCCGCTCCTTGAGGCCGGCCAGGAGGGCGTCGCGGAAACCGCCGGGCACCCGCACCGTGTACTGGTGGTAGACGTGCCAGGCACCCTCGGCCTCCGGCGGGACGACGACGCCCTTGAGCCCCGCGTCGAGGACGGCCGCGTTCCGGCGGCGCTGCTCGGTCCACGCCTCGAGCCTGCCGAGCTGGACCCGGCCGATGGCGGCGGCGACGTCGGTCAGCCGCATGTTCGCGCCGACCACCTCGTTGGCGTAGCGCTGCTCCATGCCCTGGTTGCGCAGCAGCCGCAGCGTGCGGGCGACCTGGGCGTCGGCGGTGGAGACCATGCCGCCCTCGAGCGAGTGCATGTTCTTGGTCGGGTAGAAGCTGAAGCAGCCGACCGCACCGAACGCACCCACCTGGGTGCCCTGCCAGGTCGCGGCGTGCGCCTGGGCGGCGTCCTCGACGACCGCGATGTCGTGCCGGTCGGCGAGCCCCTGCAGCGCGGTCATGTCCGCGGGGTGGCCGTACAGGTGCACCGGCATGATCGCCGCCGTCTTCGGGCCGATCGCGGCGGCCGCGGCGTCGGGGTCCATCGTGAAGTGGTCGGGCTCGATGTCGACGAACACCGGGTCCGCACCCACCAGGCGTACGGCGTTGGCGGAGGCGGCGAAGGAGAACGACGGGACGAGCACCTCGTCGCCCGGGCCGATGCCGAGGGCGATCGAGAGACAGGTGGAGGGCCGACGTACCGGAGTTCACCGCCACGCAGTGGCGACCGCCGACCAGCGCGGAGAACTCCTCCTCGAACGCAGCCACCTCGGGGCCCTGCACGACCATGCCGCTGCGCAGCACTCGGACGGCGGCGTCGATCTCCTCCTCGCCGATCACCGGACGCGCCGGCGGGATGAAGTCTCGGTCAGTCACGCAACGCTCCTACGGGCAGTCGGCACAGCGCTCAAGGCTACCAACCGCGCTCGCCGCGGCTCGGGCGGTCAGGAGCCGAACAGGTCCAGGTAGCCGGCCCTGGTGGCCTCCCAGTCCCAGGTGGCCATCACGTGCGCCGCCGCGGCCTCGCCGGCGGCCCGCCACTCGTCGACGTCGGCCGTGGCGCGGAGCACCCGCGCGGCCGCCTCCTCCGGCGTCGTGACCACCCAGTCGGCGGGGAACAGCGTGCGGGCGCTGGTGGCGCGTCCGGCGAAGTAGGGCCAGTCGCGTACGACGGGCACCGCGGCGCTGGCCGCCCCCTCGACCAGGCCGGCGTGGAAGCTCTCCCGCACCGACGTGCTGAGGACGACGCCCACCTCTTCGAGCACCGCGGGCACGTCGTCGGTCTTGGCGACCCGGACCACCGCCCCCTCGGCCTCGAGCTCGTCGAGCTCGCGCCAGAGCCGCTCCCCGTAGGCCCGGGTCGCGGCGGAGATCGCGTCGTCGAACGGGGACCCGACCAGCATCAGCCGGTAGCGCGGGTCCTGCCTGCGGACGGCCCGGAGCACCTCGACCGCCCACAGCGGGTCCTTCGCGGCTGCGCTCCAGCCCACCAGCCCGAGGGTGAACCGGGCGTCGTCCGGCTTGGGCCGCCGGTACGGCTCGAGGTGCTTGTTCAGCGGCAGCACGTGCATCCGCGGCGCCTGCTCCTCCGACAGCGCGGGGACCGCGTCGGCGACGAGGTCGCGCAGGTGCTCGCTGACGAAGAGCAGGTCGTCGACCCGGCTGAAGTCGAGGAGGTGCGGCCAGCCGGTGAAGGCCTCGTAGCTGTGCAGCCTGACGATGACGCGGGTGTCGCCGGGGTCGGCCAGGTTGAGGAGCACGGCGTGGGCGATGCACCACTCCACGAACACGACGTCGGCCCACTCCAGCAACGGGCCCAGCCGGTCCTGGACCCGGTCGGCGAGGCCGTTCTCGCCGGTGAGGATCTCGCGGGTCATCAGGCGCACCGTGTCGGCGCCCTCGAGCAGGTCGGCGTGCTCCTTGGCGAGGTCGAGGTAGCGGACGTCGTACCCCTGCTCCGCCTCCAGCAGGGAGAGGATCTCGCCGAGGAAGTTCGCGTTCTCGCGGGTCACGACCAGGACGCGGCGGGGTCGGCCGGGCACCGGGTCGCCGGGTCGGCCGGAGCGTCCGCGAGGTGCCCGCAGCCGCCGGCACACCGCGCTCTCGCGCAGCGGCGCGGTGAAGCCCCGCGGGTCGGCGGCGAGCGGGGACATGCTCCGGTGGAGGTGGAGCACGCGGTTGAACGCCAGCCGGCCGGCCTTGGTGAACGCCTGCGCCGCCGCCGGGAGACGGCCGGCGGCGAGGTGGCGGTCGGCCAGCTTCAGGAAGGTGGCGTACGCCTCGACGACGTCTTCGGGCTCCCGGCCGGCGTCGATCTCGGCCATCGCGCGGTCGAACAGGAGGCCCGCGCGCTCCCGCAGCGGCAGCTGGCCGAGGCCGGGCTCCGGCGCGTCATCGGCAGGCATGCCCGCGAGCATACCGACGGGTCAGCAGCGTGTTGTCGACGCGCTGTCCTGGAGAACCGCGGAGCCACCGAGAAGGACGCGCTCGTCCAGCGCGAGGTCGTTCGCGACCCGTGCGATCGGCCGCGGCATGCAGTCCGGCTTCGTCAGGAAGAGCGGCGCCCCCTGCAGCGCGGCGGCGGGGACCCCGGCCAGCGCGTCCGGGAAGTCGGTGCCGGCGGCGAAGAAGCCGACGTCGGCCTGGCG
>CAVOXG010000008.1:0-389600 GCA_963700365.1 uncultured Actinomycetota bacterium | reverse complement strand
GGCGAAGGAGGTGAACTCCTCGTGGATCTGGTCGAAGACCTTCTGGTCGTAGTCGACGAGGTCCATCTTGTTCACCGCGAGCACCAGGTGCGGGACCCGGAGCATCGACAGGATCACCGCGTGACGGTGCGACTGCTCGGTCAGGCCCTGACGGGCGTCGACCAGCACCAGCCCCAGGTCGGCGGTGGAGGCACCGGTGACCATGTTGCGGGTGTACTGCACGTGACCCGGGGTGTCCGCGATGATGAACTTGCGGCTCGGGGTCGCGAAGTAGCGGTACGCCACGTCGATCGTGATGCCCTGCTCGCGCTCGGAGCGGAGGCCGTCCGTGAGAAGGGCGAGGTCGGTGTAGTCGTAGCCGCGCGACTGCGAGGTCGCCTCGACGGCCTCGAGCTGGTCCTCGAAGATCGCCTTCGAGTCGAGCAGCAGGCGGCCGATCAGGGTCGACTTGCCGTCGTCAACGGAGCCGGCGGTTGCGAACCGGAGAAGATCCATCAGAAGTAGCCCTCACGCTTACGGTCTTCCATGGCGGCCTCGGAGAAGCGGTCGTCGCCACGGGTCGCGCCACGCTCGGTGACCCGGGCGATCGCGATCTCGTCGATGATTTCGGGGATGGTCGAGGCCTCGGACTCCACGCAGCCGGTGAGCGTCAGGTCGCCGACGGTGCGGAACCTGACCGTGCGCTCGGAGACGGTCTCGCCCTCCTTGCACGGGTTGAACTCCGACTCGCTGAGCAGCATCCCGTCGCGCTCGAACACACGGCGCTGGTGCGAGAAGTAGATCGAGGGGATCTCGATCTCCTCGCGGCCGATGTAGTGCCAGATGTCGAGCTCGGTCCAGTTCGACAGCGGGAAGATGCGCATGTGCTCGCCGCCGTGGATCCGGCCGTTGTAGAGCGACCACAGCTCGGGGCGCTGGTTCTTGGGGTCCCACTGGCCGAAGTCGTCGCGGTGGGAGTAGACGCGCTCCTTGGCGCGGGCCTTCTCCTCGTCGCGGCGGCCACCGCCGAAGGCGGCGGTGAAGCCGTTCTCCTCGATGGCGTTGAGCAGGGTGCCGATCTGGAGGCGGTTGCGGCTGGTCTTGCCGTCGTCGACGACGACGCCGCTCTTGATGGCTTCCTCGACTGAGGCGACGATCATCTTCACGCCGAGGCGGTTCACCCAGTTGTCCCGGGTCGCGAGGACCTCGGGGAAGTCGTAGCCGGTGTCGACCTGGAGCACCGGGAAGGGGATCTTGGCCGGGTAGAACGCCTTCTCCGCCAGGCGGAGCATCACGATGGAGTCCTTGCCGCCGGAGAACATCAGCACCGGCTTCTCGAACTCCGCGGCGACCTCACGGAAGATGTGGATCGACTCCGCCTCCAGCTCGTCGAGCTGGCTCAGGCGGTAGTCCGCATGCGTTTCGGTCATCAGTTGGTGGGGCCTTCCTTCGGGAATCAGCCAGCATCGTATCTACATACCCACATCGGCGATAACCGACGCAGAAGTGGTCTGTAACCGCAGTCACTCAGTCCTGGCGTTCACCCGGAGCCGGCGCGCCCGGGACGTTGAAGTTCTCGTACGGCGCAAGTCCCCTGCTCATCCGGATGAAACCCCAGACGACCGGGCCGAAGATGAGCAGGCCGGCGCCGATGATGCCCACCACCTCGGGGGCTACCCCGAGCATCTTCAGGCCGGTGAGCGTCAGCACGATCACGATGCCGCGGCGGATCACCGACTGGGACACCCAGTTCGCGACGCGCGCGCCCAGGAACGTGCCGGGGATGCTGCCGACGAGGAGCGGGATCAGCACCGCCCAGTCGACGCCGCTGACGAGCACGTGGCTGATCGCGGCGGACAGCACCAGGGGGACCGCCTGGACGAGGTCGGTGCCGACCAGCTTCACCGCGGTCAGGGTCGGGTAGAGCAGCAGCAGGGCGACCATGATCAGGGAGCCCGAGCCGACCGAGGTGATACCGACCAGCAGTCCCCCCACCGCCCCCACGAGCACCGTCGGGACCGGTCTGATCACCGGGTCCGTCTCGTGGAGCACGCCGCCGTCGGTGACGATCCGGAGGTTCAGGTACATGCGGAAGGCGTAGGTCGTGGCCGTGAACAGCAGCGCGACGCCGATGGCATAGGTCAGGAACGTGTCCTGGTGGCTCTCGCCGCCGCCCACCGCCTGGATGATGAACGCGCCGGCGAAGGCGGTCGGCACCGACCCGATGACCAGCCACATCGCGAGCCTGAGGTTCGGCGATCCCTCCCGCCAGTGCACCGCGGCCCCGACCGACTTGCTCATCGACGCCGACACGAGGTCGTTCGCGACGGCCGCAGTGGGGTTGACGCCGAGGAAGATCAGCGCCGGGGTCATGAGAGCGCCGCCGCCCATGCCGGTCAGGCCGACGACGATGCCGACCGCGAAGGCGACGACCAGCACCGACAGCGCGGACACCGTGAGCAGGTCGCTCATGAAAGGTAGCCCTCCGAGCGCAGGTGCTTCGAGCACGTCGTCGAGGGCGTCCTCGATCGTGCGCCCCGTCGTGTCGACGCGGACAGCGGCGTCCTGCGGCTCCTCGTAGGGGGAGGAGATGCCCGTGAACTCGGGGATCTCGCCCCGACGCGCCTTCGCGTAGAGGCCCTTGCGGTCCCGGCGCTCGCACTCCTCGAGCGGCGTCGCGACGTGGATGAGGACGAACGCCCCGCCGGCGTCCTCGGTCATGGCCCGGACCTGCTTGCGGGTGCTGTCGAAGGGCGCGATCGGGCTGCAGATCGCGACGCCGCCGTGCCGGCTGATCTCGGCGGCGACCCAGCCGATCCGGCGGATGTTGGTCTCGCGGTCCTCCTTGGAGAAGGTCAGTCCCGCGGACAGGTTCCGGCGCACGACGTCGCCGTCGAGGCTGGTCACGGTGCGCTCACCCTGCTCGAGGATCACGTCGTGGAGGGCGCGGGCGAGGGTCGACTTGCCGCTGCCGGAGAGGCCGGTGAAGAACAGCACCAGACCCTGCTCGTCGCGCTCCGGCAGTGCCGAGTCGACGATGTCCGCCACGTCGTCGGGCAGGTCGCCCTCGCCCGTGACGCCGACGACGTCTCCGGGCGCGTAGGCGGTGACGACCCGCTGCCCGAGCTCGTGGTCGAGCGCTGCGTCACCGCGCGAGGCGAGGGGGACGGCGACGACGTGGGCGTCGGGGAGATGCCCCGCGGCCGCGAGGGTGGCCCTGATGAGGGCCGGTGCGGGCAGGTCCGGCGTGCCGGTGCCCACGAGCGCGAGGAGTACGACGGGCGCCCCGGCGGCGGTCTCGCGGATGTGCTCGAGGTCCTGGGTGGTGAGCGGTCCGGCGACCGGGACGGTGACCGCCTCGTCCCCGTGCCGGCTTCTGACCTGCGCAGGCGACAGGAAGAGCCCTCGGAAGGCGCCGAACTCGTTGTGGGTGATCGGCGCGACGTCGCCGACGATGCCGGCCTGCCCGTCCACGCCGGTCTCGTACACCGCCTCGACGGTGACCGTGGCGAGGGGCACGCCTTCGGGGTCCACGAGCTCCAGGGCGCCCGCGCTCTGCGCCGCGTCGGCCACGTCGGCGGGCACGTGAAGGGTGACGAGCCCGTCGGGCCCCTCGAAGCCGGCGAGGGGCTCGAGGGCGCCGTGGCTCAGCAGCTCGAGGTCGTCGAGCTCGCGTGGGGAGGGGGAGTGCTGGGGAGGGGTACTCGATTCAGACACCGCGCAATCCTCGCATCACCGAGACGGTGGGTCTCGACAGGCTCGACCTGCGGGCGGACGGGCTCGACCTGCGGGTCTCGTGGCTCGTCCGCCGCGCGCGCCCGTTACGGTCGGCCCCATGTCTGAACCAGTCGTCGTCGCCGAGATCGTCCGTTCCGGTTTCGTGGAGGGCCACCACCACGGATCGGTGGTGGCGCTCGAGGCCGACGGCTCCGTGGCCTGGAGCGCGGGGGACGTCGACTCGCCGATGCTGCCCAGGTCGTCGAACAAGCCGGTCCAGGCGCTGGGGATGCTCCGGGCTGGCCTCGACCTGCACGGTGAGCTGCTCGCGCTCGCCTGCGCCTCCCACTCGGGGGAGCCGTTCCACCTCGAAGGCGTGCGCGAGATCCTCGCGAAGGCCGGTCTCGACGAGGGCGCCCTTCAGACACCACCGGACTACCCCCTCGACGACGAGGCGCGGGACCAGCTCCTGCGCGAGGGGGGTGCGAGGACGTCCATCCACATGAACTGCTCCGGCAAGCACGCCGCGATGCTGGCCACGTGCGTCCTGAACGGCTGGGACACCGCGACGTACCTCTCGCCGGACCACCCGCTCCAGGTGCGGATCCGCGAGACGTTCGCCGAGCTGACCGGGGAGGGCGTCGAGAAGGTCGCCGTCGACGGTTGCGGGGCTCCGCTGCTGTCCACCTCGCTGACCGGGCTCGCGAGGGCGTTCCGCGTCCTGTCGCTCGCCGTCGAGGGGCCCGAGCGCCGTGTCGCCGACGCCATCAGGCAGCACCCCGAGCACGTGTCCGGGACCCGGCGGGACGAGGCCCGACTGGTCAGGGCCGTCCCGGGTGCCATCGCCAAGGCCGGCGCGGAGGCGGTCTACGCCGTGGGGCTGCCCGACGGCAGGGCGGTGGCCCTGAAGGTGGACGACGGCGCCGCACGTGTCCGGCCGGTGCTCATGGCGGAGGCGCTGAGAATGCTGGGCGTGGACGAGCTGCCCGGCGTGGACGCGGCTGCTGTGGCCGCAACGGGCGACGTGCCGCTGCTCGGAGGAGGCCGGCGCGTCGGGCTGGTCAGGCCGGCCTTCGCCGGGTGCGGTGCGCCCGGCGCGATAGTCCGCATCCCCCGCGGTTTGGGGTTACGGTCGTTGGGAGCCAGCCAAGTGTCTCGGGCACCCCAGCGAGTGCGCACCAAGAGGACCAGTGTCAGCGCGACCGGACCGCAGGAAGCCTCTTCGGGTTATCGGCTTCGCCGCCGTGGCCCTCGTAGGCGTGGCCGCGCTCGTGCTGGGTTACCAGGCGGTCGAGGCACGCACGCGCGTTGGTCAACGCCGCCGCGCGTTTCGAGGAGGTCGGCGTGCACCTCCGCCTCGGGCACGCTGCGGCCGCGCGAGATGCCGTGCAGGAGGCGAGGCGTGAGGCCCGGCATGCCGACCGGATGACCGGAGGGCTGCTCTGGGGGCTCGCCACGCGCGCTCCGGTGCTCGGTGACGACATGGAAGCGGTGCGCACCGTCGCACAGGTTGCCCGGGGCCTCGCTGACAACGTGCTGATGCAGCTGGTGACGGCGAGCGAGGAGCTCGACCCCGCGCGGCTGCGTCCACGTGACGGCAGGGTGGACCTCGGTCCGCTCGTCCGGGTTCGCGACGAGGTGGTCGCCGCCGACCGCGAGCTGCAGTGGCTGGCGTCCCGGGCCGCCGGGATCGACACGGCCTCACTGGTCCCCCAGCTGGCCGAGCCGGTCAGCCGCCTGCAGCATGAGCTCTCCGAGGCCGCGACACGTGTCCTCGCGGGCGTCGTACGCGGTCCGCCTGCTTCCACCGATGCTGGGCAACAAGGGCCCGCGCACGTACCTCGTGCTGTTCCAGAACAACGCCGAGATGCGGGCGACGGGCGGCATCCCCGGGGCGGTGGCCGTCATGCGGGCAGAGAACGGCCGGGTCACCATCGAGTCGCAGGGAACGGTCGCGGACCTGGGCTTCCAAGAGGTCGTGGCCACCAGCCTGACGGACGAGGAGCTCGCCCTCTACGGCACCAGGCTCCTCACCTATGGCGCCGACATCGGCCTCACGCCGGACTTCCCGCGGGTGGCGGAGCTGGCGCAGGCTCGGTGGCTGGCCGTGCAGGGGCAGCACGTGGACGGCGTGGTGGCCACCGACCCGGTGGCCCTGTCCTACCTGCTCCGCGCCACCGGTCCGGTGACCCTGCCGGACGGAAGCGCGCTCACCGCCTCCAACGCCGTCGACCGGTTGCTCAGCAAGGTCTACCTGACGCAGCCCGACCCCGACCTCCAGGATCTGTTCTTCGCGGGCGTCGCGCGGGTCATCTTCCGCCATGCGGTGGACGGGTCGGGCGACGCGGAGGAGATGCTCGAGGCACTCACCCGCGCTGCGGAGGAGGGAAGGCTGCTCGTCTGGTCCAGCCGGTCCGACGAGCAGGCCCTCCTGGCCGAGACCAGCCTGGCCGGGGCTCTTCCTCGTGAGTCCGGGCCGTCGCCGTTCGTCGGCGTGTTCCTCAACGACGGCACCGCGGCGAAGATGGAGTACTACCTCGAGCACAGGGTGGACGTGAGCTCGATCGCCTGTGATCGGGGCGGGCGCCAGCGACTCGAGCTGCGCGTGACCCTGACCTCCAGGGCGCCGGAAGACGCCGCGCAGCTGCCCGAGTCCGTCATCGGGGACGGCGAGACCCGTGATCCCGGTCCTCGGCTGCCTCCGGGACACATGCGCCTCACGGTGCACGTCTACGCGCCGGTCGGTGGGGCGATCGAGAGCTTCGCGAGGGATGGGCGGTTCGCGCCACTCGACGTCGCGGAGCATCTCGGACATCCGGTGGCCGCACAGACCGTAGATCTCGCGCCCGGCGAGACGCACGAGCTCAGCTACCGGCTGCTCACCGGCCCCGCGCAGCCGGGGCGGGTCTCCCTCCGCGTCACGCCGGGGGCCCACGACGGCGGCATCGGCACGGTTGGCCGCTCCGCATGCAGATCCGCCAGCTAGCACCACGCGCGACCTCAGGAGGCCTTGCGCATAAGCGAATGTGTGCCGTCTCACTGTGCGCTGGGGTTGTATGTGCTTGCAAGAGTTAGCACCATGGAGACATGGCCAAGCTGAAGGTCGGCAGGACCGTCGAGAACCTCGGTGAGTACCTACGTGAGCAGCGCGAGAGCGCTGGCCTCTCGTTGCGAAAGCTCGCCGAGCAGACCGGCGTGTCCAACCCGTACCTCAGCCAGATCGAACGTGGTCTGCGCCGGCCGTCTGCGGAGGTGCTCCAGCAGCTCGCGAAGGCACTCCGCATCTCTGCCGAGACGCTGTACGTCCGGGCCGGGATCCTCGACCCGAACGACGCAGAGGTCCGCAACGTGGAGCTGGCGATCCTCGCCGATCCCGGGCTGACCGAACGGCAGAAGCAGGCGCTGCTGGACGTCTACCAGTCCTTCCGCGCAGCCAATGGCACACCGGTCGACCGGCCCGCGGACTCGACCGAAACCACCCTGGAGGAGACCACATGACCGTCAAGAAGATCGACCCCACCCGCCCGCTCTACGCCGTCGTCGGCGCGACCGACCTCGCCGTGGAGTACGCCCGCCACTACACCGCCGACGTGCAGGCTCGCTTCGCCGACGTGCAGTCCCGCGTCGCCAAGATCGAGATCGAGCCGAAGGCGCTGCGCGACCAGGCCCGCACCCTCGTCGTCTCCCGGATCGACGAGCTGAACGAGGACGTCAAGGGGGCTCGCACCACCGTCGAGTCGCGTGCCAAGGAGACTCGCAGCACCGTCGAGGCACGGGCGAAGGAAGCCCGCAGCCAGGTCGAGGCGTACGTCAACGAGGCCGTCGCCGAGGTGACTGAGACCTACGGTGACCTCGCTACCCGCGGCCGCAAGCTCGTCGAGCGGATCCGTCGCCAGCAGGCCACGCAGGACGCCAAGGCCGCCACCAAGACGACGGTCGGGAAGGCCAAGACGGCGAAGACGCAGACCTCGAAGTCGGCCAAGAGCACGGCTGCCACCACGAAGGGCGCGGCGAAGACC
Organism: uncultured Actinomycetota bacterium; assembly: GCA_963700365.1. Lineage (GTDB taxonomy): Bacteria > Actinomycetota > Actinomycetes > Propionibacteriales > Nocardioidaceae > Nocardioides_C. Next base: position 381,885 of record CAVOXG010000008.1, on the reverse strand, counting down.
ACGACGAAGCGCGCCACCTCGTCGGCCAAGAAGACCGCGGGCACCGCCAAGTCCGGCGCCAAGGCCACGACCACCTCGGCCAAGAAGGCCGCGGAGTCCACCACGCAGGCCGCCTCCGACGCTGCCGAGAAGGTCGGCGACTGAAGCGCTCCGGACTCCGTCGCAGGAGGCTGACCCTGGTCAGCCGACCCTGTTCTAGCCACGCCGCCCCCGTCGCTCGATGGGGGCGGCGTCGTCTTTCTCGTACGATTGGGGGGTGCCACTCGTATCCGTCGTCCAGGAGTACGTCCTCGCCACCGCCGCGATCGCTCTTTTCGTGGTCGAGGCGTGGGCATTCATCGACGCGATCTCGCGCCGGCCTCAGGAGTTCCAGGCAGCTGACAAACAGACCAAGACGATGTGGCTGGTCATCCTCGGCGTCGCCCTTGCCGCGCACATGCTGATCTGGCACCCGATCCACCTGCTGAACATGATCGGCGCGGTCGCCTCGATCGTGTACCTGGTCGACGTACGCCCGGCCATCCGGTCGCTCACCCGTCGCTGAACGAGGTGCCTCCCGGTTGCGGCTCGGCACGGCGCTGTTGAGCCGGGTCCGGCTGGGCTGAGCCCGGACCCGGCCGCCCCGACCGTCAGTGGCCGGCGATCAGGTCCTCGAGGTAGGCGATGAGCCGTGCCCCGAACGCGGGCTGGATCCCGACGTCGAGCTTGGCGTTCACCTGGTTCAGCACCGCCTCGAGCTGGTTGACCTCGGTGTCGTGCATGCCGTCCTCGTGAGCCGCGATCGCGGCCTCGAGCTTGGCGCGCAGCCCGTTGAACCCGCCCTTGTCGGTGATCAGCCCCTCCGCCCAGGCCCGCTCGATGTTCGCGAGCAGGCTGGCCGACGTCGCCCTCACCCGGAACGTCCGGGTGACGGTGTCGGTGTTGCCGAGGTTGTCGGTCGCGGTGACCTCGATGGTGTGGACACCCGGTGCCAGCAGGAAGGTGTCGATCTCCTGGCCCTGGACCGCGGCCCCTCCGTCGAAGGTCGCGCTGCTCGAGGCCACGCCCGACCCGTGCTCACCGTCGTTGGTGGTCCACGTGATCGCCGACAGGTCGTCCGTGTCGAGCTCCACGCCCTCGGGCGAAGGGGAGGTCACGTCGATCTGCGGCGCGGTCGTGTCGAGGACGAAGTCGAGCGAGGTCCCCGCGCCTCCGATCGCGTTGCACGGGTCGCCGGCCCGGGTGTCGACCCGGTAGGGACCGTCCGGGCCGTCCAGCGGGATGGTCGCCCCGTTGTCGGCCGCGGCCCAGCCGGTCGGCCAGGACCCGGGGACGTACATCCGCGACTGGACGTCGACGTGTCGCGTCGGTGAAGACGGTGTCGCTTGCCGCGACCGTGACCGACGACCCAGGTCCGACGTACCGCGTGCCACCCGGTGCGTCGTACACCGGACCGCCACCGACCGACGTCGTCGACTGCGGCGCCTGGCTGTCGCTCGGGTCGGCGGAGGTGGCGTCGCCGAGCGCCGGGAAGTCCGGGTTGTCGATCTCGTGGTTGGCGAGCTCGGGCCACCAGGCCGGGTCGGTCTCCCAGTCGTCGTAGAGGCCGCGGAACGACGGGCGAAGCAGGCACGACTCCCACAGCGGGAACTGGCCGGAGCCGCCGTGCGCCTCGTCGGTGTCCACGCCGGGGACGAACCTCGGGAGACCGTCCTGACGCCACACGTGGTCACCGTCGATCGTGGTCAGCCACGGACTGCCGTCGAGCGCATCGACCATGACGTTGGCGGGGCGGTTCGGCCCGTCGGTGTAGGTCGTGACCGCGGCGGCGGTCTTGACGATGCCCTGGGCGACCAGCTCGTCGCCGGCCACCTTGTTGAGCTGGCCCGCGTCGAGCAGGAGCAGCTTGGCGGTCATGGTGGCGTTCTCGAAGATCTCCAGGTCGTTGAACAGCGCGGAGTCGGACAGCGCCGTCGAGGACACCGTGGACTCGTCCGGGAGGGTCACCTCGGTGTTGACGTGGTGGTCGGCCGGAAGCTCCAGGAGAGCGTCGAGCCGCTCGTGCTCAGCCGGCTCGAACAGATCCACGGTGACCGTCCCGAGCGGGCCCAGGTCCATCGAGGTCTGCTCGATGTCCAGCCAGTACGTCGGGTGCTTCATGAACGACGAGAGGAGGTCGACGTCCACGCCGTAGGACTTCTTGATCTGCTTCTTGATCAGGCCCTTGGCGTACTCCTTGACCTCGCCGGTCACCATGCGGACCGGGTTCAGGCCGGGGCCGAGGATGTCGTCGAGGAAGCCCGACAGGTCCTGCAGCGTGCCGCGGATGTCGCCGGCGGCGTCGGGGGCTCCGAGCATCGACAGCAGGTGGTTGTTGATGAACGGGTCGAGCTCGTGGAAGATCACGTCGGTCGCGCCGACCTTCTTCTCGCAGTTGATGCGGGACGTGCTGCCCTCGTCGCCTGAGTACTGGCACTCCTCGTTCTGGGTGTCGCGCAGCGTCTGCGGGTCGAAGAGCGCGCGGGTGGTGCCGAGCCCGAGCTGGCCCCACTCCTTCAGGCCCTCCTCGATGTCGACGATCCAGGCGTCGAGGTAGGCGGCGCCGGTCTTCTGGATGATCAGGTCGTCCGCGAGGTCGCCGGCGTCGAGGCCGATGCAGAAGACGTCGGCGTGGCAGACGTTGCGCTTGTAGGTGTCGGTGCGGACGCCGCGGACGGTGTTCACCGTGACGGTGGCCCACTCGGTGTCGCAGTCGGGGTCCACGGTCGAGCAGTCGTCCCACTCGCCGTCCTCGTCCATCACCTTCTTCTCGATCTGCAGGTCGGACTGGAGGTCGAGGAAGTAGTCGATGAGCGGGCCCCGGCCCGGCTCGGGGTCGCCCACGGTGAAGGCCTTGCCGGGACAGCCGTCGTCGACCACGCCGTCGCCGTCGTCGTCACCGCCGGCGCAGCTGCCGACGGGGAGGCTCGTGTGGGGGTTGACCAGCCGGTCGTAGACCCACTCCGTGGGAGCGTCGAACGCGATGCCCGGAGTGGAGTCGCTGGAGATGTCGCCATCGGCGCAGGGTGGTCGCGTTCTCGTTCCCGTCGTAACCGGCGGTCGCGTCGCCGATGTAGCCCTCGACGATCGTGTGACGCAGCGCGATCTCGGCCTTGTCGACGTCACTCACGATCTCGCCGACGCCCGGGAAGACCCCGTGGGCGAAGTCGTTGACGAAGGTGTGTGCCCACATGTCGCCGGCAGCGTGGGTGAGGAACCCGTAGGTGAAGGCCAGGATCTGCCCGCGCTCGTCGACGGAGTACGCCGGGTTCGTCTGGGCTGCCCAGGCCTCGCGGAGGAGGTACTCGAGCCACTTGCCGGTCTGCTCGGGGTGGATGGTGGACTGGCCGAACGTCAGGTCGGGGAACCCGTCGGGGCCGATCACCCCGGCCTGGTAGTACGACGGCCAGGCGTCGAGCGCCTGCCACACCTCGGGGCGTACGTCGTACTCGCGGCCGTTGATGGTGACCTTGCCGTCGTCGGTCGCGTCGGCGAGTGCTGGCTGTGCGGAGGCGTTGTGGGTGTACGGCTTGAAGGCCTCGGCGGGAGCCGTCGTCGTGAGCGAGAGCACCGTGCTGAGTGCCACCGCCCAGGCGAGAGTTCGTTTCATCTGGGGACTGCTTCCTCGTCACGTCGGCATCCGTTACGCCGACGACCGCGAGGAAGCGTGGCAGCCCTCAGAAACCCGTCGCTACTGAATTTCTGCGGTAAATCGCCGCTTAGGCGGTAAATACTTTTGTTGCGGAATGTTTTTCTGCGCAATAATGTGGAAAATGTCCGGTCAGGTCTAGTCCGCAGGCATCAGGACGGTGCTGAGCAGCCGCCGCCGGCGGCCGGGTCGGGCCTCCTTCTCGGTGAACGGCAGGAGCACGTCGCGGAGCCTTGAGCCGGGGCGGCTCATCGAGCACACCCGCCGTGCGCCCGGGTGACATACGTCGGCAACGGGGCAACGGCAGGCCCCGCGGCAGACGACCCAAGACCGATGAAACGTCACCGAAGTCCTGACACACCAACTGTCACCGATGTCCTGATGCAGAACCGTCACCCATGTCCTGAGACATCACATTTGTCGGTGGCGAGTCCTAGGCTTGTCTCGAACAAATGTTCGATACTGCTCTGGAGGGCCTATGGATCTAGGGACTACCGAGACAGAGGCGCGAGGGGTGCCGCCGGGCGCCCCGCCGGACCTTGCGGTGTTCGGCGACCGGGCGCTGCTCGACCTCAGCGTGGACATGCTCGTGGCGGAGAACCGGGCCAAGGCGGCACGGCTCGAGGCGATCAGCGTGTTCCATGCCCGGCGCGTCGCGGAGGTCGAGGCTCGCGCAGCAGGGGAGCGAGGTCCGTGGGACGACCGTCCCGGGTTCTTCCTCCTGACTCCGTTGGAGGCCACGAAGGTCGAGTTCGGGCCACTGCTCGGAGCCTCCGAGATGTATCTCCAGATGGATCTCGACCTGACCGACGACCTCAAGCGTTGGCTGCCGGGAGTCTGGCGCCGCTGCCGTGACGGCCGGCTCGACCTCGGTCGGGCCCAGGCGCTGCAAGCGCAGCTGGTCAACCTCGCCTCAGACGACGCCCGCCAGCGCTATGCGCGGGACGTGCAGGCATGGATGGACAAGCATGACGATCCCGAGGAGCAGCCGCTGTTCCGGATGAGCCGACAGGCGGTGCAGCGCGCGGCTCGGCGCATCTGCTTGAAGCATCCGCAGAGGAGCCCGGAGGAGTCTTTCGCGGACGCCTACAAGAAGCGCCGCGTGACGCTGAACCTCGGCGAGGACGGTGTCGGCGCGCTGTCGTGCATCACCGCCGTCCATGACCTGATGCGCGCGGACCATCGGCTGACACTGATCGCGAAGAAGCGTCGCGAGGTCGAGGGCGAGGAGCGGACCGTCGCCCAGCTACGCGTCGACACGCTGATCGACCTCGTGCACGGCCGGCTCTCGGTGGCCGCGACCGACGGGGAGCTCGAGGAGGACTGTGCCGGCGGGTGCGGTTGCGCAGAGCACGAAGGAGGAGAGGAGGGGGCGAGCTGCTCCGATCCCGCGGCAATGTTCGACTGGTCCGCTGTCGGCCAGTTCGCACGCTCGATCGTGAACGTGACCGTGCCGATCACCACACTGATGGGGCTGAGCGACGAAGGCGGCCAGTTGGCGGGAGGGGTGCCCATCCCTGCGGAGCTGGCCAGGCAGAGTCGCCGACGACCCCGACTCGGTCTGGTACCGGATGCTGACCGATCCCGAAGATGGTTTCATCGAGCTCTCCACGGACAGCTACTCGCCCAACGGGGTGATCTGGCGCTGGATCGCGGCCAGGGACGTGCAGTGCGTGTTCCCTGGCTGTTCCCACCCGGCGACCGGCGTGGAGCTCGACCACCGGGTGCCGTGGCCGCAGGGGAAGACCTCGACGTGGAACATCCAGCCGCTGTGCAAGAAGCACCACAAGGTCAAGCACTCGCTCGGGTTCACCGTCGTTCGGGAGCTGGACGGGTCGTACACCTGGACCAGCCGGTTCGGGTCCGTGTTCCGAAAGGCGCCGCCTGAGTACCCGACGGCCGACTGGGATGCGCGGCTCGTTGCGTTGCTCGTCGGATCCTCGAAGATGCGCCGACGCGGCCGTGTGTGGCGACGACCTGAGCACCTCCTGGCTGGACGACTACTGCCCGGACGAGGAGACGAGCTGGTTCGACGAGGACGGAGACGCGTTCGAGGCGGCGTTCCGCGACTGGTTCGAACGGGAGGTCGCGCCCACTCTCTGACCGTCGGCGCGCGGAGCTAGAGTCCGAAGGCATGAGGCTGACGGTGGTCGAAGGTGACATCACGCAACAGGACGTGGACGCGATCGTGAACGCCGCCAACGGGCGCATGCGCGGAGGTGGTGGCGTCGACGGAGCCATCCACGCCGCCGGTGGTCCGGAGGTCCTCGAGGACTGCAAGAGGAAGGTCCCCGACGGTTCGCGGCTCGCCACGGGCGATGCGGTCGCGACGACAGCGGGTCGCCTGTCGGCGCGGTGGGTGATCCACGTCGTGGGTCCGGTGTACGGCAGGGGCACCCGCGAGCAGCTCGTGTCCTGCTACGCCCGCGCGCTCGAGGTGGCCGACGAGCTCGGCGCCAGGACGGTGGCCTTCCCCCTGGTCTCCGCGGGCGTGTACGGCTGGCCGCTCGAGGACGCGATCAAGGTCGCCGTCGACACGATCCGTGCCACTCCGACCCGGGTCGAGGAGGCTCGGCTCGTCGCGTTCGGCCGGTCGACGTACGACGCCATGATGGGCGCTCTGTGACGACTTGTTCTGACATGACCGTCATGCAAGGCGCATTGCGAAAACCCTTATGGATAAGGGGATTCGACGGCTGATAGCGCCAATAGAAAGGCCCTTCTGGGTGGCAGTCAACCACCCGTCATGAGGGTGCCCCCACCTTCCGGATCCGCCCTAGGGTCACAACACCAGGGCACCGCACACAAGTCGTGTGCTGGTGGATCATTTCCCGGCGTCTGCGCCGGAGGGTGGGGAGTAAAGATGGGTCAATCCATGCGTACTCAGGCGCGCCCGTGGGGGGTCGGCGCCTCGATCATCGTGGTCCTGTTCGCGCTCGGTATGGCCAGTCCGTCATACGCCGAGTCGGAGAACAGCAACGGCAGTGCCGCGGCGCGGAGAGCAACGGCAATGCGGGTGGCAACAGCGACTCCGGCGGTGAGAACGGCAACGGTGCGGACAACGGTCAGGGGTCCGACAACGGCAACGCCGAGTGGAAGCAGGAGGACACAGCTTCGGGCTCAGGCGACAGTGAGGCGAACGACGCGGGTAGCGCCGCGACGCCGGAGACCGGGGGCTCGTCCGGCGACGCGAACGAGGACAACGTGCCGCAGCCGCAGAGCAACGCGGACAAGAACAAGGGCGGAGCGAACGGGCAGTGCCCCGGCGGTCCGTACTGCTCGACGGACGGCGACGAGTCCCAGAACGGCAACGGCAAGGGCAAGGCCGTCGGCAAGCCGTGTGCCGGCTGCGTAGGCAAGGCGGACAACAAGAACCCGCAGGGCCAGAAGCCGAACGGGCGCGGCGACGGGAACAACGGCTACGAGTGCGACGGCAACAACGGCATCGGCAAGACGAATCCTGCGCACACCGGTTGTGCTGCGGTGCCGCCACCTCCTCCGCCGGCACCTCCGGCACCGCCCGCACCGCCGGCACCGCCGGCGCCCCCAGCGCCGCCCGCACCGCCGGCACCGCCGGCACCTCCGGCACCCGCCGGCTCCCGAGCAGCCCGAGGCGCCCACGCCGCCGGTAGTTGCACCTGAGGAAGGTGAGCGCCCGAGGCCGCCGGTAGTGGTGGCTCCTGAGGTGGCGCCGACCCAAGGCGTGCTTCCCCCGACCGGACTCGGTGGGGCGGAGGAGCTTCTCGCCCTGGCCGGAGCCGGGATGCTCCTGCTCGGTTCGGTGGCCCTGCTGAGGCGTCGCCGGAGCTGACTCGAGCTGATCGTCATCCCCTGATGCGGGTGGCAGTCTCCAGCAGTGGGGACTGCCACCCGTGGGGTCAGCGAGGAGCCATGCGCAGCGCGCCGTCCATCCGGATGACCTCGCCGTTGAGGTAGTCGTGGTCGACGATCGCGAGGGCGAGCTGGGCGTACTCCTCGGGCTTGGCCAGACGCTGAGGGAACGGGATGCCCGCAGCGAGCCCGGCGCGGAACTCCTCGGAGACCGTTGCCAGCATTGGGGTCTCGACGATGCCAGGAGCGATCGTGCAGACGCGGATTCCGTACTGCGCGAGGTCCCTGGCGGCCGGGAGGGTCAGGCCGACGATGCCGCCCTTCGACGAGGAGTAGGCAGCCTGGCCGACCTGGCCGTCGTACGCAGCGATCGACGCGGTGTTGATGATGACGCCGCGCTGGCCGTCCTCGTCGGCCTCGGTCTTGGCGATCTCCTCCGAGGCGAGGGCCAGGACGTTGAAGGACCCGACCAGGTTGACCTGGACGACCTTGGCGTAGAACGCGAGGTCGTGGACGCCCTTCTTGCCGAGGATCCGCATCGACGGGCCGATGCCGGCGCAGTTGACGACGGTGCGGAGGGGGACGCCGGAGCCGGCGGCTCGGGCGACACCGGCGCGGACCTGGTCCTCGTCGGTGACATCGACGGCGACGTACTCGACGCCGTCAAGGGGAGGTGCGTCTTCGATCGACGCGGGGAGATCGAAGGCGAACACCTTCGCCCCTTGCTTGGCGAGTGCCTGGGCGGTGGCAGCACCGAGGCCGGAGGCCCCTCCGGTGACGATCGCGGCGGTGTTGTCGAGCTTCATGTGCGGTGTTCTCTCCTGGGTTCGTGGGTCGTGCGTCAGGGGCGGGCGACGGTGATGGCGCCCTTGGTCTCGGTGGCCTCGCGGTCGAGGTGACGGCCGATGACCATCCGCTGGATCTGGTTGGTGCCCTCGAAGATCTGCATCACCTTGGCCTCGCGCATGTAGCGCTCGACCGGGAAGTCGCGGGTGTAGCCGTAGCCGCCGAGCACCTGGACGGCGTCGGTGGTGACCTTCATGGCGTTGTCGGTGGCGACCATCTTCGCGATGCTCGCCTCCTTGCTGAACGGCAGCCCCTGGTCCTTCCGGCGGGCCGCGGCGAGCACGGTCGCCCGGGCGCTCTCGACGGCGGCGGCCATGTCGGCGAGCAGGAACGCGAGGCCCTGGTGCTCGATGATCGGCCGGCCGAAGGTCTCTCGCTCACGGGCGTAGGCGACCGCCGTGTCGAGCGCGCCCTGGGCGAGACCGGTCGCGACCGCGGCGATGCCGAGCCGGCCCGAGTCGAGACCCTCGAGGGCGATCCTGAGCCCCTCACCCTCCTCGCCGAGCCGACGCTCGACCGGCACCCGCACCCCGTCGAGGCGCATGGTCGCGGTGGTCGAGCCGGTGAGGCCCATCTTCCGCTCCGGCGGGTCCGCGGTCAGCCCGGGAGTGTCCGCGGGGACGAGGAAGGCGGAGATGCCGCGGCTTCCCTCACCGGTGCGAGCCATCACCTTGTAGAAGTCGGCGTGCCCGCCGTGGGTCGTCCAGGCCTTGGCCCCGTTCAGGACGTAGTCGTCGCCGTCGCGCTTGGCGCTGGTGCGCATCGCCGCCGGGTCGGAGCCTGCGTGCGGCTCGGACAGGCAGTACGCCCCCAGCTGCTCGCCGCCGAGCATCTCGGGCAGCCAGCGCTGCTTCTGCTGCTCGGTCCCGCGGGTGAACAGCCCGAAGCACGAGAGCGCATGCACCGAGACGCCGACGCCGACCGAGGACCAGGCGGCGGCGATCTCCTCGAGCACCTGCAGGTAGACCTCGTAGGGCTGGCCCCCGCCGCCGTACTCCTCCGGGTAGGGGAGGCTCAGCAGGCCGGCCCGGCCCAGGATCCGGAAGACCTCGCGGGGGAAGGTCTCGGTGGCCTCCGCCTCCGCGACGCGCGGGAAGAGCTCCTTGTTGACCAGGTCGCGGGTGAGGCGGAGCAGGTCCGCCGCCTCCTCCGAGGGCATGACGCGAGTGGCAGGCAATGTGCTTCCTTCTGCGTGGGGGACGTCCAAAATGATACTGAGAGTGGTCCGAGCGTACTGTCGTGAGTACGATCACACCAACCCCGACGCCCAGCCCACCGAGCCCCCGGCTCGTCATCCGTGAGGGAGCAGCATGAACCCGGACGCCCGCGTCACCGAACTCCTCGACACCTTCGACCGCCCCGAGCTCAACCTCGCCGAGCTCCTGTGCGACCGGCACCCCGCCGACGACGTGGCCTTCACGATCGTCCAGGCGGACCTCACGTCGGTCGACCTGACCTACGGCGAGCTCAAGGAGCGGTCGGAGCGGTTCGCGGCGGCGCTGGTCGACATGGGCATCGAGCCCGGCGACCGGGTGGCGACGCTGATGGGCAAGTCGCTCGACTACGTGGTCACGGTGCTCGGCCTGTGGCGGGCCGGTGCGGTGCACGTGCCGCTGTTCACCGCGTTCGCTCCGCCGGCGATCGCCCTGCGCCTCGAGGGCGCGGACGCGAAGGTCGTCGTGGCGGATCCGGGCCAGCGCTCGAAGCTCGACCCCGGCGAGGACATCCCGGCCGACGCGTCCTGGAAGGTGGTGACCGTCGACGAGGTGCCCGGCAGCGACTCGCCCGCGCCGGTCGTGACGGCCTCCGGCGGCACGGAGTTCGTCCGCCTCTTCACCTCCGGTACGACGGGCACCCCGAAGGGCGTCCCGATCCCGGTCAAGGCGGTCGCCTCCTTCGTGACGTACCTCGACTACGGCCTCCACGTCACCGAGGACGACGTCTTCTGGAACGCCGCCGACCCGGGCTGGGCCTACGGCCTCTACTACGCGATCATCGCGCCGATGGCCGCCGGTCGTCGTTCGCTGCTCCTGCAGGCCGGGTTCTCCACCGACCTGACCTGGCAGGTCCTCTCGAAGTTCGGGGTCACGAACCTCGCCGCCGCGCCGACCGTCTTCCGCTCGCTGCGCAGCGCCGGCGGCGACATCCCCGGAGACCTGAAGGTCCGCCGGATCACCTCGGCCGGCGAGCCGCTGAACCCCGAGATGGTGTCCTGGGCGACCGAGAAGCTCGGCGTGCCGATCCACGACACCTACGGCCAGACCGAGCTCGGGATGTGCGTGGTCAACGGCTGGCACCCGGACATCAAGGCGCCGGTCAAGGAGGGCTCGATGGGGCGCCCCCAGCCGGGCTGGTCGATGGCCGTCCTGAAGAACCTGTCCGACGAGCCCGCGGCGCCGGGCGAGCTCGGCCGCGTCGCGGTGGACCTGGAGAACAGCCCCGGGATGTGGTTCTCCGGGTACGTCGACGCCCCGGACAAGACCGCCGAACGGTTCAGCCACGACGGCCGGTGGTACCTCACCGGCGACGCCGGGACGATGGACGAGGACGGCTACATCTTCTTCTCGGCCCGCGACGACGACGTCATCATCATGGCCGGCTACCGGATCGGTCCGTTCGAGGTCGAGTCCGTGCTCGTCTCCGACCCAGCCGTCGCCGAGGCGGCCGTCGTCGGGATGCCCGACGAGCTGCGCGGCGAGGTGATCGAGGCGTTCGTCGTACTCGCCCCGGGGACGGAGGCCTCGGACGAGCTGGCGGAGTCGCTCAAGCAGCGGGTGAAGAAGAAGCTGGCCGCGCACGCCTACCCGCGCACGGTGCACTTCGTCGACGAGCTGCCCAAGACGCCGAGCGGCAAGATCCAGCGGTTCGTGCTCCGTCGCGGCGCCGGCGCCGCGACCTCGGCCTGAGCATGGCAAGGCGTGGTCGCACGGCTCGGCAGGTCGACCTGCTGGACCGGCTCGTCGCCCTGATGGCTGCCGAGGGGTTCTCGCAGTTCACCCTCGACGACCTGGCCGAGCGGCTGCGGTGCTCGAAGACGACCCTCTACGCGCTCGCGCCCACCAAGCAGGAGCTGGTCGTGGAGGTGGTCAAGCAGTACTTCCGCGCCGCCGTGCCCACGGTCGAGGCCCGGGTCGACACGGTCGATGCTCCGGCCGAGCGGGTCGAGGCGTACCTCGAGGCGGTCGCCGACTACCTCAAGCCGCTGTCGCGGGTCTTCATGGAGGACCTGTCGTCCTACCAGCCCGCGGCGGCGGTGTACCGGCAGAACACCGCCGCCGCGGCGGCCCGGATCCGTGAGCTGATCGCGGAGGGCGTCGAGGCCGGCGCGTTCCGCAAGGTGCACGCGGCGTTCGTCGGCGAGATCGTCGCGGTCGCGATGTTCGAGATCCAGCGGGGCGAGATGTTCGCGCGGCTCGAGATGAGCGACGCGGAGGCGTACGCCGAGCTCGCCTCCCTCGTCGTCCACGCACTGAAGGAGTGACCTACTCGTCCTCGAGCAGCGCGTGCTCCAGGCGCTCCAGGGTGTCGTCGCCGACGCCGTTCTGAGCCAGGTACCTCCGCGCACCGCCGTACGTCTCCTCGAGCCGGGCCAGGAACAGCTCCATCGACCGTGGCTCCGCGGTGAGCGACTCCTCGGGCAGGAGGTCGAGCCGCTCCTTGTACGCGGGCAGGCTGCGCAGCTGCAGCAGCATCGCGTCGAGGTCCTCGCGGGTGCGGGCGTAGTCGCGGATGATCTCGTCGTGAGTCACGCCCACGGCGGAGAGCACCACTGCGAGAACGACTCCGGTGCGGTCCTTGCCCGCGGAGCAGTGGACCAGCAGGGCGGCGCGTTCCGGCTCCGCGGCGATGCCCGCGATCGTGGTGATCGAGTCGGCCGAGTGCGCGAGGTACCGCGTGTAGTGCTCGGCCACCGCGGCGCTCGGGTCGTCGAGGTGCGGACGGTGCTCCCAGGCGCCGCCCGCGCGAAGCGGCAGGTGCTCCACGGCGTGCTCCGCCGCGGCGAGGTGCTCGTTGTGCGCCTCCTCGATCTCGACCGAGCTGCGCAGGTCGATCCGCGTCCGGACGCCGAGAGCGTCACGAAGCAGACGCGCCTGCTGCGCGTCGACGAAGGCCGGCGTGGCGCTGCGGTACACGTGCCCCCGCCGCACGCGTCGGCCGTCCGCCGTCCGCAGGCCTCCGATGTCGCGGAGGTTGCGCAGGTCCGGCAGCCGCGGGTCGTGGCCGGTCACGCGTCGCCTGCGGCGAGGTCGGCGTGCTCGTCGCGCAGCTGGCGCTTGAGGATCTTGCCGCTCGGGTTCTTCGGCAGCGCGTCGGTGATCACCACGTGCTTGGGCGTCTTGTAGCCGGCGAGGTGCTGAGCGGGTGTGCTCGATGACCTGCTGCTCGGTGAGGCTCGTGTCGGGCTTCGGTACGACGACCGCCACGACCGCCTCGACCCAGCGGGGGTGGCTCACGCCGAACACCGCGACCTCGGCGACGCCGTCGAGCTGGTAGATCGTCTCCTCGACCTCGCGGCTGGCGACGTTCTCGCCGCCGGTCTTGATCATGTCCTTCTTGCGGTCCACGACCGACAGCCGGCCCTCGGCGTCGAGGAAGCCGAGGTCGCCGGAGTGGAACCACCCGTTGCGGAACGCCTCCGTCGTCTTGGCCTCGTCGTTGTAGTAGCCGAGCATCGCGTGCGGGCTGCGGTGCACGATCTCGCCGACCTCGCCGGCGGGCAGCGGGTTGTCCTGGTCGTCGACGACCCGGGTCTCCACGTTGAGCGCCGCGCGTCCGGCGGAACCGGCGTGGCTGATCTGCTCGTCCGGTCCGAGGATCGTGGCCAGCGGAGCCATCTCGGTCTGGCCGTAGAAGTTCCACAGCTGCACGTCCGGCAGCCGCTGCTGCATCTCGTTGAGGATCTCGACCGGCATCGGCGAGGCCCCGTAGTAGCCCTTCTTCAGGCTCGACAGGTCCGTGTTGTCGAAGTCTGGGCAGCGCAGCAGCGAGATCCACACCGTCGGCGGCGCGAACAGCTTGGTGACGCGCTCCTTCTCGATGGTCTCGAGCAGCCGCACCGGGTCCGGCGCCGGGAGGATGATGCTGGTCGCGCCGAGGAAGACGTCCACGTTGAGGAAGCAGTCGAGCTGCGCGCAGTGGTAGAGCGGCAGCGAGTGCACCTCGACGTCGTCGGCCTCCATGCCGCCGTCGACGACACAGGAGACGTACTGCCACATGAGCGACCGGCTCGAGTGCAGCGCGCCCTTGGGGCGTGACTCGGTGCCGGAGGTGTACATGATCCGGAGCGGGTCGTCGTCCCCGATCGTCACCGCGGGCGCCTCGCCGTCGTGGGTCAGCCACTCCTCGATGTCGGTCCAGCCCTCGGCGTCGGGCCCGCCGCGCCGGATGACCGCCCTGGTGTGGATCGCGCTGCTGCCCGACGCCACGACCGCCTTCTCGGCGGTGTCGACCAGGGCGTCCTCGACGACGAACGCCGATGCGCCGCTGTGGTCGAGGATGAAGGCGATCTCCTCCGGGCCCAGCATGAAGTTGATCGGCACGAGCAGCACGCCGAGCCTGGCGGTGGCGTAGTTGAGCACCGCGAACTCCCAGCAGTTGTGGGAGAGCAGCGCGAGACGGTCGCCCTTGCCCATCCCCGCGGCGGCCAGTGCGGCCGTCGTACGGCGGATGACGGCGTCGAGCTCGGCGAAGGTCAGCCGGGTGTCGCCGTCGACGATCGCGAGCTTGTCGGGCACGCGGTTGGCGGTGCGGCGGGGCAGGTCGCCGAGCGCCTGCTGGCGGGCCGTGGCGGTGAGCGGTGCGGTCATGGGCTGCTCCTTGTGTGGGGACCTGAGGGAATGCAACCACGTGGGCCGTCCCACACGAACGTGCGGGACGGCCCAGTGGCTCAGGTCGACCAGGTCGCCGGGTCAGCGGTAGGTGCGGTGGATGTCCAGCTTCTTGCGCACGCAGGGCGGCACTGAGTTGCGATGACGAAGAAGGCCGGCGCCAGGTCGTTCCCGGTCTCTCGATCAGCCAGACGGCCAGGAACGGGGCGGAGCCGCCGGCGACCACGACGCCGAGGTTCCAGCCCATCGCCACTCCGGTGTAGCGCGACTGCTGGTCGAACAGCAGGGGGAGCAGGGTGTAGGCGCTCACCTGCGTCGCGACCGTGTTCATCATGATGACCAGGAAGGCGATGGCGGCCACGACCAGGCTGACGTCCATCAGCGCCATCATCGGGTAGGTCAGCAGGATGTAGCCCACGAGGCCGATGACCATCAGCCGGAAGAGACCGATCCGGTCTCCCAGCAGACCGCCCAGCGGCATGCACAGGGCTGAGATGCCGATCGCCATCGTCGCGATCCAGTAGACAGGAGTGGCGTCGTACCCGAGGCGCTGGATCAGGTGGATGCTCAGGTAGGTCAGGCCGATGTAGGCGGTACCGTTCGTCGCGGCGCTGATCGCGCTGGCTTCGAGCAGTGCCATAGGCTGCTTGCGGAAGACCAGGCCGACGGGCGAGTGCGGCGCCTTGTCCGCCTCGTCGAGGTCGTGGGTCTCGTCGACGCGGGACCGCGCCCAGAGGCAGAACACCGTGAGCGGGAACGCCAGCAGGAACGGGATCCGCCACCCCCATGACTCCATCTGCGCGTCGGTGGTGAGCCCGCTGACGGTGCCGGCGACGGCGGCCGCCAGCGCGAAGCCTCCGGTCGAGCCGAGAGGGGTGAACGCGCCGTACCTCGCCTTCAAGTGGGCAGGGGCGGACTCCGAGATGAAGGTGGCGGAGCCGCCCACCTCGCCGCCGGCGCTGAAGCCCTGGGCCACGCGGACGAGGACCAGCAGGAAGGTCGCCCACACGCCGAGCTGGGCGTACGTCGGCAGGAGGCCCATCGCCGTGCTCGCCAGGCCCATGCAGACGAGGGTGGCGACGAGCGCCTTCTTCCGGCCGTACCGGTCGCCGATGTGGCCGAACACGATGCCCCCGAGCGGCCGGATGAGGTACGCGGTGCCGAAGACAGCGAGCGCGGAGAGCAGGGAGATGATCGGGTCGTCGTTGGGGAAGAACAGCGGCGCCACGATCACGGCCATGTAGCCGTAGAGACTGAAGTCGTAGTACTCGATGAGCGTGCCCACGCCACCCGCGACGGCGGCCCGGCGCGTGCGCCGCCTGTCCTCGTCGGTCCACGGGGCGATCGGAGGTGCTGCGGGGGCGATTCTCTGTTCGGTCATCGGGGTCTCCCAGGGGGTGAGAGGCGGTTCGGTGTGAGCCACGCCACCCGGCACATGGTTCGGAACCGAACGATCGTTTGTCAAGGGGGTGGTCCCGTTCACGCCTGAAAATGAGCCACGAGAGGGCGTTGACAAACGAGCGTTCGGAATTGACGATGGCGCCGTGACGCATGCGACGTACTACCCCGAGCACGTGACCGCCGACCTGACGGGCGCCTTCCCCACGATGCTCGCCGCCTGGGACGACAACGTCGCGGTTCGCGCGTCGGCCCCGGCGGTGCACTACTTCGACGCGACCCTGACCTTCGACGAGGTGGACCGGGCCGCCGACGCGCTCGCGTCCGCCCTCCAGGACGAGGGCGTCGAGCACGGCGACCGGGTGGCGATCTATCTCCAGAACGACCCGCAGTGGCTGGTGACCATGCTCGCCGCGTGGAAGGTCGGCGCGGTGCCGGTCGCGGTCAACCCGATGCTCCGGGCCACGGAGCTCGTCCACCACCTGACCGACTCGGCGCCGTCCGTGCTGGTCTGCCTCGACAGTCTCTACGACGAGGTGGTGACCGAGGTGCTCGGCGAGACGCCCGTGCGCACCGTGGTGACCACGCACCCCCTCGACCTGACCCCCGGCGCGACGCTGCCGGACGCGCTCGCGGCGCACGTCCCCGCCCGCCGCACCTTCGAGGCGGCCCTCGACTGGCAGACGCTGATGAAGGAGTACGACGGCCGCAGGCCCACGCCCGTCGAGCTCGGACCGGGCGACATCGGGGTGCTGACCTACACCTCCGGGACCACCGGCCGGTCCAAGGGTGCGATGAACCTGCACAGCGCGATGGTGCACAGCTCGACGATGTTCTCGACCTGGTGGGACATCCGTCCGGGCCAGGACGTGGTGGTCGGCCTCGCGCCGGTCTTCCACATCACGGGCATCATCGCCGGCCTCGGCGTGCACGTCCTGACCGGTGCCCCGATCGTGCTGCTGCACCGGTTCGACGCCGCCGAGACGCTGCGCGCTATCGAGCGCTGGCGCGGCACTTTCATGGTTGCGGCGAGCACCGCCTTCATCGCGCTGAGCAACCACCCGAGCCTCTCCGGGCGCGACGTGTCGTCCCTGACCAAGACCCCCTCGGGCGGTGCGCCGGTGAGCCCGGCCCTCGCCGACCGGGTCAGGGAGGCGACCGGCTGGGTGCTGCGAGGCGCCTACGGGATGACCGAGACGACCTCGCCGACCCATCTCGGGCCGGTCGGCTTCGAGCCACCTGTCGACCCGGAGAGCGGTGCGCTCTCCGTGGGGGTGCCGGTGCCAGGCGCGCAGGTGCGGATCGTCGACATCGTCACCGGTGACGACGTGGCTCCCGGCGAGCCCGGCGAGATCGTGGTGTCCGGGCCGATGGTGGTGCCCGGCTACTGGCAGCTGCCCGACGAGTCCGCCCACGCGATTCGCGACGGCTGGCTGCACACCGGTGACATCGGCAAGATGACCGAGGACGGCTGGCTGTTCGTGGTCGACCGGCTCAAGGACATGATCAACGCCGGGGGCTACAAGATCTTCCCGCGCGACGTGGAGGACGTGCTCTACCAGCACCCTGCCGTGCGCGAGGCCTCCGTGGTCGGCGTGCCCGACGAGTACCGCGGCGAGACGGTCAAGGCGTTCGTGTCGCTGGTGGCCGGCGCGACCGCTACGCCCGAGGAGCTGATCGGGTTCTGCAAAGGCAGAATGGCGGCGTACAAGTACCCTCGTGCGGTCGAGATCCTGGCCGAGCTGCCCAAGACGACCAGCGGAAAGCTGCTGAGGCGTGAGCTCCGTGATGCATGATGGCGGGGCGCTGGTCGGCGCCGAGATCTGAGGGAGGGGACGTGGCCGAACGACGCGCCAGGACGCAGGTGCGCGGCGGCAAGGACGTGATCCTCGATGCCGCGGTGGAGAACTTCCAGCGGCTCGGCTACCACGGTACGTCGATGCGCGACATCGCCCGCGACGCGGACATCACGGTCGCCTCGATCTACCACCACTTCCCGTCCAAGCAGCGCATCCTGCAGGACATCATGGTCCGGGTCCTCAGCGACGTGATCTCGATGACGCGCAGCGCGCTGATGCGGGCGGGCGGCTCCCCGGCCGAGCAGCTCGACGCGGTGATGCGGGCGTGGATCCTCTTCCACACCACGCGGCGCGCAGAGGCGATGATCGGGGCCTCGGAGATTCGAAGCCTCGACGAGGCGGGGCACCGGCTGGTGGTGGCGCTCCGCGACGAGCAGGAGCGGATGTTCCGCGACGTCGTCGAGCGTGGCGTGGAGGAGGGGGTCTTCACCACGCCGTACCCCATCGAGGCCGTGCGGGCGATCATCAACATGGGCTACTCCGTGGCCAGCTGGTACCGGCCCGGGGGCGAGCTGTCCCCCCAGGAGATGGCGGAACGCTATGCGGTGCTCGCCCTCAGCACGGTCGGCGCCAAGACCGTCGCTCCCTGACCACTTCCCGAACGAACGTTTGGGCCACAACCCTTGACCGGGTGCTCAATCACACGCATGATTGCCGAACGATCGTTTGGATTGTGAGGCTTATGACGAGCGAAGTGGCGACCCGCCCCGTGGCTCCCGCACCGGACCTGGACCGGCTGCGGCGTTGGCTGGACGGCGCTGTCGAGGGCGGCCTCGGCGGCGAGCTCACCTGGCGGCTGATCGCGGGCGGCCGGTCGAACCCCACCTACGAGCTCTCCGAGGGGGAGCGCTCCTGGATCCTGCGCCGGCCGCCGCACGGCCACCTCCTCCCGACCGCGCACGACATGGGCCGCGAGCACCGCGTGCTCAGCGCGCTCCAAGGCAGCGCCGTCCCGGTCCCGCGCGTCCTGGGGCTGTGCCGGGACCCCGACGTGATCGGCGCCGACTTCTACGTGATGGACAAGCTCGACGGGGTCACCCTGCGCACCCAGCAGGACACCGCCCGGCTCACGGTCGAGCAGCGCCGTGCCCTGGCCGCGAGCATGGTCGACACGCTGGTCGCCCTGCACGAGATCGACCCGGACGCGGTCGGGCTGGGGGACTGGGGCCGCCCCGCCGGCTACCTGGAGCGCCAGCTGAAGCGGTGGCGTCGGCAGTGGGACGCCTCGCAGACCCGGCCGCGCGCCGTGGTCGACGAGGTGCTGCGCCGGCTCGGCCGGACGCTGCCCGAGAGCCCAGTCCCCGGCATCGTGCACGGCGACTTCAAGGTCGACAACATGATGGTCGACAACCACGACCCGTCACGGATCGTCGGCGTCCTGGACTGGGAGATGTCCACGCTCGGCGACACCCTCACCGATCTTGGAATCCTGTGCTCTTTCTGGGACCAGGAGGGTGAGTTCTTCAACCCGATCACCGCAGGCGCGACCGCCCTGCCGGGCTTCCCCACGCGCGGCGAGCTGGTCGCGACGTACGCAGCCGCGCGCGGCATCGAGGTCGCCGACCTCGACTGGTACATGGTCTTCGCCGACTTCAAGATCGCGGTCATCCTCGAGGGCATCCACACCCGGCACCTGCAGGGCCACACGGTCGGCGACGACTTCGAGGGGATCGGCGAGATGGTCGGGCCCCTCCTCGACCGGGCTCTCGACCTCGCGAGCACGTCCACCGTCCCCGGCCTGAGAGGTTGACCATGTCGACGTACACCACCCTCGCCGTCGAGCGGCCGCAGCCGGAGATCGTGGTCGCCCGGCTGAACCGGCCCGCGCGCCTGAACGCGATCACGTTCACGATGTTCGACGAGCTCGTCGAGCTCCAGCGGGAGGTCGAGGCCGACCGTGCCGCGCGGGTGCTGGTCCTCACGGGCGAGGGACGCGCCTTCTGCGCGGGACTCGACCTCGACGAGGCGGCCACCCTCCCGGAGATGCCCGCCGCGGAGATGCTGGCGGGCCAGGAGTCGTGGGCCGCATCCATCGCCGGGTTCCGGCACATGACCAAGCCGGTCGTCGCGGCCGTCAACGGCGCCGCCGCCGGCGCGGGCATGGCGCTCGCGCTCGCCGCGGACATCCGGGTCGCCTCGAGTGCGGCGAGGTTCAACGCCGCGTTCGTGCGGATCGGCCTGTCCGGTGGTGACGTCGGCACGTCGTGGGCGCTGCCGCGGCTCGTCGGCCTCGGCCGTGCCTACGAGATCCTGCTGACCGGCCGGTTCGTCGAGGCCGAGGAGGCCCTGCGGATCGGCCTGGTGACCGACGTCGTCGACCCCGAGGACCTGCTCGACCGGGCCCTGGAGACCGCGCGGCTCATCGTCGGCAACAGCCCGGTGGGCATGGCGCTGACCAAGCAGGTCGTGCAGAACAACGTCGACGCACCCTCCCTCGAGGCCGCACTGGCGCTGGAGAACCGCAACCAGGTCCTCGCCACCCGCACCCACGACATGGTCGAGGCGCTCGCCGCGTTCCGCGAGAAGCGCACCCCCACCTACGCCGGCCGCTGACAGGAGTGCGCATGTTCCGCAACGAGTTCACCGAGACCTTCGGGGTCGAGCACCCCATCGTGTGCGGCGGGATGACCGCCGTCGGCACCGCCGAGCTGATCAGCGCCGTCGCTAACGCCGGCGCGCTGGGCTTCCTCACCGCCCTCACGCAGCCGACCCCCGAGGCGCTGGTGAAAGAGATCGCGCGCTGCCGCGACCTGACCGACAAGCCGTTCGGCGTGAACCTCACGATCCTGCCGACGATCCAGCCGATCCCGTACGACGAGTACCGCGACGCGATCATCGACAGCGGCATCACGGTCGTGGAGACCGCGGGCAGAAACCCGGCGCCGCACCTGCCGGCGTTCAAGGCGGCCGGGGTCAAGGTCGTGCACAAGGCGGTCGCGGTGCGGCACGCCGTCAAGGCGCAGGCACTCGGGGTCGACGCGGTGAGCATTGACGGGTTCGAGTGCGCCGGACACCCCGGTGAGGACGATGTGCCGGGCCTCGTCCTGATCCCCGCGGCCGTCCGCGAGCTGACCATCCCCGTCATCGCCTCGGGTGGTTTCGCCAACGGCGCGGGGCTCGTCGCCGCCCTCGCGCTCGGCGCGGTCGCGGTCAACATGGGCACCCGCTTCGTGGCCACTCACGAGGCGCCGGTGCACGACAACGTCAAGCAGCAGATCGTGAGGAACACCGAGCGCGACACCGTCATCGTGTTCCGCGAGTTCCACAACTCCGCCAGGGTCGCTCGCAACGCGGTCTCCGAGGCGATCGCGGAGATCTCGCGGCGACCGGGCGCCACGTTCGAGGACATCGCCCACCTCGCTTCCGGCGCCCGCGGCCGCGAGCAGGTCCTCGCCGGGGGAGACATGGACGGCGGCATGTGGTGGGCCAGCCAGTCGCAGGGCCTGATCCACGAGGTGGCCTCCTGCCGGCAGGTCGTGGACACGATCGTCGCCGAGGCCGAGCAGATCATCACCGAGCGGCTCGCCGCGCAGCTAGGAGGAACTAGATGAACCACCCCGTCAACACCGCCACGATGCGAGCCAGGCCCGACGTCGAGTCGCTGGACCTGCGGCCCTCGGAGGAGGCGCTCGACCTGCGCGACAGGCTCGTCGACTTCATGCACAGCCACGTGTTCCCCGCCGAGCACGCCTACGAGGAGTACCGGGCCCAGGCCGGGCCGCAGGACAGCACCGTGCCTCCGGTGGTGGAGGAGCTCAAGGTCGAGGCGCGCAAGCGCGGGCTGTGGAACCTCTTCCTGCCGGCGGAGTCCGGGATCAGCCAGCTCGACTACGCCGGTCTGGCCGAGATCACGGGATGGAGCCTCCACCTCGCGCCCGAGGCCACGAACGGCCAGGCCCCCGACACAGGCAACATGGAGCTGTTGCACCTGTTCGGCACCGACGAGCAGAAGAAACAGTGGCTCGAGCCCCTGCTCGCGGGTGAGATCCGCTCGGCCTTCTCGATGACCGAGATCAACGTGGCCAGCTCCGACGCCACGAACATCGAGACCAGCATCGTGCGTGACGGCGACGAGTACGTCATCAACGGTCGCAAGTGGTGGACCAGCGGCGCGGCCGACCCGCGCTGCTCGCTCCTCATCGTGATGGGCAAGACCGACCCCGAGGCCGAGCGGCACCGCCAGCAGTCGATGGTGCTGGTGCCGAAGGACACCCCGGGCGTCACCGTCGTGCGCGACGTGCCGGTGTTCGGTCGCTACGACCAGCACGGTCACTGCGAGGTCGTCTACGACGACGTGCGCGTGCCCGTGTCGAACATCCTCGGAGAGGAGGGCGCCGGGTTCGCGATCGCCCAGGCTCGTCTGGGTCCCGGCCGGATCCACCACTGCATGCGGGCGCTCGGCGCGGCGGAGCGCGCGCTCGGCCTGATGACGGCCCGGGCGAAGACGCGCGTCGCCTTCGGTAAGCCGCTCGCCGACCAGGGCGTCGTACAGCAGCAGATCGCTGAGTCGCGGATCGCCATCGACCAAGCCCGGCTGCTGTGCCAGCTCGCGTCGAAGACCATCGACGTGCACGGCAACAAGGCCGCCGCGCCGTACGTCTCGGCGGCGAAGGTGTCGGTGCCCCGGGTCGCGCTCGAGGTGATCGACCGTGCGATCCAGGTGCACGGCGGTGCCGGCGTCAGCGACGACGTTCCGCTGGCCGCGATGTACGGCTGGCACCGCGCCATGCGGATCTTCGACGGCCCCGACGAGGTGCACCTGCGCACGATCGCCAAGACCGAGCTCCGCAGGGCCCCTTCCTGACTCGGGGTCGGTAGCCTCGGTTTCACACGAGGGGAGCGGAACGATGAACGACCAGCCGCGATGGGAGCACCTCTACGGAGAGGGCATCACCGCCGACCCCCGGCTGCCCGACACCACGGTGCTGTCCATGTTCCGTGAGCAGGTGGCCGCAGAGCCGGACGCGACCGCGCTGCACTACTTCGGACGTGATCTGAGCCGGGTGGACGTCGACCGGCTCAGCGACGTCGTGGCACGCGGGCTGGCGGATTTCGGTGTGTGGCAGGGCGACCGGGTGGCGATCTCGCTGCAGAACACACCCGCGTTCGTGCTCTGCCTGCTGGCGACCTGGAAGCTCGGCGCGATCGTGGTGCCGGTGAACCCGATGCTGCGCGGCAAGGAGCTGGCCCACCTGCTCGGCGACTGCGAGCCGACGGCGTTCATCTGCCACCCCGAGATGCAGCAGGTGGTCGACGACGCGCGTGCCGCGACCGGCGCGGACGTCGAGGTCATCTGGTCCGCGCCGGAGGACTTCGCCGGCGACATCAGCGGCCCGTGGCCGGCCAACCGGGCTGCCGCCGCGGAGGCCGCCACGCTCGCGGACCTGCTCTCCCCGGACGGTGCCGTGCACCCGGACGGGATCGAGCCCCGGCCCGACGACCTCGCGCTCCTGACCTACACCTCCGGCACCACCGGCCCGTCCAAGGGCGCGATGAGCACGCACACCAACCTGGTCTACCAGGCGGTCGTCGCACGCGAGTGGTTCCGCCTCACGGGTGAGGACCGGATCCTCACCACGGCGCCGTTCTTCCACATCACCGGGCTGGGCCTGCACCTCGCGCTGGCGCTGGCCAACGGGATCCCGATGGTGCTCACCTACCGGTTCGAGCCGGCCACGGTCCTGGGCCTCATGGACAGGTACCGCCCGACCTTCACCGTCGGCGCGATCACGGCCTTCATCGCGCTGGCCGACCGCGCCGAGCCCGGCAACGAGGCCCTCGCGGCGATGAGCAACAGCTTCAGCGGCGGTGCCCCGGTGGCCCAGTCCGTGGTCGACCGGTACGAGCGCGACTACGGGGTCTACATCCACAACATCTACGGGCTGACCGAGAGCACCTCGGCCTGCATCGGCGTCCCGCTCGGGACCCGGGCTCCGGTCGACGACAAGTCGGGCGCCCTCGCGATCGGCGTCCCGCTCCCCGGCACGCACGTGACCGTCGTGGGGGAGGACCGCGAGGAGCTGCCGCCCGGGACGGCCGGCGAGCTCGTCGTACGCGGCCCGTCCGTCGGCACCGGCTACTGGAACCGCCCGGACGAGACCGCAAACGCCTTCCGCGCCGAGGGCCTGCACACCGGCGACGTCGGCGTGATGGACGAGCAGGGCTGGATCTACATCGTCGACCGCAAGAAGGACCTGCTCGTGGTGAGCGGCTACAAGGTGTGGCCGCGAGAGGTCGAGGACGTGCTCTACCTGCACCCCGCCGTCCGGGAGGCCGCGGTGGTCGGCCGTCCCGACGAGTACCAGGGGGAGTCCGTGCAGGCCTTCGTCGCGCTGCGCAGCGGGCAGAGCGTGACTGCCGAGGAGCTGCAGGCGCACTGCCGCGAGAACCTGTCGGCGTACAAGTGCCCACGCAGGATCGACTTCCTCGACGACCTGCCGAAGACGGCGACCGGCAAGATCCTGCGCCGCGAGCTCAAGGAGGGCTGAGCGATGACCGTCGAGAGCGCGCCACCGTCCGCGCTGTGGGCACCGTCGCCCGAGCGCGTGGCCGATGCCAACATCACCCGCTTCCAGCGGTTCGTCAGCGAGCGGTACGGCGTCTCCTTCGCCGACTACAACGAGCTGTGGCAGTGGTCGGTCACCGAGCTCGCCGACTTCTGGGCCGCGGTCTGGGAGTTCTTCGGGCTCGACGAGGTCAGCGGGTACGACGAGGTCCTGGCGGACGAGTCCATGCCCGGGGCGAAGTGGTTCACCGGTGCGCGGGTCAACTTCGCGGGCTACCTGCTTGCGCACGGCGACGCCGACGAGGTGGCCGTCGTCAGCGCTGCCGAGACCGGCCGGACGCGGACGTGGACCTGGCGGGAGCTGCGGGAGCAGGTCGCCTCGCTCTCCGCGACGTTGACCCGCCTCGGCGTGCGGAACGGCGACGTCGTCGTCGGCTACGTGCCGAACATCGCCGAGGGCGTCGTGGCCTATCTCGCGACGGCGTGCCTCGGAGCGACGTGGTCGTCGGTGGGACAGGACTACGCCCCGGCCGCGGTGGTCGACAGGTTCGCCCAGCTCCGGCCGAAGGTCCTCGTCACCGCCGACGGGTACCACTTCAACGGCCGCAGGCACAGCCGGGTCGAGGCCGTCGCCGAGCTTCGTGCGGGGCTGCCCACTCTCGAGCACGTGGTCATGGTGTCGCGCGAGCACGAGGTCCCTGCGGGGGACTGGCTGCTCTGGGAGGAGGCGGTCGCCGGACCTGCTCCTGCGCTGCAGCCGGTCCCGGTGCCTTTCGACCACCCGATGTGGGTGCTCTTCTCGTCGGGCACCACCGGCCTGCCCAAGGGCCTGGTCCACGGGCACGGCGGCTTCCTCGTCGAGACGCTCAAGCAGCTGGCGCTGCACTGGGACCTGCGACCCGACGACCGGGTCTTCTGGTTCACCTCGCCGAGCTGGGTGATGTGGAACCTCCAGCTCTCCACGCTGGCAGTGGGTGGCAGCATCCTCTGCTACGACGGGTCGCCGACCCACCCGGACCCCTCGACCCTGTGGCGCCTGGTCGCCGAGCACCGGGTCTCCTTCTTCGGGACGAGTCCGGGCTATCTGCAGGCGTCGGAGAACGCCGGCGTCCGACCGGCGAAGGACTTCGACCTGTCCGCCCTGCGGGCGATGGGCTCGACCGGGTCGCCGCTCGCGCCCTACCTGCACCGCTGGGCCCGCGAGGAGGTGGGGGACCTGCCGCTGTGGTCGATGAGCGGCGGCACGGACATCGCGGGCGCCTTCGTCGGTGGCGCGCCGACGGTGCCGATCTGGCCCGGCGAGATCTCGGTCCGCTGCCTCGGCGTCGCGATGGAGGCGTGGGACGAGCAGGGCCGGCCGGTGCACGGCGAGGTCGGCGAGCTCGTCGTACACCGCCCGATGCCCAGCATGCCCGTGCAGCTGTGGGACGACCCCGACGGGAGCCGCTACCGGGACTCGTACTTCTCGACGTTCCCGGACGCCTGGCGCCAGGGCGACTGGATCACGGTCACCGAGCGTGGCTCCGTCGTCATCCACGGCCGCTCCGACTCCACGCTCAACCGCAACGGGGTCCGGATGGGCAGCGCCGACATCTACGCAGCGGTCGAGACCATCCCCGAGGTCGTCGAGGCGCTGGTCATCGGCGCGGAGCAGCCCGACGGCACCTACTGGATGCCGCTCTTCGTGGTCCTCGACGAGGGCGTCTCCCTCGACGACCCGCTCGTGGACCGGATCCGTACGGCGATCCGCGACAAGGCCTCGCCGCGCCACGTGCCCGACGAGGTGATCGCCGTGCCCGGCATCCCGCACACCCGCACCGGCAAGAAGCTCGAGGTGCCGGTCAAGCGCATCCTCCAGGGCGCTCCGCCCGAGCGCGTCGCCAACCCGGAGGCGGTGGACGACGCGGGGCTGCTGCGGCCGTTCGTCGACCTCGCGCGCAGTCGCTCAGTCCCAACCGGGCCAGCCGGCGCGTAGCGCCTTCTTGTCCACCTTCCCGTAGGCCGTGAGCCGCAGGCTGTCCACCACCCGGATCGCCTTGGGCCGCTTGTATGCGGAGAGTCTCTCGCGAGTGTGGGCCAGCACCGCGCCCTCGTCGAGCGGCTCCTCGGGATCGGGTACGACGAACGCCACGACCGCCTCGCCCCAGTCGGGATGCGGGATCCCGGCGACGGCGACCTGGCCCACCCCTGGGACCTCCGCCACCACGGTCTCCACCTCGGAGCAGTAGACGTTCATGCCACCGCTGATGATCATGTCGTTCTTGCGGTCCAGCAGGTACAGGTAGCTGTCCTCGTCGAGGTAGCCGATGTCACCGGTGTAGAGCCACCCGTCACGCAGCGTCCGCTCGTCACCTCGGGCAGCTCGTGGTAGCCGGTCATGGTGAACGCCGTGCGCGCGACCACCTCGCCCTCGGTGCCGGGGGGACAGTCGTGTCCCTCGTCGTCCACGATCCGCACCTGGGCCAACGCGGTCGGCTGTCCGCAGCTGCGGAGCCGGTACGCGAGCTCAGGGTCGGTGGTGTGGTCCTCGCGGCGCAGTCGGGTGATGAAGTTCGGCGCCTCCGACTGGCCGTAGAGCTGCACGAACACGGGGCCGAACCGCTGCAGACCCTCGGCGAGCCGCTCCGGCGTGATCGGCGCGGCGCCGTAGAGGACCGTCCGCAGAGCCGAGTAGTCGCCGCTGCAGCTCGGCGGCCTGGTCGAGGAGCCGGTAGATCATCGTCGGCACGAGGAACAGGTACGTGACCCCGTCCTGCTGGATGGCCTCGAGGACCGCCCTCGGGTCGAACCGGCTCTCGACGTGGGTGACAGCGCCGGCGGCGAGCGCGGTCTGCAGCAGCAGCCCGGCGCTGTGGGGGAGCGGGGAGGAGAGCAGCAGCCTGTCGTCCGAGCGGATCTCGGTCTCGATGCGGTGCGCCAGCTGGTTGAGGGCCAGCCGGTCCTGACGGTGCACGACCCCCTTGGGCCGTCCGGTCGTGCCGCCGGTGTACATCATGAGGCCGACGTCGTCGGGGGAGATCTCGACGTCGGGTGCCTGCGTCGGCCGGTCGACGAGGGCTTCGGCCCACGATGATGACGCCCGTGCCGCGCACCTGCTCGTCGACCGAGATCACCGTGCGCAGCGCCTCGCCGGCCTTCAGGTGCGGCAGTCGCGACGTCTACCTGCGACGGCGGTGGCCAGTGCGACGACCGCGCCGCTGTTGCGCAGGATGTAGGTGGCCTCGTCCGCCGAGAGCATGTCGTTGAGCGGGACCTTCGCGGCGCCGAGCTTCAGGACCGCGAGGTCGGCGACGACGTACTCCGCGCCGTTGCTCATCATCAGCGCCACCGGCGTGCTCGGACCGACGCCGAGCTCGCGCAGGCGCGTGGGCCAGCCGGTTCGACGTCTCGTCGAGCTCGGCGAAGGTCCACGTGCGGCCGTCCGCGACGACGGCAGGGCGACGGGCGTGCGTGCGCAGCGCGCCGGTCAGCAGCGTGCGCAGGTCGAGCGCGAGGTCGGTCACGCAGACGTTCCAGGATCGTCGCGTAGTTGGCGACCGCCGTGCCGCCCATGTTGAAGACCCCGGCCCGCGTGGCGTCGGCGACCTGCATGTCGCCGGCGGTGCCGGTCAGCTGCATCGCGGCGAGCACGTGCTGCGAGACGCCGGTCGCGCCGATCGGGTGGCCCTTGGACTTCAGGCCCCCGGACGGGTTCACCGGCAGCTTCCCGTCCTTGTGCGCCCAGCCCTCCTCCACGACGACGTGGCCGTGGCCGGGCTCGGCCGAGCCCGAGCATCTCGTACTCGATCAGCTCGGCGATCGTGAAGCAGTCGTGGACCTCGAGCAGGTCGAGGTCCCAGACGCCGTAGCCGGTGCGGGCCAGCACGCTGTTCCAGGCGGCCTGCCCGGCGTCGAAGCCGGTCAGGTCGCGCCGCGACACCGGGAGGAAGTCGTTGCGCTGGGCCATGCCCCGGACCGCCACGGCCGTCGTACCCCGTGCGAGCCCGGGGCGGCCAGCACCATCGCCGCGGCGCCGTCGGAGACCGGGGAGCAGTCGGTGCGGCGCAGCGGTCCGGCGACGAGCGGGTTGCGGTCGGAGACGGTGTTGCAGAAGTCGAAGCCGAGGTCCTTGCGAAGCTGGGCGTAGGGGTTGTCCACGCCGTTGCGGTGGTTCTTGGCCGCGATCGCCGCGAGGGCTTCGCCGCGGTCGCCGTACCGCTCGAAGTAGCCGCCGGCGATCTCGGCGAAGATCTCGGTCGTCCCCGAGATGAAGCGGGCCTTGTCGCTGGCCAGGAAGCGCACGAGCTCACCGACGTCCCAGCCGCTGCCCTCGACACCGCCCTGTCCCAGCGGCGCGACGTTGCGGCGACGGACTCGGTCCTCCTCGCTGAGGCCCTGCCCGTAGACCATCGGCGTGTGCAGGAAGCCCGGCACGAGCGCGTTCACGCGGATGCCCTCGGGGCCGTGCATCGCCGCCATCGCGCGGGTCAGGTTCGTGACCGCGCCCTTCGTGGCGCTGTAGATGATCGAGGGGTGCGCGCCGAGCACCCCGGCGATCGACGAGGTGTTGATGATCGAGCCGCCGCCCCGGCGCCGCATGTGCGGGATGGCGAAGCGGGACATGAGCACCATCGACGTGACGTTGATGTCGAAGCAGCGGTCCCACGCCTCGAGGTCGACGTCGACGACCGAGCCGCTCGGGCCGACGATGCCGACGTTGTTGAACAAGATGTCGACGCCGCCCCACTTCTCCGCGACCGCGGCGACGATGCGCTCGCACTCGTCGGCGCGTGAGACGTCCGCGGTGAAGCTCAGGCACTCGCCGCCCGCCTTCTGCACGAGCTCCTCGGTCTCGGTGAGGTTCTCGGCCACCGCGTCGACGAGCGCCACCTTCACGCCTGACTCGGCGAGGCAGACGGCGGCTGCGCGGCCGTTGCCGATGCCGGACGCGCGGGAGCCCGCGCCGGTGATGATCGCGATCTTGCCCTCGAGCTCGTCGGGCCGCGCCTGCTGCGGCGTCTCCATCGGCGTCCTCCTGCGGTCGGTTCGGTGGTCACCACCACGATCACGAACAGGGGGCTCCCGCGTCGACGGAGGAATCTCCAAAGCGCCTCGCGGCCCGTTTGTAGGAACGCACAATCAGTGGTCGCCGTCGAGCTCGAGGATCCACATCAGCTCGACGAGCACCTCGGTGTCCTCCAGAGACCGGCCGGTGAGCTCGGTGAACCGTCGGAGCCGGTACCGCAGGGTGTTGACGTGCGTCACCAGGGTGGCGGCGCTGCGGGTGACGTTGAGCCCCTCGGCGAGGTAGACGCGCAGCGTCTCCTCGAGGACCTTGCCGAACTCGCCCTCGGCCCTCAGCGGCGCGAGGTACCGCTGGTCCAGGAAGGCGGTGACATCGGGGCTGCCCGCGGCGGCCAGCCGCCAGGTCAGGTCTTCGATCCCGAAGACCCCCTCGTCGTGCAGCTGCGCCGCCACCTCGCAGGAACGGCTCGCGATCCGGAACGACTCCGCGATCTCCCGCAGCGGCACGAACGGGCCGATGCCGATCACGTGCTCCTCCAGGGTGCGTGGACGCCGCGACACGATGCCGACACACTCGCCGTCGTCCACCCCGATCAGCGCCGCCCGCGAGGGCAGGCTCCCGCTGGCCTCTAGCGCCCGGCGGGTGCGCTCCGCGGTGTGCGTGTCGACCAGGGTCCGGACCGCGGCGTAGTCGGCGTCCGGATCGATCCGATAGCCCTCGAGGTCGGCCGCTGCCTCGGCGAGGTCGATCTGGCCGTGCAGCATGGCCCGGACGTACGCCGTACGACGCTGCGCGTCCTGAAGCGCGCTGTCGAGGTCGAAGGCGTGGTAGGCCGTGATCACGCGCGTGGTGAACGCGTCGCCGACCGCCCACAGCAGCCGCGACCCGGCGAGGGTGGCGTCGGCCGGCACGCCTTCCTCGAAGCAGAGCGCGACGAAGCGCTCCTGGATCAGCCCGATCGAGATCCGGAAGGCCCGGATGATCTCCTCGACCGGGATTCCGCGCGCGAACCGCTCCCGAGTCGTCTGCTCCGCCTCGCCGAGCTCCTCCGGCTCGGGCGGCCCGTTCGCGCGGAGCGCGCGCACCGCGATCGCCAGGTTGCGGCGCACCGACACCTCGAGCGCGGCCGGCTCCACGCTCGCGTAGGAGTCGAGGTCCCGCAGCACCTGCGACACCGTGAGCGGGGTCAGTACGTCGATGTCCCGCTCGAGCCGCGCGATGACGGGCTCGGGCACGAGCACGGGCTCGTCGTCGGACATGACCCTCCTCGACAGCAGGCGGTGAGGTGATCGTAGGGCAGCGCCTTTCTCGAGTCAGTCGAGCCGGTAGGCGTCGAGCGGGTCCGCGATCTGGTCCCCGGCGGCGGTGCGCACCGGCAGCGTGAGGGTGGCGGGGTGACCAGGGTCGATGCGGATCTCGCTGGCGGCCGACTCGTTCGACGGCAGCACCTTTTGGGTGTCGGCCGCCTCCAGGAGCACCGCGAGCCGGTGTCCCGCGCGCAGGCGGTAGGAGGTCGGCCAGATCTCGATCGTGAGCCGGTAGGGCTCGCCGGGCTCGAGCCGCTGCGGGTCCCGATGCGTGTGGAACAGGTAGCTCCGGGAGGTGTCGCGGGCCCTGTGCGAGGCCTTCAGCCAGCCGCGGGTGACGAGGCGGGTTTCGCCGTTGGGCGCGACGTCGACCACCTTGGCGACCCAGTCGGCGTCCGTGCCTGCCGTGGTCACGGTGAGGTCGAGCCGTGCGCCGCCGGTGATCGTCGCCGCCCGGTCGAGGCGCGGTCCGACGAACGCGGTCGCGGTCGCGGCGGACCGCTGGTCGAGGGCGTCGTGTGCGGCACCGGTGACGCCGATGTCGTGGTAGACCGACGTGCCGCTGGTGACGTCGAGCGGTGCGGCGGCCACGGGCACGGCTCCCTCGCCCTCACACGTCGCGCGGTGAAGGGTGCCCTGGACCGGCCACGCCCCTGCCCGGGCACGAGGTGCACCGGCGCAGAGGTGCCAGGTCTCGTCGCGGTGCGCGGGCAGCCACCTGCGGTGCGTGCGCCACTGCCCGCGCCAGGAGTCGGTGCCGTGGTAGACGTGCCTGCTCTCGGGGTCCTGGTCCCACATCAACAGCCGCGGGTACGCGGCGCGCTTACGCCGACGCTCGGGTCCGGGAGGCGTCGCCACGAAGGTGTCCAGCCACCTGGTGGTCGCGCGCAGCCACAGCCGCTCCGACGCGCCGATCGCCGTGGTGGGCGTGAACGGCCCGATGTGGCCCCACGGGCCGACGAGCATCGCCCGATCGCGCACGCGCATCTGGCGGAAGTTGAGGGCGGCGGCACGCGGGTAGAGGTCGTGCCATCCCGTCACGTGCAGCACGGGCACTTCGACGCGGTGCGCCTTGCCGTCGAGCGCGCGCTCCCGCCACCACCGGTCGTAGGTGTCGCGGCGGAGGAGCTCGGCGCCGATGGTCGAGGGGTTGCCGGCCGCGTCGAGGAACATCTCGACGCTCGTCCGCGGGTCCGACTCGCTGCTCACCCGGCCCGCGAGATCACCGCTTCGGGGACGAGAACCCGGCTTCTCGTCTGGCATGACCCTCCTCGGGTGGGGGACGCGGTGAGGCGATCGTAGAGGAGGAGGACGGGGGCGCTTCCATCCGAAAGCCCAACGGCGGCGGCCCTCCCGTTGTGCACAGCCACAACCGACCGTCCCATGACGAGCCGGACACCGTGGTCATCGGGGACCGAGTGGTGTAGAACGACACTACGTCCATGACGAATGTGGTGGCCGTCACTATGGCCGCATCGGGGCGCTTCCTAGCGTACGCAGTGCCGGTGCGGTCCCACGTGGCTCCGTCCGGCCTGAGGGAAGGATCGGAGTGACGTCGACAAGCCAGGTGGCCTTGCGCACCGAGGGCCTCACCAAGTACTTCAGGGGGTTCCGCGCGGTCGACGCCGTCGACCTCGAGGTCCACGAGGGGGGCGTGCACGCCCTCGTCGGCCCCAACGGCGCGGGCAAGACCACGCTGTTCAACCTGCTCACCGGGTTCACCGCCCCGTCGAAGGGCAAGATCACCGTCTTCGGCGAGGACGTCACCGGCCTGCAGCCCGAGCAGATCGCGCACAAGGGCGTGGCCCGGTCGTTCCAGATCACCAGCCTCTTCGAGAACCTCACTCCGCGTGAGCACGTGGAGCTCGCGCTCCAGGGCCGCACCTCGCAGGGGCTGCGCTTCTGGCGTTCGGAGAAGCTGCTCGGCAAGTGGCGCGGGGAGGTCGACGATCTGCTCACCCAGGTCGGGCTCGCCGACCTCGCCGACCGGCCCTCCGGCCTGCTGGCCTACGGCCAGAAGCGCGCGTTGGAGATGGCGCTCGTGCTCGCGCTGGACCCGAAGGTGATGCTGCTCGACGAGCCGACCGCCGGCATGGGCATCGAGGACGTCGACCGGACGATCGAGCTGGTCCGCCGGATCTCCGAAGGACGCACGGTCGTCTTCGTGGACCACAACATGCACGTGGTCGGCAGCCTCGCCGACCGGGTGACGGTGCTCCAGCAGGGCGCCGATCCTCGCCGAGGGCAGCTACGACGAGGTGCGCCGCGACGAACGCGTGATCACCGCCTACCTCGGGGAGGCCCACCATGCTTGAGGTCAAGAACCTGAAGGCGTGGTACGGCGAGGCGCAGGCCCTGCACGACGTCAGCCTCGAGGTCGGCGACGGCGAGGTCGTCACCCTGGTCGGCCGCAACGGCGCCGGCAAGACCACGCTCGTGCGGAGCCTGATCGGCCTGCACCGCCACGTCGAGGGCAGCATCGTCTTCCTCGGCAAGGAGATGAAGGGCGTGCCCGCGCACAAACGTGCCCGCGCCGGCATGGGCTGGGTCCAGGACGACCGCGGCGTCTACGCCAACCTCAGCGTCGAGGAGAACCTCCTGCTCCCGCCCGCGGTCTCCGACCGCGCCTGGGACGTGTCCAAGGTGTACGACGCCTTCCCCGTGCTCGCCGACCGGCGCAAGGCCCCCGGGACCACGCTGTCCGGCGGTGAGCAGCAGATGCTCGCGATCGCCCGCGTGCTGCGCACCGGCGCCCGCCTGCTGCTGCTCGACGAGCCGTCGGAGGGCCTCGCCCCGGTGATCGTCTCGCGCATCGGCGAGATCATCCGCGAGGTCAAGCAGACCGGCGCGGGCGTGCTGCTGATCGAGCAGAACGTCAAGTTCGCGGCCACCGTCGCCGACCGTCACTACCTGCTCACCCAGGGGCGGGTCGTCGAGTCGCTCGACAACCGCGAGTTCGTCGAACGCGAGGAAGAGCTGCTCGAGCACCTGGGCATCTGATCAACCAGAACTGACACCACGAAGAGAGGGACAAGGATGAGCAAGAAGATCGCGGCCGGAACGGCCGCCCTGGTCACGGGCGCCATGGTCCTCAGCGCCTGTGGCGGCGGTGGACCGAGTGCATCGGGGGGTGACTTCACCGACGACAAGATCGTGCTGGCCGTCCTCAACGACCGTCCGGCGTCTACAAGGACGTGTCGGGACCCAACAGCGTCAAGGCCGTCGAGATGGCCGTGGCCGACTTCAAGGAGGAGTACGGCGACGAGGCGGTCGTCGACGAGATCGAGGTGACCTCCGCCGACCACCAGAACGAGCCCGACATCGCCAACACCAAGGCGCAGGAGCTCTACGACCGCGAGCTGGCCGACGTCATCCTCGACGTGCCCACCTCCTCCGCGGCGCTCGCCGTGGCCACCCAGGCCGAGGCCAAGAAGAAGCTCTACATCAACATCGGTGCGGGCACCCAGGACCTCACCGGCGCCTCGTGCAACAAGTACACCTTCCACTGGGCCTACGACACCTACATGCTGGCCAACGGCACCGGCACCGCGGTGACCAAGGGCGGCGGCAAGAACTGGCAGCTCATCTACCCCGACTACGAGTTCGGCCAGGACATGACCAAGCAGTTCACCGCGGCCATCGAGGAGGCGGGCGGCCAGGTCCAGGGGAGCATCGCGACGCCGTTCCCCAACGACAACTTCGCCACGTTCCTCACCAAGGCCGCCTCGAGCGACCCCGACGTGATCGGCACGATGCAGGCCGGCGGCGACCTGATCAACGTCGTGAAGCAGTTCAACGAGGCCGGGCTGCGTGAGCGCGGCATCGAGCTGGCCGTCGGCCTGATGTTCATCACCGACATCCACTCGCTGGGCGTCGAGCAGTTCGAGGGCACGCTCTTCACCGACGCGTGGTACTGGAACATCGACGAGCAGAACCGCGAGTTCGCCGACCGGTTCATGGAGGAGACCGGCACCCGCCCGTCGTTCGCCCACGCCGCGAACTACTCCGCCGCCTACCAGTACCTCACCGCGGTCCAGGAGGCCGGCACGGACGACGCCGACACGATCGTCTCCGAGCTCGAGGGCAAGAAGATCGACGACTTCTTCCTCCGCAACGGCGAGATCCGCGCCGAGGACCACCAGGTCCTGCACGACGTCTACCTCGCCAAGGTGAAGGCGCCCGGCGACGTCAAGGAGGACTGGGACTACGAGGAGATCGTCGAGACGATCCCCGCGGAGGAGGCCTTCATCCCCGTGGAGGACTCCGGCTGCTCCATGTGACCTGAAGGGTCGTCGGTGTCCCGGACGCGGTCCAGCCGTCCGGGACACCATCCGGGAGAAGGAACTCATGAACGCAGTACTGCAGTACACCGTCCAGGGCCTCGCCGCGGGCAGCTTCTACGCGCTCGCCGCCCTCGGGCTCGCCATCATCTTCGGCGTCCTCGGTGTCGTGAACTTCGCGCACGGCGCCTTCTACATGCTCGGCGCCGTGACGGCGGCGGTGCTCCTCGACACCCTCGGGCTCAACCTGTGGTGGTCGCTGCTGGTCGTGCCGCTGCTGATGTTCCTGTTCGGCGTGGTCATCGAGCGGCTGCTCGTGCAGTGGCTGCTGCCGCTGGACCCGCTGTACAACTTCCTGCTCACCTTCGGCCTCACCCTGCTGCTGGTCGACCTGGTCAAGCGGCGGTACGGCGTCTCCGGCCTGCCCTACGAGCGGCCCGACCTCCTCCAGGGACGGCTCGAGCTCTTCGGGGTCGGCCTGCCGAAGTACCAGGTGTTCGTGTTCCTCTTCTCCGTCGTGGTGTGTCTCCTGGTCTGGCTGCTCATGACGCGCACCCGGATCGGCATGATCGTGCGCGCCTCGACCGAGAAGCCCGACCTGGCCCGCGCTCTCGGCATCAACGTCGGGCGTTGGGTCACCCCGGTCTTCGGGTTCGGCGTCGCCCTGGCCGGTCTCGCCGGCGTGCTCGCCGCGCCGTTCCGGGCGATCACAGCCGAGATGGGCAGCGACTTCATCATCATCCTGTTCGCCGTGGTCGTGATCGGCGGACTCGGCTCGATCCTCGGCGCGGTGGTCGCCGGCTTCCTCGTCGGCCTCGTCGAGGCCTACGGGCAGGCCTACGCACCCACCTACGCCCAGATCCTGATCTTCGTGCTCATGGCCTTGATCGTGCTCGTGCGTCCCGCGGGCCTGTTCGGGCGGGAGGAAGCCGCATGACCACCTCTGTCATCCCCGAGTCCTCGGTCGAGGAGGCCCACGCGGCGCTTGCCGGGGGACGACCGTGGCAGCGCTGGGTGCTGCTCGCCGTGGGGCTGTTCGCCGCGCTGGCGCTGCCCTGGGTGATCTACCCGCCGGTGGCGATGGACATCGCCGCCTGGGCGCTCTTCGCGATCGCGCTCGACATCCTGCTCGGCTTCACCGGCCTGCTCTCGTTCGGGCACGCGGCGTTCTGGGGCAGCTCGGCCTACGTCACGGGCCTGGTCGCGATCCACTACGGCGTGCCGTTCCCGCTCGCGGTGCTCGCCGGTGCCCTCTTCGCGATGCTGCTGGCGCTGCCGATCGGGTACATGTCGGTGCGGCGGTCGGGCATCTACTTCGCGATGGTGACGCTCGCCTTCGCCCAGATGGTCTACTTCATCGCCTACCAGTGGGGCAGCCTGACCGGCGGCGAGAACGGCCTGCAGGCGGTGCCCAAGAACTTCTTCGGCATCGAGCTGGTCGAGACCGACTCGTTCTACTTCTACTACGCCGGGCTCCCGATCATCCTGCTCGGCATGTGGGCCGCGTGGCGGATCGTGCACTCGCCCTTCGGCCGCGTGCTCGTCGCGATCCGCGACAACGCGCCCCGGGCGCAGGGCTCTGGGCTACGACGTCGAGCGCTACAAGGTGATCGCCTTCGTGCTCTCCGCCGGGCTCGCCGGGCTGGCCGGCGGGGTCTTCGCGATCAGCCACGGGTTCGTGGCGCTGCCGGACGTGCACTGGACGACGTCGGGTGAGGTCGTCCTGATGACCGTGCTCGGCGGGATCGGCACGCTGTGGGGCGGCATCGTCGGTGCCTTCGTGATCGTCACCATGGCCGACCAGCTCGCCTCGTCGGGCTTCGAGGGGATCGGCATCATCACCGGGTCGGTGTTCATCCTGGTCGTGCTGCTGTTCCGCCGCGGGATCTGGGGCACGGTGCGGCACTACTGGCTGCAGTGGCAGGCCCGCCGCCAGACCTCCGGCAAGAAGGCCTGACCGCGGCGGGTCAGCGGACCAGCTTGTTGAGCCGGAGGGCGAGCTGCACCTCGAGCTGGCGCTCCGGCTGCTGCCAGCTCTCGCCGAGGAGCCGCGACACCCGCTCCAGCCGCTGGGTGACCGTGTTGACGTGCACGTGCAGCTCCGTGCTGGTCCGGGTGAGGTTGCCGCCGGTGCGGAAGTAGGTGTCGAGGGTCTCGACGAGCTTGGTGCTCCGGCTCTTGTCGTACGCCAGGACCGGGCCGAGCGTGGCCCGCACGAAGCCCTCCGGCGTCGCTGTCGGAGCTGAGCAGCATGCCCACGAACCCCAGGTCGGCGGCGGTGCAGACCTCCTCCCTCCGTCCGAGGGCCACCATGGCGTCCAGGCACCTGCGGGCCTCGTCGTAGGCCGACGCGATCGCGGCAGGACCGGAGACCGGCCCCGCTGCCCCGGCGGTGAGCCCACCGCCCAACGCCGACCGCAGGCCCTCGCGGAGGACCGTGCCGGCCTCCTTCGGCGTCTTGCCGGGCAGGATCACCACGACGTGCCCGTGCCGCAGGGCGGCGAAGCCGCCGTTCACCCCGGCGGTGAACGCGGCCGCGTGGGCCACGCGAGCGCGGTCGCCGACCAGCTCGGCCACGACCACGGTGTGCGGCTGGTCGAGGTCGGCGCCGAGCAGGCGGGCCCGCTCGCGCAACCCGGCGGGGTCCCGGTCGGCGCCGGTGAGCAGGTCCTCGAGCAGCTCGCCGCGGACCCGGCCCTCGGCCTCGGCGACGCTGCGCCGGAACAGCAGGAGCAGCGCGGTCACCAGCGCGGAGCGCTCGAGGATCCGCTGGTCGCCCTGCTGGAGCGCGCCGCCTCGGCGCAGCATGAGGGCCGCGAGCTGGTCGGCGCCGGCCACGACCGGGGCGGCGTGGACGCCGTCTCCCTCGGCGGTCCGGCTGGTCTCCAGCGCAGGTGCGGCAGGTCCGCAGCTCCGCGTCCGTCGGCGGCGAGCCGGGCGAGGTGGTGGCGACCACGGCCGCCGGACGGGTCCACGACCACGACCTCGCCGCCGAGGACCTCGCGGATCTCCCGCACGACGTCGTCGACCCCGCCGCCGTGCAGCACGATCCGGGCCAGCCGGTCGTGCGCGTCGGCGGCGCGCTCGACGTTCTCGGTGTGCGAGCGGAGCAGCTCGCTGGCGGCCTCGAGCTCGGTCAGCGCGAGCTGGGTCTCGGCGAGCAGGCGGGCGTTGTCGATCGCGATCGCCGCGTGCGCGGCAAGGGACACGAGCAGCGCGGCCGCGTCCCGGTCGAAGGGGCGCACCTGGCGGTTCGCGGCGTACAGCACCCCGATCACCTGCTTGCCCAGCAGCAGCGGCACGCCGAGGATCGACCGGAGCCCCTCGTCGGCGACGGCCCCGTCGATCGGGCCGGTGTGACGGAAGCGGTCGTCCTCGAAGTAGTCGGCGGTGGAGTACGGCGTCGCGGTCTGCGCGACCAGTCCGCCGAGCCCGGCGCCCATCGGCAGCCGGACCTCGCGGAAGGACTGCGCCAGGATCCCCTCGGTGACCCGCATGTAGGTGTCGCCGCGCTCGTCGTCGTTGAGGGAGAGGTAGGCGACGTCGCTGTGCAGCAGCTGGCGGGCGCGGTGCACGATCGCCTCGAGGACCGCGTCCACCTCGGTCAGCGCGGCGAGGTCGCTGGCGGTCTCGTACAGGGCGGACAGCTCGGCCTCACGCCGGCGG
Organism: uncultured Actinomycetota bacterium; assembly: GCA_963700365.1. Lineage (GTDB taxonomy): Bacteria > Actinomycetota > Actinomycetes > Propionibacteriales > Nocardioidaceae > Nocardioides_C. The sequence continues at coordinate 343,693 of CAVOXG010000008.1, read as the reverse complement.
CGCGCCTCGAGGACGCCGCGCACCTGCAGGCGAGGACCTTCGCCTTCTCCAGCTCCCGCAGCTGGTCGGCGTCGGCCCCGGCCGCCCGGGCGGCCAGCAGCGGGCCCTCGAACTCGACGGGGGTCGCCTCGCGTGCGAGGAGCTCGAGGAACTCTGCCGCTGACACGCGGCCCATTCTGGCCGATGTCGGCGGAATCTGTGTGCCACGGCCCCGCGTGCCGGGAAGTGGTGGGCTGTCGGGCACGGGCGGCACCTACTGGGCGGCCCAGCCGCCGTCGAGCACGATGTTGCTGCCCGTGACGAACGACGCCTCCTCGGAGCAGAGGTACGCCACCGCACCCGCGACCTCACTCGGGCTCGATGAGCCGCTTGATCGCGGAGCGCGTCAGCATCACCTTGGTGACCACCTCGTCCTCCGACAGCGAGTGGACGCGGGCCTGGTCGCTGATCTGCTTCTCGACCAGGGGCGTGCGGACGTAGCCGGGGTTGACGCAGTTGCTCGTGACCCCGCGCTCCGCACCCTCGAGCGCGACCACCTTCGACAGGCCCTCGAGGCCGTGCTTGGCGGAGACGTAGGCGGACTTGAACGCACTCGCGCGGAGGCCGTGCGCGCTCGAGATGTTCACGATCCGGCCCCAGCCGCTCGTCGTACATGTGCGGCAGGCAGGCCCGGCTCAGCAGGAACGGGGCCTCGAGCATCAGGCGCAGGATGAAGGAGAACCGGTCGGGCGGGAACTCCTCGACAGGGGCGACGTGCTGGATGCCGGCGTTGTTGACGAGGACGTCGGCCTCGAGCGTGAGATCGGTCGAGCGAGCTGGTGTCCGAGAGGTCGATGACCCAGGCCTCGCCCGCGATCTCCTCCGCGACCTCCTTCGCGCCGTCCCCGTCCAGGTCGCAGACGACGACGTGTGCGCCCTCCGCCGCGAGCCGCCGGGCGACGGCCGCCCCGATCCCGCTCGCACCACCGGTGACGATCGCCCGCTTTCCGGCGAGGTCGGATGAGGATGCACTGGTCGCCATGACCTGAGAACTTACGGAGTGACCGAGGTCACCTCGATGGGGGTCGCGACACATATTTGCCCGGACGACAGTGTGGTGAGCCGCCGTCACCGACGGAGCTCGACGCCGACGCCCTCCCGGCGGGCGCGCTCGAGGACCACGGCGGCGACGGCGGCGTCGACCGCGCCGACGCCGAGGCTGCAGGAGACCCGCAGGTCGCCGGTGGGCTCGGTCTCCAGGGCCTCGCCGAGCGACCGCGACGGCTCCGGCCAGCCCTGGAAGTGCCCGAGGTGCGGTAGTGGGCGAACTGTGGCAGGTCGTCGGTGACCAGGTCGTCCGCCCGGCGCGCGAGGTCGGCGCCGACGTAGGCGCTGAAGTCGACCGGCACCACCAGGCACCGCGGCTGAAGCCACGTGGGGTCGAGCCGCCGCTCGGGGTCGGGGGACATCGGCCCGGCCGTGACGACGACGTCCGCGCCGTCCACGGCGGTGCGGGCGTCCGGGTGCCACGCTCGCATCCCTCGACCGGCCCCGTCAGCCGGGGTCCGCCGTACACCACGATCGGCGGCATCGGGGTTGAGCGCCCTGAGCATCTTGGCGTGCTCGCGACCCTGCTCGCCGTACCCGAGGATCGCGGCCCGCCGCCAGCCGGGGTGTGCCAGGTGCCGCACGCTCACGCCGCTCGCCGCCGCCGTGCGCGCCGCGGTGATCTCGGCGGCGTCCATCACCGCGACCGGGAGCCCGGTGTCGGAGTCGTTGAGGACGATCAGGCCCGAGATGTACGGCAGCCCGCGCGCCGGGTTGCCCGGGTAGGCGCCGACCCACTTGACCGCGGTGACGTCCTCGTCGGCCAGGTAGGCCGGCATCGCGTGCAGGAACGCGCTCGACCGGGGGTGCACTCCGAGCTTCGGAGGGTTCTCCACCCGGTCCTGCGCCATGGCGCGGTACACCGCCGCGAGCCGGTCGACCTGCTCCTCGACCGTCGGGAGCAGCCGCCGTACGGCGGCCCGGTCCAGGTAGCGCAGCCGGCCGGGGCCGCTCATGTGCTCTCCGACTCCTTCTTGCCCGTCAGCCGGAGCACCAGGTAGCCGAGCACGGCCGCCACGAAGCTCGCGACGAGGATGCCGAGCTTCGCGAGCTCGACGGTCGCCGCGTCCTCGAACGCCAGCGTGGCCACGAAGATGGCGACGGTGAAGCCGATGCCGGCAGTCGTGGCGACGCCGAACAGGTGGGTCTGGGTCATGCCGGCGGGGTACCTCGCGAGGCCGACGCGCTCGGTGAGCCACGCGGCGCCGAAGATCCCGACGGTCTTGCCGACGACCAGGCCCAGGACGATGCCGAGCACCACGGGGTCGGTGAGCCAGTCGCCGACCGGCACGTCGGGGTAGGTGACGCCGGCGTTGGCGAAGGCGAAGACCGGGACGATGACGAACGCAACCCACGGGGTCAGGTGGCTCTCGATGCGGTGGAGCGGTGACTGTGTCTCCAGGGACAGCCTGCGGATCTCGCGGAGCGTGTGCTCGTTGACCTCCAGCTCGTCGGCGGTCACCACCTGGTCCTCGGTGGTCTCCACCACCTCCTCGATCAGGCGATGGGCCACCTCGGGGTAGCGCTGCGCCGGGAGGAGCGCGTAGGCCGGGGTGATCAGGCCGAACGCGACGCCGATCAGCGTGGCGTGGACCCCGGACTCGTGGAGCGCGTACCAGCCGAGCACGCCCAGGATGATGTAGGGCCACAGCGAGCGCACCCGCACCCGCTGCAGGAAGACCGCCGCGACGATGCTCGCGGCCGCGGCGAGCAGCCAGCTGAGCTGGAGTCCCGCCGGTGTAGAAGACCGCGATCACCAGGATCGCGCCGAGGTCGTCGACGATGGCCAGGGTCAGCAGGAACAGCCGGGCGCCGAGCGGAACCCGGCTTCCGAGCGAGGTCAGCACCGCCACCGCGAACGCGATGTCGGTGGCCATCGGGATTCCCCAGCCGCTGACGTAGTCGCCGCCGGCGTTGAAGGCCAGGTAGATCAGGGCAGGGACGACCATGCCGCCGACCGCTGCGACGATCGGCATCGCCGCGGCCTTCGGGTCACGCAGCTCCCCGAAGACGATCTCGCGCTTGATCTCCAGCGACACCAGGAGGAAGAACAGCACCATCAGCGCGTCGTTGACGAGCTCGTGGGCGGTGAGCTCGATGACGTGCACGCCGCCGGCGTCGAGGAGGACCTCCGCCTCCCAGAAGTGGTGGTAGGCGTCGACGAGCGGGGTGTTCGCGACGACGAGGGCCGCGACGGTGGCGAGCAGCACGACGACCGCGCTGCTCGTCTCGGCGGCCATCAGGCTCTGGATCGGCCGCACCACCCGCCGAGGCACGAAGCGGTCGGTCTCGCGCCAGCTCGGTGCGACGACCTGGGGCCTCTTCTGCGACGGCGCGTCCGGCACTTCGCTCCTCAGGGGACGGGCGGGGCGGGGTCGCCGCCAGACTATCGAGCCGTGGTCAGGCGCCCACGACGCGCAGGGCGAGCGTGGCGTAGTGGTCGGCGATCTGCTCGGGCGTCCACTCGCCCTCGTCGCGGTACCACCGCGCGACGTCGATGCCGAGGGAGAGCAGCGCGAGCGCGGTCATGTGCGCGTCGGGCGTGTGGAACACCCCGGCGTCCACGCCGCGCTCCACGACGTCGCGCATCTCCTGCTCGATCTGGCGCCGGATCGCGGCGATCTCCTCGAGGTGCTCCGGGGACAGCGCGGCGAGCTCGTAGTTCACGATCCGCGCCCACGTGTGGCCCTCGGCGTGGTGGACCACGAAGGCGTGTACGACGGCCAGCAGCTGCTCGCGGGGATCGGCCGACGTCGCGACGGCGTCGCGCACCAGGGCAAGGGTCTCGCCGTGGCCGGACCGGCTGATCTGGTGGAGCAGGTCCTCCTTGGACCGGTGGTGGACGTACAGCGCGGCGGGGCTCATCCCGGCACCCGAGGCGATGTCCCGGGTCGTCGTACCGTGGAAACCCTTGGCGGCGAAGGACTCGACGGCTGCCGCGACGAGCCGCCGGCGGGCGTCGGGTTCTTGACGGATCTGGTCCACCTGGGACACGCTAAGCGAACGCTTACCTGCTAAGCAAGCGCTTAGCGACACGTCTCGGCAGAAGGGCAGCGCATTGAAGAGGTTCGAGGGCAAGACTGCGATCGTCACGGGGGCCAGCCGGGGCATCGGGCTGGGGATCGCGCAGCGTCTCGTCGACGAGGGCGCCAGGGTGGTGATCACCGCGCGCAAGCAGGAGGCCCTCGACGAGGCCGTCGCCGAGCTCGGCGGGCCCGACGTGGCGCTGGCCGTCTCCGGCAAGGGGGACAACCCCGAGCACCAGGACGAGACGATCGCGAGGACGCTCGACACCTTCGGCAGCATCGACCTGCTCGTCAACAACACCGGCATCAACCCGGTCTACGGTCCGATGATCGAGCTCGACCTCGACGCGGCGCGCAAGATCTTCGAGGTCAACGTGCTCTCCGCGCTCTCGTGGACGCAGAAGGTCTACAAGGCGGCGATGGGCGAGCACGGCGGTGCGATCGTCAACGTGTCCTCCGTCGGCGGCCTCAAGCCCGCCCCGGGCATCGGGTTCTACGGCTCCAGCAAGGCGATGCTCAACCACGTCACCCAGGAGCTGGCCGTCGAGCTCGGCCCGAAGATCCGGGTCAACGCCGTCGCCCCGGCGGTGGTGAAGACGAAGTTCGCGACCGCGCTCTACGAGGGCAAGGAGGACGAGGTCTCCGCCACCTACCCCCTGAAGCGGCTCGGCGTGCCGGAGGACATCGGCAGCGTCGTGGCGTTCCTGCTGTCCGAGGACGCAGGCTGGCTGACCGGCCAGGTCGTCGTCATCGACGGTGGGCTCACCCTCACCGGCGGGGTCTGACATGGACCTCGACGGGGCAGGCGTCGTCGTCACCGGGGCAGGTCACGGGATCGGCCGCGCCATCGCGGCCCGGATGGCGGCCCAGGGCGCGCGGGTCGTCGTGAACGACCTCGACGCCGAGGCCGCCCATGCGGTCGCCAACGAGATCGGCGGCGGGGTCGCCGTCCCGGGCGACGCCGCCGGCGAGGAGGGCGTCGCTCACCTCGTGAGCACGGCGCGGGACCACCTCGGCAAGATCGACGTGTACTTCGCCAACGCCGGCATCGACGTGGGCCACGGTCTCGACGCGCCGGAGGAGGACTGGGCGCGTGCACTCGACGTGAACGTGATGGCACACGTGCGCGCGGCCAGGCAGCTCGTCCCGGCGTGGCTCGAGACCGGGAGGCGGACGGTTCGTCGTCACGGCGTCCGCGGCCGGCCTCCTCACCATGCTCGGGAGTGCGCCGTACTCGGTGACGAAGCACGCCGCGGTCGGCTTCGCGGAGTGGCTGTCGGCCACCTACGGCCACCGCGGGATCGTCGTGCAGGCGATCTGCCCGCAGGGCGTGAAGACCCGGATGCTCGAGGAGGCCGGCCCGCTGCAGGAGCTGCTGAGCCACGACACCGCCCTCGAGCCGGAGCAGGTCGCCGACACCGTCTGGCACGCCATGCAGGACGACCGTTTCCTGATCCTGCCGCACCCCGAGGTCGCGACGTACTACGCCAACCGCGCGACCGACACCGACCGCTGGCTGGCGGGCATGCGCAAGCTGCAGTCGAAGCTGGACGCGTCATGAGCGAGCTGCCCGGGCTGGACCTCGACCGGTTCCGTGACTACTTCGACAAGGTCTGCCCTGGCGAGGTCACCGGCCCGCTGACCGCCGAGCTGGTCGCCGGCGGGAAGTCGAACCTCACCTACATCGTCGGAGACGGTCGCAAGGAGTGGGTGGTACGACGACCGCCCCTCGGCCACGTGCTCGCCACCGCCCACGACATGACGCGGGAGTACCGCGTGATGACGGCGTTGCGGGACACCGACGTACCCGTGCCCCGCACCTACGCGCTCTGCGAGGACGAGGCCGTCGTCGGCGCGCAGTTCTACGTGATGGAGCGCGTGCACGGCACGCCGTACCGGACCGCCAAGGAGCTCGAGGCACTCGGACGCGAGCGCACCGAGGCGATCTCGCGTCGCAGCGTCGAGACGCTCGCGACCCTGCACTCGGTCGACCCGGCCGCGGTCGGCCTGCAGGACTTCGGCCGGCCCGAGGGCTTCCTCGAGCGGCAGGTACGTCGATGGAAGAAGCAGCTCGACGCCTCGCACAGCCGCGACCTGCACGGAGCCGACGAGCTGCACAGGCTCCTCGAGCGGAACCTTCCCGTCGAGCAGGCGCCCGCGATCGTCCACGGCGACTACCGGCTCGACAACCTGCTCATCGACGAGGACGACAGGATCGCCGCGGTCATCGACTGGGAGATGGCAACCCTCGGCGACCCGCTGACCGACGTCGCGCTGATGCTGCTCTACAGCGACCTCGCACGCATGACCGACAGCGTCGCCGACGCGTCGACCGCGCCCGGCTTCCTCGACCGGGAGCAGACCATCGCCCTCTACGCCGAACGGAGCGGGCGGGACCTAGCGGGCATGGGGTTCTACCTCGGCCTCGCCGCCTTCAAGCTCGCCGTGATCTTGGAGGGCATCCACTACCGCTACACCCAGGGACAGACCGTGGGCGAGGGGTTCGACTCCGTCGGCAACGCCGTCGAGCCGCTCATCGCTGCCGGCATCACCTCGCTGAAGGAGCACTGACATGGAGTTCGCGTTCGACGCCAAGACCGAGGAGATGCGGGAGCGGGTGCTCGCCTTCATGGACGAGCACATCTACCCGAACGAGGAGCGCTTCCACGAGGAGCTGGGGCAGCTCGAGGACCGGTGGGACTGGACCGCCACCCCGGTCATGCAGGAGATCCGCGCCGAGGCCAAGCGCCAGGGGCTGTGGAACCTCTTCCTCCCCGGCGAGCACGGTGCCGGGCTGACCAACCTGCAGTACGCGCCGCTCGCCGAGATCACCGGCCGCAGCGGCCACCTGGCACCGGCCGCGTTCAACTGTGCCGCGCCCGACACCGGCAACATGGAGGTGCTCGCGCTCTTCGGCACCGACGAGCAGAAGAAGCAGTGGCTCGACCCGCTCCTCGAGGGTGAGATCCGGTCGGCCTTCGCGATGACCGAGCCCGACGTCGCCTCCTCGGACGCCACGAACATCCAGACCAGCATCGTCCGTGACGGCGACGAGTACGTCATCAACGGCCGCAAGTGGTGGATCACCGGAGCGATGAGCCCGGCCGCGAAGATCTTCATCGTGATGGGCAAGACCGACCCGTCGGCGGACCGCCACCGCCAGCAGTCGATGATCCTCGTCCCGCGTGACACCCCGGGCCTGACCGTGAAGCGCGGCATGGAGGTCTTCGGGTACGACGACCACGAGCACGGCGGCCACGCCGAGCTGGTCTTCGAGGACGTCCGCGTGCCGGCCGCCAACCTGATCGGTGAGGAGGGCGACGGGTTCGCGATCGCGCAGGCCCGCCTCGGCCCCGGCCGGATCCACCACTGCATGCGTTCGATCGGCGTCGCCGAGAGGGCGATCGAGCTGATGTGCAAGCGGTCCGTCGAGCGCGAGGCGTTCGGCAAGCCGCTGGCCCGCCAGGGCGTGGTGCGCGAGTGGATCGCGGAGTCGCGGGTGAAGGTCGAGCAGCTGCGCCTGCTCGTCCTGAAGACCGCCTGGCTGATGGACACCGTCGGCAACAAGGGCGCGCACACGGAGATCCAGGCGATCAAGATCGCGACCCCCGAGGCGGTCGAGTGGATCCTCGACAAGGCGATCCAGGTGCACGGCGGCGGAGGCCTGTCCCAGGACTTCCCGCTGGCCCAGTCGTTCGCCGGCATCCGCACGCTCCGGTTCGCCGACGGCCCCGACGAGGTGCACAAGATGTCGCTGGCGCGTCGTGAGATCAAGAAGCAGGCGGGCCTGTGACCTCCGAGGACGTCCGCGCTGACCTGAAGGCACGGGTCGACGCGCTGCTTGCGTCGTACCCTCCCGCCTCGACCGGTCGGCTGGACTTCCTCCGGGCGCGTTTCGACGCGGGCCTTGCCTGGGTGCACTTTCCCGAGGGCCTCGGCGGGCTCGGTCTCGCGCGGGGCTTCCAGCAGTACGTCGACCAGCTGCTCGACGAGGCGGGCGCCCCCGACAACGACCCCCGGCGGATCGGGATCGGCCTGGGCATGGCTGCGCCGACGATCCTGGCCTTCGGCACGCCGGCGCAGAAGGAGGCGCTCCTCAGGCCGTTGTGGACCGGCGAGGAGATCTGGTGCCAGCTGTTCAGCGAGCCGGGCGCCGGGTCGGACCTCGCGGCGCTGGCGACGCGCGCCGTCCCCGACGGGGACGAGTGGGTCGTCAACGGGCAGAAGGTGTGGACCTCCAGCGCCCACGAGGCGCAGCGGGCGATCCTCGTCGCGCGCACCGACCCGAACGCCCCGAAGCACCGGGGGCTCACCTACTTCCTCGCCGACATGACCGACCCCGGCGTGGAGGTCCGGCCGCTGCGCCAGATCACCGGCGAGGCGGAGTTCAACGAGGTCTTCCTGACCGACGTCCGCATCCCCGACGCGCACCGGCTCGGTGAGGTCGGCGAGGGGTGGAAGGTCGCCAACGCGACGCTGAACAACGAGCGCGTGTCCATCGGCGGCCAGGCCGCGCCCCGCGAGAGCGGCATGATCGCCAAGGTCGCGAAGACCTGGCGGGACCGTCCGGAGGTGCGCACGCCCGCGCGGCACGACCGGCTGATGACCGGCTGGGTCGAGGCCGAGGTGTTCCGGCTGACCGGGATGCGGCTGCGGCAGAAGCTGGCTGTCGGCGCGCCCGGCCCCGAGGGGTCTGCCATGAAGCTGACCTTCGCCAAGCTCGCCCAGGAGCTCAGCGGCCTCGAGGTCGAGATGCTCGGCGAGGACGGCCTGCGCTACAGCGACTGGACGATGACCCGGCCGACCCACGTGAACATGACCGGCCGCGACGCCGGCTACCGGTACCTCCGCGCCAAGGGCAACTCCATCGAGGGCGGCACCTCGGAGATCCTGCGCAACATCGTGGCCGAGCGGGTGCTGGGCATGCCCACCGAGCCGCGCGTCGACAAGGACCTCCCCTGGAAGGACATCCCGAGATGAACCACCCCACGCAACTGCTCGCTGCGCTCGCACTTCCGAGGGGACCCCGATGACCTCGGACCTCAACCTGCTCTACACCGACGTCGAGGACGACCTGCGCTCGTCGGTGCGGGACCTGCTGCAGTCACGATGCTCGTCGGACGCCGTGACCGCGATGTACGACGGCGACCGGTCGGTCGTCGGCACCCTGTGGCGGTCGATCGCCGTGGAGCTCGGGCTGGCCGGCCTGCTCGTGGCGGAGTCCTCCGGTGGCGCCGGCGCGTCCGCCCGGGAGGCCGCGGTCGTGCTCGAGGAGCTCGGCAGGTTCGCCGCGCCGGTGCCGTTCCTGACGTCGTCCGTCGTCGCCGTCGTCGCGCTCGGTGCCGTTGGCGTCCACGCGGACGGCGACGACCTGGTCGGCCGCCTCGCGTCCGGTGACGTGACCGCCGCCCTCGTGGTCCCGCTCTCCACGAGCGCGATGTCGTTCGCCACGACGGTCAAGGCGTCCGGGGACTCGCTCTCCGGCGAGGTGCGCTCCGTGGCCGGTGCGATCGAGGCCGACGTGCTGCTCGTCCCCGTCGAGGCCGACGGCGGCATCGAGATCCGGGTCGTCGAGACCACGGACGCGACGGTCGACCCGGTCGTCTCCCTCGACATGAGCCGGCAGATCGCCGACGTCTCCTTCGAGAGTGCGCCGTCGCGGCTCGTCGTACCTGCATCCTCCGGCGACGCCGCGGTCCGCAAGGCGCTCGTGGCCGGCGCCGCGCTGCTGGCGTCCGAGCAGGTCGGCATCGCGCAGTGGTGCCTCGAGACGACGGTCGCCTACCTCAAGGAGCGGCGCCAGTTCGGCCGGGTCGTCGGCGGTTTCCAGGCGCTCAAGCACCGGCTCGCCGACATGTACGTCCTGGTCGAGCAGGCCCGCGCGGCTGCTCGGTACGCCGCGGCGACTTCCGCCGTGGACGACCCGGACGCCGCGGTCGCCGCGTCGGTCGCCCAGGCCTACTGCTCCGACGTCGCGGTGAAGGCCGCGGAGGAGTGCGTGCAGCTGCACGGCGGCATCGGCATGACCTGGGAGCACCCGGCGCACCTGTACCTCAAGCGCGCCAAGGCCGACCAGCTCGCGTTCGGCACCGCCTCGGAGCACCGTGCGCACCTCGCCACGCTCGTCGACCTGCCGGTGGCCTGACCGACGGCGACCTGCGCCGGCTCGTCCCCCGGGTGGGCCCTCGGAGACCCCCCGGCCGGGTCATGGTCGGGAGGACTCCACGGGAGGAAAGTGGTCGGTGCCGACCAACCGGACAAACCGTCCACCCAGGAGGTTCCTCATGAGCTCGACGGCGCGCACGGCAACAGCCACGTCCTGCCTTCTCCTCGCAGCGACCGTTCTCGGAGCGGGCACCGCAGGCCCGGCGACAGCCGCCGGGTCGGGCGCGACACCGGCGGCAGGGGACTTCACCGTCGGGTCGGTGACCTTCGGCGCGCCCGAGGACGTCAAGGGCAACAAGTGCAAGCTCACCGTCGACGGAACGCTCAGCTTCACCGGGGACCTCGCCGGCGACGCGGTGGGCACGACCACGGCGATCGTCTTCGCCACGTGCGAGGAGGCCCTGGCCGCTCCGCCGGGCACCTACTTCGACGTCTTCAAGTTCCAGGGCGACTTCACCGGCACCGTCTTCGGCGAGGCGGCCGAGGGGACCCTGACCTATGCGGGCGTGACGCAGGAGGGCGGCGACATCGATGCCCGCATCAAGCTGCGCGGCGACGCATGGGCGGCACTGCGTACGACGGACGCCGTCGTCCTCCAGGGCGGGTCCTACTCGGGCAAGGCCAAGGCCCCGGCGTCGTGACCGTGCGCGAGGATCCGGCCGTCCTCACACGATGCGACGGCCGGTGAGCTCGCGCCACCGCAGCCGCACGAACAGCGGCCGGGCGCCCTCCGCCCACGGCTTGGGTTCGTGGCCCCAGCGGATCTCCTCGATCTCCTCGACGTCCTCGACCATCTCGCCGCGGCCACGGGCGACGACGCTCCAGCCGCGATGGGTGCTCATGTCCAGCTGGTCGATCTCGAAGGCGATGTCCCCTGCCCAGCCGTACGTCCCGAGGACGCTGTAGGGCGTGGTGCGGAAGACGATCGAGTCACCGTCGACGGCGTAGTTGACGGGGACGACGTGGGGTCCCTCCGGCGTACAGATCGCCGCTCGCCCGACGACGCTCGCAGCCAGCAGCCCGAGGCACTCCTCGGTCGACATCTCTTGCAGCAGCCCCATACCTACCTCCCGCGGTTGTCACCAGCATGCGCCCGGACGGGCGGTCTGCCTCCGGGTCGAACGACCCCGGCCTGTGGGTAGCAAGTCCCTCGCCGCTCGGCCGGTCCAGGGGGAGCATGGAACCTGCAAGTAGATGGGACGCAGCAGGGAAGACACCCTTGCGTGGGTGAGTGAACTGGTCGCATCCACGACAGGCGGAGACCCGCGGACATCACGCCCGTGGGCCTCCGTCGTTCCCGGGCCGGGCCGGGCGTGGTGTCCCTCCGATCCGCGCCGGGCGGCTACGGTTGCGTCGCGTGCCCGTGAGACCTTCACGCGTTCCGCAGAAGGAGAAGCCATGCCCGTCGACCCCCACATCGCGCCGCTGCTCGACCTCCTCGCGAGCGTTCCCTCGATGTCCGAGGAGACGCCTGAACAGGCACGAGAGGGCTTCCGCCAGCTGACCCTGGGCAGCCGCCGGCACGTCGTCGAGGTGGCCTCGGTCTCGGAGCTGGTGATCCCCGGGCCGGCAGGTGACCTCGCCGCCCGGGTCTACCGCCCGGAGGCCGAGGGACCGGTGCCGACCGTCGTGCTCTTCCACGGCGGCGGCTGGGTGATCGGCGATCTCGACACCCACGACAACATGGCGCGCAGCATCTGCCGTGACTGCTCCGCGGTCGTGGTGTCGGTCGACTACCGGCTGGCGCCGGAGAACCCCTTCCCGGCGGCCGTCGAGGACGCGCTCGCCGCGACGGAGTGGGTCGGTGAGCGGCTCGCCGACTTCGGCGGCTCGGAGAAGCTGGCCGTGGCCGGCGACAGCGCCGGCGGGAACCTCTCCGCCGTCGTGGCGCAGCAGCTCCGGGATGCCGGTGGTCCGGCGATCGCCGCGCAGCTCCTGATCTACCCGGCCGTCGACGTCACGGGTGAGTACGCCTCGCGCCTCGAGAACGCCGAGGGCTACTTCCTGGACCTCGCCACGATGGCCTGGTTCATGAACCACTACGCCGCCGACCCCTCGCACCACACCGATCCGCGCGTGTCCCCGTTGCGCCACCACGACCTGACCGGCCTGCCGCCGGCGGTCGTCGTCACCGCGGAGTTCGACCCGCTGCGCGACGAGGGCGAGGCCTACGCCGCCGAGCTCTCGGCCGCCGGGGTGCCGGTCGAGGTGCGACGCTTCGACGGGATGATCCACGGCTTCTTCGACATGGGCGGCTTCTCTCCCGCGGCACAGGCCGCCGTCGACGAGGCGTGCGAGCTCTTCGCCAAGGTGCTCTCCACCTGACCGTCCCTATGCGTGGAGGGGGGCTGCGCCCCGGCTGGACCGGCCGATGGCCATGAGTGCCAGCACCAGCAGCAGCCGGTCCCGCGGCACCTGGAGGCTTCGCCCGGTGAGCTGCTCGATCTGCTTCAGGCGGTAGATCACGGTGTTGCGGTGGCAGTACAACGCCTCCGCCGCATGGGTGGGCGACCCGTTGTGCTCGAGGAGCGCGATCAGCGTGGTGAGCAGGACCTCCGCGTGCTGCACGGGCTGGGCGAGCAGCGGGCCGATCGACTCGTCCACGAGGAGCGACGCCACCTCGGGGCTGCCGCTGAGCAGGACCTCCGGCAGCCGGTCGGTCACCGCGACCACCTGGGTGCTGCCGCGAGGAACGGTCTGGGCGGCGCGCGCAGCGAGCTGGTACGCCGCCGCGAACCCGGTGATCCCGTCCGCGAGGGCCACTCCCGCACGCCCGGCTGCTGTTGGCGAGAGCAGCTCGACCAGGCCGCCCAGGTCGAGACCTGCGAGCTGGACGAGCCCGAAGTAGGCGCCGCCTCGGACGTGCCAGTGGGACACGCGGCCGGACCGTTCGAGCACGTCCTCCGGTGCGCGCAACGGCTCGTCGAGGGACTCGTCGAACGGTGCGACGACGCAGGCCACCGGTTCGTCGGCGGAGACGCCGAGGTTCTCCGCGGCCTCGCGGGCGAACTCCGGGTCGGACCCCCTGCCGCCGACCAGCCCGTCCAGGAAACCCTGCTGCCGCTGGAGGTCGCGCCGCTGCAACCGGGCGCTCTCGCGACGGTAGGCCTCGACGAGGACCGCGTTCTGCACGTCGAGCGCGTGCCAGACCCGCTGCCCGGCCGTGAGCAGGACGTGGTCCTCGACGTCGAGCTCGCCGCGCGCGCCCTTCTCGAGAAGGGCCTCCCACAGCACCCGCGTGCCGAGGCTGTAGGCGTTGAGCACGAGCTCCATGGGCATGCCCTGGCGGGCGCGCCGCCGGCCGGTCTCCCTCCACACGTCCGCGGTCTTCTTGCCCGGCTCCGTGCGCCCGGCCATGGTCAGGATGCCGCGGCGGATGTGCTCCCGGGTGCTCGCTCGTACGTCGGACCGCATGTCGGGGCCGGCGCTCTCGTACCACTCCCGGTCCTTCTCGAACAGGCGCAGCGAGATGTCGTCGGCGATGGCGTCGGAGTGGTCGACCAGCGATCCCCAGGCCCGCTGGATCTCTGCCTCGAGCTCCGGGTCGGCGTCCCCTGGATCAGGCGCCGGCGCCTTGCCCGACGTGGGCCTCGACCGCTCCATCGGGCCACTGTCGCACTCAGCGCACAGTTCGACCAGCCCTCCGCCCCAGATTGCGGCACTTTGCACGAGGTGTTTTGTGCGCTGCGCCCATACCGGTTTCTGTGCACAGCGACCAAAGTGGTGCGGGTCACACCAGCTGACCAGCACGACCGAGGGAGCGCGAAGTGAGCGAGACGGCCACCGAGCCCACCCGGACCGGGCAAGCCGCCTTCACGATGAGCGACATCGGTGTGAGCTTCGGGGGCATCGTCGCGCTCAGCGGCGTCGGCCTCGAGGTCGAGCCGAAGCAGGTGCTCGGGGTGATCGGTCCCAACGGCGCCGGCAAGACCACGCTGTTCAACGTGGCCTGCGGGTTCGTGCAGCCCGACACCGGGCGACTGACCTGGCAGGGCCGGGAGCTGACCGGGCTCCGCCCGCACCAGCTCGCCGGCCTCCGGATCGGCCGGACCCTTCAGGGCCTGGGGCTCTTCGACCGGATGCCGGTGCTGGAGAACGTCATGGTGGGTGCCGACCGGCACGCACGAGCAGGGTTCTTCTCCAGCCTCCTCGCGCTGCCCAGGAGCGCCAAGGACGAGCGGGCGCTGCGCGAGCGGGCGATGGCCGTCCTGGTCGAGCTGGGCATCGCGGAGTACGCCGGTCGCCTCCCGACGAGCCTGCCGTACGCGATCCGGAAGCGGGTGGCCCTCGCTCGTGCGCTGGTGAGCGAGCCGGAGCTGCTCCTCCTCGACGAGCCGGCCAGCGGGCTCTCCAACGACGAGATGGGTGAGCTCGGTGAGCTCATCAAGAGCCTCGCCGACCGGATGTCGGTGATGCTCGTCGAGCACCACATGGACCTGGTGATGAGCGTGTGCGACCACATCGTCGTACTCGACTTCGGCAAGGTGATCGCCCGCGGCGGCCCCGAGGAGATCCGCAACGACCCGGCTGTGCTCGCCGCCTACCTGGGAGAGGAGGTGACGCACTGATGCTCGAGGTCAAGGAGCTCACCACCAGCTACGGCCCCGTGAAGGCGCTCGACGACGTGACCTTCTCAGCACCCAAGGGCAAGATCACCGCTGTCCTCGGCGCCAACGGCGCGGGCAAGACCACGTTGCTCCGCACCCTCTCCGGGCTGATCCGCCCCACGCACGGATCGGTCAGGCTCGGGGACGTCGACCTGGTGCGGACGCCGACCGAGAAGATGTCCTCCCTCGGCCTCTCGCACGTCCCGGAGGGCCGCGGCGTGATCACCGAGCTGACCGTCGAGGAGAACCTCCGGCTCGGCGGACTCGGGCGGGCCGACCGGTCGAAGCCCGCCGACAGGGAGCGGGTCTACTCGCTGTTCCCCGTGCTCAGCGACCGTCGCAACGCCACCGCCGACACCCTCTCCGGCGGCGAGCGGCAGATGCTCGTCATCGGCCGCGCGCTCATGGCCACGCCGAAGATCCTGCTCCTCGACGAGCCGTCGCTGGGCCTCGCGCCGCGCATCGTCGCCCAGATCTTCGACCTGCTGAAGTCCCTCGTGGAGTCCGACGGGCTGACCGTCCTGCTCGTCGAGCAGAACGCCCGCAGCGCACTCTCCATCGCCGACTACGGCGTCGTCCTCAACCTCGGCAAGCTCGTCGTCCACGAGCCGGCCGACGTGCTCGCCGCGGACGAGAACCTCCGCCACGCGTACCTCGGATTCTGACCGGCCGACTGGGAGACCCCGTGCAGCAGTTCCTCACCACCGCCCTGACCGGCCTGACGCTCGGCTTCGTCTACGCCGCGTTCGCGCTCGCGCTCGTGCTGATCTGGCGCTCGACGCGGATCGTGAACTTCGCCCAGGCGCCGATGGCGATGATCACCACCTACGTCGCTCTCGTCGTGATCGACGCCGGCTACTCGTACTGGCTCGGCTTCGCCGCCGCCCTCATCGCAGGCCTGGTCCTCGGCGCGGTCGTCGAGCGGGTGTTCGTGCGTCCGGTCGAGGGCAAGTCCGAGATCAACGCCGTGATCCTCACCCTCGGCCTGTTCATCGTCATCCACGCGCTCGCCGCGGTCGTCTTCGGCTCGAGGTACCGCTCCTTCCCGGCCCCGTTCGGGCTCCGGGGCTACAAGGTCGGCGACGTCAACATCGCGCTCACCGGCTTCGGGATCTTCACGATCGCGGCCGTGCTCGTGACGATGGGTCTCCTCGTGGCGCTGTTCCGGTTCACCGACCTCGGCCTGAAGATGCGGGCGTCGGCGTTCAACGCCGAGGTCGCCCGGCTGCTCGGGGTGAGGGTCGGCGGGATGCTCACCCTGGGATGGGCCCTCGCCGCCGTCGTCGGGTCGCTCTCCGGGCTCCTCATCGCAGGCGGCAGCCTCGTCCATCCGTCGTACATGGACTCGGTCGTGGTCTACGGCTTCGTGGCAGCGGTGCTCGGCGGTCTCGACAGCCCCGCGGGCGCGGTCGTCGGCGGGCTCCTCCTGGGTGTGTCGTTGAGCTTCGTCAGCGGGTACGTCGGATCGGAGCTCGTCGCCCTGGCGGCGCTCGTGATCCTCATGCTCGTGCTGCTCCTCAAACCGGGCGGCCTCTTCTCCCACGCCGCAGAGCGGAGGGTCTGACATGTCGACCGCTGTCTCCCCGAGCCGGCTGGGCAAGGTGCAGGACCGGTTCCGGAGCTCGACGCTGCTGAGGCACCTCGTGCTGGCGCTGCTCGGGCTGGTCGTCGTGGTCCTCGTGCTCGAGAGCACCAGCACCTTCCGCAGCGCCCAGTTCGCGGCCATGGCCTACCTCGGCCTCGCGGCCGGCGGCCTGACGATCCTGACCGGGCTCAACGGGCAGATCTCCCTGGGGCACGGGGCGTTCATGGCGATCGGCGCCTACACCACGGCGCTGATGTACCAGGAGTCCGAGCCGGTCCTCCCGGTCGTGGGAGTGCTCGTGCTCGCCACCGCGGTGGCCCTCGTGATCGGCGCCGCCGTCGGCGTGGCCGCCGCACGCCTCCACGGGCCGTACCTCGCCGGCGCGACCCTCGCCCTCGCGGTCGCGGTCCCCGGAATCGCGATCTACTTCAGTGAGACCCTCGGCGGCGAGCAGGGCCTCAACGTGCTGCTCCCCGACATCCCCGGCTGGTTCGCCGACGCGGTCTTCTTCCTCACCGCGCACGACCTCACCACCACCAAGTACGTCGCCTACATCGGGTGGATCTCGCTGATCGTCGCGTTCGTCCTGCTCGCCAACCTCTCGCGCAGCCGGGTCGGCCGGGTCTGGCGGGCGGTCCGCGACGACGAGGTGGCCGCGGAGATCGCCGGCATCAACCTCGGGCGTGCCCGTGTCCTCGCCTTCCTCGTCAGCGCGGCCTGCGCCGGGCTCGCCGGAGCGGTGATGGCGATGGCCGTGCGGATCACGGCACCTAGCGGCTTCACGCTCACCCTGTCGCTGACCCTGCTCACCGCGATCGTGCTCGGTGGGCTGGGCAGCCTCTTCGGAGCGCTGATCGGGGCGGCACTGCTGACCTTCCTCCCGCAGCTGGTCACCTCCCTCGGCCAGGACATGGGCCTGAGCGACGTGCAGTCGGCCGGCCTGGCCCCGCTGGTCTACGGCGCCGTGATGGTGCTCGTCATCCTCGTCGCCCCGGCCGGGATCGTGGGCAGCGCACGGGGGTGGTGGCGCGGGCGGCGGGAGACGGCATGACCTATCGGCAAGGCGGCGCGCGGTACGGCGTCAGCGAACGGTGACCGGAAACAACAGGAGGCAGGACACATGAGGAGATGGACCAGGAAGGTGACGCTGGCGACCAGCGTCATCACCGTGGGTGCGCTGGTCGCCGCGTGCGGCGCCGGCAGCAGCCGTGAGGAGAGCACCGGGGAGGACGGGGGCGGCGCCTCCGACGTCGGTATCACCGAGGACACGGTGACGATCGGCGCCCACTTCCCGCTGACCGGTGTGGCCGCCCCCGGCTACAGCGAGATCCCCACGGGCATGAAGGCCTACTTCGACTACGTCAACGCGCAGGGAGGCGTGGACGGGCGGAAGATCGAGCTGATCGTCCGCGACGACGGCTACAACCCGACCAACACCAGCCAGGTGACCAACGAGCTCGTGCTCAAGGACGAGATCTTCGGCATGGTCGGCGGCCTGGGCACGCCCACGCACGCGGCGGTCGTGGACTTCCTGAACTCCGAGAACGTTCCTGACCTTTTCGTCTCCTCCGGCTCGATCCAGTGGGGCGACGACCCGGGCGCGAAGCCGTACACCACCGGCTGGCAGCCCGACTACGAGAGCGAGGGCAAGATCATCGGCCAGTACGTCGCCGAGAACATGCCCGACGCCAAGGTGGGCCTGTTCCTCCAGGACGACGACCTCGGTCGCGACAGCGAGAAGGGTGTGCGCCAGTTCCTCGACGAGCAGATCGTCGCGGTGGAGCGCTACACCTCCGGCAACACCGACGTCGCGCCCCAGATCGCGGGCCTGCAGGCCAAGGGCGCCGATCTCGTGCTCAGCTTCAACACTCCGGCCTACACCGCTTTGAGCCAGCTCGTGGCGATGAAGCTCAACTACCAGCCGCAGTGGTTCTACGCCAACATCGGCTCCGACCCGACGCTGGTCGGTTCGCTGCTGTCGAGCTTCTCCAAGGGGGCCGTCGAGTCCGAGAGCCCGCTCGAGGGCGTGCTGACCACGGAGTACATCGCCGGTGTCGACTCGACCGACGACCCGTGGGTCCAGCTGTGGCAGAAGGTGTGGGACGAGTCCGGCCAGAAGGGTGATCTCACCAACTACCGCGTCTACGGCATGGCCAAGGCCTACGCCTTCGTGCAGGCCCTGATGATGGCCGGCCCCGACCCGACGCGTGACGGGATCATCGAGGCGATCGAGCAGTGGGATCCCGCGACCCCCGGCCCGGAGCTCGCTCCGTACCGCTTCAGCGCCGACAGCCACATGGGCATCTCCGGCATGCGCATCGTGGAGATCAAGGGTGGCGTCAGTGAGGAGCTGACCCCGGTCCTCACCACCGACATCGGCGACGCCCCGATCGAGGAGGACTCCTCCGGCCAGGAGGGCGACGCCCCGCCGGACAGCGGCATCCCCGAGGTCGAGCCGGTCGGCTGACCGTCGTACCTCACCCGTTGTCGCCGGGCGGGTCGCGCGGCCTCGCCGTCGCGGCCCGCCCGGCGCCCTTTCCAGGAGAACCCATGGACCTGAACCTGACCGACGAGGAACGCGAGATCCGTGACTGGGTCCGGACGTTCGTACGCAAGGAGATCATGCCGCTCGAGCCCGAGGTGCTCGCGCGGGAGCGCCGCAACGAGCGTGGCCTGAAGGACGAGGAGCTCCAAGCCCTTCAGGAGAAGGCGAGACAGTCCGGCTTCTTCGGGGTGCACACCCCCGAGGAGTACGGCGGGATGGGGCTCGGCGCGGTGATGAACGCGCTCGTCGAGGTGGAGCTCGGCCGGTCCTTCGTGCAGTTCAAGTTCGGGGGCGACGCCGACAACATCCTGTACCTCGCCAACGAGGAGCAGAAGCAGCGCTACCTGGTGCCGACCATCAACGGCGACCGGAAGAGCTGCTTCGCGATCACCGAGCCGGGTGCCGGGTCGGACGCCCGGGCGATCCGGACCTCCGCGGTGCGCGACGGCGACGAGTGGGTGATCAACGGCGAGAAGACCTTCATCACCGGCGGCAACGAGGCCGACTTCACGATGGTCTTCGCCGTGACCGACAAGGAGAAGGGTGCCGACGGCGGGGTGACGTGCTTCCTCGTCGACCGCGACCGGGGCTGGCGCTCGGAGTACATCGACACGATGGGCGAGTGGGGGCCGGCCGCGCTGGTCTTCGAGGACGTGCGCGTCCCGCACTCGGCGATCCTCGGCGAGGAGGGCAAGGGCTTCGAGCTGGCGATGCGGTGGATCGGCAAGGGCCGCTACCTGCTCCCGGCCCGTGCGCTCGGCGCCTGTGAGCGGCTGGTCGAGATGGGCATGGAGCACGCGCGCAACCGGGTCACCTTCGGCAAGCCGATCGCCGAGCGCCAGGCGATCCAGTGGATGATCGCCGACTCCGCGGTGGAGATCGAGGCCCTGCGGTGGCTGGTGCTCGCGGCGGCCTGGCAGGTCGACGCCGGGCTCGACTCCCGGCAGGCGCAGTCGATGGCGAAGCTGTACGGCGGCGTCCGGGCCAACGAGATCGTCGACCGGGTCCTGCAGATGCACGGCGGCATGGGCTACACCCGCGAGCTGCCCGTCGAGCGGTGGTACCGCGAGCTGCGGCTGCTCCGGATCTACGAGGGCACCGACGAGATCCAGCGTCGGACGATCGCCCGCAACCTGCTGAAGGGACACGCCTCGATCCGCGGCCACCTCGGCTAGACCGAGCAAGGGCCTAGGTCCCGATTCGGCGCGGTCATTTCGAGTCTGTCCGTCGCCGGGTCCGGGCGGGCAGCCTCGGAGGATGACCGTCCAGCAACGTGTCGGGCCGGCGTCGGTCCCGAGAGGGCACGGGGCGGCTCAGCGCGGCCTCGACCGGCTCGTGGCCGGCGCGCGCCGTCGACTTCGCTACACGCTTCCTGGCCTGTGGGTGGCGGTCGTGTTCGCACTGTCTGTCGTTCACGCCGTCCCTGCTTCCGCGGCCGGCGTTGTTCCAGGGGCTGATCACGGGCATCGACGCCGCGATCGGTTACGGGCTCGGCGTGCTCGGGGCCTGGATCTGGCGCGAGTTCGCCGACCGTCCGCCTCGTGCGCCGTCCCGACGCGCGTGGACGGTGCTGGCCGTGACCGCCGTCCTGGGGTCGTTGGTCGCGCTGCTGCTCGGCATCCGGTGGCATCGTGCGGGCAGCGCGCTGGTGAGCATCGAGCCGGAGTCCCCGGCGATGACGCTCCTCCTGGTGCCGCCGATCGCGGCGCTGCTCTTCGTCGGCCTGGTTGCGATCGGACGAGCGATCCGGACCGGCTACCGGAAGCTCTCCGGACTCCTGGCCCGGCACATGGGAGCCCGGGCGGCACGCGCCGTCGGGCTGGTCGTGCTCGTCGTCGGACTCAGCACGCTGCTCACCGGCGTCCTGTGGGACGGCGCGGTCAAGGCGTTGGACCAGGCGTTCTCGGTCACGGACACACAGACACCGGAGGACGTGACACGGCCGACCACCGAGCTGCGCTCCGGAAGCCCGAGCTCCCTCGTGGAGTGGGAGCAGCTCGGACGGGAGGGCCGGGTCTTCGTCGGCCGCGGCCTGCAGGGCGAGGACATCGGGGAGCTCACCGGCGCGCCCGCCCTCGACCCGATCCGGATCTACGCCGGCGCGGACAGCGCCGGGGACGTCGAAGAGCGCGCCCAGCTCGCGGTGCGGGACCTCGTCCGGGCCGGCGGCTTCGAGCGCGCGAACCTGCTCGTGGTCACGACCACCGGGACCGGGTGGGTGGAGCCCAGCTCCGTCGGCAGCTTCGAGGTGCTCACCGGCGGTGACTCCGCGACCGTGTCGATGCAGTACTCCTACCTGCCGTCGTGGCTGTCCTTCCTGGTCGACCAGGCGCGCGCCCGCGAGGCCGGCCGGCTGCTGTTCGACGCCGTATACGAGCGCTGGTTGGCGCTCCCGTCCGGCGACCGGCCGAAGCTGTACGTCTTCGGCGAGAGCCTGGGGTCGTTCGGCGGTGAGACCGCGTTCAGCGGGGAGTTCGACCTGCGCAACCGGGTCTCGGGCGCACTGTTCACGGGCCCGCCGAACTTCAACCCGCTCTATCGCAGCTTCGTCGACGACCGGGACCCGGGCAGCCGCGAGGTCGAGCCGGTCTACCGCGAAGGACGCACCATCCGTTTCACCAACCTTCCGCGCGAAGAGATCCCACCTGGTGGGGTGCCCTGGGAGCGCGCGCGCGTGCTCTACGTGCAGCACCCGTCGGACCCGATCACCTGGTGGAGCCCCCACCTGGTGCTCAACCGCCCCGACTGGCTCGAGGAGGAGCGCGGATTCGACGTCATGGACGAGACGAGGTGGGTGCCCTTCGTGACCTTCTGGCAGGTCTCTGCGGACCTGGCTCTCGGGTTCTCGACCGAGCCGGGCCACGGGCACAACTACACCGGCGAGCACGTCGACGGCTGGGCGGCGGTCCTGCAGCCGGAGGGCTGGACGGCTGCGAAAGCGGACCGGCTGCGTGAGCTGGTCCGCGCCGGGCTCATGACGCACGCGCTCGACGAGTCGGCTCCCTAGCCGGGCGGCGGGGCCGGTCTGGACGTGCACTCGACCGGTCCGGGACGGGGGCTGCCGCCTGGTCCGGCAGCTCACCGGCCGCGAGTGCACGTCCGTGTGGCCTGTGGACGGCCGAATGCGGGCCGGCCGCCGTTCCGGCAGAGTCGCCCGGGTGAAGGCTGAGCGGGCACTCGAGCGCATCGGCGGCGTGGGCACCGCCGCCGAGCTGCTCCGGCTCTGTTCCCGCAAGCGACTGCGGATCGCCGTCGCCCGAGGGCGGGTGGTCCGCGACGGGCACGGTAGGTACTCCCTGCCGGAAGCGGACGAGGCGCTTCGCGCGGCGAACCGGTTGAGCGGCGTGCTGTGCCTGGACAGCGCGGCGTTGTACCACGGCTGGAAGGTCAAGAACCGACCCCCGATGCCGGCGGTGGCCGTTCCGCGCAACCGCAAGCTGGCGCCCGAGCGGCGCGAGGGGCTGCGCGTCAGGTACGTCGACATCCCGGCCGACGAGGTCCGGGGACGGGCGACCGGCTACGTGCGGACCGTCATGGACTGCGCCGGGCTGATGCCGTTCGACGAAGCGCTTGCGGTCGCCGACTCAGCGCTGCGCGCCGGCGACGTCACGAAGCTCGAGCTGGTGCGCGCGGCCGAGCGGTCGCCGGATCGCTACCGCGCCCGGTGCGTCAGGGTGGCGGAGGCCGCGGACGGTCGGGCCGACAACCCCTTCGAGTCCGTGCTACGAGCGATCGCCCTCGACGTCCCCGGCCTGTCGGTCGAGCCGCAGGTCTGGATCGGCGGGCGACGCGCCGACCTGCGTGGACGAGTCGTTTCGCCTGGTGATCGAGGCCGAGTCGTTCGAGTTCCACGGTCTTCGTCGGCTGTTGAAGCGTGACTGTGAGCGCTACAACGCCTTCGTGCTCGACGGGTGGCTGGTCGTCCGCTTCGCCTGGGAGCACGTGATGTTCGACGCCGGCTACGTGCACGAGGTGCTGAGGTCCGCCGTACTCCTGCTCAGGGATGGGCCAGGTGGACGTGCACTCGACCGGCCCCGGGAGCGTCCCGCCGCCTGAGGCGGCAGCACCCCCGCCGCGAGTGCACGTCCAGGTGGCCCCGGTCAGCCGTTGCGGCGGGCGCGCGCGGCGGTGCGGGAGCGCAGGTTCTGGTCGAGGACGACCTTGCGGATCCGGACGTTGTCGGGGGTGACCTCGACGCACTCGTCCTCGCGGCAGAACTCGAGGCACTGCTCGAGGGAGAGCTTCTTCGGCGGGATCAGCTTCTCGAAGTTGTCGGAGGTGGAGGAGCGGACGTTGGTCTGCTTCTTCTCCTTGGTGATGTTGACGTCCATGTCGTCCTCGCGAGAGTTCTCGCCGACGATCATGCCCTCGTAGACCTCGGTGGTCGGCTCGACGAACATCGTGCCGCGCTCCTGCAGGTTCGTCATGGCGTACGCCGTCGCCGCGCCGGCGCGGTCGGCCACCAGGGAGCCGGAGGCGCGGGAGCGGATCTCGCCGGCCCACGGCTCGTAGCCCTCGAACACGTGGTGGGCGATGCCCGTGCCGCGGGTGTCGGTGAGGAACTCGGTGCGGAAGCCGATCAGGCCACGCGCCGGGACCAGGAACTCCATGCGGACCCAGCCGGTGCCGTGGTTGGTCATCTGCTCCATGCGGCCCTTGCGGACGGCGAGGAGCTGGGTGATCGTGCCGAGGTACTCCTCGGGGGCGTCGATCGTCAGGCGCTCCACGGGCTCGTGGATCTTGCCGTCGATCTCCTTGGTGACCACCTGCGGCTTGCCGACGGTGAGCTCGTAGCCCTCGCGTCGCATCTGCTCGACGAGGATCGCCAGCGCGAGCTCGCCTCGGCCCTGGACCTCCCACGCGTCGGGGCGCTCGGTCGGCACCACGTTGATCGACACGTTGCCGACGAGCTCGGCGTCGAGACGGTCCTTCACGAGACGGGCGGTCACCTTCGTGCCCTTGGTCGGGCCGCGGCCCGCGAGCGGGGAGGTGTTGGTGCCGATCGTCATCGAGATCGCCGGCTCGTCGACCGTGATCAGCGGCAGCGCCTTCGGGTTCTCCACGTCGGCCAGCGTCTCGCCGATCATGATCTCGGGGATGCCCGCGATCGCGACGATGTCGCCGGGGCCGGCGGACTCGCCCGGCTTGCGCTCGAGGCCCTCGGTGACGAGCAGCTCGGTGATCTTGACGTTCTGGACCGAGCCGTCACGCTTCATCCACGCGACCTGCTGGCCCTTCTTCAGCGTGCCCTCCTTGACCCGGACCAGGGCGAGGCGGCCCAGGAACGGCGAGGAGTCGAGGTTCGTCACGTGCGCCTGCAGCGGGGCGTCCTCGTGGTACGTCGGAGCCGGGATCGTGTCGACGATGGTCTGGAACAGCGGCTCGAGGTTCTCGCTGTCCGGCAGGCCGCCGTTCTCGGGCATGGTCAGCGACGCGCGGCCGGCCTTGGCGCTGGCGTAGACGACCGGGAAGTCGAGGGCCTCGGCGCTGTGGCTGTCGTCGAGCAGGTCCATGAACAGCTCGTAGGTCTCGTCGACGACCTCGCTGATGCGGGCGTCGGAGCGGTCCACCTTGTTGACCACGAGTACGACGGGCATGTCGGCGTTGAGGGCCTTGCGGAGCACGAACCGGGTCTGGGGGAGCGGGCCCTCGGAGGCGTCGACGAGCAGGACGATGCCGTCGACCATCGAGAGGCCGCGCTCGACCTCGCCACCGAAGTCCGCGTGGCCCGGGGTGTCGATGATGTTGATGACCATCGGCCCCTCCTTCGCCGCCGCGCCGGTGTACCGGATCGCGGTGTTCTTCGCGAGGATCGTGATGCCCTTCTCGCGCTCGAGGTCACCGGAGTCCATGGCGCGCTCGTCGACGTGCTGGTGCTCGCCGAAGGCGCCGCCCTGCCACAGCATCGCGTCGACGAGGGTGGTCTTGCCGTGGTCGACGTGCGCGACGATCGCGACGTTCCGGAGGTCGGAGCGGGAGAGGAGGTTCTCGGACATGCGGGGGCGACTCAGCTTTCGATCGAGGGTCCCTGCGCCAAGGATGTGTTCCGGTCGCGGGGCAGCGACGTCGGCCGACGTCACGGAAGGGTCACCCAAGTCTACCGGTGCGCTGTGCTGGAGCCGAATCGCGCGGGCGGGCGCGCGGCCTCCTGACGAGACACCGCGGATCGCCGCCGGAGGTCCGCCTACGCTGTCGGGCGTGAGCGACGAGCAGCAGTACGACGGGCAGCAGCACGCCGAGCGACCTCTCGCGGACGGCGACCTGCTGGTGCGCCGCACCGACGGCCTGGTCGAGGTGGTGTTCAACCGGCCGGAGCGGCACAACGCCTTCACCAGCGGCACCTACGCCGGCCTGCTCGAGGTCTGCGGCGAGCTCCACGACGACGAGGAGACCAGGGTCGTGGTCTTCCGCGGAGCCGGGGGCCGGGCCTTCGCCGCCGGCAACGAGATCTCCGAGTTCACCTCGCTCACCGGCGGCGAGGACGGCGTCGCCTACGAGGCGAAGGTCGGCCGGGTGCTGCGCGCGATCGCGGAGCTGCCTCAGGTCACGGTCGCCGCCGTCGAGGGCATCTGCGTGGGGGGTGGGCTGGCCGTCGCCACCCACTGCGACCTGCGCATCGCCACGAAGGGCTCGCGGTTCGGGTACCCGATCGCGCGCACCCTGGGCAACGCCCTCTCGGCGTTCATCGTCTACCGCTGCGCGTCGGTGTTCGGGGAGTCGCTGACCCGCGAGATGCTGCTCGCCTCCCGCCTCGTCGACGCCGACCGGGCCCACGCCGTGGGAGCGGTGATGGACGTGGTCGAGCCCGACCGGCTCGACGACGAGATCCGGACGCTGGCGCAGGGCGTCGCGGCCGCGTCGCGGATGACGATCACCGCGTCCAAGGAGCAGCTGCTGCGCCGTTCCGACGCCCTCGAGGTGTCGCCGGCCGACGACGTGGAGCGGCTCGAGAAGGTCTACGGCGCTCCCGACTTCCGCGAGGGCGTCCGTGCGTTCCTCGCCAAGGAGAAGCCGGCGTTCGGAGGCGGGTGACGATGGACGAGCTGAGCGACCTGCTGGGCAGGAGCGAACGGGTCACGACCTTCACCGGGGCGGGGGTCTCGACCGAGTCCGGGATCCCGGACTTCCGCTCACCGGGCGGGGTGTGGACCCGCTACGACCCCCGCGACTTCACCTTCGACAGGTACGTCGGGTCGGCGGAGCTGCGGGCGAGCTCGTGGGCGATGCGGCGGGAGTTCTTCGCCAAGGAGGTGCAGCCGAACCCCGCCCACCTCGCGATCGCGCGGATCGAGCAGGCCGGGCGGGGGCACGGCGTGGTCACCCAGAACATCGACGGCCTGCACCAGCTCGCGGGCTCGACCCACGTCGTCGAGCTGCACGGCACGGCCCGTGAGGTGACCTGCATCGGCCGCGCCCCACGGCAGGGCATCCCGGACGGGTGCGGCTTCACCGCGCCCTACACCTGGGCGTTCGAGCAGGTCGACGCCGGCCACCCCGATCCGTCGTGTCCCCGGTGCGGCGGGCTCGTGAAGTCGGCCACGGTCTCCTTCGGCCAGGTGATGCCCGAGGACGCGCTGGCGGAGGCGGCGCGGCTCGTGGAGACCGCCGACCTGCTGCTCACGGTCGGCTCGTCGCTGCAGGTGAGGCCGGCCGCGGACCTCCCGGTGCTGGCGGTGCGGTCCGGCGTCCCGCTGGTGATCGTGAACGACGAGCCGACGCCTCTGGACGACGTGGCGGCGCTCGTCGTACGCGGCAGGGCCGGAGAGGTGCTGCCGGCAGCCGTCGACGGACTCGTCTGACATCTCCGTTTGGTGCGCGAAGCGAGGGGTACGCCTCGTTGTCCCCGCATTGCACCCATGAGGAGAACCAGATGGACATCGGCAGCAGCTTCAACCGTGCCTGGGAGGGGTTCTTCGGCTTCCTGCCCAACCTGCTCGGCTTCCTCGTCATCCTGCTGGTCGGCTACTTCGTCGCCAAGGTCGTCGCGGCAGCGGTCCAGAAGCTGCTGGAGAAGACCGCGATCGACCAGAAGCTGCGCGAGTCCGATGCCAACAAGTACGTCGAGATGCTCGTGTCCGGGGCCAAGCCGTCCCGCGGCATCGCACGCGTCGTGTTCGTGCTGATCTTCGCGTTCTTCCTCTTCGCCGCCATCGGTGCGCTGGGCATCCCCTCCCTCACGACGTTCATGAACGACGTGCTGGCCTACCTGCCGAACGTCATCGTCGCGATCGTCATCTTCGTGGTCGCCGCGGTCGTCGCGGGCGCCGTCGCCTCCGGTGTCACCCGGGTGATGGGCGACACCCCCACCGGCAAGATCGTGGCCGCGGTCGTCCCGGCCCTGGTGATGATCATCGCGATGTTCATGATCCTCGAGCAGCTCATGATCGCCGAGGAGATCGTCCGGATCGCCTTTGCCGCAACGATGTTCGCGCTCGCTCTCGGGCTGGCGCTGGCGTTCGGCCTGGGCGGTCGTGACCTCGCCGGCCGGATGCTCGAGGACGCCTACCGCAAGGGCAAGGAGCACAAGGAGCAGGCGAAGCGCGACTTCGAGACGGGCCGTGCTCGGGCTCACGCCGAGGTGGGCGGTGGCTCCAACGGCGGCTACTCGACCGGGTCGTTCAGCGGTACTCGACCGGGTCCTTCAGCGGCGGCACGTCCGGCACCCCGCACGCGGAGCCGGCTCCCGGCTCCGAGCCGGTCAGCGACCCGGCTGCCACCCAGACCTGGCCCTCGGACTCACCTCGGAATCGTTTCTGAGGTAACTCCGGGTGCGGGGGCGTGTTTCTAGCAGCAGGCGGACGCCCCCGCACCCTTCCACCCGAGCCGGGCTCTGCCCCGGCCTAGGATCGCGTCCATGACCAACGCGCCGGGACCGGCCGGTCTCGGCCCCCTCCCGGTCGCACTTCTCCTCGGTTCGCTGATCGGGCTCAGCGGCATGGGGTCGGCGGCCGTCGCCGTGGCCCTCCCCGCGATCGTCGACCACTTCGACGTACCCGCGGACCGTGGCGTCTGGGTGATCAGCGCGTACGCGATCACGCTCGCCGTGGGCACCGCCCTCTACGGCCGCGCCGCCGACAACGCCGGCGTCCGCACCCCGCTCGCGATCGGCGTGGGCCTGCTCTCGCTCGGCGCGCTCGCCGCCTCGCTCGCACCGTCCTACGGCGCACTGATCGCCGCGCGGCTGCTCCAGGGGGCCGGTGCCGGTGCCGCGCCGGTGCTCACCCTCGCCGCGCTCCGGGTCAAGTACGACGGGCGGACCCGCTCCGCGGCCCTCGGGCACCTCGCCGGGATGGCCGTCGCGGTGACCGCGCTGGGCCCCGTCGTGGGCGGCCTGCTCACCGACGTGCTGGGTTGGCGGGCCGCGGTCGTCGTCCCGGCCACGGCCCTCGTCGTCCTCGCCGCGCTCTGGCGCTCGCTCCCCGCCGGTGGGACCGGCGCCCGGCTCGACTACACCGGCGCCGTCCTGGTCGCGGCCACCGCGGCCGGCCTCGTGCTCCTCGTGCAGTCGCCGTCCATCGGCACGGCCGCGGTCGTCGCGGGGGTGGCCCTCCTGCTCGCCGGGGTGCCGTCGGTGGTCTCCTGGGTGCGCCGCCGGCCGGACGGCTTCCTGCCCCGCTCGGTGCTGTCGGAGCCCGCCGTGCTCCGCAACGCGCTGGGTGGAGCCGCGCTGCCCGCGTCGTGGTTCGGCCTGCTCGTGGCGATCCCGACCGTGCTCGCGGCCGAGGGCTGGACGCCGCTGGCCATCGGCTTCGCGCTGCTGCCCGGTGCGCTGCTCGGGGTGTTCGTGTCACGGTTCGTCGGCAGCACGATCGACCGGGTCGGTGCGCGGGAGTCGGTGACCCTGGCCGCGGGCACCTGCGTCGTCGCGGTCCTGCTCGGCGCCCTCGGAGCGGGGTCCGGGATCCCCGTGCTGCTGATGGTCGCGATGGCGCTCGTCTACGCCGGGTTCACCCTCGGCCAGCCGGCCATGGCCGCCGCGGTGGGCGAGGCCGTCCCGGAAGGGGTCGAGGGCGTGGCCCTCGGCATCGCCACGCTGGTGTTCTTCGTCGGCGGCGGCCTGGGCGCGGCCGTCGCGGGCCTCGGCTCGACCGTCGGCCACGGGTGGAGCCTCGCGCTGCTGGCACTGCTCCCGCTCGCCGCGACGCTCATCGTCTCCCGGCCCGCGGGGCCCGCGTTAGTCGAAGACGCGGTGCACCTTGTGCTGCGCAGCCTGGGCGCGCGGCCGGATCACCAGCTCGTCGATGTTGACGTGGGAGGGGCGGGTCACCACCCAGGCGACCGCGTCGGCGATGTCCTCGGCGACCAGCGGCTCGGCGACCCCGGCGTAGACCGCGTCGGCCCTGTCCTGGTCGCCCTCGAAGCGCACCAGGGAGAACTCGTCGGTCCTGACCATGCCCGGTGCGATCTCGGTGACCCGCACCGGCTGGCCGCACAGCTCGAGGCGGAGCGTCTCGCTGACGACCTGGGTGCCGTGCTTGGCGGCGGTGTACCCGGCTCCGCCCTCGTACGCGATCCGGCCCGCGGTCGAGCCCATGTTGACGATGACCCCGTCTCCACTCGCGATCAGGGCGGGGAGCAGCGCCTTGGTGACGTTGAGCAGGCCGATCACGTTGACCTCGTACATCGCCCGCCAGTCGTTGGGATCGGCCTCGGAGACCGGCTCGGAGCCGAAGGCGGCGCCCGCGTTGTTCACGAGCACGTCGAGCGTGGGGCCGACGAGGTCGGCGAGCGCGGCGACCTCGTCGGTCGAGGTCACGTCGCAGCGGACCGCCGTACCCCCGATCTCCTGGGCGAGTGCCTCGACCCGCTCGACGCGGCGCGCGGCGCAGAAGACGTGGTAGCCCGCTGCCGCCAGGCTGCGCGCGGTGGCGGCGCCGATGCCGCTGCTCGCGCCGGTGACGACGGCTGTCCTGAGGGGCGTCTGCTGCTCTGCGGCCATGCCGCCGATTGTGGCAGGACGAAACGGTTGGCGCTCAGGGGGTGCGCCCTGGCGGCGGGGAGGGCAGACTACCGCGCATGGATCCGAGGAGAATCGCGTCGACCGCCGCCGTCGTGGGAGGCGTCGGCTGGCTGATCAAGGTCGGTCTGATCTTTGTGAACGGTGGCGAGAACACCGATCAGGGCCTGGTGGGGATCATGCAGTACGTCGGCCTGGCCGGTGTCTTCATGGCACTCGCCGCCGCCGGCTACACGCTGGTCGAGAAGGCCCCGGTGTGGCTGCGGGCGGTCGTCGCCGTCGCCACCCCGCTGCTCGTGCTGATGATCTGGGCGCTGCTCGACCAGGCGATCAAGGCGGTGTACACCGAGGAGACCTGGCTCCGCGACGAGCTGAGCATCCTCGTCGCCGCGGTGATCGCGCTGCTGATGGGCGTCTGGGGCTTCACGCGGCACCGTCCGGACGACGACGAGCCGCTCGACCCGCCTCCGGCCCCGCCCGTGCGCGGACGGCGCGCCGCCCGCTGAGAGCGGACGTGGTGCAGCCCACTTTGGCGAAGGTAAGCCTTACCTAATAAACTCGCCCGGTGCGCATCGCTCCGACCGACCCGCGGCCCGGCTCCTCGCCGGGCCTTCCCTCGCGTGCGGGCGCGGTCCCGTTCGCGACGCGGCTCGCCGCCTTCGGTGACGCCCTGGCGGTGCGTACGGCGGACCGCGCGGTCACCTACGCGGAGCTCGCCGGGCTGGTCACGGAGCGGGCTCACGTCCTGGGGGCCACCCGGCGGCTCGTGCTGCTCGGCGGGGCCAACAACCTCGAGTCCCTGGTCACCTACCTGGCCGCGCTCTCGGCCGGGCACCCGCTGATCCTCGTCCCCGGCGACAACCCCGGGAACCTTCACGGCGTGGTCGAGGCCTACGACCCCGACGTGGTGGCCGGACCCGACGGCGGCCTCCGGGTCCGCCGCGAGGGCACCGCCCACGACCTCCACCCGGACCTCGCGCTGCTGCTCTCGACCTCCGGCTCGACCGGGTCTCCGAAGCTGGTCCGGCTCTCGGGCGAGAACGTCGAGGCGAACGCCGCCTCGATCGCTGGAGTACCTCGACATCCGACCCTCCGACGTCGCGGCGACCACGCTGCCGATGCACTACTGCTACGGCCTGTCGGTCATCAACAGCCACCTGCGCGCCGGGGCCGGCCTGATGCTCACCGACCTCTCGGTGGTCGACGCGTGCTTCTGGGACCGGTTCCGGGCGGCGCGGCGCGACGACGTTCGCCGCGGTCCCCTACACCTTCGACCTGCTGGACCGGGTCGGCTTCGCGCGGATGGACCTGCCGTCGCTGCGCTACGTCACGCAGGCCGGCGGCCGCCTCGCCCCTGAGCGGGTCCGCCGCTACGCCGAGCTCGGGCGCGAGCGTGGCTGGGACCTGTTCGTGATGTACGGCCAGACCGAGGCCACGGCGCGGATGGCCTACCTGCCGCCCGACCTCGCCCTCACCTCGCCCGGCTCGATCGGGGTGCCGATCCCGGGTGGGTCCTTCCATCTCGAGCCCCTGCCGGAGTCCCCGCTCCGCCGCCCGGGTGAGCCCGAGGTCGGCGAGCTCGTCTACGACGGCGCCAACGTGATGCTGGGCTACGCCGAGACGCCGGCGGACCTCGCCCTCGGACGGGTCACCTCCTCGTTGCGGACCGGCGACGTCGCCCGTCGTACCCCTGACGGCCTCTACGAGATCGTCGGCCGCCGCACCCGCTTCGCGAAGATCTTCGGCCTGCGCATCGACCTCGACGAGGTGGAGCGGGTGTACGCGTCCGAGGACGTGCTCGTCGCCTGCGCCGTCGCGGCCGGTCCGACCGGTGAGCGCCTCGTCGTGGCAGTCGCCGACGACGCCGCGCCGGTCGACGTCGAGCGCCTCGCCGCCGTGGCCAAGGAGCACCTCGGGCTGCCCCGGGGCGCCGTCGCGGTCTGCCCGGTGCGCGAGGTCCCACGGCTGCCCAACGGCAAGCCGGACTACCGCGCCGTCGCCGCGCTCGCCGGACCGTTCACCAGGGTATGCAGGGAAACTCACGCCTCCCAGGGCGCACGTCCCAGGGGAAGCGACAGTTCGCCTACGTCCCCTGGTGAACCATCAGCAGGTACGGCGCGCGCGCGGCTGCGCGAGGTCTACGCCGAGGTGCTGCACCGCGACGTGGTGCGCGACGAGGACTCGTTCGTGTCGCTGGAGGGGGACTCGCTCTCCTACGTGGAGATGTCGATCCGCGTCGAGGAGGTGCTCGGCCACCTACCGGCCGGCTGGCACACGACGCCGGTCGGCGAGCTCGCGCCGAGGGAGGGACGCCCGCACCGCGGACGGTCCATCGAGACGAACGTCCTGCTCCGGGCGCTGGCCATCGTCGCGATCGTCGGCTCCCACGCGAACCTCTTCGCGGTCGTCGGGGGAGCGCACATCCTGCTGGGCCTGTCGGGGTTCAACTTCGGGCGGTTCCACCTGACCGACGCACCCCGGGCGGACCGGGTGCGGCACATGGCGTCCAGCATCGCCCGCGTCGCGATCCCCTCGGCGGTCGTGGTCGGCGTCTTCGCGACGTGGACGCAGGGCCTGACCTGGAAGAACGCCCTGCTGCTCAACGGGGTGCTCGGGCCGCGGACGTGGACCGAGCCCGCCTGGCACTACTGGTTCGTCGAGGCGCTCGTCTACACGCTCCTCGCGATGACCCTGCTGCTGGCGCTCCCGGCCGTCGACCGGGCGGAGCGGCGCCTGGCCGTTCTGGCTGCCGGTCGCGCTCGCCGGTCTCGGACTGCTCACCCGGTACGACGTGGTCGAGCTCATGGGCGGCGACGTGATCCACCGCGCCAACGTGGTCTTCTGGCTCTTCGCGCTGGGCTGGGCCGCGGTGAAGGCGACGGCCACCTGGCAGCGCGTGCTCGTGTCGGCGCTGCTCGTCGCCACGCTGCCCGGGTTCTTCGGGGACCCCACGCGCGACGCGATCGTCGTCGCCGGCCTGCTCGTCCTGGTCTGGGTCCCCTCGGTCCGGCTCCCGTCCTGGGGCACCCGGCTCGTCGGCGTCCTGGCGAGCGCGTCGCTCTACATCTACCTCGTGCACTGGCAGGTGTACCCCTGGCTGGAGGACGACCTGCCCTGGCTCGCGACGGTGCTCTCGCTCCTGGCCGGCGTGGTGCTCTGGCAGGTCGTGGAGCGGGTCACCCCGCCCGTCGTACGCCTGGCGAAGCGGTCACGCGCAGCGCGCCTCGGGTAGTCAGGGGGGAATGGGGAAGAATCCCGCGTGGTTCACCCCACGGAGGTATGCCCTTGTGACCGTCCCGCCCGCGTACGACGCCGCGACCGCCGCCGACCTGAGGCGCGTCGCGATGATCAGCCTGCACACGTCCCCGCTCGACCAGCCGGGCACGGGTGACGCAGGCGGCATGAACGTCTACGTCATCGAGCTCGCCAAGCGCCTCGCGCAGCGCGACGTCGAGGTCGAGATCTTCACCCGCGCCACCTCCTCCAAGCTGCCGCCGGTCGTCGAGGCGGTCCCCGGCGTACACGTCCACAACGTGCACGCCGGCCCCTTCGAGGGGCTCCGCAAGGAGGACCTGCCGCCGCAGCTGTGCGCGTTCGCCCGTGAGGTGCTGCGCGCCGAGGCCGGGCACGAGCAGGGCTGGTACGACCTCGTGCACAGCCACTACTGGCTCTCCGGCCAGGTCGGTGCGCTGGTCCGCGACCGCTGGAGCGTCCCGCTCGCGCACTCGATGCACACGATGGCCAAGGTCAAGAACGAGATGCTCGCCGAGGGCGACACCCCCGAGCCGATGGCGCGCGTGATCGGCGAGGAGCAGGTGGTCGAGGCCGCCGACATGCTCATCGCGAACACCGACATCGAGGCCAAGCAGCTGGTCAACCTCTACGACGCCGACCCGACTCGCGTCGAGGTGGTGCACCCCGGTGTCGACCTCGACGTCTTCCGGCCGGTCGACCAGGCCGTCGCCCGCGCCCGCCTGGGACTGCCGCGCGACGCGCACGTGCTGATGTTCGCCGGCCGGATCCAGCCGCTCAAGGCACCCGACGTGCTGCTCCGCGCGGTTGCGGTGCTTCTCGAGCGCGACCCGTCCCTGCGTGACCGGCTCGTCGTCCCCGTGGTCGGCGGGCCTTCGGGCAGCGGCCTCGAGCACCCCGAGTCGCTCGCCCAGCTCGCCACCTCGCTCGGCCTCGACGACGTGGTCCGCTTCGTCCCGCCGGTCGCCCAGACGACGCTGGTCGACTGGTACTCCGCGGCCACGCTGGTCTGCGTCCCGTCGTACAACGAGTCGTTCGGCCTGGTCGCCGTGGAGGCACAGGCCACGGGTACGCCGGTCGTCGCCGCTGCCGTGGGCGGGCTCACGACCGCCGTCGACCACGGACGCTCCGGGCTGCTCGTCGAGGGGCACGACCCGGCCGACTACGCTCGGGCGTTCGAGCGGGTCCTGCGCCAGCCGGCGTTCCGGGAGGAGCTCTCCGCGGGGGCCGTGCTCCAGGCGGCGGGCTTCGCCTGGGAGGCGACGGCTGACCGCACCATCGAGGTGTACCGCCAGGCCCACCACGCCATGCGCCGCGATCTCGAGGGGACCAGCCGATGACCGAGCACACGATGACCGACGTCCAGCACACCGCGGCGACGGCGCTGCGCGAGGCGTTCGACGCCCACGAGCTGGAGTGGAAGGAGATCTCGCCCGGGGTGTTCACGGTCGTCCTCCCCGGCGAGAAGAAGCTCCAGACGCCGTGCCGCTTCGACGTGGGCGAGCACGCGCTCGGAGTGCACGCGTTCGTGGCGCGCCGCCCCGACGAGAACCACGAGCGGGTCTACCGCTGGCTGCTCGAGCGCAACCTCAAGCTGTACGGCGTCGCCTTCGCGCTCGACCACATGGGCGACATCTACCTCGACGGCCGGCTGCCGCTGTCCTCGGTGACCCCCGACGAGGTCGACCGGCTGCTCGGCGCGGTGCTGACCTACGCCGACGAGTCGTTCAACACCATCCTCGAGCTCGGCTTCGCCACGTCGATCCGCCGCGAGTGGGACTGGCGGAAGTCGCGCGGGGAGTCGACCCGCAACCTCGAGGCCTTCCGAGGCTGGCTCGAGAAGGGCTCCGAGCCGCCTGCCCCGTCGTCGGAGGAGTAGCGCCTCAGCGGCACTCCGCGGGATCCGGGGCCACCGCCTCGGGTCCGACGGTCGGCGCCGGCGCGGGGACGGAGTGCCGTGTCGGCGGCGGGCGGGCGTCGTACCCGCGCCTTCCTCCGGGTGAGGGCCACC
Source organism: uncultured Actinomycetota bacterium (assembly GCA_963700365.1). GTDB lineage: Bacteria > Actinomycetota > Actinomycetes > Propionibacteriales > Nocardioidaceae > Nocardioides_C. The sequence continues at coordinate 308,459 of CAVOXG010000008.1, read as the reverse complement.
CCGGCCAGGCACAGCGCACCGCCGACGAACGCGAGCGCCGGCGGGACCTCGCCGAGGAACAGCCACCCGAGCAGCACCGTGATCGGCGGCACCAGGTACGTCGTGATCCCGAGGCTGGAGGCGTCCATGTGCGACAGGGCGAACGCCCAGGTGGTGAAGGCGATCGCCGTGGGGAAGACGCCGAGGTAGACCACCCACCACAGCGAGCCGGCCGGTGCGGTGCGGGTGGCCTCGACCAGGTCCCCGGCGAAGGGCAGGCACGCGATCGCGCCGACGGTGCACGCGACCCAGGTCACCTGGATCGCCGGAAGCCTGCCCATCAACGGCTTCTGCACGATCATGCTGACGCTGTACGCCAGCGCCGCGAGGAGTGCGAGGGCGACGCCGGTCCAGTCCCGGTCCGCGCCGCCGTCGGAGGTGGCGAGCGCGATCACGACCACGCCGCCGAACGCGATCGCGAGCCCGGGGACGGCGAACACCGACGGGCGCTCGCGCAGGAACACCACCGCGAGCACGGTCATGATGATCGGCGACACCTGGATCAGGATGCTGGCCGTGCCCGCGTCGATCCGGGTCTCGGCGGCGTTCAGGGCGACGTTGTAGACGGCGTACCAGAGCAGCCCGATCGCGATGAGCCGTGGCCAGTCGGAGCGTGACGGCCGTGTGGGTCGCCGGACCGCCACGAGCACCCCGAGGCACGCGGAGCCGACCACGAGCCGGCCCAGCGACAGCGCTCCCGGGGAGATGTGGGGCCCGAGGTGGCGGATCGCCACGAACGCCGATGCCCACAGGAACAAGGTGGTGGCGACGGCGAGCAGCGGAAGCAGTCGGGAACGAGGCACGACCTCGAGCCTAGGGACGCCGCAGGACGACGCCTAGCGGTTTTCAGACCTCGAGCTTGTAGCCCAGGCCGCGGACGGTGACGAGGTAGCTCGGGGTCGCCGGGTCCGGCTCGATCTTCGCGCGCAGCCTCTTGACGTGGACGTCGAGGGTCTTCGTGTCGCCGACGTAGTCAGACCCCCAGACGCGGTCGATCAGCTGGCCGCGGGTGAGCACCCGGCCGGGGTTGCGCAGGAACATCTCGAGGAGCTCGAACTCCTTCAGCGGCAGCCTGGTCTCCTCGCCGGCGACCGTGACGACGTGCCGCTCGACGTCCATGCGCACCGGCCCGGCCTCGAGCGTCGCGGGTGCCAGGTCGGGCTCGACCCCGCGACGCAGCACGGCGCGGATCCGGGCGACGAGCTCACGCGGGGAGTACGGCTTGGTGACGTAGTCGTCGGCGCCGAGCTCGAGCCCGACCACCTTGTCCACCTCGCTGTCCTTCGCGCTCACCATGATCACCGGGACGTTGGAGGTCTGCCGGATCACGCGGCACACCTCGGTCCCGGGCATGCCCGGGAGCATCAGGTCGAGCAGCACGATGTCCGCACCCGCCCGGTCGAACTCCGCGAGCGCGTCCGGGCCGGTGTTGGCGATGCCGACCTCGAACCCCTCCTTGCGCAGCATGTACGCCAAGGCGTCGCTGTAGCTCTCTTCATCCTCGACGACGAGTACCCGGGTCACGGGCGTCCTCCTGCTGGCTTCGGGTGGTGGCTGGGTCGGTCCGCCCGGTACGACGGCTGGCTGGGTGTGCTCTCGCCGGACGGCGCCGGCCGACGTAGCTCTGAGTCATCGGTGCGGGTCCGGCGTGGCAGCGTCAACGTGAACGACGACCCCTGGCCGGGTGAGGACCACACGCGCACCTCGCCGCCGTGGGACGCGGCGACGTGCTTGACGATCGACAGGCCCAGGCCGGTGCCGCCCGTCGAACGATGGCGGGCGGGGTCGACCCGGTAGAAGCGCTCGAAGATCCGGTCGAGCTCGTCGGCGGGGATGCCGATTCCCTGGTCGGTCACGGTGATCTCGACCATCAGGTCGGCCGGGCGCGCGGACACGACGACGTTCGAGCCGCCGGGGGAGTAGGTGACCGCGTTGGCCACCAGGTTGCTCACGGCAACCGCGATCTGGTCCGCGCTGCCGAGCACCTCGAGGCCCCGTTCGCCGTCCTGGACGACCGAGATCCGCTTGGCGCCGGCGTCGATCGAGCAGGCGTCGATGGCACGCGTGATGATGTCGTCGACCTTGACCGGGACCGGCTCCTCGAGCGGCTCGTCCCCCTGGAGCCGGGAGAGCTCGATGATCTGCTGCACCAGACGGCTGAGCCGCTCCGCCTCCATCTGCATCCGCTTGGAGAACCGCTCGACCGCCTCCGGTTCGTCCGCGGCCTCCTGGACCGCCTCGGCGAGCAGGTTGATCGCGCCGACGGGGGTCTTGAGCTCGTGGGAGACGTTGGCGACGAAGTCCCGCCGGATCGCCTCGACGCGGCGTTCGCGGGTGCGGTCCTCGACGAGTGCCAGCACGAGCCTCGAGCTGAGCGGCGCCACCCGGGCCGTGACGTGGATGGGCTGGCTGGCCCGGCCGCGGGTGAGGGTGAACTCCGTCTCGCGGATCTGGCCGTCACGGCGGACCCGCCTCACCAGGTCGGCGAGCTCGTCGACAGCGAGCTCGTTGCCGCGGACGAGACCGAGGGCGTGCGCGGGGGCGGAGGCCTTGAGCACCTCGTCGTTCTCGTCGACGACCAGGGCGCTGCTGCGCAGGACGCTCAGGACCGTGGCGACGCCTGCCGGCACCGCGGGCTCCTCGTGCGACGCGATCCGCAGCTGCTGCTGCTCGCTGATCCGCCATGCGAGGACGACGCCGGCTCCCAGCACTGCGCCGAGCAGCGCGAAAAGGAGGGCCTGTGTCGTTGGGTCCACGCTGCGATCGTACGCAGCCGCTCACCGAGAGTTCGCCGCGCAGAGGCAGAAACCGGCCTTGTTTCCACGTTTGTTCACCATTCGTTCATGGCGGAACTCCCGTTGGCCACCTCGGCTTATTACGGTGTACCTCATGCGCAATGCCTACTACGACCAGCTGGACGCCGTCATCGACGAGCTCGTGACCATGACTCACGAGGTCGGTGACGCCGTGCAACAGGCCACGCGGGCCCTCCTGGAGTCCGATGCGGAGATCGCCGAACAGGTCATCTCGCACGACGCCCACATCGACTCCGAGCGCGAGCGGATCGAGGAGCTGAGCTTCGAGCTGCTCGCCCTCCAGCAGCCGGTCGCCGGCGACCTGCGGATGCTCGTCGCGGCGCTGCGGATGGTCTCCGACCTCGAGCGGATGGGCGACCTCTCGGTGCATGTCGCGAAGATCGCCCGCCTGCGCATCCCCGAGAGCGCGGTCCCGCAGGACATGCTGCCGACCGTCAAGCGGATGGCCGAGGTCGCCGAGGAGATGGTGCGCAAGGTCGAGGACGTGATCGCCAACCGCGACGTCGAGGCCGCCATCGAGCTCGAGCGCTGCGACGAGGAGATGGACCAGCTGCGCCGCTCGTCGTTCCGCCAGATGCTCAGCGACGACTGGCCGCACGGCGTCGAGCCGGCGATCGACATGGCCCTGCTCGGCAGGTACTACGAGCGCATCGCCGACCACGCGGTGTCGCTGGCCCGCCGGGTGGTCTTCCTGGTCACGGGGCAGCACCCCGTGCACGAGGTGTGACTACGTCCCGCTGACCGTTCGGCGGATGCTGTCGCGGGCTGTCGGTGACATGATGTCGGCATGGCATTCTCTCGGTATGCCGCCGCGCCTCCGGTCGACTTCGTCTCGGCCTTCGCCGCCGCAGCCGCGGACTTCGCGTCCTCGGTGAGGTCGTGCGACCTGCGCGCGCGGGTGCCCGCCTGTCCGCGCTGGTCGACGTACGACCTCGTCGTGCACCTCGGCAACGTGCACGCCTGGGCGGCGACCATCGTCGAGACCGGCAGCAGCACGCCGACGCAGAACGACGAGCCGGCCTCGCGTCGCCCGCAGGACGTGAGCGACTGGTACGTCGGCAAGGCCGGCGACCTGCTCGCGGTGCTCAGGGACGCGCATCCCGACGAAGCCTGCTGGACCCTGTCGCCGGGACACCGCACGAAGGACTTCTGGCAGCGGCGGCAGGCGCACGAGACGCTCGTGCACCTCGTCGACCTCCACCAGGCGTCCGGGAGTACGACGGAGGTGCCGGCCGAGCTGGCCGCGGACGGGATCGCCGAGGTGCTCGACGTGTTCCTCCCGCGGATGCACGCCCGGGGTCAGCGCGCCGACCTCGTCGCGCCGCTGCTGATGGGCACGACCGACACCGGCGACACCTGGCTGCTGACGCCCGCCGGGCGCGACGCACCGCCCGAGGCCCGGCGGGTGAGTGGCACCGACCTCGTCGACGGCGGCACCGACCTCGTCACGGCGCCGGCCGCCGACCTGATGCTCCTGCTGTGGAAGCGCCTGCCTGCCGACACCCCCGGCGTGACCCTCGACGGCGACCGCGGCCGGCTCCTGCGCTTCCTCGGGTCGCCCCTCACCCCCTGAGGGGGAGCGCTAGCGGCCCTGGGAGGCGACGGCCTTGATCGCGTCGGCGGCGGCCTCGGGGTCGAGGTACTGGCCGCCGCGCTCGAGGGGTCGCATGTTCGCGTCGAGGCGGTACACCAGCGGGATCCCGGTGGGGATGTTCAGCCCGACGACGGCCTCCTCGCTCATGTCGTCGAGGTGCTTGACCAGGGCGCGCAGCGAGTTGCCGTGGGCCGCGACGCAGACGGTGTTGCCGGCCCGGAGGTCGGGCACGATCGCGTCGTACCAGTAGGGGAGCATCCGCTCGACCACGTCGGCGAGGCACTCGGTGCGGGGCACGATCTCGTCGGGCAGGTCGGCGTAGCGCCGGTCACCGATCTGCGACCACTCGTCGTCGTCCTCGATCCGCGGCGGCGGGGTGTCGTAGGAGCGGCGCCAGAGCATGAACTGCTCCTCGCCGTACTGCTCCAGCGTCTCCTTCTTGTTCTTGCCCTGGAGCGCGCCGTAGTGGCGTTCGTTGAGGCGCCACGACCGCTTCACCGGGATCCAGTGCCGGTCGCAGGCGTCGAGAGCGAGCTGGGCGGTGGTGATCGCGCGACGCAGCACGGAGGTGTGCAGCACGTCGGGGAGCACGTCGGCCTCGGCCATCAGCGAGCCGCCGCGGGCGGCCTCGGTGCGGCCCTTCTCGGTGAGGGCCACGTCGACCCAGCCGGTGAAGAGGTTCTTGGCGTTCCAGTCGCTCTCGCCGTGACGGAGCAGGACCAGCGTGTACGGGGCCTCAGCACTCATGGGCGACACCCTAGCGCCGCCGCGTCGGGGCCGATCGGAGCCCCGGGAGGCCTGAGACGTACGACGGGCGCCGGCTCGTCGTGAGCCGGCGCCCGCCGTTAAGGGGGTCGTCAGGCGGACTGTGTCTGCGCCGCCCCGGTCAGACCGCCGAGGGCATCGGTGATCTGCTGGACCAGGTCGGTGATCACCGCGAGGTCCAGCAGCCCGCCGAGCAGGCCGTCCAACGCGTCCGCGACGCCGGCGAGCAGACCGTCGAGCAGGTCACCGAGACCCGAACCCGGGTCGAGCAGGCCGGCCACCGCGCAGAGCAGGTTGCCGAGCAGGTTCCCCGCGCCGGGCTGGGCGATGATGTCGAGCACGACCGGCTCGAGGTCGACCACCAGGCCCAGGACGTCGAGGTCGAGACCCTGGAGGTCGAGGCTGAGGATGTCGCAGCCGTGCGACGAGGCCGGCATGACGCCGGCAGCCTGGTAGCCCGCCGTCTGGAAGGCCGCCGTCGTCATCTCGCTCGACGACGCGCTCGCGTCGGCGACCGTGGCCGTGACGCCGGTCTCGTTGAAGTGGCGGTCGACTCCCTCGGGCAGCTCGCCCGAGAGCACGCCGGTGACCGTTCCGGTCACGGTCAGTGCGCCGTCGACCGCCTCGAAGTCGGTCGGCATGAACTTCGCGTTGAGCTGGCCCGACAGGTCGCCGTCGGTCCAGGTGCCCTTGATCTTGGCGGGCTCGATCTCGACCAGGTCGTTGCTGATCGTGGTGGCGCGGTCGCCGGCGGGCGCCGGAGCCGCGCTCACGTTGCCGGCCGAGAGGCCGACGAACGTCATGGAAAGGGCGGTCAGACCTGCTACGAGCGTCGCTGCGGTGCCGCGGCGACGCGCTCTCCCGAGTTGCATGGTGTTTCTCCCTCCGTGGCCACCGTCCTTGTGACGGTGGCACCCACGGCGTGGTGCCCTGTGACACAAGCCACAAACCGGTCAGAGGGGAGAAACGTGAAAAACCTCGGGCGTCGGCACGAAAGCGCCGCCGCCCGAGGTCTCGGGGCCCCCAGGTCAGGGGGTGCGGAGTCAGTGGCCGGACTCGTGCTCCTCCTCGGGCGCAGCCGTGGTCGGTGCGACCGAGGGGACCGGGATGTCGGAGTAGGTGCCGCGCCGTGAGACGACCGGGAGCTGGACGGTCACCGGCTCGCCCTGCTCGAAGGTGAACGTGAGCTCGATGAAGGCGCCGGGCTTGACCGGCTCGCCCTCGACGGAGATCTCGGTCTCGTCGGAGAGGGAGACCGAGCCGCCCTGGCTGACCTCGACCGGACCGTCGAGGGTCACGCGCACGGCGGCGTCCTCGCCGGACCCGGCGACCTGGACGAGCGCGTCGGGCTCGGCCGAGTTGTTGTTCGAGAGCGTGGCGACGAGCGAGCCGCTGCCGTCGGCGCCGGAGACCACGAGGGCGTTGAGCACGTCGACCTCGGCCGTCGCGCTCGTTCACGCCGACACCGGGGGTGTACACGCGGTCGGTCGGCTCGTTGAAGCCGCAGGAGGAGAGCACCGGAGCGAGCGCGAGGGCTGCGACGGCGATGCTGCGACGAAGGGGGACGTTCACGATCTCCACGGTTCCTCTCGGGGGTGCCCGCGACGGCGGGCGAGGTGCTGTCTCGGTCGAGGCGGCGACGGCGACGGCTCGACCGGCAAAACAGCCAGAAGTCTAACGTTCTACTGACGTGTCCCGACCGTGAGGCCTGCCACTACGATCCCCGCCGCGACGAGGGCCGTGAACGTCACCGAGACCCACAACAGCTTGGGGGCGCCGATCCTCAGCGCGATGCGCAGCGGCAGGTGACGGACGCCCGTCTCGTTGTCCTGCACGAGGTCGGGGAGCGCGGTGAGGAAGTGCACGCCGATGCCGAGGAGGGCGGCCAGGACGGTCATCGCCCAGGTCGGCGGGCCGCCGTGCAGGCCGCCGCCGAGTCCGCCGTACGCGAGGAAGGCGGGCAGCAGCCCGAACGCCACGGCGTAGGGAAGCCAGGAGAGCCAGGTCTTCTTGAACCATGCGTGGTAGAGCCACAGGGCGGCGACGGAGCCGAGGTAGGCGAGACCGGCGTAGGTGCCGTTGGCGATGGACAGGGGCACGAGGACCAGCACGACGACCGCGATGGAGAAGGTCACGGTGCCGGGGTCGATCCAGCCCATCGCGACCGGGCGGTCGCGACGACCGACCTGCCTGTCGCGCTCACGGTCGACCACGTCGTCGAGCCAGCCGACGGTCAGCTGCCCGCACAGCACGGTGGCGGCGACGAGGCCGACCTCGAGCAGCGAGCGCCCGGTCAGGGCAGCGGCGCCGGCCACGCCGATCGTCATGGCCAGCGTCGCCACGGGATGGCCGGCCAGGACGAGGGAGAGGGTCGTCCCTCGCTGCTTCCTGAACTCCATGGCCCGCAGTATTGACCACGGACGCGCACGTATGGGGGACCACCTCGCGGTTAGTCCCAAAACACAATGGTTCTCGTGGTTCCCCCGCTCTACCTGACTAGGCACAGACTACGGCGAAGGCACACGAATCGGTCGTCTGTCAAGCCCCGGCACATGCTCTGACCTGCGCAAACGTCGAAGGGCTAGTTCTCAGGGCGTGTTAGACTAGTCACCTAGGAAGGGGTACTTGGCACATGACATTTACCGTCGGTGAAACGGTTGTTTATCCGAACCACGGGGCTGCAGTCATCGAGGACATCGAGACCCGCCAGATCAAGGGAGAAGACAAGCAGTACCTCGTGCTGCGCATCGTCGCCCAGCAGGATCTGGTCGTCCGCGTTCCCGCTTGCAACCTTGATCTCGTAGGCGTGCGAGACGTAGTCGACAAGGAGGGGCTGGACCGAGTCTTCGAGGTGCTGCGCGCGGCGCACACCGAGGAGCCGACCAACTGGTCGCGCCGCTACAAGGCGAACCTCGAGAAGCTGCACTCCGGTGACGTGATGAAGGTGGCCGAGGTCGTCCGCGACCTGTGGCGCCGGGAGCGTGACCGCGGTCTCTCCGCCGGTGAGAAGCGGATGCTCGCCAAGGCCCGTCAGATCCTCGTCTCGGAGCTCGCGCTCGCCGAGCACACCAACGAGGACAAGGCCGAGGCCCTCCTCGACGAGGTTCTCGCCTCGTAGAGGTCCATGACGCAGAAGCCCCCGGGACGTGCATCGTCCCGGGGGCTTCGTGGTGTCATGGGGCGGTGAGCATGCACGAGGACCACGAGAGCCGGGGCAGGGCCATGGGGCAGGTCCCCACCGACGGGCGCGGCTCGATGCCGTTCGCCCTGCTCGACGGCGAGCCGCTGGTGGCCCTCGCGTCCTTCGCGCTGGAGGACGCCGGCGTCGAGCTCGTGGAGTTCCACGTCGACCTCGCCAACCTCGACGAGCGGGACCGTCCGCTCGTCGTCCACGACCCGCTCTGCCCGCTCACCCCCGCCGGCTTCCTTCGCGAGGCGGTCGAGGTCGCCGTGCAGCGAGGACGTCGTGGTGGTCGGCGTGCACCCGGTGACCGACACCATCAAGAGCGTCACGTCCGGTGTCGTCGGGGACACGGTCGACCGCGAGGAGCTCTGGACGGTCACCTCGCCCGTCGTACTCCCGGCGTCGGTGGTCGCGCGGCTCGACGCGTGGCCGGACGCGGACGACCTCGCGGCCCTCGTCACGCGCCTTCGGGAGACCGTCGACGTGCGGTTCCTGGAGGCGCCCCCGCTCGGCCGCAGGGTCGACGACGAGTCGTCGCTGGTCCTGCTCGAGGCACTCGCCGCCGAGCAGGAGGCCGCGGCCGGTCGCGAAGCGGGCTAGGAGTCCTTGCCGGTCGCGATCGCGACATAGGAGTACGACGCACCGCGGCCGTCTCGTGGGGAGAGCGCATCGCAGCCGCGGCGGAGGTTCTCACAGCGCACCCGGCGTCCGCCGTCGTGCCCGAGGTCGAGGCGCGACCGGTAGTGGGAGCTGTACAGGTTCCCGTCGCCCGCCGGGTCGACCGAGGCCCCGACCCCGTCGCGGCGCCACCTGTCGGTGAGCAGCCGGCGCTGCGCCGAGAGGTCACCCTTGACGTACCTGTCGAACCACGCGGTGGTGTACCAGGCCGAGAGGTCGATGCCGCGCAGCGTCGCGCCGAACACCGGCAGCGGTAGGTAGGACCACTCGTAGTGGGTGCCGCCACGCACCACGATCTGCCCGGTGTCGACGCCAGCCTTCGAGAACGCCAGGGAGGCGAGCGCCTTCTCGCGCGGGTCCGGGGCGGTCGTGTAGGGCATCGGGGTCAGGTGGTAGTCCGCCGACAGCCCGAGGGAGGGGACACGGAGCCTCGGATTCCCCCGCCCGCCGCTGAGGCACGCGGCTCCCAGCCCACCGGAGTCGTCGACCGGGTCGATCGACTGGGGCTCGAGGGTGGCGTCGCACAGGTTGTCCCAGGCCACGACCGCGTCGACCCGGCGGTCCTGCTGGCCGACCCAGGAGACGCCGGCGGCGCCGTAGGAGTGGCCGGCCAGGCCGATCCGGGTGCGGTCCACCAGGCGCCAGAAGGGGTTGTGCTTCGTGGCGAGGCCGTCGGCGACCCGGTCCTCCTGCTTGCCGCAGTGGCTGGTGCCCGAACGGCTCGGACGGGGGCAGTAGGCCCTGCGCGGGCTGGAGAGCGCGAAGTCGATCGAGTCCTGCGTGTGGTCGAAGAACGTGACGCCGGTGGTCTGCGACGGGAAGCCCTCGGGGGCGTCCTCTCCCTCACCGAACGTGTCGGAGCGGCCCTGCATCTGCGGGTCGCGGGTGAGCACGACGTAGCCGGCCTTGGCGAGGGTCTGCGCCGCCCACCAGTACAGCTCCTCGCTCGCCTGCACCGACCCGTTGGTGATCACGACCAGGGGCCGCTTCGCGGGGCCGGCCTTCGTCGCCCACACGTGCCCGGCCAGCGTGGAGCCGTTGCGTGCGGTGAAGTGGACCGGCTCCACGATCCCGTAGCCGCGTTCCTCCCAGTGCGCGAGGCGGGTGTCGCCGCCGCAGGCCAGTGCCTTCGACCAGCAGACGTCGGTGACGAAGAGACGGCCGGGGTCGCTCGCCTGCTCGACCAGCCCGCCGGTGAACGAGTCCGCCCCCTGGGTCAGCTGGTCGGCCAGCGCCTTCGGCGTCAGGTACTCCGAGGCGCGCTCGTGCTGCTTGGAGAAGTTGGCCGACTCGCGGGCCGGGTCGACCGGGTCGCCCTCGGCGCCGACGGCCGGAGCCGCCGCCACTGCGGCCGTCGCGAGAACTGCGGTGGTGACGAGGGAGACGAGGGTCGTCGCGCGTGGGTGCATGCACTGACCAACGAGGCACCGGCGAGCGGGTTATCCGTGCCGGAGCAGGCGTTCGGCGAGCGAGACGTCCTCGGGGAAGGTGATCTTGATGTTGGTGGCGGGGCTGTCGACGCAGTGGATCTCGAGGTCGGTGTACCGCTCCACGCAGGAGGCGGTGTCGGTGCCGGTGAACCCGTCCCGGTCGGCCTGCCGGTACGCGTCGAGCAGTGGTCCGGCCCGGAACGCCTGCGGAGTCTGTACGGCGACCAGCTCGCTGTGCGAGGGCACGACCCGCCCGGCGTCCGACGAGCGACCGCTGGGCCCGGACGGGGAGCGCGCCGCCGTGCTCGTGGGCCGCCCGGACCACCGCGGCGAACAGCGCCTGGTCGGCCAGCGGGCGCGCGGCGTCGTGGATCGCCACCACGTCGACCTCGCCGGCGTCGACCGCTCCGGCCACGACCTGGAGGGCGTTCCACTCCGACCCGTGCCGGGTGGAGCCGCCACCGACGGTCCAGATCCGTGCGCCGGGGTGCGCGTCGGCGAGCAGGTCCAGCCCCCGGTCGACCTCGGGCCGGTCCTCGGGGCGGATCACGAGGACCACCTGGGTGACCCCGGGCAGGTCGAGGACCCGGCGCAGCGACCAGGTGAACACGGGCTCGCCCAGCAACGGGAGCAGCACCTTGTTGGCGCCGGCGCCCACCCGGCGCCCCTCACCCGCGGCGAGCAGGATCACCGCCGTACGCGGCATGTCGTGAGCGGCGTCAGTCACGCCGGACACCGTAGCGGCTCAGCCGGCGGCCTCGACCTCCCGCCAGAAGGAGTCGACAAGTGCGTTCCACACGTCGGGCACCTCCTGGAACGGCTGGTGGCACTCCCCGTCGAGCACCTCGAACCTGGCGCCGGGGATCAGGTCCGCCACGGTTCGACAGACCTCGGGCCGGGTGGTCGAGTCGCGACCGCCTGCAAGCACCAGCGTCGGCGCGGTGATCCTCGGAAGGCGGTCGCTGGTGTCGTGGGCGATCATGGCGTCGAGGTAGCGCTGGAAGTCCTCCGTGGACTGCTTGTGCGGGAACGCCAGCGCCTCCTCGATGATCTGGTCGACGATCCCGTCGTTGTGGGCCCGGGCCGTGTAGATGTCGAGGAAGAAGCCCTCGAGGGCGGCGCGCTCGCTGGGAGCGACCTCCACGAGCCAGCGCACGAACCGCATCCACGCGAGGAAGTAGGGGTCCGCCCTGGTCCAGGTGCTCTGCAGGACGAGGCTGCGCACGAGGTCGGGATGTCGAAGCGTCAGCTCCTGGGCGATCATGCTGCCGCCGGAGAAGCCCGCGACATGGGCAGAAGGGATCCCCAGCGCTCGGAGCACGCCTGCCGCGTCGTCCGCCATCTGCTCGACGGAGACCGGCCCGGCGGGCATCGCCGTCCGCCCCGCGCCCCGGTTGTCGAAGGCGGTCATCCGGTAACGGTCGGCGAGCCCGTCGAGCTGGAACTGCCACGACTCGACGGTGTCGCCGAGACCTCCGATCAGCAGCACGTCCGGCCCCTGGCCCACCTGCTCGGTCCAGATGTCGAGGCCACCGGCGTCCACGTGGTTGCCCATTGCTCAACGCTGCGCCGCATCCCTCCTCCTCCGCAATGGTCCATGTGCGCGGTCTTCGCGGCTCGCTGTGAGGGAGTGAGGAGAAGTTGACCTCGGGGGCACAACAGCACAGCGAGGGCGAAACACCGGCTTTCTAGCGTCACGAGCATCAGTTCTGCAGGCCCGGTTGCCGCACAGCGTCGTACGGCAGGCCGGGCCTGCTCCTGCCGGACAGCCCAGGAGCAAGCCGTGACCGCGACCGAGACCCCGCCGACCACCACCGCACCGCACCGCACCGGGAGGTGGATCGACCACTGGGAGCCCGAGGACCCGACGTTCTGGGAGAACGGCGGCCGGCGGGTGGCCCGCCGCAACCTGGTGTGGTCCATCCTTGCCGAGCACGTCGGCTTCTCCGTCTGGATGTTGTGGAGCGTCAGCGCGGTGTACCTCGCGCAGGCAGGCTTCGACTTCACCGTCGACCAGCTCTTCTGGCTGGCCGCGATCCCGAGCCTGGTGGGCGCGACGATGCGCTTCCCCTACACGTTCGCGGTCGCCCGCTTCGGTGGCCGGAACTGGACCGTGGCCAGCGCGCTGCTCCTGCTCATCCCCACGACCCTGCTGGTGGTCTGCGTGAGCAACCCGGGGACGCCGTACTGGATGTTCGTCGTCGCAGCTGTGACTGCCGGGCTCGGCGGCGGCAACTTCGCGTCGAGCATGGCGAACATCTCCTACTTCTACCCCGACGCCCGCAAGGGCTGGGCGCTCGGGCTGAACGCGGCCGGCGGCAACATCGGAGTGAGCACGGTGCAGCTGGTCACCCCGCTGGTGGTGGGCGTGAGCGTGGTCGGCGCGGCCTCCGCGGTGAACCTCGAGAACGTCGCGCTCGTCTGGGCGCCGCTGGCACTCGTCGCCGCCGTCGGCGCCTGGCTGTTCATGGACAACCTGAGCTCGGCGAAGTCGCCGGCGCGTGAGCAGGCGCTGGTGGCCAAGGACCGGCAGACCTGGGTGATGTCGTTCCTCTACATCGGCACGTTCGGGTCCTTCATCGGCTACGGCGCCGCGATGCCGCTGCTGATGTCGACGCAGTTCCCGGAGGTCTCGGCGAAGTACGCCTTCCTCGGCGCCCTGGTCGGGTCCGTCGTCCGTCCCCTCGGTGGCCTGCTCGCCGACCGCTGGGGCGGTGCCCGGATCACCGCGGTCACCTTCCTCGCGATGGGCCTCGGCGTGCTCGGCGTCGTGTGGTCGGTGGGGCAGCACGCGTTCGGGCCGTTCCTCGCGTCGTTCATGCTGCTGTTCACCCTTGCGGGGATCGGCAACGGCACGACGTACCGGATGATCCCCGCGATCTTCCTGGCGCGTGCCGGCGACGGCGAGGAGGCCCGCGCCCGGGCCCGGAAGCAGAGCGCCGCCGCCCTCGGGGTCATCTCCGCGGTGGGCGCCTACGGGGGCTTCCTGATCCCGCGGTCGTTCGGTGTCTCCATCGCCAGCACCGGCGGCATCGAGGCCGCGCTGTTCGGCTTCGTCGCGTTCTACGTCGGCGTGCGCCGGGCTCACCTGGTGGTGCTACCTGCGCAGCCGGGTCCTGGTGCGGATCCCGAGCCTTGCCCACGCGCAGGTCTAGCGATGAGCACGCAGACCCACTGCCCGTACTGCTCGCTCCAGTGCGGGATGCGGCTGACGCGTCGCGGCCGGGAGACGGCCGTGGAGACGTGGGAGGAGTTCCCCACCAACGAGGGCGCGATGTGCCGCAAGGGCTGGACGAGCACCGAGCTGCTCGGTCACCGCGAGAGGCTGACCACGCCGCTGCTGCGTGACCCGGCGACGGGGGCGTTCCGGAGGGCCACCTGGGACGAGGCCCTCGACGTGGTGGCGACCCGGATCGCCCGGATCCAGGGCGAGCACGGCCGCGACGCCGTGGCGGTGTTCGGCGGTGGCGGGCTCACGAACGAGAAGGCCTACACGCTCGGCAAGTTCGCCCGGGCCGTCCTCGGCACGAGCATGGTCGACTACAACGGCCGGTGGTGCATGTCCTCGGCGGCGTCCGCGGGCACGCGGGCCTTCGGCCTCGACCGGGGGCTGCCCTTCCCGATCGCGGACATCGAGCAGACCGACGTACTCGTCCTCGTCGGGTCCAACCTCGCCGAGACCATGCCGCCTGCGGCTCGGCACCTCGACCGGCTGCGTGAGCGCGGCGGGAAGGTCGTCGTGATCGACCCGCGGCGCACGGCCACCGCCGACCGTGCGGACGTCCACGTGCAGCCGGCGCCGGGCACGGACCTGGCTCTGGCGAAGGGGATTCTCCACTCGGTCGTCGCCGGGGGCTGGCTCGACCAGGAGTACGTCGACCAGCGGACCGTCGGCTTCGACGCGGTGCGCCACAGCGTCGTGTCGTGGTGGCCGGAGCGGACCGAGCGGGTCACCGGCGTGCCGGCCGACGAGGTCCGCGCCCTGGCCCGCCTGATGGGTGAGGCGGAGAGGGTCGTGGTCCTCACGGCACGGGGCGCCGAGCAGCACGCGCAGGGCGCCGACACCGTGCTGGCGTGGGTGAACCTCGCCCTCGCGCTGGGTCAGTGCGGGAAGCCGTACTCGGGCTACGGGTGCCTCACCGGACAGGGCAACGGGCAGGGCGGCCGCGAGCACGGACAGAAGGCCGACCAGCTCCCGGGATACCGGTCGATAGAGGATCCGGCAGCGCGCGACCACGTCGCCTCGGTGTGGGGAGTGGACCCGGACTCCCTTCCAGGCAAGGGGAAGTCGGCCTACGAGCTGCTCGACTCGCTCGGCACGCCGGCCGGGCCGAAGGCACTCCTCGTGCACGCCTCGAACATCGTCGTCTCCGCTCCCAACGCCAACCACGTGGCACAGCGGCTCGACGCCCTCGACCTGCTGGTCGTCGCCGACGTGGTGATGTCCGAGACCGCGGCGCGCGCCGACGTCGTCCTCCCGGTCACGCAGTGGGCCGAGGAGACCGGCACGATGACCAACCTCGAAGGACGGGTGATCCTGCGACGGAAGGCGGTCGACCCGCCCAAGGGCGTGCGCAGCGACCTCGAGGTGCTCGCCGACCTCGCCGAGAGGCTCGGCTCCCCGGTCGTCCTGGAGACCGACCCCGAGGCGGTCTTCGCCGAGCTCGGCCGGGCCTCGGCCGGCGGTCCGGCCGACTACTCCGGGATCGACTACGCCCGGATCACCGAGCAGCACGGCGTGTTCTGGCCCTGCCCGAGCTCCGACCACCCGGGCACGGAGCGGATGTTCCTCGACCGGTTCGCCACGCCGGACGGGCGTGCGAGGTTCCACGTCGTCGACCACCGCGGGCCGGCGGAGCAGCCGTGCGAGGCGTACCCGCTGTTCCTCACCACCGGCCGGGTGCTGGCGCAGTACCAGTCCGGTGCGCAGACGAGGAGGGTCCGGGAGCTCGCCGACACCGGCGCCTTCGTGGAGCTGCACCCCATGCTCGCCCGGCGGCTCGACGTCCTCGACGGGGACCGGGTGCGGGTGACCACGCGACGTGGGTCGATGCAGGCGCCGGCCCGGGTCACCGAGGCGATCCGACCCGACACGGTGTTCGTCCCGTTCCACTGGGTCGGCGCGAACCAGCTCACCAACGACGCGCTCGACCCCGCCTCCCGGATGCCGGAGTTCAAGGTCTGCGCCGCGTCCGTGACCCCCGTTGCCCGGGACAAGTGGGCAGAGATGGCACATCCGGAGCCACGAAAGCTGTCATCTGTGCCCACTTCCGCCGACGCGCGCGCCGGTGACGATCTCGTGAGGGTCGTCGTCGTCGGCAACGGGATGGCGAGCGCCCGCCTCGTCGAGGAGCTCCTCGCCCGCCGCGACCTGAGCGGGGCCGACCTCGACGTCACCGTCGTCGGCGACGAGCCCGGACCGGCGTACAACCGGATCCTGCTCTCCGCGGTCCTGGAGGGCACACACCCCGAGAGTCAGATCGCCTTGCAGGACACGGGTTTCCTCGAGGAGCGGGGAGTCACGCTCCTGACCGGCGCCCGGGTCGCGGAGGTGGACCGGGCGGCTCGCGAGGTCGTGCTGGAGGGCGGCCGCCGGCTGCCGTACGACCGGCTCGTGCTGGCCACCGGCTCCATCCCGACCCTCCCGCCGATCCGCGGCATCGTCACCCCCGAGGGCCGGCTGCACCCCACGGTGCACGCGTTCCGCTCGCTCGCCGACTGCCGCCGGCTCGACGAGGCAACCGCGCGGGAGGACGGGCGGTCGTCGTCGGCGGCGGCCTCCTCGGGCTCCAGGTCGCCCGCGCCCTGCAGGTCCGGGGGCTCGAGGTCGACCTGGTCGAGGGCACCTCGCACCTGCTCTCCTCGCAGGTCGGCGAGCAGGCCGGTGCCGTCATCGCCCGGAGCATGCGACGGCTGGGCACGGAGGTCTACACGCACACCCGTGCCGTCCGGCTGACCGACGAGGGCCTCCGGCTCGACAACGGCTACACGCTGCCTGCGGACCTCGTCGTGCTCACTGCCGGGGGCCGTCCGGCGACCGCGATCGCCAAGC
Organism: uncultured Actinomycetota bacterium; assembly: GCA_963700365.1. Lineage (GTDB taxonomy): Bacteria > Actinomycetota > Actinomycetes > Propionibacteriales > Nocardioidaceae > Nocardioides_C. The sequence continues at coordinate 291,901 of CAVOXG010000008.1, read as the reverse complement.
GGGCGGGGCTCTTCGTGCGCCGTGGCGTGGTCGTGGACGGGCAGCTGCGGTCGGTCACCGACGAGCGGATCCACGCGATCGGCGACTGCGCCGAGCACGCGGGACGCACTCCCGGGTTCGTCGCGCCGGCGTGGGAGCAGGCCGGGATCCTCGCCGAGGTCCTCACCGGCGGGAAGGCGGAGTACGACGGCTCCCGGGTCGTCGCGAGGCTCCGGGCGACCGACCTCGACGTCGCCGTCCTCGGCGACCCCGAGCACACCGACGGTGAGGTCGTCGAGGTGGCCAACCCGATCACCGGGACCTACCGCAAGCTCGTCGTCCGCGGCGGCGTCATCGAGGCCGCGGTCATGGTCGGCGACCTGTCCCGGGTCGGCCTCATCACGCAGCTGTTCGACCGCCGTACCGTCCTCGGCCCCGACGAGCCGGGCCTGCTGCTGATGGCGGACGCGCCGGTCGCCACCGCGCCGCTGCCCGACGAGGCCGAGGTCTGCGCCTGCGCCGGGGTCACCGCGGGACGCCTCCGCAGGTGCGTCGACCTCCCGGCAGCCGTCGCCGAGACGAGGGCCACCACGGGCTGCGGCGGGTGTGCGCAGACGGTCAAGGAGCTCGTCGGCACCGTCTTCGACGCCCTGTGAGAAGGGGTTTTCCTCCCCGAAACATCCAGCAAACAAGTGGCTTACGTGGGCCACCTACGTTCATCCCAACCCGAAAGGACGTACCCCATGACGCATCTGCGACAGACCCTCGTGGTCGTCGGACACGGCATGGTCGGACACCGCTTCGTCCAGGCCGCCGTCGAACGAGGTCTGACCGAGCGCTTCGACATCGTGGTGGTCGGCGAGGAGCCGCGACCGGCGTACGACCGGGTGGCCCTCACCTCGTTCTTCTCCGCCGAGAGCGCCGAGGAGCTGTCGCTGCTGCCGGAGGGCAGGTACGACGACCCGCGGGTGCGGCTCGTGCTCGGCACCACCGTCACGCACGTGGACCGGGACGGGCGCACCGTGGTCCTCGACGACGGCGAGGTGCTCGGGTACGACGCACTGGTGCTCGCGACGGGGGCCGCGCCCTTCGTGCCACCCGTGCCGGGCCACGACCTCGACGGCTGCTTCGTCTACCGGACGATCGAGGACCTGGAGGCGATCCGGGACGCCGCCGCGACCGCCGACCAGGGGCGCGGTCATCGGTGGCGGCCTCCTGGGTCTCGAGGCGGCGAACGCGCTCCACCAGCTCGGACTCGACACCCACGTCGTGGAGATGGCGCCGCGCCTGATGCCGGTGCAGCTCGACGCCGCCGGCGGCACCACGCTCGTGCGGCACATCGAGAAGCTCGGGGTCCACGTCCACACCGGCGCGGCCACGCAGCAGGTGCTCGGCGACGACCACGGCCGGGTCACGGGCCTCGAGCTGGCCGACGAGGTGGTCGCCGCCGAGGTCGTGGTGTTCTCCGCCGGCATCCGGCCGCGCGACCGGCTCGCCCGCGACTGCGGCCTGCCGGTCGCCGAGCGCGGCGGGGTCCTCGTCGACGAGCACTGCCGCACCGAGGACCCGCACGTGTTCGCGATCGGCGAGTGCGCGGCCCCGGGCGGCACGATGTACGGCCTCGTCGCGCCCGGCTACTCCATGGCCGAGGTGGTCGTGGACACGCTGCTCGACGGCGAGGGCACGTTCACCGGCGCCGACATGTCCACGAAGCTCAAGCTCCTCGGCGTCGACGTGGCCAGCTTCGGCGACGCGTTCGCGACCACGCCCGGGGCGCTCGAGCTGGTCCTCGCCGACGCGGTCGCCGGGGTCTACAAGAAGCTCGTGGTGAGCGAGGACGCGACCCGGCTCCTCGGCGGGATCCTGGTCGGGGACGCCTCCGCCTACGGGACCCTGCGCCCGATGGTCTCCTCCGGCATCGCCCTTCCGGAGAACCCCGAGGAGCTGATCCTGCCTGCTGCCTCGGCGCGTCCGGGCGCCGCGGGCACCGGGATGCCGGACGAGGCCGTGGTCTGCAGCTGCAACAACGTCACGAAGGCGACGATCTGCGGCGCGGTCGACGCCGGGTCGTGCGACACCGTCGCGTGCCTGAAGAGGTGCACCCGCGCCGGGTCCACCTGCGGCTCCTGCGTCCCCGTCGTGAAGAACCTCCTCGACGAGCGCCTGGCCGCGTCGGGAGTGGCGGTCGCACAGGGCATCTGCGAGCACTTCGACCTGTCCCGGCAGGAGCTCTTCGACGTGATCGCCGTGCACGGCTACCGCACCTTCGACGACATCGTCACCGGGCACGGCCGTGGCCGGGGCTGCGACGTCTGCAAGCCTGCCGTCGCCTCGATCCTGGCCAGCCAGCTCAACGGGCACGTGCTCGACACGTCGACGGTGGCGCTGCAGGACACCAACGACGCCTACCTCGCGAACATCCAGCGCAACGGCACCTACTCGGTGGTCCCGCGCGTGCCGGGCGGCGAGATCACCCCCGAGAAGCTGATCGTGATCGGCGAGGTGGCCCGTGACTTCGACCTCTACACGAAGATCACCGGCGGCCAGCGGATCGACCTCTTCGGCGCCCGGCTCGAGCAGCTGCCCGCGATCTGGCGCCGCCTGGTCGACGCCGGCTTCGAGTCCGGCCACGCCTACGGCAAGTCGCTGCGGACGGTGAAGTCCTGCGTCGGGTCGACGTGGTGCCGCTTCGGCGTCCAGGACTCGGTGAAGCTGGCGATCGACCTCGAGAACCGCTACCGCGGGCTCCGGTCCCCGCACAAGATCAAGTCCGGCGTCAGCGGGTGCGCGCGCGAGTGCGCCGAGGCGCGGGGCAAGGACTTCGGCGTGATCGCCACCGAGAAGGGCTGGAACCTGTACGTCGGAGGCAACGGCGGCGCCAACCCCGCCCACGCGCAGCTGCTCGCCGCAGACCTCGACACCGAGACGCTGGTGCGGTACGTCGACCGCTTCCTCATGTACTACATCCGCACCGCGGACCGGCTGCAGCGCACGAGCACCTGGATCGCCTCCCTCGACGGCGGCCTCGACCGGGTCCGCGAGGTCGTGGTCGACGACGCCCTCGGTCTCGGCGCCGAGCTCGAGGCGGAGATGGCCCGGCACGTCGACACCTACTTCGACGAGTGGGCGGCGACGCTCGAGGACCCCGACAAGCTACGGCGGTTCGTGTCCTTCGTGAACGCGCCCGAGACCCCGGACCCGACGATCGAGTTCACGACCGAGCGGGAGCAGCCCCGGCCGGTCATCGCCGGCACCGAGATCCCGGTCGGGGCGCCCCGATGACCGCCACCGAGACCTGGACGCCGGTCTGCCGGCTCGCCGAGCTGGAGGTCGAACGCGGCGCGGCCGCCCTCGTGCACGGGCAGGCGGTGGCGATCTTCCGCACCCACGACGACCAGGTCTACGCGCTGGGCAACCAGGACCCGTTCAGCCGCGCGAGCGTGCTCGCCCGCGGGATCGTCGGGAGCAGGACCGCGGACGGTGAGGACGTGCCGTTCGTGGCCTCTCCGATGCACAAGCACGGCTTCGACCTGCGCACCGGCCGGTGTCTCGACGAGGAGGGCGTGAGCGTCGCCAGCTACGACGTGCGCGTGGTCGAGGGCGTGGTCCTCGTCGGGCCGCGGAGGCCCTCCCCATGACCGCCGAGCCGTCAGTCGTGCTGCGACACGCCGCGGAAAGCGCGGCGAAAGTGACGGGTCGGCCGCTCACAGGGTTCCGGGTCGGGATCACCTCGGCGCGCAAGGTCGAGGAGCTCACCGCCCTGCTCGAACGACGGGGCGCCGAGGTGGAGTCCGCGCCGGCCATGGCGATCGAGGCCACCTGCGACGTCGACCTGCGGGCCGCGACGGAGACCGTCATCGCGGTCCCGCCGGCGGTGTTCGTGGCGACCACGGGGCTCGGCCTGCGGCGCTGGTTCGAGGCGGCGTCGGCCTGGGGCCTGCTGCCCGACCTCGTCGCCGCGCTGGGGCGGGCCGAGATCGTCGCGCGCGGCCCCAAGGCGGTCGGCGCGCTGAGGACGCACGGGCTGCGTGAGCTCTGGTCACCGCCCTCGGAGTGCTTCGAGGACGTGCTGACCTACCTCAGGGGCAGCAGTCTCGCCGGCAGGCGGATCGTCGTACAGGAGCACGGGCGGTCGCTGTCGGTGGTGGCCAACGCCCTGCGTCTCCAGGGCGGCGACGTGCAGGTCGTCTCGGTCTACCGCTGCGGGCCGGCCGACGACCAGGCCGCGATGTTCCGGATGGTCGACCTGGTCGCGGAGCGCGAGGTCGACGCGGTGACGTTCACCAGCGCGCCGGCCGTCGAGATCCTGATGGACGTCGCGGTCGCGGCCGGTCGCCGCGCCGACGTGCTCGAGGCGTTCCGGTCCGACGTCCTCGCGGCCTGCGTCGGGCCGGTGACCGCCGCGCCGTTCGAGATGTGGGGGGTGCCCTCGGTGCAGCCGGCGCGGTCCCGGCTCGCCGCCATGGTGCGGACGCTCGAGCAGGAGCTGCCGAGCCGCCGCCGCGGGCACCGAGATCGCGGTGAGCGGGCACCGGCTGCTGATGCACGGCGACCGGGTGTGCGTCGACGGGACGGAGGCGCGGCTCTCACCCGCGCCGCTGGCCGTGCTGCGCGCCCTCGCCGAACGGCCCGGCCACGTCGTCTCGCGGCGCGACCTGATGGGCCACCTGCCCAGCGGTCACGCCGGCAGCGAGCATGCGGTGGAGGTCGCGGTGGCGCGGCTCCGGTCCGCAGTCGGTCCACGGCTGGTGCAGACGGTGGTCAAGCGTGGCTACCGGCTACCGGTCACCTGAGAGGAGCCAAGCTGTGAAGGAGCGTCTGGTCACGGTCGCCCACGGGAGCCGCGACAGCGAGGGGCCGCGCGCGATCAGGGCGCTGGTGAAGCGGGTCGGACGGCGGCTGGCCGGCGTCGAGGTGGTCGAGTCCTACGTGGAGCTCGTCGAGCCGACCTTCGCATCGGTCATGGCGACCGCCCAGGAGCCGTCGGTGGTCGTGCCGCTGCTGCTCTCGACCGGCTACCACGTCAACGTCGACCTTCCCGAGGCCGCGCGGCTCAGCCCGTTCCCGGTGACCATGGCACGTCCCCTCGGGCCACACCCGCTGCTCGCGGCGGCGGGTGCGATGCAGCTCCGGGCCGCCGGCGCCGGCCGCGGCGACGCCGTGGTGATGGTGGTCGCCGGGTCGAAGGACCCCGATGCCGCCACCGAGGCACTCGTGGCCGGCCGGCTGCTCGGGGCGCACTGGGGCGCCCCGGTCCGGGTCGCGTTCCTCAGCGGGTCGGGACCCAGCGTCCCCGAGGTCTTCGCCGAGCTGAGGGAGCAGGGCCGGAGCCGGATCGCCACCTCGCCGTACCTCCTTGCCCCGGGGCACTTCGCGACCAAGGCGAGCACGTTGGCGCGGGCGCAGGGGACGGTCGCGGTCGCCGACGTGCTGGCCCACCACCCGCTGGTCGCCGAGCTGGTGGTCCGTCGCTACCTCGCCGCGAGGCGGTCGGCGCTCGGCGGGGGACCGGCGGGCGCGGGGGTACGCCGGTCGGTGGCCTGAGCCTGCTCGACCAGGTCGACCAGTGCCTCGGTCACCAGCGCGTCGCGCTCGAGGGGGAGCATGTGCCCCGCGCCGGGGGCCACCGTGAGCCGCGCGCCCGGGACCTTCTCGGCGAGGAGCTCGGCGTGCGAGGTCGGGGTGAGGCGGTCCTTGCTGCCGACCATCACGTGCACCGGGAGGTCGGCGAGCGCCGACAAGCCCTCGACGCGGTCGTGGCGCATGATGTCGTCGAAGAACCCGCACAACGACGCGGCCGGCGTGTTGATGATCCCCTCGACCGTCAGCGCGTGGTCGCGCAGCCTCATGTCGTCGCCGAAGAGGAACCTCCGCGCCACCATCGCCTCGATGAACGGCGCCCTGCGGCGCCGGCGGCGGCTGACCATCCGGGACCGCATCGCCAGCATCGTCGGGATCTGCTCGCGCACCTTCTCGCCGATCCTGGGCAGGCCGAGGGTGACCTCGTGGAGGGACCCGCCCGAGGTGGCCACGAACAGCACGCCGCGGACCCGCTCGGCGAACAGCTCCGGCCGGTGCTCGGCGAGCGCCATCAGGGTCATGCCCCCGATCGAGTGGCCGCCGAGCACGAGGTCCCCGTCGGCGGCGTGGGCGTCGATCACGTCGGAGAGGTCGCGGCCGAGGTTCTCGATCGTGGCGGCGTGCTCCGGCGTCTCGTCCGAGGCGCCGTGCCCGCGGTGGTCGTAGGTCACCACCCGCAGGTCGTCGCCGAACCGATGTCGCAGGTCGCGGACCTGGTACCTCCACGAGTCGTGGTCGGAGGTCCAGCAGTGCGCGAGTACGACGGTCAGCGCGGCGTCGTCGGGACCCTCCGCGTGGACGTGCAGGTCCAGGCCGTCATGCGTCCGCAGCCGGGTCGTCGACGGCCTGCTCGCGGACTGTCGAGCCGTCAATGGTGCCGCGACACGCCGCGAAAAGCGCCCCGAAAGTGACGGGTCGGCGGAAACCGGGGGCGTCACGCGCCCGCTCCTGCTCCGACGAGGCGGCGGACGAGGCGAGGGGCGCGGGCCGTGCGGGGCTTGGGCCGTGTGGGGGAGCCGGGCGAGCCGGGCGAGCCGAGACTGCCGGGCGTGCGGCGGCCCGCGACCGAGTAACCCACCGCGACGGTGGCGAAGAGGCCCGCGAACAGCCCGCCCACCACCGCGTAGGCGGTGCCCCACAGCCAGCCGGGCAGGCCCTGCTTCTCCTCGCGGCGGAGGATGAGCTTCTCCTCGACGATCTCGCGCGGGCCGGTGGTCGCGGCGACCCCCTCGGCCGGGATCGCCGGGTCGGCCGGCAGGTACACCGGCGCGGCCGCGAGCGCGTGCAGCGGGGTGTGCAGGCGGATCAGGGTCTTCCAGCTGCCGTCGACCGGCATCGGGACGTCGGTGCGCCACCTGCCCTCGCCGACCGGCTCGAGCTCGCCGCGGACCGAGCCGCCGCCCTGCCAGGACAGCGCCTCGAACCAGTACGCGTCCTCGACGAGCTCCGGGTCGGCCTCGACGGTGACGTGGGCGCGCCCGTCGCGCACCTCGCCGACCGTGACGTGCGCCGTACCGCCCTCGGGGTGGTCCGGGGGCACGTTGACCGCGAAGACGGCGACCACGGCCACCGCGGCTGCCAGGGCCCAGCGTCCGGTCCGACGGGCGGGTGTGGCGACCCGGGCCGCCTCGGCGGCGGTGTCACCGGAGACCGCGGTGAGCTGCTGGTGCATCCACGTGGCGACCACGCCGACGCACGAGCCGGTGACGCCGGCGAAGAGCACCGCCCACGGCATCATCTCCACCGGCCACGGCATCGGCCGGGTGGCCTGGGTCCAGAAGTACTCGACGACGAGCATCCCCAGGGTCATCGCGAGACCGGCCGTGGCGCCGAACGCGAGCGTCGGCCGGGCACGGCGGGCGAGGAGCGCGGCGACGACCGCCCCACCGAGCAGGACCGGCGGCCAGGGGGTCAGCGCGTCGAACGCCCAGACGTTGAGCCCGACGAGGGTCAGCCTGCAGTGCTGCCTGGGCCGCCCAGATCGAGACCACCCAGCGCAGACCGCGGTACATCGCGAGCGTGAACGTGACCACCGTGGCGAGCGCGAGGATCACCGGGTCGTTGACGAGCGGGAACTGCGGGACGCCGAACGCGTACTCGAGCAGGAACGCGACCGGGCCGGCGGCGAGGATCAGGATCGCGACCCACTCGAAGTGCCTCGCGCAGCCACGAGTCGCCGACCTGCCGCGCCTCGGCGCAGGTCAGCAGCATGGTGTACGGCAGCATCAGCACGCCGCCGATCATCAGCACGTGGGTGGGGCCCCACTCGGTCACGTCCTGGCCGAAGAGCCGGTGCCAGACGTCGTCGAGCGGGAAGCCGAGCAGCGCGAAGAGCGCGACGGCGGTGCCGATCGCGGGCCCGATCGGCACCTGCCAGGTGCGCGTCAGGCGGAGGGTACGACGGGGGAGGCGGTCCTTCGCGAGGGCCAGGGCCAGCGCGCCCCCGGCGAAGATCGCGATCAGGCCGAGGAAGATGAAGTAGTGCGCCGGGTTGGCCAGCGGCCCCTCGTCACGGCCCATCGCGATGTGGAAGGACACGTCCCAGTAGAGGCCGACCGCGCCGGACAGGGCGCCCGCGACGCTGACCGCCAGGGGAAGCCCGAACCACCGCGGGCTGCCGTCGAGGCGGGCCACGGTGTCGGCGGCGCGGCCGACCAGCGTGGCGTGGCCGGTGCGCTCGCGGACCAGCACCCAGAGGATCGCGGCGTACACCACCGCAGTGAAGGCGCCGACCACCATGATCTGGTCGACCGGCGCGCCGCCGGCGGACGGCGCCTCGGCGCTTGCCGCTGTGGTCGTGGCCAGGAGGGTCAGCATGAGGGGCTCCGGAGGTCGGGGGCTTCGGCGTCGCTATGTGACATTTAAGATGTAACATAGAGAATGGCACATCGTGGACGGTGGATGTCAAGACCCTCGTTGTGTGACCTGGGAGGATGACCCGGTGACCGCCCCGCAGATGACCATCGACCAGCTCGCTGCGTCGGTGGGCATGACCGTGCGGAACGTCCGGGCCTACGCCGGCCGGGGCCTGATCCCGTCCCCGCACCTCGTCGGGCGCACCGGCTACTACGGCCCCGAGCACGTGAGCCGCCTGCGGCTGATCCGCGACCTGCTCGAGCGCGGCTACACGCTCGCCGCCGTGGAGAAGGTCCTCCAGCGACAGTCGACGGCCACCGCGGGCCACGCCCTCGACCTGCTGCACACCCTCGAGGACCCGCTGGGCCAGGCCGAGGTGCCGGAGGAGATGACGACCGACGCGCTGCTCCGGCTCGCCGGCGTGGAGGAGGAGACAGGCTTCCTCGACCAGCTCGTCGAGATCGGTCTGGTGGAGCGGGTCGACGCGTCGCGTGTCAGGTTGGTGCGGCCGTTCGTCGTACGCGCCGGGGCGAAGGCGATGGCGCTCGGCCTCGACCGGGCATCGGTGCTCGCGCTGCTGCCGCTGCTCGGCGAGCACCTGCACGTGATCGCGCAGCGCTTCGTCGACGAGGTCCGCACGCAGATGTGGAAGCCGTTCGTGGACGCCGGGCTGCCCGAGGAGAGGTGGCCGGCCATGCTCGAGACGATCCGGACGCTGCTCCCGGTCGCCTCCCAGGCGGTGCTCGCGGTGTTCCGCGACGAGCTCAACAAGGTGATCGAGGAGGCGCTCGGCGAGGAGCTGGGCCGCCTGGCCGACCCCTGACCCCGTCAGTCGGCGTAGTCACGCTCACCCGGTCGGGTCATGGCGCGCCACCCTGTCCGGCGTTCTACTGAGAGAGCGGCCCCCCATCTGGCCGAGCGCGCTGACCGGGTCGGCCGAGGGTTCCGGCCGCATCGTGCCTCGTCACCAGGCCGAGGCATGAGCGGGTCGAGCGCCAGGACGGGGGCTGACATGCGACGACGACGGGCTGTGGTCACCGGCGGAGCAGGGTTCGTGGGATCCCATCTCGCCGAGCGCCTCGTGGACAGCGGGTACGACGTGCTCTGCCTGGACAACTTCCTCACCGGGACGGCTCGCGAACCTCGCCTCGCTCGCCGACGACCCCCGCTTCGAGCTGGTGGACTCGGACGTCAGCCAGGGCCTCCGCGTCCCGGGGCCGGTGGACGCCGTGCTCCACCTCGCCTCGCCGGCCTCGCCGGTGGACTACCTCCGCCTCCCCGTCGAGACCCTGCAGGTCGGCTCCGCGGGCACCCTGCACGCCCTCGAGCTCGCCCGGCGCAAGCAGGCGCGGTTCCTGCTCGCCTCGACCTCGGAGACCTACGGCGACCCGCAGGTGCACCCGCAGCCGGAGACCTACTGGGGGAACGTCAACCCGGTGGGGCCGAGGGCTGTGTACGACGAGGCGAAACGCTTCGCCGAGGCGGCGACGACCGCCTACCGCACCAGCCACGGCGTGCGGACCGGGATCGTGCGGATCTTCAACACCTACGGACCCCGGATGCGCCCGCACGACGGGAGGATGGTCCCGACGTTCATCGACCAGGCGCTGCGCGGCGAGCCGCTGACGGTCACCGGGACCGGTCGGCAGACGCGGTCCGTGTGCTACGTCGACGACACCGTCGACGGGCTCATGCGGATGCTCCACTCCGAGCACGCGGGTCCCGTCAACATCGGCAACCCCGTCGAGCTGACCGTGCTCGCCGTCGCGGAGCTGATCCGTGGCCTCACCGGTTCGAGGTCCCCGGTCGCCTTCGTGCCGCGTCCGCAGGACGACCCGGAGCTCCGGAGGCCGGACATCGGGCTGGCCCGGTCCGCGCTGGGTTGGGAGCCCCGCGTCGGCATCGAGGACGGCCTGTCCCGCACCATCGCGTGGTTCCGGTCGGGCCACGTCTCGGACGCCTCGACGGGGGTCAGGCAAGGGCGTGACGCAGCATCCGTGTGACCACCTCGGTCGCGGAGAAGTAGGCCTCGGCGAGCTCGCGTGCGTCGCGGCAGTGCCCGGCGTAGTCCGCGTCGACCTCGGCCAGCGCCGCGACCGCCTCGTCGACCGAGGAGAACTTCAGCAGCCCCCGGCCCACCGGCAGGTAGGAGCTGGCGCCGGTGTCCTGCACCACGGCCGGCTTCCCGGTCGCCAGGTAGCACACGGTGCGGTCGCTGAGCCAGGCGTTGCCGAGGAGGACGTACGCCGGCTTGGCGAGCCCGAGCTCGCCGCGGGACCGCTGGATGTAGGCCTGGTACCCGCTCCGGTGTGCCGGCCACCTCGGCGGCGGCCCGCATGGTCCAGCCGCTGCCTTCCATCAGGCTCGCGGTCGGTCTCCTCGCCCGGGCCCAGCACGGTCGCGAGCTCGAGGACCTGGTCGGTGCGTCGCGCGAGGTCCGCGTAGTCGAGGTAGGTCAGCCGCTTGTTGGTGTCGATGGTCGATCCGTCGAGCAGGGTGACCCACGTGTTGCTGTACCAGGACGTCACCGTGGTGAAGGCGCGAGCGGCCGGGTCGAAGCGGTAGGGCCAGAGGTCGAGTGACACCGCAGGCGGCGAGTGCGTCCACGCGACGCCGGGCACGGTGCCCTCGAGGTGCTCGCCGATGCTGAAGTAGACGTCGTGCCGGTTGACCCGGAGGTTGCCCTGGCTCCACCACAGCTGGAGCAGCCCGGGGTCGATGTCGACCAGCGCGGTCCGGCGGAACCGGTCCAGGAGCCGCGTCGGCAGCCGATAGTCGAAGTTGACCAGCAGGTCGGCGCGCTCGAGGGTCGCGTCGAGCGCCGGCTGCGGGCACGCTGAGGTACGTCGGCTCGGCCGGATCGTCCTCCCAGCGGTAGAGGATGACCTTGTCCGCGAGCCCGAGCGGTCGGAGTCGCTCCCGGAGCGTCGCGACCCGGACCTCGTCGGTGGTCGGTCCCCCCGCCGCGGGCAGCTCCTCCAGCCACCACACGTCACAACCCAGCCGGCGCAGCGCGTCGGCGTACTGCGCGTAGACCCAGAAGTGGCCCGCGGCCTCGACCTGCGCACGCCACCCGGTAGGCGCCGATGACCACGCACGTCACGGGAGCAGGCTCTCCTCGACGTCCGTCCCGGTGGGTCGACGGAGGCGGCCAGCGCACGGCCCCAGGCGGCCAGGCCGTCGAACGTCCAGCCGTTCCCCTCGAGGATGCCGATCGACAGCCAGATCAGCTGGTTCGCCAGCCTGCCCGCCTCGAACGTCGAGACCAGGAGGCTCCCAGTCCAGGTCGTCCGGCGAACGGGAACCCGCGGTCGGCCATGGCCGCGGTGTAGGCGTCGAGCACGACCTTCCGCAACGCCGGCGGGTAGTACGCCAGGTGCGTGGACAGGTCGAAGCCGGCCGGGGCGACGCCGACGTGGTCCCAGTCGATCAGCCGGACCGCCTGGCGGCTCCCGTCGTCGAGGACGAAGACGTTCTCCCGGGTCAGGTCGCCGTGGACCAGCGTCTCGGGCCCGGCCAGCTGCTCGATCAGCTCGACTCGTGCGGGCTCGTCGTCGAGGAGCACCTGCAGCCGGGCCAGCACGGCGTCCCGGACCGCCGACTCCTCGTCGCTGGGCCGGAGGTGCGGAGGGCGGCATGCGCTCGATCGTCGCGGCGGCGTCACGCACGCTCCGCGTGTAGAAGTAGGCCCCGAGGTCTCCGGCGGCGAACCGCACCTCGGGGAGCAGCGCGTGGCCCGCGAAGGCGGCGTGCAGGTCGGCGACGCGGTCCATCGCCCGCCGGACGGCGGTCTCGTCCGCGCTCTCCCGGTCGAGACCGTGCGGGCCGAGGTCCTCGTAGAGGTGCCACACGAACAGGCCGTCGCGCTCGGCGACGGTGGCGAGACGCGGGAGGTCCGAACCCGTCCAGTCCCACCGCCGGGAGCCAGCGGTCGGTCACCCGACGCTCGAGCTGGGCCCGCCTGCTGCGGATCCGCTTGGCGACCACGCTCCGGTGCGCGCTCCCGGACAGCTCGATCCGGTGCACGCCGGCCCGGAGCTCGACGGCGTCGGCCACCACCGCTCCCGCGTAGCCGTCGTCGCAGCCGGCCCAGCGCGGCCGGCGAGGAGGTGGAGGGCGCCGGGTTCGATCGAGCCGCGCGCCGGCGCAGCGGCGATGGTCATCGGACGCCTCCGGTCTGCGCGAGGGGCGCTCGTGGCGTCCCAGCGGTCGACGAGGCGGCCACCGGCCAGCTCGATCCACATGTCGCAGCTCTCGAGCGCCGACAGGCGGTGCGAGATGAGGAAGGTGGTCCGGCCGCGCATCAGCCGCTGCATGGCCGTCGAGGATGTTCGGCCTCGGTGTGGACGTCGACCGAGCTCGTCGGCTCGTCGAGGACCAGGATGTCGCCGCCCTTCAGGAACGCGCGGGCGAGCGAGATGCGCTGCCGCTCGCCGCCGGAGAGCCGCATGCCGCGCTCGCCGACGGGCGTGTCGTAGCCGCGGGGGAGCGCGCTGACGAAGGCGTGCGCGTCGGCCTGCTCGGCGGCGGCCACGACCTCGTCCATGCTGGCGTCCGGCCTGGCGTAGCGGATGTTCTCGGCGATGCTCGTGGAGAAGAGCACCGGGTCCTGGAGAGCCACGGAGACCTGGCCACGAAGGTCGCGCAGGCGGTAGTCGCGCAGGTCGGTGCCGTCGAGCAGGATCCGGCCGGCCGTCGGGTCGTAGAACCGGATCAGGAGGCTGACCAGGCTGGTCTTGCCGGCACCGGTGAGTCCCTTGATCCCGACGCGCATCCCCGGCTCGACCCGCAGGGACACGTCGACCAGCGCGTCCCGCCCGCCGTCGTACGCGAGGGAGACGTGGTCGAACTCGAGGACGCCGAGGACCCGCGCCAGAGGCAGCGCGTTGGGGCGCTCCTCCACGTCGACCGCCTCGTCGAGGAACTCGAAGACCCGCTCGGCGCTGGCCAGCGAGGTCTGCACCGACGCCGCCTTCCTGCTGATCGTCTTGAGCGGGCCGTAGAGCGCCGCGAGGTAGGCGATCACCATGAGCAGCTCGCCCAGGGTCAGGACGCCGCGCTGGACGTCGCGGACACCGATGAACAGGACCGCCGCCGTGCCGACCGCGGTGACCAGGTTGACCAGCACGCCGAACCAGCCCTCGGCCCAGGCGAGGCCCACCCGCGCGCTGAGCCCGGCCCGTGCCCGGCGGTCGAAGCGCTCCAGCTCGCTGTCCTCCTGGCCGAACGCCTTGACCACGCGCAGGCCGGAGAGCGCCTCCTGGACCACGCGCATGGCGTCGCTCTCGATGTCCTTCACGTCGCGGTACCGCGGCCGCACCCGGATGCGGTAACCGCGCGTCAGCACCACCAGCAGCGGCGACACCAGCAGCCCGACCAGCGCGAGCCGCCAGTTGAGAGCCGCGATCACCGCCACGGTGGTCGCCAGCGTGACCACCGCCGCGGCCGTCGTGAGCAACCCCTCGACCGTGACCCGCTGCACCGCCATCGCGTCGTACTGGATCCGGTAGACCGAGTCGGTCGACCCCCGCGCCTCGTGCCGCAGCAGCGACAGCCGCTGGGCATGGGAGAAGAGCTTGTCCCGGATGCCCTGTGTCAGCGCCTCGCCGGTCCTCGTGCGCAGTCCGTAGCTGGCCAGCTGCTGGAGCTGGACGAGCACGACGACCACGACCTGCATCGTGGCCGCGAAGAGGAGCAGGCCGAGGTCGGTCCCGGCCAAGGCGTCGGGCACCAGTGGGGACAGGAAGTCGGGCAACGGCTGGTCGCCGAGAACGCTGTCGACGGCGATCTTGACCGGGACCGGGGTCAGCAGCAGGAGCGGCGTCGCCAGCAGGTCGAGGGCGAAGATCACGGCCACCTGACGCCAGTAGGGGCGCAGCTCGTGGGCCAGGCGCCGGCCGAGCCCGGGGCGGCGTTCTCCGTGGCCGCTCATGCCGGCACCCCCACGCCCGCCGTGGTGCGTGCGACGGCCTGCGCGGTCGACCTGCGGAGCACGACCGCCTCGAGCGCCGCCACCGCCCCGAGGGCGCCGAGGACCACGGTCGCGGCTGCGGGTGACACCGCGAGGAGCAGCACACCCACCAGCATCGCTGCGACGCCGATCGCGCTTGCCGACCAGCTCCTCCTCGTCACGGGGTCCCACTCCCAGCGGACGGCCGTGTTGAGCCGGCAGCGCAGCAGCGGTCCCACGCGCACCTCGAGGTCCCAGCCGTCCTGCGGGCCACCGGGCCGGACCGCGCACCAGCCGGACGACAGCTCGTGGTGGAGGGCCTGCAGCCAGCGCTCACGCTGCCCGGTCCACGGTGCCGGCTGGGCGCTCGCGAGCAGGCAGGGGCCGGGCGCGCAGCCGTCCCCAGGTCCGCGCGAACGGCTGCAGGACGTGCAGCAGGCCGACGAGGGCCCTCAGCCTCCACGGTGTGGGCTCGCTCCGCGCCGGCCGGACGGCCGCGGCGACCGAGGTCGCGTAGCCGATCACCAGGAACGCGACGGCGACGGGAAGGGCGAGGAACGCCGGGTGCGCGAGCGCCAAGCGGCGCCGACAGAGCCCCGAGGGCGACGACGAGCGGCATCAGGGCGGCCGCCCACATCGACACCGTGGCGGCCCGGTCGCGCAGCTCGGTCTGGTACGGCGCACTGCCCATCGCGCCGTGGTAGACGACCGGCCTCAACATCCGGGGAAGGAGCCGCGGGCCGCCGTACACGAAGCCGGACCACCGCGCCGCGCCCAGCCGGTTGAACCGGTGCCGGTGGTGGCCGGAGAGCATGCGCTCGGCCCGGCCGTAGCCGCGCTGCTGACGCAGGTACCCACGCACCGTGTCGCGGCGATGGTGGTGGACCTGCGCGGCAGGACGAGAACCCGATCCGTCCGCCGAGGTCCAGCAGCCGCCAGCAGACGTCGACGTCGTCCCCGGCGGTGGTGTAGGCCACGTCGAACCCGGCGATGCCTTCGAGCGCCGACCGGCGGACCGCCAGGTTGCAGCCCGGGACGTGCTCGGCCCGGTCGTCGCCGACCAGCACCTCGACGGGGTTGCCGGGGGAGAGCGCGACCGCACGCTCCACGAGCCCGCCCGAGGGCCACGGCAGGTTGGGCCCGCCCGCGACCACGACCGCCGGGTCCTCGAACGCGAGCGCGAGATGGAAGGGCCAGTCGGGATGACAGGCGGCGTCCGCGTCCAGGTAGGCGACGATCTCGCCCTTCGCGGCGGCCAGGCCGGCGTTCCGTGCGGCACTCAGCCCGCCGTGGTCCAGGGCGAGCACCTCGAACCCGCTGCGCCGGGCCAGCTCGAGCGTGCGGTCCGTGGAGCCGTCGTCGCACACCAGGACCTGCAGGCCCGGGTACCGCACCGCGGCCAGCGAGGCCAGGCAGTCGCCGATGTGCCGCTCCTCGTTGTAGGCGCAGACGACCGCCGTGACGGACGGCCAGGTCGGTCCGTGTGTCCCGGAGGCTTCGACGCGCCCAGCCCTCCGCGACGGCCAGCGCCGGCCGAGGGCTCCGGTCGACGCGCGTCAGGCCGAAGCCCCAGCCGAGCACGGGCTCGGTGTGCACGGCCCACTCGTCGGTCCAGGCGAAGATGGTGGCGCCGGCACAGCCCGCGGCGTCGACGAGCCCGAGCTGCATGTCCAGCGAGCGTGCCTGCTCGTCGTCGCCATGGAGCTCCGCGGCCAGGCCGAGCTCGGTGATGACCAGCGGGCGGTCCTCGGTGACGCGCTGGAGGTGGTGCAGGTACGGCGCCAGCTTGTCCGCGGACTCGAGGAAGACGTTGAACGTCGCGATGTCCTGTCCGTCCACACGCAGGAACTCCGAGGTCGGGTAGCTCGTGTAGGTCGCCGGCAGCTCCGGGTCGCCCGCGTGGACCTCCGCGACGAGGGCGCTGAGGGTGTCCTCGACGGCCGCGCGGCCGTAGAGCCGGGCGATGTCCGAGGGGACCTCGTTGCCGACCGAGACGGCGAGCACCTCCGGCCGTCCGGCCAGGACCTCGAGCGCCTGGCGGACCGCCGTCCGGCCGTCGGCCAGGACCTGCCGGTGGCCGGCGCGGGACACCTCGGGACGCATCCGCCAGTCGGCGTAGTCGACGCCGACCAGCAGGCGCAGGCCGAGCGCCCTGGCTCCGTCGAGGAGGTCGAGGGGCGGGACGCTGTAGGTCCGGAGGGTGTTGAGGCCGTGCGCGGCGATCGCGGTCAGGTCACGCTCGACCTGCGGCGGCTCGGGGAAGCGGTGGCCGTCCGTGCGAGGGACGAAGTGGCCGTAGGTCACGCCTTTCACCCGGAAGGGTGTGCTGCCCGCACGCAGGTGCTTCCCGTCGGGCACGACACGATCCATCGGATCCCCCTTCGCGAGCTCGCGCCGGTGGAGATGCGTCGTACCGGCGGCATCTCACGGCTCGCCCTCTCCATTGCACCCGGGGCACGCTCGAGGCGGAATGGCACAACGGGGCCGTTGCGGTGCGGACGGCCTACGTCAATCGGAGGAGGCTCGAAGACCAGCGCGGTGGCGATGGCGGCCACGCCCTCGCCGCGTCCGGTGAGGCCGAGCCCGTCGGTCGTGGTGGCCGAGACGCTGACCGGGGCGCCGCAGGCCGCTCCGAGCGCGGCCTCGGCCTCGGCGCGGCGCGGGCCGAGCTTGGGCCGGTTCCCGACCACCTGCACCGCGACGTTGCCGATCTCGAAGCCGGCCGCGCGCACGCGCCGAGCGGCCTCCGCGAGCAGCACCGCTCCGGCGGCCCCCGACCACTCGGGCTCGGCCGTGCCGAAGTTGCTCCCGAGGTCACCGAGCCCGGCCGCGGAGAACAGCGCGTCGCACGCCGCGTGGGCGGCGACGTCCGCGTCGGAGTGTCCCTCGAGACCCTGCGGCTCGTCGGGCCAGTGCAGCCCGGCGAGGTGCATCGGGGCTCCGTCGACGAGCCGGTGCACGTCGGTGCCGATGCCGATCCGAGGCAGGCGAGCGGGTGTGTTCACGCGCCCGATCATGCCGCACACCGATCCACCGTGGCGTGATGGGCGAACATGGGGGTGTGACCCCCACTCCTCGATCCCTGCATGCCCTCGCGGGTCTCGTCGCGGGCTTGGCGGGGATCGCGGTCAGCCATGCGCTGACCATGCTGCTCACGATCCGCGCGACGCCCTTGCTCGCCGTCGCGGAGGCGGTCATCGAGATCACGCCGGGGCCGCTGGCGGAGAGCCTGATCCAGGCCGTCGGGCAGTACGACAAGCCGATTCTCATCGTCGGCGTCACCCTCGCCGTCCTCGCGCTGTCCGCGTGGGCCGGCGCGCTCACCCAGCGCGGCCAGGGCGCCGCGATCGCGGTGTTCGTGGCGATGGGTGCGGTCGGCGCGGCGGCGGTGTGGACCCGCCCCGAGGCGAACCTGTACGACGTCGTGCCGGTCGTCGCGGGCACGGTGACCTGGATCGTCGTGCTGTCGCTGATCGTGGACCGGCTCACGAAGCACCATCTGCACGAGCCGGGCAGGACCGACCCGGACCTGGCCCGCCGCCGGTTCCTCATCGAGGCCGGCGTGGTCGGGGCGGCGGCCATCGTGGTCGGGGTCGCGGGACAGTTCGTCGGTGCCTCGCGGCGCAGCGTCGAGACCGCCCGCAAGCTCCTGCGCCTCCCCGCGAGCGCCGGGGTGGTGCCGCGCGGCGCCGACCAGGACCTCGAAGGCCTCACCGCCTGGCGCACCCCGAACGCGCACTTCTACCGGATCGACACCTCCCTGGTCGTCCCGACCGTCGACCCCACGACGTGGCGGCTGCGGGTGCACGGCCGCGTCGAGCGCGAGCTCGAGCTGACCTACCAGGACCTGCTGGACCGGGAGCTCACCGAGGACTGGGTCACCCTGTGCTGCGTCTCCAACGAGGTCGGCGGCGACCTGATCGGCAACGCCTGGTGGAGCGGCGTCCGGGTCGCCGACGTCCTCGCCGAGGCCGGGGTGCTGCCCGAGGCGGACGCGGTGCTCCAGACCTCGCAGGACGGCTGGACCTGCGGCACCCCGATCGAGGCCCTGACCGACGACCGCAACGCGCTGCTGGCCATCGCCATGAACGGCGAGCCGCTGCCGGTCGACCACGGGTTCCCGGTGCGCATGGTGGTGCCCGGCCTCTACGGCTACGTGTCGGCGACCAAGTGGCTCGTCGACCTCGAGGTCTCGCGGTTCGCGGACTTCACCGCCTACTGGACCGGCAGGGGATGGGCGGCCGAGGGTCCGGTGAAGACGCAGTCGCGGATCGACGTACCCCGGGGCGGAGCCGACGTGCCCGCCGGGTCGCTGCGGGTCGGCGGGGTCGCCTGGGCCCAGCACACCGGGATCGACCGCGTGGAGCTCCGCCTCGACGGGCAGTCCTGGGCAGAGGCCGAGCTGGCCCGGGTGCCGAACGTCGACACCTGGGTGCAGTGGAGCGGCACCGTCGACGTGACGCCGGGGCCGCACACGCTGGCCGTCCGGGCGACCGACCGCAGCGGCTACACGCAGACCGGCGTGCGCACCGGCGTCGTCCCCGACGGCGCGACGGGCTGGCACACGGTGGAGTTCGACGCGGGCTGAGCGGCTACGAGGTGCTGATCCGGAACGCCTGCGGCTTGGCCGGCCCGCGCTCGGCCTTGCTCCGCTCGATGCAGAACTCGTTGCCCTCCGGGTCCGCCAGCGTCACCCAGCCCGACCCGTCCTCGGAGCGGTGGTCGCCGATCACCGTCGCCCCGGCCGCGACCGCCACCTCGACCAGCTCGTCGCGGGTGCCCTCGGCAGGCTCCACGTCGAGGTGCACCCGGTTCTTCGCGGTCTTCCCCTCCGGCACCGGGATGAACAGCAGCCCGGTCTCCTGGCTCGGCAGCGACGGCGCGACGAGCACGTACGGGTCGTCGTCGTAGAAGACGTGCCAGCCGGTCATCGTGGACCAGAAGTCCGCGAGCTTGCGAGCGTCGCCGCAGTCGAAGGTGATGTTGTGGATGTGGATCGGCATGCGCGAAGCATCCCCTCGCCGCCCTCGCTCCGCAACGACTTTCCGCCCCTGCCGCAGGCCGCGCCCGACCGGTAGGTTGCCGAGCATGTGCGACACCATGGTCAGCCTGACCGAGGATGGCGTGCTGTTCGCCAAGAACAGCGACCGCGACCCCAACGAGGCGCAGGTCCTCCGCTGGTACGACGGGCAGCGGCACGAGCCGGGGGCCTCGGTGCGCTGCACCTGGAGCACCATCGCCGCAGGTCGGACGTACCCACCGCGTCCTGCTCAGTCAGCCGTGGTGGATGTGGGGCGCCGAGATGGGCGCCAACGAGCACGGTGTCGTCATCGGCAACGAGGCGGTCTTCACGCGAGGAGCCAAGGACAAGGAGCCGACGGCGTCCCAGCTGCTCGGCATGGACCTGGTCCGGCTCGGTCTCGAGCGGTCCACCACGGCCCACGAGGCGGTCGGCGTGATCGTGGACCTGCTCGAGGAGCACGGGCAGGGCGGGCTCGTGCAGCCACGAGCACCCGCGGTTCACCTACGACAGCTCCTTCATCGTCGCGGATCCCGTCCGGTGCCATCGTGCTCGAGACGGCCGGCCGCCGGTGGGCGACCGAGGAGGTGACCGGGCGCGGCCGCTCGATCAGCAACGGGCTGACCATCCCGGGCTTCGCCGACCGGCACGCCGACCCGGTGCGGGGCCGGGTCGCCGCCTGCGCGACGAGGCGCGGCCCGCACCGAGGCGCGCCGCCACCAGGGCGACGACCCCCGCCGACCTGATGGCGGCGCTCCGTGACCACGGACCCGCGGCCGGGCCGCGTGGTCGCGGGTCAACGGCGCGCTGTCGGCGCCCTGCGCGCACGCGGGTGGCGTCGTCACCTCGACGCAGAGCACGGCCTCGTGGGTGGCCGACCTGCGCTACGCGATGGACCAGGTGCACTGGGTCACCGGCACGTCGGCCCCCTGCACCTCGGTCTTCAAGCCGGTGCGGGTCACCGACCCCCGGAGATCGACCCGGACGCCATGCCCGACAACGTCTTCGACCCGGCCTACCGCTGGTGGCGCCACGAGCGGCTCCATCGGCTCGCCCTCCGCGACCATCCCGCGTCGCTGGCGCGGTTCGTCGCCGAGCGTCGACCGGCTCGAGGCGGCCTGCGTCGCCGACCCGCCGCCGGGGAGGAGGCGTTCGAGACGGCCGACGCCGCCGAGGAGCGCTGGCTCGCCGACCTCCGCGCCGCGGACCTGCCGGACCGGCGGCCGGCCTGGCTGCGGCGGCAGTGGAACCGCACCGACCGCGCGGCCCGGATCCGTCACGAGGTGGCGGCATGACGGTCCTCGTCGTCGGCGCCGGCCTCTCCGGGCTCGCCGCGGCCCGCCACCTCGCCGCCCAGGGCCGGGAGGTCGTGGTGCTCGAGGCTCGCGACCGGGTCGGCGGCCGGACCGAGGGGCATGTCCTCGACGACGGCACCCCGCTGGAGCTCGGCGGCCAGTGGATCGGCCCGACGCAGAACCGGATGTACGCCCTCGTCGAGGAGCTCGGGCTCGAGCACTTCCGCACCCACAACGACGAGGGCGACCTGCTCCTCGAGCTCGGGGGCAGGCGGTCCCGGCTGAAGCCGCACCGCGGTGCGACCCCGAGGCTCGGGCCGTTCGCGCTCGCCGACCTCGCCCAGGGCCTGGCCCGGTTCACGCGGCTGGCCAACCGGGTCAGCCTCACCGCGCCGTGGGAGAGCCCCGACGCCGAGCGCCTCGACGGGCAGACCTTCGAGACGTGGATCCGCCGCAACCTCCGCACGCCCACCGGCAGGGCGTACTTCCGGGTGGCCTGCGAGGCGGTGTTCTCCGCGGAGTCGACCGACCTGTCGCTGCTGCACGCGCTGTTCTACGCCCACTCCGGCACCGACTTCGAGACGCTCATCTCGGTCGACCGGGGCGCGCAGCAGGACCGGATCGTCGGCGGGTCGGTCCGGATCGCGCAGACCATGGCCGAGCAGCTCGGCGACCGGGTGCACCTCGGCGCGCCCGGTCCGCACCGTCGACGCGCACCGACCACGGGGTGCGCGTCACGACCCGAGCCGGCGAGACCTACGAGGGCAGCCACGTCATCGTCACGCTCCCGCCGACCCTGGCCGGGCGGCTGGAGTACGACCCGCCGCTTCCGTCGTGGCGCGACCAGCTCACCCAGCGGCTCCCGGCCGGGTCGGTGATGAAGGTGTACGCGATCTACGACGAGCCGTTCTGGCGCGCCGCCGGCCTCAACGGCCAGGCCGCCTCCGACACGGGGCCGGTCAAGGTCACCTTCGACAACTCACCGCCGTCGGGGACACCCGGCGTGCTCATGGGGTTCGTCGAGGCAGGGGACGGCCGCCGGCTCGCCCGTCGTACCCCCGAGGAGCGGCGCGCGGCGGTGCTCGGCTGCTTCGTCCGCTACTTCGGGCCCCGGGCGGCCGAGCCACGTGAGTTCATCGAACGGGACTGGATGGCCGAGGAGTTCAGCCGCGGCTGCTACGGCGCGCACTTCACTCCCGGCGTGTGGACCCACTACGGGCACGCGCTGCGCGAGCCGGTCGGCCGGATCCACTGGGCCGGCGCGGAGTGCTCACCCGTGTGGAACGGCTACATGGAGGGTGCGGTCCGCTCAGGGGAGGACGCGGCCGCGGCGGTGCTTCACCAGTTGGCCTCGGGCGGGGCCTGAGGCAGGGGTACGCCGGACGGCCGGATCACGTAGGTGATGCCGCCGGCGGCGCGCATCCACGCCCGCTCGAACTGGTGCACGGTCGAACGTCGTGCGCACCTCGTCGTTGCTCGCGTATGCCGTGCGAGGCAGGGTCGTTGCACACCACGTCGCCGTCGTCCGGTCGAAGCCGGCGAGCACGGCCAGGTGTCCGTGGGTGTCGTAGCCCGCGCCGTGGAGCTGGTCGCGCGTGAACGCGACACCGACCACGAGCGGGATGCCGGCGGCCACGAACAGCTCCGCCTCGGCGAGCGAACGCAGCCGGGTCACGAAGGCGACGGCGCCGAAGCGGGCCGCGTAGGCGGTGTTGAACGACCAGTTCCCCGCGGCGCCGTAGGCGTGGTCGAAGGTGTGCCGCGCGGCGTAGGGCACGAACCGGTCCGGCAGCGTCTCGTCGACCCAGGCGTAGTCCGCCTCCGACGGACCGAGCCCCCAGTAGTCGAGCACCATCGCGGTCGCGGTGGGCGAGCACCAGGACCGGCCGCCGTCGGCCCACTGCGGGTACCTGCGCAGGTGCAGCCGCTGGGAGTACGCCGGCACGTCGAGGACCGTCCCGGCCGCGGCGGCTGCTGCCGGGCGCTCTGCCGGGCCCGTCGGCTCCGCGAAGTCGGGGTCGCCGGCGGGCAGGTCGGAGGCCACACACCCGAGCAGCGAGACGCTCGGCGTCGCGTCGGAGTCAGGGCGGCGCATCAGCGTGACGCGCATCCGGTACGACGAGCCAGGGGCCGTCTCGGGCAGAGTCAGCCGGTCCACGTCGACGACGGCGTCCGGGCCGACCTGACCGGGCACGGAGGTGGGCGTGATGTCCTCGTCGTCCTCCGCCCACCGCCCCATCAGCCGCCACGGCGACGTGCCGCGCGGCCCGATGGTCTGGAGCGCGACCTCGAGCCACGTGCCTGCCGGAGTCCTGGCGTTCCAGGACGCGACGAGCTCGGTGAAGCCGAACCCGGGGGAGACCTCCGCCGAGGTCCAGGTGGCGAACTCGTACTTCTCGGGGGGCGCGTCGCGGTGCGGGTCGTCGTACTCCCGCACGCCGCGCGGCCGGGCCAGCACCAGTGCACCGTCGAGGAGCCCGGTCCCGTCGTGGTCGCCGAGCCCGAGGTCGTCGTCGCCGGTCCAGCGGTGGAACCGGACCGAGCCGTTCACCAGTTCTTCGTCCGGCTCTTCGGGAGTGGCTGGTCGTGGTTGCGCACGACGTAGACGAGCCCGCCGGACTTCGGGATCCAGGCGTTCTCGAACTCACCGCGCTTGTAGGTGCGCACCACGCTGCCATTGTGCGGTGCCGCGGGGTCGTTGACCACGACATCGCCGCTGTCGGTGAAGCCGACGATCACCAGGAGGTGCCCGTTCGTGGCGCTGATGGGGGCGCCGCTCAGCTCCCCGGCCCCGAACCTCACCGAGGCCACCAGCGGGATGCCGGCGGCGACGAACCGCTCCGCCTCGCGCAGGCTGCGCAGGCGGGTCACGAACGCGGCGTCGGCGTGGCCGGCGGCGTAGGCGGCGCTGAAGGACCAGTTCCCGGCCCCGTCGTAGCCGTAGTCGTAGTGGCTGCGCGCGGCGTGGTCGACCCAGCGGTCGGGGTGGTCGGCGGGCACCCAGGAGTACTCCTGCTCCGACGGCAGCCGGCCGAGGCCGCCGAGGACCATCGACACCGACGTCGGCGAGCACCAGGCCTCGCCGCCCGCGTCGTACTCCGGGTAGTCCCCCTCGTGGATCATCTGCGAGAAGCCCGGCAGGTCGACCCTCAGGCCGCGCGCGGCACCGGGACGCGAGGTCGCGACCCGGCCGGTGTCGGGCAGGAGCGAGGTCATCGCACCGACCGTGTCGACGGTGGGCCGGGCCTTCGTGCCGGCCTTGCGGTGCAGGGTCACCCGCAGCTGCCAGGCGGTGAAGCCCATCGAGTAGCGGGTCTGCAGCGTGTCGACGTTCACCTGGGCGAGGTCGTCGGCCTGCGAGCCCAGGCTCGTGCGGTGGAAGCGGCGGTCGCCGGCGGCCCAGTTGGCCATCGTGTACCAGCTGCTCAGCCGGCCGGACTCGCTGCGCCCGCGGACCTGGATCTGCACCCACGAGTCGCCGGGGGTGGTGGCGTCCCACGACGGCACCAGCTCCTCGAAGGCGTACCCGGGTCGCTGCCACGGGGAGACCCACCGGCCGAAGGCGTAGCTCTTGGTGCGGTAGCCGTGCGGGTCGACGTAGCGGCGGGTCCCGGTCGGCTCGGCGAGCCGGAGCGCCCCCCGCACCGCCTCGGTGCCGATGAACCTGCCGTTCGCGAGCTGCTTCTGGCTCGCCCACTGGTGGTAGGTGATCTGGCGGGCCGAGGTCTCGGCGGCGGCGCGGGGCGAGACCCCGGGGGCCGCAGCTCCGGCGGCGCCCGCCAGGGGCGCCAGCAGGGCTACGACCGTGGCGGCGGCGAGGCAGGTCCGAGAGAGAGTGCGCACCGTAGAACGATAGGTCAGCCAGTCCCTCCCGGCACTGGTTTCACAGCAGTCACGCCCGTGCCGTTCCGGCGTGGTCGGAGGCGCCTCGCGCGCTCGTTAGGATTGACCGGTGACTATTCGGCTCTACGACTCCGCCACCCGCGAGGTCCGTGACCTCGTGACCCTCGAGGACGGCAAGGCGGGCGTCTACGTGTGCGGGCTGACCGTGCAGTCGGAGCCGCACGTCGGACACATCCGTTCCGGCGTCAACTTCGACGTCGTACGTCGATGGCTCACCGCGCGGGGCTACGACGTCACGTTCATCCGGAACATCACCGACATCGACGACAAGATCCTCGTCAAGTCCGCCGAGCAGGGACGACCCTGGTACAACCTCGCCTACGAGATGAGCCGGGAGCTCGAGCGCGCCTACGACTCCCTCAACGTCCTGCCCCCGACGTACGAACCGCTCGCCACCGGCCACGTGCCGGAGATGATCGAGCTGATCTCGGAGCTCATCGACCGCGGGCACGCCTACGCCGCGACGGACGGCTCCGGCGACGTGTACTTCGACGTGATGTCGTGGCCGGCGTACGGCGCGCTGTCGGGCCAGAGGGTCGACGAGATGGAGGCGGCGCAGGACGCGGACCCCCGCGGCAAGCGCGACCCCCGCGACTTCGCGCTGTGGAAGGGGTTCAAGAAGGACAGCGAGCCCGAGACGGCGTCCTGGCCCTCGCCGTGGGGCCGCGGGCGCCCCGGCTGGCACATCGAGTGCTCGGCGATGGCGCTGAAGTACCTCGGCTCCGCCTTCGACATCCACGGCGGCGGCGTCGACCTCGCGCTTCCCGCACCACGAGAACGAGCAGGCCCAGTCCCGTGCCGCCGGGCACGGCTTCGCGACGTACTGGATGCACAACGCCTGGATCACCACGGCCGGCGAGAAGATGAGCAAGTCGCTGGGCAACTCGCTGATCGTCCCCGCGGTGCTCGAGCGGGTCCGCCCGATCGAGCTGCGCTTCTACATCGTCGCCGCGCACTACCGCTCGCACCGTCGAGTTCTCCTTCGAGGCGCTCGACGAGGCCGCCGCCGGCGTTCCGCCGGATCGAGCACTTCCTGACCCGGGCCGCCGAGATCGTCGGTGAGATCCCGGACGGCGGAGTGCGTCTGCGCGGAGTTCGTCGAGGCGATGGACGACGACTTCGGCACCCCCGCTGCCGTCGCCGCGATCTACGACGTCGTCCGCGAGGGCAACAAGCTCCTCGCGGCGGGTGACTCGCCCGCGCTGCGCGGCAACGCCGCGTCCGTCCGGGCGATGCTCGACGTGCTCGGTGTCGACCCGTTCGACCCGCACTGGGGCGGCGGCGACACCCGCCGCGACGAGAAGCTCACCGCGGCGATCAACGCGCTCGTCGCCGGACTGCTCGAGCAGCGCGAGGCTGCCCGTTCCAGCAAGGACTTCGCCGCGGCCGACGCGATCCGCGACCAGCTCAAGGCCGCGGGCTTCGAGCTCGAGGACACCCCGCAGGGCCCGAAGTGGTCGCTGTGACCACCCCCCGCTCCACACACACCACGACAGGGAACATCTGATGGCAGGCAACTCCTCGCGCCGAGGCGCGGTGAAGAAGTCCGGCAAGGGCAACCCGACCGCCGGCTCCGGCGGCCGCGTCCGCCGCGGGCTCGAGGGCAAGGGACCGACCCCGAAGGCGAAGGACCGTGAGGGGCACAAGGCCTACAAGGCCGCCAAGCGCGTCGAGAAGTCGAAGGCTGCGCGGCCGAAGCGGCTCGCGAAGCCCGGCGACAGCGAGTGGATCGCCGGGCGCAACTCGGTGGTCGAGGCGCTGCGCGCGCACATGCCGATCACGTCGGTGTACGTCGCCGAGGGCGCCGAGCGTGACGGCCGGCTGCGCGAGACCTTCCAGGTCGCGGCCGACCGCGGCATCTCCCTGCTCGAGGTGCCCCGCAACGAGCTCGACCGGCTGACCCAGGGGGCGGTGCACCAGGGCCTGGCCGCCAAGGTCCCGGCCTACGAGTACGCCCACCCCGACGACCTGCTCGACCGGGCCGCCGAGATGAAGGAGCCGCCGCTCATCGTGGCCCTGGACTCGGTCACCGACCCCCGCAACCTCGGGGCCGTGGTCCGCTCCGCCGCCGGGTTCGGCGCCCACGGGGTGCTGATCCCGGAGCGTCGCGCTGCCGGGATGACCGCCTCGGCGTGGAAGACCTCCGCCGGCGCCGCCGCGCGGGTCCCGGTCGCCCAGGCCACGAACCTCACGCGCCAGCTGAAGGCGTACCAGGAGGCCGGCTGCATGGTCATCGGCCTCGCGGCGGACGGCGACGTCACGCTGCCCGACCTCGAGCTCGCCGACGGCCCGCTGGTGATCGTGGTGGGCTCCGAGGGCAAGGGACTGAGCCGCCTCGTCTCCGAGACCTGTGACCAGCTGGTCTCGATCCCGATGGTGAACTCGCTGGAGTCGCTGAACGCCGGAGTCGCCGCCTCGGTGACGTTGTACGCCGTCGCCGAGCGGCGGGGGACGCTCAAACGCTGAGGCACCGGCACTAACCGGGGCAAACCACGTGTAGCCTCGTCCTCCGCACCTGCCCTGCGATCCAGGCAGCTGCAGCGCCTCACAGGGGGACTCTTCGATGACCATCACCACCAACGGCACCAGCGTGAGCCGGGGCCGGCTTCCGGCTCCGCGTCGTGACCGACGCGGTGCGCTCGCGGCGCTCGCGCTGCTGCTGATCCTCGTCGGCGCCCTGGGCAGTGCCCTCGTCGCCTACCGCAGCGGTGCACGCGTCGACGTGCTCGTCGCGCGTGACGACATCCCGGTCGGCGCAGAGTTCGACAAGCGTGACTTCCGGGTCGTCCGGGTCTCGGCCGACAGCGCGAACGTCGTCGAGGAGGCCGCCGGGGACGCGTTCCTGGGCTCCCACGCCACAACCCGCATCCCCCAGGGCACCCTGATCAACAACCAGATGTTCACGGTCGAACCGGTGGTCCCGCGCGGCGCCCAGCTCGTCGGCCTCGTCGTCGACCTCACCCGGCGCACCACGGAGCGGCCGCAGGAGGGCGACGTCGTCCGCGTCTACTACGTCAGCCAGGGCGGCGAGCCGGTCGGCAACGTCGCGCCCGGCGACACGGTCGTCCCCGCCGCGCGCGTGATGCAGGTCGGCAAGGGCAGCAGCTCGGACGCGCTCAGCCTCACGCTGCTCGTCCGGGACGACACCGCGGGTCTCCTCGCCGAGCTCGCCGCCTCCCAGAGCCTGGCGGTGGGGGTCCTGCCGGACGACACCAGGCCGCTCGTCGACACCGTCACGGAGTAGGGGGCGACGATGGCGCTGATCACCGTGATGTCGGCGAAGGGTGCGCCGGGGACCACGACGACCGCGATGCTCCTGGCCTCGCTGTGGCCTCGGCCGAGCCTCCTCGTCGACGCGGACCCGCTCGGCGGCGACGTGGCGCTGCGGCTTCCGTCGGCGGACGGCCGCGCGCTCGACCGCGAGCGGGGCCTGCTCTCGCTGCTGCCGTCCGCACGCCGGGGGCTGCTGCCGGAGATGGTGCAGCAGCACGCGCAGACCGCCCTCGGCGGGCAGGAGGTCGTCGCGGGGCTGGCCGGCCCGGAGCAGTCTGCCGCTGTCACGCCGCTGTGGCCGGCCCTCGCCGACGCCTTCGCGCAGGTCCCCGACCGGGACGTGCTCGTCGACGCCGGCCAGGTGCACCAGCGGTCGCCCCATCTGCCGCTCATCGAGCGCTCCGACGTCGTGCTGTGGGTGTACCGCCCGACCGTGTGGAGCGCCATGCACACCAGGCGCCGGCTCGAGGGGCTCGCGGGGATGCTCGCGGACTCGCCTGCCCGCACCGGCATCGTCGGTGTCGCCACGTCAGAGCCAGGAGGCCGACGTACTCGCGGCAGCCCAGGGCATCGTCGGTGACTGGGAGTGGCCTCGCGTCTTCGGTGCGGTCGCCTTCGACCCGCGCGCGGTGGTGATGTTCGAGGGCGGCCAGGTGCACCGCCCCGAGCGCACCCTGCTCGCGCGCAGCGGCCACATGCTCGCCGAGAAGGTGTTCGAGGAGGTCCGTCGCTCCGCGTTCGCCGGTGAGCAGCTCGCAGGGCTCGACGTCGACGAGACCGGTGAGTACGTCGACGAGGCCGAGCCGGCGCGCGACGAAGAAGCTGCCCGCGGCTCGGGCCGACGCGGCCGCGGTCGGCGTCGATCCCGACGGGGGGAGAGGACGCAGTGAACGCGAAGCGCAACGCAGACCCGCTGCTCGTCCGGGCGCTCCGGGCCCAGGTCGCCGACCGGCTGAACCAGCAGCGCCGCAGCGACGAGGTGCTCGGCCGTGCACCGATGAGCCCGGAGGACGAGCGCCAGTTCGCCCGGTCGCTGGTCGTCCAGGTGCTCGAGGACTACGCGCGCGCCGAGATCGCCGACGGGCGCACCCCACCCTCGGCCGAGGAGGAGGAGGTCGTCGCCTCCGCGGTGCACGCCGCGCTGTTCGGCGTCGGCCGGCTCCAGCCTCTGCTGGAGAACCCCGAGGTCGAGAACGTCGACATCAACGGCTGCGACCGGGTGTTCGTGGGCTACGCCGACGGCCGCGAAGAGCTCACCGACCCGGTCGCCGAGAGCGACGAGGAGCTCATCGAGCTGATCCAGGTCCTCGCCTCGAGCGTCGGCCTCGCCTCGCGTCCGTTCGACTCCGCCAACCCCCAGCTCGACCTCCGCCTCCCGGACGGCTCCCGGCTCTCGGCGGTGATGGGGGTCTGCGCCCGGCCGAGCGTCTCGATCCGCCGGGCCAGGCTCGGGAAGGTCGGCCTCGACGACCTCGTCGGCAACGGCACCATGACCCCGGACCTCGCGGCGTTCCTCCGCGCGGCGGTCAAGGCCCGCAAGAACATCATGATCGCGGGCTCCACGAACTCCGGTAAGACCACGCTGCTGCGCGCGCTCGCCAACGAGATCCCCCCGCACGAGCGGCTGATCACCGTCGAGCGCGCCCTCGAGCTCGGGCTGGACAAGTTCGAGGACCTGCACCCCAACGTGGTCGCCTTCGAGGAGCGGCTGCCGAACTCCGAGGGCCTCGGCGGTGTCTCGATGGCCGAGCTGGTCCGCCGGTCGCTGCGCCAGAACCCCAGCCGGGTGATCGTCGGCGAGGTGCTCGGCGACGAGATCGTCACGATGCTCAACGCGATGAGCCAGGGCAACGACGGCTCGCTGTCGACCATCCACGCCAACTCCTCCCTCGAGGTGTTCAACCGCATCGCGACGTACGCCCTCCAGGCCGAGGAGCACCTCCCGGTCGAGGCCACCCACATGCTCATCAGCGGCGCGATCAACTTCGTCGTGTTCATGCGCAAGCGCAACGACTACGAGCGCGGCGGCGGTCTCAGCCGCGTCGTCGAGAGCGTCCGCGAGGTCACCGGCGTGGACGGGCGCGTGCTGTCGAGCGAGGTCTTCAAGCTCGACCCGGCCGGCAACGCCGTCTCGCACGCCACGATCTCCTGCCTCGACGACCTCGTCGCGCACGGCTACGAACCACCCGCCATGGCGCGGTGGGCCTGATGGGTCCCGAGGGGCTGCTCGCCGTCGGAGCGGGGGCGGTGCTCGGGCTCGGCCTCTTCACCGCCGTGCTCGCCGTCGTCGGACTGCCCGAGCGACCCGCCGGGAGGCCCACCCGGGCACGGGCCAGCCTGCAGCAGCGCACGAGCCGGCTGATCCGCGGCGTCGCCGTCGGCTTCGTGACGCTGCTCGCCACCCAGTGGGTGGTGGCAGGGGTGGCGCTGGGCCTCCTCGCGGCCTACTGGGACCGGATCGCCGGCAGCTCGTCGGCGGAGAAGCACGCGATCAACCGGCTCGAGGCACTCGCCTCCTGGACCGAGTCGCTGCGGGACACGATCGCGGGTGCGATCGGTCTCGAGCAGGCGATCCCGGCCACCGCCGCGAACGCGGGGGCCTCGATCCGTCCCTCGCTGAACCTCCTGGTCGACCGGCTCCGGATCCGGGAGCCGCTGCCGAGCGCGCTGATGGCGTTCTCCGACGACCTCGACGACCCGAGCGCGGACGTGGTCTGCGCGGCGCTGATCCTCAACGCCCGGCTCCGCGGTCCCGGCCTGCGCGACGTGCTGAGTGCGCTGGCGTCCTCCATCCGGGAGGAGCTCGACATGCGCCGGCGGATCGAGGCGAGCCGGCGCAGCATCCGGCGCAGCGTGAAGATCGTGCTGTTCATCGTGCTCGGCGTGATGGGCATGATGAGCATCCTGAACCGCCAGTACGTCGAGCCCTTCGACTCCGTCGTCGGCCAGCTGGTGCTGCTCGTGATCGCCGTGCTGCTCTTCGGCGGGCTCATGTGGCTGCGCAGCCTCGCCGCACCCTCGCAGGCGGACCGGTTCCTGGCCGCGGACACCGCCCTGCTCCGACCGTCGTCGATGGAGGAGGTCGCCCGATGACGCTGTCACTCGTCTCGGGCGCCCTGCTCGGCCTCGGCATCTACGCGCTGGTGCGGGTCTTCGTCCGTCCCCGTCCGGGCGTGGCGACGATGCTGGCGCGGATCGAGGGCGGCCAGCGTTCGATGAGCACCCACACCGCCACCGCGTTCGAGCGCAGCGGCGGTCTCGAGCAGCGCATCCAGTCGGGCTTCGGGCTGCTCTCGGACCGGCTCGAGGTGATGGCCGTCGAGCGGGGCTGGGAGCTCGGTCGCCAGCGCGCGGACCTCGCCCTGATGGGTCGCACCCGAGGGTCGCACCTGGCCGCCAAGGTCGCGGCAGGACTCGGACTGTTCCTGCTGGGGCCGCTGGTGTGGTCCATCCTCCGGGTGGCCGGCGTCCCGCTCCCGGCCGCGATCCCGGCGTTCGCCGCGCTCGCTCTGGGGGCCCTCGGCTTCTTCATGCCGGACCTGGTGCTCCGTCAGGAGGCGGCGAAGCGGCGCCGCGACTTCAGGCGCAGCGTGGGCATCTTCCTGGACCTGGTGTCGATGAACCTCGCCGGGGGGCGCGGCCTCCCCGAGGCGCTGCTGGCCGCCGCCACCGTCGGTGACCACTGGACCCTGGTGCGGATCCGGCAGGCCCTCGCGAACGCCCGCCTCTACGGCACCACGCCCTGGGTCGCTCTCGGGGAGCTCGGTCGCGAGATCGCGGTCGAGGAGCTGCAGGACCTCTCCGGTGCGCTCACCCTCGCGGCCGACGACGGCGCGAAGATCCGCGCCTCGCTCTCGGCGCGAGCCGCGACGATGCGGCGCAAGGAGCTCACCCAGGCCGAGGGCGAGGAGGGCGAGAAGTCACAGTCGATGCTGGTGGCCCAGATGCTGATCAGTACTGCTTTCTTGGTATTTTTGGCCTACCCTGCAGTGGCCCAGCTGCTGGTGGCCTGACACGCTCGTGAGAACGCTTCAAACCATGGAATCGGAGAGTGGGGGGACGGATGCTTTGGTTCGGAGTGACGTTGATGCGCGGGGCCGTCGGCCACGCGAGGGACCTGCGTCGCGACGAGCGCGGCGCGACGGTGCTGGAGTGGGCGCTGATCGCGGCCGTGATCGTGGTCGCGGCCTCGGTGATCGGCGCCGTGGTCTACAACATCGTGACCACGAAGAGCGACAGCCTCGAGCAGTGCGCGAACATGCCGGCCGGAAGCACCTGCGAGTAGCTCCCTCGGCGACCCGAGGAGCGGCTCGGCGAGCGCGCGGCGAGCGGGGTGCCAGCGCGGTCGAGCTGTCCATGATCGCGCCCGGCCTGATCTTCCTGATCTTCTTCAGCATCCAGGCCGCGCTGTTCTTCTACGGCAAGAGCGTCGCGATCCAGGCCGCCCGCGAGGGCGTCTCCCAGCTGCGCCTGGCGCAGGACCGCGCCGTCTACGAGGACGTCCGCGGGTTCGTCGTGGACAACACCGAGCGGTTCGCGACCAACGTCGGCCGTGAGGCGCTCCTGCGCCCGATCGCCACACCGTCGTACGACGAGGTCAACGGGCGGGTGACGATGGAGGTCCGCGGAGGCGTGATCACGCTGATCCCGTTCATGCAGCTCACGGTCGCCGAGCGCGCCGAGGGCTCGGTCGAGAGGTTCGAGGGCGACCTGGGCGGACTGCCGTGACCCGCCGAGCGGCCAGGGGAGAGCGCGGTTCGCTCGCGATCGAGATGGCGATGATCGTGCCGTCGATCCTGCTCATCTTCGGACTGATCTTCGTCTACGGGATGGCGGCGTCGGTCAACGGCAACCTCGAGTCCGCCACCAGGGACGCCGCGCGCAGTGCGACGCTCGCACGGTCCTACGACGAGGCGCGCGAACGGGCGCGCGTCGTCGTACGCGAAGGGATCCGCGGCCTTCCGAAGACCTGCCGGGACTCGGTCGCCGTGGACGTGTCGCCGACCTTCGAGCCGGGCGAACCGGTGACCGTGACGGTCACGTGCACCTACAGCATCTCCGAGATCGGCCTGCCCGGGGCGCCCGGGTCGCTGAGCCCGGAGTCGTCCTTCACCTCGATGCTCGACCCGTACCGCGGGGTGGACTGATGCGGGGCCTGCGGAGGAGGACCGAACGCGGCTCGATCGCTCCGGCCCTCCCGGTGATCGCGATGTCCCTGCTCCTGCTCGGCGGGCTCACCATCGACGCGTCCCGGCAGCTCAACGCCCGCGGGGAGGCGACCGCGTTCGCCGAGGAGGCGGCCCGAGCCGGCGCGCAGGGCGTCGACATCACCGCGGACGAGCTCGTCCTCGACGAGACCATGGCGCGGGACCGGGTCGACAGGTACTGCGCCCGGGTCGAGCGGCTCGGGCAGGTCCGGGACTGCCGGTTCGTGAGGTTCGAACCCGTCGGCGACGGCGACGGCCGGCTGCTGGTCGTGGTCACCGAGGTCGAGATGTCGATCGAGGCGAGCCTGCTGGGGATGGTCGGCGTGCGCACCCTGACCGCGAGCGCGGTGGCCAGAGCGCGCCCCTACGAAGGCATTACGGAACCGATCGAGTAGCAATTGGGGGCTTTTGTCACCCATGGTTTCGGTGGTAGACATCCCGGGTACACATGCGTCACGCAAAGTCGCGACGTGCTCAGCCGTAACTCGGGGGGCCACGGCACGTTGAACCGGTCGCGCGCCGGACCGGCTGTGCTGCTTGGGGTGCTGCGACGGTAAAGTTCCGCCGACGCGTGCACCTGTTACGGGGGAAGGAGCCCGACGCGATGTTGAGGCGACCTGCCGCCACGGTGGTCACGGCCACCGTTGCGAGCAGTCTCATGCTGACCGCTGCGTGCAGCGGAGGCGACAGCACTGCCGCGCAGCAGCAGCCGATGGGCGCGTCGAGCGCCGCCGCCTCCCCGTCGGAGAGCCCCTCGACGACCGAGTCCGAGCCGCCGTCCGAGCCACCCACCCCGACGACGCCCCCGCTGAGCCGTTTCGAGAACGAGCCCCCGGTCGTCGCCGCCCGCGCCTGGGCCGCCGCGGTCGCACGCGCGATCAACAAGCGCGAGCGGGACCTCGCCAGGCGCCAAGCGCTTCATGACGCGGCCGGTCAGGAGCGGTTCCCCCGCTACACGGCGGAGGACATCGGCCACTACTTCCCAGGGCCTCAGCCGTTCACGCCGACCCAGGTCACGGTGCACGGCCGCCAGGCGGCCGTGGAGCTGTGCTGGTGGAGCTACGGCTTCGCCCAGGACCGCAAGACCAAGCTGCCGGCGGACAAGCGGAGCATCGCTCCCGGCCGGCTGACACTGAAGAAGCAAGGGGGGCGCTGGCTCGTGGACAACCTGGTGATGCAGGACGGCGACTGCTCGAAGGTTCCCGTGAAGGGAGTCGGCTGGTGAGAAGGCTTCCTGCCCTGGTGGCGACCCTCGCGCTGGGGGCCGGGCTCGCTCTGGCTGGTCCCGCCTCCGCCTGGGAGGGTGAGGGCGGCCCCGGCGGGGGCAACGGCGACGACACGACGATCGGACAGGGCGAGTCCTACGACAACGGTGAGCCCGCGACCGACCAGGTCCGCAGCTGCAGCATCGTGTCCTCGCCTGCCTACCTCGGTGTCGCCTGCGGCAGCGCCAAGGGTGGCAACGCCCCCTCGATCAAGGAGATCCTCGACGGCGACCCGCTGCCCGACTGCTGGCACGAGCCGCTGACCGCGTCCGAGCTGGCCGCCCTCGGTTACACCAACGACGAGGACTCGGTCTGGTACTGGGAGCGCTGCCTCGTGGGTATCGACCCGGAGACCCTCGAAGGTCGGTGCCGAGGGCGTCAGCTTCACGGTCGGCCTCGAGTCGCTCGACCCGGGCGACGTCATCACGCTCACGCCGAACCAGCAGGACCTGGTGGAGTTCCAGGGCAAGGACGGGCAGATCCCTGCTCCGTTCGCCGCCGTCTCGCCGACCGCGCACCCGCGGGTCGGCGCCTGGGTCTCCTTCTTCAACGCCACCGACCCCGAGGTCGTCGTCGACGCGGGCACCGTCGTGCTCCGGGCGAGGGTGGACCGCATCGACGTACAGCCGCTCGGTGAGGGCGCCGGTGACACGGTGACCTGCCCCGGCATCGGCTACAAGGCCGAGCGCGGCGACACGCCGGCAGACCCGTCCGGCCGGCTGCTGGTACAAGTACGAGCAGTCCTCGGCAGCCGAGCCCGACCAGAAGTACCCGGCCGTCATCACCGCCTACTGGACCGTGGACTACTCCGCGGACGGCGGTGCGACCTACCAGTACTTCAACTCGTTCTCGAAGTCACAGATCACGACGATCCCTGTCACGGAGATCCAGGCACTCGTCATTCGCTGAGGGAGCACACATGCCGCAGGTCACCTCGACCCGCACCGCGCCGACCAGGGGAGGGAACGCGCAGGGTTCCCGCCTGCCCCGGCACCCGGGCTCCGGCGGACGCCGCGTCGGTGGAAGGGCTGATGGCCCTGCTCGGCTCGCTGGTCCTGATCGTCGGCGTGCCCGTCGCCCTGGTGTACTTCGTCGGCAACCCGCTGCCGACGACCCCGCCGACCCGGGACTGGCTGACCGCCGACGTCACCCCGACCCTGGTGATCGACGTCCTCGCTGTCCTGGTGTGGGTCGTGTGGGTGCACTTCCTGGTCTGCTTCCTCACCGAGTGGCGTGCGGTGCGGGCCGGGCGGATGCCGGGCCGGGTCGCGTTCGGCGGCGGCTCCCAGGTGCTCGCCCGCCAGCTCGTCGCCGGGCTGCTGCTCCTGGCCGGAGGCGCCTCGATCGCCCAGGGCGCCACGGCACTCGCCGCGGACGCCCCTGACACCGTGCGTACGACGGTCACGGCGACCAGCGTGGCCGACTTCCCGGCACCGATGATCACCCCCGAGCAGCGCGCCGCCGTCGAGGCCGAGGCCCAGGACCAGACCGACCGGGCGGGCCGAGGGGTCAAGCACTACGAGGTGAAGCCGCCACGCGGCCGCAACCACGACACGCTCTGGGACATCTCCGAGCGGCTCCTCGGCGACCCGCTGCGCTACAAGGAGATCTTCGAGCTCAACAAGTCTCGTCTCCAGCCCGACGGCGCCAGGCTCACCGACGCCGACCTGATCCGTCCTGGGTGGCAGCTGCGGCTCCCCGCGGACGCCAGCGGACCGGGCGTCCGGCTCACACCGGCTCCCGCGACGCCGGTGCACGACGCGTCCGACGCCGCCGGCACGGTCTCGTCGACCCTGGAGGACAGCGCGGTCGACTCCGTCGCCGGCCCGGTCCAGGACGTCCGGACCGAGGACGGAGGCCTCGCCGAGCTCCTGCTGGGCGGCGGGCTGGTCCTCGCCGGCGTGGTCCGGGCACTGACCGCCCGCCGCGGCCCGTTCGGTGAGCCGGACGAGGGCGCGGGGGCGCTCACCGAGGTGGCAGGCGCTGCGGCGCGCCGAGCTCGTCGACAACGCGCTGCGCAGCCTGGCCGAGATGCGCCAGGCCCAGCACCAGCCGATGCCCGAGGTGCTCTTCGTCTACGCGAGCGACGACCAGGTCGTCCTGCACCTGGCCGGCCAGGCGGTCGCGCCGGAGCACCCGTGGACGGTGTCCGAGGACGGCTCGGCGTGGAGCCTGCACGCCGACGAGCTGGTCCTCCCGGGCGCGGGCGTGCCCGCGCCGTACCCCTCCCTCGTCGCGGTCGCGGAGTCGCACGGGTTCGACCTCCTCGTCGACCTCGAGATGGCACCGGGCCTCGTCACGCTGGGCGGTGACACCCAGGTAGCCCGCGAGGTCGCGATGTCGATGGCACTCGACCTCGCCACCCACGTCTGGTCCGACACGGTCGACGTGGTCATGGTCGGCTTCGGTGACCAGCTCGGCGACCTCGGCACCGGCCGGGTCCGCCACTTCACCGGCCTCGACGACGTGATCGCGGAGGCCGAGCGCGGCACCGCGGCCTTCAGCGCGGTGGCCCACGAGCTCGGTCTCGACGGCGTGCTCCAGGGACGGCAGCGCGGCGCCGCCGGCGAGGCGGCGCCGATGGTGGCCGTCCTGTCCGGCCCGCCGACCGCGGAGCAGGCCCAGCGGCTCGCG
Organism: uncultured Actinomycetota bacterium; assembly: GCA_963700365.1. Taxonomy (GTDB): domain Bacteria; phylum Actinomycetota; class Actinomycetes; order Propionibacteriales; family Nocardioidaceae; genus Nocardioides_C. The sequence goes on along the minus strand of CAVOXG010000008.1, from coordinate 254,939 downwards.
AGGCTCACCGGCGGTGGCCGGACCTCGTTCTCGGTCGTGGCGGTCGGTGACTCGCCGAGCGCCCGCTGGCGGTTCGTGGTCGACGGCGCCGGCTCGTTCGACGCCAGCGTCCTCGGCATCAGCGGCACCGCGCGTCGTCTCACCACGGCCGGGCAGCAGCACCTCGAGGCGCTGCTCGCGGCCGCCCTCGAGCGCCGGGCGGCAGGGGAGGAGATGCTGGAGACCACCCCGACGCCCGACCTCGCCGTCCGGGTCCTGCGCCCCGAGGTCGACGAGGCCCCGACAGGGCTCCACGACCCCGGCGGAGCTCGCGGACGCCCAGGCCTCGGTGCGCCTGCTGGGACCTGTGGAGGTGCTGGCCCCCGGCCACGTCGACGAGGCGCGACGGGACCTCCTCACCGAGGTCGTGGTCATGGTCGCGCTGCACCCCGACGGCCTGCACGAGGCCGTGCTCAAGGCGAGCCTGTGGCCGCGCGGTGTCGAGAAGGACGTCATGGAGGCGCGTCTCGCCGACGCCCAGGAGTGGCTCGGGACCGATGCCGAGGGGCACCCGCGTCTCATCCTCGGCGCCGACGGCCGCTGGCACCTCGCCGACGTCGCGCTCGACCTCGGCGTGCTCGCCGCGGCGACCCGCCGCGGCGGCCTCGACGACCTGCTCGCCGCCCTGCGTGTCGGGTCCGGCGAGGCGTTCTCCGGCCCCGGCCGCCACTACGGGTGGCTGGCCTTCGCCCGCGAGGCCCGTGAGGGCCGCCTGCTGGTCACCTCCGCCGCCCGACGTGCCGCCGAGCTCGCGGCAGCCAGGGGCGACCAGGCCGCTCTGCTCGAGGCCCTGCGCCTCGGCGTCGACCTCGTCCCCACGGCCGAGGTGCTGTGGCGGATGCTGCTCCGCGCGGTGGGCCAGGTCGCTCCCGGCGACCTGGACGGCGAGATCACCCAGATGTACTCCGTGTTGGCTCAGCGCGGAGTCCGGCCCGAGCCCGAGACGGACGCTCTGGTCACCGAGCTGGTCCCGACGCGCGGAGGCGCTGTCGGTTCCTGAGCCACGTTTCCCGAGACAGAAGTCGTCGGGGGTTGCGGAAACAAGGAGGAGCACCATGGCAAACCTGAACGTCACCTACGACGAGATGCACGATGCAGCCAACAAGCTGCGCGCCGGCCGCCAGGAGATCGAGGCCCAGCTCTCGCGCCTGAAGTCGATGGTCGACGGCCTCGTGTCGGGCGGCTACGTCACCGACAAGTCCTCGAAGGCCTTCCAGTCGTCCTACGAGGAGTTCAACACCGGCGTCAACAAGACCATCGAGGGTCTCGACGGCATGGGCGAGTACCTCACCCAGGCCGCGAAGGCCCTGGCCGACACCGACGAGCAGCTGGCGGCCGCGCTCAACAAGTGAGCCGCGGAGCTCCGGCTCCCGACTCGAGGCAGCCCACCCGCCACGTCGCGGGTGGGCTGCCACCGTCCTACAGGAGGTGACGCATGCCCGATCTCTCGGTGGACCTCGACGGTCTCCGCACCCTCTCGACCACGCTCGCGGGCGTGCGCTCCGACCTCGACGCCACGCGCCGCGTCATCGAGGCCGCGCGTGACGAGGTCGGCTCCGACGTCGTGTACGACGCACTCGACTCGTTCGAGAGCAGGTGGGACGACGGTCGCGGGCAGATCGACAAGAACATGCAGGCGATGCAGGAGATCCTCGACGAGTCGGTCCGCGCCTACGAGCAGACCGACCAGGAGCTCGCCGACGGCCTGCGCGCGTCGACGAGCGGCGGGTGAGCCCACGATGACCGGCCCCGCCGTCGCCGGCCTCGAAGGAAGGCTCGGCTTCTCCGTCACCGTCCCCGACTCGTGGTTCGAGGTCGACGTACACCCCGCCACGCGTGACGACAGCATCCGGCGCCTCGTCGAGGACCGTGTCCGCGGCCACCAGGAGATGTGGGAGGCGCGGCACGGGATCACCAGGATCCTGCGCCAGCAGGCCCGCCGGGCCTGGGAGGCGGGAGCGACGTACTGCGCCTGCATGGCACAGCCCACCGACGACGGTCCGATCACCGCCTCGGTCGTGGTCTCACTGGTGCGCGGTCCGGTGGGGGCGTCTGAGTCCGGCGACCCGACCGCCTTCCTGGCGGACCGGCTCACGCCGGTGTCCCGCACGGGTGACGACGAGGTGTTCACCGCGGTGAGCACCGTGGACATACCCGGGGTCGGCCCGTGCGCCCGGTCCTACGGCGTCGAGGACGTGCAGGTCGACGACGGTGGCTACGTCCGCACCGTCTTCATGCAGACCATGGTCCCGACGCCTGGCTTCAACAAGGTCTTCCTCGTCTCCGCCAGCTCGCCGGTCGTCGCCCTGGCGGCTGGGCTGCACGACCTCTTCGACGCCGTCACCGGCACGTTCCGGCTCGTCCCGCTAGGAGGCAGCTGATGGTGCGTCCGTCTGACTGGTGGGTGCTGGACCTCGACCGTGACCCGGTGCCGGGGGTGCCGTCGTCGGTGCGTTCGCTGGCGCGGTCGTGGTCGGACCTGGCCGACGACGCGGAGTGGGCCGAGACCCGGGTCCGTCAGCTGCTGGGCGACGGCGCGATCGGCGCGTGGATCGGCGAAGCCGGCGATGCGTTCCGGTCCAAGACCGGTGACCTGCCGAAGCAGCTGGGCCAGTGCAAGGACTCCTACCGGCTGGCTGCCGAGGCGCTGCAGTGGTGGGCCGACCGCCTCGACCTGCACCAGGACGACGCGGACGCGGCGCTGGTGAAGGGCCGCGTGGCGCGGGCCGACCTCGAGGCGGCGCAGGCACAGGCAGCTGCCGCCGCGGCCGCCGTACGGTCCGCGGGCTTCGACCCGGCGCTGCTGCCGACACCGGAGCAGGTGCGCGATGCCCGCGCCAGGCTCTCGTCGGCACAGCGGGCGGCGTCCTCGGCGGACTCCGCCGTGGCCTCGGCGCAGGCCAGGCTGGACGCCGCACGACAGCTTGCGCTCGACGCTGCGTCGCTGCGGGACGGCGACGCCCAGCGCACCGCCTCGCGGATCCATGAGGCGTCGGACGCCGGCATCCCCGAGCGGTCCCGGTGGGACAAGTTCAAGGACTGGGCCGGCGAGGCGTGGGACGTGGTCGTGACGATCGCCAAGGTCGTGGTGGCGGTGCTCGGCATCGTGGCCCTGATCATCGGCGGACCGCTGGCCTGGGTGGTGTTCGCTGCTGCGTTGCTCGTGCTGGCCGACACGATCATGAAGTACATGCAGGACCGGGCCTCGCTCTGGGACGTGGCGTTCTCGGCACTTGCGTGCATCCCGGGTGTCAAGGGCCTCACCACGCTGGCGGCGTTGAAGACCGCCTTCCGCTCAGGCGGTGCGCTCGGTGCGGGGGTCCACGTGCTCGCTGCCGGCCGCACCGCGCTGGTCGAGATGGCCCAAGCGGTCCGTGCGATCGGCCCCGGCGCCATGACCGCCGTCCGCGAGTTCACCGCCCAGGGGGTCCTCGCCGTGCTCCTCCGCTTCGGCCGGGCGGCCGACGGGGGCGGCGACGCCCTGGCCGCACCAGCCGCTGTTCGCGCGCCGAACATGTACCTCGACGGCGGCCTCGACGTGGGCGCACTGCACCTGCCGACCGAGGGTGTGGTGGGTGACCTCCTCGCCGGCTACGACCGCTTCGGTGGCCAGACCCCCGAGGCCTTCGCCGGCACCTGGGGCAACGGACGCGGCGGCTACAACTGGGACCTGGTGCCCAACGACGGCTTCGACGGTGAACGGGTGGTCATGGACATGTTCCCGGGCGAACGCCTGGATCGCTTCGGCCCGCCGGAGGGCCGCTACCTCTCGCCGCCGGAGACTCCCTACGCGGAGCGCGGCCTGCCGCCGTCCAACCTCGACGCGACCCAGCCCAACTTCGGCTACCACCAGTACGAGGTGCTCGAGAGGTTCCCGGCGGAGGTCGGGTACATCGCCCCGGCCATGTCCCAGCCCGGCGGCGGTCTCCAGGTCTTCGTCAACGGAAGCCTGATCCCCGAGGGGGCGGGCCAGCGCGTGAACGTGCAATGGTTGGTCGACAAGGGCTATCTGAAGGAGCTTCCGCTGTGAGCGCCTACACGCTCGCCGACGCGCGGGCGACGCTGTCTGCGGCGTCCCTCTCGGAGCGCGACATCGTGCTGCCGGACGAGCCGGTCGGCAACCTGCGCATGGGCAGTCTGCAGCTGGTCGCCGGAGACGGGTACGTCGACGTGGTGGCGTGGGACTACGGCACGGAGCGCACGCTCGCGCGTGCCCGGTCGCTCGAGGAGGCCGTGCAGCATGCGGTGGACCGCTGGCGCCGGACGCCGGAGGTCAGCCGGCGCGTCGGCCGCGCCGAGTACGCCGAGTGGGTCGGCGAGATGGCCGAGCGGGTGCGGTCGCTCGCGCCCGCGCTGGACGCGGGCAAGGTCGTGCAGACCCAGCTTCCCGAAGGTTCGGTCGTGGACCGGTTCGGCAACCTCGACGGGTTCCTGCTCTACCCGGCCGGGACCCCGATGGCCCAGCGGTCGCTTCCACCGAGCGTCCTCGACCCGACGCGGGCCGACCACGGTCTTCTCCTCTTCGGGGTGGCGCGTCCGGTGACCGTGCACGCTGCGCGCATCCAGCCCTTCTTCGGGCAGCCCGGCGGCGGCGTCGTGTTCCGGCTCGCCACCGAGTCCGACACGGTCCGCGACCTTCTCCTGCGCGGGGACCTCGTGGTCCTGACCGTGGACGACGGCCGGCCATGACGGTCGACGACGTCCGGACAGCGATAGCAGCGGCCGGGTCGCGGGTCGGGGCGGTGCACATCGGCGAGGAGTCGGACGGCAAGCCGGGGTACGACAACGTCTCGTGCCTGGTGCACCGTGCCGACGGGTCCTGGATGGTGGCGTACTTCGAGCGGGGCTCCTACCACGACGCACGGGTCTTCGACTCCGAGTCGGAGGCCTGCGCGGACTTCCTGGAGATGCTTCGGCTCTCCTGAGGGCGTGGCGGCGCTGGTGGGTGAGGCGTCAGTGGCCGGATGGAGGGAGCGGGACCTGGATGGTGCGCAGCTCCCCGTCTCCGAGGTTGGCGATCACGCGTCCCGGCTGGGTCTGCGCGCCCAGCGAGCTACGGGGCACACGCACCCCGACCAGCTCCCCGTCCGTGATCCCGGACGGTGCGATCAGCACGCCCTGGCGGCCCTTCATCTCCACCTGCCAGCCACTGAACCCGCTGCCCACCTCGGCCGAGTCCCCGCCGAGCACGATCGCCCGCCCGCGGTCGGCCCCGGTGCGCAGCAGCGAGCGCAGGTAGTCCCTCGCCTCGACGTCCTTGAGCAGCTCGCCGTCGTCGACCACGAGTACGACGGGCAGCTCGCCGTCCTCCATGAGCGGCTCGAGCTGCTCCTGGGTGAGGTCCGGACCGGTGAGCACCGCCCGGACACCCGGCCGGCCGGCGAGGTCGCGCAGCGGTGACGGCCGCGGCGCGGCGACGACCACCTCGGCGCCCCCGCGAAGGAGTGACTCGACGACCGACAGGAGCACCGTCGACCGGCCCGACCGCGCGGGTCCGGCGACGATCGCGCCCGGCGTCCGGGCGAGGTCCAGGCCCACCGCGGTGAGCTCGTCGCCGCCGACGCCGACCATCGCCCACAGCGGGCCCGGCTCGTCGCTCTCGCGCAGGGCCCACGCCTCGTCGAAGCCGATCCGGGTGGGCAGCACGTCGACCCGGAACGGCCTCGCGGCGCGCGGCACGTCGACGTACCGCTGCGTGGCCTCGGCGCCGATCCTGCGCAGCTCGGCCGCCTGGGCCTGGCCGCTGAGGTCGTCGGTCAGCAGCGCGAACTGCAGCTCGATGCCGGAGTCGGAGCGGAAGCCGCGGCCCTCGGGGATGTCGTCGGGCAGCTTGCGTGCCTGGAGGCCCATCAGCGCGTAGTCGGCGCGGTCGGGGAGCCGCAGCGCGATCTTGTCCTCGACGAGCGAGCCCATGCGTGCGTTGACGAGCTGCCGGTCGCCGGTGATCACGAGGTGGACGCCGGCCGACGCGCCCTCGCGCAGCAGGGTCTGCACCTGCTCCATCGGCGCGCCGCCGTCGAGCTCGGCGATGCTGCCGAGGAAGCCCTCCCACCGGTCGAGCAGCAACACGATGTGTGGCAGCCGGTCCTCGTCCGGCGCGCTCGCGCGCTGCTCGGTGAGGTCGGCGAAGCCGCCCGTGGAGAGCACCTCCTGGCGCCGGGCGAGCTCGGCCATCAGCCGGGAGAGGAGGCGCGTCGCGCGGTCGGTCTGGGTGCGCTGCACGACCGCGCCGCAGTGCGGCAGGTCGGCGAGCGGCAGGAGCGCGCCGTTGCCGCAGTCGAGGCCGTAGAGGTGCACGTCGGCGGGGCTGGCCAGCCGGGCCAGCGAGGCGGCCATCGTGCGCAGCGCCTGCGAGCGGCCGCTGCGCGGACCGCCCACCACCGACAGGTGCGAGAACGTCGCGAGGTCGATCGCGGCGTTGCGGCGGGCCTGCCGCGCCGGCAGGTCCTCGACGGCGTACGGCGCAGGAGGCAGGTCGTGGCCCCCCAGGTCCGGGACGTCGGCGACCAGGTCGTCGAGCAGCACCTCCGTCGTCAGCGCGGGCAGCCACGGACTGTGCTGGGGCGGCAGCCCGAGGGAGTCGTTGGCCTGCCGGATCGCCTCGACGAGCACGGTGAGGTCGGTGACCTCGGCATCGCCGGTGGCCTCGGTCCGCGGCGGACGCGGCACCGGTTGGGGCAGCGCCCGCAGGCTCAGCGGCGTGGTCCACGGCTTCACCGAGGAGGCGGCCGGTGCTCAGCGTGCCCGGGCGCCGGCCGCCGACCCGGCCGGACTGGAACGGCACCAGCGAGTTGGCGCCGAGCCGGACGTAGGCCCGGCCCGGCGTGCTCTTGGAGATCTGCCCGGCGTCCGGGGCGTCGATGACGTCGCTGCTCTCCGACGCGTCGGTCACCCGCAGCGCGATGCGGAGGTTGGTGTTGGCGCGGATCTCGGGAGAGACCACGCCCGAGGGCCGCTGGGTGGCGAGGATCAGGTGGATGCCGAGCGACCGGCCGCGCTGGGCGATGTTGACCAGGCCGGTCACGAAGTCCGGCAGCTCGCGGGCGAGCGAGGCGAACTCGTCGATCACGATCAGCAGCCGCGGCATGTCCGGGAGGCCGGGTCGGCTCGCCTGCAGGTCGACGTAGTCCTCGATGTCCTTGGCGCCGGCCTGGGCCAGCAGGTGCTCGCGTCGGGTCAGCTCGGCACCGAGCGAGACGAGCGCCCGCTCGACGAGGTGCGTGTCGAGATCGGTCACCATGCCGACCGTGTGCGGCAGGTCCACGCAGTCCTTGAAGGCCGCGCCGCCCTTGTAGTCGACGAGCACGAAGGTCATCCCGTCCGGCCGGTTCGCCACCGCGAGGGAGGCGACGAGCGACTGCAGCAGCTCGGACTTGCCGGCGCCGGTGGTGCCGGCCACGAGGCCGTGCGGACCGTCGCGCCGCAGGTCGATCGAGAACGGTCCGTCGAGCGACACCCCGATCACGGCCTCGGTGGAGCGCGGGCTCAGCTGCCATCGGGCCCGGACCAGGTCCGGGGCCGGTGGCTCGATCCCCATCACCTCGGTGAGGCGACAGGCGTTGGGCAGCACCGAGTCGTCGGCCGAGCCGGAGATGTCACGCAGCGGCGCCAGGGCACGCCCGACGCGCTGGAGCCAGGGCCACTCGACGAGGTCGGGCGTGACGTCCTCGACCACGGTCACCCGCTGCTGCCTCAGGGTGACCCCCCGAGGGGTCTGCAGGACGACCGCCGAGGCCTCCTCGGGCAGCAGCCGCTCGTCCGCGTCCAGGCAGATCGACCGGATCCCGAGCGCGGGCCCCTCCTTGAGGATCGCCACGACGCCCGGAAGCGAGCGGAGCCGGCGGGCGCCGTCGAAGACCACCACGACGTCCGGGCCGGCGTGACGCGCCGACGACCGTCCCGCAGCCGCGGAGCGTCGGGCGGCCATCATCGCGGTGAGCTCGGCGATCCGCCGGGCGCAGGTCTCGGCGTCGATCCCGAGGGTGACGTTGGTGTCCTGGCCGGACTGGGGGCGGGCGTGCGGGAGCCAGCGCAGCCAGTCCCACGACCGCGCGCCGTCGCTGTCGGTGAGCACGTAGACCTGCGTGTCGCGGGGGCTCTGCAGCACCGCGAGCTGGGCGACGAACCAGGCGGCGAGCCGGCGGGGCAGGTCGCCGCGTCCGGCGACGCCCACGACGCCGCGCTCGGACAGGGGCACGGTCACCGGTACGTCGTACGCCGTCCGGACCGTCTTGCGGCGGTGCTCGAGCTGCTCGGGGTCCTCGACGGTGACCTCCGAGGGCAGGTCGCCGACGCCGATCCGCAGCGAGAGGTAGTCCGGGTCGTCCGGCCGGCGCTCCCACAGGCGGGCCCGGGGGCCGTGAGCGACCAGGAGGGCGAGCGCCGGGTCCGGTGCCGCCATCCGCAGCGCCAGCCGCTCGTCGACCAGGGCCTGCTCGACGTCGGCCTCGATACGCGCCTTCCTGTCGCGGTACTCCGCGAGCTGCTGGCGGTAGGTGAGCTTCCCCTGCTTCTTCGTCTGCAGGTACGAGCCGAGCATCATCACCGGGGAGAAGATGCCGAACATCAGCATGTACCAGCGGTCCAGGACCAGGGCCATCACGACGGCCAGCACGAGCGGGAGCAGCATCACCAGCCAGGGCAGGCCGGTGCGCGCCTGCTCGCTCGGCGGGTTCGGCAGCCGGAACGTGGTCTGCCGGTCGGGGGCGTGCAGCCGCGGCGGGCGGTTGTAGTCCAGCCATCCCGGCTCGGGGCTGTCCTCGACGGCCGCGTCGGGTTCGCTCACCCCTTCGAGCTCGAGCAGGTAGTCGCCGAGGACGAGCTGGCCGCCGACCGGCCACGTGGTGTCGCCATCGGCAAGGCCCTCCCGGTCGAGCGCGACCGGCAGTCTCGCCGTCGACCGGGCTGACCGTCGTCGCCCCGTCGTGGCCGACCGAGACGAGCAGGCACACCGCCGGCAGGCGGTCGTCCGGCAGCGGCAGCACGCAGCTCGGGTCGGACCCGATGGTGGCGTCGCCGGCGGTCAGCCGGTGCACGGCTCCGGCTCCGGGCCCGGAGACGACCCGGATCTCGACGAGCCCGTCCGGCTCGACGACGATCGACGCGGTCGGGTCGTCGAGAGAGAGCAGCGAGCCCTCCTTGAGCCCGGACTCCGCGAGCGGCAACGAGGTGTCCAGCGGCTCCCCGTGGTGGTAGAGCGTGTGGGTCCGGCGCTCCGGCGCGGCCGCCGTCCGCGCCGTCAACGGGATCACGTCGGCCTGGTCGAGCGCGGGGGAGGCGAGCACCGCGAGCAGCTCGTCGATGACGGCGGCGGTGGGGGTCGCGTCGTCGGCGTCGATGACCACGTCCTCCCTGACGTCCCACCGCGGGTCGATCAGGGTGACGGAGACGCGCATGGCGGTCAGCATAGTTCTATCCCGGTTCGCCGGGTTTAGGCTCGATTGCGTGCGCTGGCTCTTTGCTCTCCTCTTCCTGGTCGGCTGGGTCTGGGTGGTGTGGTCGCTCGTCACCGGCAACCCCTGACCGCTCTAGAACTCGTTTCAGAAAAGCTGCCCGAGGCTCTTGCCGGGAGGTGTGACCTGGACTACGTTCTGGACACATGTCCAGTTATGTGTCCATCCCCGTCGCGAGCGACGGTCCGCTGTCGACCGAGGCGACCCGTCGCCAGCTCAACCGGAGGCAGGCGGAGACCGTCGAGAAGCTCGCGCAGGCGGCGCTCGAGGAGCTCCGCGAGGTCGGGTACGACGCACTCACCGTCCGCTCCGTCGCGGGGCGGGCCCGGGTGGCTCCGGCCACGGCCTACAACTACTTCTCCTCCAAGAACCACCTGGTCGCCGAGGTGTTCTGGCGCCGGCTCGCCGCCCGTCCCCGGCCGGAGGGCGCCGTGGGCGACCCGGCCGACCGGGTCATCGCCGTGCTCCAGGACCTGGTGCGCTTCCTCGGTGAGGAGCCGGAGCTGGCGGCCGCGGCGAACCCCGCGCTGCTGGGACCCGACCCGGACGTGCAGCGACTCAGGCTGCGCTTCGGCCTCGAGGTGCAGCAGCGCCTCGCCGACGCCCTCGGGACGGACGCCGACCCACAGGTCCTGAACACCCTGCTGATGCTGTGGGCCGGCGGACTGCTGGAGGGCGGCATGGGCTACCTGTCCTACGAGCAGGTCGGGGAGCAGATGTCGGTCGCGGTTCGCCAGATCATGGGCGGTGCCCGATGACGCTGTCCGCAGGACTGGCCGCCGGGACCACCGAGAGCGTGGCGTTCGACCCCTACGACTACGCCTTCCAGGAGGACCCGTACCCGACGTACGCCGCACTCCGCGAGCACGCACCCCTGCACCACAACGAGGAGCACGACTTCTGGGCGCTCTCCCGGCACGCCGACATCGTCGCCGCGCTGCGCGACGAGAGCACCTACTCGAACGCGATGGGCGTCTCCCTCGACCCCTCGGCCTGGGGGCCGCACGCGCACCAGACGATGTCGTTCCTCGCGATGGACCCGCCGCGGCAGACCCGCTTGCGCAGTCTCGTGTCGCGGGGCTTCACCCCGCGGCGGGTGGCCGAGCTCGAGCCGCAGATCCAGCGCATCACCACGACGCACCTCGACCGCGCGCTCGAGCAGGGCGAGTTCGACTGGATCGGTGCGTTCGCCGGCAAGCTGCCGATGGACGTGATCTCCGAGCTGATGGGAGTCCCCGAGGCGGACCGTGACGAGATCCGCCGGCTCGCCGACCTCGTGGTGCACCGCGACGACGGCGTCCGCGACGTGCCGCAGGAGGGCATGGAGGCCGCGCTGTACCTGGTCGGCTACTACGCCGACATGCTCGCCGAGCGCCGGCGCCGACCCGCCGACGACCTCACCTCGGCGCTCCTGGCCGCCGACATCGACGGCGACCACCTCGAGGACGAGGAGATCATCGCCTTCCTCTTCCTCATGGTCGTCGCCGGCAACGAGACCACGACCAAGCTGCTCGGGAACGCCGTCTACTGGGGCAGCCGGCATCCCGACCAGCTGGCCCGCGTGCTTGCCGACGAGTCACGCGTGCACCCCTGGATCGAGGAGACGCTGCGCTACGACACCTCCAGCCAGATCCTCGCGCGCAGCCTGCTGCGCGACGTCGAGCTGCACGGGCGAACCGCTCCCGCGGGGTCGAAGCTGCTTCTGCTGCTCGGTTCGGGCAACCGCGACGAGCGGGTGTTCGGCGAGCCCGACGCCTACGACCTCGACCGCGACCCCGCCGAGCTCTCCCAGCTCGTCAGCTTCGGGGGCGGGCGGCACTTCTGCCTCGGCGCCAACCTCGCCCGGCTCGAGGCGCGGGTCGCCCTCACAGAGCTGGTGCGCCGGGTCCGGTCGATCGAGGTCGACCGCGACGCGGCGACCCGGGTGCACTCGGTCAACGTCCGCGGTTTCGCGACCCTGCCGGTCACGATGGAGGTGCGTTGAGATGGCGCGCCGTCCCAGCCACCCGGACCGTCGTACGGCGGCCGTCACCGGTGCCTCGTCGGGCATCGGGGCCGCCACGGCGCGGATGCTCGCCGGCGCCGGCCACCCCGTGGCCCTCGGTGCGAGGCGGGTGGACCGCTGCGAGGAGATCGCCCGGCAGATCCGCGAGGCCGGTGGTGAGGCGATCGCGGTGCCGCTCGACGTCACCGACGCCGAGTCCGTCGAGCGCTTCGCCAAGACCGTCGCAGAGGAGCTCGGGGACGTCGAGGTCCTCGTCTCCAACGCCGGCACCTTCGAGCCCGGCCTGATGCTCGACGTCAGCACCGACACGGTGGCGCGGGACCTCGACGTGAACGTCCTGGGCGCGCACCGGCTGGTGACCGCCATCGTCACCGGGATGGTCGAGCGGCAGCGCGGCGACGTGGTCTTCGTGTCCTCCGACGTGGCGCGGGCGCCGCGTACCCGGATGGCCGGCTACGTGCCGGCGAAGCTCGGGCTGGAGGGCATGGCGCTGGCGCTGCAGATGGAGCTCGAGGGCACCGGGGTGCGTACGTCGGTGGTCCGGCCCGGACCCACGGTCACCGAGCTCGGGACCGCGTGGGACGAGGAGGAGACCACCGCCGCCCTCAACGACTGGATCCACTGGGGTCTCGCCCGGCACGGCGGGTTCCTCGACGCCGACGACATCGCCGCGGCGGTCACGGCCGTCGTCTCCGCCCCGCGCGGCACCCACCTCGCGCTCGTCGAGGTGCAGCCCGAAGCCCCCGTCACCGAGAAGAAGGAGGAGGCATGACCACGACCACGGTCCCTGCGGTGCCGCAGGTCTCGCGCCTCAACCCCGACGACCCCAACGGACACCTCGAGGAGCTGCGCACCGACCCGATCGGGCTGATGAGGCGCGTGCGCGAGGAGTGCGGCGACGTCGGGTCGTTCCGGCTCGTCGACCGCGACGTCGTGCTCGTCACCGGCGCCGAGGCCAACGAGATCTTCTTCCGGGCGCCCGACGAGGTGCTCGACCAGGCCGAGGCCTACCCGTTCATGACGCCGATCTTCGGCAAGGGCGTGGTCTTCGACGCCTCGCCCGAGCGCCGCAAGGAGATGTTGCGCAACCAGGCGTTGCGCGGCGAGCAGATGAAGGGCCACGCCGAGACGATCTCCCGGGAGATCGAGCGGATGGTCGCCGACTGGGACGACGAGGGCGAGATCGACCTGCTCGACTGGTTCGCCGAGCTCACCATCTACACCACCTCGGCCTGCCTGATCGGCCCGCGGTTCCGCGAGGAGCTCGACGCGACCTTCGCGCAGCTGTACCACGACCTCGAGCGCGGCACCGACGCGTTGGCCTTCGTCGACCCCCACCTCCCGATCGAGAGCTTCCGCCGCCGTGACGAGGCACGGCTGGGCCTGGTGGCGCTGGTGCAGGACATCATCGACCGCCGGAACGCCGCGCCCCCGCCGGCTCGTGAGGACCGGGACATGCTCGACGTCCTGATCTCGCTGAAGAAGGACGACGGCTCCCCGCACTTCACCGCCGACGAGATCACCGGCATGTTCATCTCGATGATGTTCGCCGGGCACCACACCTCGTCGGGCACGGCGGCCTGGACGCTCATCGAGCTGCTCCGCGACCCGGAGCTGATGAGCAGGGTCGTGCGCGAGCTCGACGACCTCTACGCCGACGGCTCGAGCGTCTCGTTCCAGGCCCTGCGCGAGATCCCGGTCCTGGAGTCGGCGCTGAAGGAGACGCTGCGGCTGCACCCGCCGCTGGTCCTCCTGCTGCGCGTGGTCAAGGAGGAGATCGAGATCGCCGGGCACACCATCCCGGTCGGCGCGATGGTGGGCGCGAGCCCGGCGATCTCGAACCGGATCCCCGAGGACTTCCCCGAGCCCGACGACTTCGACCCCGGCCGCTACATCAACCCTCGCCAGGAGGACCTGCTCAACCGGTGGACGTGGATCCCGTTCGGTGCGGGGCGCCACCGCTGCGTCGGCTCGGCGTTCGCGATGATGCAGCTCAAGGCGATCTTCTCGGTGGTCCTGCGCGACTACGAGTTCGAGCTGGTGCAGCCGTCCGACAGCTACCGCGACGACACCTCCAAGATGGTCATCCAGCTCCAGCAGCCGTGCACCGTCCGTTACCGGCGCCGCGGCCGGGCAGGGGCCGGCGCATGAGGGTCGACGCCGACATCGACCTCTGCCAGGGCCACGCGATGTGCGCGCTCGAGGCACCCGACGTGTTCGCCCTCGACAAGGGCGACGACCACGTCCGCATCCTCCGGACCGAGCCGGACGAGGCGCAGCGACCCGCGGTCGAGAACGCCGTCCGCTACTGCCCCGCCATGGCGCTGACGCTCCATGGCTGACCCACTGACGAAGGAAGGCACGATGTTCGACCGCGCGGAGATCGAGGAGTTCTGGCGGCGCTGGCTCGACGCCAACCGACTCGCGGAGCAGACCAAGGACTGGAAGCCGCTGGCCGACTTCTACGCCGAGGACGCCACCTACGGCTGGATGTACCACCCCGACGAGCACTTCATGGCCGTCGGCCGGGAGGAGATCCGCGAGTACGCGCTGGGCACCGAGATGTTCGGCATGGACGGCTGGACCTACGAGTACGTCTCGACGGTGATGGACGAGCGGCAGGGGATGATCGTCGGCTTCTGGAAGCAGCGCTCGGGGATCCTCGACGAGGACGGTGACGAGTACGAGATCGCCGGCATCGGAGGGAGCTGGTTCGGCTACGCCGGCAACGGCCTGTTCGCCTGGCAGCGCGACTGGTTCGACCTCAACAGCACCGGACAGACCTTCCTCGAGATCCTCAAGGCAGGCAGGGCTCCCGAGACGCTCGTGCAGCGGATGAGCCTCGACGGGCCCTCGCAGCCAGGTCACTACCGCGCCGCCGACCTGCCCTCGACGGTGTGGCCGCCCGGTGTCGGCTCCCGGGCAGAGCGCGCCGCCGCCGGAGGCCGGGCATGAGCATCGACGTACCCACCGCGCAGCTGCTCGTCGACGGCAAGCTCGTCGGCGCGTCCGACGGCGGCACCTTCCCGATCCTCAACCCGGCGACGGGGCAGGAGATCGGCCGGGCGCCCGACGGCACCGCCACCGACATGGACGCTGCGATCGGCGCAGCCCGCCGGGCCTTCGACGAGACCGCGTGGTCCACCGACGTCGAGCTCCGGGTCCGCTGCCTGCGCCAGCTGCACAAGGCGCTCGTCGACCACGGGGACTCGATGCGCGCCCTCACCACCGCCGAGGTCGGCGCCCCCGCCTTCCTCACCAGCGGTCCGCAGTACGACGTACCGGTGGATGCGCTCTCCTGGACGGTGGACCTCGCCGAGTCCTACGCGTGGGAGACCGACCTCGGGGTGGCCGAGCCGATGGGCATCCCGACTCGGCGCACCGTCCGCAAGGAGGCCGTCGGGGTGGTCGCCGCGATCACGCCGTGGAACTTCCCGAACCAGATCAACCTCGCCAAGATCGGCCCCGCGCTGGCCGCGGGCAACACCGTCGTGCTCAAGCCGGCCCCGGACACGCCGTGGGTCGCCGCGGAGCTCGGCCGTCTCGCCGCCGAGCACACCGACCTCCCGCCGGGCGTGCTCAACGTGGTCACCACCAGCGACAACGGCGTCGCGGCCCTCCTCAGCTCCGACGAGCGCGTGGACCTCGTGTCCTTCACCGGCTCCACCGCGACGGGCCGGGCGATCATGGCCGCGGCGGCACCCACGCTCAAGCGGGTGTTCCTCGAGCTCGGCGGCAAGTCGGCCGCCGTCGTCCTCGACGACGCCGACCTCGTGGCGGCCGTGAGCACCGCGGCCTTCAGCGTCTGCATCCACGCCGGCCAGGGGTGCGCGCTGACCACCCGGCTGCTCGTGCCTCGCGAGCGCTACGACGAGGCGGTGCGGGTCGCCGCCGACACGATGAGGTCGATCGGTGCCGGCGACCCGACGGACCCCGGCACCGTGTGTGGGCCGCTGATCTCGGCCGCCCAGCGCGACCGGGTCCGGTCCTACCTCGACCTCGCCGTCGAGGAGGGCGGCACGATCGTCACCGGCGGCGGGATCCCCGAGGGCCGCGACGGCGGCTTCTGGGTCGAGCCCGCCGTGGTCGCGGGCCTGACCAACGACTCCCGCGTCGCCCGCGAGGAGATCTTCGGGCCGGTCCTCGTCGTCATCGCCCACGACGGGGACGACGACGCGGTCCGCATCGCCAACGACTCGCCGTACGGGCTCTCCGGCTCCGTCGACAGCGGCGACCTCGAGCGCGCCCGACGCGTCGCCCGGCGGATCCGGACCGGGACCCTCGCCGTCAACGGCGGCGTGTGGTTCGCCCCCGACGCACCCTTCGGCGGCTACAAGCAGTCCGGCCTCGGCCGCGAGATGGGCGTCGCCGGCTTCGAGGAGTACCTCGAGACCAAGCTCGTCGCCGAGCCCGCCTGACCCTCCCACGACAAGGAATCCCCATGAGTACGCAGAAGTTCGACGGCTTGGTCGCGATCGTCACCGGCGCCGCCCAGGGCATCGGCGAGGCCTACGCCCGCGCCCTCGCCGCGCAGGGCGCTGCGGTGGTCGTCGCCGACGTCAACGAGGAGGCCGGTACGACGGTCGCCAAGGGCATCGTGGAGGACGGCGGACGCGCGCTGTTCGTCCACACCGACGTCTCCTCGCCCGCGTCCGCCGAGGCGATGGCGACCACGACCGCGGAGCAGTTCGGGGGCATCGACCTCCTGGTCAACAACGCGGCCATCTACGGGGGCATGCAGATCGACCTGCTGCTGACCGTCGACTGGGACTACTACAAGAGGTTCATGTCCGTGAACATGGACGGGGCGCTGGTCTGCACCCGCGCCGTCTACCCCCACATGCAGAAGCGCGGAGGTGGGGCGATCGTCAACCAGTCGTCGACCGCGGCGTGGCTCTACTCCGGCTTCTACGGCCTGGCCAAGGTCGCGATGAACGGGCTGACCCAGCAGCTCGCGCACGAGCTCGGCGGCATGGGCATCCGCGTCAACGCGATCGCCCCGGGGCCCACGGACACCGAGGCGACCAGGTCGGTGGTGCCGCAGGAGATGGTCGGCGACCTCGTGAACGGGCTCGCGCTCAAGCGTCTCGGGCAGCCGGCGGACATGGTCGGCGCCTGCCTGTTCCTCCTCTCCGACGAGGCCTCGTGGATCACCGGCCAGATCGTCAACGTCGACGGCGGCCAGGTGTTCCGCTCGTGACCGCGGTGGAGATCGGACAGGCGGTCGGCTTCATCGGCCTCGGCCAGATCGGCCGCCCGATGGCGCTGCGGCTGGCCGACTGGCCGGGTGGGCTGTGGGTCCACGACGTCGACGCCGAGGCGGTCGCGGCCCTGGAGAACGCCGGCGCCAAGGTCGCCGCCACACCCCGCGAGCTCGCCGAGCGTGCCCGGGTCGTGTCGGTGATGGTCCGCGACGACGAGCAGGTCCGTGCCGTCCTCGAGGGACCGGACGGTGTGCTCGCCGGGGCGGCGCCGGGCACGTGCGTCGTACTCCACTCCACGATCCACCCAGGCACGGCCGTGCAGCTCGCGGAGGCCGCGGCCGAGCAGGGGGTGCACGTCGTGGACGCACCCGTCAGCGGAGGCTTCATGGGCGCCCAGGACGGGCGGCTCGCGATCATGGTCGGCGGCTCGGAGGAGGCGTTCGCCGCCAGCCGTGAGGCCCTCGAGCGGATGGGGGCGGTCGTCGTCCACCTCGGGCCGGCCGGAGCGGGCACTCGGGCCAAGCTGGCCCGCAACCTGGTCCACTTCGTCGCCTTCACCGCGGTCACCGAGGCACAACGGATCGCCGAGGCGGCCGGGATCGACCTGCAGACGCTGGGCAACGTGGTGCGCCACACCGACTCGGTCACCGGCGGACCCGGCGCGATCATGCTGCGCGAGACCGCCGCGCCCCTCGACCCCGACGACGGGTGGTACCCGATCCTCGACCACGTGCGGAGCCTCGGGGAGAAGGACCTCTCCCTCGCGATCGAGCTCGCCGAGCAGGTCGGGGTCGACGCGCCGCTGGCCCGCCTCGCGCTCGAGCGGCTCGGCCCCGGGCTCGGCCTTCCCGAGGGGAGCGCGCAGTGACCGAGACACCCGAGCAGCGGAGGGCGCGCGGCCTCGCCAAGATGAGCGAGGTCTACGGCTGGGACTTCCAGGACGGGCCCGGCGACTTCTTCGCGATGACCGCGGACCACCTGTTCGCCGAGGTCTGGTCGCGTCCGGGTCTCGACACCGCGCAGCGGCGGCTTCTGCTGATCGGGATGCTCGCCGGCCAGGGCCGGCACGACGTGCTGGGCATCCAGCTCGAGGCGGCCCTGACGTCCGGGGACCTCGACGCGGACGCCCTGCGCGAGATGGTGGTCTTCCTCAGCCACTACGCCGGCTGGCCGGTCGGGGCCACCATGAACACCCAGGTCGAGCAGGTCATCGGCAAGCACCCGGTCAAGGAGCCCGAGCCGTCGTGACTGCTGCGCGCGACTTCGGCGACCTTCCCGGCGGTGCCCTCGTCGTGGGTGGCAGCGGCGGCCTCGGCTCGGCCATCGCGCTGATGCTGGCCGCCCGGGGCAGCGACGTCGCGATCACCTTCCGCGGCAACGAGATCGCCGCGGAGAAGGTGTGCGCCGGGATGGCCGAGCTAGGTGTGCGCACCTCCATGTGGCAGGCCGACCTCACCGACGCCGACCGGTGCGCGCTGGTCGTCGAGCAGGTCGCGCAGCCCTTCGACGGCCTTCACACGCTGGTCTACGCGGCAGGGCCGCACGTGCCGATGCGACACCTGAGCCGCGTGTCCCCGCAGCAGATGGAGGAGCAGCTCCGCGTCGACGCGGCGGGGTTCTTCAACGTCGCCCATCCCGCGCTGCCCCTGCTCCGGGAGACCGGCGGCAGCATCGTGGCGGTCACCACCGCGGCGACCACGCGCTACCCGGTGCGCGACGGGCTCTCGGCCGGACCCAAAGGTGCCGTCGAGGCGCTGGCGCGAGGACTGGCCGCGGAAGAGGGCCGGTACGGCGTCCGTGTGAACTGCGTGGGTCCCGGCATGCTCACCGACGGCATGGCCGCGCGCCTGATCGACGACGGCGAGCTCGACCAGCAGGCGCTCGACGTCGCGGCCGCGAACATCGCGCTCCGCAGGTTCGGTACGGCCCGTGACGTGGCGGAGGCGGTGTGCTTCCTCGCCTCCCCGCGCGCGGCGTTCATCAGCGGACAGAAGCTCGACGTGGACGGGGGATACGGCGTCTGAGCCGTGCCCGAGGACGAGGCGAGGAGACAGCATGACGACGAGGAACCGTGGAGTCGTCCTGGCGGCGGTCGCCGCCGCCCTGAGCGTGGCGCTGGCAGCGTGCGGGTCGCAGCTCGACCCGAACGACGTACAGGCAGCCTCCATGAACTCACTCGGCATGACCGCGCCCGGCGCCGAAGGCGGCCTCGCGGACCCGGGCGCCGTGCCGGGGACCACCTCTACCGACCCCGGTGCCGCGGCGCCGGGCGGAGGGCCGGCCGCGAGCGGCGGTGGCGGTGTCGCCGGCTCCGCATCCGGTACGACGGGTGGCGCGGCCGCGCCGGCCGCGTCGGGAGAGAACGCGGCGGCCGGCAAGGTGGCGAAGGGCAGCTGCGCCGGCTTCGAGAACCAGACCGGCGTCACCGACAAGACGATCACGATCGCCAACGTCTCCGACATCAGCGGCCCCGTCCCGGGCCTGTTCGAGTCCACCCAGCAGGCCACGCGCGCCTACGCGGCGTACTTCAACGCGACCTCCGACATCTGCGGGCGCAAGCTCGAGGTGCTCGCGCTCGACAGCCGCACCGACGCCGGCGCCGACCAGCAGGCCTACACCAAGGCGTGCGAGCAGGCTTTCGCCGCGGTCGGGTCGATGTCGGCCTTCGACTCCGGCGGCGCCGCGACCGCCGACCGGTGCGGGCTGCCCGACATCAGGTCCACGGCGGTGACGCCGGAGCGGATCGGCTGCTCGACCTGCTTCGGGACCCAGTCGGTGGCGGTGAACCTGGTCCCCAACTCGGTGGCGGACTACTTCGTGAAGAACCACCCCGAGTCCGTGAAGAAGGCCGCCATGCTCGCCCTCAACGTGCAGGCGACCAGGGTCAACGCGGACAGCGCCGCCGCCGCGTACACCAAGCGGGGCTTCGAGTTCGTCTACCAGGACACCGTCGACGTCTCGGAGTTCAACTACGCGCCGTACGTCCAGGAGATGAAGGACCGCGGGGTGCGGTGGGTGCGCTTCCTGGGTGCCTACACCAACGCGGTGCGGCTCGCCCAGGCCATGCAGCAGCAGGGGTTCGAGCCCGACGTCTTCCTCCAGGACTCCACGGTCTACGACCCGCGCTACGTCGAGCAGGGTGGCGACGCCGTCGAGGGCACCTACGTGTTCATGAACATCCACCCGTTCGAGGACACCGCCACCAACAAGGAGATGCAGCTCTACCAGGGCTGGCTGCAGCAGGTGAAGCCCGGCTCCACCCCGGACTTCTTCGGTGTCTACGCCTGGTCGGCGGCGAGGCTGTTCGTCGAGCAGAGCATCGCCCTGGGTGGGGACCTGAACCGCGAGCGGCTCGTCGAGCGCATCCGGTCCGTCGACGACTGGACCGGGAACGCCATCCACTCGCCCCAGCCGATCGGCTCGAAGCGGACCTCGGAGTGCTTCCGGATCATCCGGCTCGAGAAGGGGCGCTGGGTGCGGAAGTCGCCCGGGAGCTACATGTGCAACGGCCTCACCGACAGTGGGATCGGCGGCTGAGGGTCGCAGCCGCACCTTGCCAAGAAATAGAACGCGTTCTAGCATCGTCCGCGGGAGAGGGAAACGTGACCGAGTAAACATTCGCGAGCAAGCCGTGAAGCGCATCACCTTTCACGACGCGGGTCGTTGACCGGTCAGGAACACGTACCACACGCAGACCTGACGCCTGCAACCGTCGCTGGGAGCCACGGGGCCAGGCCGAAACGGAGCCCTCCCGTGAGACCTCGCGGACGCACAGTCGCAACCACCGTCGCTGTCGGCGTGCTGAGCCTCGTGCTGGCCGCCTGCGGCTCCCGACTGAGCCCGGAAGACGTGGCCGCTGCCGGGGGTACGGCGGTGGGCGGGCTCGGCCAGGCCGCCGCCGGCACGACCACCGGCGACATGTCGACGACCACGGGCACGAGCGGCACGACCGGGGGCACGACCTCGGGTGGCGGCACCGGCGGCACCGGTGGCGGGACGGCCACCGGCACGACCTCGTCCGGAGGAGGCAGTGCGCCCCAGGCCGGTGGTGAGAACTCCGCGGTCGGGACCACCAAGGCCGGCGACTGCGCCGGGTTCAAGAACCAGACCGGCGTCACCGACAGCAAGATCGTGATCGCCAACGCGGCCGACGTGAGCGGTCCGGTGCCCGGCCTGTTCGAGTCGGCGCAGGAGGCGGTGAAGGCCTACATCGCCTACTTCAACGCCACCTCCGACATCTGCGGGCGCAAGCTCGAGCTGCTCGCGCTCGACAGCCGCACCGACGCCGGCGCAGACCAGCAGGCCTACACCAAGGCCTGCGAGTCCGCCTTCGCGGCGGTCGGCTCCATGTCCGCCTTCGACGGCGGTGGCGCCGCGGTCGCCGACAAGTGCGGCATCCCCGACCTCCGCTCGGCCAACGTGTCCTCGGAGCGGCAGGCGTGCGACAACTGCTTCGGTGTGCAGTCGGCCAACCCGAAGACCTTCCAGAACGCGGTGCCCGACCACATCCTCGAGAACTACCCCGAGGCCGCCAAGAAGGCCGCCTATGTCTGGATCAACGCCGGCGTCGGCCCGCTCAACGCGAACAACCAGGCCAACGCCATGGAGCGCCGCGGCATGAAGTTCGTCTACCGCCAGGGCATCGACGTCTCGGAGTTCAACTACGCGCCGTACGTCCAGCAGATGAAGGACCAGGGCGTGAGGTACGTCCAGTTCCTCGGCGCCTACCAGCAGGCCGTCCGTCTCGCCCAGGCGATGCAGCAGCAGGGCTTCGAGCCCGACGCGTTCGTCCTCGACCCCACGGGCTACGACCCCCGCTACGTCGAGTCCGGCGGCGACGCGGTCGAGGGCACGAAGATCTTCATCAACATCGCGATGTTCGAGGAGGTCGACTCCAACAAGGAGATGCAGCTCTACCAGGGCTGGCTGCAGCAGGTGAAGCCCGGCGCGACCCCGACGTTCTTCGGGCTCTTCTCGTGGTCGGCGGCGCGGCTGTTCGTCGAGCAGTCGCTCGCGCTCGGTGGCCGGCTGAGCCGGGAGAGCCTCGTGCAGTCGGTGACCAAGGTCGACAACTGGACGAGCAACGACCTGCACAGCCCCCAGCACGTCGGGTCCAAGGAGACCGGCGACTGCTGGCGCTGGATCCGCCTCGAGAAGGGCCGCTGGGTCCCCGAGGGGCCGACCAAGTTCAGCTGCAACGGCGTCTCGGATGCGACCTGACCGATGAGCAGCCTCCTGTCGTTCACAGTCCTCGGCATCTTCACCGGTGCCGCCTACGCGATCGCCGCGAGCGGCCTGGTGCTGACCTACAGCACGACCCGGGTCTTCAACATCGCGCACGGCGCCTTCGGCATGGTGATGGCCTTCGTGTACTGGGACTTCTCCCAGCGGCAGGGCATCCCGGGCTGGATCTCGCTCGGCCTCGTGCTGCTGGTCGTGGCCCCGCTGTTCGGCCTGTTCGTCCAGCGGTTCGTGACCCGTGGGCTCGGCGACGCGCCGGTCAGCGTCTCGCTCGTGGTCACCGTGGGTCTGTTCGTGGGCCTCATCGGTGTGGCCCAGCAGATCTGGCCGCCGGCCGCCCGCAGCGTGCCGCAGTTCTTCGACCAGGCCGGCTTCTCGCTCGGGGACGTCTTCGTCACCTACCACCAGCTGGTCACGATCCTGCTGTCCGCGGCGGTCGCAGGGGGACTGTTCCTGCTGCTGAACCGGACCCGGGTCGGCACCGCGATGCGCGCCTCGGTCGACAACCCCGACCTGCTCAAGCTGTACGGCGGACAGCCCGGCGTGGTGGCCGCCCTCGCCTGGGCCATCGGCACGTCGCTCGCCGCCCTGGCCGGCATCCTGCTCACCCCGGTGATCGGCCTCGACTACTACGAGCTCACGCTGCTGGTGATCAACGCCTACGCCGCCGCGATGCTCGGCCGTCTCAAGAGCCTGCCGCTGACGTTCGCCGGCGCGATGACCCTGGGCATCCTGCAGTCCTACGCCGTCGCCTACCTCCCGAGCAGCGGTGACCTCTCCGGCCTGCGCGCGGTGATCCCGACGCTGTTCCTCTTCGCCGTGATCGTGCTGATGCCCCAGGCGCAGCTGCGCGTCGGCCAGGTGAAGGGCATCGTGTCGGCGCCGGTCCCGACGGTCCGTCGCTCACTCGTCGCCGGCGCCGCGGTCGTCGTACTCGTGGCGCTTCTGACGCTGTCGATGTCCGGCTCCAACATCCTGCTCGCCGGCACCGCCGCCACCTACGCGATGGTGATGCTCTCGCTGGTCCTGGTCACCGGGTACGGCGGCCACGTGTCGCTGGCCCAGTTCACGTTCGCGGGGGTCGGCGCACTCGCCTACGCCAAGCTCGACTCACCGACGATCTTCGGACTCGTGGTGGCCGCCCTGATCGCCGCCGCGGTCGGCGCTCTCGTCGCGCTCCCGGTGCTGAGGCTGACCGGCCTCTACCTCGCGCTGAGCACCCTGGCCTTCGGTGTCCTCATGGACAAGCTCGTCTTCCAGGCGTCGTTCGCGTTCGGCTTCAACGGCAGCCTGCCCGCGCAGCGGCTCTCGATCCTCGGCGTCACGATCACCGACGGCGGCACCTACGTGCTGCTGATGACGATCGTGTTCACCGGGATGGGAATCGGCCTGCTGCAGCTGCGTCGCGGCAAGCTCGGCCGGATCCTGATCGCCATGCGCGACAGCCCGGCCGCCTGCGGGACGCTCGGCCTGAACATGCGCTGGTTCCGGGTCGGTCTCTTCGGGATGTCCGCGGGCATGGCCGGCCTGGCCGGGGCGCTGTTCGCGGGCCTGCGGCAGACCATCTCGGCCACCGACTTCCAGCTGCTCTCGAGCCTGCCGCTGCTGCTCCTCGCGGTGGTGTGCGGGGTGACCTCGGTGACCGGCGCCGCGATCGGCGGCGTGTTCTTCATGATGCTGCCGGTCCTGCAGAGCAACTACCCGGGTCTGGCCGGCCTGGCGTTCGTGGTGATCGGGTTCGGCGCGGTGGCGCTCGGTCGTGACCCGAACGGCCTGGCCAACCTGCTCTTCGCCCTCGGCCGCAAGGTCGGGGCGAGGGTGGCACCGGCCCTGCCCTCGATCTCGGTCCCTGCGGTCCCGGCACGGTCCGCCCGCGGCCGTCGCGTCGGGGAGCCGACCGGCCGGCGGCGCCGCGACGACGAGGACCTGGCCCTGGAGGAGGTGGCGTCCCATGGCGCTTCTTGAGGTCGACGACGTGGTCGTCCAGTTCGGTGGGGTCACCGCGGTCAACGAGGCCAGGTTCTCCCTCGAGGGTGGCCGGGTGACCGGCCTGATCGGACCCAACGGCGCGGGCAAGACCACCTGCTTCAACGTGATCACCGGATTGCAGAAGCCCACCAGCGGCCACGTCCGGTACCAGGGCAAGGACATCACGTCCATGCAGCCGCACGCGCGGGCCAAGCGCGGCATGGCCCGGACCTTCCAGCGACTCGAGGCGTTCGGCTCGCTGAGCGTGCGCGACAACGTGCGCGTGGCGCTCGACATCCACCACGGGCTGAGCGGACTGTTCCAGCGCACGCGGACCGACCGCATCGACGCGCTGCTCGAGCGGGTCGGCATCGAGGAGTACGCCGACGAGCGGGCGGACTCGATCCCCACCGGCACCGCGCGTCTCCTCGAGCTCGCCCGGGCGTTGGCCGGCGAGCCGCGGCTGCTGCTGCTCGACGAGCCCTCCTCCGGCCTCGACGAGTCCGAGACCGACGACTTCGGCGACCTGCTGCGCGAGCTCGCCTCCGAGGGACGCGCCGTGCTGATGGTCGAGCACGACATGGACCTCGTGATGAGCGTGTGCGACGAGATCCACGTCCTCGACTTCGGCCACGATCATCGCCTCGGGCACGCCGGCGGAGATCCGGGCCGACCGGAGGGTGCAGGAGGCCTACCTCGGTGCCGCGGACGACAGCGACGCCGAGAACGCCGTCGAGACCACCCGCAACGACCTGCCGCCCGTCGTACCCGGTGTCGGCTACCCGGGCAGCGACGACGCCGACGAGACCACTGTCATCCCGCCCGTCGGCGACGAGGTGAGCTACCGATGAGCATCCCGATCCTCGAGGTGATGGACCTGCATGCGGCCTACGGCCGGATCGAGGTCCTCCGCGGTGTCGACCTGGTCCTGCCCCGTGGCGCGGTCGTCGCCCTGCTCGGCCCGAACGGTGCGGGCAAGAGCACGCTGCTGAAGGTGATCAGCGGCCAGATGAAGCCCACCAGCGGCGACATGCACATGGCCGGTGTCAACGTCGAGGGAGCAAGCACCGAGGAGCTGGCCCGCAACGGCCTGTGCACGGTGCCCGAGGGGCGCAGCGTCTTCCCGAACCTCACCGTGGAGGAGAACCTCAAGCTGGTCTCCTACGCGGGGGTGCCGGCCGACAAGGTGCTCGAGACCGCCTACCGCTACTTCCCGCGGCTCGACCAGCGGCGCCACCAGCTCGCCGGCACGATGTCCGGCGGCGAGCAGCAGATGCTCGCGTTGTCGCGGGCGCTGGCGTCCGACCCGGCGCTGCTGCTGCTCGACGAGCTCTCGATGGGCCTGGCGCCGCTGATCGTCGAGGAGCTCTACGACACGGTCGCGCAGATCGCGGAGACCGGCGTCTCGATCCTGGTGGTGGAGCAGTTCGCGCGTACGGCGCTGAGAGTCTCCGACTACGCGGCAGTGATGACCGGGGGGCGGATCGTGGCCACCGGTGAGCCCGACGAGATCAACGCGAAGATGTCCGACGTCATCCTTGGAGGAGCAGCATGAGACACCCGATCCGGTCCTGGGTCCTGGCCTGTCTGGCCGCCGGCGTGGTGGGCACCGCTGTCCCCGTCCCTGCCGTCCAGGCGAAGCCCGCGGAGCCGGCGTTCGGTGGCTACTCGGCCGAGGCCACCGCGACGCCGCTGAAGATCGAGATCTACGAGCCGGTCCTGCCGATCCCGGCCGAGCCGCAGGCAGAGGTGGAGCTGGCCTACACCAAGGTCGAGTCGGCCAGTGGCCCCACCGGCAAGGGCGTGGCCAGCTGGGCGTGGCCGGGTGACCCGGTCGGTCAGGGCTGCAAGACGTTCGTGGAGCAGCTCGGGCTGGGCGAGACCGGCCTGTGCAAGGACGGCTACCCCATCCAGGTGAACTCCCAGACGCCGGGCGAGCCGAGCGAGCAGAGCGACGAGCCGGTGCCCGGCTCGCTCATGCGCACGAGCGCGGACGCCAAGGACGTCCGGTCCACGGTCGGGTGGTCGACCAACTGCGACGTCTCCGAGGGCAAGGAGGACGAGGGCGGTGACCAGCCCGGCGGTGACGAGCCGGGCGGCGAGGTGCCGAAGCTGCCCGAGATCCCGGTCGACCCGCTGGGCGCGCTCGGTGCCGCGATCACCGGCAAGGACCGCGTGGCCGCCGCCGAGGAGAAGCCCGAGTCGCAGTGCCAGCTCCCGGCGCAGCTCACCGTCGGTGGTCGACTTCGACGGCCTGGTCAGCGACGCGCACACCGAGAACCTCGGCAAGTCGGTCAGGTCGGTCGCCGTCAGCAAGATCGGCAACCTCTCGCTGCTCAGCGGGATCATCACCGCGGACTCCGTCACCGTCCGCACGGAGACGACCGCCGACGGGAAGAAGCCGACGTCGTCGGGCGTCACGAGGATCACCGGGCTCGAGCTCGCAGGCACGCCGATCACGATCAGCCGTGACGGTGTCGAGGTGGCCGGCGAGAAGAACCCTCTCCCGGACCTGTCGGGTGACCCGGCCAAGGCGCTGGAGCAGCTCGGCGTGAAGCTCGTGCTTCCCAAGCCGCAGCAGTCCGCCAAGGGCGACGAGTCGTCGGCGGTGTTCGAGGGCCTGCGGGTCATCATCGACACCACGCCGCTGCGGTCCTACCTCAACGACGTGCCGTTCGACGAGATCATCAAGAACATCCCCGACGAGGAGGGGCTCGAGGAGCTCAAGAGCCTGCTCGGTGCGGCGACTCAGCTCTCGCCGAAGTTCGTGATCACGGCGGGCAACGCCGCGGCCGAGACGACGACCGTTCCGATGATGGAGTTCGACCTCGGTGACCTGCCCACCGTCGACGCCGGCGACCTCGCGGGCGCCGCCGCGCCTCCGGTCAGCGGCAGCACCGGGGGCACGGGGGTCACCGCAGCGGGTGCGGCTCCGGCACTCGGTGAGGCGGCCGCGGCCGGCGACGCCGGTGAGGTCGGCGCACTCGCTGCCGAACCGATGTCCTCGGGGCTCCCGCCGCTGGCCAGCATCCCTGGCGCGCTGACGGTGGGTGGGCTCATCCTCGCCGCCGGCGTCGGCTGGTGGCTGCAGAAGATCGGCGGTCTCGTCCTCGGCGGTGCGGGCAGCTGCACGCACGGCCTCGAGACCGGCGTACCCGACCTGAGAAGGGCTTGATCGATGACCACACAGACGACCACCGCGCACGTCATGCCCCGGGCGCAGGCCCGGACGCAGTCCTCCGACGGGTCGGCGCCGCTGAGGAACAACGGCTACCGGATCCTCCAGGTGGTGCTGTTCGTGGCCGGTGCGGTGCTGCTGCCGCTCGGTCTCGTCGTGATCATCCTCGGCTGGTACGGCGCCGCGCACACGCCGTACGCCTATGACCAGCTCTCCTACCTGGTCTCCGGCGGCCTGCTCGGGCTGGGCCTGACGTTCTGCGGCGGGTTCCTGTACTTCGGCGCGTGGCTGGCCCGGATCGCGGCCGACCAGCGGGACTCGGCGAAGCGGCTGTCCGACACGCTGCTCGTGCTGGCCGACGTGGTCTCCCGCAGCGCGGCCGGCGCGAGCGCTGCCGCGCTGACCCCGGCTGCCGAGCGCGACCCGGGTGCCGTGCTCGTGGTCGCGGGGGAGGGTACGACGGTGCACCGCGCCGACTGCGCCCTGATCGCCGCGCGTGACGACCTGCGGGCCGCCGGGCCCGACGCCGCAGGGCTCACGGCCTGCCGGCTCTGCAAGCCGGACCGGGTCTGACCGTCGCCACGGTCCCCGGCGCGGGTCAGCCCTGTGCCGGGGGCAGCAGACGGTCCGGGTCGTCGCTGGCGGTGACCGCCTCGTAGGGGCGGTGCGCGAGGACGGAGTCGATGTAGTCGCGGGCCGAGGCGAAGATGTCGATCTCGTGGCCGGCTCGCTCCGAGAGGAACCAGCGGTGCTCGAGGATCTCGTGGAAGATCTCCGCCGGCTCGAGCTTGCCGCGCAGCTCCTTGGGGACCATCGCGATGATCGGCTGGTAGATCTCGGTCATCCAGCGCTGGGCGACGAGGACCCGGTCCTCGCCACCGAGGTCGTGGTTCGCCGTGTAGGACGCGAGGTCGTTGAGCAGGCGCCGTGCCTGGTTGTCCTCGACGTCGAACCCGGTGAGGCTCTGCAGCTCCCGTGAGTGGTGGCCGGCCTCGACCACCTTCGGCTGCAGCCGCACGGTCGAGCCGGACCAGTCGGTGACGATGTCGAGCTCGTCGACGTCGAAGCCGAGCTGGTTGAGGCGCTCGACGCGCTGCTCGATGCGCCACATCTCCGACGCGTCGAACTCCTCGATCCCGGTGAGCTCGTCCCACAGCGTGGTGTAGCGCTCCTCGACGAGGTCGACGATCGCGTGCGCGTCGACGTCCTCGTCGAGCAGCCCGCCCGCCTGGAGGTCGAGGAGCTCGCCGAACAGGTTGACGTAGGCGACCTCGAGGTCGTGAGCGCGCTGGCCCCGACTCAGCTGCTCGTGCAGCTCGCCGGTCTCGGCGTCGACGAGGTAGGCGGTGAACTCGCCGGCGCTCCGCCGGAACAGCACGTTGGAGAGCGACACGTCGCCCCAGAAGAACCCGGCCAGGTGCAGCCTGACCAGGAGCACCGCGAGCGCGTCGATGAGCTTCGGCAGGCTGTCCGCGCGGAGGCCGTGGGAGAACAACGAGCGGTAGGGGAGGGAGTACCTCAGGTGGCGGGTGACCAGCGCCGGCTCGATCTCCTCGCCGTTCTTCGCCTCGCGCCCGGCGATCACGGCGACCGGCTCCACCGTCGGCAGGTCGAGACGGCGGAGGTCGCGGAGCATGCGGTACTCCCGGAACGCGATCGGTTCGCGCGTCTCCTTGACCGCGTAGACCTCGGTGCCGAGGCGGACGATCCGAACGATGTGGCGCGAGATGCCGCGGGGCAGCGGGACCACGACCTCGTCGGTCCACTCCTCCAGCGGCAGGTGCCACGGCAGTGTGACGAGAGCCGGGTCCGGCTTGGAGGCCACGATGCGCAACGGCATGGGGCCACCCTAGCCGCGACGGTCCTTGGCAGGGTCGAGGTAGACCGCTCCGGGGCCACGTGGGGCGGCGAAGTCGTCGGGGTTCTGGAGGGCGCAGGTGCGGAGGCTCAGGCAGCCGCAGCCGATGCAGCCGTCGAGCCTCTCCCGGAGCCGCTCGAGCCGGGCGATCTGCTCGTCGATCCGGGGCCGCCACGTGCGCGAGAGCCGTGACCAGTCGGCCTTGGTCGGTGTCCGGCCGGAGGGCAGCGTGGCGAGGGCCTCCTCGACCTCTTCCAGGGTGAGGCCGACCCGTTGCGCCGAGCGGATGAAGGCGACGCGCCGCAGCTCCGGCTGGGCGTAGCGACGCTGGTTGCCCGCGGTGCGCTCGGACCTGATCAGCCCGCGCGACTCGTAGTAGCGCAGCGCCGACGTGGCGACCCCGGAACGCTCGGAGAGCTGGCCGATGGTGAGGTGAGCTGCACGTCTCGCCATGTCGCTCAGGATAACTCCATTGACTTCAAGTCAACTTGAACTTGCATCCTCGTCGGCATGACTACGACCGACATGCGGCCAGCAACCGGGGCCCGGCACACCTATCCCGACCTGTGGCACCTCATGAGCCTGATGACCGGCGACGAGAAGCACTCGGCCGCCGCGACCTCGACCCTCGACGTGCTCTGGGTGCTGTACGACTCCGTGCTCGACATCTCGCCCGAGTCCGTGGCGGACCCGGCTCGGGACAGGTTCCTCCTGTCCAAGGGCCACGGGCCGATGGCGTACTACTCCGTGCTCGCCGCGAAGGGGTTCTTCCCCGTCGACTGGCTGGCCGGATGGGCGTCGTACGACTCGCCTCTCGGCCACCACCCGGACCGCACCCTGGTGCCGGGTGTGGAGATCTCGAGCGGGTCACTCGGCCACGGCCTTCCCCTCGCCGTGGGGACGGCGCTCGGCCTCCGGGCGCAGGGGCTCGACTCGCGGGTCGTGGTGCTTGTCGGTGACGCGGAGCTGGACGAAGGGAGCAACCATGAGGCAATCGAGCTCGCGGCCGCGCTGGACCTGGCGTCGCTCACGGTCGTGGTGGTCGACAACAGGTCTTCGTCGTACTCCGTGCCCGGGCGGATCGAGGAGCGCTTTCGCCACCGAGGGCTGGCGCACCGTGGGAGTCGACGGGCGCGACCACGGGCAGCTCCACCATGCGCTGAGCTCGGGCCGCCCTCGGACACTGCGGGGCACTCCCACCGCCGTCGTCGCGCACGTCGAGGAGAAGTCCTCATGAGGCGGGACACGCGGGTCGCGTTCGCCGAGACCGCGGCCGACCTCGTCGAGGAGGACCTCTCGGTCGCGCTGGTCTACGCCGAGATCTCCGGCCAGTACTTCGGTGAGGTCCGGCGCCGCCACCCCGACCGCGTGGTCAACGTGGGCATCCGCGAGCAGCTGCTCGTCAACGTGGGTGCCGGGATGGCCATGACCGGGATGCGCCCGATGGTGCACACGTTCGGGTCGTTCCTCGTCGAGCGTGCCTTCGAGCAGGTCAAGCTGGGGTTCAGTCACCAGGACGTGGGCGGGGTGCTCGTGGGTTCCGGCGGCTCCTTCGACATCAGTGGCGGGGGACGCACCCACCAGTCGCCCGGTGACGTCGCACTCATGGACACGCTGCCGGACTGGACGATCCACGTGCCGGGGCACGCCGACGAGGTCGAGGAGGCGCTACGTCTGGCCGTGGCCGGCTCGGGTCGTGACTACGTGCGGGTGACCTCGGCCCAGAACAGCCGGGCGTTCCCGTTGCGGCCGGGGAGGTTCCACCCGGTGCGCCGTGGGTCGGGCGCAACGGTGGTGGCCGTCGGCCCGATGCTCGACCCGGTCCTCGACGCAGTGGCCGACCTGGACGTCTCGGTGCTCTACGCGAGCACGGTCCGGCCCTTCGACGCGGCCGGCTTGAGGGCGACGCTGGGTACGCCGGAGGTGGTGCTCGTGGAGCCGTACCTCGCCGGCACGTCGTCGCGCTGCGTGAACGCCGCGCTGATCGACGTACCGCACCGGCTGCTGGCGCTCGGCGTCGGACGCGACGAGCTGCGCAGGTACGGCAGCCCGAAGGAGCATGCGGCGGCCCACGGACTGGACGCGTCCGGGATCAGGCGGTCGGTGACGGACTTCCTCGCTGCCTGAGCCCAGGCGAACGACGAGCGGCGCGGTTCCATCGGAACCGCGCCGCCGTCAGGGTCGTACAGATGCCTACTTGCGGAAGGCGTCCTTGACCTTCTCGCCGGCCTGCTTGAGGTCGGCCTTGCTCTTGTCCTTCTTGCCCTCAGACTTGAGCGACTGGTCGTCAGTGGCGTCCCCGACCTTCTCCTTGGCCTTGCCCAGGCCGCCTTCGGCAGAGTGCTTCAGCTTGTCGTCCATACCCATGAGACTGCCTCCTTGGTTTGGGTGCCCTGGGTGTACCCCGGACCGTAGGGGCACATGCGGCCGACTAACATTGGCGCGTGCACCCCGGGTCCTTCGCTTCGGGTGCAGGCCGGCCTGGCGCAACTGGCAGCGCACCTAACTTGTAATTAGGGGGTTGGGGGTTCGAGTCCCCCGGTCGGCTCCATTTCGGCTCCACTCGGGTGTCGTACTTCGGCTGAAGCCTGGCGTTTCGGCCACGAGTGACGCCCCGCCGGCGTCTCTGGTCGATCCTGCTGACCTGCCTCGGCTGACTCCTGACCCTCCCTCTTGCGTGAGGGAGAGGTGCGTGGCTGACCTGAGGTACAACGCGGCTCCGGGCGGGCGTGATCGCCACCGGTCGATCTCGGATCGGTCTGCAGCGACACCACGGATGAGGCAGTGGCTTGTCTCGCGGCTTCGGGCGAGCAGCGTGGTCAGGCGGCCCAGTCGTGGATGACCTGGGCGAACCGGACGGTCATCGGGCTCTCGCCGGGTTGGCCGAGGTCGATCCGGGTCTCGCCGGTGGGCTGGGGGCGGCGGATCTGGCGGGTGCCGGTGTTGTCGACGACGAACACCGACCCGTGGGGGCTCATCCACACGTAGATGCCGGGGAAGGGCTGCTCGACCTTCCAGCCGCCGTGGGTCTTGACCCGGTGGTGGAAGGTGGTCATGCCGCCGAGGTTGTGCAGCCCGGTCTGGCCTTCGCCGCCACCGTTCTGGGCGGGCGCGTAGGGCTGGTTGTGGTCGACCTGTTTGCGTCGGCTGGTGGAGGAGGCGTAGGGGAAGATGTCGAACGGGGTGCGCAGGTGCAGGCCCTCGCGGAGGCGTTCGGGGATCTCGTAGGCGTCGACCGCGGGCATGGTGGCGGGGTCGATCACGGGCTTGATGACGAACCTGGCCTGGGGGCCGAGGACGTCGCGGACGTAGGCCCAGCTGATCGGTCCCTCGCCCTCCCAGCGGGCCACGCCGTTGCCGGCGGTGATGGTGTCCTGGTGGACGTGGAGGTACAGGTGGACGACCGGCAGCAGCGTGGCCGGGTCGTAGGTCCAGGTCTCGCTGGCAGGAGCAGGGTGGGACCTGGTCGGGGTGGAACGGTGCGAAGAACGGTTTCAGGAACGCCTCCGCCGACCCCGGCGGCCCCTCGCCGGGCGGGACACCGTCCGGCGGTCCTGACCCGCTGGGGCTGCTCCCGGCGCGCTGTCCGGGTGGACCGCCCGGTGGCTCGGCCCGGGCGCGTCGTCGGGTGGCTCGGCCTCGGAAGGTCCTCGGGCGGCTCGTCGGGCGGTCGGCCGAGCGCGTCAGACAAGGTCGTCGGGCGGTAGTCCGTCGGGCGGGTCGTCGGGCAGGTCTCCGAACCCGTCCAGGCCGTCCAGTGGACAGGTCGGTGAGCGGGTCGTCCGCGGCGTCGTCGGGGCGGGGACCGTCGTGCTCGTCGTCCCACGGCGGCTCACCGGCACCGCTCGGGTCGCCGGGGCGTCACCGTCGGGCGCCCCACAGCCCTGGCGTCGACCCCCGCCCGGCCGCGTCGCCACCGTCACCGTCGCCGGCGGTGCCGGGGTGCTGGGTGTGGGAGCGGGCGGTCTTCAGGGCCTGCATCAGCTGCAGTGCCTGCAGCGGGTTGGCCAGCAGCAGCACCGCCTTGGTGCGGCGGCGGTCCTCGTTGTCGGTGTCGCCGAAGTACCGCAGCGCCTCGGCGAGGTAGGAGATGGTCGCGTCGATCCGGGTCATCTCCGCCGCCGAGCTCTTCACGTACAACGTCTTGCGACCATGGGTGGTGGTCTGCCCGACCTTCGCGAACTCCTCCTCCGCGGCCTTGCGCTCCCGCTCGGTGGCGGCGTCGGGGTCCGCGGCGAGCACCTCCGCGGCGACCTTGTCCGCGAACCGCTTGAACGCCAACCTGCCGTCGGCGTAGTCCGCCACCTGGTCGTCGACCCGCATCGCCTGGGCCTGGGTGAGGTCCCGGGTGGCCTTGGCGACGAACCGGGCCCGCCACGACGGCACCGCCCCGGCGTACACCCGCGCCCACAACCGCGGGAGCCGGTGCCGGACCGCGAGCGCGTCCCCGACCAACCTCCGCGCGTTGGCGGTGGTGATCGTGCAGCTCGGCGGCGATCTCGGCGACCGCGAACTCCCACACCAACGGCGCACCGTCCCCACCCAGCGGCAGCGCCCGCTGCCCACCCGGCAGCGACCTCAGCCGGCCGTGCGCGTCGGCGTCGACGCCGTACAGGTCCGCGAAGTGCGCGGCCAGCACGAAGATGTCCCGCTCCGCGAGCGTCCCTGACGCCGCGCGCAGGTCACCGAACGCGACCAACGCACCGGCCGCGTCGAGCTCGTCCACCTCCACCTGCTGCATACCAACCACGCTAGAGGCGACCACCGACATTTTCGGTCGACCGGAAACCCCTTGTGCACAACGAGATTCGCCAAGTTTCCGAGGGCTCGACAACCGGGAGCCGCAACTCACCACCATGCACGTCCGCTCAGGCAGGTGTCGCGACAGCAGGCGTGCCGAGCACCGAGGGTCCGGGGCCGGAAAATTCGTCGCGCTCCCGGACGGCCGCTGACAACCGGTGAGCTGTCCGTCAGCCCAGCGCCTCGCACAGCGCAGCATCCCGAAGGGCCTCGACCTTCTCGCACTGCTCGCGCACGTACGCCTCGACATCGATGTCCTCGAGGGCCTTCGGATACCTCGCCACCGCTGCGGTGAACTCGGCCAGGTTCTCGCAGGCCTCGAAGGCGGGCTGCAGTCGCTGCTTCCGCTCTGGCATGTTCGCTGCCTCCGCAGCCCGCGACACGGCCTCCTGGCAGCCGCCGGCGTCGACGCCCCCTCCGTTGCCGTCGCCGCAGCCGGCCAGAACCAGAACCGCGACTGCCAGCGCGGCGATGCTGCGAACCCTGTCCATGGTCAGCCCCGCTCCCGCGCTGCGCACCCCATGTACCCCGGACCCGGACCTGCTGCCTGTAGTCGTATTGCTTGCTCATGACAGCAGGGTCTCTCGACTGCGGCCGCTGTTCCAGCCTCAGCCGCAGAGCTTCCAGATCCCGCGAGGATCGGTCTTGGCGGTGCGCTGCGACTTCCGGTAGCCGTCGACGCGCTTGAAGGGGTTGTCGTTGTAGACGTACACGCTCGCCCAGCCCCGGTTGACCTGTGCCCGGTTCATGTCCCGGCCGGCCTTCATCACGTAGCGGAGCAGACGGCCGTACCGATCGACCTTGTCCTGGGTGGGGTCGGAGACGAGTACGACGCGCGTTCCCCTCGGTGTGAGCCGGCGCATCGACCTGGACGCCTTGCGGCCACCGCACTCGACGCCGCCGTACACCTCGGGAGTGTCGATCCCGATCAGCCGGACCTTGCGGCGGACCCCACTGGCAAGACGGACCGTGAGGGTGTCGCCGTCGACCACCTTCACCACCCGGGCACGCTGCTTGAGCACCTTGGGCTTCGTGGACGTGCCCGAGTCGGGGAGCGAGAGGCCGTAGTAGTACGGCGCCGGGTTCGTCTCACAGACCACGCCGTCCCCGTCGGCGTCGAGGTTGTGCGGGTCGTAGTCCGGTCCGCCGTTCTCGAGGAAGAAGATCTGCGCGGCCTTCTGCGAGTCGAAGTCGGCGCAGTCCTTGTCCGCGGCGTGCGCCGGGGAGCTCGCGAGAACGGTCCCGGCGGCGAGCGTGAGCGCGAGGACGGGCATGACGAAGGCGCGGCGAAGTGCCAGGTACATAAGGTGTTTCCCCCGTGGACGTGGTTGCCCGACAAGGCTAGGTGGATCTGCGCGACGCCGTGGCGGAACGGCTCAAGAGTCGCAGGGGTCACACGGGGTCACCCGGGTCGGTGACTCACAGGGGTCTCAGAGGACTCGTTCCGCATGCCTCCGGCCCGGATGGGCAACCGTGTGAGTGGGCCGTCCTGTTCCTCCCAGCGGGGCGGCCCCGCAGCGTGTCCGGGCGAGGTGTTTCGCGAAGTAAAGCACTGCGCATAAGGTGCGATCACCATCTGCCGAGGGACAAAGCGGGGAGAGCTGTGGTCCAGCGTCCGAGAACAGCCCTGACCCTTCTACTGTCCGGCGTGCTCGGCGTACTCGTCGCAGCGCTGCTCACGGCGGCCCCGGCGACGGCGGAGGACCCCGGGGACGGTGCGGCCGAGCCCGACGAGCGCCTGCTCCCGAACCTCCGCGTGCTGCGTGCCGCCGACCTCCACATCGTCCGCAACGGCACCGAGCGGAAGCTGCGCTTCGAGTCCGGCCTCGCCAGTGTGGGGGACGGGCCGATCGAGGTCCGACCGAACCGGCTGAAGAAGTGCCCCGACGGCAAGCAGCACTCGAGCCAGTTCATGTACCGAGACGTCAACGGCAACGGCCGCTACGACGTCGACGTCGACACCGAGACCGCTCGCCGGTCGGCGGGCTGCATGCTGTTCCATCCGTACCACGACCACTGGCACTTCGAGGCCGCCTCCCGCTACACGATCGCGAAGGCGAAGCAGCCTGAGCTCGTCAAGGTGGCCCAGCGGAAGATGAGCTTCTGCCTCCGAGACAGCCGCCGGGTGCCGGCGCACATGGGCGAGTTCAACTACGCGGAGCGGTACGGCGCCTGCTCGCGCAACAGCCCCCAGGGCATCTCCGTCGGCTGGGTCGACGTCTACCAGTCCTACCTCGCGGGCCAGGCCATCAAGCTGCCCCGCCGCATGGGGGACGGGCTCTACTGCCTGCGGATCAAGGTCGACCCGCAGGACCAGCTGCTCGAGACCGACGAGAAGGACAACAGCTCGGTCCGCGCCTTCTTCATGCGCGGTGACCGGATCAGCTATCGCGACTCGGAGAAGTGTCACTCACGCGGTTGACCTCGAACTGCATCGCCGGCGCGGCGAGCGCGTCCTGGCTGGCCACGATCCGCATCTCCCTCGTGTCTGCCTCGGCGGTCGCCTCCATGACGGCGTAGACCGACGACGTGGTGCGGGCCAGCGCCGTCGGCAGGTCGTGGCCGTCGAGGACGTTCGCGAGGAACACCGCCGAGGTGAGGTCGCCGGCGCCCGGGGGGTTGATCGGCAGGCGGGGAGTGCGCACGATCCAGGCGCCCTCGTCGGACACCGCCACCATGTCGAGGCTGTCCTCGGGCGTCTCCTCGGTGATCACGCTGGTGACCAGCACGATGCCGGGCCCGGTGGACCGCACGAAGTCGGCAGCCTGCACGACCTCGTCGAGGGTCCTCGTCTCGGTGCCGGCGAGGAAGCCCAGCTCGAACTGGTTCGGCGTGATGACGTCGGCCGCCGGGACGACCTTGTCGCGCATGAACTCCGGGATGCCCGGCCGGACGAAGAACCCACGCCCCACGTCGCCCATCACCGGGTCGCAGAAGTAGATCGCGTCGGGGTTGCGCCCCTTGACGTTGCGGACGGCGTCGAGGATCACCGACCCGACCTCCTCGGCACCCTGGTAGCCCGAGAGCACCGCGTCACAGCGGTCGAGTGCGCCCCGGTCCTCGACGCCGCGGATCACCTCGGCGATGTCCGACGAGGTCAGCAGCGGGCCGCGCGCCTCGCCGTACCCGGTGTGGTTCGAGAAGTGCACGGTGATGACCGGCCACACGTCGAAGCCGAGCCGCTGCAGCGGGAAGAGCGCTGCGCTGTTGCCGGCGTGGCCGTAGGCGACCAGGGACTGGATCGACAGGATGTTCTTCACGCCCGGCATCCTCCCATCCGGCGCCGGGCCGCGTCAGTCCAGGCTCAGCCCCAGGTAGTCGTGGGGGCGCACCGCGGCGGTGTACCCAGCACGTTTCGGCCGCACCTCGAAGTGCAGGTGGCAGCCGTCGGGCGCACCCGCGTCCGAGGCCCGCGCGATCAGCTGGCCCCGGCGCACCCGGTCGCCCGGTGCGACGTACACCCTGCGAACGTGCGCGATCACGATGTCGACGTCGTGCCGCTGGTTGCGGATCCGGAAGGCCTTGGCCCCGTACGACGCACCGAGGGCGCCGCTCGAGGACGGGTCCACGACCCGGCCGCGCAGGCCCGCGAACAGCCGGGTGCCGCACGGCATCGCGATGTCGATGCCGTGGTGGAAGCCCCGCTCGTTCGTGCACCGCGGGTCGGGGTCGTAGTAGGGGGCCCGCGTGCAGCCGAAGTTGATCATCTTGCGGCGCTCGCCGGCGTACCACGGGGAGTCGTAGCGGCGCGCGTCCTTGACCCAGAAGCGGCGCGGCTCGTCGGTGGCCGCGATCCGCTGTGTCCTGCTCGAGGTCGGCCGACTCCGGTGGGCTCGGTGGAGGCAGCAGCAGCGCCGCGAGGACCAGCAGCGGCGCGAGGAGCATCGGCGTCATGGCCCAATCTCACCGCGTGGGCGCGGCCTGGGGAACCCTGTACGGCCGAACTAGAACGCGTTACAGTTCCAGCGATCCGGGGTGGCACTCGCCTGCCCGGCCGCCGTGAGTGATCGAGGTGTTCGTGATGGGCGCTGGAGACGTGTACGACTACGTCATCGTCGGGGCTGGAAGCGCGGGATGCATCGTGGCCCGCCGGCTGGCCGACGCCGGCGCGAGCGTGCTGCTGCTCGAGGCCGGTCCGGTCGACTCCACGCGGTTCGTCCGCAAGCCCGGCATGATCGCGGTGTTCCACAACATCCCGCAGCTCAAGAAGCGCCTCGACTGGGGCTTCTACACGACGCCCCAGGAGCACGCTCTGGGTCGCAAGATCCCGCAGACCCGCGGCAAGGTCCTCGGCGGATCGAGCTCGGTCAACGGGATGCTCTTCGTCCGCGGCAACGCCAAGAACTACGACGACTGGGCCGCGGAGGGCAACCAGGGCTGGAGCTTCGACGACGTGCTGCCCAGCTTCAAGCGCATGGAGAGCTGGGAGGGCGGCGGCGACGACCTCCGGGGTGCCGACGGCCCGGTCAAGGTCACCCGCCAGCGGGACCTCACGCCGGCGACCCTGGAGTTCATGGAGGCGCTGAGCGACACCGCCGGCGTCCCCAAGATCGACGACTACAACGGCAAGTCGCAGGAGGGCGTCAGCGTCTTCCAGCAGAGCGCCCACCAGGGCCTGCGCTACAGCTCCTCGGTCGCCTACCTCGACGGCCACCGGCTGCCGAACCTGCACGTCGAGACCGGCGCGACGGTCAGCCGTGTGGTGATCGAGGGCGGCCGGGCGGTCGGTGTCGAGGTCCTCGGCAAGGGCGGCCACAAGCGCGTGGTCCGGGCCGACCGCGAGGTGGTGGTGTCGGCGGGCGCCTACAGCTCGCCCCAGGTGCTCATGCTCTCGGGTGTCGGGCCCGCCGCTCACCTGCGACAGCACGGCATCGACGTACATGCCGACCTGCCGGTGGGCGACAACCTCCATGACCACATGTTCGTGCCGATGACGTACGTCATGAAGGGCGCCCGCAACAGGAGCAGCGCGGCCTACTTCGCCCGCGGCATGGTCGAGGAGGCGCTCCGCGGCAACACCTGGATGGCGCGCACGGTGTTCGAGGCGGTCGGGTTCGTGCACTCGTCGCAGGGCTCCGACGTGCCCGACATCCAGATCCACGCGCTGCCGTGGTCCTACCCGTTCCCCAACCAGGATGCGCCGGTCCGGCACACGGTCGACCCGGCGCCGGCGCTGACGATCATGCCCACGCTGATCTACCCCCAGAGCCGCGGCACGATCCGGCTGACCTCCGCCGACCCGACCGCGGCGCCCCTGATCGACCCCGGCTACCTGACGGAGCGGTCCGACCGGGACCTGCTGCTCGAGGGCATGCGCCTCGTCCGCGAGACCATGGCCAACCGCCTGGTGTCGGCCGGTGTCAGTGCCGAGCTCAACCCCGGCCGCGACTTCCCCGACGACGCCTCGCTCGCCCGTGAGCTGCCGAACCGCGCGACGACGGTCTACCACCCCGTCGGCAGCTGCCGGATGGGCGTCGACGACCGGGCCGTCGTCGACCCCGAGCTGCGTGTCCGCGGCGTCGAGGGGCTCCGCGTCGCGGACGCGTCGATCATGCCGAGCATCGTCGGCGGCAACACCAACGCCCCGGCGATGATGATCGGTGAGCGGTGTGCGGAGCTGATGACCTCCTCCTGACCCGAGTACTTCACGACGAAACTAGAACGCGTTACAGTTGTCGCGGGAGGGTGACCGGCGACACACGCAGCGACATCTGAGGAGTGCCCATGGCCCGTCAACCACGAAACCTTGCAGGCAAGGTCGTCGTCATCACCGGCGGCGGCCGGGGGATCGGTGCGGCCACGGCGGCCCACCTCTCCCGTGAGGGCGCCGTCATCGCGATCGGAGACCTCGACGAGGCACTGGCCAAGGAGACCGCTGCGGGCCTCGGAGGCACGGCGATCGGGCTCGCCCTCGACGTCACCGACCGTCCGGGCTACACCGCTTTCCTCGACCAGGTCGAGCGCGAGCTCGGGCCGATCGACGTACTCGTGAACAACGCCGGGATCATGCCGCTGAACCGGATCGAGGACGAGTCCGAGGCGTCGACGTACGCCCAGGTCGCCGTCAACGTGCTCGCGGTCATCCACGGCACCAAGGAGGCCGTACGGCGGATGAAGCAGCGCGGTGGGCAGGGCCACATCGTCAACATCTCCTCGGCCGCGGGCCGGGTCCCGGTCGCCGGCGGTGCGACGTACACCGGCACCAAGCACGCGGTGTCCGGCTTCTCCAACGCCCTGCACATCGAGTTCAAGGCCGACAAGACCCCGATCGCCATCACCGCGGTGCACCCGGCGATCGTGCGCACCGAGCTGTCGAAGGGCCTCAAGGACAACAAGGGCGTCT
This sequence comes from uncultured Actinomycetota bacterium, assembly GCA_963700365.1. Classification (GTDB taxonomy): domain Bacteria; phylum Actinomycetota; class Actinomycetes; order Propionibacteriales; family Nocardioidaceae; genus Nocardioides_C. The sequence continues at coordinate 214,851 of CAVOXG010000008.1, read as the reverse complement.
CGCCGGTGACGCCGGAGCAGGTCGCCGCAGCGGTGGTCGACGCGCTGAAGTTCCCGCGGCCCGACGTCTACGTCCCCAAGAGCCTGGGCACCGCGACCAAGACCGGGGCCCTGGTGCCGCGCCGGGTCGGGGAGTGGCTGAACAAGGTGCTCGGCGGTGAGCGCGCGGCGCTGGACGCCATCTCCTCGCCCGCCCGCCAGGACTACGAGAACCGCGTCGCACACAGCGCGCCCGGTGCGGACAAGGAGCGCATCGCATGAGCCTGCCTGCCAGCATCACCGACGACCTGCTCTCGCGGCTGACCGGGCTCGTCGCCTCGTCCGGCGGCGACACGTACAAGATGACCGAGGTCTACACCGGCGAGGTCATCACCGCGCTGCCGCAGTCGAGCGAGGCGGACATCGAGAGGGCCTTCGCCGAGTCCCGCCGCGCCCAGTCCGAGTGGGCGTCGTGGCCGGTGGCGAAGCGGATGAAGGTCTTCAAGAAGTTCCACCGGCTGCTGCTCGAGCGCAACGAGACGATCGTCGACCTGATCCAGGCCGAGAGCGGCAAGGCGCGGCGCATGGCCTTCGAGGAGACCTGCGACGTCCCGATGGTGATCAGCCACTACCTGAAGCGCGCGCCGAAGCTGCTCAAGCCGGTCCGTCGCGGCGGCCCGGTGCCCGTGGTGACCACGTCCACCGAGATCCGGCAGCCCAAGGGAGTCGTCGGGATCATCGCGCCGTGGAACTTCCCGTTCGCCACCGGCCTCTCCGACGCGGTGCCTGCGCTGATGGCCGGTAACGGCATCGTGCTCAAGCCGGACAACAAGACCGCGCTCAGCCCGCTCTACGGCGTCTCGCTGCTCTACGAAGCCGGCCTGCCCCGCGGGCTGTTCCAGGTCGTCTGCGGCGAGGGTCCGGTCGCCGGCCCGCCGGTCATCGACGGCGCGAACTTCGTGATGTTCACCGGCTCCACCGCCACCGGCCGGTTCATCGGCCGGCGGGCGGGCGAGAACCTCATCGGGGCCACGCTCGAGCTCGGCGGCAAGAACCCGATGATCGTCCTGGACGACACCGACCTCGACGAGATGATGCCCGGGATCATCGAGGGCGTGTTCCGCAACACCGGCCAGGTGTGCATGCACATCGAGCGGATCTACGTGCACGAGTCGATGTTCGAGGACTTCACGCGGCGTTTCCTCGACGCCACCAAGAAGATCAAGCTCGGTGCGTCGTACGACTTCGAGCCCGAGATGGGATCGCTGATCTCGGTCGACCACAAGGACCGGGTCGCCTCGCACGTCGAGGACGCCCGGGAGCGCGGTGCCACGGTGCTGACCGGCGGCCGGGCGCGTCCGGACATCGGGCCTGCCTTCTACGAGCCGACCGTGCTGACCGGGGTCACCAAGGACATGCTGGCCGGCACGTGTGAGACCTTCGGCCCGGTCGTCGCGCTGCACCCCTACCGGACCGTGTCGGAGGCGATCGCGCTGGCGAACGACACCGACTACGGCCTCAACGCGAGCGTCTTCGGCTCAGACCTCGAGCGCGCCCAGGAGGTCGCGCTCCAGCTGCAGGCCGGCAACGTGAACGTCAACGAGGGCTTCGCCGCCGCCTACGCCTCGAAGGGCACGCCCTCCGGCGGCGTGAAGCAGTCCGGTGTCGGGGCGCGTCACGGCGACAACGGGCTGCTGAAGTACACCGACGTGCAGAACCTCGCGGTGGTCAAGAAGCAGGTCATGGGTCTCCCGCCCGGCACGACCTACGAGAAGCACGCCGCGACGACGCTGAAGTCGCTGGCGATCATGCGCAAGACCCGCATCCGCTAGGGCACGAGCCGCACAAGTGGGCGCAGGTTGCACGTCTCGGCCGTCTCAGGCTGCAACCTGTGCCCACTTCCCGCCTCAGGAGGCGTCGAGTCGCCATCGCGCGGCCAGTCGTCTGCGTCCGCGCGGCGTGAAGAGCGAGTCGTCCAGCAGGCGCCACCAGTCGTCGAGTCGGGTGCGGTCGTGAGGACGGCCCAGGCTGGCGTCGATCTCGCGGAGGATGCCGTCCGGCCGTTCGAGGAGGTCGCGCGAGGTGTAGCCGCGACGGGTCCAGCCCAGGTTGGCCAGTCGTCGCTCCCTGGCCAGGTCGTTGACGTGGGTACGACGGTCCCGGTGGACCCCTCCGTCGTACTCATGGAGCGTCGTGGTCCCGCGGAGCCACAGGTCGCCGCGGGCCACGAACCCGCCGTGCTCGTCGTAGACCTCGTGCTGCGGCTCCACGTCGACCCCGCACATCACGTGGAAGACCCTCAGGACCGACTCCCACGGTGACTCGGAGCGAGCGTCCGACCAGGCGAATGCGCGCTTGAGTGCCGGGGCGCCGCGGCGTCGAGGGGCAGCCGTGGCTGTCAGGGCGGCCGGACTGAACAAGCCGAGCCGTCGGGCGGAGTCCAGCAGGACCGTCGCGTCGAGCGTGCACAGGTCACGGGCGCACGCGAGCATCGTCTCGGGCGCCGACGCGAGCCTCAGCCCTCCGACCGTCCGGACCGACACCGGTCCGGTCAACCTCGAGACTCGGAGCTGGGGTCGCCTCGGACGCTCCTCACCCTTGGGCATGCACACGAAGACCGGCATGCCCGCCGGCAGAGGTGGGAGCCACACCCCGTGCACCTGTGCTGCCGTGAGGTGGGTGAACGCGGCCGAGGGCGGCAGCAGCTCCTGCCAGGCGCGGAGGTCGGCGAGCAGGTCGGCACCCGGACCCGTTTCTCCAGGTGGCAGCCGGCGGTGCAGACCGTGGCCGACAGATCGCCATCGTTGGCCGCGGCGATGGCCCACGACGACGTCCGGTCCGTGCGCGTCGTGATCGTTCACGTCGCCGAGGATCCGCCGGCCGGCGTGGCAGATGCATCTTCCGACCGCGGACCTGTGGACATGGAGGCTCCATCGGCGCAAGTGGGCAGAGATCGTCGTCCGGGAGGACGAACAGTCGCAATCTCTGCCCACTTGGCGCGCCAAGGGCCCCGCAGACGGTCAGGCGACCTGGAGGGAGCGCTTGGACAGGCCCATCCAGTAGCCGTCGATGCGCTGCTCGCCCGGGGCGTCCGGCGTGGTGGCCGCGCCGAGCGTGATGAACAGCGGCGTGAAGTGCTCGACGGTCGGGTGCGCGTACGGCATGCCGGGAGCCCGGTCGCGGTAGGCCGCGAGCTCGTCGACGTCGCCCCGGGCCAGGGCCTCGGCGGCCCAGGCGTCGAACTCGGTGGACCAGCCGGGTGCGGCCGCCTCGATCCGGAACTCCTTGAGGAACGGCAGCCCGTGGGTCAGGAAGCCCGAGCCGATCACCAGCACGCCCTCGTCGCGCAGCGGCTGCAGCCGGCGGCCGAGCTCGAGCAGCTTGACCGGGTCCTGGGTGGGCAGCGACATCTGCAGGACGGGCACGTCGCCGGCCGGGAACATGATCTTCATCGGCACCCAGGCGCCGTGGTCGAGCCCGCGGCCGGCGTGCTGGTGCACCGGCTCGGTGTCCGGCATCATCGCCGCCACCCGGGCCGCGAGCGCGGAGGCGTCCGGGGTCACGTAGGTCTCGTTGTAGTACTTGGGCGCGAAGCCCCCGAAGTCGTAGATCAACGGGGTTCCCGAGGCCGTGGCGGAGAGGCTGACCGGGGCGGACTCCCAGTGGGCGGAGACGATCAGCACCGCCTTGGGGCGGGGCAGGTCGCCGGCCCACGCCGCCAGCTGGCCGCTCCACACCGGGTCGTCGAGCAGCGGGGGTGCGCCGTGTCCGATGTAGAGGGCGGGCATCCGGCCGTCGTGCAGGGTGGTCATCGGTTCTCCAGGGCTGTGGTCTCGGGGTCTACGCTAGCGGAACAGAGTTGAAGGTTCAAGTATTCCGTATGATGTTCCCATGACCGACACACGCTGGCTCGACTCCGACGAGCTCCGGGCCTGGCTGCGGCTGGCCGGGGTCATGCTGAAGCTCGCCCCCGCCCTGGACTCGCAGCTGCAGCGCGACTCCGACATGACGCACTTCGACTACCTGTGCCTGGCGATGCTTTCCGAGGCCGACGACCGGACCCTGCGCATGAGCGAGCTCGCGGGCAAGGTCAACGCCTCGCTGTCCAGGCTCTCCCACGTCGTGAAGAAGCTCGAGCAGCGTGGCTGGGTCGAGCGGTTCCCCTGCCCGGACAGCCGCCGGGTCACCATGGCCAGGCTCACCGAGGACGGCTGGGAGGTGCTCGTCGCCGCGGCTCCGGGGCACGTGGAGACGGTGCGCTCACTCGTGTTCGACGGGCTCGACCCCGAGGACGTCGCCGCGCTCGAGCGGGTCGCCGGCCACATCGTCGATCGGATCGAGAAGGCCGGCCTCCGCACCGTCACGTGACGACGGGCGCGCGTCAGGCCTAGGAGAGTCGCCAGTCCACGGGCGAACCACCCTGACGCACCAGGAGGTCGTTGACCCGGCTGAAGGGCCGTGACCCGAAGAAGCCCCTCGACGCGGACAGGGGGCTGGGGTGTGCCGACTCGACCCAGGGGATCCCGCCCAGCATGGGTTTGAGGCTCTGCGCGTCCCTGCCCCAGAGGATCGCCGCCATCGGCCCGCCGCGCTCGGCGAGCGCCGTGATCGCCCGCTCCGTCACCGCCTCCCAACCGCGCCCGCGGTGTGACCCGGCGGCCCCGGGCGCGACGGTGAGCACCCTGTTGAGCAGCAGCACGCCCTGGTCGGCCCACGGCGTGAGGTCGCCGTTGCTGGGAGGGCCGATCCCGAGATCGTCGTACAGCTCCTTGAAGATGTTGGCCAGGCTGCGTGGCAGCGGGCCGCACGTCGGGCCCCACCGAGAACGACAGCCCGACGGCGTGCCCCGGCGTGGGGTACGGGTCCTGGCCGACGACGAGCACGCGTACGTCGGACAGCGGCCGCTGGAAGGCCCGGAGGACCCGCTCGCCCGCCGGGAGATAGGTCCGGCCGGCGGTGACCTCGGCCCGCAGGAACGCCCCCATCCGCGTGATCACGTCGTCGACGGGGGCAAGCGCATCGGCCCAGTCGGCCGCCACGAGCTCCCGGTCGACCAGGCCCGCAAGTGCACTCATGACGCCAGAACCTACACAGGTCGGACGCGGTACGGCGATCGCGGCATCGGCTGGATCGGCCGGGACTACCGTGGAGGCATGACGCGCACCGCGGTGGTCGTAGGTGGGGGGATCGGCGGCCTGACCGCGGCGGTCTCCCTCGTGAGCCACGGCTGGCGGGTGACCGTCCTCGAGCAGGCCCCGGAGTTCACCGAGGTGGGCGCCGGGCTGACCCTGTGGTCCAACGCGCTGGCGGCGCTCGACGCGATCGGCGTCGGGGATGCCGTCCGTGCCACCGGCAGCATCAGCGGGCCGGCAGGCACGCGGATCCCCGACGGCGCCTGGTTGACGCGCATCCCCGCGGGGCAGCTCGAGGAGGAGTTCGGGGTCACCGCTGTCGGTATCCACCGCGCGGTCCTCGTGGACCTGCTGCGCGCGGCCCTTCCCGAGGAGGCACTGGTCGCCGGGGCCGAGGTGGTCGACGTGTACCCCGACGTGCCGGTGTCCGTCGCCTACCGCAGCGGCGGTCACCACCACGAGGTCCGCGGCGACCTCGTGGTGGCCGCCGACGGCATCAACAGCCGCACCCGCCGCCAGCTGTGGAAGAACCCCGGCCGGGTCCGCTACACGGGCATCACCGCCTGGCGGGCCGTGACGCCCGAGCCGTGGCCGGAGGAGCTGGTCAGCGGGATCTCGTGGGGCAGGGGCGAGGAGTTCGGCGCCGTCGAGCTCGGGGACGGCCGGGTCTACTGGTTCGGTGCGGTCAACGCGCCGGCCGGGCGGTGGTCGGACGACGAGATGGCCGAGGTCCGCCGCATCTTCGGGCACTGGCACGACCCGATACCGCGGCTCCTGGACGCCACGCCTGCCGATTCGGTGCTACGCAACGACCTCTTCCACCTGCGCCCCGGGCCGGACACCTACGTCCACCGCCGCGTGGCGCTGCTCGGCGACGCCGCTCATGCGATGACGCCGCACCTCGGACAGGGTGCCTGTCAGGCCATCGAGGACGCGGTGGTGCTCGGCGACCTGCTCGACGAGGGCGACGTCGACGAGGCGCTCGCGGAGTACGACCGGGTCCGCCGACCGCGCACTCGGGAGGTGGCCCGGATGTCGCGGCTCAGCGGCCGGCTCGGCCAACAGCTGACCAACCCTCTCGCGGTCTCGGTGCGCAACCGGCTGCTCAAGGTCGCGCCGCCGAAGTCCGCCATGGGTCAGCTGGCCAGGTACGCCACCTGGCGCCCCTAGGCGGAGCTCATGCACGCGGGCGCAGGTGCCAAGGCGGTGATCCTGGTCGAAGGAGGCTCCGACCGTTGTGCGGTCGAGGCGCTGGCCCGGCGCTGTGGTCGCGACCTGGAGGCGGAGCGGGTCGTGGTGGTGCCGATGGGTGGGGCGACGAACATCAGGCACTACCTCGAGTACCTCGGCCCGCACGGCCTCGGCCTCGAGGTCGCCGGCCTGTGCGACTCGGGTGAGGAGAGGTACTTCCTCCGCGCGCTCGAGGTCGCCGGACTCGGTCGCGACCTGAGCCGTGCTGACATGGAGAGGCTCGGCTTCTTCGTGTGCGTCGAGGACCTCGAGGACGAGCTCATCCGGGCGCTGGGGGTCGACCGCGTGGAAGAGGTGGTCGCGGCCGAGGGGGAGCTGAGGTCCCTCCGCAGCCTTCAGAGGCAGCCCGCTCAGCGCGGCCGTGAACCCCAGCAGCAGCTGCGCCGGTTCCTCGGCAGCCGGTCCGGTCGAAAGTCCCGCTATGCGGAGCTGCTCGTCGACCGCCTGGACCTGGGGCGCCTGCCTCGCCCCCTCGAACGCGCACTGGCCCGCGTGTGAACGGCCCCCTCGCCGCCGGTGACGTACTACTCGGAGAGCGCGCCGACGACCTCGTCCGCGACGGCTTCCATGCCCTCCGCGAACGGGTGGTAGGCGAGCGCCTCTCCCTCCACCGTTGTCTGCCCGTTGACCCACGGCTCGTCGGAGCACACGTCGTGGCCCTCAGACGCGGCGTGCATGTCGACGAAGCCGACGCCGGTACGACGGGCAGCCCGCTCCAGCGCCGCGTTGAGGGCCTGAGACACCCGGGCGCCGTACTCGTAGTCGCCCCCGGCGAACGGCAGGTCGCGGCACCGGCCGTCCGAGGGCGCGAGCCTCAGGTAGCCGACGAGGACCACGGTCGCCTCGGGGGCACGACGACGGACCCGCTCCACGGCCTGCGCCACCCGGTCGCTGATCTCGTCGGTGCGGGCGACGAGGTCGACCCCGCGCCGTTCGAGCTCGTCGGCGCAGGGGGACCCGGTGGAGTCCCGGCGCCCGGTCTCGGTGCACGTGGACACCAGGGTGTGGAAGAGGTCGAAGTCGTTGCCGCCGATGCCCAGCGTCACGAGGTCGGTGCTCGGGTCGAGGGCCTTCAGCTGGGGCGGGACCGTGGCGTCGCGGACGGTCGACTGGCGGCGGACCAGGTCGCGTGTCTCCGCGCCGCTGCAGGAGACGTCGACGAGCTCGGCGATGTCGAGCTGCTCGGCCACGAGCGACGGGTAGTTGCTGTCGGAGCGGAAGCAGCCGTCGGCGAGGTCGGTGGTCGGCACGAGCGGCGCGGCGGTGAACGAGTCACCGAGGGCGACGTACCTCTCGAACGGCGCCGGTGACGCCTCGGCGAGGTCCTCGGCCCGGCGCTCGAGGTCGTCGACGGAGTCCACCGAGTCAGCGGCGGACGAGCAGGCTCCGAGCAGCAGGACGCCGGCGAGCACGCCGCCGAGCAGCCGACCACGACCGCGGGACCTCACCGTGGGTACCTCTCCTTCATGTCCTCGCGCACGACGCGCGCGTCGGCGACCATCCGCAGCAGCACCGCGCTGGTCACGGCCTGGGCGGCGACGATGCCCACGAGCACCAGCACCTGTGCCGCGCCGGCCTCCAGCGGGGTGCCGCCGCCGAGGAGTACCCCGACGAACGCACCGGGCAGCGTGACAAGCCCCACGGTGCGGGTCTTGTCGAGGTTCGGGGTGAGTGCCTCCTTGCCGCTGGGCTGGATCACCTCGTTGGCGGCGTCCCTGCTCTCGAGGCCGATCGCGAGCCCGGCCTCGTAGCTGCCGAACTGCGCTGACAGGTCGTCGTACGCGCGGCGTCCGGTCAGCGTGGCGGCGGTCATGGTGTTGCCGATGATGATCCCCGCGGTCGGCACCAGACCGGCGCCGTTGAAGGGGATCACGCCCGACCCGAGCACGAGCACCAGCACGGGCACCACGCCGGCCAGGATCGCGCCGCCCACCCAGAGCATCTCGGTGCCGTCGACGTCGATGCGCTTGGCGGAGGTCCGGGTCGCGACCGCGAGCATCACCAGTGAGAACAGAGCCGAGAGCCACAGCGACCCGAGCACGGCCGTGATCACCAGCGAGATGACCGCGAGCTGGACGACCGCGCGCACGCTGGCGGTGACGGTCTCGCGCTCCACCTCGAGGCGGCCGAGGTACGACGCGGCGACCCCGATCGCCACGAGGGCGACCAGGACGACGGCGAGGCGCCAGTCCGGGGCAGGGGCGATCGTGGACGCGGCCGAGGTCACTTGCGAGCGGCCAGGGAACGCGACGACGCGGAGCCGTACCTGCGAGCCGGGTTGGAGCCGATCGCCTCGGGACGAGCGGCGGCTCTTCTTGGTCGCGGTCTTCCTCGTCTTGGCTGCGACTGGCTTCTTCGCGGCGCTCTTCTTGGCAGCCGTCTTCTTCGCCGGGGCCTTCCTGGCAGCCGCCTTCGCTTCGCCTGCGGCGCGTCGACGTCCGCGCCGTGCTCGTCGAGGAACTCGTCGATGATCCGCCACGTCGTGGTCCGGGCGGCGCGGCCGGTCAGCATGCCGAGGTGGCCCCCGGGGACGATCTCGAAGCGCACCGACGCGGCGTTGGGCACCAGGTCGACCATCGGCCGGATCGACCGGACCGGCGCGATCCCGTCGCTCTCGCCGGCGAAGACCAGCATCGGCACCGTGATGTCGGCGAGCGCGATCTCGCGCTTGCCGTCCATGCGCACGATGCCGGTGGCGAGCTGGTTGCCCTTGATCATCCGGTGGTAGATCTGGCCGAAGCTGCGCCCGGGGTAGCCGGTCATGTTCGCGGTGAACCGGTCGACCGCCTCGATCTGCGCGAGGAAGTCGGTGTCGTCGAGCTTCACAGCGATCGCGAGCGGCTTGGTCACGAGCTTGTTGAAGCTGGTCAGCTGGAACGCCCGGCGGACCAGCGGCTTGGGAGCGCCGCCCATCGCCCGGTAGAGCTGGGTCACGAGCCCGCCGCCCTCGGGTCCGGTGAGGTTGAGCAGCGGCCGGATCGGGGCCATCAGCGGGACCTTGGTGACGTCGACCGGGGAGCCGAGGACGGTCAGCGACGCGATCGGCAGGTCCGTGCGGTCCGCGGCGACGAGCAGCGAGAAGATCCCGCCGAGGCTCCAGCCCACGACGTGGACCGGCCGGCCGCCGGCGTGCTCGCTCACCTCGCGGATCGCCGCCGGGATCACCTCGTCGACCCAGTGCTCCATGCCGAGGGTCCGGTTGGCGAAGGAGATCTCGCCGTACTCGACGAGGTACGTGCGACGCCCCGAGGTCACGAGGTGCTCGACGAACGAGCAGCCGCGACGGAGGTCGAAGCAGAGGGCGGGAGCGGCGAGCGGGGTGACCAGGAGGACGGGGTCGCCCGACTCCTTGACCCGGCCCTGCGGCCGGTAGTGGTAGACCTCGCGGAGCATGCCGTCGTCGATCAGCGTCCTGGGCATCGGACGCAGGTCGGCCACACCGCCGTACAACATCTTGTGGGCCACGTTGCTGGCCGCCGAGACGACCTGGTCCGGTTTGGGGATCAGATCCATGCGCGAAGGATACCGCCGCGTAAACATCACAGGGCGGGTACAACGGGTGGCATGAGATGGTCCCGTGCCCTGAAGTCGGCGCCCGTCGCGGCCCTCGCCGGACTGGCCACCTACGACCTGGTGCAGAAGAAGCACGCCCTGCTGCGGAACTTCCCGCTCCTCGGCCACGGCCGCTACGTGCTCGAGGCGATCGGGCCGGAGCTGCGGCAGTACATCGTCACCGACAACAACTCCGAGCGCCCGTTCAGCAGGGACCAGCGGCGCTGGATCTACGCGTCGTCGAAGCTCGAGAACAACTACTTCGGCTTCGGCACCGACAACGACGTCGAGCACACCGAGGGCTACCCGATCATCAAGCACCGGACCTTCTCCGACGTCGTGCCGCCGTCCCACCCCCGGGCGGGGGAGGAGACGGCGCTGCCTTCGGCCAAGGTGCTCGGCGGGCCGCGTGGTCGTCGGCACGCGTTCCGTCCGGCCTCGCTGGTGAACATCTCCGCGATGAGCTTCGGCTCCCTGTCGGCGCCGGCGGTCGAGGCGCTCAACCGCGGCGCCGCGCTCGCCGGCTGCATGCACAACACCGGCGAGGGCGGGCTGTCGCCCTACCACCGCAACGGCGGCGACCTGGTCCTCCAGATCGGTACGGCGTACTTCGGGGTGCGCGACGAGGAGGGCAGGTTCGACCTGCGGCGCCTCAAGGACCTCGTCGCCTCCGCACCCGTCAAGGCGATCGAGATCAAGCTGAGCCAGGGTGCGAAGCCCGGCCTCGGCGGCCACCTTCCCGGCGCCAAGGTCACGCCGGAGATCGCGGAGATCCGCGGCATCCGCGAGGGCGTCGACTGCATCAGCCCGTCCCGGCACGCGGAGTTCGACGACGTGGACAGCATGCTGGACTGGGTCGAGCTGCTCGCCGCCGAGACCGGGCTGCCCGTCGGCATCAAGTCGGCGGTCGGCGACCTCACCTTCTGGGAGGACCTCGCCGCGGCGATGGCCCCTCGCGACCGGGGCGTGGACTTCATCGCCGTCGACGGCGGGGAGGGCGGCACCGGCGCGGCTCCGCTCGTGTTCAGCGACTCGGTGTCCCTGCCGTTCCGGGTGGCGTTCACGCGGGTCTACCGGATCTTCGCGCAAGCCGGCCTGACCGACGACATCACCTTCATCGGCGGCGGCAAGCTCGGCCTGCCCGACAACGCGGTCGTGGCCATGGCGCTCGGCTGCGACCTGCTCAACATCGCCCGCGAGCCGATGCTGTCGATCGGCTGCATCCAGGCCCAGAAGTGCCACACGGACAAGTGCCCCACCGGCGTCGCCACCCAGGACCCGTGGCTCTCCCACGGCCTGGACCCGGCCCTGAAGTCGGTCCGGGCGGCCAACTACATCAAGACGCTGCGCCGGGACCTGCTGAAGGTGGCCGAGTCGTGCGGCGTGGCGCACCCGGCGCTGATCGACGCCGACGACATCGACGTACTGCACGGGCACGACTGGGCCAGGCCGCTGCGCGAGGTCTACGAGTACGAGCCAGGCTGGGGCCGGGTCTCGGACCGCGACGCCGCCGCGATCACCGCGCTGATGGCCGGTGCGCCCGAGGGCGGCTCCGCCCCCGCGTCGGCCACCGCCCAGGGCTGAGAACGGCGCGGAGCGGTACGACGGTCAGCTGCGGCGAGCCGGCCGCAGCGTCTTGTGGTGGGCCGGGAGCTCCTGGGACAGCGCCTCGAGGAACCCCGACGCCCAGTCGGACACGTCGTGCTCCGAGACCGTCTTGCGCATCGCCTTCATCCGCCGCTGGAGGTCCCTCGGCCTGGCGTTGATCGCCTCGAGCATCGTCGACTTCATGCCGTTGATGTCGTAGGGGTTGATCAGGAACGCCTGGCGCAGCTCGTCGGCCGCCCCGGCGAACTCCGAGAGCACCAGCGCGCCGTCGTCGTTGAACCGGCAGGCGACGTACTCCTTGGCGACGAGGTTCATGCCGTCGCGCAGCGGCGTGACCACCATGATGTCCGCGACCTGGTAGAGCGCGGCCATCTCCTCACGCGGGTAGGAGGAGTGCATGTAGTGGATCGCGGGGCGGCCGATCCGGCCGAGGTCGCCGTTGATGCGGCCGACGAGCCGGTCGATGTCGTCGCGGAGCACGCGGTACTGCTCGACCCGCTCCCGTGACGGCGTGGCCACCTGCACGAACACCGCCTCCTCGACATCGAGGTGCCCCTCGGCGAGGAGCTCGCTGAACGCACGCAGCCGGGCGAAGATGCCCTTGGTGTAGTCGAGCCGGTCCACGCCGAGCAGCACCTTCTCGGGGTTGCCGAGCTGCTCGCGGAGCTCCTTGACCCGCTGCTGCACGGTCTCGCTGCGGGCGAGCTCCTCGAGGCCGGCGCAGTCGATCGAGATCGGGAAGGCGCCCGCCAGCACGGTGCGGCCGTCGGGGAGGTAGACCATGTCGCGGTGCGTCTTGTGGCCCACCCGCTGGCGGACCAGCCGCACGAAGTTCTGCGCGGCACCGGGGCGCTGGAAGCCGACGAGGTCCGCGCCGAGCAGGCCCTCGAGGATCTGACGGCGCCAGGGCAGCTGCTGGAACAGCTCCGCGGGCGGGAACGGGATGTGCAGGAAGAACCCGATCCGCAGGTCAGGGCGCAGCTCGCGGAGCATGGCCGGCACCAGCTGGAGCTGGTAGTCGTGGATCCACACCGTCGCGTTCTCGGCCGCGACCTGGGCGGCCTTCTCCGCGAAGCGCCGGTTGACCGTCACGTAGGCGTCGAACCACTCGCGGTGGAACTCCGGCTTGGCGACCACGTCGTGGTACAGCGGCCACAGCGTCGCGTTGGAGAAGCCTTCGTAGAACTCCTCGATCTCGGACTCCGTCAGCGGGATCGGCACCAGCGAGAGCCCGTCCTCGACGAAAGGCTCGAGGTCCTGCTCGGTGCCGCCGGGCCACCCGATCCAGGCGCCGTCGTTGGCCCGCATGACCGGCTCGAGGGCCGTCACGAGTCCGCCCGGCGACCGGCGCCAGTCGGTGCTCCCGTCGGGGTTGACGACCCTGTCCACCGGCAGCCTGTTGGCCACGATGACCAGGTCGGCGGACTTCTTCGGTGTGGGGGAGGAGCTCACGGTTTCGACCCTAGTAGGTAAACGGATGTGGCGTGAGCCTTTACCTACCCGATGGACCACCGGTCACACGGTCACGTCGTCGGCTGGGTAGCGCAACCCGATCTTCTCCCGGACGCGGTCCATCAGCCGCATGATCGCCAGGCTGTCCTCGTGGGGCACGAGCGGGCTCTCGACCTCGCCGTTGCGCAGGCACCGGTTCACCTCGGCGGCCTCGTGGGCCAGGCCCGTGCCGATGACCTCCTCGTGGATCAGGTGGGTCTCCCCGGCCTCGGTCCACCGAGCCTCGGTCGGGTGGTGGAACCCGTCGTAGAGGTCGATCCGGCCGCGGTCGGTGGCGATCGAGGCGCTGCGCGGGGACCACGCGGTCATCGTCGTCGACAGCGAGGCCACCGCGCCGCCGGACCAGCCGAGGCTGAGCGCGAGGTTGAGGTCGACCCCGCTCGGCGACATCTCCGCGACCGCCTCCACCTTCTCCGGGTCGCCCAGGAACAGGTGGGCGAAGGTCAGCACGTAGACACCCATGTCGAGCAGCGCGCCACCCCCGAGCTCCGGGGCGAGCAGGCGGTCGGTCTCGGGTGCCTCGACGAGGAAGCCCAGGTCGGCGCGGACCTGCTGGATCCGGCCGAGGTCACCGCGCTCGGCAAGCTGCTGGACCCGGCGGATGACCGGGTTGCAGCGCATCCACATGGCCTCCATGAAGAACAGGCCGCGCTCCCGGGCCACCCGGACGAGGTCCTCGGACTCCCGGGCGTTCATGGTCAGGGCCTTCTCGCACAGCACCGGCTTGCCGGCGTCGAACGCGAGCATCGTGTGCTCGTGGTGCAGCGCGTGCGGCGAAGCGACGTACACGACGTCGACGGCGGGGTCGGCGACCAGCTCGGCGTAGGAGCCGTAGGCGCGCGTGGCGCCGGGCTCGCCGTAGGCCGCGGCGAACTCCTCGGCGCTGCCGAGCCGTCGTGAAGCCACGGCGGCGAGCCGCGCGTCGGGGAGCAGCGCGAGGTTCTGGGCGAAGCCGCGGGCGATCTTGCCGGTGGCGAGGATGCCCCAGCGGACGGGGCGGTCGGCGGGGAGGGGTGCGGCGACCCGGGGGCCGGGGTCCACGTCGAGGGGCGGGAGGGGGCTGAAGGGCTGCGACATGGGACGATGACACCTTGCACGAAACGCGCGATGCAAATGACATCGTTGTTGTTCGCGCCTACGATGGAGCGCGAACGCAAGTCCCGAGCCTTCGCAGGAGTCGACACAGATGGATGCCGCCAACGCCCTCAACCAGGCCCCGGACGCTCCCTCGGCCGACGAGCTCTCCGAGCGGGACCGCGAGATCCTCAACTTCGAGCGCCAGTGGTGGAAGTACGCCGGCGCCAAGGAGCAGGCCGTCCGCGAGAAGTTCGACATGTCCTCCACCCGCTACTACCAGGTCCTCAACGCGCTCATCGACCGTCCTGAGGCCCTCGCCTTCGACCCGCTGCTGGTCCGTCGCCTGCGCCGCCTGCGCGCGACCCGTCAGCGTGCCAGGTCCGCGCGCCGCCTCGGCTTCGAGGTCTGAGCCATGCGTGCCCGGAGGCGTGACGAGCGCGGAGTCGCGCTGCCCTCGCCGGTGGCGGCGCTGAGCCTCGGCGCCGTACTCCTCGCGGGGATCGCGTTCGTGGCGACCTCCGGCGACACCGAGCAGCCACCCCAGGCGGCCAAGCCGGTCGTCGCGACCCCCACCCCGACCCCGACGCCGGCCGAGGTAGCCCCCGAGCCGGTCATCGAGAAGAAGAAGACCAAGCCGAAGCCCGACGTGCGGCGCGGCGAGGTGTACGTCGAGGTCTACAACAACTCCGGCATCTCGGGCCTCGCCGGGTCCACCGCCTCCAAGATCTCCGGGGCCGGCTGGCAGGTCGTCGGCTCCGACAACTGGTACGGCACCATCCCGCAGAGCACCGTCTACTACCCCGAGCGACTCGACGCGGCGGCGAAGATGCTCGCCCGCGACCTCGGCATCAAGCGGCTCAAGCCCGCGATCTCCCCGATGCGGTTCGACCGGCTCACGGTCATCCTCACCGGCGACTACGCCTGACTCACCGGCCGTCGCCGTCCGGCCTCTGGTTGAGTAGAGGCATGGACTTCCGGACCCCCGAAGGACAGCAGCGGTACGACGCACTGGTGGCCGACGCCTCCCGCGTCGTGGTCGGCCTCGACTTCGACGGGGTCCTCGCGCCGATCGTCGACGACCCGGCCAGCGCCACCATCCACCCCGACGGCCCCCGCACCCTCGTCGCCCTCGCCCGCCAGGTCCGCGGGGTGGCGGTGATCACCGGCCGGCCCGCCCGCCAGGCGATCGCGCTCGGCAACCTCGACGAGGTCGGCCAGGAGCTCGCCGAGCACGACCGCGCCCTCCACCTGATGGGGCAGTACGGCAACGAGCGCTGGTCCTCGGTCGACCGGCGCGTGATCTCCCCCCGCCCGCCCAAGGGCCTGAGCAGCTTCATGGCAGACCTGCCCGACCTGCTCCGCCGACACGACGCGGCCGACGCGTTCATCGAGGAGAAGGGGCTCGCGGTCGCCGTCCACACCCGCCGGCTCCCCGACCCCGTGGGCGCGTTCGAGCGGCTGCTCCCCGCGCTGACCAAGGCCGCGGAGAGGTACGACCTCGGCGTCGAGCCCGGCCGGATGGTCGTCGAGGTCCGGGCGCCGGGCATGCACAAGGGCCAGGCCCTGCGCGCCGTCCTCGGCGAGCTCGACGGCCACGGCGTGATGTTCGCCGGCGACGACCTCGGCGACGTCGAGGCGTTCCGGGCGGTCACCGTGCTGCGCGAGGAGGGCGTGCCGGGGCTCCTGGTGTGCTCCGGGTCCGAGGAGCAGAAGGCGCTCGTCGACCTCTCCGACATCGTCGTCGACGGCCCGGACGGCGTGCTCGCGTTCCTCAGGCGGTTCGCTGACGACGCAGCCGCTGCCGTCGGCTGACGAGGGGGTAGCCGCCGTCCTCGAGGCCGGCGGCGGTCTCGAAGACGTTGTGCGTCGAGTGGTCCCCGCCCCTGAGGTAGGACCACACGGCGGCGACGCCGTACAACGGGAGCATCGGCAGACCGAGCATCGCGACGTACTGCCAGCTGTGGCGCTCCTCGTGCAGCAGCATCCGCGGGCGGCGCTCCCACCAGCCCTCGTCGTGCTTCGTGACGACCACGTTGCCGACGGTGAACGCCGAGGCGCGCGGGAAGTCGAGGCGGTAGCCCGTGGCCAGCACCAGGCCGCGTGGACCACGCCGGATCCGGGCCCGGCCCACGCGGGCGACCGCCAGGCCGAGCAGCGTCGACCCGTTCGCCGCGTTGACGACCTCCTTGACCCGCCACGCGTCCATGCCCGGAAGTGTTCCACCCGCGGATACGCTGCGAGTCATGGCACGCAAGATCGCAACCGCAGACAGGGTCGACCGCGACGAGCTGCTCGAGTTCCTCCGTCCGAGGCACAAGGGCACGCTGGTGACCCACCGCAGGGACGGCCGGCCGCAGATGTCGCCGGTCTCGTGCGGTGTGGACACCGAGGGCCGGATCGTGGTCTCGACCTACCCCGAGCGGGCCAAGGCCGTGAACCTCCGCCGTGACCCGAGGGTCTCGATGCTCGTGCACTCCGACGACTGGGACGACCCCTACGTCCAGGTCGACGGCACCGCCGAGGTGCTCGACATGCCCGAGGCGCTCGAGGGGCTCGTCGAGTACTACCGGTGCATCGCCGGCGAGCATCCCGACTGGGACGAGTACCGCGCGGCGATGCGGAAGCAGGACAAGTCCCTGATCCGGATCACGATCGAGGGCTGGGGCCCGGTCGCCACCGGCGGCTTCCCCGCGGACCGGGCATGACCGACGTCCTCCTGGTCACCTGTGCGGCGTGGCCGGCCGGTGAGCCGGGCGGTGACCTCGTCGTCCGCGAGCTCGCCGACCGGGGGGTGTCCGCGGCCTGGGTGGCCTGGGACGACCCGGGCGTCGACTGGGCCGAGGCCCGGCGGGTCCTCATCCGGAGCACCTGGGACTACGAGCGCCGGCGCGACGAGTTCATCGACTGGGCGCGCAAGGTCCAGCAGCTCACGACGCTGGTGAACACCGCCCAGGTCGTCGAGTGGAACACCGACAAGATCTACCTGCTCGACCTCATCGAGTGCCGAGCTGCCCGTCGTACCCACCCTCGGCGTGGACAGCGAGTTCGAGCTCGCGCCGGCGGTCGCGACCTTCGAGCCCGCCGTGGTCAAGCCGCGCGTGGGCGCGGGGGGCCGTGGCGTCGTCGTGTTCGACCTCGAACCGGGTGGGCCCGAGGGTCTCGACGAGTCCCAGCTCCAGCCGGGCCCCTGGGTCGTGCAGCCGCTGGTCGAGTCCGTGCACACCGAGGGCGAGACGTCGGTGTTCGTGCTCGGCGGCCGGGTGGTCTCCCAGGTCCGCAAGCTGCCGGCGGCCGGGGAGATCCGCGTGCACGAGGAGTACGGCGGAACCGCCGAGGCCGTCGAGGTCACCGCGGAGGCCGGCGATCTCGCGCTGAGGGCGGTCGAGGTGGCCGAGAAGCTGCTCGCGACCGTGCTCCCCTACGCGAGGGTGGACCTGATGCGGCTGGCCGACGGACAGCTGGTGGTCAGCGAGCTCGAGGTGGTGGAGCCCGGGCTCTACCTCGACGTCGTCCCGGGCAACGCGGCCGCCTTCGCCGACGTGGTGGCGGACCTGCTGGTCTGAGCACGAAAAGAGGCCGGAGAGCGGCGTCTCTCGACTCCGGCTCTCCGGCCAAAACCCCGTCGCACCCACGAGGTGACCTCAGGGTAGAACCGCCGTGCGAGCGGGTCAATGGTCCTCAGGGAGCCGGCCACCAAGCCCGCCGGCCGGTCTAGACACCGGCGTTCTCCGACGTCCGGGAGCGGTGTGGCTGGTGGTGTGTGGCTCGGGTCGACTCGCCTTGCACTCGACCCTGTCGAGTGCTAAACATTGGTTAGCACTCTCATGATGAGAGTGATAGTTCAAGGACCGGGTCGATGAGGTCCCGAGCGCCGGCGGGAAGGGTCTGCCGGGCCGCAGGGATCGTCCGTCGCGGGCATCTCCCCGGGCCATACGACTCTACGCGTGAGGAACCGCAGGAGTTATGTCGAAGCTCATTGCTTTCAACGAGGAGGCCCGGCGCGGCCTCGAGCGTGGTATGAACACGCTCGCTGACGCCGTCAAGGTCACCCTCGGTCCCAAGGGCCGCAACGTCGTGCTGGAGAAGAAGTGGGGCGCCCCCACGATCACCAACGACGGTGTGTCCATCGCCAAGGAGATCGAGCTCGAGGAGCCGTACGAGAAGATCGGCGCCGAGCTCGTCAAGGAAGTTGCCAAGAAGACCGACGACGTCGCCGGTGACGGCACGACCACCGCCACCGTCCTGGCCCAGGCCATGGTGCGCGAGGGTCTGCGCAACGTCGCCGCCGGTGCGAACCCGATGGCGCTCAAGCGCGGCATCGAGAAGGCGGTCGAGGCCATCTCCGAGCAGCTGCTCGGCATGGCCAAGGACGTCGAGACGAAGGAGCAGATCGCCTCCACCGCCTCGATCTCCGCTGCTGACACCCAGGTCGGCGAGATCATCGCCGAGGCCATGGACAAGGTCGGCAAGGAAGGCGTCATCACCGTCGAGGAGAGCAACACCTTCGGGCTCGACCTCGAGCTCACCGAGGGTATGCGCTTCGACAAGGGCTACATCTCGGCCTACTTCGTCACCGACGCGGAGCGCATGGAGACGGTTCTCGAGGACCCCTACATCCTCATCGCGAACCAGAAGGTCTCCAACGTCAAGGACATGCTGCCGCTCCTCGAGAAGGTCATGCAGTCCGGCAAGCCGCTGCTGATCCTCGCCGAGGACGTCGACGGCGAGGCTCTCTCGACGCTGGTCGTCAACAAGATCCGCGGCACCTTCAAGTCCGTCGCCGTCAAGGCTCCGGGCTTCGGCGACCGCCGCAAGGCCATGCTGCAGGACATCGCGATCCTGACCGGCGGCCAGGTCATCTCCGAGGAGGTCGGCCTCAAGCTCGAGACCACCGGCATCGAGCTGCTCGGCCAGGCCCGCAAGGTCGTCGTCACCAAGGACGAGACCACCATCGTCGAGGGTGCTGGGGACGCCGACCAGATCGCTGGTCGCGTGAACCAGATCCGCGCCGAGATCGAGAAGAGCGACTCCGACTACGACCGCGAGAAGCTGCAGGAGCGCCTGGCCAAGCTGGCCGGCGGTGTTGCGGTGATCAAGGTCGGCGCGGCCACCGAGGTCGAGCTGAAGGAGCGCAAGCACCGCATCGAGGACGCCGTTCGCAACGCGAAGGCTGCCGTCGAGGAGGGCATCGTCGCCGGCGGTGGCGTGGCTCTCGTCCAGGCCAGCGACAAGGCCTTCGAGAAGCTCGAGCTCGAGGGCGACGAGGCCACGGGTGCCCAGATCGTCCGCAAGGCGAGCGAGGCCCCGCTCAAGCAGATCGCGATCAACGCCGGCCTCGAGGGCGGCGTCGTGGCGGAGAAGGTGCGCAACCTCGAGTCCGGCTTCGGTCTCAACGCTGCCACCGGCGAGTACGTCGACATGATCGCCGAGGGCATCCTCGACCCGGCCAAGGTGACCCGCTCGGCGCTGCAGAACGCCGCGTCGATCGCCGCGCTGTTCCTCACCACCGAGGCTGTCGTCGCCGACAAGCCCGAGAAGACTCCGGCCATGCCGGGCGCCGACGGTGGCATGGGCGGCATGGACTTCTGAGTCCTGTCACCACCTGCACCACCTGCACCCCTGAGTACCCGCAGCATCAGCGAAGGGCCCCGACTCCGGTCGGGGCCCTTCCTGCTTTCCTATCCGCCCCCGCTCGTCCCCCCGCTCGTCCGCGCCGGTCGCCGGGCCGATCCCGCCCGTCCGCGCCGGCCGTCGGGTGCCTGCGGGAGCTTGGGCGGCGCGTCGGCCGGTCGCTCTCTGCGTGGTCGCGTGGGGCTGCGGCCGCCGCGGCCAAGCCCTTTGACGCTCCCGCCGTCACCCGCCGTCCGGCGCTACCGCCGTGCACCCGCGCGTCCGGCGCTACCGCTGTCACCCGGCGTCCGGCGCTACCGCTGTCACCCGGCGTCCGGCGCTACCGCGCGCGTCCGGCGCTACCGCTGGCACCGCCGTCCGGCGCTTCCGCCGTCACCCGCCGTCCGGGGGCCACGGTCGTGGGTGCGCACGTGCGCGATCTTGGTCCTGGGCGTCAGCGGACGCCGCGGGGGCGGAACTGCACGCTGATCCTCGGGCCGACCGGATGGGTGGTCTTGGGGACGGCGTGCTCCCAGGTGCGCTGGCACGAGCCGCCCATGACGACCAGGTCCCCGTGGCCGAGCGTGAACGAGATCGTGCCGCCTCCATCCGCGCCCGGCCGGGGTCGGAGCAGCAGCCGCGTGCCTCGCCGAACGACACGATGGCGACCATGGTGTCCTCGGTGCGGCTCCGACCGATGGTGTCCCCGTGCCAGGCCACGCTGTCGCGTCCGTCGCGGTAGTAGCAGAGCCCCGCGGTGGTGAACGGCTCACCGAGCTCGTCGACGTAGTGGGCGCTGAGCTGGTCCCGGGCCTCGGCGAGCACCGGATCGGGGAGGACCTCGCCTTCCCCGTAGAACTTCAGCAGCCGGGGTACGTCGACCACGCGGTCGTACATCCGGCGCCGCTCGGCGTACCAGGGGACCTCCCGCAGCAGGTGCAGGAACAGGTCGTCCGCGCCGGTGACCCAGCCGGGCCGCACGTCGACCCACGCGCCCGCGCTCAGCGGAGTACGACGCACGCTCGGGCCGAGCGAGCCGAGCCGCGCCGAGTCGGAGCGGCCGTCGTCGAGGGCGTCGAAGAGCGTCGCCTGGAAGTCCACCGTCATGGCGGGCAGCCTACGCCGCTTCGAACAGGTGTTCTAGTAGGCGCCTCGCTTCCCGCCGTCCACGGTTTCCCGGCATTCGGGACAGATCGGACGTATGTCGTAGGTTCTGAAGGTAAAGGGCGCCGACCGGCGACCGGCCGACGTGTGATCGCCCCTGCCCGAACGTCCCGCGAGCAGGGTCGATCGTCACCAGATGCCCTGAGGGCGAGCCACGGGCAGCATCGTCGGGCTAAGGTGATAACAGGGGGAGATGGAGAGTCGGCGATGGGAGACGTGATCACGCGCGACGGTTCCCGCCAACCTGTGCTCAAGCATGTGCAGGTGCGCGAGTACGTCCGCAGCCTGATCGACGGTGCTGAACCGGGGAGTCCGGCACCGTCCGAGCGAGAGCTCGTGCAACGTTTCGGTGTGGCGCGGATGACCGTGCGCCAGGCCCTGGATGCCTTGGTGACCGAGGGCCTGCTCGAACGCGTGCCCGGCCGCGGCACCTTCGTGGCCCGGGCCAAGATCGATGTCCAGATCCGCCTGTCGAGCTACACCGAGGAGATGGCCCGGCGTGGGATGAAGGCGTCGTCGCAGACGCTGCTCGCGCGCATGGAGTCCGCGGGTCCGGGTGTCGCCCGTGCGCTCGAGATCAGCGAGGGTGACAAGGTCGTGCACTGGCAGCGGATCCGGTTCGCGGACGGCAGCCGATGTGCATCGAGGACGCCTACATGGCCGACAGCATCGTGCCGGAGTTCCTCGAGGCGCCGCTGCCGGAGAGCCTCTACGCCGATTTCAAGCGCCGGGACCTGCTGCCCACCTGGGGCGAGGACTCCGTGGACGCCGACCTCGCGAAGCCGGAGGAGGCCGAGATGCTGGGCATCGAGGCGGGGTCGCCGGTGCTGCGGATCGCGCGGCGGGCCTTCGCCGGCAACATCGCGGTCGAGGTGTCGCGCTCGACCTACCGCGCCGACCGCTACACCCTCTGGGTCCCGGTCTGCCGCCCGAACACCCCGGTCAAGGGCAGCCGCTGACCTAGGCCGGAGGCCGCCGGTTGTGGTGGTCCACGACCTGGCGGGCGACCTCGCTGAGCTTGACGTTCATCTCCTGGGACGCACGGCGGAGGATGTCGAAGGCCTCCTGGTCGTCGACCTTGTGGAAGGCCATCATCAGGCCGACCGCCTTGCCGATCTCCCGGTTGCTGGCCAGCCCGTCGCGCAGGGTCCGGGCCTGCTCCTGCTGGGCGGCCGACATCAGCGCCACCGACGCGAACGCCGCGAGCACAGCGCCCTGGTCCACGGAGCTCTCGGTGAGCCCGCCCGGGACGTCCCCGAACAGGTTGAGGGCGCCCACCTTGCGGTCGTCGACGACGATGCGGAACCCGGCCATCGCGCGCACCGGGGTCTCGGCGACCACGCGTTCGCGCAGCGCCGGCCAGGTGGAGGTCGAGGTCAGGTCGTCGTCGAGCTGGGCTGCGTCCTCGCGGATCGCGTCGACGCACGGACCCTCGGCGACCTCGCGCTCGAGCTGGTCGACGAGCCGGGCAGTGTCGTCGGTCGCCCCGGCGGTGACGAGGTGGCCGTGCTCCTCGACCATCAGGCTGGCGTGGTCGCAGCCGTCGACGAGCTGGAGCGCGGCCTCGCAGATCGCCTGGTACACCTCGGCGTAGCTGTCGGCTGCGTAGACCAGCCGGGCGAGGCCGTCGAACACGGCGCCGGGAGCGCCGGCGGCGGCCTGCGTCGATGCGTGGTTCGTTCTGCGTGGTCACATGTTGCCTTCGATGCTCTTCAAGGTCGCGGTTGTCTGTCGTCCTGGCAGCCCTCAAGGATGCCACACGGGCAGGCTCGCCGAGCGGGGCGACGGCGATGCCCGACGTCTCGCAGACCCAGGTCGGGTCCGGTCCGCCGAGCTCGGGGTGGATGTACAGCGCGTGGGGGTCGAGGTGGTCGCAGGCCCGGCACAACGGCCACCGGCCGATCTGCTCGAGAAGCGCGTCCTGGACGTCCTGGGCGATCAGGCCGGCGACGTACTGCTTGCCCTCCTCCCACTGCGACGTCCACCAGCGGCGGGTCGTCACCGCCGCCTCGAGCGCCGAGACCGTCTCCGGGTCCGCCGCCCGCGTCGCCTCGAGGTCGTGCAACACGAGCGCGCGTGCCGTGATCAAAGCGTCATCTGATGTCACGATGTCCATTGTGAACACAGGCCATGAGGGCGGGGCGAGCACGGCCCTCCTCGAGGTCGTCGTCCTGCACCCACGCGACGTCCCCGGGGCGGACGAGGGCGGCGCCGACCGGTTGTTCCTGGTCGCCGACCTCGAGTCCGGTGGGCTGTCCCCTGACCCCGCCACCGTGTCCGCCGTGTGCAAGGAGACCGAGGTCCCGGTCCGGGTGATGCTGCGGCTCAACGACGGGTTGAGCACGACCGGCGGCGAGCTCAGCCGGCTCGTGGGCCTCGGCGAGGACTACCTGTCCATGGGCGCCGAGGGGCTGGTCTTCGGCTTCCTCACCCCGGACCTCGAGGTGGACGTGGAGGTCTGCTCCTACCTCGCCGACCGGCTGCCGCACGTGCCCTGGACCTTCCACCGTGCCGTCGACTCCGCGCTCAGCACCGACCGGGCCTGGCGCCGGCTCCGGGGCCTGCCCGGACTCGACGCGGTGCTCTCTGCCGGCTCTCCACGCGGTCTCGAGGCCGGCTGCGACGAGCTGGTCGAGCGAGCCGGCGCCGACCCGGGCGTGGCCCGGCTGGTGATGGCCGGCGGCGGCCTGCGCGGCGAGCACGTGCCGTGGCTCTCGCGCGCCGGCGTACGCCAGTTCCACGTCGGCTCCACGGCCCGTCCCGGCGGCTCGTGGACCAAGTCGTACGTCGACGCGGCGCACGTGCGGTCCTGGCGGATGCTCCTCGACGACGCCGTCGAGCATGCGGACGCGCTACGCCGCGCGCACGGGTCGGCCGGTTGACCCTCCTCATCGACCCGCCCAACTCGGCGGGCCACGGCCGGCTGTGGTCCCACCTGGCCAGCGACGAGTCCTACGACGAGCTGCACCGGTTCGCCGCGGGGCTGGGGATCCCGCTGCGAGGCTTCGACAGGGACCACTACGACATTCCCGCCGAGCGCTACGAGCAGGTGGTCGCCGCGGGTGCGCTGCCGGTCTCCAGCAGGGAGCTGATCCGGCGGCTCAAGGCCGCGGGCCTGCGCCGGCGCAAGACCGAGGCGCTGCGCCCGCGCCGGCCGGGGCAGTCCCTGGTCCGGGCCCGGCGGCTCGTGCCCGGGGACACCGTCGCGGTGGTGGCGCCGGCCGGGCCGGTCCCCGTGGAGCGGCTGGAGGCCGGTCTCGACGTGCTCCGTTCCTGGGGGCTCGACGTCCGGGAGATGCCGCACGTGCGAGGGCGGCCCGAGGTCCTTCCGCACCTGGCCGCCGCCGACGCCTCGCGGGCGGCGGACCTGATGGCCGCCTGGACCGACCACGACGTCGCGGCCGTCGTCGCGGCACGTGGCGGCTACGGGACCCAGCGGGTCCTCGAACTGCTGGACTGGGACGGCGCTGGCGGCGGCCGGCCCGAAGGTGCTCCTCGGCTTCTCCGACGTCACCGCGCTGCACCAGGCGTTCGGGAGTCGGCTCGGGCTGTCCACCATCCACGGACCGGTGGTCACCAGCCTGGGCGACGGCGACGAGGAGTCGCGCGAGCACCTTCGCCGGATGCTGTTCGAGCCGGAGTCCGCGGTGGAGCTGACGCCGGACCCGGGCGCCGGGCTCGTCGGAGGGCGCGCGGAGGGGGTCCTCCTCGGGGGCAACGTCGCGGTGCTCGCTGCCGAGGTGGGCACGCCGACCGCGCAGCCGGCGGCCGAGTGCATCGCGGTGCTCGAGGACGTCGGCGAGGATCTCTACCGCCTCGACCGGCTGCTCACCCAGCTGCTCCGGAGCGGCTGGTTCGACGACGTCCGCGGCATCGTCCTCGGTGGCTTCGCCGGGTGCGGCAGCGACGACTCCCTACGGCGGCTCTTCGAGGACCGGCTGGCCCCGCTCGGCGTACCCACGCTGCTCGGAGCGCCGTTCGGGCACGCCGATCGCAACCTCGCCGTGCCGTTCGGGGTGCCGGCCGCGCTCGACGCCGACGCCGGCACCCTGAGGCTCAAGGAGCCGGCCCTGATCTAGGCTCGCGGGCATGGCCGTCGACGTCGTGACCACAGTCGAGATCGCCCGCCCCCGCGCCGAGGTGGCCGCCTTCGCCGCGGACCCGGACAACGCCACGCGGTGGTACCAGAACATCAAGTCCGTGGAGTGGGAGACGCCGCGTCCGGTCGCGGTGGGATCGCGGGTCGCGTTCGTGGCGAGCTTCCTCGGCCGCCGCCTGGCCTACACCTACGAGGTGCTCGAGCTCGTGCCCGGTGAGCGGCTGGTGATGAGCACCGCGCAGGGCCCGTTCCCGATGACCACGACCTACGAGTGGGAGGACACGGCCGGCGGTGGCACGCGGATGACGCTCCGCAACGCCGGCGAGCCGGCCGGCTTCTCGAAGGTCAGCGCGCCGATGATGGCCAGCGCGATGCGCCGGGCGAACCGCAAGGACCTCGAGCAGCTCAAGGCGATCCTGGAGGGCTGAGCCTCTCGAGCTCCGCCTGCACGTTGGCGCGGGCCCGTGCCTCCCACGCCTCGCGAGCGGGCGCGGTGTGGAAGAGCGGTCCGTCGAGCAGCGCGCGGAGCACCGCCGTCCGTCCGGCCCGGAAGTCCTCGTCGTCGACGTGGGCGTACTCCGCCCGCACGTCGCGCGTGTACTCCGCGTAGCGCTCTGCCCGCGCCGCGAGGATCGCGAGGTCCGCGTCGCAGAGCAGCTGCCCCGGCGAGGTCGTCGGGCTCCGGCTCGTGCTCGTGGGTGAGCCGCACCAGACGGGCGACCTCGGCGACGAGCGCGGGAGGTACGTCGCACGAGGGGAGCGTGGCCTCGGCGAGGGCGGCGGAGCGTTCCTCGTCGTCGGGGCGGCCGTCGTACACCGCGTCGTGGAACCACGCGGCCAGCACCACCGCGTCGCGGTCCACGCCGCCCGCGTCGGGGTGGTCGAGCAGCGCGTCGAGGTGGCCGAGCACCTCGCCGAGATGGCGGGTGTCGTGGTAGCGGCGGTGCGGTGCGCCGTACGCCTCGACCAGCGCGTCGCGCAGCCCGGTGCACGCGGCGACGCTCCCGGGCCAGTGCCGTTCGAGGTCGTCCACGTGAGGAGTCTGGCATCTCGGGAGGGCGGAGGTCGTGTCCGCGTTGTTCACACGAGTCGTGCGGGCTTAACCCCCCGGAAACACCTGCGTAGCCGCCGCGCAAGCCGCCCCGACAAGACTCTCGAACGCACCCACCGAGAGAAGGAGTCACCGATGTTGTGGAAGGTACGCGCACTGCTCGACGACCGGCCCGGAGCCATGGCGGCGCTGGCGGCCAGCTGCGGCGACCAGGGAGTCAACATCCTGGGCCTGCAGATCTTCCCGGCCGCCGACGGCCGGGTCGTGGACGAGCTGGTCCTGCACACCCCGGGCGGCTGGTCCGGCACCGACGTCGAGCAGCTCTGCGTGCTCGCCGGGGTCGAGACCCCGACCGTCGCGGCCTGCTCGCCGCACGCGCTGGAGGACGAACCGGTCCGGTACCTCCGCGCGGCCCAGGTGGTCGCCGAGCACCCCGAACAGCTCCAGGAGCAGCTGTGCCGCCTCCTCGACGCGTTCCCCGGTGACGGGCTGCCCGGGTTCGACTCGCTGGTGCTCACCGAGGACGGCGCCGCGCTGTCGCTGTCCCGGGCCACCGCGTTCACCGACACCGAGGTGGCGCGTGCCCAGGAGCTCCAGCGCCTGGCGTCCACCGCCTCGGCCACCGTCGGCACGGCGACGGTCGGCCGCCACGGCGCCGCCACCGGCCACGTCGGCAGGCGGACGACGCCCAGCGAGCGGACGCCCAGCGTGCGGACGCTGCGGCCGGCGGTGCCGATGGCGCCGGCGTCGCGCGAAGCCGCCCCCGGCGGCGCCGACCAGGTCACCCTCCGCCCGGGCTCGATCGCCGACACCGACGCGCTCGTCGCCCTGCACGCGCGCTGCTCGTCGGAGACCCTCTACCGGCGCTACCACGCCCCGATGTCGCACGTCACGCCGCGGATGGCGCGATCCCTGCTCGAGCCGGCGGGCGGCCGGAGCCTGGTCCTGAGCATCGGTGACGAGGTGGTCGCGGTCGGCGTGTACTCCGTCGACCCGGCGTCCACGGAGCCGGGCACGGTCGAGGTCGGCCTGATGGTGGAGGACTCCTGGCAGCGCCAGGGGCACGGCGCCCGGCTGCTGCGTGCCCTCGCCGTCGATGCGGCCGACCGCGGTGTCGAGACCCTCACCTGCCTCGTGCAGCCCGAGAACGACGCCGTGCTCCGGGCCATCCAGCGCGCCGGGCTCCGGGCGCGGGTGAGCTTCGTCGACGGTCTGACGGAGTACCGCATCCCGGTGGCGAAGCTCGCCGGCAACGGGGAGGCGACGCGTCGCCGCCGCAGCAACCGGCCGGAGATGGGCGAGGTCACCACGCCGCTCGTCGCGCTGCTGCAGGGGCGTCCGGAGCTGCGCGAGGTGTACCCGCCGGCGGCCCTGATCGACCAGGCGGTCCGCGGCGGGGCGTGAACCGTCAGGCGACCCCGAGCGCGTCCGCGGAGCCGAGCTCGGGCGGCAGGTCCTCGGCGTGGAGTACGACGAGCGACGTGACCGCCCGGGTCAGGCACACGTAGAGCCGGCGGAGCCCGGTGAGCCGGTCGGCCTCGCCTGCCACGAGGCCGGCCGGCTCCAGGAGGACGACGTGGTCGAACTCGAGGCCCTTGGCCAGCGACGCGGGCACGAGGTCGAGCTTCGCCTCGAACTCCGTCGAGCTCTCGACCTCCACCTCGGGCGGCTCCTGTCCCGAGCACCGCGAAGCCGATCCCGGCTCCGTCGAGCGCGGCGGCCACCTTGTCGACGAGGACGTCGGGGGCGATCAGCCCGACGGAGCCGACCCGCTCTGTGGCTGCGCGGGCGGCCTCGGCCGCGGCGCCGACCACGTCGTCGACCCGGACCACCTCGAGCTCGCCGCGCGTGCGTCGTACCGATGTGGGCGGCTCGAGGTCGGGAGCGATGAACGGGAGCAGCCGGGCGGCGTACTCGATGACCTCGCCGGGCACGCGGAACCCGCGCGTCAGCTGCTCGATGTGCGCCGCCGGCTTGCCGAGGTGGACCAGCGCCTCGTCCCAGGAGCGGCTGCCCCAGGGCGTGGTGGCCTGGGCCAGGTCGCCGAGGACGGTGGTCGAGCCGGTGGTGCACCTCCGGCCGACCGCGCGCAGCATCATCGGCGAGAGGTCCTGCGCCTCGTCGGCGACGACGTGCCCGAGGCTGGGGGTGCGGGACACCAGGTCGGCGGCCTCGTCGACGAGGACGGCGTCGGCGACGGACCACCTCACGGACGCGGGACCCTTGGCCGGCTTGGCCCACAGCAGGAGCGCCTGCTCCTCGGCGGTGAGCACGCCGTCGGCCGCCGAGGCGAGGAAGTCGGCGTCACTGAGCAGGCGCATCACCAGGCGGGCCGGGTCGACCGCGGGCCAGAGCTGGTCTGAGTACTGCTTGACCGGCCGGCTCCGCGCGACGGAGTCCTGCACCCGGTCGTCGGGTGAGTCACCGGCCAGCTCCATCTTCACGAGCACCGCGTGGGCGAGGCGCTGGGGGAGCATGGCGCGCGCGGCGCCGTACCTGACCCCGCGCTCGCGGAGAGCGGCGACGATCTCCTCCGCCTCGTACGTCGCGATCCGCCACCGCCGCGCGCCGCGGGGCACCACGAGCCCCTCGGAGGGTGTCGTCAGGTGCGACCACACCGCACGGTGGAGGACGGCCGCCATCCGCGCGTCTCCCTTGAGCGTCGCGACCGCAGGCCCGGTCCGCTCCGCGGATGGAGTACCGGGCGTTGAGCGTGCCCAGCGTCTTGCCGACCAGGTCCTCGATCGTGGTCTGCTGCGCGTCGATCTCGCCGAGGGCGGGGAGGACGTCGCCGATGTAGCGGAGGAACGACGCGTTCGGGCCGACCACCAGGACGCCCTGGCGGGAGAGCTGGTCCCGGTGGGTGTAGAGGAGGTACGCCGCCCGGTGCAGCCCGACCGCGGTCTTGCCGGTGCCGGGCGCGCCCTGGACACACACCGACCGGTCGAGGTCGGCGCGGACGATCAGGTCCTGCTCGGGCTGGATGGTGGCCACGATGTCGCGCATCGGCCCGACGCGCGGCCGCTCGATCTCGGTCTCGAGGATCTCGGAGTGGTCCTCCTCGATCCCTTCGAGCAGCCTCTCGTCCTCGAACGCCGTCATGTCCCCGTGCTGGAACCCGAACCTCCGCCGCAGCCGGACGCCCATCGGCTCGAGCCGGCTGGCCCGGTAGAAGGCGAGGCTGATCCGGGCCCGCCAGTCCACGACCATGGGGTCGCCGTCCTCGTCGGTGACGTGACGGCGGCCGATGTAGTAGCGCTCCCCGGCCGCGTCCTGGTGGCTCTCGTCGTAGTCGAGCCGGCCGAAGAACAACGGCACGGTGGGGTCGTCCTCCAGCGCCTTCATGCGCCGGTAGATCGCGGACTCCAGCACCTGCTGGCTGACCCAGTCACCGGCCGCGGCGGTGTCGAGGGAGGCGGTCTTGGCACGCATCCGGGCCAGCGCCTCGCGGGAGAGCCGGAGGTGCTCCCGCTCGGCGGCGATCGCCGGATCTATGAGGGGGTCGGGGTCGGTGGGTGTGCTGCTGGGCATGCGGCGGCTCCGCAGGGCGGCTCGGGTGTCGGGGCTGAGCGACGCTACCAGCGCGTCCGTCGTACGGCACGCGGTTTATCCGACCCGCGCACCCACGGCCCCCGGCGGCGTCGTGCGCCTGCTCAGGACTCGGCGGCGATGTCGTCGGCGTCCATGATCCGGTAGGCGTAGCCCTGCTCGGCGAGGAACCGCTGCCTGTGCTGGGCGAAGTCGGCGTCGACGGTGTCGCGGGCCACGATCGCGTAGAACCGGGCCGACCGGCCGTCCTTCTTCGGACGCAGCAGGCGGCCGAGGCGCTGGGCCTCCTCCTGGCGGGACCCGAAGGAGCCCGAGACCTGGATGGCCACGGCGGCCGACGGCAGGTCGATGGAGAAGTTCGCGACCTTCGACACCACGAGCAGGTCGATCTCGCCCGCACGGAACGCGTTGAACAGCCGCTCCCGCTCCTTCACCGGCGTCTCGCCCTTGATGACCGGGGCGCCGAGACGCTCACCGATCTCGTCGAGCTGGTCGATGTACTGCCCGATCACGAGCGTGGGCTCGCCCTTGTGCTTCTCGACGAGCTGGTCGACGACCTCGGTCTTCACATGGGTGCAGGAGGCCATCCGGTAGCGCTCCTCGGGCTCCGCGGTGGCGTAGGCGAACCGCTGCCCCTCGGGCAGGGTCACACGGACCTCGACGCAGTCGGCGGGGGCGATCCAGCCCTGGGCCTCGATGTCCTTCCAGGGTGCGTCGTACCTCTTGGGGCCGATCAGCGAGAACACGTCGCCCTCGCGGCCGTCCTCGCGCACGAGCGTCGCGGTGAGCCCGATCCGGCGCCGGGCCTGGAGGTCGGCGGTCATCCGGAAGATCGGGGCCGGCAGCAGGTGCACCTCGTCGTACACGACCAGGCCCCAGTCGCGGGCGTCGAACAGCTCGAGGTGGGAGTACACGCCCTTCCGGCGCGTCGTCATCACCTGGTAGGTCGCGATCGTGACCGGGCGGATCTCCTTCTTCGTGCCGGAGTACTCGCCGATCTCGTCCTCGGTCAGCGAGGTGCGCCGGACCAGCTCCTCCTTCCACTGCCGGGCCGAGACCGTGTTGGTCACGAGGATCAAGGTGGTGGCCTTGGCGTGCGCCATGGCGGCCGCGCCGACGAGGGTCTTGCCGGCTCCGCAGGGGAGTACGACGACGCCGGAACCGCCGTGCCAGAACGACTCCGCCGCGTCGCGCTGGTAGGAGCGCAGGTGCCAGCCGTCCTCACGCAGGTCGATCGGATGGGCCTCGCCGTCGACGTACCCGGCGAAGTCCTCGGCGGGCCAGCCGAGCTTGAGCAGTGCCTGCTTCAGGTTGCCGCGCTCGGAGGGGTGTACGGCGACCGCCTGCTCGTCGATCCGCTCACCGAGCATCGGCTTGACCTTCTTGGCACGCAGCACCTCCTCGAGCACCGGCCGGTCCGTCGAGGACAGCACGAGCCCGTGCACCGGGTGCTTCTCGAGGCGCAGGCGCCCGTAGCGGGCCATCGTCTCGGCGATGTCGACGAGGAGCGCGTGCGGGACGGAGTAGCGGGAGAAGGCGAGCAGGGTGTCGATGACCTGCTCGGCGTCGTGGCCCGCGGCCCGGGCGTTCCAGAGGCCGAGCGGGGTGAGCCGGTAGGTGTGCACGTGCTCGGGCGACCGTTCGAGCTCGGCGAACGGTGCGATCGCCTTGCGGCAGTCTCCGCTGCGCTCGTGGTCGACCTCGAGGAGCAGGGTCTTGTCGGACTGGACGATCAGGGGTCCGTCGTTCATGCGTTCGCACCTGCTCCGCCCGATGCGGCGGCGACAGCCCGCTGGCGTGCGCGGTAGGCCGCGACGTTCGCGCGGGAGGAGCAGCGGTCGGAGCAGTAGCGGCGGGACTGGTTGGGCGAGGTGTCCACGAAGACCTGCGTGCACGGGCTCGCGTCGCAGACACCGAGCCGGGTGGCGCCGAGGTCGCACACGAGCGTGGACAGGCCCATCAGGGACTCAGCGACGAGCAGCTCGGCCACCGACGAGGTGCGGTCGGCGACGTGCATGTGCCACTTCCCGGGCTCGTGGCCGGCGATGTAGGGGGTCACCGGATGCTTGGCGAGCAGGGCGTTGAGCAGCTCGACGACCTTCGCCTCGTCGCGGGCGCTGGAGGCCTCGAACACCGGACGCAGCTCACGCTGGAACCGGCGCAGGGCGGTGGCGTCGCGCTCGACCACCAGGTCCAGCAGCCAGGCGCGCTCACCGAGGAAGCGCCGCAGCGCGCTCGCGTCGTCGATCTCTGCGTTGACGAGGTCGGCGGAGCGCTCGGCGTAACGAACAAAGTCCATGCCTGGAGGTTACCGGCACGCGGCAAACGAGTTGACGCGTAAGGGGCTGTGGCCGGGGCGACGCGGCCCGGTCTCAGCGGAGCACGCGGGCGCGGAACTCCCCGAACTCCTCGATGTTCGTCCAACCGTCGCCGTCGACGTCACCGGCGGCGTCGGCCCGACGCGGGTTGAGACCCTGCCGCCTCTCCCACGCGCTGGCCATGCCGTCCCTGTCCGGGTCCGGGTAGGGCCGGCCGCTCGCCAGCGTCGGCCACCCGCCCACCTCGGAGGGGTGGTCGATGATGGAGCCGCCGCCGTTCCTGACCTCGCGGACCAGTCGCTCGTCGACCGTGTCCCGGTCACGGCTCGCCCCAGCGGTCGCGAGGACGCGCTTGTAGGCCTTCTGTGCGCTCAGGGTGCGTGTCCTCGGTGCCGCGAACGGCGAGCCCCGTCTGCCGACGGCATCTTCGTCGATACGGGCGGCGCGCAGACCCGAGGGCGTCCACCGGACGTTTCCCTTGGCGTAGAACCGATGCGTCGCGCCGTCGCCGACGTACGTCGCGAACTCCGCGCGACGACGGTTCGAGTCGGGGCCGGGCTTGTAGTAGTTGCCCACCCAGTTGACGTCGGGCCGGCCCTTGCTCGAGGAGACCAGCGTGACGCCGCTGCCGGAGCCGTCTCCGTAGTTGTAGACGACGTTGTTGCGGACGTCGGCGACGGAGACACCGCTGACCTGCGGGTTGCGGTCCATGTTGGAGACGAACAGGTTCCGCAGGATCGAGACGCTGTGCGTGTCGGTGCCGCCGGCGAGCATGCCCTTGGAGTGCTCGCCCTGCTCGTGGTTGGCGTTGGAGAGACCCTCGCTGATGATGCTGTTCTGGACGGTGACCCTGCGGGAGCCCGTGTAGACGCTGAGCACCTCGTCCACGGCCCAGGACAGGGAGCAGTGGTCGATGATGACGTCGTGGGCCGTGGAGTCCTCGATGGTCAGCGAGTCCTCCCCGTTGCCGCCGTCCGGACCGGCCCGGAAGCGCAGGTAGCGGATCACCACGTCGTGCGTCTCGACCTTCACCGCCTGGGTGTCCACGCGCTGGGTGATCCGCAGCGTGATGCCCTCGCCGGGCGCGGTCTGGCCGAGGATCGTGATGTACGGGTTCTCCACGGTCAGGCGGGACTGCAGCGTGATGGTGCCGGCAACCCGGAACACGACCACCCGGCGCCCCGTGGCCTCGACCGCCGCGCGCAGGGACCCCCGCCCGGAGTCGTCGAGGTTCGTCACCCGCAGGACCCGGCCTCCGCGTCCGCCGGGCGTCGCGGACCCGAACCCCATCGCGCCGGGGAAGGCACGGACTCCCGGGGCGAGGCGCTCGGCTGTGGCGGGCCGCTCCGGGCCAGGCCGCGTCACAGCCAGGCCCGCGAGAGCCAGCGCGGTGACGGCGACTGCGGTGAGAGCGGCCGGCACCCAGTGGCGAGGGGTTGTCATCCTGCGATTGTTCTCGCGCCTCCACGCGCTTGAGAAGGGCACGAGTAGGCCCCCTGGCGTCCACCGGAGGGCCATGCGCCGGCCAGGTCCGGTCAGCCGACCGCGCTGACCCTCGTGATCCGGTGCACCGCGAAGGAGCGCACGTCGTCGGCGCGGTGGTCGAACGCGGTGAGCCAGCCGGCGTCCACCTTCACCGGGTCCACCACCCGCTCGACGGTGGAGCCGTGGTTGTCGAGGTAGGCGATCCAGACGGTCGCCCCGGCCTCCACCGCCTCGCGCAGCGCAGCCATGGTCGCCATCGGCCCGCCGCGGCCGAGCGAGGTGGCCTCGGTCTGCCGCGGTCTGCTCGCCGCCGCCCGGTCGCCGGCTCGAATGGCGCCGACCGTCGCCGCGACACGGGCCTCCAGCCGGGCCGTGCCGAGGTCCGGGCTCGGTGGCCGGTGTCGTGGCGGCCGTGCCCGGTGGGTGTCCCTGCGGGCGAGCCGGACCGTGCCGTCGGGTGCCTCGACGACCGGGGCCAGGCCCAGCTCACGCAGCCGCGGCAGGAGTACGTCGACCGGCACATCGCTGACGACCACGGTCGGCGCGATCTGCCGCAGGCGAAGGCTCGACGCCCTGGGGCTGTGCACGAGCTCCCGGAGCGCGGACTCGTCGTCGCTGCGCAGGAAGGACCCCGCCGCACCGACCCGGACCGTCCCGAACCTGCGGGCCACGTCGTCGACGAGGTACACCAGCGGCTGCGGCACCGGCGTACGCGAGGACGTGCTGAGGAAGCCGTGCACCTCCCCCGACGACCAGCCCGAGTCGAACGCGCGGCGGACCGACGAGGCGGTGAACCGGTAGACCGTCGCGCCGCCCCGGGACTCGATGTCGGCCATCATCGCCAGCTTGTGGGCCAGGTCGTGCTCCAGCGGGCCCGGCGCGACGGCGGTCAGGTCGGCCTGCAGCAGCACGTGGTCGACGGGCTCGGGAAGCAGCGGCTCGAGGGCCTTCGCCGCGTCGCGGTGCGGCGGCTCACCGTCGAGCAGCGCCCGCCCGTGGCTCGAGAGGCCGCCGAGGGCGCTGACGCCGAGGGCCGCCGACTCCTCGAGCGTCCACGCCACCGCCTCGGCGCGCTGGGCGGGTCGCCGCGGCAGCTTCCACCGGAGCCGGTCCACGAGCGAGGGGATACCGGTCGTCGAGGCGAGGACCTCTCCTTCCGGGAGGGCAGTCGAGCTCGACGAGCGCGCCGCGCCGGGCCTCGACGGTCCAGCCACGCTCGAGGTCCGGGGTGAGCGCGTTGACGGCCTTGCGGCTCTCGTCCCGGGTGCCGACCAGACCCATCAGCCGCGGGCTCTCCAGCCAGGCGCCCGCCAGCGTCGCCCAGCGCTCGCCTGCGGCGCCGCTGCTCCACACGTCGAACGTGTCGGTCGGCAGCCAGGCGGCGTCGTGCTGCTCCGTCTCACCGACGGCCACCAGGCCCGCTGCGGCAGCCACCTCGACGTGCAGCGCCGCGGTCCGCTCGTCGACGTGCAACAGCTCTGCCGCCGCGCGGAGGTCGCGGACCCCGAGGCCGCCGGCGCGCAGCGCGGAGGGCGGGTGCGTGCCCCAGTGCTCGAGCAGCAGCTCGACGTGCCGGACGAGGTCGAAGGCGGCACCCGCGGCTGCGCGGTCGACGAGCGACTGCTCCCGCGACGACGTCGCGAGCGCCGGCGGAACGTCGACCCGGTGCCGGGTGGTGCGTCCCTCCCGGAGGCAGATCGCGACCTCACGGGGCACCATCACGTGCTTGCGGTCCCTGGCGATCACCAGCCCGCGTGCGAGGAGCTGGTCCACCGGGCTCTCCGCCTCCGCCCGGGTGACCGTGCGGTCGGCGGACTCGACGGTGCCCGGGGCGCCGTCCCGCTCGAGGTGGTCGAGGATCGCGCGCGCCTTCGGGTCGACCTCGGCGGCCAGCGCCTCGACGGCCTCCTGGTCGGCGAGGAGCCGGGCGATGGCCTCGATGTCGCTCTGCCGGTCCCCGCTCACCGGGACGCCGAGATCCCGGGCGAGCGAGGTGACGCGGGCCGGGCCGTAGGTGGACAGCAGCTGCTCCGCGGCAGGGCCGACCCCGCTGACCGTCGTACCGACGACGTCCGCGAGCACGCTGACCGCGCGCAGCTCGTCGCGGTGCCCCCAGAGCAGGGCGTGCGCGCACAGCTCGTCGACCGTGCCTGCCACCGCCGCGGCATCGGCGTTCACGTGCCGCTGGAGGTCCGCGAGCGAGCAGCGCCCGCCGAGCGCCACGACGGCGTCGACGACGGCGAGGGAGAGCACGTCGAGCTGGTCGACCGCCCGGAGCGCCGAGGCGCGGGTGCTGGCCCTCGACGCGAGCTGCGTGGAGTCCTGTGGAGCCGGGACCGACAGGTCCGGGCGGGCCCGCAGCAGGCGCGCGAGCTCGTCGTCCGACCACGAGCGGAACTGGTCGGCCAACGTGCGCGGGACACTGCTTTCGGCCATCCGGACCACGGTACTAGTGTGCGCGGCATGTCCCGGTCGTCGTCGTTCCTCGACCTGCTCTACACGGGGGCGCCGAGGGAGGCGTTCGACGCGGTCGTGGCCGAGGCGGTGGACAGCGGGATGGCCGAGTCGGAGCTCGAGGTGCTGCGCGAGCAGCACCGGGTCGCCCTGTCCCTGCGCGACCAGTTCGCCCTGCAGCGGCAGCGTGAGGCCGAGATGAGCGCGTTGTACGAGACGGCCAAGGACCTCACCGCGATCCGCGACGTCGACGAGATCCTCGCCGCGATCGTCCGGCGCGCCCGGACGCTGCTGCACGCCGACATGACCTACCTCTCCCTCAACGACGAGGAGGAGGGTGCGTCGTACATGCGCGTGACCGACGGGGCCCTGACTCCCGAGTTCGCGCGGCTGCGGCTCCCCCTCGGCACGGGGCTGCTGGGCCTCGTGGCGCAGAGCGGCGCGCCGTACTACACCGACGACTACCAGGCGGACGCGAGGTTCCTGCACCGCGAGTACATCGACTCCGCGGTCGACGGGGAGAGGATCCGCGCGATCCTCGGCGTCCCGCTCGTGGTGGAGGGGAAGGTCATCGGGGCGCTGCTCGCGGTGCACCGCACGGTGCGGCAGTTCCCGCCGTCGGAGATCAGCCTGCTGACCTCGTTCGCGGCCCACGCCGCGGTGGCGCTGGAGAACGCCCGGCTCTTCGAGCGCACCCAGCAGGCTCTCGCGGAGGTGGACCAGGCCAACCGGCAGATCAGCGCGCACAGCCACGCGGTCGAGGTAGCAGCGCACGCTCACGACCGGCTCACCGAGGTGCTGCTGGGTGGGGGCGGCGTGCCCGAGGTGGCGACGGTCCTCGCGGACGTGCTCGACGCCTCGCTCGCCGTGCGGGACGCGGAGGGCCGCACGCTCGCCGCGGTCGGCGAGGAGCTCGCGCCACCGGAGGGCCTCGCGGCGGCGGCCGAGGAGTCCCGTCGATCCGGCCACAGCGTCGAGCTGCCGGCCGGCGACGAAGGGCTCGGTCTACGTGGTCGCGGCGCTCGCGGGCACCGAGCAGCTGGCGACGCTGGTCCTGCGTCGGGCGGGCGGGCCGCTCGAGCTCGCCGACCGGCGCACCCTCGAGCGTGGAGCGCTGGTCACCGCGCTGGTGCTGCTGTTCAGCCGGTCGGTCGCGGAGGCCGAGGACCGGGTGCGGGGCGAGCTCCTCGCCGACCTGCTGTCCGGTCGCGACACCGACCCGGCGCGGATGGTGGACCGCGCGCGGCGGCAGCACGCCGACCTGGACCAGCCGATGGTCGTCGCCGTCGCCGCCGTCGAGGGCCTGGACCGGCACCGCGCCACCCAGGTGGCGGCCCGGCACGCGGGGGAGCTGCGCGGGCTGGGCGGCTCTCACGAGGGACACGTCGTGGTCGTCGTACCGTCGACGGACCCGGTGGCGGTCGGCTCTGCGCTCCGGGCCCGCCTGGCCTCGGCGGGCGGCTCGGCCACCGTCGGCGT
Source organism: uncultured Actinomycetota bacterium (assembly GCA_963700365.1). Lineage (GTDB taxonomy): Bacteria > Actinomycetota > Actinomycetes > Propionibacteriales > Nocardioidaceae > Nocardioides_C. The sequence continues at coordinate 177,532 of CAVOXG010000008.1, read as the reverse complement.
GGTCGCCTGCGAGCCGGGCCCGCAGGCGGCTGCCGCCGGCTACCCGGAGGCCCGTGGCTGCCTGCGAACCCTCCTCACGCTCGGCCGGGCCGGGGAGGTGAGCGACCCAGCGGGCCTCGGCCTCGCCCGGCTGGTGCTCGGCGGGCGGTGGGCCGACGGAGCTCGACGAGTTCGTGGAGGCCACGATCGGCCCGGTCCTGGCGTACGACGCCCAGCGCGGCACCAACCTCGTCGAGACGCTGGAGCAGTGGTTCGCGACCGGTTCACGCCCCGCGGAGACGGCCCGGGCGCTGCTGATCCACCCGAACACGGTCGCCCAGCGGCTCGACCGGGTGGGCCGGCTGCTGGGGGAGGGGTGGCGCGACCCCTCACGAGCGCTCGACCTGCAGCTGGCCCTGCGTCTGCACCGGCTTCGCCGGGAGTGATCCACACGGTTCTGGCTCGAATGTGGGCGGTCACCACATACCGAGCCGGCGGCCGCCCCACGTAGCGTCGCCGTCCGTGAGCCACAGCACAGAGAGTCAGATCACACCCCTCCAGGGCCGGACGGCCCTGGTCACCGGCGGCGCGAGCGGCATCGGCCGCGCGGTCGCACACCGGATGGCCGCGGCCGGCGCCAAGGTCGTGGTCCTCGACCGGGACGAGACCGGGGCCAAGCAGGTCGCCGCGGACGTGGCGGGCGAGCACCTCGTCGCCGACCTCTCCGACCCCGGCGTCGTGGACGCGCTCGGCCTGCCGGGGCTCGGCATCGACATCCTCGTCAACAACGCCGGGCTCCAGCACGTCGCCCCGATCGAGGAGTTCGACCCGGAGCGGTTCGCGCTGATCCACCGGGTGCTGCTCGAGGCGCCGTTCCGGTTCACCCGCGCGGTGCTGCCCGGGATGTACGAGCGCCGCTGGGGCCGCATCGTGCACCTCTCGTCGGTGCACGGTCACCGTGCCTCGCCGTTCAAGGCGGCGTACGTCAGCGCCAAGCACGGCCTCGAGGGCCTCTCCAAGGTCATCGCCCTGGAGGCGGCGGGTAAGGGAGTCACCAGCAACACGATCTGCCCCGGATACGTCCGTACCCCCCTGGTCGAGGGGCAGATCGAGGACCAGGCACGCACGCACGGCATCGACGAGTCCGAGGTCCTCGAGGACGTCCTCCTCGCCAGGACCCCGGTCAAGCGCCTCGTCGACCCCGAGGAGGTCGCCGACATGGTGGCCTTCCTCTGCGGTCCCGGCACCGAGTCGGTCACCGGTAGCTCGTTCATGTTGGATGGCGGCTGGACCGCCGCATGAAAGGAAACACGCACATGTCAACGCAGACCCATGCGGCATCCCCGGCGGGTGGCCCCTCCGGGGAGGAGCAGAAGACCTCGATCGTCAAGGTCGTCTTCGCGAGCCTCATCGGCACGGCCGTCGAGTGGTACGACTTCTTCCTCTACGGCTCCGCCGCGGCGCTCGTGTTCGGGACGCTGTTCTTCCCCTCGTCCGATCCGCTGACCGGCACCCTGCTGGCGTTCGGCACCTACGCCCTCGGCTTCGTCGCGCGTCCCCTCGGCGGCATCGTCTTCGGCCACTTCGGCGACAAGGTCGGCCGCAAGAAGATGCTGGTCACCTCGCTGCTGATGATGGGTGGTGCCACGATCGCCATCGGCCTGCTGCCGACGTACGCCACCATCGGCATCGCCGCGCCGATCCTGCTGCTCGCGATGCGGCTGCTCCAGGGCTTCGCCGTCGGCGGCGAGTGGGGCGGCGCCGTCCTCATGGCCGCCGAGCACGGCCAGGACCAGCACCGCGGCTTCTGGTCCTCGTGGCCGCAGGCCGGTGTCGCGATGGGCAACCTGCTCGCCACCGGCGTGCTGTGGGTCCTCGCCGCCGTGCAGAGCCAGGAGGCCTTCCTGGCCTGGGGCTGGCGCGTGCCGTTCATCCTCAGCGCGGTGCTCGTGCTCGTCGGTCTCTGGGTCCGCCTGTCGATCGAGGAGTCGCCGGTCTTCAACGAGGCCAAGGCCGAGATCGCGGAGAAGCAGGCCGAGGCCTCGCACATGCCGCTGCTGGAGGTCATCAAGAACTACCCGCGCGAGGTGTTCATCGCGATGGGCATGCGGATGGCGGAGAACATCTCCTACTACATCTTCACGATCGTGGTGATCACCTACATCACGGAGTACGCCGGCCAGGACAAGGGCCCGATCCTGCAGGCGCTGCTGATCGGCTCCGCGGTGCACTTCGTGTGGATCCCGATCGTGGGCGCGATCTCCGACAAGGTCGGTCGTCGGCCGCTGTACCTGCTCGGCGCCGTGGGTGTCGCGGTGTGGGCGTTCCCGTTCTTCAACCTCGTCACCGAGGGCGGGCAGGGCAACCTGATCCTCGCCGTGGTGGTCGGCCTCATGCTCCACGCGCTGATGTACTCGCCGCAGGCCGCGTTCTTCTCCGAGCTGTTCGGCACCTCGGTGCGCTACACCGGAGCCTCGGTCGGCTACCAGCTCGCGTCGATCTTCGCCGGAGCGCTCGCCCCGATCATCGCGCTGAAGCTCCTCGGCTCGGTCGAGGAGAGCAACACCACCGCGGTGGCGCTCTACGTCTGTGTGGCGTCCGCGATCACCGATCGTGGCCGTGCTCTTCGCGAAGGAGACCCGCGCGTCGTCGCTGCGGCACGACCGCGTCGTGCGCGGAGCGCACGTCTGATCCGCTGAACCGACGAGGACCTCACCGCGAACCGGTGGGGTCCTCGTCACGTTCCGGGGCGGCGCCGGCTGGGTATGGTGCCTGGCAGCCATGACTGCAACACAAGCGCAAGCACGACCTCTCCCGAACGAGGGAGAGGTCTGGTACGTCAGCTACGGGTCGAACATGTCCGAGGCCAGGCTGGCCTGCTACATCGAGGGCGGCTGCCCGCCGGGCGGTCGGCGACACAACCCCGGAGCCCGCGACCCGCGCCCGCCTCGGCACAGCATCCCCGTGAAGCTCCCGGGGTCGGTGTACTTCGCGGGCGAGTCGACCCAGTGGGGCGGAGGGAGGTGTCGCCTTCTACGACCACGAGGCTCCCGGGCCCACGGCGGCGCGCGCCTACCTCGTGACCGCGCAGCAGTTCGCCGACATCGCGGCGCAGGAGATGTTCCGGGTCCCCGACCCCGACGACCCGATCGAGGAGATCGTCCTCGGCGGCCTCGACCCCGACCTCGGCGGGCGTCACCACGTGGGCCCCGGCCACTACGAGACGCTCGTGGAGGTCGGCCGGATCGCCGGTGCGCCGATGCTCACCTTCACCGCTCCGCACGGCATCGACCACGTCGACCACACGCCCCCGAGCACGTCGTACCTCTCGATGCTGGCCGAGGGCCTTCGCGAGGGGCACGGCTGGGGCGAGGGCGACGTCGAGGCGTACTTCTCCCGCGTGGTGCCTGACCGCTGACGAAGGTCGGTCAGGGCCGTCCGAGCGCGCGGTAGCGCCAGCCGGCTGCCCGCCACGTCTGCGGGTCGAGGCAGTTGCGGCCGTCCACGATCGACCGGGTCGCCACGACCTCGCCCAGGACCTCCGGGTCGATCTCCCGGAACTGCTGCCACTCCGTGAGCAGCAGGACCACGTGAGCCCCGGCGCAGGCCTCGATGGCCGACTCGGCGTAGCAGAGCGTCGGCCAGGAACGCCGCGCGTTGTGCATCGCCTGCGGGTCGTGCACCGTGACGTGCGCACCGAACAGGTGCAACCGGCCCGCCACGTTGAGGGCGGGCGAGTCCCGGATGTCGTCGGACTCCGGCTTGAACGCCGCACCGAGCACCGCGATCTTCGCGCCCGGCCAGGGCCGCTCGAGTAGCTCCGCGGTCATGTCGACGACCCGCGCCCGCCGGCGCTGGTTGATCGCGTCCACCTCGCGAAGGAACGTGAGGGCGTCACCGGCTCCGAGCTCACCGGCACGCGCCATGAACCCCCGGATGTCCTTCGGCAGGCAGCCGCCGCCGAAGCCCAGGCCCGCGTTCAGGAACTTCCGGCCGATCCTCGGGTCGTAGCCGATCGCGTCGGCCAGCACGGTGACGTCCGCGCCGGTCGCCTCGCACAGCTCGGCCATCGCGTTGATGAAGGAGATCTTCGTGGCCAGGAAGGCGTTCGCGGCCGTCTTGGTGAGCTGCGCGGTCGCGAGGTCGGCGATCACCACGGGCGACCCGTTGCCGATGGGCTCGGCGAACAGCGAGCGCAGCGTCTCGAGCGCGACCTCCGCCTGGGGCGAGTCCGGAAGACCGAACACGAGCCGGCTCGGCGTGAGGGTGTCCTCGACCGCGTACCCCTCACGCAGGAACTCCGGGCTCCAGCTCAGCACCGCCTCCTCACCGACGGGCGCCAGCTCGACGATCCGCTCCGCGAGCCGCTCCGCCGTGCCGACCGGCACCGTCGACTTGCCGACGACGAGCGCGGGGCGACGCAGGAGTGGAGCCAGGCTCTCGATGGCACGGTCCAGGTATGAGACGTCGGCAGCGAGCTCGCCGTCCCGCTGCGGGGTCGAGACACAGAGGAAGTGGACGTCGCCGAACTCGGCCGTCTCCTCGAACGACGTGGTGAACCGCAGCCTGCCGGACTCCACGTGCTTGCGGAGCATGGGCTCCAGCCCGGGCTCGTAGAACGGCGGCGTCGCGTCCTGGAGGGCCGCCACCTTGGCCTCGTCGATGTCCACGCCGAGCACCTCGTACCCGAGCTCGGCCATGCACGCTGCATGCGTCGCCCCCAGATACCCGCACCCCACGACAGTGACACGTGGCGTCATGCCGCCCCCTTGATCGCTCTGTGTTGCTGACGATTCAGCGTTTCACCGGGCCGCGCCGTCCGCCCCCACCGAGTGCAGCAGTCCGGCTACGCACATTGGGCGATGTTCGCCGGCGGTGGGCGCGGTGTGCTGTTGCGGAGCATTCGACCAGAGGGGGAGAAGTATGCGAATCCTTGTCGTGGCGGCACACCCGGACGACGAGACGCTCGGTGCCGGAGGAACGATCGCCTGGCACACGGCGCACGGCGACACCGTCTGGGTGTGCATCCTCAGCGAGGGCGCCTCGTCCAGGCACGACCGTGTGCAGCAGCAGCTCGACTGCGCCCGCCGTGCGTGCGACGTGCTCGGCGTCGACAACCTCGTCCTCGTCGGCCTCCCCGACCAGCGCCTCGACACGCTCTCACTGCTCGACGTGATCTCACCGATCGAGCAGTGCATCGACGACCTGCAGCCGGAAGTCGTCCTCACCCACTTCGGCGGGGACCTCAACGAGGACCACCGCCTGGTCTCACGGGCGACCATGGTCGCCGCCCGACCGGTGCCCGGAACCAGCGTGCGCCGGGTGTGCGCGTTCGAGATCGCGTCGTCGACGGAGTGGGCCCCGCCCGTCCCGGGCAGCGTGTTCGCGCCGAACCTGTACGTCGACATCAGCGGCACGCTCGAGGTGAAGCTCGCCGCGATGAAGGCCTACGCCGAGACCTACCGCAGCGAGGTGCGTCCCTATCCGCACCCGCGGTCGATGGAGGCGCTGACGGCGTACGCGCAGAGGCACGGCGCCGCCTCGGGGCAGCTGGCCGCGGAGCCGTTCATGCTGTTGCGTGAGTCCGCCTCGGCCGGCATGGCTGGATGGCTCGCAGACGGCGTCACTCCGTGACCGGGCAGATCTTCGACCGTCTGGTCGCCCTGGTCTCGCTGGTGGTCCTGTCCCCGCTGATGGCGCTGATCGCTGCGGCGGTGCGGCTGTCGTCGCCGGGACCGGTGCTGTTCCGGCAGGTGCGGGTCGGCCTGCGGGGGAAGCCCTTCGAGATCCTCAAGTTCCGCACGATGGTGGACGGCGCCGACCGGCTCGCCGAGAACGTCTCGCCCGACGGCGACCCGCGGATCACCTCCGTCGGGCGGTTCCTGCGCGCGTGGTACCTCGACGAGCTGCCGCAGTTCGTCAACGTGGTCAAGGGCGACATGAGCCTCGTCGGACCCCGGCCGGAGACACCGGAGTACGTCGCGCTCTACACGCCGGAGGAGCGCAGGGTGCTCGAGGTGCGGCCGGGGATCGCCGGCCCCTCGACGCTCGGTCACATGGACGAGGCCGAGCGCCTCGCCTCCGTCGCGGACCCGGCGGAGCACTACAAGAACGTCCTCCTGCACGAACGGGTGCAGCTGGATATCGGCTACCTCGAGAAGAAGTCCCTCGTCTACGACGTGGGCCTGCTCCTCAGGCAGGTGGTGGCCATCGCTCGTCACTGAGGCGTCGTCGCGCAACGCCAGCCACATCCGGCCGTCTGGCCTTTTCAACTGGATCCGCACCGCAGGGTGCCCGTTGCCCATGGGGGGTAACTCACTATGAGATACAAGAAGCGAAGGAGTGCCGCTGTCGCGGTACTCACGACTTTCGCCGTGGCCACGACCTGGCCCGGCGCCTGGACGGGGGCCGGCGCAGCCGGCTCCGCGCCTGGAACGGGCGATGCCGGGAGCGTCGCACCCGCACGCTTGGTGAGGTCGATCCTCACCCATGAGTTCGGTGTGAGCCGGCCGACGGGCGTGGCGTGGGATGCCGAGCGGGAGGTCTTCGTGGTCACCGGCCGGGACCGGGCCGCAGGCACGTTGACGGCGCGCTTCACCGCCGACGAGCAGGCACGCGGCGACCGAGTGGCGGACGTGGCGGCGGACGCTGCCACGGTGGCCTTCGACCCGCGGTCCGACCGGGTCACGGTGCTGCAGAACGGCCGCCAGGTGTCGCTCGGTGACGGCACACCGATGCGCGGGTCTGGCGACGGCGCCGCGGCGGCGCTCTCCGGAGTCGTGCCGGCCGGTACGACGTACGGGCCCGACGGCACGATGTACGTGCTCGACGCGGCAACCGACGACGTCGTGAGCGTCTCGCCGGCCGGGAGCGTCGAGTCGATCTCCCTGCAGGGCCTCGACGGTGTTGAGCTTCGAGGTCTGGCGTACCACCCGGGGAGCGGAAACCTCTTCGTCGCCGACGCCAGTGCGAACACGCTGTACGCGGTCGACCAGACCGGTGCGGTCGTGAACGAGCGCGACCTGGCCGACTCCGCGGTCACGGACGTCCAGGCGATGACCTTCGCACCCAGTGGTGACGGCACCGACCCTGCCAAGGAGCAGAGCCTCTACATCGCCGATGCGGGGACCGCCGACCTGTTCGGGAGCGTCGCCGAGGTCACCTTCACGGCACTGTCGTCCCCGGTCAGCGGCGGCTACAGCGAGACGCCCACAGCGGTGAAGCAGACGGCGACGTCCGCCTGGACACCCCCGAGCCCGGACCCGTCCGGCGTCACCTACATCCCCGGGCAGGGCCTGCTGGTGAGCGACGGTGAGGTCGAGGAGATGGACGACGGGCTGAACGACACGCAACAGCCCGAGGCCATCCTCTACGAAGGTGTGAACCTCTGGCTCGCCAACACCGACGGCACTCAGGTCGCCGGCAAGACGGGTGACACGACGACGTTCTCCGACGAGCCCGTGGGCCTGGAGTACGACGCCGGACGACTGCTCGTCTCCGACGACACGTCGCCGGCCTCGGTCTACGAGGTCGCCAACGCAGGCGGCGACGGGATCTTCGGCACCACCGACGACCCGACCGCCAGCCGAGATCCTCAGGCCGGGAGGGTTCGGGAACACCGACCCCGAAGGCGTCGCCTTCGACTCCACGCGCAACGAGCTGCTCATCATCGACGGTCTCAACCTCGAGCTCTTCCGCTACTCCTCGACGGGCGCACTCGTCAGGCAGGTCGACGTCGAGTCGCTCGGCATGGACGACCCCGAGGGCATCGCCTACGACGCGGATCGCGACACGGTCGTCGTCATCGACCACGTCGGCATCTGGGAGCTCGACCAGTTCGGTTCCGTGCTCGGTCGGGTCGACACCAAGGACGCCAACATCGACAAGCCCGCGGGCATCACAGTCGCCCCTGCAAGTGACGGGTCCGGCGGGAACAGCTACTACGTCGTCGACCGCGGTGTGGACAACGACTCGAACGGCTTCGAGAACGACGGGGTGCTGTTCGAGATCCAGGCGGACCTCCCCGACGTCAGCGACCGGCCACCGTCGATCTCCGCGGGTGCGGACCAGGCGGTCGACATCGACGAGCAGGCAGGGCTGAGCGGTCAGGCCACGGACCCCGAGAACGGCACGATGACCTACGCGTGGACCAAGCTGAGCGGGCCGGGGACCGTGACGTTCACGGGTGGGGCCGACAAGCTCGTCACGACAGCCGGCTTCGACGCTGCCGGGAGCTACACGCTGCGTCTGACGGTGAAGGACGGGGTCTGGACAGTCGTGGACGACGTGGTCGTCACGGTCTACCAGCCCGGCTCCGTGCGCACCATCGCGGTGCCCATCGCGACCGGGACGGATGACGCGCGGGAAGCTGGGGCGTCTGTCGCCACCGGCCGCGCCCACAACCGGCTGGGACAGGAGACCACCGGCGTGTCACTGACCACCGGCCTGCGTTTCGACGGGGTGCCGGTGCCTCAGGGCGGCCAGATCGTGAGCGCCTACATCCAGTTCCAGACCGAGTCCGTCCACGCGGGTGCATCACAGGCTGGACATCCGCGGCGAGGCCGCTGACGACGCCGTCACCTTCGACAGCGCCATCGATCGCAGCATCTCGACGCGCCCGTCCACGACCGCGAAGGTCACCGGGTGGGCTCCGCCGGAGTGGAGGACGGTCGGCGAGGCGGGCACGAAACAGCGCACGCCGAACCTGTCCTCGATCCTCCAGGAGATCGTGGACCGCACCGGTTGGAAGGCGGGCAACGCCGCCGTGTTCGTCATCACGGGCACGGGGACACGCAGCGCCGACTCCTTCGAGGGCAACCGCGCCGGCGCTCCGAAGCTCGTGCTCGAGTACCGCACGGACAAGAACACCGCACCCAGCGTGCTCGCCGGGACGGACGCGTCGGTCAAGCTGCCGGCGAACGTCAGCCTGGACGGCACCGTGAGCGACGACGGTCTTCCGGAGCCGGCGACGATGACCACCCTGTGGTCGCAGGTCTCGGGCCCGGGCACGACGACGTTCGGCAACGCGGCGTCGGTCGACACCACGGCTTCGTTCTCGATGGCGGGCACCTACGTCCTGCGCCTCACGGCCAGCGACGGAGTCCTGTCGGGCCAGGACGACGTCACCGTGACCGTGGCTGCCGCGGATCCGCCGCCCCCGCCCGGCACCGGCGGTGGCGGTGGCGGTGGCGTCGGTGGCGGGTCGACCCCGCCTCCGCCCGACGACGGCGGGGAGACCCCGACCGACGCGACGGTGGTCCTGCAGTCGCAGCTGAGCGCCGTGCAGTACGACGGTGTGGTTCGGCTCAGCGGTGTGGTGGCCGAAGGTGGGCTCGCGTCCGAGGACACGACGGTGCGGGTGTTCGTCAGCCGCGCGCCCGACTGGCGGACCCAGGAGCTGAGCAGCGCCAAGACCGATGGTCAAGGAACCTTCGCGATCGAGGACCGGCCCAGCGTGACCTCGCGCTACTACGCGATGGTCGGTGACGCCTCCTCAGGCGTCGTGCAGGTCCTGGTCCGTCCGCGGCTGAGTGCGGCCCTCACCAACGCGTCGGTGCTGGTGAGGACCCGGACCGCGATCGTCGGACGCGTGTCACCCGCGGTCGAGGACCACCTGCTCCGGCTCCAGCGCTGGAACGGGAAGGTGTGGCGGACGGTTGCGACCAAGTCGCTCGCACGCTCGGCAGAGGGCAGGTACCGCTTCGCGGTGGTCCCGAAGGCCAGTGGGGTGGCGCGGTACCGGGTCGTCTCGCCGGCGCAGGGCGGCCGCGCCCGCACCGTGTCGCCCGGCAGGGCAGCCGGCCTGGCCGTGAGCGCCTACGACGCGACCGTCAAGCGGGTCAACGCCCGCAACGACGTCGTGGTCGTCAGCAACACCGGGACGGTTCGGTTCAGCCTCGCAGGTTGGTGGCTGATTGAGGGCCGGTCGGGCGAGCGGGTCAGCCTTCCGGGCTTCGTGGTCCGGCCGGGTGCATCCGTCCGCATCCACAGCCGGTCAGGTGTGAGTGACCGGAGGAACCTGTACCTGGGCACGGGGGAGATGTGGGGAGTTCACGGGGTCGCCGAGCTGCGCGACGCTCGACTCAGGTTGGCGGATCGCCTGAGGTACTGACACAGGAACACCCACACCTCGGTGGGTCCGGCTCCGGCCGGGCCCACCGAGGCTTGTCCAGGGCACCTCTCCGCTCTCGCTACGACGTTCTGCCGATGTCGCCGCCATCTCGACGGCAAGACTCGGCGATGTAAGTGGGGGGTCAGTCATCTGCCGACTCGGTCGAGCGTGCAGATCGGGGAGAGGAGAACGTGTGTTCTCGAAGCCAGCCGTCCTGTTCACCGCCGCCGCTCGTCGCCGTCGGCATCACCTACGCAGGCCCCTCGCCTTACCCCCCTGCCCCGGAGACCGTCGACGGCCACTGGTCGTCACTACAGCTCGTGCGGTACACCGAGCTCGGCGACCTCGGTGTCCACGGTCCCACCGGGCTCGCCTGGAGTGACGGGCTGGACGCCCTCGTCATGACCGACCGTGCCGGCGGGAGCGCGCGCGTGGCCGCTGTCACGCCCGACGAGTACAGGGCGGGCTCGGCGACGCTGCCACCGGACATGACCGTGGGACAGGTCGCCGTGGATCCGGGCACCGGTGCGGTGACCGTGGTGGGCAAGGCCGCGGCTCACGAGGTGGGCGAAGGCGCCGTCCGTTCTGGGGCGAGGCAGGGCGGTCGGACACTCGCCGTGCCGCCCGGTGCGGCAGATCCGGACGGCGTCACGTACGACGACTCGGGTCGGCTGGTCGCGCTTCAGGACGGGATCCTGATCGCGGAAGCCGCAGGCGGCGGCGCGGAACGGCTTGCCACCGGGCTCGCCGGACACGACCTGCGGGGGCTGACGACCGACCCTGTCACGGGCGAGCTCTACACCCTCGACCTCACCGACCGTCGTCTGCTCGCGCTCGGGGCTGACGGGCAGGTCCGGGGGTCCTTCGACGCCTCAGGCATCGCCTTCGACGACGTGCGAGGCCTGGCGTTCGGCCCGTCCGCCGACAGCACGGACGACCCGTCCGTGACCCACCTGTACATCCTCGACGCGGGCAAGCCCGGTGCTGCCGGTGTCGTCCTGGAGACCGCGCTCGAGCCGGTCGGGCTCTCAGCCCACTTCACGGTGACCTCGGCCCAGGTGCGCACCGTCGCCACGTCGTCGTACAACCCGCCGAGCCCGGACCCGTCCGGTGTCACCTACATCCCGAGCTCCGACCGGCTGCTGATCGTGGACGGTGAGGTCGACGAGATGACCATCTACCAGGGCTACAACATCTTCGTGACCGACCGTCCTGGCGCGCTACGCGACAAGGGCGACACGCAGCCCTGGTCGAAAGAGCCAACGGGCTCGGGCTACAACCCGAACACCGGGCGTCTGTACGTGAGCGACGACTCGAAGCGAGACGTCCACGAGGTCGTCGCGGGCGGCGACGGCCGCTTCGGCACAGGCGACGACACCGTCACGAGCTTCGACACCGCCGCGTGGGGCAACACCGACCCTGAGGGTCTCGACTACGACACGGCGACCAACTCGGTCTGGGTCGTGGACGGCATCGACAAGGAGGTGTTCCGGTACAGGCCGGGGAGCGACGGGAGGTTCGGCACCACCGACGACATCCGTAGCCGGTTCGACATCGGCAAGTACGGCGCGGGGGACCCCGAGGGTCTGGCGTACGACGGCGTGCGCGACACGATCGCCGTCATCGACAGCAACTCCCAGACGATCTACGAGCTGGACAAGGCCGGTGCCCTGCTCAACACGATCGACATCTCGGCCGCAGGCATGCGCGCCGCTGCCGGCCTCACGCTGGCCCCGAGCACCTCAGGCAGCGTGCGCAGCTACTACGCAGTGGCTCGCGGAGTGGACAACGACAGCAACCCGAACGAGAACGACGGGCGTCTGTACGAGCTCAAGGTGGACCTCGGCGGTGGCAGCGCCCCGCAGAACACCCCGCCGACGGTCAACGCCGGGCCCGACCAGACCGTGGTGCTGCCCTCCGCCGCCTCGCTCAGCGGGTCGGTGCAGGACGACGGTCTCCCGGTGCCCCCAGGTGACGTGACGTCGACGTGGTCCCAGGTCTCCGGCCCGGCAGGGGTGACCTTTGCGGACAGCTCGTCGCCGACCACGACCGCCACCTTCCCCGCCCAGGGCACCTACGTCCTCAGGCTGACCGCGACCGACGGCGCCTCCACGAGCGCCGACGAGCTCACGGTGACCGTGCTGCCGGCCGGCAGCGACAGCGGCACGCAGGTGGTGGAGACCCGTGTGCTTGCGGGGTCCGATGACGTCGAGCAGCGGCTCAGCGGCTGGGCCACGCTGGTGAGCACCGACCTCGAGCTGACCACGGACGGGGCCAACCAACAGGTGGTCGGCCTGCGCTTCGCCGGCCTGCAGGTGGCCCAGGGTGCGACGGTGACGAGGGCGTACCTGCAGTTCCGGACCGACGAGGTGAGCACCGGTGCTGCTGCGCTGACCGTCAAGGCGGAGGCGAGCGACAACGCGGCGACCTACACCAACGCGTCCGGGAACGTCACCGCACGGGCGACCACAAGCGCCGGGGTGGCCTGGAACCCCCCGGACTGGCTGGTGGTGGGCGAGTCGGGTGCGCCGCAGCGCACTCCGGACCTGTCCTCCTTGATCCAGGCCGTGGTCTCCCGGCCCGGATGGGCCAAGGGCAACGCACTCGCGCTCCAGGTGTCGGGCACGGGGAGGAGGACCGCCGAGGCGTTCGAGGGCGGAGCCTCCATCGCGCCGCTGCTCCACGTCGAGTACTCGACCGACGGTGGAGGCAGCCCCGGGAACGCGGCGCCGACGGTCAACGCGGGTCCTGACCAGTCGGTGACCCTGCCTGCCGCAGCGGTGCTGGACGCGACCGTGAGCGACGACGGACCGTCGTCGGCACTGACCTACTCGTGGACCCAGGTGTCCGGCGAGGGGACGGCGACGTTCTCGGCACCCTCCGCGGTGGACACCTCGGCGACGTTCTCCGCGGCCGGGACCTACGTTCTGCGTCTCACTGCGAGCGACGGCGAGCTGACCGGCTCGGACCAGGTGACGGTGACCGTCGCTCCGTCGACGGGCGGTGGGAGCAACACCGCTCCGGTGGTGAATGCGGGTCCTGACCAGTCGGTGACCCTGCCGGCCTCCGCGACGCTGAATGCAACGGTCACGGATGACGGACTGCCCGGAACCGGGTTGTCCTACGTCTGGACACAGGTCTCGGGGCCGGGCGTGGCGACGTTCTCGCCGAGCAACGCCGAGGACACGTCGGTCTCGTTCTCCGCCGCCGGCAGCTACGACCTCCGGCTGACCGCGAGCGACGGCCAGCTGTCGGGCGCCGACCAGGTGACGGTGACGGTATCGCCCGCATCTGGCGGTGGTGGTTCGCAGACCGTGGAGGTGCGCGTCGCGGCCGGGTCCGACGATGCCGAGCAGCGGTTGACCGGGTCGACGTCGTTGACCAGCTCGGATCTCGAGCTGACGACGGACGGAACGACCCAGCAGGTGGTGGGTCTGCGGTTCGCCGGGCTGCAGATCCCGCGGGGGGCGACGGTGACGAATGCCTACGTGCAGTTCCGCACCAACGAGGTGAGCACCGGTGCCGTGTCCTTGACGCTCAAGGCAGAGGCGGCCGACAACGCGGCCACGTACTCGGCGACGTCGGGGAACGTGACCTCCCGGGCGACCACGACCGCGAGTGTGGCCTGGTCGCCGCCCGACTGGTCGTCCAAGGGCGAGGCAGCCGCTGCGCAACGCACGCCGAACCTGGCGGCGCTGGTGCAGGCCGTCGTCTCCCGTGCGGGCTGGGCCCAGGGGAACGCCCTGGCACTCCAGATCTCGGGCACCGGCCGGCGTACAGCCGATGCGTATGAGTACGGGGCGTCGTTCGCCCCGCTGCTCCACGTCGAGTACACCACCGGCTGACGATCACCCTCTCCCCGGCTCAGGGTGCCCCCCCAGCCCGGCCGGGGAGAGGGCCCTGCGCCATCGGGCTCGGAGGGCTACCGGCGCCGACCCTGGGCCGACCACCGAGCCACGGCGGCGTCCCAGACGGACAGGTCGGTCGTGAGCCTGACGCCGCGGGGCAGCGTGTTGGTGCAGTCTCCAGCGGTGCGGTAGTCGCCCTCACCGGCCCACACGAGTGTCACGTTCTCGTAGACGCCGGGCGGCCACTCCTGGGCAAGGCACGAGGTGTACGACGCCACGTCGAGGCGGAAGATGCTGTCGCGGATCTCGACGGTCGCGGCCGCCTGGTCCGACCACTTCCAGATGCCGTAGGCACCGAGCCACGAGTCGCCGTTGTCGATGCAGCGTCCACGCTCGACGCTGTCCTCCTCGCAGTACTCCTCGCCCAGTGGCTGGGGTTCGACGTAGACAAGGGAGTTCTCCACGACGAAGCTCGCCTCCGTCTCTCCCGCGCCACCGCTCGTCGATCCGGGCGGGCGCTCGGCGAAGGCGGTGAAGCAGCCGTCGAAGAACGAGTTGTCGACGTACACGCTGTGCACGCCCTGCTCGTTCTCGATGCAGTCGTCCCGGATGAACTCCGCGTGGACCCGGTTCAGGTGCGTGGCGGCGGCTGCGGAGCCGGCGTTCGGGTCGAAGGCGTCCTCGATGTCGTGGACGAAGAGCTCCTCGACGTACAGCCATGGAGACTTCGCCCCGCCCACCGTGATCGTCAGCCCCTCCCCGGGCACTCGGCCGTCGTCCTCGCCGTCGTACCACTCGTCCCGGGTCGCGGTCCGCGGCACCCCACCATCCACCTCACCGCCCTTCAGACACCCGCGAGTCCAGCGTTCGGAGCGGATCGGGTAGGGCACACCGGTCCACACAGCCCCGGAGAGGTCCCAGCTGCCACCGCGGTTGTCGCGGTACAACCCAGCTCCTTGCGGCCCCGTCCGGGTGACCGTGGTGGCCGGGCACCCGGGGAACGAGAACGTGGTCGTCGCCGAGGCCGGCTCGTCCTGCCCCGGCCCACGGAGCGCAATCGTGACGACCGCGGCTCCCAGCGCTGCCGCCGTCAGCCCGACCACCGCTGCCCTGCGACTCCCCGGCCTGGTCACGTCGACGTCGGGCGCACGTCCGCGTCTTCACGCGGGGGAGGAGGGCTGTCGATGGATCCGAGCAGGTCGACGACCGTGCTTGCGAGGTGGGCGCCGATACGAGAGCTCTCGCCGTCGACCGTGAGCACCTGGCTCAGCTGTCTCGATCTCCACTGCTCGAGGAGCTCGCGCAGCAACGTGTCGCCCAGGCCGAGGGCTGCGACCTGCTCGTGCTCGTCCAGTCGCTGCACGCGACTGTGCCGGGAGCGCCGGCTCCGTAGGCGGTGGAGCGCGACCTGGACCGGCACGTCGAGATGAACCACGACATCCGCCGTGGCCGCGACGCGGTCTCGGCAAGGCATGCCAGCTCGTCGGGCGAACCACGGCGCGCGCGCAGTCCCGCTGACCAGAGTGCTTGGACGAGCCCCTCCTCAGCGACCGCCACGCCCGCTGAGCAGTCGGCTGCGGGCGAGCACATCCTTGGCCACCCACCACTGGACCGGTAGCGCGATCGTGTCGCGTCGGTTCGACTGGCCAGAACCAAGAAGCCGTGCGGCTGCCACCTCTCGTCCAGGGTCGGCAGCCACCACCCTCGCCAGCGTGGTCGCCTTGCGCGCGAGCCGTACGGCGCGTGACACGTCCGCGGACACGTGCCGGTCGACGACCCTGGCTGCGACGCCGTGGTCTGCGAGGCAGCTCACGAGCTCACCTGCGACTGTCGTCTTCCCCGCCCCCGGCAGGCCGCAGAGCTCGATCACCAGAGGTCGGCCGTCACGGCTCGCCGGGCTCATCGGGGCGCCCCTACCGATGAGGCGCCGTTGTGGTCGTGGTTGTCGCCGCGTCGCCACTCGGCGAGAAATCCGCTGGCGACCATGAGCCCGATGAAGAACCACGTCTGCTTCCGGTACTCCCAGTTGTGCAGCAGGGCGGCCAACATCCACGCGCTGAAGACGGCGAGCCACATCCCTTTGAGCTGTGGCGTCGCCCTTCCCAGACAGAGCGCGCCGGCGATGAGCATGCCGATGAACAGTCCGAACCCGATCACACCCACCTCGGCGAGCAGGGACAGGGCAAAGTTGTGCCCCACCTTGTTGACCCCGACCGCAGCCCCTCGGAACGCGCCGCCGCCCACGCCCAGCAGTGGGTTGTCGACGATGAGACGGATCGGCCTCCGCCCACACGGCGCCGCGGTCGTTGAGGTCGCCGGACTGGATCGCCGAGTCGGTCTCCGCGAGCCTCGCCCGCACACGTTCCGGCGCGAGGGGGAGGGCGGCTACGGTGAGACCCGCGAGCACGGCCAGAGATCCCACGGCCAGCGAGGGCCTACGACGGGCCAGGCGGTAGCCCAGGAACGCAATGCCGGGGATGAGCGCCGCGATCCCGGTGCGCGAGCCGGTGACCAGCACCGCGAAACCCGCGATCGGCAGGTAGAGAGTGGCGAACGCGACGCGCAGGTAGTGCCATCGGCCTGTTCTCGGCGCCACGATCAGGTAGGCCGCCACGGGCACACCGAGCGCCACGATCATGGCCACGTCGTTGGGATGGAAGCTTCCGACGGTCACCCGGCCGTGCGTCTCGGCTGCTTCGCCCATGGTGACGTAGCTGACCAGGAGCGAGACGGCCGTGACGTAGCAGCCGGTCAGGTACGCGAGCAGCGTCTTGGTCAGCGCGCCGAGTGTCGTCACGGTGTCCCAGATGACCATCGTCAGCCCGAGGAGCTGCACGTAGGTGAGCACCCGCTCCTGTGTTGCCGGCCCGTCCGTGGTCCAGATGAGGGAGCAGGCGTTCCAGAGGACGAAGAGCAGACCGAACAGGTGGGCGGCGCGGGGCTCCCGGACCTGGCCGGTCACCACCACGGCTACCACCCAGGTGGCGGCGACCAGCAGGCCGACCAGCTTGCTCAGGCTGCCGGCACCGGGCAGGTCGAGGACACCCTCCCAGGGCAGCGTGAACACCATGACCAGCATCAGGTAGTACGCGGCCGTCCTCATCGGGTGCCTGCCCTCGCCAGCAGGTCGAGGTACGCCTCGACCGACGAGTGCTGCTCGTAGGGCTCCCAGCTCTCCCGCGGCGGTGCCGGGATGTGCCCGTCGAGGGCGTCGACGAGGGCGTCGGCCAGGGCCGCCGGGTCGCTGGGGCGGACGAGCCTCCCGTAGCGGCCGCCGTCGAGGATCTGCCGAGGACCACTCGGGCAGTCGGTGGCGATCACGGGAGTGCCGCACGACATGGCCTCGATCAGCACCCCGGGGGACCCTTCCCATCGCGAGGACAGGACGAACACGTCCGCCGCGGCCATGGACGGGTAGGGATTGGCGACGAAGCCGGGCAGCGACACGTCGTCGCCGATGCCGAGCCGGCTCACCTGCTCCTCCAGGTCCGGACGCAACACTCCGTCACCGAGCAGCACGAGCCGAGCAGGGCGGGACCGTCGAGCCGTGGCGAACGCCTCGAGGAGTGTGCCGAAGTCCTTCTGAGGGACGAACCGCCCCACGGCCAGCACGGTCGGTGTGGTCTTGTCGCGCAGCCAGGGGTGCTCGACCGGCTCTGCCCGCATCCGCTCCAGCTCGGGTGTGACGATCGGGTTGTTGAGCACGTGGACCGAGTCGGCCCGGAGGCCGCACAGGTTCACCAGGTCGGTCGCCACTCCCTCCGAGACGGCGACGACGGCGTCCGCGTGGGGATAGGTCCACCGGATGAGCCGGGGCATCCAGCGCGTGCGTCGCCGCGTCGTGTGCGCCACCGCCGCCGACAGCGTGTTGCGCTCGCTGACGACGAGTGGCACGGGGACCCGGGAGAGCGCCCTGGCGAGAATGGTCACCACGTTGACGTAGTCCAGCGCCGAGAAGACGACGGCCGGACGGTTCTGGCGGAGGTAGCGTGCCAGCGGCACGAGAGCCGCCGCCAACCGTGGAGCCCCGAGGTGTACGACGCGCACCGCGGGATGCAGCTGCGCCAGGTTCAGTACCCCCACCACGAGCCAGGACCAGGTCTACCTGCTCGCCCTTCTCCGCGAGGCCGGACGCCAGCTTGGCCACCGCACGTTCCGCTCCGCCGCGACCCATCGACGCGATGACCAAGGTGATCGTGCCGGGCACTCGCCGCGGCGTTGTGAGCTGTGTGTCCTGGTCCCCGAGCCGGGTCATGACGGCCTCACCACTTTCATCACTCGGCTTCTCACGGCGCGGCGTTGGCTCGCTCGCAGGCCCATGCCGTACGCGAGCAGCAGCGCCACCGCACCGGACAGGGACCCGAGCAGGACGAGCGGCGCCCAGCCGTCGACCTGGACAGCCCCGCGCGCCCAGGTCGCACGACGCGAAGAGGACCGTCGACGCGAGCAGAGGGCGCCACACGCCGCGCAGCTGCGACGTCAGGGGGATCGCGAGCAGTCGGCCGACCAGCACGGGATACGCGACCGTCAGGGGTATCCGCCCCACGACGAAGCCGATCACCAGGCCGGCGATCCCCATGTCCCAGGGACCGACCAGGAGGATGGCCAGCCCGACCGACAGCGCGGCGGAGAGCAGGCCGAGCAGCACCTTGGCCCGGATCCGAAGGGTCAGGTCGATGACGTTGGAGTCCACGCGGAGCAGAGCGAGCTGGAGCACCATGACACAGATCAGGAGCGTGGAGACGGTGCCCGCGTCGTACTCCGAGCCCACCCAGAGGCGTCAGGAAGTCGGGCAACCAGACCAGGGCCGTCGCGGAGGACGCCACCGCGACGATCCAGCAGAGCACCAACGTCTCGCCCCGAACCCTTGCCGCGCGGTCGAGCTCTCCCGCTCCTACGAGCCCGCCCAGCCCCGGCATGGTGGCCGAGACGACCATGAAGACCGTGTCGGTGATGGCATGCGGCACGTAGCTGGTCAGCGTGTAGGTGGTGACCACCGCGACGCCGGCGACGGCGCCGAGGACGATCACGTCGCTGCCCTTGATCGCCTGCATGACGAGGTTCCACAGGAGGAACCACCAGCTGAGACCGACGAACCCCTTGACCGCGCCGCGCGCCGGTCGCGCCACGCCCCACCAGGCGATCTGGCTGCGCACGATCTGCAGGTACGTGATCCCGGACAACAGCGTGGTGACGAGCGTGGCGAGGGCCACGCCGAGGAGACCCCACCCGGCCCAGAGCGCGAAGACGGTCAGCAGTGCACCCACGAAGAGGATCGCGGTCGACAGCCCGAGCCGCCGGTAGGCGAGGTTCTCTCCCTGCAGCACGGCCTGCGGTAGCCCGGCCAGGCCCAGCACCATGAGGTTCAGCACGAGCAGGGCGGCGGTGCCGCGAACGACCCACTCCTGGTCGGCCGGCGTCCCGAGCAGGGTCGGTGAGAACCACGCCAGCAGGCCGCCCAGAGCGGCCACGAAGGGGAGGAACAACGCCCACACCACGATCGCGGTGCCGACTCGTCGTCGCTTGGACTCCACGTCGTCGGAGAGCTGCTCCTGCGCGACGACCCACTTGAGGGCCTCGCCGGGGCGGCCGCCCGCAGGCGTGGCATGGCCGATGAGCTTCTGGAGGACCTGCCAGACGCCGTAGCCGGCATCACCGAGCGAACGGAGCAGAAGTGGAGCGAGGACGAGCTGGATGACGATCCGGGCTGCGTAGTCGACGCCTGCCGCCAGCGCGTTGAGTGACGCACGACGGGTCAGGGCCGGGCGAGGTCGGCTCGCGAGATCTGTCGTCGTCCGGCCTCTGCTCACCCGGACCACCTGGCCGGTCGGGACAGGGCAGTGTGCACGAGGTGGGCGAGGTCGTCCGGACTGTGCAGGGAGGTGTCCACGTTCAGCACGGGCACCCCCTCACGCGTCATCAGGTCCAGCGCGGCGTCGTAGGCGCGGCGGTACCGCGAGAGGAAGCTGTTCACCTCGGCCACCTCGACGTTGCGCACTCGGTGCTCGCGGGGCCGGCCGTTGATCCGCTCGAGCAGTACGTCGTCCGGCGCGTCGAGCCGGACCACCCCGTCCAGCAGGGAGGACCAGGCCGTGGCGGTCGCCGACCACCACCGCCGGAACGCCGGCGCGTCCGCCATCGGCGGGCCGTAGGCGGCCAGCGCCGCCAGCCGGTACACCGGGCCGTGGTCGAGCAGCACGACGCCGTCGGGTCGGCTGTCCCGAGCGCTGCCGCGCCAGGCACGGAGGTAGGAGATGCTGCGGAGCTCCGCTCGGCTGAACCCTCGCCCGCCGGCCGACACCCTGGCGGCCGCGAGGGCAGGGGCGACGGACAGCAGGCCGAGCCCGAGCCGCAGGCGGTCGGAGTCCAGCCCGAGGCGCGTGCTCGGGGTCGTGCGCGAGCAGGTTCGTGACGAGTGTCGTCTTGCCGGCTCCTGCCGGTCCGGCGATCTCGAACAGGCGGCCGGTCACAGCCGCTCCCACACCGCCGCCCGCAGAGATGCCAGCACCTCCGCCGCAGGACGCGCCGCGTCGATGCGTACGGTCGTGTCGTCCCACGTGACGTTCCAGACCTCTGTCGACCGCCGGCGCACGTAGTGCTCCTCCTCGTCGGTCTTGCGGAGCACGGCCACCTCCGGGTCGACACGGAGCACGGCCAGCACGTCCGGGCGGGTGAACACCGAGTAGTAGCGGGCCTCGAGCTCCACGAGCGAGGCGCCGACCCGGGTCAGGCCCGGCAGGCCCCGGGCCCACGTCGTACGCGGTCCGTCCATGGTCTGCAGCTCCGGCAGGGGGTAGCGGTCGCACACGACGATGCCGCCGTTCGCGGCAACCCGGCGGGAGCGCATGTAGAGACGGTGCCGGTCGCGGGCGGTGAGGACGTGCCAGGCGAGCCAGGCGGTCGACGGCGCCGTCGTGACGTCGCTGGGCGGTGCAGTGGGCGCCAGCAGCTCCTGGAACACGCCCAGACGGCGCCCCGTGGCCAGAACTCCCTTGACCGCCAACGTGGTCATCGACTTGGGGGGCCGCCCCAGGTGGATCTGCCTGACGACGAAGGCCCGGGACAGCCAGTCCACCACGCCCTCGACGGCGGTCGACTTGCCGGAGCCGTCGCCGCCCACGATCGCTACGACGGCGCCGCCGGTGACGAGCCGCTTGCGGACCGGCCGGCGCAGGACGAACCGCCGGCCGCCCCAGGTCACTCGTCGGGCCAACCGCAGCGTCGTGTCCTGCGCACCGGGCCGACGCGCACAGGTACGGAGCGCGTGCGCCAGACGACGGCTCGCGCGCACGCGCGCAGCGACCGAGCACCCGGGCTCCAGGGCGCGTCGGCACTCCGGCCACACGCCGACAAGGAACGGGAGGTGCTCCGCGACCACTGCCTCGACACGGGACCAGTCGGTCCGTTCCTGCAGCCAGTCCAGCTCGCGTCTCTCACTTGCGGCGAGGGCGCCGCGGGCCTGCACCATCGCGTCCCAGCTCGAGTGCTTCAGGACCAGGCGCAGGACCAGCACTGCCAGCTCGAACTCGGGCGCCGGCACCGGGAAGATCCCGTCCAACGAGCTCGAGTCGAGATAGGCCCGCTCGATGGGCAACCAGAAGTTCTTCGTCGTGTCGTCCCCGAGCACGAGACGGAAGTGGGCGTGCACGTGCACCAGGCGCCCCGACGGCTCGTCCAGGCCGTAGTAGTGGACGACGGCGGGCACCTCACGGACGGCCGGCAGCGCTGCGGCCTTGAACCCCAGACGGGCCAGAACCTCGAGGAAGCGGGCCTGGTCGGACCGGGCCACGAGGAGGTCGAGGTCGTTGTCGCCGCTCATCGACCGGTCGAGTGCCTCGTTGCTCTTCCAGTGGCAGTACACGACGTCCTCGGCCGCCAGGGTCTTGCACAGTGCCTCGACCAGGTCGAGTGCCGGACCGCGCTCGGCTTCCCCGGGCTGCCTCGAGTCGCCCGGCCGGACCTCGATGTTCGCTGTCGACATCACACTTCCCCTTTGATCGCTGTGGCACCGCTGCCAGGACAACCCATGACCGTCACTTCCTGGTTCTTGCTCGCACCGCCACACCTGTGGGGCTGCGGGGCGTCATGCTCGTCGGGTCGGCCGTCGGGACCGGACGCCTGTCGGGTGCGATGAGCGGTTCCGCGCTCACCGCGTGAAGCTCTGCTCCGAGCGGTGACTCGGTTCGCCGCCACTTGCGCCGCCTCAGCAGCCAGATCGCCAGCAGGCCGAGGACCCCGCCCACGAAGCCCGCGATGGCCGCTCGCTTGATGGGGCTCGAGCGGTCCATCGCGGTGACGGCCGTCGCCTCGTCCAGGACCTGGAGCCCTCCGGCGTCCGAGGTCGGTTCGGTGCCGATCAGCTCGACGTAGATCCGCTGCCACTCCCCGACCCGGTCCTCGGCGTCGGTGATCTCCGCGCGGAGCGCGTCAGCCCTCGCGCTGTTGTTGGCCTCGGCGACCTCCGCCTCTGCCTCCAGGCGCAGGATCCTCTCCTGGTTCTGCTTGATCGTCTTCTTGAGGCTGTCGGCCTGCTCGTTGATGAAGGCCTGGTTGTTGCTGCCCGGTGCCGCCGGGCTGAGCGCGACCAGCTGGTCGACGAGCTCGTTGGCGACCGCGTCGGTCTCGTCCTGGCTCTCGCCCATCACGGTCACCGTGACGAGCCGGAGGTTCTCCTTCGGCACCACGGCGCTGACCTGGTCACGCAGCTCCGACCACGACTGCGGCAGGTCCAGCCGCTTCACGACGGGCTCGAGGAGGATCTGTCGTCGCGCCATGTCGGCGTAGAAGTTCGCGAGGTCCTCACTCGTCCGGATGGTCGAGGTGTGGGTCACCGCGCCGTTGGTGGGACCGACGAGGACGGTCGCCTGCGAACGGAAGACCGGTGGGACCCGTGCAGACGCTGCGTTGCCGACGACCAGTCCGGCCAGGGCGAGGAAGGCTGGGATCCACCACAGGCGACGGACGTCACGAGCCAGCTCTCGTAGGTCAAGCCTCTCGCTCACTGTCGCCTCCATGCTGTCGTGAAGCTCCGCGTGGGGATCTTCGAGTAGGTCCGCTGGTAGCCGTCGGTCATCGCGCGGAGACTGAAGCTCTCGAGGACGACCCGCCGGCCTCGGTCGCCGAGGGCGGCCCGTTCCGCCGCGCTCAGGTTCTGCAGGCGGGTCATCGCCGTCTCCACCGCGGCGACGTCACCCACCGGCACGATCTCCGCGACGTCCCTGCCCGCGACGATCTCGCGGTGCGGCGCGATGTCGGACAGGACGACGGGCAGCCCGGCCGTCATCGCCTCGAGGACGGCCAGTGGCAGCCCCTCGCCCTTCGACACGGAGATGAAGGCGTCAACCGAGCCGAGCAGCCGGTAGACGTCGTCCCGCGGCATCAGGCCCATCAGCTGGACCCGGTCCGCGATACCCAGGTCCCGTGCCTGCTGCTCGAGCTGTGCAGCGAGCGGACCTTCGCCCACGACGAGCAGGCGGTCCTCGGACCGAGCCGCGCGCGCGAAGGCACCAGCAGGGTTCGCTGGTCCTTCTCGTCGACGAGCCGGCCGATGGTCAGCAGGGTGAGGCCGTCGGCCGGCCGGGCATCCCGACCGAGGTCGACCTCCCGGTCGGCCGTGGCCAGGGCCCGGTCCACGCGGTCGACGTCGACACCGTTGGGCACCACGTCGACCCCGTGCCGAGCGAGGCGTCGGACCGGGCGGGGAATGCTGTGGGCGGCGGCGTGGCTGCAGGCCACGATGGTCGGCAGCACCGTGAACGAGGCCGCTGCCAGCATCCTGCTCCGCGGGCGGAGGCTGTGCCACTCCGCGTGGAGCGTCATGACCGCGTCGGCGAGGCTCCGGCGTTCGAGGGCGCAGGCCGCGACCAGCATCGCTGCCGCAGGGGGAGCATGCACGTGGACGGCGTCGTAGTCGCCGGCCCGGAGCGAGGCGCGCAGGGCCTGCATGGCGCTCCGCAGCGAGCCGTTGCCCTCGAACCGCGTGATCCGTGGGTCCTGCGCGACGGTGGCGGGGAACAGCGAGCACACCGTGAGGTCACGCTCGTCCGCGACCGGCAGGCAGTGCTCGTTCCACTGGCTGTTCGTCGGGCCGACCCGCAGGATGACGTGCAGGATCCTCAGCCGGGTCGCTGGGACGCCGGCACTCACGACAGCGTCGTTCGGCGCACTCTCTCGCAACACTTGGCCCCCTCGAGTCGTCGTCAGCGACTTCACAACACGCTAGGTTCGCCGTTGGTCCGATGCGTCCGCCTATCGGCGTAGACGCCGTACGACGGGGTGACGGGCTGTCGCAGCGCGTCGTCGGCGGCGGTGCGGCGCACCTGCTCCGGGAGGGCGTCGACACCGGCCTGACCCGACGTGTCCTGGACGGGAAGCCCGAGAAGCTCGCTGTACAGCTCGTCGAGGGCGTCGCACATGACCTTGCGAGCGAAGTACGCCCGGACGAGCTCTCTGCCCTGCAGGCCCATCCGTGCGGCGTCCCGGGAGTGGTCGAGCATCCAGAGCACGGCCGACGCGAGGCCGGCAGGGTCTCGCGGCGCAGCCAGCAGGCCGGTCACGCCGGGGGCGACCAGGTCGGGCACCCCGTTGACCGCGGTGGCGACCACCGGGCGCGCCGAGGCCATCGCCTCGGTGACAGCGCGCCCGAGGCCCTCGTACAAAGAGGGGACGACGTATACGTCGAACGCCGCAGCGACCCTGGGAGCGTCCGCTCGGAACCCCGTGAAGATCACGGGGACGCCGAGGCGCTCGGCCTCCCGACGCGTCTCGGCCTCGAGGTCCGCCGACTCGAGGGTCGCGTCACCGACCATCACGAAGCGAACGTCGGGCCGCTCGGCATGGATGAGCGCCGCCATCCGGACGAAGTCCAGCGGGCACTTCTGCGCGACGATCCTGCCCACGGTGCCCACGAGCGGTGCGTCCTGGGGGATCCCGAGCTCGGTGCGCACGTCGGGGTCCGCGGCGACGGGGATGTCGTCGAGGTCGACGGCCGAGGGCACGACCACGACGTCGCCCGGTGGGGCGATCTTCTTCTCGACGGCCTCACGTGCGACCCGCGGCGCCACAGCGACGTACTTGTGCGCGAACCGGCGGACGCTGCGGTCGAGGACGAGATAGGCGAGGCGCCTCCCGCGGCCGAGGCCCTCGTGCGCCGCGAAGATGTGGAAGGTGTGGACGACGACCGGCACCCCTGCCGCCCGCGCGGCGACCCGGCCGATGAACCCGGCCTTCGAGCAGTGCGTGTGCACGACGCTGAACTTCTCGCGGCGGATCAGCCGGACGAGCTCCAGGCAGGCCAGGGCGTCGTGGACCGGCGAGATCCGCTCGCGCATGTGACCGAGGTGGACGGTGCGCACCCCTGCGGCCGTCGCCTGCTCCCAGAGCGGGCCACCCGGCATGGCCGCGACCCAGCTCTCGTACTTGTCCGGGTCGAGGTCAGCGGCGGAGACCAGGGTGTTGCCGCCCGACCCGGCGATGAACCGCGTGATCACGTGGAGCACCTTCACCTTGGGCGGCTGCGGCTGTGGCGGCATCCGGTGCCAGGGGACCACCCGGGCGGGAAGTGCCGGCCAGATCGATCTCACGGCGCCACCTCGAGGCCGTTCTCGGCGGTGACGAAGTCACGCTGGGCAGCGACCATGCGCTCGAGCCCCTCGCGCAGCGAGACCTGCGGGGAGTACCCGAAGCCCTCACGTGCGCGCGTCGTGTCGGCGGCGGTGTGGCGGACGTCGCCGCGCTGGGCGGGCAGGCGTACGACGTCCATGGGGCCCGCGATCTCCGAGACCGCCTGGATCACCTGGTTCATGGTGGTCCGGGAGCCGCCGCCGATGTTGGCGACGCCGGTCCAGGGGGAGAGCGCAGCCTCGCGCATCGCGGTCACGACGTCGCCCACGTAGGTGAAGTCGCGGCTCTGCTCGCCGTCGCCGTACAGCAGGAACGGCGCCTGGTGCAGCGCCGAGTCGACCAGGCGCGAGAACGCCATGTCGGGTCGCTGCCGTGGCCCGTAGACCGTGAACAGGCGCAGCGAGACCGTCGACACCCCGGAGGTGGTGCGGTAGAGCTCGCACAGGTGCTCGGCGGCCAGCTTCGTGACGCCGTACGGCGAGACCGGGCCGGGGCACATGTCCTCGGTGGTCGGGTAGCTCTCGGCGGCGCCGTACACCGACGAGCTCGACGCGTAGACCACCTTCCACAACGAGACCTCGCGGGCTGCCTCGAGCACGCGCTGGGTCGCGCTGATGTTGCGGGCGACGTAGGGCAGGAAGTTCTCGCCCCAGGAGCCGCGCACGCCGGGCTGTCCGGCGAGGTGGTAGACCACGTCTGCCTTGGCGAACAGCGACGTGAGCGGCGCGCTGGTCAGGTCGAGCCGCTGCTCGGTGAACCCCTCCCGCGAGCGCAGCGGGACCAGGTTGGCCTCCTTGCGCCGCGGGTCGTAGTAGTCGGTCAGACAGTCGACGCCCACCACCTCGTCGCCCTGGTCGAGCAGGTGTGCGCACAGGTGGGAGCCGATGAACCCGGCCGCCCCGGTCACGATCGCATGCATGTCCTTCACCTCGTTCTGGTCAGTGCTTTGCTGAGCCGCACGGCGCGGCTCAGCAGGTGCATCCCGTTCGGATCTGCTCGCTCGAGCGACTCGGTCGCCAGCTCGAGCTGTGCCAGCACCAGCACCTCGCGCCACAGCTGCGGAGGTACCGACGTGTGCACGAGTACGGCGCCGAGGAAGGTGCGGATCTCGGCGGCGAAGGTCGACCTGCCGGCGAGAACCTCGGGCAGCCGCCCGCCGGCCACACCCACGCCGAACCGGCCGACGTCACGCAGCGGGTCGCCGGCGGTAGCGCCCGCGCCCCAGTCGTCCACCCCGAGGACGCCGTCGACCAGCGTGACGTGGCGCGGGCACAGGCAGCCGTGGGTGAGCGTCTGCGGGACCTCGTACTCCGCGATACGGAGCCGGGCGCGACGGATCGCGTCCATCGCCGGCTCGAGCCGAGGGATCGGCTGGTGCTGCGCGAGGACCGCCCGCACGTCCGCGGCCCCGAGGTCGGTGCGCGCCGTCCCGGACGCGGAGTCGGTCCAGAGCCCGCCGATCCAGCGCGGTACCGCGGTGAGCAGCTCCCGCGTCCGCTGTGCCGTCCGCCTGCGGTCGCCAACCGTCAGGCCGGGGACCGCGGTGAGCAGCAGCCCGTCCAGGGAGCTGTAGACCTCGATGCGCTCCCGCACCTCCGGGATGCTGCTCCGGAGCCCGGTCCGGAGCACGGAGTGCGCGTGGTGGAGCACCTGCTCCTCGTTGTCGACGGCGTTGTTCTCCCTCGGGCCGTGCGCCACCGCCACGACCCAGGCGACCTTGGTGCCGCCGGGCGGGCCGAGGATGAGCCGGCGGCTGTCCGGCGCCGCTCCCCGACGTACGTCGAGGATGGCGAGGTTGCGCTCCCGGAGGAAGGCCAGGAAGTGGGAGGAGGCATAGGGCGGTACCAGCCCAGGCTCCTCACTGTCTCCGGGCTGCCGCTCGTGCGGGTCCATCAGTAGTCGTCGGGGTATGGCGCAGCAAGTGCGGGGGTGGAAGGGACGAGGGGGCTGTACTCCGGGAGCAGCGCACGCAGGTGCGCGCGTACCGCGTCGCGGTTGTTGTTCTCGGCTGCGTGGTTGAGCGTCCTGAGCAGGTGGTGGAAACCCCTGGCAGGCGAGTCCACCTCGGTGCGGAAGATCCGCGGATGCTCCGTGCGGACCGGGCGCTCGCGTTCGCTGAAGAGCGTCTCGTTGAGCTTCTCGCCGGGCCGCATGCCTGTGAACCGGATCTGTACGTCGCCGCGGTGCAGCAGCTGGGCGAAGGAGTGGACGATGTCGACGATGCGGACCGGCTCACCCATGTCGAGGACGAAGATCTCGCCCTGGTCGGCGAGACGGGCCGCCTCGAGCACCAGGCCGGCTGCCTCCTCGATCGTCATGAAGAAGCGGGTCATCTCCGGGTGCGTCACGGTGACCGGCAGGCCGCTGTTGATCTGCTCGGCCAGCACGGTGAGCAGGGACCCTCGGCTGCCGAGCACGTTGCCGAACCGCACCGACGCCACCTTGGTCCGGCCGCCGGTCTCCTGCTGGACGAGCAGCTCGGCGAGCCGCTTCGTCGCTCCGAGCACCGAGCTCGGGTCGGCCGCCTTGTCGGTCGAGATCAGGATGAACCGGTCCGCCTCGTGCTTCAGCGCCGCCCACAGCACGTTCTCCGTGCCGATGATGTTGGACTTCACGGCCTCACACGGGTGCCGCTCGAGCAGGGGAAGGTGCTTGTGGGCTGCCGCGTGGAAGACGAGGTCCGGCTTGACGTCCTCGAAGACCTGGTCGATGCGTACCCGGTCGCGGATGTCGGCGACGCAGCAGTCGTCGCCGTCGAGCAGTCCGTCGCCCCACAGCTCGAGCTGGAGCCGGTGGAGGTTCGACTCGTCGTGGTCGAGCATGACGAGCCGCCTCGGCTCGAACCCGAAGACCTGGCGGCACAGCTCGCTGCCGATCGAGCCGCCGGCGCCGGTGACCAGGACGACCTTGTCCTTGATGATCTCGCCTGCGGCGCTGCTGACGACGTGGACCTCGTCACGGCCGATGAGCTGGCCGACGTCCAGCCAGCGCATGTCGCTGCCCACCACGCGGCGCTCGAGCGCCGCGACGAAGGAGGGGAGGTAGCGGACGCTGGCACCGGCTGCCGCCGCGCCCTGGGCCACCTTGCGGAACATGTCGGGATCGAGCGCGGGGATGGCCATCACCACGACGTCGATGTTCTGGATCAAGGCGATCTCGGCGACACGGTCGAGGGGGCCGTGCACCGGGTACTCGGTCACCGCCTGCTTGCCGGGGTCGTCGTCGGCGAACCCGACCGGCTGCAGCCCGAACTGCGGCGCTGCCTCGAGGTCCCGGGCAAGGGCACGGCCTGCCACGCCGGCACCGACGATCAGCGTCCGCAGGAGATGCCGCTCGACGGGCTGCAGGGCGGCGTGCATGCTGACGCCGTTGACGATCGTCATGGGGTGACCTCCTGGGCGAGAACGCGGGACTGCAGTTCGGTGATCCTGCGGGCGACGACGTCGACCTCTCGGTCGGTGAGCCCTTGGTGCATGGGGAGCGAGAGCAGCTCCGGGAACACGGCGTCGGCACCGGGCAGGCCGTGCGGCGAGTACCGGGCGGCTTCGCGGTAGCGCTGCATGTGGTGCAGTGGGATGAAGTGGACCGAGGTGCCGATTCCCTCGGCGCCGAGCCGGTCGACCAGGTCGTCGCGGGTGATCCCGAACTCCGGCTTCACCCGGACGACGTACAGGTGCCATGCGTGGCGGCCCGTCGTGGGCGGCTGTGGCAGCTCGAGACCGGGAAGTCCGGCGAGCGCCTCGTGGTATCTCTCCGCGATCTGTCGGCGTCTCACCTGCCAGCCGTCGAGGCTGCGCAGCTGCACCCGCCCGATCGCCGCGTGCACGTCGGAGAGGTTCGCCTTCAGGCCGGGCTCGTCCACGGTGTAGCGCCAGGCGCCCCCCGGCTGGTAGCGGCGCCACGCGTCCTTGGACATGCCGTGCAGCCGCGCCGAGCGAAGCCAGTCGTTCAGGTCCGG
The DNA here is from genome assembly GCA_963700365.1 of uncultured Actinomycetota bacterium. GTDB lineage: Bacteria > Actinomycetota > Actinomycetes > Propionibacteriales > Nocardioidaceae > Nocardioides_C. The sequence goes on along the minus strand of CAVOXG010000008.1, from coordinate 148,014 downwards.
GTCGTCGGTGGTGACCATCCCGCCTTCCCCTACCGGCAGGTTCTTCGTCGCGTAGAAGCTGAAGCAGGTCGCGCGCGAGATGCTGCCGACCTGCCGGTCTCCGACCCACGTGCCGAGAGCGTGGGCCGCGTCCTCGATGACCGAGGTCAACGGCACCCCGGCAGCAACCGCGAGCTCCGCGACAGGCGCCGGGTTGCCGGCGTAGTGGAGCACGACCAGGCCCTGGACGCCTCCGGCCTCGTACGCCGCACGTGCGCAGGTCTCCGGCGTCACCTCTCCGACCTCCGGGTCGACGTCGCACAGCACCGGCACGAGGCCCGCGTGCACCACGGCCTCGACGGCGCCGCAGAAGGTGATCGCGGGCACGAGGACCCGCGCCCCTTCCGGCAGCTGCAGGCCACGCAGCGAGAGCTCGATGGCAGCGGTGCACGAGGAGACGGTCACAGCGTGCTCCGCTCCGACGTACGCCGCGAACTCGTCCTCGAACGCGGCGCACTCGGGACCGGTGGTGAGCCACCCCGACTCGAGGACCCGGGCCACCGCGCCGCTGGTGCCGGCTGCCATCACGGGTCGTGAGAACGGAACTGACGTGTCGTGCACGAGAAACCCCCCAGGAACTGCGACGAACCAGCCCCCGATCGGGGACTGGTTCGAATCTAGGTAAGGGGCGTCGTCCACGAATCGCGCAAGGTGCCTAAGTTCCCTACGCCAGAGTGGCTACGAGGGACCCGGTTGACGCATCCGGTCGCTCCACTCCCGGATCCCCGACTGCCGTGCTATCGACACCGCTGCGAGCACACTGTGCACGTCGAGCTTGTGCAGCAGGTTGTTGATGTGCGTGCGGACCGTGTGCGGGGAAAGAGTGAGCCGCTCGGCGATCTCCCGCCGGGTCAGGCCCTGCGCGAGGCACGCGAGGATCTCGAGCTCCCGCTCCGACAGCGGCGCCAGCGCCGAGCTCTTGCGGTCGCGCGCCTCGTCGTCACCGAGCAGCGAGTCGAGCACCGGCGTCATCAGCGCGGGCGGGTACCACGTCTCGCCCCGCGCGACGCCGTGCAGCACCCGGACCAGGTGGTCCAGCGATGACGTCGGCTCCACCCAGCCGCGCACGCCGGCACGGATCGCCGTGCGCAGGAGCACGCGGTCGCGCGAGTCGCTGATCACCACGATGCCCAGCCCGGGGGCGTGCTCCATGAGCTCGCGAAGCCGCTCCTCGAGGTCGCCGGCCGGTGCGTCGGCGTACGTGAGCAGGATGTCGGCCTGGTGGGTGATGACCGCGTTGCGGACCCAGGACTGTTTGGTGTGCGCGGTGACGACCTCGATGTCCCACCGTGGGGAGAGCAGCCTCTCCAGGGCGTCCGCCCAGGTGCGCATCGGGTGCCCGATCACCACCTTGAGCACCGACTCGTGGCTCTCGCGAGCCTCACCTGCCGGTGGCATAACTCGCCTCGGACGCGCTCGGTGCCGCGTCAGGGTCGAGCAGCGCCACTGCCTGAAGGCGAGTGTGAACGCCCAGCTTGGAGAAGATGTTCTGCACATGCGTGCGCACGGTGCTCTGGCTGACGCCGAGGACGTGCACCATCTCTCGTGTGCTCATGCCTTCCACGAGCAGGCGGAGGATGTGGTGCTCGCGCGGGGTCAGGTCGTCGACCGGGGTCCGCTGTCGAGGCACTCTCGGTGCGGGCCGCTGGACCCGGCGAAGCATCGCGCTGTCGATCGGTGTGCCGCCCTGGAAGGCGAGCTCGAGCGCGCGGGCGATCGCGTCGACGGGCTGGTCCTTCGCGAGGTAGCCCGTGACCCCGAGGCCGAGCGCCTCCTTGAGCGGTTCGGGGTCCTCCGTGCCGGTCATCATCACCACCTTCGTCCGTGAGTGGTGGGCGATCACCTCGCGTGCGGCGTCGAGGCCTGAGCCGACGGGGAACATCAGGTCGATCAGCAAGATGTCCGGGTCGTTGCTCGCCACGGCGCGGACCGCCTCGGAGGGAGAGTCGACCGCCGCCTCGACGGTGATCCCCTGCAGGGCGAGCGCCGTGGCGAGCGCCTCGAGCAGCAGCTGGTGGTCGTCGCAGATCACGATCCGCATCGAGTTCCCCTGTCGACCTCGCAGGCCAGTGGGTCCACTCGCGGCAGGCGCAAGGTGAGCTCCGCCCCGCCGAGCAGTGCCTGATCCACGTCGAGCCGGCCGGCGTTCTCCGCGGCGAAGCGGCGGACGGTGACCAGGCCGAGACCCTGCTGGGCAGGGATCTTCCCGAAACCCGGACCGCTGTCGCGCACGACCACGGCGACGTCGTCGGGCTCCACACGGACCTGTACGACGACCGTCCCGCCGTCGCCCGCTGCACGGACGGCGTTGTCGATGAGGTTGCGGACCGAGCGCTCGAGGTCGTCCGGGTCGACGCACGCGCAGGCGTGGGCGTCCCGGACGAGCTGGATGGCGACGCTGCACGTCGCTGCGGTCGAGCACCACGCCTCTGCCACGACGTCCCCCACGTCGATGACCTGCGCGTCCACGGCTCGGGGGGCGGCACTGGAGACCAGCCTGGTCATCCACTCCGCCTCGGTTCGCATCTGGTCGAGGCGCTTGAGCACCTCGGGCCCGCGGTCGAGGGTCTTCTCGACCACCGCGGCCAGGGACATGACGGCCGTCAGCGACTGCCGGATGTCATGGTGGAGCCGCTGACTTGCGCAGCTTCTCCTCGGAAGTTTCGCCCTGTTCGGGCACGTGTGAATCAACTGAAAGCGACATAGGCCCCCCATGTCTCATAACCCCCCGTATGCACCGCGCGTGGACCAGGCACGGCCGGCGCCTCGGACGGATCCGGGTCCGAACGCCCGTCCCCCGCGAAGCCCCCTGCTCAACTCATGATCGACAGTAAGTCGAAACCCCGGGTTTGGCTCTAGTTCAGACGAAGAACGGCCCGGTTGAGTCACCCTGCGTGGGTACTTACCCATGCTTGGGTACGCCGTTGTGACGATGCCTACTACGCACCTCGGACGAACCGGACGCGGGCCTCTCGAGGCTGGCGATCGGGGCCACGGCTCACTAGCGTGCACCGGCATGGAGTCCTACACCGCCGGAGAGACCACGCCCCCGCTGATCGAGGAGACGATCGGCGAGAACTTCGCACGCGTCGCGCGTGAGCACGCGGATCGCGAGGCGCTGGTCGAGGTGGCCGGCGGTCGACGGTGGACCTACGCCGAGCTCGACCGCGATGTCGACGCCCTGGCGCGCGGCCTGATCGGGGCGGGGATCGGCAAGGGGGACCGGGTCGGCATCTGGGCCCCCAACTGCGCCGAGTGGACCTTGGTGCAGTTCGCCACCGCGAAGGTCGGCGCGATCCTGGTCAACGTCAACCCGTCCTACCGGACCCACGAGCTGGCCTACGCGCTGAACCAGTCCGGTCTGCGCATGCTGTTCTCGGCCACCTCGTTCAAGACCAGCGACTACCGAGCCATGGTCGACGAGGTCCGGCCCGACGCCCACGCCCTGGAGCGCGTGGTGTTCATCGGTACGACGGACTGGGCGGACCTGCTGGCCGAGGGGGAGGGCCTGCCCGCCGGCGCGGTGGCCGAGCGGATGGCGACGCTCGCCAACACCGACCCGATCAACATCCAGTACACGTCGGGCACGACCGGCTTCCCCAAGGGCGCGACGCTGTCGCACCGCAACATCTTGAACAACGGGTTCTTCACGACCGAGACCATCGAGTTCACGCACGAGGACCGGCTCTGCATCCCGGTGCCCTTCTACCACTGCTTCGGCATGGTGATGGGCAACCTCGGGTGCACCAGCCACGGCGCCGCGATGGTGATCCCCGCGCCCGGCTTCGACCCGGCGGTCACGCTGAAGGCGGTTGCCGACGAGGGGTGCACCGGCCTCTACGGCGTCCCCACGATGTTCATCGCGATGCAGAACCTGCCCGACTTCGACTCCTACGACCTCTCCACGCTGCGCACGGGCGTGATGGCCGGCTCCATCTGCCCGGTGGAGGTGATGAAGCGCTGCATCGAGGACATGCACATGGAGGGCGTGTCCATCGCCTACGGCATGACCGAGACCTCGCCGGTGTCGTGCCAGACCCGCAGCGACGACGACCTCGAGCGTCGTACCGCCACCATCGGCCGGGTCCACCCGCACGTCGAGATCAAGATCGTGGACCCGGTGACGGGGGAGACCGTCGAGCGCGGTGAGCCGGGGGAGCTCTGCACGCGCGGCTACTCGGTGATGCTCGGCTACTGGGACGACCCGGAGAAGACGGCCGAGGCGATCGACGAGGACGGCTGGATGCACACCGGCGACCTCGCGGTGATGCGGGAGGACGGCTACTGCAACATCGTGGGCCGGATCAAGGACATGGTGATCCGCGGCGGCGAGAACATCTACCCGCGCGAGATCGAGGAGTTCCTCTACTCCCACCCCGACATCGAGGACGTCCAGGTGATCGGCGTCCCCGACGAGAAGTACGGCGAGGAGCTCTGCGCCTGGGTGCGGATGCGTGACGGGGCCGAGCCGATCGACGCGGAGAAGGTCCGGGCCTTCGCCACCGGCAAGCTCGCGCACTACAAGATCCCGCGCTACGTCATGGTGGTCGACGAGTTCCCGATGACGGTGACCGGCAAGATCCGCAAGGTGGAGATGCGCGAGGAGACCGCGCGCCGCCTGGGCCTCTAGTTGATCGTCACGAAGGTGTGCTCGTCCGACCCGGTGTAGTGGATGGCGCCGAACCAGCGGCTCGTCGGGTCGAGACGGTCCCAGGAGAGGTCGACCGAGAACGGCTCACCGGCGCGCACCGGGACGCTCTCGCTCAGCGTGAGGTTCCCGGCGTCCTTGTCGCGGACCACCCACGTGTAGAGCTGGGCGGTCGTGGTGGAGCCGTTGGAGGCCACGGCCGAGGTCACGTAGAGCTCGTAGTCGCCGGCCTCGGGCTCGACCTCGGTGAGGATCTCGTCGGCACCGCTGCCGGTGGCCGAGGCGACGAGCTCGCCCTCGCGGTACAGGTGAAGGTCCAGGTCGTCGGTGTCGCGGCCCTGGAGCTCGAGCCGCAGCATGGCGGTGCCGGCGGGGACCTCGACGGGGAAGAGCGCGGTGTCGGGGTCGGTCTGCGGGTTCGCGGGGTCGAAGTCACCGGGCTCGAGGGTCAGGCCGGCAGGGGTGGCGCCCGCGAGGCCGGTGAACGACATGTCGATGTCGCCGTCGGTCCCGGACAAGGCCTCGAAGGACACCGACCCCGAGGTGCCGGAACCGGTGGCCTCCGTCGGCGCCGACAGCGTCCGCGGTGTCACGACGACCGGGATCCTCGCCTGGTGACGGAGGCCGGTCCACACGAGGTGGCCCTGGGCCGCGGTCTCGAGCGGCGCGCTCCCGCGGTCGAGGAGTACGACGAACCGCTCGGTCTCACCCGGACCGAGGGTCAGCGTGCTCGGGCGCACCCGGACCCCGAGGCCGTCGAGGCCGGTCACCGCGACCGAGTAGGTCTCGCTGCGGCCGGACACGTTGGTCACCCGGCGAACGACACGGGTGGTGCCGGTGAGGTCGTCGACGGCGATGGCGGGAAGGTTCAGGTTGCGGGTCTCGGCCCGCCCGGCCAGCCAGGCCCGGAACCTGTGGATCGGGGCGTCGAGGACGAGACCGGGGTCGAGGACCTCGGCCGCGTCGACCTGCCCGGCGCCCTCGGACCGCGGACCGCTGACCCCCTCGACGTCGTCGGCCGTCGTGGACATCGCCGACTTCACCATCGCCGGCGTCCAGGACGGGCGCTCGCCCATCACGAGAGCGGCCAGGCCCGCGACGTGGGCGGCGCTCATCGACGTACCGGAGAGCTGGCCCCACAGCCGCCCGCCGTTCGAGGGTGGTGCCACGGCGGACAGGACACCGACGCCCGGCGCGGTCAGGTCCGGCTTCAGGACGTCGGCGGCGACGCCCTCGGCGGGCCCGCGCGAGGAGAAGTGTGCGACCTGGGGCACCGGGGTGTCGTCGGACCGGGCGGGGTCGATCGAGGCCCGCGGGTCGACCGTCTCGCGGACGTGGCGCTTGATCGCCTCGGCGGCGGCCACGTCGACGTGGACCGTCGGGACGGCGTGGAAGTCGGAGTCGACGGTGTCGGGACGGTCGTTCGCGAGCACCATTCCGGCGCCGCCGGCCTGGGCCACTGCCGCGGACTTCTCGACCCGGGCGATGGTCCCGCGGTCGCACACGACGATCTGGTCCTGCACGACGGCGGCGTCGAGCGAGCCGGGAAGGCACAGCCGGGCGTCCTCGGTGCTGCTCGTGAGGGTGGCCGCGTTCTCGGCCAGCACGATGCCGGTGGTGGGGACCTCGTCGTCGGAGATCATCGCGCCGACGAAGGCGTCGCCGTCCAGGACCAGGGCGCCCTGGGCGGTGTGGTGGGTGGTGGCCCCGACCGTGGTCACCCAGGGGCTGGTGTGCGTGACGGTGGACTCGCCCGGGCCGCGGTTGCCCGCGGAGGTGGCGACGAACACGCCTGCCGCGGTCGCGTTGAGGAACGCGAGCTCGACCGCGTCCGGCCCGGGGGTGGAGGCGCCCGAGACGGCGTAGCTGATGACGTCGACGCCGTCGGCGACGGCCTGGTCGATCGCGGCCACGGCGTCCGCGGTCGTGCAGCCGTCGTCGGCGGGGTCGGGTGCGGCCCAGCAGGCCTTGTACGACGCGATGCGGGCCGCGGGAGCCATGCCGGAGGCGTCACCGAACCGCTGGCCCTCGACGGCGACCGCGACGCCGTGGTTGCCGGCCGCGACGGCGGCGACGTGGGAGCCGTGGCCCGTGCCGTCGCGCGGTGACAGGAACTCCGAGGCCGCGAGGTTGTCCTCGCCGAAGCCCTTCACGAAGTAGCGGGCCGAGACCACCTTGCTGTTGCAGTCGGACTCGTCCCACTGCTCGCCGGTCTGGCAGTCGCCGCTGAAGCCGGCCGGCCCGGAGACGTTCGCGTCGGCGAGCGCGGCGAAGCTCGGGTTCTCGGGCCAGATGCCGCTGTCGACGACGCCGACGACCGTGCCGCGCCCGGCGTCCTCGGGACCACCCGTCGCGGCCCAGGCCTGGTCGGCGCCGAGGAACTCCGGCGAGTCGACGGAGTCGGCGTGCTGCGGTGGTGCTCCGCTCGACCAGCACGACGTCGGGGTGGGAGCGAAGCTGCTTGACCTGCTCGCGGGTGAGCTCGGCCGCGAAGCCGTTGAGGGCCGAGGTGAACCGGTAGAGCACCTCGGGGCGGCCGACCTCGGCCAGCAGGTCGTCCTGGGCTCTGCGAAGTGCGGCTGCCTTGCCCGACGCGGGAGGTCTTTCGAGGGCGACGACGTACACGCCGGGCGCCGCGACCGCGGCGGGGGTCGGAGCCGCGCCGGCCACCCCCGTCGTACCGGGGACCGACAGCGCCGGGAGCAGGATGGCGGCGAGGAGGGTGGGCGCCCAGCGGGCGCGCGGAGACGTGCTCACAGGTCCCCTCTCCGGATGCAGCGTTGTGGTCCCGACCGCCCTCCGAAGGTCAGGACCATCCATGGTCGCAGGCTCAACCGTCCGTTTCAATCGAAACGGGTCATAGCGTGGCGATCCGAGCGTTCCGTTACCCGTTCGTCCGCGGCCCGGGTGCCGCCATATCCTGGGAGCCGGGTCACAAGCCCGCCCCGCACACGAGCAGAAGAAGAGGTCATCCGGTGCCTACTGGCAAGGTGAAGTGGTACGACGCCGAGAAGGGCTTCGGCTTCCTGTCCAAGGACGAGGGCGGCGACGTCTACGTACGCGCGGCGGCGCTTCCGGCCGGTGTCACCACGCTGAAGGCCGGTGCGCGCGTGGAGTTCGGCATCGTGCAGGGCCGAAAGGGCGACCAGGCGCTCCAGGTGCGGCTGCTCGAGCCGACCCAGTCGGTGTCGAAGGCGATGCGCAAGAAGCCCGCGGACATGGTCGTCATCGTCGAGGACCTCTACCGCCTGCTCGAGAACCTCGAGAAGGGCTACCGCAACAACCGGCACCCCGACCCGAAGACCGCCCAGCGCACCGCGATGCTGATGCGGGCGATGGCCGACGAGCTGGAGCTCTGACGGCTCAGGTCTGCCTGCGGGTGTAGAGCACCAGGCCGGTCCACAGCACGAGGATCCCGGCCGCGACGCCGAGGCCGAGCTGCGGGACGAGCGGCAGCGCGAGGCCGAGGAACCCGCCGACCACCCACGACAGCTGGAGCAGAGTCTCCGAGCGGGCGAACGCGCTCGTGCGGGTCCGCTCGGGGACGTCTCGCTGGATCAGCGCGTCGAGGGAGAGCTTGCCGAGGGACTGGGCGAGGCCGGCGGTGAGGCCGAGGAGCACGGCGCCCGGCAGCCCGTAGAAGATCGCGACGAGCAGGGTCATCAGCGCGTCCGCGACCAGCGTCGCGACGACCGTGACCTCCGGCTTCACCGTCTTGAGCAAGGATCCGATCCCGACGCCGAGCGTGCTGCCGAGGCCGGCGGCGCCGATGACCAGCCCGAGCAGCAGCTCCGGCCGGTCCTCCCAGCCGGGGAACGGCTCGTCGCGCAGCAGGAACGCCATGTACATCGTCAGGAACCCCGACAGCAGGCGGAGACCGGCGTTGCTGCGCAGCGCCACGACCACGTCGTGGGAGACGCGAGCGCGCACCCGCAGCCTGCGACGGGGGCCGCCCGCCACCGTCGTCAGCGCCAGCTGCTCCTCGCCGTGCGAGGAGTCCACCCGCGCGGGCAGCAGGATCGCGAGGATCGTCGCGCCCACGAACACCAGGAACGCGTAGCGCAGTGACCACTGCGGCCCGAACGTCGAGGCGAGCGCCGCGATCGGGGCGGAGATGGCCGCGCCGGCGACCCCGGCGAGGGAGATGCGCGAGTTCGCCTTCACCAGCGTGAGCCGGTCGGGGAGCAGCCGGGGTACGGCGGAGGCACGCGTCACGCCGTACGCCTTGGACGCCACGAGCACCCCCAGTGCCGCGGGGAACATCGCCACCGAGTCGGTGAGGACGGCGTCGGCGAGTACCCAGGCGAGGAAGGCCCGCAGCGCCATCGTGCCGCCGATCGCCCACCGGCGGCCGTGGCTGAACCGGTCGAGGAACGGCCCGACGAGCGGGGCGACGATCGCGAACGGCAGCATCGTCAGCGCGAGGAACTGGACGACCTGGAGGCGCGCCTCGCCGGTGGGGACCTGGAAGAACAGCGTGCCTGCGAGGGAGACCGCCACCGCGGCGTCGCCCGCTGCGTTGAAGGCGTGCAGCTCGATCAGCCGGTACAACCCGGTGTCGCCGGCGCCCTCGGCCCGCGTGGCACGTCGCGCCTGGCGGTAGGTGTACCCGGCGGCCCGGCCCGTCGCGGCGCCGGCACGGCGGGCGGCGCTGCCGACGGCACGCACTCCGTCGCGTGCGGCTCCGCCCACCTGCTCCCGCGCCATGCCCCCATCCTGCCCGGCGACACCGCCGAATGTGGCACCCGACGAGACACGAGTTGCGTGCATGGGAGACAATCGCGACGTGATGGCTGCCGCTCGGACCTTCAAGCCCGACACCGTTGGTGTGCGGGCTGTAGACGTCGCGCGCGACGCGCTCCTCGAGACCGTCGACGCGAGCGACGTCGGGGAGCACCTCGGCTACTCGAGCGAGGACGAGCGCGTCACGACCCACTACTTCGAGTGCAAGCGCGTGGGCTACCGCGGCTGGCGCTGGTCGGTCACGGTGGCCCGTGCTGCGCGGCAGAAGCAGGTGACGGTCGACGAGGCCGTGCTGCTGCCGGGCGACGACGCGCTGGTGGCGCCGCCGTGGGTGCCGTGGCGCGAGCGGATCCAGCCCGGTGACCTCAGCCCCGGCGACATCCTGCCGGTGGAGGAGGACGACCCGCGCCTCGTGCCCGGCTACCTCGCCGACGACGAGGTGATCGACGAGGACACCGTCAAGGCGGTCACCGACGAGGTCGGCCTCGGCCGGTCGCGGGTGCTCTCGCTCGAGGGGCGCGACCTCGCGGCCCAGCGCTGGTACGACGGCAGCCACGGCCCGGAGGCCTCGATCGCGCAGTCCGCTCCCGCGAGCTGCGCCAGCTGCGGCTTCCTCGTCCGCCTCGCGGGCCCGCTGTCACAGATGTTCGGCGTGTGTGCGAACGCCTTCGCCAACGACGACGGCCGGGTGGTCTCCTACGACCACGGCTGCGGCGCGCACAGCGAGGCGCGGCTGCACAAGCGCAACCTCCCCGCCCCGCTCCCGGAGCCGGTGCTGGACACGCTGACCTGGGACGACCTCGACACGTTCTGACTCGGCCGCTGGCGGCTCAGTGCCCGCGGGTCTTGTTCCTGTTGCGTGCCCGTGGCGCGGCCTGTGCCTGTGACGCGCGGCGGCGCCGTCGGCAGTAGTCCCAGCCGATGATCCCGAGCCCGAAGCCGGCGGCGCAGGTCCACAGCCACCACAGCCGGCCCTCTTCCTCGAGGCGGGCGTAGAAGGGCAGCAGCAGCACGAAGGCGAGCGCCCACAGCGCGGTGCCGACCGCGACCGTGCGCACGCCGTCCACGTCGAGAGGCTCGACGTCGGCGACGATGTAGCGGCGCTTGCCGATCTCGTGCACCTGCACGTTCTCGACGCCGTCCTCGCCGGGGACGCGCTGGCTCGGTTGCTGCTCCACGGGCTCCAACCTAGTCGATGCTGCGAGCCGGTCATCCCGCCCCGACCTGGCTCTGGCAGGATTTGCCCTCGGGTGCGGCTTCTCGGACGGTACGGCCCCCCATCCCGGTCGGCACATACTCCTCGAGGGACAGACGTGGACAAGACCAAGCCCGCCCAGCGCGGCTCCAGCAACGGCAGCTTCCTGGACCGGTACTTCAAGATCTCCCAGCGGGGTTCCACCGTCGGGCAGGAGGTGCGAGGCGGCCTCGTCACCTTCTTCACGATGGCCTACATCATCGTGCTGAACCCGATCATCCTGCTCGGCGCGAAGGACGTCGAACGGGAACCTGCTGGCCGACGGAGACTTCGCCGGCATCGCCGCGACGACCGCCCTCGTCGCCGGTCTGCTCACCATCCTGATGGGGGTCGTCGCGAACTTCCCGCTCGCGCTGGCCACCGGCCTCGGCCTGAACGCGTTCGTCGCCTACTCGATCGCGTCGCGGCATGACGTGGGCCGATGCGATGGGGCTCGTGGTCCTCGAGGGCCTGATCATCCTGGTCCTGGTGCTGACCGGCTTCCGGACCGCGGTGTTCCACGCCGTCCCGTCCCAGCTCAAGGTCGCGATCAGCGTCGGGATCGGCCTGTTCATCGCGCTCATCGGTCTCGTGGACGCCGGCTTCGTGCGTCGTACCGGCGCGGGGCCGGTCCCTGTCGAGCTGGGTTACCAGGGCACGCTCGTCGGCTGGCCGGTGCTGGTGTTCGTGATCGGGTTCATCCTGATGGTCACGCTCTACGTGCGGCAGGTGAAGGGCGCGATCCTCATCGCCATCGGGGTGACCACGGTGATCGCGATCATCGTCGAGGCGATCGCGCAGATCGGTCCGGCGGTCAGCGGCGACGAGTACAACCCGCGCGGCTGGAACCTCAACGTCCCCGCGATCCCCGACAACGTGGTCGACGTGCCGAGCTTCCCGACGCTGGGTGAGTTCTCGCTGCTCGGCTCGTTCGAGGCGGTCGGCTTCGTGACGGCCGCGCTGTTCATCTTCACGCTGCTCCTCGCCGACTTCTTCGACACGATGGGCACGATGACCGCGATCGGCGCCGAGGCCGGTCTCCTCGACGAGGACGGCGTCCCGCCGCACACCGAGCGGATCCTGGTCGTCGACTCCATCGCCGCGGCTGCCGGTGGTGCGGCCGGTATCTCCAGCAACACCTCCTACATCGAGTCCGCGTCGGGTGTCGCCGAGGGGGCGCGGACCGGCCTGGCCAGCGTCGTCACCGGCGTGCTGTTCCTGCTCGCGACGATCTTCGCGCCGCTGGTCGAGATCATCCCCAACGAGGCGGCCGTCCCGGCCCTGGTGCTCGTCGGCTTCCTGATGATGCAGCAGGTCAAGAACATCGAGTGGGACGACGTCGAGATCGCGATCCCGGCCTTCCTGACGATCGCGCTGATGCCGTTCACCTACTCGATCTCGGCGGGCATCGGCGCGGGGTTCATCGCCTACGTGCTCGTGAAGACGGTGCGCGGCAAGGCCCGCGAGGTCCACCCGCTGATGTGGGTCGTCTCGGTGCTCTTCGTCGTGTACTTCGCGATCGACCCGATCAAGCAGCTCGTCGGGGCATAAAGTCCCTCCCTGGGCGGCTGGACCGGTGCCACAGTGGAGCCATGAGCACTGCGATCTCTGTCTCGGGTCTGGTCAAGACGTTCGGTACGACGGTCGCCCTGGACGGCCTCGACCTCGATGTGCGGACCGGCGAGGTGCACGGCTTCCTGGGGCCCAACGGCTCCGGGAAGTCGACCACGATCCGGATCCTCCTCGGTCTGCTTCGTGCGGACAGTGGCGAGGTGACGCTGCTCGGCGGCGACCCGTGGCACGAGGCCGCGACGTTGCACAAGCGGCTGGCCTACGTCCCGGGAGAGGTGGCGCTGTGGCCCAACCTCACCGGCGGTGAGGTGATCGACCTGCTCGCACGCTTGCGCGGGGGCATCGACAAGAAGCGGCGGGCCGAGCTGCTCGAGCGGTTCGACCTCGACCCGACGAAGAAGACGCGCAGCTACTCCAAGGGGAACCGGCAGAAGGTGGCGCTGGTCGCCGCCCTCGCCTCGGACGTCGAGCTGTACCTCCTCGACGAGCCCACCTCGGGCCTCGACCCGATCATGGAGGCGGCGTTCAAGCTCTCGATCGGGGAGCTGCGCGCTCGCGGCGCGACCGTGCTGCTGTCGAGCCACATCCTCGCGGAGGCGGAGGCGCTCTCGGACCGGGTCAGCATCATCCGCGCGGGACGCGTCGTGCAGAGCGGCACGCTCAAGCAGCTGCGTCACCTGACGCGGACCACGGTGGTCGTCGAGACCGAGCAGCCGTCGGACCGGATCGAGCTCGTGCCCGGTGTCGCGAACGTCGTGCACGAGGACGGCCGGGTCGCCTTCGACGTCGACACCGACCATCTCGACGACGCGATGGACTACCTCGTGCCGCTCCGGATCACCTCGCTGGTCAGCCACCCGCCGACCCTCGAGGAGCTCTTCCTCCGACAGTTCGGCGAGCAGGTCGAGGTGGAGGAGGCCCAACGGTGACCGCGCTGACGGGCGTCGGCCAGCTGGTCCGCTTCATCCTGCGTCGCGACCGGGTCTACCTCCCGGTGTGGATCCTCACGCTCGTCGTTGTCGTCTACGCCTCGCTGGGCGCGGTCCGCGACATCTACAGCACACCGTCCGCGATCGCGGCGTACGCCGCGACAGTCGGAGGCTCACCTGCGTCGATCGCGCTGGCGGGCCCGCCCTTCGCGATGGACCAGATCGGCGGCATCCTGATCTACGAGACCAGCCTCACCGCGCTGCTCGGTGTCGCACTCATGGCGGTCTTCACCGTCGTACGCCACACCCGTCGAGAGGAGGACGCCGGCCGCGTCGAGCTGCTCGGCTCGACGGTGGTCTCCCCGCACGCGGTGATCACCGCCGCCGTGCTGGTGTCGGCGGTCGCCTCCTTGCTCGTGGGCTTCGGGGTGTCCGCGACGTTCCTGCTCGAGGAGCAGCCGGTCAACGAGTCGCTTCTCTTCGGTGCGTCCATCGCCGCCCTCGGTGTCGTCTTCACCGGCGTCGCCGCCGTGGCCGCCCAGGTCATGAGCCACGGCCGCGGCGCCGTGGGCGTCTCGCTCGCGTTCCTCGCGGTCATCTACGGCATCCGCGCCATCGGCGACGTCGGGGAGAACTTCCTCGTGTGGCTCTCGCCGGTGGGCTGGTCGCAGCAGGTCGCGGTCTACGAGCTCGACCGCTGGTGGCCGCTGGCGCTGTCGGTCGGCTTCACCGTCGTGCTCTTCGCGGCGACCGTGGCGCTGGAGGCCCGGCGCGACCTCGGCTCGGGCATCATCACACCGCGACCTGGCGCCGCCGAGGCCAGCAGGTCGTTGGCCAGTGTCGTCGGGCTGTCCTGGCGGCTTCAGCGCGGTGGACTGCTCGGCTGGCTCGTCGGGGTGTTCGCGATGGCGGTGCTGCTCGGGTCCTTCAGCGAGTCGATCGAGAACATGATCGAGGAGAACCCTGCGATCGCCGACGTCTTCGCGTCCACCGCTGCCGAGACCCTGGTCGACTCCTACATGGCGATCTCCCTTCTCCTGCTCGGGATCGGCGCCGCCGGCTACGCGGTCTCGTCCGCCCTGCGCATGCGGAGTGAGGAGTCGTCCGACCGACTCGAGCCGATCCTCGCCACAGGCGTCTCCCGGGGACGCTGGTTCGCGGGCAACCTCCTCGTGACGCTGGTGGGTACGACGTTCCTCGTCGCCTCCGGGGGCCTCGGTCTCGGCATCTCCTACGCGATCACGAGCGCACGGCCCGAAGAGGTGTGGGCGATGACGTGGGCGTCGCTCGTCTACCTTCCCGCTGTCCTTCTCGTCACCGCGCTGGCGGTGCTGCTCTTCGGCCTGCTGCCGCGTGCTTCCGGCCTCGCGTGGGTGGCCGTCGCCTTCGCCTTCATCATCGGCTGGCTCGGCAGTCTGCTGGAGTTCCCGCAGTGGGTCGACAACCTGTCGCCGTTCACGCACACGCCCGCCGTGCCGGCGGAGAGCGTCGCTGCGGGACCGCTGCTCGTGCTTTCGCTGCTGACTGTGGCGGCCATCGTGGTGGGCTGGGTCGGCTTCAGGCGCCGCGACATCGGCTGAGGCCTGAGACGATCGGGGGAGGACCGATCTGTCCGCCTGTCTCACATCGTGGTCATCCCTGACCGAACGGCGAAGCACTGCAACGGATGCGCCAGGGCATCTCCCCGGACAGGTGACGCAGTCACCCAGAGGCGGATCAGGTCGGCGTCGCCAGGCGGGAGGCGGCGTAGGCTGAGTCGCATGGAGCGCGTCGTGGTCGACCGCTTCGGCGGCCCCGAGGTCTTGAGGGTGGTGGAGGAAGCCGATCCTCGCCCGGGTCCGGGCGAGGTCCGCGTGAGGGTCCTGGCATCGGGCGTGTCGTTCACCGACGCGCTGATACGCGCAGGCACGTATCTCGGTGGGCCGAAGCCACCGTTCACGCCGGGCTACGAGCTCGTCGGCGTCGTCGAGGAGCTCGGTCCGGGTTGCTCGAGCTTGCGCGAGGGAGACCGTGTCGGCGCCCTGACGGTCTGGGGCGCCAACGCGGAGCGGGTCTGCGTGCCGGAGAAGTACGCGGTCGAGGTCCCCGAGGACCTCGACCCTGCGGAGGTGGTGAGCCTCGTCTTCCCTTACATGACCGCCTACCAGATGCTTCACCGCGCGGCGAGGGTCCAGCCGGGCGAGACGGTGCTGGTGCACGGTGCGGCCGGCAGGGTGGGCACCGCGGTCCTCGAGCTCGGGACGCTGGCGGGGCTCCGCCTCTACGGGACAGCATCAGCCGGCGACCTTGCCGCGGTGGAGCGGCTCGGCGCGGTGGCGATCGACTACCGCAACGAGGACTTCCTGGCGCGGGTGCGTGATCTGACCGGCGGAAAGGGTGTCGACGTCGTGATCGACGGGATCGGTGGAGCGGTCGCGCTTCGCTCCTTCCGCGCGCTGCGGCGCGGGAACCCGGTCCGGGGAGATCCCGGCGGGAGGCTCATCACGATGGGCAACTACGCCACCCTCGCGCAGGGACGCAAGAGCTGGCGAGGGTGGATGGAGTGGTACCCGGCGACCGCGGCCGTCGCGCTGTGGGGCCTGCTCTCGCCGTTCCGGCGGGTGCTCGGCTTCCGGGTCCAGAAGCTGCGTATCGACCACCAGGACTGGTTCCGCGAGGACTTCGGCGTGCTGCTGGAGCTGCTGCGTCGTGGCGAGATCCACCCGGTCGTCGCCGAGCGCCTGCCGCTGTCCGACGTGCGTCGCGCCCACGAGCTGCTCGAGCAGTCGGCGTCGAAGGGAAAGCTCGTGCTCGTGCCAGAAGGCGCCCAGAGCGCTCCTTGACCGCGCGAGAGGGGTGGGCTGGGCCGGCTTCAGTCGCCGCGACATCGGTCGAAGCTGAGACGAGCGGGGGAGGACCGATCCGGCGGGGCGTCTCACATCGTGGTCATCTCGGCCTGAACGGTTCAGGTACCCGTGTCCGAAGTGGCCCAGCGAAGTGCTCCCGATCCTCCTGGCCCCTCTTGCCCCGATGCCTGCGGATGGCTGTGCGCAAGGTGCCGCTCAGTTGCAGTCATTTCCTGCCAAGCCGCCCGTCGATGCGGCATCCTGACGCGATCAGCACAAGCTGACAGTGGGGGATCAGATGAGCAGCGACTTCCCGGACTGGTGGCGAGGTCGTCGAGCCCCCGATGCCTGTGACTGGGAGCGTCCAGTCTTCCGGGGGCCGCTGCTCACCCTCGACCTCGACGCCGGCCCGCTCCTCGACGAGGACACCGGCCTACGTGAGCTGAGGTTCTTCCGCGCCCGCGCCCGAGGACTGGAGGTGTCGCTGACCGATGTCCATCTGAGCGTGGGGTGGTCGGAGTTCGACGGGTGCACTTTTCGGCAGCGCGTCAGGCCGGTTCTCAACCAGGCCGGGATCGCCGCGCAGGGGTCGTTCGGCAGCCATCCATCCATCTACCGGTCCTGCACCTTCGAGCGGATCCGGTTCAAGTTGCTCGGCGGCTTCACCCTTGGAGAAGCCCGCTTCGAGGACTGCACGTTCATCAACTGCCGGTGGGAGGGCAGCTTCGCGCACAGCGCCGACTTCGTACGCTGCCGCTTCGTGGGCAAGATGAACGGCTGCGTCTGGTTCGGTGACGATCCCATGCGGCCAGATCAACAACCGCGCCGCAACGAGATCGTCGGCAACGACTTCACCGAGACTGTGTTCACCGACAACGTGGACTGGCGTTTCAACTACCCGGCCGACGATCAGCTGTTCCCCAGCGGGTACAAGCCCGTCGACAGCACTGCGTGACGCGGCTTCCTCATGCACACCTGGTCGATCGGCTGGCAGCTCCAGTGCTCTCTGCCGTTGCCTACGCCACGCTGCTACGGCACCTAGGTCGGCAACCTGGCTTGCGTGCACCCCCTGAGTGGTCGTTGAGTAGGGCGTTCAAATTTCTGGGGCAGTCTCGCGATGTGAGACAGATCACGTGAAATGTCGGTGGTCGCCGATTGGGTCGACCTATGACGGTTCAGCAGCTCAGAGCACCTGTGATCGCGGGGTGGATCGCCTCCGCGCGTGAGTCGATCGAGTCCGCGGCCGCGGTGCCGACGGGCTCGCTGGACCGGTTCGAGGTCAGTGAGGCGCTCGCGGAGCTGCATGCCCTCGAGTCGCAGGTGTCGGCAATGAAGCTGGCCATGCTTGCTGAGGCAGAGCAGCGACGGCTCGCTGAGGACGAGGCCGACACGGGCACCGACGCGTGGGCGGCGAAGCTGACCGGCACCACCAAGGCGGTGATGGCCGGCGGTCTGTGGCTGGCACGCATGCTGCAGACCAAGTACGACGCGACTCGGGAAGCGTTCGCGAAGGGTCACATCGAGATCGAGCAGGTCCGAGTGATCGTCAACGCCGCCGAGAAGATGCCCGCCGCCGCCACCCCGGAGCAGCGCAAGGCGGCTGAGGAGGGGCTGGTCGCCAAGGCCGTTGCCGGGATGAACGCGCGCAGGCTGCGGCATGCGGCGCGGCGGATGCTCGAGGACGTCTCCAAGGACCTGGCCGACCAGCAGGAGGCCGACATGCTCGAGGACGAGGAAGAGCATGCCGAGCGCGAGACCTGGATGACGATGCGCGACAACGGCGACGGCACCGTGTCCGGCAGGTTCGTGATTCCCGAGCTGCACGCCCACCTGCTCCGCGCGACCCTCGAGCGGCTGTCCGCGCCCCGCAGGTGGTCGCGGAACAAGGCCGGCGAGCCGGTGACCGACCCGACGCTGCCCGGGGGCGGTCCGGGGCTGAACTGGTCTGAGCAGATGGGCGCAGCGTTCACCGAGCTTCTCGAGCACCTGCCCACCGAAGGGTTGGGCCAGTCCGGCGTCACGGTGGTCGTGAACCTCGACTACGAGCACCTGCTCGACGGTCTCGGGTCGGCCGGGCTCGACACCGGTCTTCGGATCTCGGCGGGGCAGGCTCGGCGACTCGCCTGCAACGCCGGCATCGTCCCGGCCGTCCTCGGCGGCAAGTCCGAGGTGCTCGACCTCGGTCGCAGCCGACGACTGCACAGTGTCGCCCAGCGTCGGGCACTGTCCCTGCAGCACGACACCTGCGCCGCGGAAGGCTGCGATCGCCCCTTCGCCTGGTGCGACATCCATCATCCGGAGCCGTGGAGTCAGGGCGGCCGGACGAGCACGAAGAACGGCAAGCCCTTCTGCGGCTTCCACCACCTGCGCATCCACGACCCGCGCTACACCGCGACCGTCCTGCCGAGCGGTGAGGTCCGGTTCCGTCTCAAGCGACGGGGCTGAGTCGAGGGCCCACAGCAGCGTGACGGCGGTCTCGTCGCAAACCGGAATGCTTAGCAAGGCTAATGAGTTAGGCTAAGCATATGGCTCCGACGATTGAACAGATGGTGCGCACCGACACCGGCCTGGCGGCTGGTCTCCGCATCGCTGTGGCGCGACTGACCCGGCGGATCCGCAGCGAGCGTGACCCTGCACAACGAGCTGAGCCTCGGCCAGCTGTCGGTGCTCGGCTCGCTGTACCGCGGCGGCGCCTGCTCCATCGGCGAGCTCGCCGCCGTCGAGCGCGTGCAGCCCCCGTCCATGACGAGGACGGTGAACTGCCTCGAGGAGGACGGCTACGTCGTCCGGAAGCCGCACGCCACCGACGGCCGCCAGGTCGTCATCGAGCTCGCGGACAAGGGCAGGTCCACTCTCGAGGCCGACCGCCGACGTCGCGACGCCTGGCTGGCCCAGCGCCTGCGCGAGCTCACCCCTCAAGAACGTTCCGTGCTGCGTCAGGCAGCCCCGATCCTGGAGAGGCTGGCAAGCGTTTGAGTCCTACCTTCCGTGCTCTGTCGAACCGCAACTACCGGCTGTACGCAGCCGGTGCCGTGGTCTCGAACATCGGGACGTGGATGCAGCGCGTGGCCCAGGACTGGCTCGTCCTCCAGCTGACCGACAACTCCGGCACCGCGCTCGGTATCACGACCGGGCTGCAGTTCCTGCCGATCCTGCTGCTCTCGCCGTACGCCGGTGTCATCGCCGACCGCTTCCCGAAGCGCCGGCTGCTCCAGGTCACCCAGGTGATGATGGCCGCGCCCGCGCTGCTGCTCGGCGTCCTCGCGATCACCGGCGTGGTCGAGGTGTGGCACGTCTACACGCTCGCGTTCATCTTCGGCGTCGGCACCGCGTTCGACGCCCCCGCGCGCCAGTCGTTCGTCAGCGAGATCGTCACCCGTGACGACCTGTCGAACGCGGTCGGCCTGAACTCCGCGTCGTTCAACTTCGCCCGCATCATCGGGCCCGCCGTCGCGGGCTTCATGATCGCCGGGCTCGGCGGGGGAGCCGAGGCGACCGGTTGGGTGATCGCGATCAACGCCCTGTCGTACGGCGCTGTGGTGTACGCCCTTCAGCGCATGCGCGCAGCCGACCTCGACACCCCCGAGCCCCAGCAGCGGCAGAAGGGCGCGATCCGCGACGGCATGCGCTACATCCGCAGCCGCCCGGACATCATGATGATCCTGGCGATCGTGTTCTTCGCCGGCACCTTCGGCCTGAACTTCCAGATGACGTCGGCGCTGATGGCCACCGAGGTCTTCGGCAAGGGCGCCTCGGAGTACGGCATCCTCGGCACGACGATGGCCGTGGGCTCGCTCTCCGGGGCGCTCCTCGCCGCCCGCCGCGGCGTCGTACGACACCGGCTCGTCATCCTGGCGGCCCTGGCCTTCGGCATCGCGGTCGTGCTCGGCGGGCTGATGCCGTCGTACCTCACCTTCGCCCTCTGGACACCGGTCATCGGGATCACGGCGCTGACCATGATCACCGCCGCGAACACGACGATCCAGCTCAGCGTCACACCGGAGCTGAGGGGTCGCGTGATGGCGCTCTACATGATGATCTTCATGGGCGGCACGCCGCTGGGCTCACCGATCGTCGGCTGGATCGGCGAGGTCATGGGTGCCCGATGGACCCTCATCCTCGGCGGGGGCATCACCGTCCTCGGGACGCTGCTGGCAGTCGCGGTGTTCAGCCGCACGCAGGGCCTGCTCGACCCCGAGATCAACGACCGGCCGCGGCTCCTCGCGACGCGAACCAGGGGTGGTGCAGGTCGAGGTAGGTGACGTCGTGCGTCATGTGCTGCCAGTCCTGCATCAGGTGGCGGACGTTCTCGCTCGTCGGCATCGCCTTCTGCTCGCCCTCACGAGCGGCTGACTCGTCGGTGAAGAACACCGTCTCGGTGAACGTTCCGTCGTCCTCGATCGCAAACGTGGACCCGATGATCTCGGGCCGTTCCTCGTGCAGCAGGTTCGACATCTCGTCGAGCTCCGTCTCGAGCAGGGCCGGGTCGTCGATCTTGCCCCGGATCACCTGCACGAAGCCGGCGTCGTCCGAGCCGCCCTCGAGCATGAGCAAGACCTTGTCGGCGTTGTGGAACTCCACCGGGCCGTCGAAGCAACGCTCCGTCTCCGCCCACCAGGCGGACTGGTCCGGACGCTCCGAGTTGGCCATCGCGGCCTCTTTGGACTCGAAGCGGACCATTGCGACGAACATGTCGTCATCGGTGAAGCCGTAGGTCCCGCCGAGCCACCCCTCGGCTTTGGGAGCGATGTCGCGGAGCCACTTGTCGGTCTGGGCGCGGAGCTCGTCCTGGCGAGTGCACTTGCCCTGGATGATCTGAACGAACACGGCTGGCCTCCTCAGGGTATGCAGGCCGCTTCACGTGAAGTGGTCTGTGTTCACCGATCGACGTTATGCCTGGCCCCGTTGAGCCTCCATAGCCCGAAGGGGCCAAGGCGAGGATCGTTAAACTCAGGGCCATGAACCCCCGCTACCGCCGCATGGTGATTCCCGGTGCCCTCGTGGCGCTGATCCTCGTCGTGGTGGTCACCGCGCTGGTGCGGGGCTGACGTGGCCGAGCCCCTCCTCCGCGTCCTCGCCCGGATGCGCTCGCTGATCCTCGACGACCAGACCCTGGTCCGGGCGGTCGCGTCCGGCCGCCAGAAGGGCCAGACCCCGAAGTGGCGCCGGGTCGAGATGAGGTACGTCGACCTCAAGGCCGGCCGGCACCTCCAGATCACGGCGTACGACGACACACAGGCCCACACGTCCAACCACGCGGTGGGCGATGCCGCGAAGAACGCCGTCGACGACCTCCTCGACGAGCCCTTCGGCAACTGGCACGTCGACACCGTCACCGAGACGCACCAGGTGCGGGTCACGAAGAAGCTCGAGGCGATGGTCCACACCAGTCCGCGCCAGGCGCAGGCCGCCGAGGGCGAGGAGCCGGCCGAGCCGCAGCGGCAGCACGACCGCGCCAAGCCCCGTCTGCTCCCGGAGGACGACCCGGCGCTCATCGCGGTGGGCATCTCCGACGAGAAGGGGAGGGTCAAGCCCAGTCGGCAGGCGAAGTACCGCCAGGTCGAGGAGTTCCTCCGCGACCTCGGTCCTGCCCTCGACGACGCGCTCTCCTCCGGCCGGCTCCGCACGCCCACCCCCGAGAACCCGCTGCGCGTCGTGGACCTCGGCTGCGGGAACGCCTACCTCACCTTCGCGGCGCACAGCTACTTGACCCGGGTCCGCGAGCTGCCGGTCCGTGTCGTCGGTGTGGACGTCAAGGAGCAGTCCTACCGCCACAACACCGGGCTCGCGGAGCAGCTCGGGATCTCTGAGTCGATGCGGTTCGTCCAGGGCGACATCGGCTCGGTCGACCTCGACGAGGCGCCGGACGTCGTGCTGGCCCTCCACGCCTGCGACACCGCGACCGACGACGCCCTCGCCCGGGCGGTGCTGTGGGACGCCTCCCTCGTGCTCGCGGCGCCCTGCTGCCACCACGACATCGCAGCCCAGCTGCGCAGGGCGCCGACCCCCGCGCCGTACACGCTGCTCACCAGGCACGGCATCCTCCGCGAGCGCTTCGCGGACACCCTCACGGACGCGCTCCGAGCGGGGGCGATGCGGCTGCTCGGCTACCGCGTGGACGTGATCGAGTTCGTCGAGAGCAAGCACACCCCGCGCAACACGCTGCTGCGGGCGACGAGGACCGGCGCCGCTCCGGGACCTGCGGTCAAGGAGGAGTTCGAGGACCTCTTGCGGACCTGGAACGTGCACCCCCGCCTCGCGGACCTGCTCGAGGAGCGCATCGCGCAGGTCGTGGGGGAGCGCTCCGATGAGCCGGCGCGCTAGGCGCCTCTCAGCGGGGGTCGTGGCTCTCCTCGCGGCGTCCTTCCCAGGGGTCGTCGCGGCCACGCCCGCGACGGCGGAGGAGGAGACAGCGGGGGCCGACGTCGTCGTCACGCTCCAGCGACGCCGCCATCGACGAGTCGAGCGGGGCCGTCGTGCGGGGACGCAGGTTGTTCACCGTCAACGACTCCGGCGACGGTCCCTACCTCTACGAGGTCGACCTCCGCACCGGTCGGACGGTGGGCGTGACGACGTACGCCGACGAGGAGCCCGAGGATGTCGAGGCGCTCGCCCCCGGGACCGGCTGGCGCGCTCTGGGTGGGCGACATCGGCGACAACCGGACCGCCCGCTCCTCGATCCACCTCTACCGGGTGGTGCCCCTCCGCGGTGGGGGCGAGGTGTCGGCGGCGAGGTACGAGCTGACCTACCCCGACCGGGCGCACGACGCGGAGGCGCTCCTCGTGCACCCGCGCACCGGCCGGATCTTCGTGGTGACCAAGACCTTCGCCCGCGGGGGCACCGTCTACCGCGCGCCGCGCCGGCTCGACGCCGACCGGACGAACCGGCTCGAGGAGGTGGGGTCGGTGCCCGGGATGGTCACCGACGGCACCTTCCTCGCCGGCGGGGAACGGGTGCTGCTGAGGACGTACGGCAGTGGCGCGGTGTACTCCTACCCCGAGCTCGACGAGCTGGCGAGCTTCCTGCTGCCGGCGCAGCAGCAGGGGGAGGCCGTGGCGGTGGGGGACGACGGCCGGGTCTACCTGACCTCGGAGGGCGAGCGGTCCGACGTACTCGTCATGGACCTGCCCGAGCCCGCCGCGACCCCGACCGCAGATCCGGGTACGGCGGACCGCGACCCGGTCGAGGAGGCCGAACGCACCGAGCCGAGCACGCGCTACGACCCGCAGCCCTGGATGGGGCTGGGGCCGGCAGGACTGCTGCTCGCGGTGCTCGGCTCGGGGGTGGCGCTGGGCCTGGGGTGGTGGCTGCTCAGAGCTTCTCGACGACGTAGTCGACGCACGCGGTGAGCGCCTCGACGTCGGCCGGGTCGATCGCGGGGTACATCGCGATCCGCAGCTGGTTGCGGCCGAGCTTGCGGTAGGGCTCCACGTCCACGATCCCGTTGGCCCGCAGGGTCTTCGCGACCACGGCGGCGTCGATCGACTCGTCGAAGTCGACGGTGCCGATGACCAGCGAGCGGTGGTCGGGGTTCTCGACGTACGGAGTCGTGTACGACGTCTTCTCCGCCCAGCCGTAGAGCCGGTTGGAGCTGTCCGTCGTGCGCCCGACCGCGAAGTCGAGACCGCCCTGGCTGTTGAACCAGTCGAGCTGCTCGGCCATCAGGAAGAGCGTCGCGATCGCCGGCGTGTTGTAGGTCTGGTTCTTCAACGAGTTGTCGATCGCGGTCGGCAGGTCGAAGAACGCCGGGACCCAGCGGCCCGACTCGGCGACCTGCGCGGCGCGCTCGAGGGCGGCGGGCGACATGACCGAGATCCAGAGGCCGCCGTCGGAGGCGAAGCACTTCTGCGGCGCGAAGTAGTAGGCGTCGACCTGGTCGATGTCGACGGGCAGACCGCCGGCGCCCGAGGTCGCGTCGATGAGCACCAGCGCGTCGTCGTCGGCGCCCTGCACGCGCCGGACCGGTGCCATCACGGCGGTCGAGGTCTCGTTGTGGGCCCACGCGTAGACGTCGACGCCCGCCTCGGCCCGCGGCTCGGGCCGGCTGCCGGTCGGGGACTCGATCACGGTGGGGTCGGCGAGGAAGGGCGCCTGCTTGGCGGCCTTGGCGAACTTCGAGGAGAACTCGCCGAAGGACAGGTGCTGGCTCTTCTGGCGGATCAGGCCGAAGGTGGCGATGTCCCAGAACGCGGTCGCGCCGCCGTTGCCGAGGACGACCTCGTAGCCCTCGGGGAGGTTGAACAGGTCGCGGACGCCCTCGCGGACCCGGCCCACGAGGTTCTTCACCGGGGCCTGCCGGTGCGAGGTGCCGATCAGGGAGGTGCCGGTGGCGGCGAGGGCCTCGACGGCCTCCGTGCGGACCTTCGACGGTCCCGCGCCGAAGCGGCCGTCGGCGGGCTTGAGGGTGTCAGGAATGGTGATCGCGTCGGTCACGGATGATCCTCGTCTGTTCGAGTGGCGGTGACCTGACCTCGTTGTCAGTGGGGCGCGGGCGATGATGGGCCCGCTGCTGCCATATTGTGTCACCTCGCGGCACAGACTCAGGAGACGGGGACAAGGGATGAGCAACCACACACCGGGTTCACAGCCGGCTCGCAGCGCGGGCACGCGCAACCTCTTCCGGGTGGCCGGGCTCGTGCTCATGGCCGTCGCGGTCGCACTGATCGCCATCGCGTTCGCGGACCTGATGAACGCCGACCTCTACCACGAGCCGACGAAGTTCTGGATGGCGTTCATCGGCATCCCGCTGTTCGCGCTCGCCGGCTTCCTGCTCAACCTCGGCTTCGGTGGGGCTCACGCGAAGTACATGGCCGGTGAGTACTCGCCGGCCATCCAGAGCGTCGCGCGCGACATCGGGCTCCGGGATGACGCGGCCAGCGGTCCGTACTGCCGAACCTGCGGCACGCAGAACGACCAGAGCGCACGCTTCTGCGACGGCTGCGGCACCTCGATGAGCGCCTGAGGGCGCGGTGGAGATCCGGCGTCTCGCTTTCACCCACCCCGACGTCGTCGCCCTGGTCGAGGAGGTCCAGGCCGAGTACACCCGGCGCTACGGCGGGCCGGACGAGACCCCGCTCGACCCGACGATGTTCGACCCACCCTCCGGGTCCTTCTTCGTCGGCTACCTCGCGGGCGCGCCGGTGGCCATGGGCGGGTGGCGCTTCCGTGCCGACGTCACGGCGTTCGGTGCCTCCGCGGTGACCGAGATCAAGCGGATGTACGTCGCACCGCGGGCGCGTCGCGCCGGCCTCGCCCGACGGGTCCTCGGCCACCTGGAGACCACGGCCCACGAGGCCGGGGCGGCCGCGATGGTGCTCGAGACCGGGATCGAGCAGCCCGAGGCGATCGCGCTCTACCTGTCGTCCGGGTACACCGCCGTCGAGGGATTCGGCCATTACAAGTGGTCCTCGAAGTCCCGCTACTACGGCAAGCTCCTGGTCACCTACCTGACCCGTCCGGGCCAGGTGAGTCGGGAGAAACGGGTCACATCCGGCAATAGCCCTGACGCCCGACACCTCCACACGTAACGTCGAGAGGTGGGGGACGAGCCGGGCTCCCTCAAGACCGCCCGGCATCCGCAACGCAGAGGTCTGAGGATGGAACTACTACTTGTGCCCGTGCTGGTGCTGCTGGTCCTGGGCGCCGTCCTGGTGCACCGTCACCAGCAGGCGACGGCCTGGGACCGGGAGCTCGACCAGGCGTTCGGGGTCACGGCCGACCGGGAGATCCCGCGACACCGCGCGCTCTGACACCTTTCTGACCGCCGGTCCGGATCGCTGAGGCGAACCGGACCGGCGGTCCGTTTTTCGGGACCAACGACCCCCGAGCCGGGACATCCGGACCATTTGCCGCGAGCGGGTCGCGACAGACGATTCAAGTCACGGATGTCTGTCCCCGGGGGAGGCCGACGATGGCGAGGACCACCACCACCGCAGGAGGTGCGGCCGCGGCCGCCCTCGTCGTCGCGCTCGGCATGGCGTCGCCGGCGGCGGCCGCGCCCTGGTCGCCGCCGCTCCACGGTGGGGAGTCGCCCAGCGCCGAGCCTTCCGTGGCCGCCGACCACGCGGACCACACGGCAGGAATGGACCACGACGAGCACGGGGAGCACGGCACCGAGAGCGCGGCGCCCGAGGACCACGGTGACCACGGTGACCACGACTCGGGCACTGCGACGCCGGAGGACCACGGTGACCACGACTCGGGCACTGCGACACCGGACGACCACGGTGACCACGACTCGGGCACGACGCCGGAGGGCGGCCACGACGGCGAGGCCGACACCGTCTCCGACCAGACCCGCGTCTCCGTCCTCGGCGGGTTCGGCGCCGTGAATGCAGCGGTGGTCGGCAGCGCGTTCCTGCTTCGCCGCCGCGACCGGCGTACCGGCAGGCAGCCACGCACCAACCCGGGGAGCCACCGATGAGCACCACGCAGGAGCGCGACCGGCACGGCGGCCGCGTCGACCTCGGCATGCCCGCCACCCCACGACCGGCCAGCGGAACCTGCTCGACAACCGCTGGTTCGGAGGCCTCGTGCGGAGCCGGTGGTACCCGGCGGTCTTCCAGGTCCCGGTCGCGGCCGTCTTCGGGCTGGTGGCCTACCAGCTCATCTCAGGGCCGGCGACGGCCCACGACAACGCCGGCACCGCGCTGATGTGGGTGCTGTGGTGGCCGGTGGTCCCGATCACCTTCCTGCTGGTGGGCCGGTTCTGGTGCGCGGTCTGCCCGTTCGCGACGCTCAGCGACCTGGTGCAGAAGGTGGTCGGCCTGCACAGGCCGGTCCCGCGGTTCCTCAAGGTGTACGGCATCTGGGTGATCGACGCGTCGTTCATCGCGATCACCTGGGCGGACCACGTGTGGGGCATCGTCGGCTCCCCGTGGGGGTCGGGTGTCCTGCTCCTGCTGCTCACGACGGCGGTCGTGGTCAGCGGCGCCTTCTTCCAGCGCCGTACGTTCTGCCGCTACCTGTGCTTCCTCGGAGGACTGTCCGGCAACTACGCACGCGCCGGCATGGTCCAGCTGCGCGCCGACACCGACGTCTGCGCGACCTGCACGTCACGGGCCGCGTGCTACAACGGCACCGACTCCACGCCGGCCTGCCCGCTGTTCACGTTCCCCCGGACGATGGACAGCATGGCGAACTGCAACCTGTGCGCCAGCTGCATCAAGTCCTGCCCGCACGACGCGATCGCGATCACCGTGCGCCCGCCCGCCAAGGAGCTCTGGCTGGTCGGCCGTGCGCACATCGAGGAGTCGTTCCTCGCCATGGCGATCATGGGCATCGTCCTGATCCAGAACGTCACCATGCTCGACCGTCTGGCAGGACCTGCTCGACCAGGTCGCGGCCACCACCGGCATCACCAGCTACCCGGTCATCTTCACCCTGGCGTTCGTCGTCGCGGTGACGCTCCCGGTAGGCGTGCTCCTGCTCGCCTCGAGGCTGGCGGCGCCGGCGAGCCGGGAGAGCGTGAGGCAGAACTTCGCCCGCTTCGGCTACGCGCTGATCCCCCTCGACGTCGCGGCGCACGTGGCCCACAACCTCTTCCACCTGCTCGCCGAGGGCAAGGCCGTGATCTTCACCGTGGGCGGGCTGTTCGGTACGACGGCCGAGGGGTCGTCGGCCATCGCCGGCACCGGCACCATCCAGGTCCTGCAGTACTCGCTCCTCGCCGCGGGCGTCGCCCTCTCCGTCTTCACCGCACGCAGGATCGCGGTGAACCGGCACGGCGACACCCCGCGCGCCCGCAGGGTCGCCGCTCCGATGGTGGCGACGGTCGTCCTGTTCGGCGCGGTGAACGCGATGCTCTTCGCGCTGCCGATGGCACACCGCATGTGAGGTACCGTACGTCGATGCGCGCGTCGGTCTGAGTACGCGTACGGATCCGCAGCCCCGCGTCCGGCGACATCCTCGAAGCGACGACCTGTCACCACGAGGAGAGCCATGCCGTTGACGCGCGGAACGACGACCCGCCGGATCTGGGCGAACATCGGCTGGGCGACCGCCGTACTGCTCACCATCGGCACCGGGTTCGTCGTCGGCTACGGCTCGATCTGGTTCCAGTTCTTCGGTGACCGCCCCGACGCCGGTGACTACCGGATCTCCGCCGGCGGGTACGCCTGTGCGGCGGTGGTCCTCGCTCTCGGCGCCGTCGGGCATCCTGAGCCTTCGAGGGCCGCTGCTCCTCGCGGGCGTGTCCGCCGCCTTCGCCGCGGTCTACGTCCTCCTGGCGCTGCGCTCGGTCCAGCTGGCCGCGGTGGCCGAGCCCGACGACTACGACAGCGCGCTCGACGGTGTCGGCGGCGTGATCGGCATGCCCTGGACCTGGCCGCTGGTCGTGCTCGGCGTTCTCGGACCGATCCGGTCAGTCAGGTGCCGCACCTCGTCGGGTCAGGCACCGAGCTGACCCGGGGGCGCCGGAACAGCTCAAATGCGCTGTCCGAGCGAGCAGAACTCGTCGAAGGTCGCTGCAAGCGCTCAGCTGCGCCGTTGCGGCGACCAGCTCACGCCCAGTCGGGGTTCCAGCCCTCGACGTCCTCGGCCTTGCGCTCGCCGGGGCCGACGTACTTCGCCGACGGGCGGATCAGCCGACCGGTGCGCTTCTGCTCGAGGATGTGCGCCGACCACCCGGCGGTGCGGGCGCAGGTGAACATCGAGGTGAACATGTGCGGCGGCACCTCGGCGAAGTCGAGGACGATCGCAGCCCAGAACTCCACGTTGGTCTCGAGCACCCGGTCGGGGCGGCGCGCGCGCAGCTCCTCGAGCGCGGCCCTCTCCAGCGCCTCGGCGACCTCGTAGCGCGGGGCGGAGAGCTCCCGAGCCGTCCGGCGCAGCGTGCGCGCACGGGGGTCCTCGGCGCGGTACACGCGGTGGCCGAAGCCCATCAGGCGCTCGCCGTTGTCGAGGAGCTCCTTGACGTAGCCGGCAGCGTCGCCGCGCTGCTCGACCTCGCGGATCATGCCGAGCACCCGGGAGGGCGCACCGCCGTGCAGGGGGCCGCTCATCGCGCCGATGGCACCGGAGAACGCCGCGGCCACGTCCGCACCGGTGGAGGTGATCACGCGGGCAGTGAAGGTGGAGGCGTTCATGCCGTGCTCTGCGGCGGAGCTCCAGTAGGCATCGATCGCCTTGACGTGCTTGGGGTCGGCCTCGCCCTTCCAGCGGATCATGAACTTCTCCGCCAGGGTCTTGCCCTTGTCGACCTCCTTCTGCGACACGATCGGCTTGTCGATGCCGCGTGCCGCCTGGGCGGCGTACGACAGCACCATCACCGCGACGCGGCCGAGGTCCGCGCGGGCCTGCTCGTCGCTGATGTCGTAGGTCTGGCGCATCCCGAAGGCGGGAGCGAGCATCGCGACGGCGGCCTGCACGTCGACGCGGATGTCTCCGGTGCGCACCGGGATGTTGTACGGCTCGGCCGGCGACAGCCCGGGCTCGTAGGCGCCGTCGATCAGCAGCCCCCAGACCTTCTCGAACGGCACCCGGCCGACGAGCTCCTCGATGTCGACGCCTCGGTACCGGAGTGCGGAGCCTTCCTTGTCGGGCTCGGCGATCTCGGTCTCGAACGCAACTACGCCCTCAAGGCCGTGCTGAACCTCGCTCATCGTGACTCCTTCGTCGGCTGGTGGTCCAACGAGGCATTCTGCCCGTCCATCTGTGCCGAGTCATCTCGTGGCCCCTTTGTGAGGGCTAGATTCACCTTCGTGGACGCACGAGAGCTCAACGACCTGCGCCGGGAGTACGCCGCCGGCGGTCTTCGCGAGGCCGACCTCGAGCCGGACCCGGTGGCCATGTTCCGGCGCTGGATGCAGGACGCGGTGCGTGCGGGGCTCTACGAACCGAACGCGATGGTCGTCGCGACCGCGGACACCTCGGGTACGCCGGGCTCGCGGATCGTGCTGCTCAAGCGGATCGACGAGCGCGGCTTCGTCTTCTTCACGAACTACACCTCGCGCAAGGGGGAGGACCTCGACGCGAACCCGCGGGCGTCGCTCCTGTTCCCCTGGCAGCAGCTCGAGCGGCAGGTCCGCGTCGAGGGGCCGGTGACCCGTCTGAGCGACGCCGAGAACGACGCGTACTTCGCGACCCGTCCTCGGGGCTCCCAGATCGGTGCCTGGGCGTCGCCGCAGTCCCAGGTCATCGCCGACCGGGCGACCCTCGACCGCCGGTACGACGAGGTGGCCGCCGAGTTCGGCGAGGCCAAGATCACGCGGCCGGACCACTGGGGCGGGTACTGCGTGGAGCCCGAGACCGTCGAGTTCTGGCAGGGCCGGCTGGGCCGGATGCACGACCGGCTGCGCTATCGACGTACCTCCGCCGACGGGGCCTGGGTCACCGAGCGGCTGGCGCCATGACCGGCCCGGGCCGCCGCTGATGCTGCTCCGCCTCCTCAGAACCTTCCTGGCGCCCTACCGGCGCGAGCTGCTCGCCGTCGTCGTCCTGCAGTTCTTCGGCACCGTCGCCGCGTTGTACCTGCCGAGCCTGAACGCCGACATCATCGACAACGGGGTGGCCAAGGGGGACACCGGCTACATCGTGCGCACCGGCGCGGTGATGCTTGCCGTGGCGCTGGTGCAGATCGGGTGCACCGTGGCCGCGGTGTACTTCGGTGCGCGCACCGCGATGGCCTTCGGCCGTGACGTGCGCGCCCGGATCTTCCACCAGGTCGGCACCTACTCGGCGCGCGAGGTCGACCAGTTCGGGGCACCCTCGCTCATCACCCGCAACACCAACGACGTCCAGCAGGTGCAGATGCTCGTGCTGCTGAGCAGCACGATGATGGTGGCGGCGCCGATGATGATGGTCGGCGGCGTGGTCATGGCGATGCGCGAGGACATCGGCCTCTCCTGGCTGCTCGTCGTCGCCGTCCCCGTGCTCGTGGCCGTCGTCGGTCTGATCGTCTCCCGGATGCTTCCCGGCTTCCGGGTCATGCAGGAGCGGATCGACAGCGTGAACCGGATCCTGCGGGAGCAGATCACCGGGATCCGCGTGGTCCGTGCGTTCGTCCGGGAGCCCTACGAGACGCGCCGGTTCGCCGACGCGAACGCCGAGCTCACCGCCGTCGCGATCACGGTCGGCCGGTGGATGGCGACGATGTTCCCCGCCGTCATGCTGGTCCTCAACGTCTCGAGCGTCGCCGTGCTGTGGTTCGGCGGCCACCGGGTCGACGCGGGCCTCATGGAGGTGGGCTCGCTCACCGCCTTCCTCGCCTACCTCGTGCAGATCCTGATGTCGGTGATGATGGCGACGTTCATGCTCGTGCTGGTGCCCCGGGCAGCGGTCTGCGCCGACCGGATCCACGAGGTGCTCGACACCGACTCCTCGGTCACCCCGCCCTCGGCGCCCGTGCGCCCCGAGCACGTCCGCGGGCGGCTCGAGTTCCGCGACGTCGAGCTCAGGTACCCCGGAGCCGGAGCGCCCGTGCTCCGCGACCTGAGCTTCACCGCCGAGCCCGGGCAGACCACGGCGATCATCGGCTCCACCGGCGCCGGCAAGACCACGCTGCTGAACCTCGTGGCCCGGCTCTTCGACGTCACCGGTGGCGGCGTGTACGTCGATGGCGTGGACGTGCGGGACCTCGACCCGCAGATCCTCTGGGGAGGCATCGGGCTGGTCCCGCAGAAGGCCTACCTGTTCTCGGGGACGGTCGCGAGCAACCTCCGCTACGGCAAGCCGGACGCGACCGAGGACGAGATGTGGGCGGCGCTGGAGGTCGCCCAGGCCCGTGACTTCGTCGAGGCGATGCCGGACCGTCTCGAGGCGCCCATCGCCCAGGGCGGCACCAACGTCTCGGGCGGGCAGCGTCAGCGGCTCGCGATCGCCCGCGCGCTGATCCACCGACCCAGGATCTTCCTGTTCGACGACTCCTTCTCCGCGCTCGACCTCGCCACGGACGCGCGGTTGAGGCAGGCTCTGCGTCCGGTCACCGCCGACGCCACGGTGCTCATCGTCGCCCAGCGGGTCTCCACGATCGTCGACGCCGACCAGATCCTGGTGCTCGAGGACGGCGTCGTGGTCGGCCGGGGCAGGCACGAGGAGCTGCTCGAGACCTGCGAGACCTACCGGGAGATCGTCGAGTCCCAGCTCGCCGCGGAGGGCGCCGCGTGAGCACGATGAAGCAGACCGAGCGGCCCGTCGGTGGTCCCGGAGGAGGGCACGGGCCGTTCGGCGGCGCGATGGTGGGGCAGAGGTCCGAGAGCTTCGGCCCGTCCGCGAAGCGACTCGTCCGCCGGCTGGCGCCCGCGCGGGTCAAGGTGCTCGGGATCGTGGCCCTCGGCGTGGCCAGCGTCGCCCTCGCGGTCGTGGGCCCCAAGATCCTCGGCCGCGCGACCGACCTGATCTTCGCCGGGCTGTTCGGCCGCACCATGCCCGCCGGGATGACCCAGGACGAGGCGGTCGCTGCGGCGCGCGAGCGAGGTGAGGACCGGGTCGCCGACATGCTCGCGGCGATGGACCACCTCGTGCCCGGTCAGGGCGTCGACTTCGGCGCGGTCGGCCAGGTGCTCATGCTCGCGCTGGCGGTCTACCTCGCCTCGTCCGTGCTCGCCTGGCTCCAGGGCTACATCCTCAACGACGTCGTGCAGAGCACCGTCTTCCGGCTGCGCTCGGACGTCGAGGACAAGGTCAACCGGCTGCCGCTGCGCTACTTCGACAAGCAGCCGCGGGGTGAGCTGCTCAGCAGGGTCACCAACGACATCGACAACATCAGCCAGACGCTGCAGCAGACGATGAGCCAGCTGCTCACCTCGCTGCTGACCGTCGTGGGCGTGGTGGCGATGATGTTCTACATCTCACCGACGCTCGCCCTCGTCGCGCTCGTCACGGTGCCGCTGAGCGTCGTGGTCACCGGCGCGATCATGCGGCGCAGCCAGCGGCAGTTCATCGCGCAGTGGCGCAGCACCGGCCGGCTCAGCGCCCACGTCGAGGAGGCGTTCAGCGGGCACGCGCTGGTCAAGGTCTTCGGCCGTCAGCGCGAGGTCGAGGAGGTGTTCGAGGACGAGAACGACGCACTGTTCCGGGCGAGCTTCGCGGCCCAGTTCGTCTCCGGCCTGATCATGCCCACGATGATGTTCATCGGGAACCTCAACTACGTGGTGATCGCGGTGCTCGGCGGGCTGCGGGTGGCGAGCGGCTCGATGTCGCTCGGTGACGTCCAGGCGTTCATCCAGTACTCCCGCCAGTTCACGCAGCCGCTGACCCAGGTGGCCTCGATGGTGAACCTGCTCCAGTCCGGGGTCGCGTCGGCGGAGCGGGTCTTCGAGCTGCTCGACGCCGAGCAGGAGCCGCCGGACACCGCCGGTGCCGAGGGCGTCCCGGTGCCGCGAGGCGAGGTCGTGCTCGAGGACGTGTCCTTCCGCTACGAGCCCGACCAGCCGCTGATCGAGGACCTCTCCCTCGTGGCGCGTCCGGGGGAGACGGTGGCCATCGTCGGCCCCACGGGGGCGGGCAAGACGACGCTGGTGAACCTCGTGATGCGGTTCTACGACGTGGACTCCGGGCGGATCACCCTCGACGGCGTCGACATCTCGCGGATGCCGCGCGCGGTCCTGCGGGCCCAGATCGGCATGGTGCTCCAGGACACCTGGCTCTTCGGCGGAACCATCCGGGACAACATCGCCTACGGCCGCCCGGACGCGACCGAGGAGGAGATCCTCGCGGCCGCCAGGGCCACCTTCGTCGACCGGTTCGTCCACTCGCTTCCCGACGGCTACGACACGGTGGTCGACGAGGAGGGCGGCAACATCAGTGCCGGCGAGCGCCAGCTCGTGACCATCGCCCGGGCGTTCCTCTCCGACCCGGCCCTGCTCATCCTCGACGAGGCGACCAGCTCGGTCGACACCCGCACCGAGCTGCTGCTGCAGCACGCGATGGCGGCGCTTCGCAGCGACCGGACCAGCTTCGTGATCGCCCACCGCCTCTCGACCATCCGCGACGCCGACCTGATCCTGGTCATGGAGGGCGGGCGGATCGTGCAGCAGGGCACCCACGACGACCTGCTCGCCTCGGGTGGGGCGTACGCCGACCTCTACTACTCGCAGTTCACAGAAGCGGTGGCTGAGTGAGCGCCTCGGCCCGGATCATCACGATGTCGAGCTCGATCACGCGGAGGCGCTCGTTGTCGCGGCTCACCGGGAAGATGCCGGTGGTCTCGAACCCGGCCGACTCGTAGGTCTCCATCGCCTGCGGCATCCGCGGCATCCCGTCGTACAACGGCACGCACGAGATCTCGGACTGGAGGCCGAGCACGTCCTTGATCCGGTCGCCGGCGCCCGCGAAGACACGCAGGTCGTAGCCCTGGGTGTCCATCTTCAGGAACACCCGCGGGTCGTCGATGCCCGCGACGGCCTCGTCGAAGACGTCCTCGAGCCGGCGGATCGACACCGTCTCCTTGTGGGTCCTCTCGAGCCGGGGGGACCACTGCTTGCCGAACTCGCTCACCGGCAGCAGGGAGCTCGTCGCGCCTCC
This sequence comes from uncultured Actinomycetota bacterium, assembly GCA_963700365.1. GTDB lineage: Bacteria > Actinomycetota > Actinomycetes > Propionibacteriales > Nocardioidaceae > Nocardioides_C. Next base: position 113,561 of record CAVOXG010000008.1, on the reverse strand, counting down.
CGCGGGGACCACGTTCATCTCCGCCTCGGTCTCCTCGTCACCGAGGGCGTAGTGCATGACCTGCCAGTGCGGGTCCTGGTCGGCGTGCCGGTGCAGCTGCTCGGCGAGGTGGGGGAGCGGCTCGAAGGAGACGATGCGGCCGTCGTACCCGCCCTTGCGGAGCCGGAGGCCGAACTGCCCTCGGTTGCCGCCCACGTCGAGCACGCAGTTGATGCCGAGCTCGCGGAGCACCCAGGCGATGTGCTCGGCGGAGATGTAGTGCGCCAGCTTCATCTGCTGGTTGGGCAGCCCCTTGCGGGCCGCCCACTCGTCGACGACGAGGTGGGTGCGCAGCTCCGGTGGACCCATCCGTCGGGCGCTCCGGCGCCGGCCGCGGCCGCGCTGGACCAGCCAGGTGCGGTCGTCGAGCGCGTCGACCCTCAGCCGTCCACCCGGCTCGGCCACGACGGTCGCACCGGGGCCGAGGGGTCTGACGACCAGCCCGAGCCTGGGTAGCAGGGCCAGCATCCGACTTCTCCACGGGAGAGGCATGGGCGCGAATATACAGAGGCCGGACGCAGACGACCCGCAGGCGTGCGCGGCTCCTCCGTCAGAGACGGCGGTCGCTCCCCGGGCGGACTTCCCGGGGCACCTGCGGGTCGGGTGACTGCTTGGTATTGCCAGCCGCTCACCGGTCGCGTGCCGGTGGCTCAGTCTCGCTGGCCGGTGCGCTGCTAGCTGGCAGCCACCTCACGAGTCCGACAAGAACACATTCTCTGGACCACCTCCCTTCCCGTGTGCGTCCAAGGTACGACGGGCGCCTGGCCCTCACAAGGACATTTCCGGGCCGCACCACGCCCTCCCCTCTTGGTTGCCACAAGCAACTAAATGACCTATGGTTGCCCACGGCAACCAACGAACCGCACCCAGGACTGGCACCTTTGACCCACCCCCTGACACCACAGACTGCTCGGCCGGACGCAGCGACGGACGCACCCACGAGCGCGCCGGCCGAGCCGATGACCCACCGCGAGGTGCTCGAGGCCCTCTCGGGGCTGATGGTGGCGATGTTCGTGGCGATGCTGTCGTCCACCGTGGTGACCAACGCGCTGCCGCGGATCGTGACCGACCTCGAGGGCACCGAGTCCGGCTACACCTGGGTCGTGGTCGCCACCCTCCTGACGATGACCGCGACCACCCCGATCTGGGGCAAGCTGGCCGACCTGTTCAGCAAGAAGGCCCTGGTCCAGATCTCGCTGCTGATCTACCTCGCAGGTTCCCTGGTGGCGGGCCTGGCGCCGAGCATGGGCGTCCTGATCGGGGCCCGTGCGATCCAGGGTGTCGGTGTGGGCGGCCTGACCGCCCTCGTGCAGGTCGTGATCGCCACGATCGTCGCCCCGCGTGAGCGCGGCCGCTACTTCGGCTACCTCGGCGTCTCCTTCGCGATGGCGACCGTGAGCGGCCCGCTCATCGGCGGCCTCATCGTGGACACCCCCTGGCTCGGCTGGCGCTGGACCTTCTTCGTGGGGGTCCCGTTCGCCGCGCTCGCGTTCGTCGTCCTCCAGAAGACGCTGCACCTGCCCGTGGTCAAGCGCCGCGTCTCCATCGACTACCTCGGCGCGCTGCTCATCTCCGCCGGTGTCTCCGTGCTGCTCATCTGGGTCTCGCTCGCCGGCAGCCGTTTCGAGTGGCAGTCGTTCACCACGACCTGGATGGTGTCGCTGGGCGTCGTACTCCTGCTCGCTTTCGTGTACGTCGAGGGCAGGGTGGAGGAGCCGCTCATCCCGCTGCGCCTCTTCCGCGACCGGACCACGAGCCTTGCCGTCTTCGCCTCCGTGATGGTGGGCGTGGCGATGTTCGGCTCGACGGTCTTCCTCTCGCAGTACTTCCAGGTCGCCCGGGGCATGTCTCCCACCAACGCCGGTCTCATGTCGTTGGCGATGGTCGGCGGCGTCCTCGTCTCCGGCATCGTGTCCGGGCGGCTCATCAGCCGGACCGGCAGGACCAAGCGCTACATCGTCGCCGGGGCGGTCCTCATCGTCCTCGGCCTCGGGCTCCTCAGCACGATCGACGCCTCGATCGGCCTGGTCCAGGTGGGCCTCTTCATGGCGGTGCTCGGCGTCGGCGTCGGCGCGGTGAACCAGAACCTCGTCCTCGTGGTCCAGAACAACGCCGCCCAGAAGGACGTCGGCGCCGCGAGCTCGCTGGCCGCCTTCTTCCGCACGATGGGCGGCTCCATCGGGGTCTCCGCGCTCGGCACGGCCCTGGGCCACCAGGTCGGCTCGGGGGTGCGCGAGGGGCTCGCCCGGCTCGGAGTCACACCGCCCGCGGAGGGAGGCGCAACGACGATCCCCGACCTGGCCACGCTGCCCGCTCCGGTCCGCGAGGTGTTCGAGGCCGCCTTCGCCGACGCGACGGGCCACATCTTCTGGCTGTCCGCGCCGTTCGCCGTGCTCGCGCTGCTGGCGATCCTGATGATCCGCGAGGTGCCGTTGCGTACGACGATCGAGCGGGCCGACGAGCTGCCGGCCTCTCCTGCCCCCACCCGGCCGGTGGCCCGAGCCCGTCGCCTCCTGAGACGCTGGCCACCATGTCGCCCTCGAAGCCCGCGTCCGAGAAGGAGCAGGCGCTGCTGCGGATCGAGCGTGAGCTCGGTGTGCTCATCCACCGGGTCCGTCGTCGCACCGCCGCCGGCGCCGCCTCGGTGCACCCCGACCTCCAGCCGGCGGCGCTGCCCGTGCTGGCGTTCGTCGTGGACCGCGAGCCCGTGCGGGCCTCCGACGTCGTCGAGCACTTCGGCATCGACAAGGGGGCGGTGAGCAGGCACGTCGTCCACCTCGAGTCCCTCGGCCTGCTCACCCGGGCCTGCGACCCCGAGGACCGCCGCGCCCAGACCATCGTGCCGACCGCGTTCGGGCGGCGCCGGCTCGCAGGCCCTCAGGGCAGCCCGGCGCGAGGTGGTCGCCGACCGACTCGCCCACTGGACGGCCGCCGACCTGCTGACGCTCGCCGACGGCCTGGGGCGCTACAACGCGTCGATCGAGACCCCGGCCGAAGCGGAGTAGCTCAGGCGGTCCGGAACCACGCGGCCGCGTCGGCCGGTATCCGGCCCTGTTCCAGGGGAGCGCTCGCGACGACCAGCTCGCCGGCCTCGACCGGCACCGGCGCGGACTCCGTGCCGCAGTTGAGCACGCACACCAGCCCGCCGCCCCGGACGAACGCGAGCGTGTCCGGCGCGCTGTCGAGCACCGTCACGCCGTCGGGCAGGTCCGTCGGTGACCTCGCGGCGGGTGCGTAGTGCGAGCCGGTAGAAGCTCAGCGTGGAGTCAGGGTCGTCCGTCTGCGCCGCGACGCTGAGCTCGCCCCACGTCGCCGGCTGCGGCAGCCACGGCCGGCCCTCTCCGGGACCGAACCCGAACGGCGGCTCGTCGCCCGACCACGGGATCGGCACCCGGCAGCCGTCGCGGCCGACGCCGGCGCCCCGGAAGTGCACCGGGTCCTGCCGGTCGGCAGGCGCGACCTCGACCTCCTCGAGCCCGAGCTCCTCGCCCTGGTAGATGTAGGCGCCGCCGGGCAGGGCGAGCATGGTCAGGAGGGCGGCTCGGCCGCGCGCGAGCCCCTCGGCCCCGCCGCCGTACCTCGTCACGTGCCGCACCACGTCGTGGTTCGAGAGCACCCACGTCGCGGTCGCGTCCGCGAGGCCCACGGCGTGGAGGCTCTCGTCGATCACGTCGCGGAACGCCTTGGCCGACCAGGGTGCCTCGAGCCAGTGGAAGTTGAACGCCTGCTGCAGCTCGTCGGGCCGGATGTAGCGCGCCATCGACTCCGGTGAGTCCGTCCAGGCCTCGGCGACGGCCATCCGGTCGCCGTCGTACTCCTCGAGGATCGTGCGCCAGCGGCGGTAGACCTCGTGCACCTGCGGCTGGTCCCACATGGGGAACTTCTCGCCGGGCTGCACGTCGACCATCTCCTGCGGCGTGTACAGGCCGTGGGCGACGTCGATGCGGAAGCCGTCGACGCCGCGGTCGAGCCAGAAGCGCAGGATCGACTCGAACTCCTCGGCCACGACCGGGTTCCACCAGTTCAGGTCCGGCTGGGTGGCGTCGAACATGTGGAGGTACCACTGGCCGTCCTCGAGGCGGGTCCACGCGGGTCCGCCGAAGACGGACTGCCAGTTGTTCGGAGGCTCCTCCCCGTGCTCGCCCCCGCCGTCGCGGAAGACGTAGCGGTCCCGCTCGGGGCTGCCCGGCTCGGCGTGCAGCGCCTTCTGGAACCACTCGTGCTCCACCGACGTGTGGTTCGGCACGAGGTCGACGATCACCCTCAGGCCCAGGTCGTGCGCCTTCGCCAGCATCGAGTCGAAGTCCTCGAGGGACCCGAAGAGCCGGTCGACGTCGCGGTAGTCCGCCACGTCGTAGCCGTGGTCGTTCTGCGGCGAGGTGTAGAACGGCGTGATCCACAGCGAGTCCACGCCGAGCTCGGCGAGGTAGGGCAGGCGCTGCTCGATGCCGGTCACGTCGCCCACGCCGTCCCCGTCGGAGTCGGCGAAGCTGCGGATGTAGACCTGGTAGCAGACGGAGTGCTTCCACCAGGGGCTGGTCGCGGGGGTCTCAGGGATTTGCACGTTCCAATCCCAGGCCAGGCCGGGGTGGCGTGTCAAACGCTCAGGTGAAGGCGGCGGGGTCGATCTCGATCCAGGTGTGCCGCGCCCGGGCCACGATCCGGCCGTCGGAGTCGTAGATCGTGCTGGCGGTGAACGTCTTGCGGCCCTCGGTGCGGAGCTCCGCGCCCACCACGACGTGGGGCTCGCCCACGACCGGGAGCGCGTCCACCCGGGCGGCGATCTGCCCGAGCACCATCGGTCGTCCCTCGAGGTCCGTGGTCCACCCGCCGACGCAGTCGAGCGCCGCCCACGTCGTACCGAGACCCACACGCTGGACGCCCGGGTCGAGCAGGTCGGACGCCTCGCCCAGGCTCTCGTGCGGCACCCACGTCGACGCCACGCGGCCGTCGCCCACGGGGCCGGGGAAGATCCGCAGGCCGTCGCCCTCCTCCCGCGCCGGCCCGCACGCGAAGCAGCGCGGGAACGGGTGGGAGCGGAGGCCGGCGTAGGCGTGCATCGCCTCGGTCGCCACCCCCACCGGGACCTCGTCGACCGGCTGGAGCTCCTCGTCGGTGCAGCGGGCCTCGGCGACGAGCGTCTCCCCGTCGAGCAGACGCGTCACCGGTGCGTCGAGGAGGTGCTCGACCCGCAGGTCGGTGTCCAGCGGCGGCGGCTTGCGCAGGGTGACCTCGACGACCGGGCAGTCCGGCGCCGGCGAGGGGTGGTTGGCGAACCGCTCCGCGAGCAGGCCGGCGGTGTACCCGCCGTTGCCCGAGCTCGTCGGGCCGCAGTACCTCGCGGGGATCACCAGCGCGCTGTCAGTGGCCGGCATCGTGCATCAGCTCTTCATCCGCTCCAGACGTGCGAGCGCCTCGCGGCGCTCCTCTGCGTGGTCGACCAGCGGGGGCGGGTACCCGTCGGGGAGGCCGCCCGGCTGTGTCGAGGGTTCATGAATGTACGCGGTGTCGACCTCGGCGAGCTCCTCGACCCACCGGCGGACGTAGTCGCCCGAGGGGTCGAACTTCCTGCCCTGCGAGGTCGGGTTGAAGACCCGGAAGTACGGCGCCGCGTCGGTGCCGCAGCCGGCCACCCACTGCCACCCGTGCTGGTTGGAGGCCAGGTCGCCGTCGACGAGCCACCGCATGAAGTGGCGGGCGCCGTGCTGCCACTCGAGGTGCAGGTCCTTGACGAGGAAGCTCGCCACGATCATCCGGACCCGGTTGTGCATCCATCCCGTGGCCCGCAGCTGACGCATCCCCGCGTCGACGACGGGGAAGCCCGTGCGGCCCTCCTGCCAGGCGACGAGGTCGCCCGCAGGCTCGTCGTACTCCATCGCGGCGAACTCCGGCCGTAGGTACTCGCGTGCGGTCTCGGGCCGGCGGTGCAGCACGTCGGCGTAGAACTCGCGCCAGGCCAGCTCGCTCCGGTACGTCGACGCGCCCGTGCTGCGCTTCCGGCCGAGGTCGGCGAGCAGGGTCCGGGGATGGACCTCGCCCCACTTCAGGTGGACCGACATGCGCGAGGTCCCGTCGAGGTCGGGGCGGTCCCGTGACTCGTCGTACTCGCCGACGCGCTCGAGGAACTCGGCCCACCGGTCCCGTGCTGCCTTCTCGCCGGCCGCGGGCAGGGTCATCCCGTCGGGCACCGGCACCTCCGGTACCCCCTCCGACGGCGCCGCCAGCCAGGTCTGCCGGCGGGAAGGCGCGCCGGCCGGTTCGCGCCAGCCGTGGTCGGCCCAGGCCTTCGAGAACGGGGTGAACACCTTGTAGCCCTCGCCGCTGCCGCTGACGACCGTGCCCGGGGCGACGGCGTACGGCGACCCGAGCCGGCGCAGCTCCACACCGTCGGCGGCCAGGGCCTGCTCGACGGCGACGTCCCGCCGTGCGCCGTACGGGCCGAAGTCGGAGGCGACGTGCACCGTGGCGGCGCCGACCTCCGTGGCCGCCCGGACCACCTCGCGTGCCGGGTCACCGTGGCGGACGACCAGCCTGCCGCCGACGGACCGGTCGAGGGCGGCGAGCGAGGCGGCGAGGTACGCCCGGCGCGCGGGCCCGGCCGCGTCCCACAGGCGCGGGTCGACGACGAACAGCAGCAGCACGCCGTCCGGGCCGGCGGCGCAGGCGTCGAGCAGAGCCGGGTTGTCCTCGAGCCTGAGGTCACGGCGGAACCACATCACGGAGTGCTCACTCATCGCGTCCACTCTGCCAGCGGGACCTGGGTGAGACACAATGACCGCGTGAGCGACCTGATCGACACCACCGAGATGTACCTCCGCACGATCTTCGAGCTGCAGGAGGAGGGCATCACGCCCTTGCGTGCGCGGATCGCCGAGCGGCTTCACCAGAGCGGCCCCACGGTGAGCCAGACCGTGGCCCGGATGGAGCGCGACGGGCTGCTCACCGTGGAGGGGGACCGCCACCTCCAGCTCACCGACGAGGGGCTCCGCCTCGCGACCCGGGTCATGCGCAAGCACCGGCTGGCCGAGCGGCTGCTCACGGACGTGATCGGCCTGGACTGGGAGCTCGTGCACGCCGAGGCCTGCCGCTGGGAGCACGTGATGTCCGAGACCGTCGAGCGTCGCCTCATCGAGCTGCTCGGCCACCCCACCGAGTCGCCGTACGGCAACCCGATCCCCGGACTCGACGAGCTCGGTGAGCGCAACAACCACGAGGACTTCATGCACGGCGTCGAGGCGCTCGACCAGGTCGCCACCTCCAGCGAGCAGGTCCGCGTGCTCGTCCGGCGGATCAGCGAGCCGCTCCAGACCGACGAGACGCTGATGGCGGCCCTGCGCCGCGTGGGCGCCCTGCCCGACAAGGTGGTCACGGTCGCGGCCGGCGCCGGCGGCGTCCTGGTGGGCAGCGGCGGCGAGACGATGGAGATCGACCCCGAGGCCGCGTCCCACGTGTTCGTCCGCCGCCTGTGACGTAGCCGACCTGCAGGTCGGACTGTTCGGTCTCGTCGTTGCCCGCGCTCTGCTTGGATGGGACGCATGATGCGGGAGGGAAAGCAGGTCGACGTCGTCGGCCTGACCAAGATGTTCGGCGCGCTCAAGGCCGTCGACGACCTGACCTTCTCGGTCCGGCCCGGTGTGGTGACCGGGTTCCTCGGGCCCAACGGCTCGGGCAAGACCACGACCCTGCGCTGCATCCTCGGCCTGCTCCACCCGACCGCGGGCACCACCGCCGTCGGTGGCGTGCACTACAGCGCGCTGCCCGACCCGATCGGCACGGTCGGCGCCTCGTTGGAGGCCTCGAGCTTCCACCCGGGTCGCTCCGCCCGCGCCCACCTCGAGGTGATGGGCCTGGCTGCCGGGATGGACGGCACCGCCGCGAAGGACCGCGCCGGCCAGATGCTCGCCCAGGTCGGGCTCAGCGAGGTCGCCGGAAAGCGCGTCGGGGGCTACAGCCTGGGCATGCGCCAGCGCCTTGCCCTGGCGGCGGCGCTGCTCGGCGACCCCGAGGTGCTGATCCTCGACGAGCCCGCCAACGGCCTCGACCCGGCCGGCATAGCCTGGCTGCGCCAGTTCGTGCGCGCGCTGGCGGCCGAGGGTCGCACCGTCCTGATCTCCAGCCACGTGCTGAGCGAGGTGCAGCAGACCGTCGACGAGGTGGTCGTGCTGTCGCGGGGCCGGCTGGTCCGCCAGGGCACCCTCGCCGACCTCGAGACCGGTCCGCGAGAGGTGCTCGTGCGCACCCCCGCTCCCGAGGCGCTGCGCGACGCGCTCGCCGCCCGGCAGATGACCGTGCTCGGCGCCGACGGCGAGGGCCGGCTCCGCGTCACCGGCGGTACGACGGAGGGGGTCGGCCACGCCGCGTACGAGGCCGGCGTCGAGCTGCACGAGCTGGTCGCGGAGACCAGCCAGCTCGAGCGGGTGTTCCTGGAGCTGACCGAGGGAGGCCACGCGTGACCGGGCTGGTGCGAGCCGAGCTGCTGAAGATCACGTCCACCCGGCTGTGGTGGGGCCTGCTGATCGGGGCGGTCGCGTTCAGCGGCATCCAGTCGCTGGCGAACGCGATCGTGGCCGGGATGGAAGCGGGCGCCGGGGCGCCGGCCATGCCCGGGCTGGAGACCCCGGAGGCGGTCCGGTCGGTGTACCCGATGGCGATGTTCACCGGCACCTACATGTTCGCGCTGGTCCTCGGCATCACCGGGATGACCGGGGAGTACCGCCACCAGACGATCACCTCGACGTTCCTCGTCTCGCCCCGCCGGGCCCGGGTCGTGGTGGCGAAGGTCCTGGCCCACGCCCTGATGGGCGTCGTCTACGGGCTCGTCGGGCTGCTCACCGTCCTGGTCGTCGGTGGAGTCACGATGAGCATCCGCGGCTACGGGCTCGGCCTGGACGCCGAGCGGCTCTGGGCGACCAACGCCGTCGCGGTCGCGGCGGTGGCGATCTGGACGGTGCTGGGGATCGGGGTCGGGACGCTGATCCGGAACCAGGTCGCCGCGATCGTGGCCGCGCTGCTGTTCACGTTCCTGGTCGAGCCGCTGGCCACGTTCGCGATCTCCTCGATCGAGGGGCTCGACCTCGACTGGCTCGTGAAGTGGCTCCCCTCGAACGCCTCGACGGCGCTGATGGCGCCCGGCGACGTGATGCTGGACTACCTCGCCTGGTGGGCCGGCGGGCTGGTGCTCCTGGCCTACGGGCTGGTGCTCGCCGGGCTCGGCGTCGTGCTGTCGGTCCGGCGCGACGTGTCCTGACCCGTCGTACCGGCGAGGGCGGTGAGGAAGCCCGCGCACCCGGTGTCGACCTTGTGCGTCGCGAGCTCGTCGCCCCGGGTCAGGCCGCGGTTCACGATGACCACCGGGAGCCCCAGCTTGTGCGCGTGCCGGACGAACCGGAAGCCGGAGAGCACGGTCAGTGACGACCCGGCCACGAGCAGGCCCTCGCTGGCGTCGACCGCGTCGTAGCAGCGCTGCACCCGCGGCTTGGGCACGTTCTCGCCGAAGAAGACCACGTCGGGCTTGAGGACGCCGCCGCACACCTCGCACGCCGGGACCCGGAAGCCGTCGGTGCTCTCCAGGTCGACGTCGCCGTCCGGACGGCTCAGCGCGGCTCCATGCTCCTCGGCGAAGCCCGGGTTGAGCAGGCTCATCCGTTCCTGCAGCGCCGCGCGGCCGGTCCGGTGACCGCAGGACAGGCACACCACGTCGGCGATCCGGCCGTGCAGCGCGCACACCGCCCGGCTGCCGGCGCGCTCGTGCAGGCCGTCGACGTTCTGCGTGACCAGCAGCGGCACGCGGCCGGCGGCCTCGAGCCGGGCGATCGCGTGGTGGGAGGCGTTCGGCTCGGCGTGCCGCATCCGCGACCAACCCAGGTAGGAGCGGGCCCAGTAGCGCCGCTGGGCGGCCGGGCCGGAGACGAACTCCTGGAAGGTCATGGGGGTGCGCACCGGCGCGCCCGGGCCCCGGTAGTCGGGGATGCCCGAGTCCGTGCTGACGCCGGCGCCGGTCAGGATCATGAACCGGCGGGAGGCGAGCAGGTCGAGCGCGGCGTCCACCCATCCAGCGTACGTGGGACGAAACGGGCGACCACCGGGCCAGTCAGTTGGCAATGCGAAGGAAGATTTCGGGAACTACCGGGCTTCTGCGGGGCCTGTGGACCTACGCTGGGCGGATGCGATCTGAGTGGGTGCCGGTGTCGGCTGCTGCCCTGGTGACGGGCGTCATGGCCCTCGTGCTCGGTCAGATGCTCAACCCCGGCGGGAGCGACTCCTCCCCGGCCGGCCAGATGCTGGTGGCCGCGGAGTACCCGGGACGCTGGCTGGCGATGAGCATCCTCTACTTCGGCGGCGCCGCCGCGCTGGTGCTGGGCATGCCGGCGACGATGACGCTGTTCCAGGAGCGGCGCGGCCGCGGTCTCGGTATCACCGGCGTGGCGGTCTTCACCGTCGGCTGCGTCGGGGTGGGCGGCCTGGCCTCGCTGATGCTGATGTTCCGCGCGCTGGCCCTGGAGTCCGGCGCGATCGAGGCCCTCGACAAGAACGACATCGGACTGGTCACGGCCGCGCTGGACGACCCCGGCCTCGTGATCAGCCTCAACGTCTGGGTCTACGGATTCCTGGGTGGTGTCCTGCTGATCGCCCTCGGCCTCTTCCGCGGTCGGGCGGTGCCCGCATGGGTGCCCTGGCTGCTGGTCGCGTTCCTGCTCGTGCAGGTCGTCATGCCGTTCCTCGGGGAGGGCACGGCACCGCGCATCGCGTCGGCCGTGGGGCTGATCCTGCTCGCGGGCGGCTTCACCGGGATGGCGACGAGTGCCGCGTCCCCGCGGAGCACCGTGCCGGTCACGCACAGCCTCGTCCGGAGCTGACCTGCGCCGGACCGCTCAGGACTCGATGAGCGGCACGAACGAGTACCACCCCGCGTGCTGGACCTCCGGCTCGCCCGCCGTTCGCCGCACCACCGTCATCCGTCCCCGCACCGGCACCACCATGAGCCCGCCGACGACGAGCTGGCCGACGAGCGTGGCAGGCAGGTCGGAGGCCTCCGCGGAGACCAGCACCCGGTCGTAAGGTCCGAGGTCGGGCGCTCCGAGGACGCCCTCGGCGGCCTGCTCGATCCGGGTCCAGGGCATGGCGTACGACGCGAGGTTCTGCCGTCCCCACGCCACGAGCTCGGGCACGATCTCGACCCCGACGACGTGCCCCTCGGGACCGACGAGGTGCCCGAGCAGCGCGGTGGTCCAGCCGGACCCGCACCCGACGTCGAGGACGCTCTGGCCGGGCTCGACGTCGAGGAGCTCGAGCATGTCGCGGACCGTGCTGGGCTGGCTGTTGGTCTGCCCGTGGCCGATCGGGACGGCGGCGTTCTCCCGGGCGAACCCGCGCAGCCGGCGGGGCAGGAAGTCCCGGCGGTGCACCCGCTCGAAGGCCGCGTCGAGCCGGCCCGCGGCGGTCATCCCCGGGTCCGCGGGCTCAGGCGTAGCGTTCCGCCGCGCGGGCGCGGGCCTTGGCTGCCTCGACCTCGCGGTTCTTGGGCGGGGCGGACGTGCTCAGTCCGTCGAGGAGTCGCGTGGTGGCCTCGGTGACCTCTCGCACCGCCCGGTCGAAGGCCTCCTGGTTGGCCTGCGAGGGCTTCGTGCTCCCGCTGACCTTGCGGACGTACTGCACCGCGGCGGCCTGGACCTCCTCCGAGGTGGCGGGCGGCTCGAAGTTGTGGAGGGTCCGGATGTTGCGGCACATACCAGCGAGGGTACGACGGCCCGCCGCCCGCGTCAGGGGGTCAGCAGCTCCACGCCGCGGTCGGTCACCAGAGCCACACGGCCGTCCGGGAGGGGGAGGGTCCGCACCCGCGCGCCGTCCCAGCCGGCGACCTTGCGGGTCTCGCGCGGGTGGAGCCGTCCCTCCACGCCGACCTCCAGGACCGCGAGCCTGGTGCCCCCACGGCGCCAGTCGGACAGGGTGGCCAGCACGGTCCGAGTCTCCGGCAGGTAGGTCAGCGCCCGCGGGTCCCAGGACGCGAGGAACTCGGTGTCCCTGCCGAAGCCGACCGTGTCGAGCCGCCGCGGGTCGGTGAGGTCGCGCAGGTCGAACACCGCGGCCTGCGCCCCGATCGTGCGGCCGTCTCGCGTCGCGTCCTGCCCGAGGCCGAGCACGAGGGCGTCGCCGAGCGGGTGGAGGTAGGCGGAGAAGCCGGGGATCTTGAGCTCGCCGATCACCCGCGGGGCGGTCGGGTCGGACAGGTCCACCGTGTAGAGCGGGTCGACCTCGCGGAAGGTGACGACCACCGCGAGGTCGTCGAACCAGCGCACCGACTTGATCTGCTCCTCGATGCCCATCCTGGCCACGCGACCCACCTCGACCAGGTCCGTGCCGCTCTCGCGGAGCACGACGACCGCGTTCTCCTCCGGCTGCCAGGCGTCCTTGCCGAGGGCGGTCGCGACGCGCAGGTGCCCGTCGTACTCGCTGAAGGACCAGCGGTCCTTCACGTGCCCGGGCACGGTGCCCGATGCCACGTAGGAGGTGTCGAGTCCCTCGAGCGCGAAGGCGTGGACGCCGCTGCTCCGGCGCTGCTGCGTGGCGAGGTAGAGCCGGTCGGTCGACGAGTAGACGAGGTCGCTGCCGGTGGTCACCGCGGTGGTACGACGGTCCGCCGGGTCGTCCGGGTCGAACGCCACGACGGTCACCGTGCCGTAGCCCGACGCCTTCTCGGGGTGGCGCACCGAGGCGCAGTCGACGAGCCGCTCGGTCGAGCCGCCAGTCTCGGTCTGGGGGAGCCAGTCGTCGATGCTGCTCTCGCGCACCAGGCGACGGTTCTCCTGCTCGGCCTCCGCACGGGAGCGGCCCCGCCGGGGCTGGACGAAGTCGATGGCCGGGGACTGCGTCGACACCACGAGGCGGACCACGTCGTCGTACTGCCGGGCCGAGACCAGGCTGCCGTCGAAGGTGGTGTCCTGCTCCACGCGCGGTGTCGCGGGGTCGCTGACGTCGACGACCAGCGCGCGCGTGGATCCCACGCCGCCCCACTCCGGGGCGATGATGCCGCGGGCGCTCTCCACCGGGATCGGGCCACCCCAGCCCCCGGCGCTGCCCAGGACGACGACCCGGTCGCCGACGAGGAGCAGCTCGACGGCACCGAGGTCCCTGGGCAGCTCCAGCGTCGCGAGGTCACGCGGAGCGGAGCCGGCGACGTCGGTGACGACCAGCTGCCGGCCGTCGACGTGCACGACGACCCGGCCGTCGGTCTTGGCCAGGTCCGGCTCGTCGACGCCCACCTCCTGGACGTTCGTGCCGGTGCTGCTGCCGCCGACCGAGTCCTGCGGCGTGCTCGCGTCCAGCTGTGTCCGCTCGGCGCCGGCGACAGCGACCGCCCGGTCCATGGTGGAGATGACCGGCCACCCGCCGAGGCCCCAGGGGCCGACGTGCGGCAGGGCCGCGTCGACGTACCACTGCAGCAGCTCGTCGCAGTCCTCGAACGACTCCAGCTCGGACGCGGCCGCGACCGGTGTCACGACCTGGCCGAACGGGCTGCCGGGGGAGCCCGCCACGCCGGTCAGCACGGCGGTGGCGGCGACCGTGGCGGTGGCGCCGATCCCGAAGGAGGCCCAGGTGCGTCGTCTCATGGTGATGGGACGCACGTTGTCCTCGGACGGTTGCACCCACCAGAGTGGTCGACCATGAGCCAGGACCAGCGCAGCTACGACATCGTCCTGTTCGGTGCGACGGGCTTCACCGGCGGACTGACCGCGGAGTACCTCGCCCGTCACGCACCCGAGGGCTGCCGTTGGGCGCTCGCCGGCCGGAACGCGTCGAAGCTGGAGGCGGTGCGGGCGCGGCTGACCGAGATCGACCCGTCGCTCGCCGAGCTCCCGCTGCTGCGGGCCGACGTCACCGACGCCGCCTCGCTGCGAGCCGTCGCCGAGTCCGCGCGGGTCGTGATCACCACGGTCGGGCCCTACATCGAGTACGGCGAGCCGCTGGTCGCCGCGTGCGCCGAGGCCGGGACCGACTACGTCGACCTGACCGGTGAGCCGGAGTTCGTCGACCGGATGTACGTGCGCTGGCACAAGGTGGCGGAGTCGACGGGGGCCCGGATCGTGCACGCCTGCGGGTTCGACTCGATCCCGCACGACCTCGGCGTGTGGTTCACCGTCCAGCAGCTCCCTGAGGGAGGCGCCGCTGCGGGTCCGCGGCATGCTGCGCGCCGGTGGCCGGCTCTCCGGGGGCACCTTCGCCTCGGCGATGACCGCGTTCTCCCGGGCGCGGCAGATGAAGCAGGCCGCGGCCGAACGCCGAGGACTCGAGCGCCGTCCCTCCGGACGGAAGGTCCGCGCCGTCGCCCGCCCGCCGCACCGGGACCGCGCCACCGGCTGGTGGCTCGTGCCGCTGCCGACGATCGACCCCCTCGTGGTGAAGCGGTCGGCGGCTGCGCTCGACCGGTACGGCCCCGACTTCGAGTACGCCCACTACGCCGCCGTGAAGCGACTCCCGGTCGTGGTCGGCGGGGTGGCCGGCGTCGGCGCTCTCGCCGCGGCGGCCCAGGTCCCGCCGCTGCGGAAGCTGCTGGTCAGCCGCGTCCCGCAGGGGGAGGGGCCCAGCGAGGAGCGCCGGGACAAGTCCTGGTTCCGGATGCGTTTCGTGGGCGAGGGCGGCGGCCGCCGGGTCGTGACCGAGGTGTCGGGCGGCGACCCGGGCTACGGCGAGACCGCGAAGATGCTGGCCGAGTCGGCGCTCTGCCTGGCCTTCGACGACAACCCGCCCACCGCCGGCAGCGTCACCACGGCCACCGCGATGGCCACCAACCTCGTCGACCGGCTGACCAAGGCCGGCATCCGGTTCGACGTGCTGGAGAACACATAGCCCGAACGGGCCGTATCAGGGCGAACCACTGCGCCGGGATCAGCCCGTTACTAGCGTGTTGTCCGGGTAAAGACGGGGAGTGATCACGCCATGAAGACTGCCTGGGGACACCGGGTCAGGGGTCCGCTGAGCGCTGTGCTGGCGCTCGCGCTCGCCCCCCTCGTCGCGGTCTCCTCCGCTCCCGCCACCCCGACCGGTCACGTCGGCGGGCCGTCCGAGCCGGAGCCGACCTTCGCGAGCGACCCGTTCGAGGACAACACCGAGTACTACGCCGTCGCGCAGGCCTCCGTCCTCGAGGCCGGCCAGTCGAGGGTGTCGCGCTCCCGCGACGACAAGGGCGAGGGAGCGGTCTCCCCGAAGGGACGGCTCTGGGAGGTCAGCGCGCTCAGCGACAACGGCCTGCCGAAGGCGGCGGAGAAGGCGTATCGCCGGGCGGCCACCCTGATGGCCCAGAGCGACCCCGGCTGCCAGCTGCCCTGGACGCTGCTCGCCGGCATCGGCCGGGTCGAGTCCGACCACGGGCGGTACGACGGGGCGCGGCTCGGTGCCGACGGGTACAGCCGCCCCCGGATCATCGGGCTCCAGCTCAACGGAGCCGGCCCGGTCGCGGCGATCCGCGACACCGACGACGGGAAGCTGGACGGGGACAAGGTGTGGGACCGCGCGGTCGGCCCGATGCAGTTCATCCCCTCGACCTGGGAGCTCGCCGCCCGTGACGGCGACGGCGACGGCCGGAAGTCGCCTCACGATCTCGACGACGCCGCGGTGGCAGCGGCGTCGTACCTCTGCTCCGGCTCGGGGAGCCTGCTCGACCCGGGCACGCAGGCAGCAGCGATCTACCGGTACAACCAGGACGACTACTACGTCGCGCTGGTGCAGGCGTTCGAGGTGGGCTACCGCACCGGAGTCTTCGTGATCCCGCCCCCGCCGCCGAGCGAGGAGGAGCTCGCGGAGCGCCGGAGGAAGCGGCGCGCCGCCAAGCTGGCCAAGATCCGCGAGGCCCGGCGGGAGCGGCGTCAGGCGGCGGCAGCGGAGGCCGAGCAGCAGGCCGAGGCGGACGAGCCGAAGCCGTCGGCCAAGCCCACGCCGAAGCCGAGTGACGAGCCGTCTCCCTCGCCGACGCCGAAGCCGTCCCCGACCCCGACCAAGGAGCCCGAGCCCGAGCCGGAGCCGGAGCCCGTGCCCTACGAGACGAGCGGGGACCTCACGAAGTGCGACGGCGGCTACTGCCTGGCCGGGAAGCTGCTCGACCTCGGTGTGGTGGCGCAGTTCGAGGCGGAGGCGGCCGGCGACTACGACCTCGACGAGGTCGTCGAGACCAACGGCGTGGAGGTCGACGGCCTGCTCGCCATGGAGAAGGTCACGATGGTGGTCGTCGAGCTGGACGACGGCAAGCTCGGCATCTTCAGCATCAACGGGAAGGCGCTCACGCAGTAACCCTGCGCCGTCGGCGTCGTTGAAAGCACGTTGGATCCCCACGTGCGAAGGCGACGACATGACTCGACCTCTTCTCGGCGCACTGGTGGGCTCGGCGGCGCTCGCGCTGACGGCACTCACCGCGACACCCGCGCTCGCCCACGGCGAGGGGGAGGGCGACCTCCCCACGAACACCCGCGGCGTGACCGTCGCGGAGACAGGCAGCGGCGAGGAGATGTCCTTCGTCGCGAACCTTCAGTACAACGACTCCGGCGAGGCGCAGAACGGCTCGGACATCGAGTTCCTCAAGGTCGGCAGGCGTGAGTACGCGCTGGCCGGCACCCTGCGCGAGGGGCTGCAGATCGTCGACATCACCAACCCGCGGGAGCCCTTCGTCGCGGCGGTCTACGACTGCGCGATCAGCCAGGGCGACATCCAGGTGTGGAAGCACGGCCGGCGGATCCTCGCCAGCTACACCGCCGACGGCACCTTCGGCGAGGCCGGTGCGGCGTCGAAGTGCGCCCGCGACCTCCAGCTCGGTCCTGACGCCGCGGGCACGGTGATCGTGGACCTGACCACGCCGACCTCGCCGCAGACGGTGAGCTACCTGGCGGTGCCGCGCGGGTCGCACAACATGACCGTGCACCCGAGCGGGAAGTACCTCTACAACTCCAACTCGGACCTGATCACCAGCACCAGTCCGACGATCACCATCTACGACATCTCCCAGCCCGAGCAGCCCCGGAAGGTCCGGGACTACCCGATCCCGTTCGTGCCCGCCTCGCTCGGGTCGGAGTCGCACGACATCACGTTCAACAAGACGGGGACGCGGGCCTACTCGGCAGCGCTGTCGCAGACGCTGATCCTGGACACGACCGACCCGGAGAACCCCGAGCAGGTCGGCCAGATCGTCGACCCGGCGATCAACGTCGCGCACCAGTCCGACCCGGTCACGCTGACGCGCGAGGACGGCACCAGGCGCAAGGTCCTGATCGTGACCGACGAGCGCGCGGGTGCCGCGGCGAGCGCGGAGTGCCCCGGTGGCGGCCTGCACCTGTACGACATCACCGGCGACCTCGAGCAGGCTCCGGAGAAGATCGGCACGTGGTTCATCCCGGCGGCCACCGTGCAGGACGGCGCGACGTGCACCTCGCACGTGCTGCGCGTCTACCCGGAGCAGGAGATGCTCACGATCGCGTGGTACGCCCAGGGAGTCCGCGTCCTCGACCTCTCCGGGCTCGCGGACCTCGAGGGCTCGCCGGTCACCGTCGGGATCGGTGACGGCGCCGGGATGCGGGAGGTCGGCCACTACGTCCTCGAGGACTCCGACACGTGGTCGTTCAAGACCAACCGGATCTCCGCCGACGGGTCGTTCTTCGGTTACGGCAACGACCTCGTGCGCGGCTTCGACGTCTACCGGTTCTCGGGTGCCGGGCTGAGCGTCCCGCCGCTCGAGCCCGAGGACCTCGCCTCGAAGCGTCCTCCGCGCCAAGGGACCAAGGGCTTCGCCGCAGGTGCGGTCGTGGTCGGTCCCGCGATGCTCGCCGCCGCGGCCCTGCGCCGCCGGACCAGGAAGCAGCCCTGAACGCCGCGGACGGGGGAAAGAGGGCGGCACGGGGGAAGCGGAAGGCGCAGCGCGCTCATGAACGGCGCGTGCGCGACCGGCGCGGCAGCTGGGTGGGGTCCCTGGCGGTTGCCGTCGCCGTCGTGGCGCTCGGGTCGGTGGTAGGCGGCGTCGCGACGCTCGTGCAGGACGACGGCGGTGAGCAGGCGGCCGCGGCCGCGGCGCCCGTGCGGGTCGAGTCGGTCAAGGAGTACGACGCGACGCTCGACCCGTTGAGGAAGCGGTCGGACCGGCTCGAGCGTCGGTTCGCCCACGTCCAGGGCAAGGGCTACTCCGGGCCCGGCCGGGTCCGGGAGGTGCTCGAGGAGATCGTGCCGGAGTACGCCGAGCTGATCGAGGAGGCCAGCACGATCGACGTGCGCGGCAAGGCTCTGGGCAAGGCCCACGACAAGCTGCTGGCCAGCCTCGAGGAGCAGCAGCGGGGCCTCGAGCTCGCGCTGGAGGGGCTGGTCGAGGACGACACGATGCTGGTCGCCCGCGCCGGTGCGAAGCTCGACCACGCCCAGCAGCTCTTGGTGGCGCACCGTCGGCTGCTCGCGTCGGTCCGCCGCTGAGGGGCCACGGCATGCCAGGCTTCCGTCCATGACGCACCCGAACCTCGAGGTCATCAGCCGGACGCCGTCGCGGCCGACGGGCAAGCCGCCGCTGCTGTTCGTGCACGGTCTCGGCCATGCCGCGTGGTGCTGGGAGAACTGGATGGACGCCGCGGTGTCGGCCGGGTACCCGGCGCACGCGGTGTCGCTGCGAGGTCACGGCGGGTCCGAGGGCGCGCTGCGGACGTCGAGGTTGGGCCACTACGTCTCGGACGTGGTGCGGACGGCGGCGACGCTGCCCGAGCCGCCGGTCGTGGTCGGGCACAGCATGGGCGGCCTGGTGACGCAGATGGTCATGGCCCGTCATCGCGTGCGGGCAGGTGTCCTGGTCGCGCCCGTCCCGGCCCATCCGGCTGTGGGGTCGTTGCTGTCGGTGGCCCGGCAGCACCCGGTGGACGCGCTGCGCATCGTGGCCTTCAGGTCACTCCCGCTGCGTGCGTCGTACCTCTTCAACCGGCTCGACCCGGTCACCGCTGACGCCTACAGCGACCGGATGGGGCCCGAGTCGCCGCTCGCGCAGTACCAGCTGCTGCTGCACCGCCCCCAGCCGCTGCCCGTGGACGGTGCGCCGGTGCTCGTCCTCGGGACGCCGGAGGACAGGCTGGTGCCGATCGGGGACGTGCGCAGGACCGCGCGTCGGTACGGCGCGCTGCTCGAGGAGTTCCCGGGCATGGGCCACGACCTCATGCTCGACGACGGCTGGGAGAAGCCGTTCGACGCGGTGGAGCGGTGGCTGTCAGGACAGGAACTCGCGTAGCTCCTCGGCGTACCTGTCGGGATCCTCGTCCCAGGCCCGGACATGGCCGGCGTCCTCGAAGACGACGAGGTCGACGAGGTCCGCCCGGTGGCGGGCGAGCTCGCGGCTGGTCGTCAGCGGCACGGTGAGGTCGGCGTCGCCGTGAAGGACGAGGGCCGGGACGTCGAGCCACGTCGTGTCGTCGAGGTAGTCCAGGCGCGACCAGTCGACGTCGTACCGCGCGGACGCGAGCTGCTTGGCGGTCCAGGTGAGGGACTCGGGCAGCTCGCCGATCGCAGGGAGCGTGCGCTGTGAGGCGCCGAAGCTGACGGTCTCGCCGAGGTCGAGCATCGGGGCGTCGAGAACGACGCGGGACACCTCGTCGGCGAGGTCGGAGCGGTCCAGGAACGCCGCGGTGATCGCACCGCCCATGCTGTACCCGACGAGCACCACGTCCTTCGCGCCGTGGTCGAGGGCGTACTGCACGGCGCCCTCGAGGTCGCGCCACTCGGTGCTCCCGTAGCCGTAGAAGCCGGTCGGGTCCTGCGGTGCTCCCTCGTCGTTGCGGTAGGTGATCGCCAGGGAGGGCAGGCCGAGGTCGACCGTCGTACGCATCGCGCGCAGTGTCTCCGAGGGCTCGCCGCCCTTGCCGTGCGTGAGGATCGCCCACGTGGACTCGTCGCCCGGCACGAACCAGGCGGGGAAGGTGCCGCCGGCGGAGGTGTACTCCACCGTCCTCACCGGCCGGCCCAGCGTCTGCTCCGCCTCCGCCGTGACGTCCGCGGTGGCGACGTCGTGACGGACCTCGAGGGCGTCGGCGTGGATCTGGCCGGCGAAGTACCAGCCGCCGCCGAGATGGAAGGCCACGAGCGCGAGGACGGCCAGGGTCGCGAGGCCGTAGAGAAGACGCTTCACGGCGACAAGTAGACCGGACCGGGCGCGGCGGCGCAGAGGTTCTGGTACTCAGGAGTGTGGGTACAGGCGCTCGCGTGGGGCGGATCAGAGTCGGCATCTCCGGCTGGAGCTACGCCGGCTGGCGGGGTGACTTCTACCCGAAGGGCCTCGTGCAGCGGCTCGAGCTCGCGTATGCCGCCGAACGCTTCGGGTCCATCGAGATCAACGGGTCCTTCTACTCCCTGCAGCGGCCGTCGTCGTACGCGACGTGGCGCGAACAGACCCCGGACGACTTCGTCTTCGCGGTGAAGGGCGGGCGGTTCATCACGCACATGAAGAAGCTCGCCGGGGTGGAGACGCCGCTGGCGAACTTCTTCGCCTCGGGCGTCCTCGCGCTCGGGCCGAAGCTGGGGCCGGTGCTGTGGCAGCTGCCCCCGAACCTCGGCTTCGACGCCCGGAGACTGTCGGCGTTCTTCGACCTCCTTCCCCGTACGACGGCCGAGGCCGCCGAGCTCGCGAAGGGGCACGACGCCAAGGTCCCCGACGACCGGGCACTGACCGTCGCCGAGGACGACCGGCCGATGCGACATGCGCTCGAGGTGAGGCATCCGTCGTTCGTCACGCCCGAGGCCGTGGAGCTGTTGCGGGCTCACGACATCGCCTATGTCGTGGCCGACACCGCCGGCACGTTCCCGCTGGTGGAGGAGGTCACCAGCGACCACATGTACGTGCGGCTGCACGGTGACACGGAGCTCTATGTCAGCGGTTACTCGGCCGCGTCGCTGGACAGGTGGGCGGAGAAGGTGCGCCGCTGGGCCGACCTGGGGCAGGACGTGTACGTGTACTTCGACAACGACGCGAAGGGCTACGCGCCCCACGACGCGATGGGTCTGATCGCGCGCGTCTAGTGTGTCGGGCGTGATGCTGCTGCGTGGGCCCCTGCCGCCTGGTCCCGGGCCGTCTCCGGCCGACCAGGCACTCGAGATGGCGATGGCCAACGCGATGATGCGCCGCGTCGCGCGTGGTGATGCGGGTCCGATGCTTCGGGTGTACCGGCCCACGGCGCCGGCGGTGGCGTTCGGGCGCCGTGACGTCCGGCTTCCCGGCTTCGGCGACGCGGTGTCCGCCGTACGACGGGCAGGGTTCTCGCCGTGCGTACGCGCCCCCGGCGGACGAGCCGTCGCCTACACGACCTCGGCGTTGGTGGTCGACCACGTGAGCCCGGACCCCGAATGGCCCTCCGGGCTCGAGGGCCGCTTCGACGAGTTCGGTGAGCTCTGGACGGGGATGCTCTCGCGCGCTCGGTGTAGACGCCCGGGTCGGTGAGGTCCCGGGTGAGTACTGCCCGGGGTCGCACAGCGTCAACGCCCGCGGCGCCGTGAAGCTGGTCGGCACGGCGCAGCGAATGGTGCGCGGAGCCTGGCTGTTCAGCGCGGTGCTCGTGTTCGACGGGGCCGACGTGCTGCGGCCGTTGTTGGGCGAGGTCTATCGGGCGCTGGCGCTGCCGTTCGACGAGGCCTCGGTCGGGTCGCTGGTCGAGGAGGTTCCGGGCCTGTCGTTGGACGACGTCGAGACGGTCGCGCTGGATGCCTACGACGCGAGGTACCGCCTCGAGGCCGCTGAGCTGCCCGACGGCCTCGTGGACGAAGCGCGGATGTTGCTTCCCGACCACACGGTGTGAAGCACGTCGCGAAGGCTTCGTGCTCAGCCATCGGCCGACCTGATCGAGCGGGGGCTGTGAGACCGGGGCTGAGCCCGGGAATCCTAAGCCATGCCGCTCGGGCTCGGAGGGCTGCACCGACCGGCTTGGGCTCCGGGTCGGCGCCGAGCGGCTTGGTCTCCGAATCGCGGCGTGCTGCCTGGTCAGGCGGCCCAGTCGTGGATGACCTGGGCGAACCGGACGGTCATCGGGCTCTCGCCGGGTGGGCCGAGGTCGATCCGGGTCTGGCCGGTGGGCTGGGGTCGGCGGATCTGGCGGGTGCCGGTGTTGTCGACGACGAACACCGACCCGTGCGGGCTCATCCACACGTAGATGCCGG
This sequence comes from uncultured Actinomycetota bacterium, assembly GCA_963700365.1. Classification (GTDB taxonomy): domain Bacteria; phylum Actinomycetota; class Actinomycetes; order Propionibacteriales; family Nocardioidaceae; genus Nocardioides_C. The sequence goes on along the minus strand of CAVOXG010000008.1, from coordinate 91,376 downwards.
GGAAGGGCTGCTCGACCTTCCAGCCGCCGTGGGTCTTGACGCGGTGGTGGAAGGTGGTCATGCCGCCGAGGTTGTGCAGCCCGGTCTGGCCGGCCTGCCGGTCCCCGCTGTCCTCGTTGTCCCTGCCGTCGCCGTCGTCCTCGGCGCTGGTGTCGGGTTGCGCGGGTGGACGTAGGGCTGGTTGTGGTCGACCTGTTTGCGTCGGCTGGTGGAGGAGGCGTAGGGGAAGATGTCGAACGGGGTGCGCAGGTGCAGGCCCTCGCGGAGGCGTTCGGGGATCTCGTAGGCGTCGACCGCGGGCATGGTCGCGGGGTCGATCACGGGCTTGATGACGAACCTGGCCTGGGGGCCGAGGACGTCGCGGACGTGGGCCCAGCTGATCGGTCCCTCGCCCTCCCAGCGGGCCACGCCGTTGCCGGCGGTGATGGTGTCCTGGTGGACGTGGAGGTACAGGTGGACGACCGGCAGCAGCGTGGCCGGGTCGTAGGTCCAGGTCTGTCTGGCAGGAGCAGGGTGGGACCTGGTCGGGGTGGAACGGTGCGAAGAACGGTTTCAGGAACGCCTCCGCCGACCCCGGCGGCCCCTCGCCGGGCGGGACACCGTCCGGCGGTCCTGACCGCGCTGGGGCTGTCCCGGCGGCTCGTCGGACCCGGGGCGTCTCCGGTGGCTCGGCCGGTAGGTCGTCGAGGATGTCATCGGGCACGTCGTCCGGCGGACGCGATCCCGAACCGGCTCCCGGTGTTGCTGACTCCTCCGGTGGCTGATCCCCGGATGTCCCGGCCCCGGGCGGCTCGTCGGATCCGGCTGCGTCGTCGGGCGGCTCGGCCGCGGGCGCGTCGTCGAGTGGTTCGTCGGGCAGGTCTCCGACCCCGTCCAGGCCGTCCAAGGACAGGCCGGTGAGCGGGTCGTCCGCGGCGTCGTCGGGGCGGGGACCGTCGTGCTCGTCGTCCCACGGCGGCTCACCGGCACCGCCCGGGTCGCCCGGGGCGTCACCGTCGGGCGCCCCACCCGTGGCGCGACCACCGGCCCGGCCACGTCACCGCCGGCACTGTCGCCGGCGTCCGGGTTGGTGTGGGAGCGGGCGGTCTTCAGGGCCTGCATCAGCTGCAGGGCCTGCAGCGGGTTGGCCAGCAGCAGCACCGCCTTGGTGCGGCGGCGGTCCTCGTTGTCGGTGTCGCCGAAGTACCGCAGCGCCTCGGCGAGGTAGGAGATGGTCGCGTCGATCCGGGTCATCTGCGCGGTCGAGGTCTTCACATACAACGTCTTGCGACCATGGGTCGTGGTCTGCCCGACCTTCGCGAACTCCTCCTCCGCGGCCTTGCGCTCGCGCCTCGGTGGCGGCGTCGGGGTCGACCGCGACCACCTCCGCGGCGACCTTGTCCGTGAACCGCTTGAACGCCAACCTGCCGTCGGCGTAGTCGGCGACCTGGTCGTCGACGACCATCGCCTGGGCCTGGGTGAGGTCCCGGGTGGCGTTGGCGACCTTCCGGGCCCGCCACGGCGGCACCGCCCCGGCATACATCCGCGCCCACAACCGCGGGAGCCGGTGCCGGACCGCGACCGCGTCGCCGACCAGCCTGCGCACCGAGGTGGTGGTCATCGCCAGCTCGGCGGCGATCTCGGCGATCGCGAACTCCAGCACCAACGGCGCACCGTCCCCACCCAACGGCAGCGCCCGCTGCCCACCGGGCTGTGACCGCATCCGGCCGTGCGCGTCGGCGTCGATGTTGTACAGGTCCGCCAGGTGCGCGGCCAGCACGAAGATGTCCCGCTCGGCCAGGTCCCGGACCCGGCGCAGCTCACCGAACGCGACCAACGCCTCGGCCGCGTCCAGCTCGTCCACCTCCGCGATCCATACCAACCACGCTAGAGCCCACCACCGACACTTTCGGTCGACCGGAAAGCCCTTGTGCACAAGGAGAATCCGACCGTTTCCGCTAGACGGAAATGGGCACCCAGGCGATGAGGGAAGAGCGCAGGCAAACACGTCGGTCCGAGCAGAAAGGCTTCACGTGGCTCCCGGAATCATCCTCGTCATCGTGGGCGCGATTCTGGCGTTCGCCGTGCGCACCGACGCGTCAGCGGTGGACATCCAGACCGTCGGGCTGATCTTCATGATCGCGGGCGCGGCGATCATCGCCTATGCGCGACGCGAGAAGCGCATCAGGGAGGTCGAGACGCGGGTCGAGCAGCGGCTGGACGCGTCGCGGGCAGCCTCACACGGTGCGCGAGACGGTCACTCACGAGTTCGTGACGGACGAGGAGGACCTTGCCAAGACGCAAGAGCACTCTTCGCACGGGCAGGTCCACACGCACGGACACACGCACGATCTCCGCGGTCAGAACGCGAGCGGCGTTCGCCCTCCCACGAACTGACTCGGCACTCGAGCAGGCGGGTGTCGCCGGAGCCTCGGGGTGTTTCCATCCCGTCACTCATACCGTGACAAGATAGTCCTGACGCAGCCGCACGTTCTCGTCACGAGTGCCGCCTCGTCATGCCCCAGTAGCTCAGTGGATAGAGCAGCCGCCTCCTAAGCGAAAGGTCGCCAGTTCGACTCTGGCCTGGGGCACCCTCAGATCTCAGTGGCCGTGCGCGTCATCCTCGCCGGCGTCGCCGTGAGCGTGCTCCTCGTCGTGGGTGTCCTCGGCGTCGGACTCATGTGAGTGCTCGTCGTCGAAGCCGTGGCTGTGCTCGCCGCTCTCCGAGGGTTTCGCGTACGACGGGGGGAGGACCAGCGTCACCGGGTCCTCGGCCGGCTCGTCCGGACGGACGGTGGAGTAGGTGATCCCGTTCGGGAAGGCCCCCACCTCGACGGTCTCCACGACCTCCCGCCGGTACGAGGTCGACGACGGTCACCGACCCGTCGTACGCATTGGTCACCCACGCCCTGCTCTCGTCCGCCGACACCGTGATCCCGTGCGGGCCCGACCCGGTCTCGATCTCGCCGACGACTCTCATCGTCGAGGCATGGATGAACGACAGCGTGCTCCCCGGCTCCCGATCGGTGCCCTGGTTGGCCGAGAGCACGATGCCCGAGCGCGTGAGCCACACCTGGGCCGGCGAGGACGGGACCGACACCCGACCGGTCTCCGTCGCGGTTGCGACGTCCAGTCGGACGACCTCGTTCGTGCCGCCCACGGAGGCGAACACGGTCGACCCGTCCTCGCTGACCGCCACCTGGACAGGTGAGGGTCCGACGTCCACCGACTGCACGTGCGGCCGACCGGCGAGGTGCAGGAGGTCGACCGTGCCGGCCGCGGTGTTGGCGATCGCTCCCAGTGCGCCGTCGGCCGACAGCCGCATCCCGTGCGGCGCCCCGCCCACCTCGATGGTGCGCGGCCGCCTGAGTGTGTTCGTGAACCGGTGAACGACGCCGTCGCCGGCCGCCGTCACGAACACCTCGCCGGAAGCACTCTCCACGACGTGAGCCGGATGGTCACCGGCCGGGGACACCTGGGTCGGGTAGAGGCCGCGGGCGTCGAGACCCACCACGCCGCCCGTCCCGGTCGCCCAGACGACGTCGCGCGAGCTGCTCGCCTGCACGTTGTGCGGGGCCGCGATCCCCGACAGGGTCGCGATGACCTCGCCGGTGTCCGCGTCCAGGACGGAGACGGACCCGGCGCCCTCGTTGGCCACCCACACGGACCCCTCGACCAGCGGGTCGGCGGGCGTGGCGACGGTGGCAGAGGCGCATCCGGCAAGCGCCAAGGAGGTGGCGCCGAGCAGGACGGCGACGTGTGGGCGACGGTGCATGGGGTTCTCATCTCGGGACGAATGCGGGCAGTCGCCACCGACCCTGCCTCACGCGGAGGGCCGCCATCGCGAGGCCAACGTCACCCATATGGAGACCGTTGGTCCCGTGAAAAATCGGAGGTCCGACCCCCTGTGCCACATCCGTCCCGGGATCCGACCTCCGTCACGCTCAAGTGGAGTTTCAGCGGGTCACCACACACAATGGATGGTGGCCCACGTATCCTCCACGTGGCCCGAGTCCTGCCCGCCCGTCCGAGACAGCGGACCCGACAGAAGAGACCCCTCAGCCCGTGTCCCACCCTGCCCGTCACCGCGACCACGAGCTCGCGCGCAAGCGCGCCGTTCGCGCAGCATCCGTGACGGCCGCCGTGGTGAGCCTCGCTCTGGTCCTCGGCGGTCTCTTCGCCTACCGCCAGCTCAACGGCAACATCACCGGCCTCGACACCGAAGGCCTCCTCGGCAGCGACCGGCCCGAGAAGGTGATCGACAAGAGCGAGCCGCTCGAGCCGCTCAACATCCTGCTCCTCGGCTCCGACACCCGTGAGGGCCAGGGCAAGATCCGCATCGGCGGCGAGAGCCCGGGCCTCTCGGACACGACGATCCTGCTGCACCTTTCCGCGGACCGGAAGCGGGCCTACGGCGTGAGCCTCCCGCGCGACGCCATGGTCGAGCGACCCGAGTGCGTCATGGAGGACGGAAGCACCGACCCGGGCGGGCTGACCATGTTCAACACCGCCTACTCGACCGGCGGGCCCGCCTGCACCCAGCGGACCGTCGAGCAGCTCACCGGGATCCACATCGACCACTTCGTCGTCGTGGACTTCGCCGGTTTCACGAGCATGGTCGACGCCCTCGGCGGCGTCGAGGTCTGCGTGCCCGAGGAGGTCAACGACTACGTCGGCAACATCCACCTCCCGCAGGGGACGTACGAAGCCACGGGCAAGCAGGCGCTCGACTACGTCCGCGTCCGCCACGGGATCTCCGAGAACGGCGACATCGGCCGCATGAAGCGTCAGCAGACCTTCCTCGCGTCCATGGCCAACAAGGCGATCTCGGCCGGCACGCTCGCGAACCCGGTGAAGCTCTACAACTTCCTCGACGCGGCCACCAAGTCGCTGACCACCGACGAGGAGCTCGCGAGCCTCAAGAAGCTCGCCGGGCTGGCCAACGAGGTCCGCGGCATCGGCCTCGAGAACATCCAGTTCCTCACCGTCCCGTTCGAGTTCTGGGTCGAGGACCCCAACCGCGTGGTCTGGGCGCCCGAGGCCGACAAGCTCTGGAAGCGCCTCGAGAACGACCAGGCGATCCCGAAGAACCTCTCCAAGGAGGTCGTCACCGCCGCGGGCAACAAGTCGGGCAAACCCAAGCCGTCCGGCGGTGCGGGCGGGCAGGCCACGAGCCCCACGCCGACCCCGAGCGACGAGGAGGCGGCAGCAGACGCCGCCGAGAACGGCCTCTGCGCCTGACGGCTCGCCGCTGTCAGCGCCGCTTGCCCTCCGCTGCGAACCTCTCGGCCGTCACCAGGTCGAACTCGCCGTGCCCGGTGGTCAGCCCCTGCGCCACGAGCGCGGCGGTGGCAGAGCCGAGTACGGCGGACTCCCGCAGGTCCTTCCCGGCCGCGAGACCCCGGAGGAACCCGGCAGAGAACGCGTCCCCGCACCCGGTCGTGTCCACGACCTCCACCGCGAACGCCGGAACCTCGATCACCTCCTCGGCGGTCACCACGAGGGCTCCCTCCGAGCCACGCGTGACGGCGACGCAGCCGGCGCCCTTGCCCACGATCGCCCGAGCGGCCTCCTCCAGCGATGCCGCGCCGGTCAGGCCGAGCAGCTGCTCGTCGTTGGGCAGGAAGTAGTCCGTGTAGGGGAACACGGCCTCGACCCACTCCAGCATGCCCGGGTCGCCCGGGGCGAGCATGTCCACCGAGGTCACGACGTCGTTGGCCCGGGCATGCGCGAGCACCTTCGCGGCCGCCTCCCCGCCGAGGAACTCGGGCCCGCCCAGGTGCAGGTGTGTGGCCGCGGCGACGGCGTCGAGGTCGACGTCGTCGGCGGTGTAGACGCCGTTGGTGCCGATGCAGTGCCACGCCGGGCGGTCGCCGTTCGGGCGCACCGGGATCACGCTCGCCGAGGTCTGGGCGGTCCCTCGCCGCACCAGATGGGTGGTGTCCACGCCGGCTGCCTCGAGCAGGCCGATGAGAGTGTCGCCCAGCGGGTCCTTGCCCACCGCCCCGAAGCTCTGCACGCCGGCGCCGAGCTTGCGCAGGATCGTCGCCGTGCCGCCCGCCGTCCCGGCCGCCGACATCGCGATCTCGTCGACGATGGCGCCGTCGGATCCACTCGGGATGCCCTCCACCGGTCGCACGTGCACGTCCAGGACATGCACGCCCATCGCGATGACCTTCATGCTGCTCATCCGCTCATTCCTCCTTGACCGGCTTGGTTGATCCGTACTTCCGCTCCACGGCTGCCGTGATCACCGCGAGCTGCTGGTCCTCGTCGAGCACCTGCGGGTCGCCCACGGCACTGGCGTGCCGGTACACCTCGCACAGCCACTCCAGGAGCAGCGCGTTCTCGACCGCCTTCTCCAGGCTGGCCCCCGTCGTCACCGACCCGTGGTTGGCCATCAGGGCCGCCTGCCTCCCGGTCAGCGCCTCGACGACCGACGTGGCCAGCTCGGGCGTCCCGAAGGTCGCGTACGGCGCCACGCGCACCGCACCACCGAGCAGCAGCTGCTGGTAGTGGATGCAGGGAAGCTCCTCGAGCACGCACGACAGCGCGGTCGCCATCGGAGCGTGCGTGTGTACGACGGAGGTGGCGTCGTGTCGTGCGTAGACCCCCAGGTGGAGGTCGATCTCCGACGTGGGCTCGAGGTCCCCGAGGACGACACGTCCCGACCGGTCCACCACGCTCACCTCGCCCGCCGTGACCGTGGACAGGTCTGCTCCCGTGGCCGTGACGGCGACGTGGTCTCCCGCGATCACGCTCACGTTGCCCGCCGTACCGATCAGCAGACCCTCCCGTGCCAGGCGCCGGGACGCGGCGGCGACCGCCGAGCGGGCGTCCTCGAAGTCCGCGCTCACACCCGCACCCCGTCGAGGCCGGCGGGGGAGGCATGCCCTTCGAGGTAGCCCCGGACGAGGTCCACGCCCTCGGAGACGATCGCCCGGTCGCCCCGCATCTTCGTCTCGAACGCGAGCTGGAACACCCGGTCGCCGACCTCGACCGCGAGCTCGGCGTGCAGGCGCTTCGTGCCCCGCTTCAGCAGCCCGGTGTCGTTGGCGAGGCGGTAGAGGTCCGCGGCCACACGCTTGTTGTGGGCACGGCAGAAGTCGCGGATCGCGGTGTTCGTCCGGCCGCGCATCCAGATCACCACGAACGCCGGGCGCCGTAGGTAGACCTTCACGAAGGCACGCATCGTGGTCTCCACGATCGACCCGATGCTGAGCACCTCGAGCGCGCCGAGGTCCGCGGCGACCTGCGCGTCCATCTCCGCGATGTCGCGCTCGACGAGGGCGAGCAGGATCTCGTCCTTGTCCGCGAAGTACTGGTACAGCGTGGCCACCGGCACCTCCGCCAGCGTCGCGACCCCGCGCGTGGACAGCGCGTCCACCCCCTCGGACACGACGAGCTGCGCCGCCGCGTCGAGGATGCGCTCCACGCGCTCGATGCTGCGCGACTGCTGAGGCACCCGTCGCTTTCCGGCGGCTCGCTCGTTGGACACTGCGGAGAGGGACAAGGGGATCCTTCAGTAGGGTGAACCCGAACCTGACACGGGTTCAGGTTACCGCAGTGTTACGCGATTGGGGAGAGATGGTCTCGACAACCTCGACCACCGGGACGACGAGCCCGCTGCTCAGCCGGCGCAGCCTCCTCGGTGGCCTCACCGCGGGCGCCGGGTTGCTCGCCACCAGCGGCCTCGCCCTCCCCGCCGAGGCAGCCACGCTCCAAGGGCGCCTGCCCCGCCGCGTGGACGTGGTCGTCGTCGGTGGTGGGCTCTCGGGCCTCGTGGCGGCCCGCCGCGTCGCCAACGCCGGCCGCTCGGTGCTCGTGCTCGAGGCGCGGGACCGGGTCGGTGGACGGATCCTCAACCACACGCTGCGCAGCAAGGGGGCGGTGATCGAGTCCGGCGGCGCCTTCGTCGGCCCCACCCAGGACCACATCCTGAGGCTTGCCAAGGACCTGGGCGTGCGGACCTTCAAGGAGTACTACACCGGCGACAACGTGTACGTGTCCGGGGACCGGTCGACCCGCTACCAGGGCACGGTGCCTCCGGACCCGCTGATCCTGCCCGACGCCGCCCAGCTGATCACCCGCATCAACGAGATGTCGAAGGACGTCCCGGTCGACGCCCCCTGGGCCGCGCCCGACGCGCTCGCCTGGGACTCGGTCACCTTCCACGACTGGGTGGTCGAGAACAGCGTCAACGACGGCGTGAAGAACCTGCTGCTGTCCTACCTCCAGCCCACGTTCGGGTCGGACGGCCGCGACATGTCGCTGCTGTTCCTGCTCTGGTACATCGCTGCCTCCGGAAACGAGCGCAACCCCGGCACCTTCGAGCGCTCCTCCGACACCGAGGGCGGGGCCCAGGAGTCCCGCTTCGTCGGCGGGTCCGGGCTCGTCCCGCAGCGGCTCGCACGCCGGCTCGGCGACATCGTGGCTCTCGACGCGGCGGTGCGCCGGGTGGAGCAGCGTGACGGGAGGGTGCTCGTCACGAGCGACCGCGGCACGGTGTCGGCCGAGCGCGTCGTCGTCGCGACGCCGCCGGCCACCGCGCTCGCCATCGACTGGTTCCCCTACCTGCCGCCCAAGCGGATGCAGCTGCTCCAGCGGATGCCGATGGGCCACCTGATGAAGGCCGACGCCGTCTACCGGACACCCTTCTGGCGCAAGGACGGGCTGACCGGCATGGGGGTCGCCGACCACGGCGCCGTACGCGTCTGCTTCGACAACAGCCCGGCCGACGCGAGTGTCGGCGTGCTGCTCGCCTTCATCGGCGGGTCCACGTGGGAGGAGTACGGCACCCTCCCGCGCGCCGAGCGCCGCAAGGCCGTCCTCGAGGGGTTCGCGAAGGTGGTCGGGCCGAAGGCGCTCGAGCCGATCGAGTACGTCGAGCACGACTGGACCCACGAGCGCTGGACCAAGGGAGGTCCGGTCGCCCTGCTCGGACCCGGCACGACGACGTCGTTCGGGCACATGATCCGCAGGCCGTTCGGGCGCGTGCACTGGGCGGGCACCGAGACCTCGACGTACTGGTCGGGCTACATGGACGGTGCGGTCCGCGCAGGGGACCGGGCCGCACGAGAGGTGCTGGAGCGACTGTGACCAAGAAGCTGACCGCCGCGCTGGCCGCCCTCGCAGCACTCGTCGCCGCGGGTGCCGTCCAGGGGAACGCCGCCGCGCAGGGAGAGCGACCGCGCTGGGACACCCGGGTGTTCTCGAGGGTGCCGAACCCGGGCTACCCCGCGTTCGTCTACGCCCACCCCAACGGCCGCGTCTACGCCGGCAGCTACAACAACCCCGCCGGTGACAGCGTCCGCTCACGGGTGTTCGAGTGGACCGCCGACGGCGCCCTGCAACGCTCCTGGACGGTGCCGGGTCAGGACCTCGAGGCGGCCCACGGGGTGCAGGTCGCGACGAGCGACGGGCGGGGTCGCCTGGTGCTCCTGGAGAAGTCGACCTCCCGGGCGCTGACGCTGGACCCGCGCACCGGCCGGTTCACCCGCTACGCCACCTTCGCCGACCTGCCGCCGTGCGCGCCCGGGGAGTCGAAGGGCTGCTCGCCGAGCCTGGTCGACAAGCCCGCCATCCCGAACTTCGCGGCCTGGGGCCGTGCCGGCGAGCTGTACGTCACCGACTACGGCCAGGCGGTGATCTGGCGGGTGCCGCCGGGCGGTGGCAGGGCACGCGTCTGGCTGGCGGACCGCCGCCTCGACGGGGTGGAGTTCGGTACGACGGGCGTGCGGCTGGCTCCCGGTCACCGGTCGCTGGTCGTCGCACAGCAGACGTCGGCCGGTCTCGGCGAGCCCAACCCGACGAGCGGGAAGCTGTACCGGGTCCCGATCCGCGACGGTCGGCCCGGCCGCATGGACCTGTTGTGGGAGAGCCTGCCCGGAGACCTTCCCGACGGGTTCGGCATCGGCCGGTCGGGACGGATCTACGTCGCGAGCGCAGGGCTCAGCGCCCAGATCGTCGTACTCAACCCGAAGGGGGAAGAGGTCGAGCGGTTCCCAGAGGTGCCCGTGACCGGCGACAACGGCAGCGAGATCCCGTTCGACACCCCGTCGAGCGCGACGTTCCTGGGACGGCGGATCCTCGTCGCCAACCAGAGCTTCCTCGGCAGCGGCGAGAACCACGCCGTCCTCGACGTCGCGGTGGGTGAGCGTGGTGAGCCGGTCTTCATCCCGCGGAGCGCCGGTCGCCCGCGCAGCTGATCAGCTCAGCTCAGAGCCTCGACCAGCTTGGCGTTGAACGCCTTCAGGTCGTCGGGCTTGCGGCTCGTGATCAGGTTGCCGTCGACGACGACCTCCTCGTCGACCCACGTGCCGCCGGCGTTGCGGACGTCGGTCCGCAGGCTCGGCCACGAGGTGAGCGTGCGGCCGCGGACGCAGTCGCCCTCCACCAGGGTCCACGCCGCGTGGCAGATGGCCGCCACCGTCTTCCCCGAGTCCATGAACGCCTTCGCGAACGCGACCGCGTGCTCGTCGAGCCGGAGTGCGTCGGGGTTGGCCACCCCTCCGGGCAGCACCAGCGCGTCGAAGGTCGCCGGATCGGCCTCTCCCACCGGAACGTCCACGGCGAACGTGTCGGCCTTGTCGAGGTGGTGGTACGCCTGGACCTTTCCGGGCTTCGGTGAGACGAGCCTCGGCGTGCCCCCGGCCTCCTCCACGGCCTTCCAGGGCTCGACCAGCTCGACCTGCTCGATGCCCTCCTTCGCCACGAGGAAGGCGACCTGCTTGCCGGCGAGCGGGCTGGACGTGTCAGTCATGGTTCCTCCTGCGAGTTGTCTTCCCAGTCTCACGCGGTGGTATCCGCTGCCCAAGGGGGCAAACCCGCCCGGCTCGAGCCCGTCCGCGCTCCGCATCACACCCTTTCGGGCGTTTTCGCCCGCTACCTCCTGGGCACGGGGTTCGCACACGGAGGGAGGGGATCTCTGGATGCGCGCGCACGCCGATCTGCGGGACCGGGTGAGAGAGAAGCTGCACGACCCGGTCGCCTGGACCGAGGGCTTCCAGGTGGTCAAGACGGTCGTCGCAGCAGTCATCGCCTGGTACGTCGCGGCGACACTGTTCGACCTGCCCCAGCCGTTCCTGGCGCCCTGGGCAGCCCTGCTGGTCGTGCACGCGACGGTGTACCGGTCGTTCTCGAAGGGCGCCAAGCAGATCACCGCAACGGTGATCGGCGTGCTCCTGGCCTGGGCCGTCGGCAACTCGCTCGGTCTCGACCCGGTCGCGATCGCGGTCATGCTGCTCGCCGCCCTGCTGATCGGGCAGGTGCCCTGGCTGCAGGATGAAGGGCCCACGGCCGCGACCACGGCGCTGATCGTGCTCACCACCGGCTTCAGCGACCAGGACCAGGTGCTCCTGGGTCGGCTGTGGGACACCGCGATCGGCGTCGGCGTCGGCATCGTCGTGAACGCCGCCGTGTGGCCGCCGCTGCGCGACCTCACCGCGGCGAGGGCCATCGAGGCGGTCGGCAGGCGGGTCGGGGACCTGCTGGCACAGATCGCCGAGGAGTGCAGTGACGCGTGCTCGGAGGAGCACGTGGAGGACTGGATCCGGCGCAGCCAGGACCTCGACGGTGAGGTGGACGAGGCGTGGGCGCTGGTGAGGCTGGGTCGCGAGAGCGGGCGGCTCAACCCGCGCAAGGACTCCGCCGTCGTACGCGAACCCGGCCAGTTCGGCGAGATCCTCGACCACACGGAGCAGGCGCTGGCCGAGATCCGCAGCCTGGCCCGGACGCTCGGGCACAGCATCCTCGACAGCAACGAGTGGGACGACCAGTTCCGCGAGCGGTGGACCGGGCTGCTCAAGGAGGTTGCCTGGGCGATCCAGAACCCCGACTCGCGGCGCCTCGGTGAGATCCGGCTGAAGCTCGCCGCGCTGGCGGCCGACTACTCGGACGAGCACCTCTCCTCGCTGCACTGGCCGGAGTACGGCGGCCTCATCCTGAACCTCCGCAACATCGCCACCTCGATGGACCGCGTGGCCGCCTCGGACCCCGTGTCGCAGTCCTTGAGAGGCCCTCGGCGCCCGTCCGGCGTTATGATTCCGTGACCGTCCCGTGCGCTGGGTCTCAGAGTGCGGACGGGACGGGGGTGGGACGAGAGGGGGAAGGGGTCTCGATGAAGATCGCGGTAGTAGGCGCCACCGGCGTGGTGGGAGCCTCGGCGGTCGCTGCTCTGGTGGCGGCGGGACACGACGTCTTCGCGATGGCGCGTACCCCCGAGAAGGCCTCGCTCCTCGAGACGTGGGGCGCCAACGCCGTTCCCGCCGACCTCTTCGACCACCTGAGCCTCGTGACGATGTTCGAGGGCTGCGACGTGGTGGTGAACACCGCGAGCCGGGTCCCTGTCGGCTACCGCGCCGCCCTCGCCTCCTCCTGGCGGGAGAACGACCGACTGCGCACCGAGGGCGTGCGCAACGTCGCCGCGGCCGCCCGGGAGGCGCACGTCCGGCGTCTCGTGCAGGAGAGCGTCTCGCTCGTGTACGCCGACCAGGGGGACGCCTGGATCGACGAGCAGAGCCCCCTCGACATCAACGCGGCGACCGAACCGGTGTGTGTCGTCGAGTCGCACGTCCAGGACTACCAGAGCGACCTGAGACAGGGCGTCGTGCTTCGCTTCGGGACGGTCATCGGCGACGACGCCCAGACCCGGTTCCTGCTGCGCGGAGCACGGCGAGGTCGGGCGATCGGCCTCGGGGCACCGGACGGCTGGGTGCACCCGCTGCACAGTGACGACATCGGGTCGGCGGTGGTCGCTGCACTCGGCGCGCCGAGCGGGGTCTACAACGTCGGGGCCGAGCCGGTGCGGCGCTGGGAGCTGCTCCAGGGCTACGCCGACGCGGTCGGCCGGGACTCCGCAGGCTACCTCGGGCCGATGCTGAGGCGGCTCAGCGGGCCCCGCGCCGAGCCGGTCACCCGGTCTCTGCGAGTGAGCTCGGAACACTTCCGGGCCAGCACGGGTTGGACCCCACGACGGGCGCAGTTCGACGCGTCCTGGTTGGAGGCGGCGGAGATGGCGACGAAGGTGCTTCGGTGACCGGATCTCGCAAGCAGCAGGAGGCCGAGGTCGAGAGACGGCGCAAGATGGCCGCGATCTTCGGTGACGCCCTGCCCGACCGCACCCGTGACGAGTGCGCCGACGGTCGGGGCGACGAGCGGCCCCGGGGTGGTGCGGGGGACGACGACTGGCTGCGCAGCCAGGTCCCGCCGCACCACGGCTGAGGGGCCTCGGGTCAGACCCCCGTGCTCGGCGGGGTGGTGCTGCTGCCGCTCTGGGAGCGCAGCGTGTCGCGGATCTCGGTGAGCAGGGTGATCTCCTCGGACGGAGGGGTCGGCTCCTCGCCGCGAGCGCGCCGCGCCTGCAGGTGGTTGTAGGGCAGGACGATGAAGAAGTAGACGACAGCGGCAAGGATCACGAACGAGATCAGCGCGGTGATCCAGGCACCGAGTGGCAGGCCGCCCGGAGTCCACGAGCTGAAGTCGACGTCCTTGCCGCCGCTGGCCTTGAGGATCAGCGACATCAGCAGGTCGACGGTCGCGGTGACCACCGCCGCGAACGCGGCCGCCATGATGAAGGCGACGGCGAGCTCGACGAGGTTGCCTCGCATGATGAACTCTTTGAATCCCTTGAGCATGCTGATCTCCTCATTAGGTCCTGGCATGGCTTCGGCCCCGCACCGGTTGGGTCAGGACAGACCGCAGGCTAGTGCGTGATCGCCAGGGAGAGATACCCCGACACAGCGGCGGCGGCCAGTGCCCGCGCGGTCTCGTCGGTCACCGCGAGCACCACCAGCCCACCGGAGGCGAGCGCGCCCTCGGTCGCCCGAGGAACCGCGACGACCGGTGCCTCGCTCGCCACGACGACAGCCTCGGAGCGGCCCTGCGGGTCCGCGGCGATCACCTCGACCAGGTCCCCGACACGCAGCAGCGCCACCGCGCCGGGGTCGGCCACGCGCACCGGGACGGCCACCCGGCCGGGGTAGCCGTCGAGCAGCGAGCCGCTGACGAGGCGCACGTCCGTGAGGGCCTCGCCGGTGTGCACCGGCCCCGTCGTCGTACGCCCGACCACCTCACCGGCCTCGGTCAGGGCGCCGGCGGGAACGGTGCCGGGGAGGAACGCGGTGCGGGTCAGGTCGTCGGGGTCGACGACAGCGCCCGCCGGCAGGTCGCGTGCGGCGGTCAGGACCGTCCTGGTCGCGACGGGCGGTGGTGCCGCGGCCTGGAGGCCGACCACGACAGCGAACGCCGCGGCGACGGCAGCGAGGACGCGCCGGCGGGCAAGGACGGCGCGGCGTAGCCGGCCACGGCGGCGCGAGGACGGGCGCGTGAGAGTTGGCTCCATGCCTGCCGAGGCTAGGCAAGATCGACCGACCGTGCGGCTCCGCCGTCCACAGGCGCCCGACGATCGCCCCGTTGCCGGGGTCAACGGCTCAGGCCGCGCTGCCCTCCGAGGAGGAAGTGGAGGAGGCAGCCGGCGCCGGCGAGCTGGTCGAGTCGCTCGTGGAGGTCGCCGGGGTCGTGGCGGAGGAGGACTTCGAGTCCGAGCGGTTGTCGGTGCGGTAGAAGCCGGAGCCCTTGAACACCACGCCGACCGCGTTGAACACCTTGCGCAGGCGACCCTCGCACTGCGGGCAGGTGGTCAGCGAGTCCTCGCTGAAGCTCTGGACCTGCTCGAAGGCGTGGTCACAGTCAGTGCAGGCGTACTGGTAGGTCGGCACGCTCGTCCTCCGGATGCTCGTCGTTAGCACTCGCACGGTGCGACTGCCAATTATTCCAACACGTTCGCGTTTCGCCAACTTCCCGGTCTCGTCCGGGCGCGGGTGACTCAGGGGCGTGCGGCACAATTGCGGCCGTGTCCGCCACCTCCGATGCCCCTGCAGAGACGAGCGAGACGACACCGACCGCGAGGTCCGGGTTCCGGTCGTGGCCACGTTGGGGCCGGTGGGTCACCTACGTCTCGGGGGCCCTGGCGCTGCTGCTCGTCGCGGGCCTGGTGGCCGCGGTGACCGTCGTACGACGGCCGTTCCCGACCGTCGACGGCGAGACCGAGCTGGCCGGCCTGGAGGCCGAGGTCGAGGTGCTGCGGGACGAGAACGGCGTCCCGCACGTGTACGCCGACACGGCCGAGGACCTCTTCTACGCCCAGGGGTTCGTGCACGCCCAGGACCGGTTCTTCGAGATGGACTTCCGGCGGCACGTGACCTCGGGGCGCCTGTCCGAGCTGCTCGGGAAGGACGCCCTCGAGACGGACAAGTTCATCCGGACCATGGGCTGGCGCCGGATCGCCGAGGAGGAGCTCGCCCTCCTGCAGCCGGAGACGCTGGACTACCTCGAGGCGTACAGCGCCGGGGTCAACGCCTACCTCGGCTCGCACAGCCCCGGCGAGATGGGGCTCGAGTACTCCCTGCTCGCCCTCAACGGTCTCGAGTACACGCCGGAGGAGTGGACGCCGGTCGACTCGGTCGCCTGGCTCAAGGCGATGGCGTGGGACCTGCGCGGCAACATGGAGGAGGAGATCCAGCGGGCGATCATGTCGGTCAACCACACGGCCGAGGAGATCGCCACGCTGTACCCGCCCTACCCCTACGGGCGTCACCAGCCGGTCGTGAACCAGGGCGCCGTCGTGGACCGGGTGTTCGAGCAGGACGCCACCTCCGGCGACACGCGCCTCCCCACGCGACCCGCACTGCCACCCAGCGCGGTCAAGGCTCTCGAGCGGCTCGACGAGGGCCTCGAAGTCGATGCCGGACCTGATGGGCAAGGGGCAGGGGATCGGCAGCAACGGCTGGGTCGTCGACGGTGAGCACAGCACGACAGGGCAGCCGATCCTCGCCAACGACCCCCACCTCAGCCCCTCCGTGCCCGGGATCTGGCACCAGATGGGCCTGCACTGCAACGAGGTGAGCCAGGCCTGCCCGTTCGACACCAGTGGGTTCACCTTCTCCGGCGTCCCGGGCGTCGTGATCGGACACAACCAGGAGATCGCCTGGGGGTTCACCAACCTCGGCCCGGACGTCGTGGACCTCTACCTGGAGAAGGTCGACGGGCGCTTCTACGAGTACGACGGGCAGAAACGGCCCCTGGAGATGCGCGACGAGACCATCGAGATCCTCGGCGAGGACAAGCCGTTCACGTTCACGGTCCGGTCCACGAAGCACGGGCCGCTGCTGTCCGACGTCTCCCCCCAGCTGAGCACGGTCGGGGCGAACGCTCCTGCCGAGCCGGGCGCCCCGGAGCGCGGCAACGGCTACGCCGTCGCGCTGTCGTGGACCGCGCTGACCCCGAACCGCACCATGGACGCGCTGTTCATGATCGACAAGGCGACCAGCTGGGACGAGTTCCGGACCGCGGCCGAGCAGTTCGCGGCGCCCTCGCAGAACATGCTCTACGCCGATCGGCAGGGGCACATCGGCTACCAGGCACCCGGCCTGATCCCGATCCGCAAGTCCGGCCACACCGGCGACTACCCGGCCGAGGGCTGGGACCCGGCCAACGACTGGACCGGGAACTACATCCCCTTCGACGCGTTGCCGAGCCTGCTCGACCCCGAGTCGGGCATGGTCGTCTCGGCCAACCAGGCGGTGATCGGCCCCGACTACCCGTACTACCTCGGCACCGAGGGTGAGTCGTACGGCTACCGCAGCCAGCGGCTCCTGGAGATGCTCCAGCGCAAGGAGCGGCACAGCGTCGAGGACATGGCCCAGATGCAGCTCGACAACCTCAACGGCTTCGCGCCCACGTTCGTGCCGTACCTGCTCGACGTGTTCATGCCGTCGCAGTACCTGTACGCCGGGCAGCGGCTCCTGGAGCGGTGGGACTACCAGCAGGACGCCGACTCCTCGGCTGCCGCGTACTACAACACGGTGTGGCGCAACACGCTCGAGCTCACCTTCCACGACCAGCTGCAGGAGTCGGTGTGGCCGGACGGTGACGGGCGCTGGTTCGAGGTGATGCGGACCCTGCTCGCCGACCCCACGAACGGGTGGTGGGACGACGTCGACACCGAGGCCGTCGTCGAGACCCGCGACGAGATCCTCGCCGAGGCGATGGAACGGGCCCGCAACGACCTGGTCCGGCTCCAGGCCAGGCGGCCGTCGGAGTGGAGCTGGGGGCACCACCACAGGCTGAACCTGGAGAACCAGAGCGTCGGCCAGTCCGACGTCGGTCTCGTCCGGTGGCTGTTCAACCGCGGTGGCTACGAGGTCGGCGGCGGGTCCTCGATCGTGAACGCCACCGGCTGGACCGCGCACCACGGCTTCGACGTCGACTGGGTGCCGTCCATGCGGATGGTGGTGTCGATGGAGGACCTCGACGACTCGCGATGGGTCAACCTGACCGGCGTCTCCGGCCACCCGTTCAACAGCCACTACGTCGACCAGACCGACCTGTTCGTCGCGGGCGAGACCCTGCCCTGGTCGTTCTCCCGTGAGCAGGTCGAGGAGACGACCGAGGACACGCTCAGGCTGGTGCCGGCCGGAACCGAGTGACCCCGTGCGGCGTGACCGCGGCGGCCACCCGGCGGTCGTGCTCCTCGGCCGGCACGTGGTCGAGGATCTCCTCGTCGTAGAGCAGGGTGCACACGAACGTCCCGACCGGCACCCGCGACAGCGCGCGGTCGTAGGACCCGCCGCCCTTGCCCAGCCGGTTCCCCGCACGGTCCACGGCGAGGCCCGGGCAGAGCACCACGTCGGCGGTGGCGACCGCGTCCGGGCCGAGCCGCGGCCCGGACGGCTCGAGCAGCCCACGGCTCGCCGCCACCAGCGACGACGGGCCCTGGTAGACGGCCCAGTCGAGGTCGTTGTCGGGCAGGAGCACCGGCAGGATGACCCGCCTGCCCAGGGCGTGCAGCCGCTCGACGAGGGGGCCGGTGCCCGGCTCGTTGCTGAGGGAGATGTACGCGGCCACGGTCGCTGCGCGTCGTACCTCCGGGGTCTCGAGCAGGTGCGCGGCGATCTCCTCGGCGTCCTCCCGGGCGGCCGCGAGCGGGTGGCGCCTGCGAGCCGTGAGCAGCTGGTCGCGCAGCGCCACCTTCTGCGCCGTGGATGAACCGGTCACCTCGCCCATGGTGGCGACGCTACCCGCACCCCGCGCGCGCTTCGACGGTTCGCGCGGCGCCGGATGTGACCTACGGACGGTTCTCTTCCCGATGAACCTGCCGGAGCTCACATCCGGTGGGCCGGTGGCCTGTGGACAGCCGGTCGCGCGGGTGCGCCGGGCCCGGGATGATCGCGGGCATGCCGCAACGCCACCGGTGGCAGCCCCGCTGCGCCAGGCCGACCGGGCTGGTCAGACCCGTCCGGGTGGACCCGCTCGGCCTGACGGGCCCCACCAAGGCGGCGGCCTCCGGACCCAGGTGGCGGCGGACGTCGCCCGGCTTCTACGTGCCGGTGGGAGTGTCGGACGACCTGCCCGAGCAGCGGATCCTCGAACAGTCGATGCGACTGCCGGACGGGGGTGCCGTGACCGGGTGGGCCGCCTGCAGGCTGCTCGGCGCGTCGTTCTTCGACGGCCTCGACCAGGACGGGCGCACCCGGTTGCCGGTCCCGCTGTGGGTCGGTGACCTCGCCCAGCTCGTCGCGCGACGATCGGGTCGAGACTCTTCGCGACCGGATCCACCCGGCCGAGCTGACCTCCAGAGGCGGGATCCCCTGTGCGCGTCCGGTCCGGGCGCTCTTCGACCAGGCGCGGAAGGCCTCGGACGTGCGGGAGGCCGTCGTCGGCGTCGACATGATGGCCGCGGCAGAGCTCGTGTCGGTCCAGCAGCTGCGGTCCTACCTCAACACGGTCGGGGGCGTCCGTGGGGTTCCTCAGGTGCGGGCCGCCGTCGAGCTGGCCAGCGAGCACAGCCGGTCGCCGGGGGAGACCAGGACGCGCCTGGTCTGGGTTCTCGACGCCGGCCTGGCGACACCGCTGGTGAACCAGCCTGTGTTCGACCGCCGCGGCAACCTCCTCGGGATCGCCGACCTGCTCGACCCGGTCGCCGGTGTCGTGGGGGAGTACGACGGCGCCGACCACCGCTCCGCGCTCCGGCACAGCCGGGACGTCGACAGGGAGGCTCGGCTGCGGGACGCCGGGCTCGAGGTGTTCCGGGTGACCGGGCCCGACCTGCGCGAGCCGGGGCGGATCGTCGAGCGGATCCACGCGGCGCGCCGTCGCGCGCGTTGGCTCGGCTCCGGGGCAGAGGGGCTGGACCCTGGAGCTCCCACCGGACTGGTCCGTGGAGCTGCCTCTGCACGACCGCCTCGAGCAGCGAGCGGCTCACGAGCGGTGGGAGCGGGGGCGGCCGGACGCGGTGTGAGCTGAGGACGGATTCCGGGCGGTTGAACCGTCCGGGACTCACATCGGGCGCGGGGGCCGGCCGGCGACCCCCTAGCATCGGTCCCATGAGCGACCAGGGCCTGCAGCAGGCGCGCGAGAAGATGGAGGCGGCCGGCGTCGACCCGGTCGCGGTGGACGTGTTCAGCCACTACTACCGCCTCGTGGAGAGCGGCGAGACCGGGATGGTCCCCGAGTCCACCATCGACCCGCTCGACATGGAGTCACTCGCCGACGTGGACGTGCCCGACGCGGTGGCCCGGGAGGCGATCGGTACGACGGTCGTCATCAAGCTCAACGGGGGCCTCGGCACCTCGATGGGCATGGACCGGGCCAAGTCGCTGCTCGAGGTCCGCGAGGGGCTGACCTTCCTCGACATCATCGTCCGCCAGGTCCTCGCGCTCCGGCAGCGGCACGAGGTCCGGCTGCCGCTGATCTTCATGGACAGCTTCCGTACGTCGGACGACACGATGGCCGCCCTCAGCGGGTACGCCGGCCTCGCCGTCGACGGCCTGCCGCTGGAGTTCCTGCAGAACAAGGAGCCCAAGCTCCGCGCCGACGACCTCACGCCGGTCACCTGGGAGGCCGACCCCGACCTCGAGTGGTGCCCGCCGGGACACGGCGACATCTACACCGCCCTGCGCGGGACCGGCCTGCTGCAGCGCCTGATCGACGCCGGCTACACCCAGGTGTTCGTGTCGAACTCCGACAACCTCGGCGCGGTCCCCGACCCGCAGGTGGCCGGCTGGTTCGCCCGGTCGGGTGCGCCCTTCGCGATCGAGGCGGTGCGTCGTACCCCGTCGGACCGGAAGGGCGGTCACTTCGCGGTCCGCAGGTCCGACGGACGGATCGTGCTGCGCGAGACCGCGCAGACGTTGGAGGAGGACAAGGAGGCGCTGGCCGACCTGTCCCGCCACAAGTTCACGAGCACGAACAACCTGTGGTTCAACCTGCAGGCGATGAAGGAGGAGCTCGACCGGCGCGACGGCATCCTCGGCCTCGCCATGATCAAGAACACCAAGACCGTCGACCCCGCGGACTCGGGCAGCCCCGAGGTGATCCAGATCGAGACCGCGATGGGTGCGGCGATCGAGGTGTTCGACGGGGCCACCACCATCGAGGTGGGCCGGGACCGGTTCGTGCCGGTGAAGACCACGAACGACCTGCTCGTGCTGCGCTCGGACTGCTACGCCCTGACCGACGACTACGTGATGGTCCAGCAGCCCGAGCGGGTGCCGTACGTCGACCTCGACTCGAAGTTCTACAAGCTCGTCGCCGACTTCGACCGCCGGTTCCCCGACGGGATGCCGTCGATGCGGCGGGCCACGTCGCTGGTCGTGCACGGCGACTGGACCTTCGGCAAGGACGTGACCGTGGTCGGCGAGGTCGAGCTCGACACCCCGGAGGCCGGCGCAGGTCAGGTTGAGGCCGGTGCCACCCTCGGCGAGGGCTAGGGTTTGCGCCATGTCAGGCCCCGCACCCTTCCCGCCAGACCGGTGGAGCACCGTCGACGAGCACATCGAGCGGATCCTCGAGATGGTCGACCCGCTCCCGCCGTACGACCAGCCGCTGCTCGAGGCGCTCGGGCTGCCGGTCAGCGAGCAGATCACGTCCACGGTGGACCTCCCGGGCTTCGACAACTCGGCGATGGACGGGTACGCCGTCAGCTTCGAGGACGTCGCGGCCGCCACGCCCGACCGTCCGGTGCACCTCCCGGTCGTCGGTGAGGCGGCGGCCGGCCAGACCACCCTCTTCGCGATGTCGCCGGGCACCGCGGTGCGGATCATGACCGGCGCGCCGATCCCTCAAGGGGCGGACTCGGTCGTCGCGGTGGAGCAGACCGACGGCGGTGTCGCCACCGTCCGGATCTTCGAGGCGCCGACGCTCGGCAAGCACATCCGGCGGCGCGGCGAGGACGTGCTGAACGGGGACGTGCTGCTGGAGGAGGGGACGGTGCTCGGCCCGCGGCAGCTCGGGCTGCTGGCCTCGATCGGCCGCGCCACGGTGAGCGCCCGCCCCCGTCCGCGCGTGGTGATCATGTCCACCGGGTCGGAGCTGCGCGAGCCCGGGACGCAGCTGGGTCACGACTCCATCTACGACGCGAACTCCTACATGCTCGCCGCAGCCGCCCGGAACGCCGGCGCCATCGCCTACCGCGTCGGCATCGTCTCCGACGACCCCCAGGAGTTCACCGACGCGCTGAGCGACCAGCTCGTCCGCGCGGACCTGGTGGTCACCAGCGGTGGCGTGAGCAAGGGGCAGTACGACGTCGTCAAGGAGGTGCTCAGCGAGCTCGGGACCGTGGCCTTCGGCGAGGTCGCCATGCAGCCCGGCAAGCCCCAGGGCTTCGGCGTCGTCGGCGAGGACGCCACCCCGATCTTCACGTTGCCGGGCAACCCGGTGTCGTCCTACGTCTCCTTCGAGGTGTTCGTGGCGCCCGCCATCCGCCGGATGCTGGGCCGGATGCCCTACCGCCGCCCGCTGGTGCGTGCGATGTGCGACAAGACCTTCTCCTCGGCTCCGGAGAAGAGGCAGTTCGTCCGCGGCTACTTCGAGATCGACACCCACGGTGCCCACGTCGTCCCGGTCGGCGGGCACGGCTCGCACCTGCTCGGTGACCTCGCCGAGGCGAACGCGCTGATCGTCGTACCCGAGGACGTCGACCGCGTGGAGGCGGGCACGATGGTGCAGGTCATGGTCCTGGACAGGGACTACTGATGGCGGACGAAGCCCGGCTGACCCATGTCGACGAGTCCGGCGCCGCACGGATGGTCGACGTCTCGGGCAAGGACGTGACGAAGAGGCAGGCGGTCGCCTCGGGCCGGGTGCTCGTGTCGGCCGACGTCGTGGCCCTGCTGCGCGGTGAGGGCGTGCCGAAGGGCGATGCCCTCGGGGTCGCCCGGGTCGCCGGGATCATGGCCGCCAAGCGCACGCCCGACCTGGTGCCGCTGTGCCACCCGCTCGCGATCTCGGGCGTGACCGTGGACCTCGAGGTCGAGGACGACGCGGTCGCGATCACGGCGACCGTGCGGACGACCGACCGCACCGGCGTGGAGATGGAGGCGCTCACCGCGGTGTCCGTGGCCGCGCTGACCGTGGTCGACATGGTGAAGGCGGTCGACAAGGGCGCCGTGATCACCGACATCCGCGTCGAGGCCAAGACCGGCGGCAAGAGCGGCGACTGGAGCCGGTCGTGAAGGCCACGGTCGTCACCGCGTCGAACCGCGCCGCTGCCGGGGTCTACGAGGACACCACCGGCCCGTTGATCGTCTCGGCGCTCGAGGGCCTCGGCTTCGAGGTGTCCGGGCCGGTCGTCGTCCCCGACGGGGAGCCCGTCGGTGAGGCGATCAAGGCAGCCGTGGCGGGCGGCGCCCGCGCCGTGATCACCACCGGCGGCACCGGCCTCACGCCGACCGACCTGACCCCTGAGGTCACCCGCCCGCTCCTGGACCGCGAGATCCCCGGCATCGCTGAGGCGATCCGTGCGCACGGCGCCGCGAAGGGCGTGCCCACGGCCGCGCTGTCCCGGGGTCTCGCGGGGATCAGCGGGCAGGCGCTCGTCGTGAACCTCCCCGGCTCCCGTGGCGGGGTCAAGGACGGGTTGGCGATCGTCGTACCCCTGCTCGTGCACGCCGTCGAGCAGATCGTCGGGAGCGACCACTGAGCGGGGCCTGGCCTGCGACTCTCTACTCGGGGCGGGTCGGGCTGCGGCCGCTGGGCCTGCGCGACGCCCGGGCCTGGCGCGAGGTGCGCGCCCGCAACCAGCAGTGGCTCACCCCGTGGGAGGCCACCGTGCCGCCGGGGGACCAGTCGGCGCCCGCGACGTTCCGGGCCATGGTGCGCGACCTGCACCGGCAGGCGCGTGGCGGCCGGGCGATGCCGTTCGCGGTCACCGTCGAGGAGGCGTTCGTCGGCCAGCTCACCGTCAGCAACATCGTCGGGGGCTCGGCGCGGTGGGCCCAGATCGGCTACTGGATCGACCAGCGGTTCGCCGGGCAGGGCGTGATGCCGACAGCGGTGGCGATGGCGGTCGACCACTGCCTGTTCGAGGCCGGGCTGCACCGGATCGAGGTGGCGATCCGTCCGGAGAACACCGCCAGCCTGCGGGTCGTGCAGAAGCTCGGCTTCGTGGAGTACGGCTACGCGACCCGCTACCTCCACATCGACGGCGCGTGGCGGGACCACCGGCTCTTCGCGCTCACCGTCGAGGACGTCCCCGGTGGCCTGCTGCGCCGGTTCAAGACCACCGGCCCTCCGGAGGCCCCGGGCCCGCACAGCCAGGACCGCGCCGACACCTGATCACACCAGTCACACGAGTTGTCTTGCGACACACCGCCCCGCCTGCGGCGGCTTTTCCGTTGACGCTTTTATGGTCATCACGTGGACTTGTCAGGAATCATCTTCGTGGTGCTCGCTGTGGCGTGGGCTGTCTATCTGGTTCCCAAGGCCCTCAAGCACCACGACGAGGTCGCCCGTAGCCGTTCCGTCGACCGGTTCTCCACCGCCATGCGCGTGCTCGCCCGACGTGAGCCGGTCGACAACCGCAACGCCCGTCTCGTCGTCACCCCCGCCCGTCCCACGGAGCGCGTCGTCGTCCCCACGCGTCCCCAGCCCACGGTGACCGCCCGCCGTGCCGCCGCCCGCGCGGCCGCGCGTCGCCGTCGCCACGTCCTGTTCGTGCTTCTCGGCGTCGACCTGGTCGTGACGGCCCTGGCCGCGTTCGCGGTCGTGCCCTGGTGGAGCGTGGCGATCCCGGCCGGGCTGACCCTGCTCTTCCTCGTGCTCGCCCGTGCCCAGGTCCGCCGCGAGAACGACGCGCAGTGGACCCCCTCGGCAGTCGCGTCCCGGATGCACGACGAGGTCGAGCCCTCTCCCGGCGAGCAGTCCGCGCCGGCTCCGGAGCTCGTCGCACCGCGCCGCGCGATCCGGGTCGAGGCGCCCTACGGCACCCCCCGCTACGCCGAGCACGACGAGGACTTCTCGGACAGCGAGGACACCGTGCAGATCGCGATGTCGGAGCTCCAGACGGTCGCGGTCTCGGTGGAGACCGTCGACGGCGGCTCGCTGTGGGATCCGCTGCCGGTGACGCTGCCGACGTACGTCAACAAGGCCCGTGCCGCGCGCACCGTCCGCACCATCGACCTCAGTGCCCCCGGCACGTGGACCTCCGGCCGTGACGAGGCCGACACGGCGCTCGTCGAGCAGACCGTGGCCGCCGAGACCGTGCAGGTCGAGGAGGAGACGGTCGAGGCCGAGCAGCGACGCGCCGTCGGGTCCTGAGCCGATTCGGTCCCGCGCGGACCGGGTGGTATCTTTTCCGACGCGTGGCCGGTCTCGACCGGCCGCTTCGGGGCTGTGGCGCAGTTGGTAGCGCGTCTCGTTCGCAATGAGAAGGTCAGGGGTTCGAATCCCCTCAGCTCCACCAGACACCGAACCCCGTCTCACCTGGGAAAACACCCAGGAGGGCGGGGTTCTTTCGTTCGTGCAGTTCCCGTCCACCGGGTTCCCGGAACAGGACGTCCGGCCCCCCGACATCGCCATGTGGCTCTGGCCCCTCGCTCCAACCAGGCGTCGGATGGAGTCGGAGGTGTCTGCTGTGCACGCCGAACTCACCAACTCTCCGCTGCGACGGTGGCAACCCGCCGCCTGGACGACCTGGGTCGTGTTGGCCTTCCTGCTACTTCCCGTCGGGGACGGTCTCACGTACTTCGCCGCGATCGCGCTGAGCGCAACGCTCCTAGCTCTCGTGCCCGGCGCCCTGCCACGGGTGCGCCGTACGCGCGATGCCGAGGACCTGCTGGCCGTCGCGGTGCTCTACCTCGCCATCGTCGTGCTCATGCGCCTGGCCTTCGTCGTCTTCACCGACGAGCGGGTGCTCGGGCTGTTCCTGGCCTTCGCCGGTGCACTGGTCCTCGGCGTGGTCGGACCCGTCTACTACACCGTCTGGAGGCGGGGGCGTCCATTGGCTGATCTCGGGCTGCGCCGCGACAACCTGCGCCCCGCGATCGCGCTCGCCCTTCTCTTCGGCGGCGTCCAGTTCGCGCTCACACTCTGGGGCTACGAGCTACCGGCCGCCGTCGACTGGGTGCCGCTGCTCTGCATGTCACTTGTCGTCGGTGTCTTCGAGGCGATCTTCTTCCGCGGCTTCATCCAGACCCGCCTAGAGCGCCAGTTCGGGACCGCCCCCGGTATCGGGGGAGCCGCCCTCCTCTACGGCGCCTACCACCTGGGCTACGGCATGGGTGCCGAGGAGATGCTGTTCCTGGTCGGGCTAGGCGTCGTCTACGCCGTGGCCTTCAGCCTCGCTCGCAACCTGCTGGTCCTGTGGCCGCTGCTGACCCCGCTGGGCTCGTTCTACGCCAACGTGGAGGCTGGTGACATCGAGCTCCCCTGGGCATCGATCGCCGGCTTCGCCGACGTGCTCGGCCTTATGGTGCTGGCCGTCTGGCTGGCATGGCGCCACGAACGCAAGGCAAGAGCGACGACCGAGGCCCGGTCAGTCACCTCGGTCTCGAGCCGCTGAGCACGTGCCCCGGCGTGCCGGGGCCGAGATCTGCCGTGTGTCCTGCTCGCAGATTCATCCCTCCGCGGCCGAGGTCAGCTCCTTCCACGAGGCGACTACCTGATGGTCCGGTCCATAGGACATCCGGCGTACTCCCGGGCTGGCTCGGCTCCTCGAAGGACTCATCTCTCCTCGCTGCGGCCGGGGAGCTAGGGCCGGGAGCGGGGGGATGCAGCGACCGGCGGCCCGGCGACGTCGCAGTGGTGTCGCGGACACGAAGCCGCCGGCGCCTCCTCCGGAAGCGGACGTCCGGGCCGGATCGACAGCGCCGAGATCACGCCCCCGACCGCGAGCAGCACCGCGCAGACGATCATCGCCGTGCGGAACGCCGGTTCCAGGGCGGCGGGGTCCCCGAAGCCTCCGACGGGCAGTCCGGTCAGCGCGGGCAGGACTGCCACGAGGAGCAGTCCGCCGGTCCTGGCCACGGCGTTGTTGACGCCGCTGGCCAGACCGGACCGCGACTCGGGGACCGACCCGAGGACGGTGGCGGTCAGTGGTGTCACGGTCAGGGTGAGCCCAAGACCCAGGACGGTGACGGGACACCGCCACGTCGGGCAGGTACGACGCTCCGGGACCGACCCGGGACAGCGCGGCGACCCCGACCGCGGCCAGCAGCGGCCCCGCGGTCATGGGGATCCGGGGGCCGAGGCGGTCGCCGAGCACGCCCGCGCGGGCCGAGAACACCAGCATGAGCAGGGTTATCGGGAGAAGTGCGAGACCGGCCTGGAGCGCGTCCCAGTCGGCGACGACCTGGAGGGTCACGACCAGCCAGAAGAACACCCCGCCGAGGGCGGCGTACACCAGGAAGGTCACCAGGTTCGTGGCCCCGAACCGGGGAGCGGCGAAGACATCCAGGGGCAGCATCGGGTCGGCGGCGGTGCGCTCCCGGACGACGAAGCCGAACAGGCCGAGGAGGCCCAGCCCGACGGCCACCTGCGCCGTGGCCGAGTCCGATCCCTGCAAGGGCCACACGGACAGGCCGTAGGTCAGCGACCCGAGGCCGAGCACGGCGAGGGCGGCACCGGCGACGTCGATCCGCCCGGACGCCGCGACGTCGCGCGACTCCGGGACGTGTCGCGCCGCGATCGCGAGCACCGCGACCACCACCGGGAGGTTGATCAGGAAGATCCAGCGCCACGAGCCGACGCCGACCAGCCACCCGCCCAGGAACGGCCCCACCGCGCCGGCGATCCCCGCCAGCCCCGACCAGGCGCCGATCGCCCGCGAGCGGTCCTCCGGCCGGAACGCCGCGTGGAGGATGGCGAGGGCGCCGGGGGTGAGGAGGGCGCCGCCGACGCCCTGCAGGGCCCGGGACACGACGAGCATCCCTACGCCGGTCGCCAGCGCGCACGCCAGTGAGGCCACACCGAACCACGCCACGCCCACCAGGAAGACGCGGCGGCGGCCG
The DNA here is from genome assembly GCA_963700365.1 of uncultured Actinomycetota bacterium. GTDB lineage: Bacteria > Actinomycetota > Actinomycetes > Propionibacteriales > Nocardioidaceae > Nocardioides_C. The sequence goes on along the minus strand of CAVOXG010000008.1, from coordinate 64,113 downwards.
AAACGGTCGCCGAGCGAGCCGCCGAGCAGGACGAACGCGGCCAGGGTCAGGGCGTACCCGTTGACCGTCCAGGTCAGGCCCACGACGCCGGAGCCGAGCTCGCGACCGATGGCCGGCAGGGCGATGTTGACCACGGTGGCGTCCAGGAACGCCAGGCTCGAGCCGAGGACCGTGGCGGCGAGGACCCACCGTCCGGCGGGCTCACCGAAGGTCAGCGCCTCGGTCGTCCGCGGTGCCGCATCACCCGCCATGAGGGCCTCCCCGTGTGATGGGCCGGCTGCTCCTGTGGTCATCGTGCTCAGCAGAACACCCCCGGCTTCGCCGGGGGTGTCCCTATGGAGGAGATCGGCTCGCAAGTCGATCCACTCCATTGAACGACTAACAGTCCGATATTTCTGCGCGTTCGTAACCTGTCTGGACCGCTGTGGCCCCGCGGGTCAGGTCGAGGACCTGGCGGATGAGCCGGAGCCGTTGGCCGGCCAAGCCCGCAGCTGCGGGGTGTCGGGCCCGTCGAGCTCCTCGACGGCAGGGAGACCACCGCCCGATGAAGCAGGTGATGCGCGAGCTCGGCCGCGATCTGCTCTGACGAGTGGGTGCGTTAGCCTTCGCATCGCCGGGGTACGACGGGCCGGCTGGTGTCCCGGACGGGACGTCCGACGAGACGGAGGAGTCAAGCGCATGGCAGGTCGCCGCATCTATCTGGTCGGGTCGTCTGGCTACCCGTACTACGGCGATGAGGCGGTGGCTGCGGCCTGGCTGCGCCACCTTGCGGCCACCGAGCCCGACGCCGAGGTCTACCTCGACTGCCCGAACCCGGGCGGCGCGCAGCTCTTCCTCGGGCACCTGCACCCGAACGTCCGCTTCGTCGACACGCTCTTCCGGATCAGCTGGGCAGCGCCGTCGGAGGACGTGCAGGAGGTCGTCGAGTTCGCCAAGCAGGCCACCCGGCAGCCCGGCTTCGGGTACGCCCACCGCGCCGCGGGCGTCGAGCTGCTCCACACCGCGGACGTCTTCCACGTCATCGGCGGCGGCTACGTCAACAACATCTGGCCGCGCCACATGACGTTCCTCGCGGCCGGCCACGTGCTCGCGGGCGACCACGGCAAGCACGTCGCGATGACCGGCACCGGCCTGCTGCCGTCCGCGGCGGGCAGCGAGATGCTGACCGAGCTGACCAACGGCTTCGCGGTGCTCGACGTACGCGATGCGAAGTCCCGCGAGCTGCTCAGCAACGAGACCGCCACCGACACCGGCGACGACGCGCTGCTGGCCGTCGGCGACGAGGAGACCTTCGACAGGCGCGAGAGCGTCTCGACGATGATGTGCATGCAGTCCGACCTCGTCGAGGGCGGCGTCGAGAGCGGGTTCGAGGCGGTCGCCCGCAGCGCCGTCGAGACGGTCAAGGCCTGGGGCGTGCGACCCGAGAAGATCGGCTACATCGAGGCCATCCCCGGACAGGACCGCGTGGTCTTCGAGATGATCGAGTCCGAGCTGCCCGGGATGCGCTTCTACCCGTTCACCGAGGTCTGGCGCGAAGGGCTGCCCGCTCGCCGCGGCCAGCGCTGGATCACCACGCGCGAGTCGCTGCACCTTGCCGCCGCGGCCGTCGGCTCGTGGGGTGTCGCGTTCCCGGTCAAGCCCGGGTACGACGACGTGGCGCACGAGGACCTCGTCGCCAAGGGGTCGCGCTGGGCCATCGGCAAGATCGGCGAGGGCGCACCCGAGACCCACGGCGACGCCGGCTTCGGCACCGCCCTCGACGGTCTGGTCGAGGCCAAGAAGGCCGTCGCCCAGCGCGTCTACGCCCGGTAGTCCTGCCGCCGGGCTAGATCCAGGCCCGGAACCAGATCCGCTGCAACCACTCCCGGGTGGTCAGCAGGTCCCCGGTGTACACCGGCCAGAACCACGCGAAGTTCACCACCACCAGCACCACGAACGTGCCGGCGGCGACCGTGCCGAACATCCGCCGCCGGTACGACGCACGAGGGCCGCCGAGCAGGTGCCCGATGAGCAGCGTGATCGCGACGACGGTGAAGGGCAGCGTCGCCACCGCGTAGAAGGAGAAGATCGGCCGGTCGTCGTACCGCAGCCAGGGCAGCCACGTCGCCAGCGCGCCGACGACGGCGACCCCGAACCGCCAGTCCCGGCGCGCCACCCACGCGAACGCCGCGTAGAGCAGCGCCACCGCGCCGCCCCACCACAGCACGGGCGTGCCGAGCAGCACGATCTGCCGCAGGCACTCGCTGTCCTTCGGGGCGGTGCACCCGTCGCGGCCCGGCTTGATGTCGAGGTCGGCGAAGACCCCCACGGGACGGTTGAGGACCAGCCACCCGGCCGGGTTCGACTGGTAGGTGTGCTCGGAGTCGAGCAGCCCGCGCGTGTGGAAGGTGTAGACGTCCTGGTGGTAGTTCCACAGCGACCGCATCGACTGGGCCACCTCGGGCCCGACCCCCTTGGCGTCCTCCTCGATGTAGGAGCCCCAGTAGGAGCCGTACTGGGTGTCGGAGAGCGAGTCCTCGTACTCCGCGGCGTTCATCAGCCACCCGGTCCACGACACGACGTAGACGACCAGGGCCACCACCACGAGATGGAGGAAGGCGGGCAGCGCGTCGACCAGGGCCGACCGCAGCCACGCCCGTCGTACTCCGAAGGACCGCCGCGCCCCCGCGTCCCACGCCCACACCAGCAGGCCGAACGCCGCCAGCGGGAAGAGCGCGTTCCACTTCGTCGCCACCGCGAGACCGAACATCAGTCCGGCGACGAGCCGCCAGGGGCGGAACCACAGGCCCCGCAGCGGCCCCCAGTCCGAGGGGGTCGCCTGCCACCCGGCCGGCACCAGCCGGGCCATCCGCGCACGGCTCCAGTCCCGGTCGGCGACCAGCGCGGCGGCGGCCGACAGCAGGAAGAAGCTCATGAAGATGTCGAGCAGCGCGAGCCGCGACATCGAGAAGTGCAGGCCGTCGAAGGTGAGCAGCAGGCCGGCTGTCACGCCCAGCATCAGGGAGCCGGTGAGCCGGCGCACGAGGCGCACCATCACCAGGACCATCAGCGTGCCGACCAGCGCGGAGGCCACGCGCCACCCGAACGGGTCCATCCCGAACGTCCACTCACCGAGCGCGATCAGCCACTTGCCGACCTCGGGATGGACGATCATGCTCGGCGAGTCCTCGAAGATGCCGGTGACCCTGCCGTTGAGGATCTTCTGGTCGGCGCCCGAGACGTACGAGGTCGTGAAGCCGTGCCTGAGCAGCGACCAGGCGTCCTTGGCGTAGTAGGTCTCGTCGAACAGGAACTCCTCGGGGTACCCGAGTCGCCAGAAGCGCAGGAAGCCGGCCAGCGCGGTGACGGCGAGGGTGGCCAGCCAGCCGGTACGCCGGTCGAGGTGACCGATCGCGGCGACGGCACGGCGCCGTGCGCTGGGGACCGGCCGGCCGTCGGCGGTCCGGGAGAGCCCCATCGTGCGCCGGGGCACGCGTGCGGGCGGCTCCTGGGTCGTCGTCACGCGCCCACTCTACGGAGGGTGCCGGCTCCGTGGAGGAGAGCGACCCGCGGCCGTCGGATGGCATGATGCGCCGGGTGAACGCCCCCGGAGTCCTCGTGCTCGCCGCCACCCCGATCGGCCGGGTCGAGGACGCCCCGCCGCGTCTCGCGACCGAGCTCGCGACCGCGGACGTGGTGGCCGCGGAGGACACGCGCCGGCTCAAGCGTCTGTGCACCGACCTCGGGGTCACCATCACCGGCCGGGTCGTGTCGTACTTCGAGGGCAACGAGACCTCACGCACCCCCGCCCTCGTCGAGGCCCTCGAGGACGGGCAGCGTGTTCTCGTCGTGACCGACGCGGGCATGCCGAGCGTCTCCGACCCCGGGTACCGCCTGGTCGCGGCCGCGGTCGAGCGCGACATCCAGATCACCGCGGTCCCCGGGCCCTCCGCGGTCCTCACCGCGCTGGCCGTCTCGGGCCTCCCGGTGGACCGGTTCTGCTTCGAGGGCTTCCTCCCGCGCAAGGCCGGGGAGCGTGCCCGACGGCTCGCGTCGCTGGCCGCCGAGGAGCGGACGATGGTGTTCTTCGAGGCGCCGCACCGCACCGAGGCCACGCTCGCCGCGATGGCCGACGCGTTCGGTCCCGACCGGCGGGCGGCCGTGTGCCGTGAGCTGACCAAGACGCACGAGGAGGTACGACGGGCAGGGCTGGCCGACCTCGCCGCCTGGGCCGCCGACGGTGTGCGGGGCGAGGTCACGCTGGTCGTCGAGGGCGCGACCGCCACGTCCGACGTACCCACCGACCCCGACTCCCTGGCCGCGCTGGTCGCCGACGCCGAAGCGGTCGGGAGCACCCGGAAGGACGCGATCCTCGAGGTCGCCAGGATGGCCGGGCTGCCGAAGCGCGTGGTCTACGACGCCGTGCACAAGCGGCCCACCGACGCCCTCGTAGACTCCGCCGCATGGCGCCCGACGAACCCACGCGAGCCCGTTCGCCGAAGACCGAGCAGGGCGGCGGGCGCGACCGCAGCAGGCCGCCCGCGCCCGAGCCGCTCCCTCGTCCCGTCGTGGACAACCACTGTCACCTCGACATCGCCGACGGCTCCTGGACACCCGTCGAGGAGGCCCTCGCGGAGGCGACCGCCGTCGGCGTGCCCCGGATCGTGCAGATCGGGTGCGACCTTCCGGGCGCGCAGTGGGCGGTCGACGTCGCGGAGCGGTTCGACGCGATCGTCGCCGCCGTGTCCCTGCACCCCAACGAGGCTGCCTCGCTCGCCGCGGACGGCCGGCTGGAGGAGGGGCTCGCCGAGATCGAGCGGCTCGCCGCGAGCAGCGACCGGGTGCGCGCGGTGGGCGAGACCGGTCTGGACTACTTCCGCACGGGCGAGGACGGCCGTCCCGCCCAGCACGAGTCGTTCCGCCGGCACATCGACCTCGCCAAGCGGCTCGACAAGACGCTGGTCATCCACGACCGCGACGCCCACGACGACGTGCTCCGAGCTGCTCGACGAGGAGGGCGTCCCGGACCGGGTGGTGATGCACTGCTTCTCCGGCGACACGGACTTCGCCAAGGCCTGTCTGGACCGTGGGGCGTGGCTGTCGTTCGCGGGAACGGTGACCTTCAAGAACGCCGAGCCGCTGCGTGAGGCGCTCCGGGTCACGCCACGGGACCGCGTGCTGGTCGAGACCGACGCGCCCTACCTGACACCGGCTCCCTACCGCGGCCGGCCGAACGCGTCGTACCTGGTCCCGGTCACGATGCGGGCGATGGCGGAGACCCTGGGAGTGGGTCTCGACGCGCTGTGCGAGGCCGTCGACGCCAACACCGACGCGGCGTTCGGTGGGCCCTGGGGCGGACCGGAGTAGTCCTGTCGAACCACTCGGGGTAGCCCGTTGGTGCTGGTAAAAATCCGTGATTCGGGACACTTGGTCGTCAGTTGAACTTGGTCTGGGGGTTGCGGGCCGTTATGGTCTTGTGATTGTTGGCCGGGAGTGGGGAAGCTTTCGGGCAGCGCCAGGGGGGTCCACACTCAGGCCTTGCCGGGACGACCGGCGTAGTTCTTGTGGGCCTTCGTGCCGTCGCGCGCAGGACACCAGCGACGAGCACGCGCGTTGTCTGTCCCGCGGCCCGGGGAGTACCACCATTGGAGCATCGTGCGGAGTTCCATCGCACTTCTCAGCAAGAGCAGGCGTGCCCTGTTCGTCCTCGTCGGAGGGGTTGTCGCCGCGCTGGTCGCCACGACCGTCGGCTACGCCTCGATGAGCAAGACCGTCACCTTGTCGGTGGACGGTGAGGCCGGCCAGGTGAGCACGCTCGGCGGCACGGTCGCCGACGTTCTCGACGCTGAGGGCATCGAGGTCGGAGAGCGCGACGTGGTCGCCCCCGCCCTCGACAGCAAGGTCAACGACGGCACCCGGATCGCGGTCCGCTACGCCCGTGAGCTCCAGGTCAGCGTGGACGGCGAGGAGAAGAGCTACTGGGTCACCGCGAGTGACGTGAGCTCGGCCCTCGACCAGCTCGGCCTCCGGTACGCCGGCGCCGAGCTGTCGGTCAGCCGTGGCGCCGAGATCAGCCGCGACGGTCTCGAGCTCGAGGTCGTGACGCCGAAGAAGATCACGCTGGTGAACGGCCCCCGCAAGGCGCGCACCGTCACCGTGCCGGCGCTGACCGTCACCGAGGCGCTCGCCGACCTCGACATCGCGCTCGGTGAGCGCGACGAGGTCAAGCCCGGCCGCGATGCCGAGCTCGAGGACGGCGACAAGATCGTGGTCACCAAGGTCCGCGTCGTGACCAAGAAGGTCACCGAGGACGTCGACTACGACACCATCGAGAAGGCCGACTCCTCGATGTTCGAGGGCGACAGCAAGGTGATCCGCGCCGGCCGCGACGGCTCCCGTTCGGTGGTCTACCGACTCCGCTACGAGAACGGCGAGCTCGTGGTCCGCAAGGAGCTGCGCGCGACCGTCCTGAGCCAGCCGCGTGACGCGGTGGTCCGGGTCGGCACCAAGGCAGAGGCGGCGCCCGCCGCCAACTACGCCAGCGGCAGCACCGTCTGGGACCAGCTCGCCCAGTGCGAGTCCGGCGGCAACTGGGCCATCAACACCGGCAACGGCTACTACGGCGGGCTCCAGTTCAACCTGGACACCTGGCAGGCCTACGGCGGCACCGGCTACCCGCACGAGAACAGCCGCGAGGAGCAGATCGCCGTGGCGACCCGGCTCCGTGACGCCAACGGCGGCAGCTACGGCTCGTGGCCGCACTGCGCGTCGCAGCTCGGCTTGCCGCAGTGACGTTAGGCTCGCCCGCGTGGTGAGCGACGACATGACATCCGCCGGACCGAGGCTTCTCGGTCCGGCGGATGTGCGTTCGCTGGCCGAGTCGCTCGGGATCCGTCCCACCAAGCAGCGTGGCCAGAACTTCGTCATCGACGCCAACACCGTCCGCCGCATCGTCCGCGCCGCGGGCCTCGACCCGTCCGACGTGGTGGTCGAGGTCGGCCCCGGCCTCGGCTCGCTGACCCTCGGCGCTGCTCGGCAGCGTCTCCCGGGTGGTCGCGATCGAGGTGGACCCGCTGCTCGCCCGCGCGCTGCGGGACACCGTGGAGCGCTTCGCCCCCGGGTACGTCGATCGCCTCGAGGTCGTGGAGGCGGACGCGCTGCGCGTCACGTCGCTCCCCGGCCCGCCGCCGACCGCGCTGGTGGCGAACCTCCCCTACAACGTGTCCGTGCCGGTCCTCCTGCACCTCATGAGCCTCCTGCCGTCGCTGGAGAAGGGCCTGGTCATGGTGCAGGCCGAGGTGGCCGACCGGCTCGCCGCGGAGCCCGGCTCCCGCACCTACGGCGTGCCGTCGGTGAAGGCTGCGTGGTACGCCAAGGTCCGTCGCGCCGGCTCGATCGGCCGCAACGTCTTCTGGCCCGCGCCCAACGTCGACTCCGGCCTCGTCGCCTGGGAGCGGCGCGACCCGCCGGTCGTCGACGTGTCGCGCGAGGAGGTGTTCGCGGTCGTCGACGCCGCCTTCGCGCAGCGCCGCAAGACGCTCCGGTCCACCCTCAAGGGCATGGCGGGGTCCGCCGAGGCTGCCGAGGCGGCCCTGGCCCACGCCGGGGTCAGCCCGATGGCGCGCGGTGAGGCACTGGGGATCGAGGACTTCGCGCGGGTCGCCGAGGGGCTGGCCCTGGTCCGCTCCGGCGGCACGGCATGAGCTCGTCGGTGACGGTCGCCTCGCCGGCGAAGATCAACCTCCAGCTCGGCGTGGGGCCGCTGCGTCCCGACGGCTTCCACACGCTCGCGACGGTGTACCAGGCGATCGGGCTGTACGACGAGGTCACGGTCACCGCCTGCGGCCACCACGACGCTGGCCGTCTCCGGCGAGGGCGTCGACGTGATCGACGTACCGACGGACGCGAGGAACCTCGCGGTGCGGGCCGCCGCGCTGCTCGCCTCGCACGCCGGGATCCCCGACGGCGAGACGGGCGTGACGATGCGGATCCGCAAGCGGATCCCGGTCGCGGGAGGCATGGCCGGGGGGTCGACCGACGCCGCGGCCGCGCTGCTCGCGTGCGACGCGCTGTGGGGGCTCGGCACGCCGCGCGAGGACCTGCTCCGGCTCGCGGCGGAGCTCGGCAGCGACGTGCCGTTCTGCCTCGTCGGGGGCACCGCCACCGGCTCCGGGCGCGGGGAGGTCGTGGACTCCGTCGAGGACCACGGGTCGTACTGGTGGGTCGTCGCGCTGTCGTCCCAGGGGCTGTCCACGCCGGCCGTGTTCGCGGAGCTCGACCGCCTCGTCGGCACCGACGCCCCGGAGCCGAGCGATCTCCGCCGACCTGCTCGCCGCACTCGCCGCGGGCGATGCGGCGCGGGTGGGAGAGCTGCTCGACAACGACCTGCAGGCGCCCGCACTGTCCCTGCGCCCGGACCTCGCCGCGGTGCTCGACACCGGCGGGAGGCCGCCCGCGATCGGGCGGCTGCTGTCCGGGTCCGGTCCGACCTGCCTCTTCCTCGCCGGTGACGAGGCCGACGCGCTGACGGTCCGCGACCAGCTCCGGGACGCCGGCACCGAGGCTCTCGTCGCCCGTGGACCCGCTCCCGGCGCGCACGTCGTGCCCGCCCTGTGATGCGATAGCCCCCTGATGGCCTCACCTGCAGCGAACCTCGTCAACCTCGAGCGCGTCCACAAGTCCTACGGCATCCGCCCCCTCCTCGACGGAGTCAGCCTCGGTGTGGGCGCCGGTGAGCGGATCGGAGTCGTCGGCCGCAACGGAGACGGCAAGACCACCCTGCTGCGGATCATCGGCGGGCTCGAGGACGCCGACCAGGGCCGGGTCTCGCGCTCCCGCGGCCTCCACCTCGGCTACCTCACCCAGGGTGACGACCTCGACCCGGCGGCGACCGTCCAGGAGGCGGTCCTCGGCGACCTCGCGAAGCACGAGTGGGCCGCCGACGCGTTCACCCGCGAGATCGTCGAGGTCCTGCTTGCCGGCATCCCGCTCGACCGACAGGTCGCCGGCCTGTCCGGTGGCGAGCGGCGTCGCTGCTCGCTGGCCCGGCTGCTCCTCGGCGACCACGACCTGATCGTGCTCGACGAGCCGACCAACCACCTCGACGTCGAGGCCGTCTCCTGGCTGGCCGAGCACCTCGCCCGTCGTGCCTCCGCGCTCGTCGTCGTCACCCACGACCGGTGGTTCCTGGACGAGGTCTGCGACACGACGTGGGAGGTTCACGACGGTGTCGTGGACGTCTACGACGGCGGGTACGCCGCGTTCGTCCTGGCCAAGGCCGAGCGGCAGCGCCAGGCCGCCGCCTCGGAGGCCCGGCGGCAGAACCTCATGCGCAAGGAGCTCGCCTGGCTGCGGCGCGGTGCGCCGGCGAGGACGTCGAAGCCGAAGTTCCGCATCGACGCGGCCAACTCCCTCATCGAGAACGAGCCGCCGCCGCGCGACTCCCTGGAGCTGCAGCGCTTCGCCACCCAGCGGCTCGGCAAGGACGTGCTCGACGTCGAGGACGTCACCCTCCGAGCGCGGCGAGAAGGTGCTGCTCGACCACGCCACCTGGCGGCTCGGCCCCGGCGACCGGGTCGGGCTGGTCGGGGTGAACGGCGCCGGCAAGACCTCGGTGCTGCGGATGCTGTCCGGCGACCTCCCGGTCGCAGCCGGTCGGGTCAAGCGCGGCAAGACGGTCGCGCTGGCCGAGCTGAGCCAGCAGCTCGACGATCTCGACCCCGAAGAGCGGGTGCTCGACGCGGTCGAGGCGATCAAGCGGGTCACGAAGACCGCGACCGGCGAGGTCACCGCCTCCTCGATGCTCGAGCGGTTCGGCTTCACCGGCGACAAGCTCACCACCCGGATCGGCGACCTGTCCGGAGGGGAGCGCCGGCGCTTCCAGATGCTGCGGCTGCTGCTGTCCGAGCCGAACGTGCTGCTGCTCGACGAGCCGACCAACGACCTCGACATCGAGACCCTGACCGTGCTCGAGGACTTCCTCGACGGCTGGCCCGGGACGCTGGTGGTCGTCTCGCACGACAGGTACTTCCTCGAGCGGGTCTGCGACAACGTCTGGGCGCTCCTCGGCGACGGGACCGTCAAGATGCTCCCGCGCGGCGTCGACGAGTACCTCGAGCGCCGGAGGGCCCAGCTCGCGGCGAGTGCGCCGCCCACGCCGGTCTCCGCGGCGCCCTCCTCGAACGCCGGAGCGGCGGTGCCGCAGACGTCGCAGGCGGAGATGCGCGACGCTCGCAAGGCGATCAACCGGATCGAGAAGCAGCTCGCCAAGGTCACCGCGCGGGAGGACGACCTGCACGCCCGGCTCGTCGAGCACTCGACCGACTACGAGAAGCTCGCCGAGCTCAACGAGCAGCTCCAGGCCGTGACGACCGAGAAGGAGGCGCTCGAGGAGGAGTGGCTCGAGGCAGCCTCCGTTCTGGAGTAGCGGCTGCCTCTCCAGGCGGGCTCGCCGCCTGAGGCCTACTGCTCGGGCTCGAACGGAGCGAGCAGGTCGCGCAGCAGGCCGGCGAGGCGCCTCTGCGCGGGCGCGTCGAGCCCGCCGAGCAGCTCACGCTCGCGGTCGAGCAGGCTGGCGAGGGCCCCGTCGACCTTCGCCCGGCCCTCGTCGGTCAGGCGCACGAGCACGCCCCGGCGGTCGTGCGGGTCGGGCAGCCGCTCGACCAGGCCCCGGGCGACCAGCCGGTCGACCCGGTTGGTCATCGTGCCGCTGGTCACCAGGGTCTCCTTGATCAGGCGGCCGGGGGAGAGCTCGTACGGCGCACCCGCCCGGCGCAGCGCGGCCAGCACGTCGAACTCCCACGACTCGACACCGTGGTCGGTGAACGAGGCGCGCCGGGCGCGGTCGAGGTGGTGGCCCAGCCGGCTGACCCGGCTCAGCACCTGCATCGGGTCGAGCTCGAGGTCGGGTCGCTCCCGCTGCCAGGCCTCGACCAGGCGGTCCACTTCGTCGCGCATGCCCTTGATCGTACCCGTCGAGATTCTTGACATCGAGAGATCGCTGCAGGAGGATTTATCTTGATATCAAGACATCTCTGGGAGGGCGGCATGAGCGAGCACGGCTGGGACCCCGATCGGTACCTCACCTACGCCGACGAGCGAGGGCGCCCCTTCCTGGACCTCCTGGCGCGCGTGCCCGCCACCGAGGTGGACCGCGTGGTCGACCTCGGCTGCGGTCCGGGCAACCTCACCCGCCTGCTCGAGGAGCGCTGGCCGTCGGCCGACGTGGTCGGCCTCGACTCCTCACCCGAGATGGTCGCCCGCGCGCGGGAGGCGGCCACCCGGGTGCGCTTCGAGGTGGCCGACCTCCGTGCGTGGGAGGCGGAGTCGCCGGTCGACGTACTCGTCTCGAACGCGACCCTGCAGTGGGTCCCCGGCCACCTCGACCTGCTGCCACGGCTGGTCGGGCAGGTAGCGCCCGGTGGGTGGTTCGCCTTCCAGGTGCCCGGCAACTTCGGCGAGCCGAGCCACGTGCTCCTCCGCGAGCTCGCCGCCGACGACCGTTTCCGGCGGCACGTCGAGGGCGTCGCGCGGCCCGACGCGCACGGGCCGGAGGTCTACCTCGAAGCGCTCCTCGGCCTCGGCTGCCGGGTGGACGCCTGGGAGACCACCTACCTCCACGTGCTCCAGGGCGAGGACCCGGTGTTCACCTGGGTCAGCGGCACGGGTGCGCGGCCGGTGCTGCAGGCGCTGCCCGAGACGCTGAGGGGGGCGTTCGAGCAGGAGTACAAGCGGGCCTGCGCGAGGCGTACCCGCCCGGACCGCACGGCACCGTGCTGCCGTTCCGGCGGGTCTTCGTGGTGGCCCAGGCGCCCGCATGACGAGGCGCCTGCCGAGTCCGGTCGGGAGCGGAGCCGTCTGGACGTCCTGTCGCACGTCTGAGCGGGCGCGCGGAGGTTACCGGCCAGTCGTTGGGCGCACGCTCGCATACTTATGGCTGCGGAGGTTACGGTTCCGTAGGTTGAGGTGTGGCCTCAGCCGGAGGGAGCACCAGTGAACAAGCAGCTGACCCAGACCCAGATGCTCGTCGAGCTCGAGCAGGTCGTCGAGGAGAACCTCAACCGCCACCTGTCCGTGGCGAGGGAGTGGTTCCCGCACGAGTACGTCCCGTGGAGCGACGGCCGCAACTTCGACGGTCCGCTGAACGGCGACCCCTGGACCCCCGACGACAGCCCGATGTCCGACGTCGCCCGCTCGTCGCTGATCGTGAACCTCCTGACCGAGGACAACCTCCCCAGCTACCACCACGAGATCGCGATCCTGTTCGGCCGCGACGCGGCGTGGGGCGACTGGGTGCACCGCTGGACGGCGGAGGAGGGCCGGCACGGCATCGCGATCCGGGACTACCTGCTGACCAGTCGCGCGGTGGACCCGGTGCAGCTCGAGCGGTTGCGCATGGACCACATGTCCACCGGCTACACCTCGCAGCACAGCGAGGACCTGGTCCGGTCGCTGGCGTACGTCTCCTTCCAGGAGCTCGCCACCCGGGTCTCGCACCGCAACACCGGCAAGCTGACGGACGACCCGGTGGCCGACGCGCTGCTCGCCAAGGTGGCGGCCGACGAGAACCTCCACATGATCTTCTACCGCAACCTGCTGGGCGCGGCCCTCGAGCTCTCGCCGAACCAGACCATGCGGGCCATCACCGACGTCGTCACGACCTTCCAGATGCCCGGCACGGACATCGCCGGCTTCCAGCGCAAGGCCGTGGAGATGGCGATCGCCGGTGTCTACGACCTGCGCCAGCACCGCGACGACGTGGTGGCTCCGGTCCTCCGGTTCTGGAAGGTGTTCGAGGTCGAGGGCCTCGATGCCGAGGGCGAGCAGGCGCGCGAGGAGCTCGCGGCGTTCATGGACGGGCTGGAGACCCAGGCGCAGCGGTTCGAGGAGAAGCGGGACAAGCTCCGGGAGCGCCTCGCCGCACGGGCGGGCTGAGGGACGCGGTCAGGACTTGGTGCGCAGGGTGGGCTTCTTCTCCATGCCGGCGAGCCCGTTCCAGGCGAGGTTCACCAGGTGCGCCGCGACGACGCGCTTCTCGGGCTTGCGGGCGTCGAGCCACCACTGGCCGGTCGTGCCGACCATGCCCACGAGCATCTGGCTGTAGATCGGCGCCAGCCTCGGGTCGAAGCCGCGGGACTTGAACTCCCCGGCGAGGATGTACTCCACCCGTGAGGCGATGTCGCCGATGATCGACTGGAACGACCCGGTCGCGGAGCCAACGGGGGAGTCGCGCACCAGGATCCGGAACCCGTCCGGCGCCTGCTCGATGTAGTCGAGGAGCGCGAAGGCCGCCTGCTCGAGCAGCGCCCGCGGGTGAGCGGCGTCGAGGGAGTCCTGCATCATGCCGAGCAGCCGTCGTACCTCCCGGTCGACGACCACCGCGTAGAGGCCCTCCTTGCCGCCGAAGTGCTCGTAGACCACCGGCTTGGAGACCGCGGCACGGGCCGCGATCTCCTCGATCGACGTGCCGTCGAAACCGCGCTCGGCGAAGAGCTTGCGTGAGATGTCGACGAGCTGCTCGCGGCGCTCCGCGGCGGTCATCCTGCCGCGCGCACGCTTGGTCTTCTCCTCGCCCACCTCAGCCACGGGCTCCACTATGTCAGCCTCCATCGAGCCTCGGAGGTGGCGCCTGCGTCAGGCCGCTTCGGGGAGCTGCTGGTTCTTCACCAGCTTGCTCTCGATGCGCTCCTTGGCCGGCCAGCGGACGTCCTTGACCCAGCCGACCTTCTCCATGAACCAGATGACCCGGGCGGAGGTGTCGATCTGGCCCTTGAGCACGCCGTGCCGGGCAGCGGTCGGGTCGGCGTGGTGCAGGTTGTGCCAGGACTCGCCCATCGACGGGATGGCCAGCCACCAGACGTTCGCGGACTTGTCGCGGGACAGGAAGGGGCGCTCGCCGATCGTGTGGCAGATCGAGTTCACCGACCAGGTGACGTGGTGGAGCAGGCTGATCCGCACCAGCGAGCCCCAGAAGAACGCGGTCAGGGCACCCTGCCACGACATGGTCAGCAGGAAGCCGAGAGCGGCCGGGAGCAGCAGCGAGACCACGACCCACAGGGGGAACTGCTTCGAGATCCGGACGATGTCGCGGTCCTTCATCAGGTCGGGGGCGTACTTGCGCTGCGGGGTCTGCTCGGGGTTGAACAGCCACATCATGTGGGCGTACCAGAACCCCTTGGTCAGCGCCTTGAGGTCGGTGCCGTAGCGCCACGGCGAGTGCGGGTCGCCGTCGCGGTCGGAGAACTTGTGGTGCTTGCGGTGGTCGGCCACCCAACGGATGACCGGGCCCTGGATCGCCATCGAGCCGGCGATCGCCCAGAAGACCTTCACCGCCCGGTTCGGCTTGTACGACTTGTGCGTGAAGAGGCGGTGGAAGCCGACGGTGATGCCGTGGCCGGTCAGCCAGTACATCCCGGCCATGATCGCGAGGTCGGTCCAGCCCAGCCAGCCGCCCCAGGCCACCGGCACCGCGGCGGCGACGGCCAGGAACGGCACCACGATGAACACGGCGAGCGCGACCTGCTCCTTGCGGGACTGCACGTCACCGCCCCAGGTCGCGGTGACCAGCTCGGGCTCGGCGGTGGCGGGGGTGGCGGTTCCGGTCGGGGGTGGCGTCATAGGGGTGGGTCCTCGCAAAACGTGCGATCGGGAAGATTACTTACCTACGCAACCGTAACCTACGGCACCGTAAGTAGCCAAGGAAGACGGCTCTGGGTGTCTGGTACCCACGATTGCGTAATGTGTGCCCCGTCCATCCCCGGTTGGTCTGTCGGCAGGGCCCGCCGCACTTTGAATGCGGACAAGCGACGTAGGTTCGACTCCTACCCGGGGAGCCAGGAAGCCCGCCGAAGGGTGACAGCAGACGTCGACAGGGAGCAGTGACGTGAGCCAGCCCGACCCCAGCACGCCGCGACCCGCCGCGGTCGTCCTCCTCGCGGCAGGCGCCGGGACCCGGATGAAGTCCAAGACCATGAAGGTCCTGCACCCGCTGTGCGGGCGGAGCCTGATCGGTCACGTGATCGCCGCGTCCCAGGCGCTCCACCCCGACCACCTCGTGGCTGTCGTCGGCAACCAGCGTGACCAGGTCCAGCCGCACATCCTCGAGCAGGTGCCCGAAGCCGTGGTGGCGGTCCAGGAGACCCAGGACGGCACCGGTCACGCGGTCCGCATCGCCATGGAGGCGCTCCAGCAGCGAGTGGGTACGACGGACGGCACGGTCGTCGTCATGTTCGGCGACACCCCGCTGCTCGAGGCCGACACCGTCGCCGGGCTCGTCGCCGACCACGCCGGCACCGGGCGCGCCCTGACGATCCTCACCGCCGAGCTGGAGGAGCCGTTCGGCTACGGCCGGATCATCCGCGACGAGTCCGGCGGCGTCGCCGCGATCGTCGAGCAGAAGGACGCCACGCCCGAGCAGGCGGCGATCCGCGAGATCAACAGCGGGATCTTCGCCTTCGACGGCGCCTTCCTCGCCGAGGCGGTGACCAAGATCGGCAACGACAACGCCAACCGCGAGTACTACCTCACCGACGTGGTCGCGATCGCCCGCGACCAGGGACGGGCGGTCGGGGCGTACACCGTCGACGACGTCATCCAGACCGAGGGCGTCAACGACCGCGCGCAGCTCGCGGTGCTCGCGGCCG
The DNA here is from genome assembly GCA_963700365.1 of uncultured Actinomycetota bacterium. Lineage (GTDB taxonomy): Bacteria > Actinomycetota > Actinomycetes > Propionibacteriales > Nocardioidaceae > Nocardioides_C. Next base: position 48,493 of record CAVOXG010000008.1, on the reverse strand, counting down.
AGATGAACCGCCGGGTGCTCACCCGGTGGATGAAGGACGGCGTCACGGTCGTCGACCCCGCCTCCACCTGGGTCGACGTCACCGTCGAGCTCGCCCCCGACGTCACGCTGCTCCCCGGTGTCCAGCTGCACGGGTCGACCCGGGTCGGCGAGGACGCCGTGGTCGGCCCCGACACCACGCTCACCGACGTGGAGGTCGGCGAGGGCGCGACCGTCGTACGCACCCACGGCTCCGGCGCGGTCGTCGGTCCCGGCGCGAGCGTCGGGCCGTTCGCGTACCTGCGGCCCGGCACGGTCCTCGGCGCCCGGGGCAAGATCGGCACGTTCGTGGAGACCAAGAACGCCCAGATCCACGACGGGGCGAAGGTGCCGCACCTGTCGTACGTCGGGGACGCCGAGATCGGCGAGGGCACCAACATCGGCGCGGGCACGATCTTCGCCAACTACGACGGCGTCCAGAAGCACCGCACGACGGTCGGCAGGCACGCGAAGACCGGGTCCAACAACACCTTCGTCGCGCCGGTGAACATCGGCGACGGCGCGGTGACCGGTGGTGGCACCGTCGTGCGCCGTGACGTCCCGCCGGGCGCGCTCGCGGTCTCGACGAGCCCGCAGCGCCACATCGAGGGATGGGTGCTGCGCAAGCGCCCCGGCTCGAAGTCGGCCGAGGCGGCCGAGGCGGCACTCGCGGAGCGAGACCCGTCTCACAAAGACGGCTCCCGAGTCGCGTCCGAGGACTGACCTGGGTGACAATCGAACTGCGGGCGGGGTTTCAGTGAGCAGTGAGCGAGGAGACCGAGGCGTGAGCGGAATGAAGCGGACGACCGAGAAGAACCTGATGGTCTTCAGCGGCCGTGCCTACCCCGGGCTCGCCGAGGAGGTCGCCGAGCAGCTCGGCACCGGCCTCGTCCCGACCTCGGCCTACGAGTTCGCCAACTCCGAGATCTACGTCCGCTTCGAGGAGTCCGTCCGCGGCTGCGACGCCTTCGTGATCCAGAGCCACACCGCTCCGGTCAACGAGTGGATCATGGAGCAGCTGATCATGGTCGACGCCCTGAAGCGCGCCTCCGCCAAGCGGATCACCGTCGTCCTGCCCTTCTACGGCTACGCCCGCCAGGACAAGAAGCACCGCGGTCGCGAGCCGATCTCCGCGCGGCTGATGGCCGACCTGTTCAAGACCGCCGGCGCCGACCGGCTGATCGCCGTCGACCTGCACACCGCGCAGATCCAGGGCTTCTTCGACGGTCCCGTGGACCACCTGATGGCGCTGCCGATCCTGTCGGACTACGTCAAGGAGAAGTACGGCCACGAGCAGCTCGCGGTCGTCTCGCCCGACGCCGGCCGGATCAAGGTCGCCGAGCAGTGGTCGAACCGGCTCGGCGGCGCCCCGCTGGCCTTCATCCACAAGACCCGCGACATCAACCGGCCCAACGAGTCCGTCGCCAACCGGGTCGTCGGTGAGGTCAAGGGCCGCATGTGCGTCCTGGTCGACGACATGATCGACACCGGCGGCACCATCGTGAAGGCGGCCGAGGCACTGATGGCCGACGGCGCGAGCGGCGTGGTCATCGCCGCCACCCACCCGATCCTCTCCGACCCCGCGGTCGACCGGCTCAAGAACTGCCCGGCGGTGGAGATCGTCGTCACCAACACCCTGCCGATCCCCGACGAGCGACGCTTCGACAAGCTGACCGTGCTGTCGATCGCCCCGCTGGTGAGCCGTGCGATCCGCGAGGTCTTCGAGGACGGCTCCGTGACCAGCCTCTTCGACGGCCAGGCCTGAATTCGCAGATCCCGCCGGTCCTCGCTAGGATTGGCAAGTTGCCTCGGCGAGGGAGAGATCTCGCTCCGTGATCGACGCGGCGGCTCGACCGGGTCCCTGACCCGGCTCTCAGCCGCGCATCGCGCGCAGACTCCTCGGCCAGGACCGGCAGGTTCCTGAGCTCCTCTCCGGGCAGCCACCCAACGTTGCGTCACCGAGTTGCTAGTCGATTGAGGAGTTCCCCCGTGTCCGAGACCAAGATCCAGGCTGAGCCGCGCACCGAGTTCGGCAAGGGTGCCGCCCGCCGCATCCGCCGCGCCGACAAGGTGCCCGCGGTGCTCTACGGCCACGGCACCGACCCGGTGCACCTCACCCTGCCCGGTCACGAGACGATGCTCGCCCTCAAGCACGGCGGCGCGAACGCCCTGCTGTCGATCGACATCGACGGCAAGGCGCAGCTCGCACTGCCCAAGCAGGTCCAGCGCGACCCGATCAAGGGCTTCCTCGAGCACCTCGACCTCATCGTCGTGTCGAAGGGCGAGAAGGTCGTCGTCGACATCCCCGTCCACGTGGTGGGCGACGCCGCGTCCGACGCCCTCGTCGTGACCGAGCACCCCTCGGTGTCCGTCGAGGCCGAGGCCACGCACATCCCCGAGTACGTCGAGGTCTCCGTCGAGGGTGCCGAGGTCGGCACGCAGATCCTCGCCAAGGACCTCGTGCTGCCGTCGGGCTCGACGTTCCAGGGTGACGAGGAGACGCTGATCGTCAACATCACCCACGCTCCCACCGCCGAGGAGGTCGAGGCGGAGCTGGCCGAGACCGAGGGCGAGCTCGGCATCGAGCGCGAGGAGCACGAGGAGCCCGGCGAGGCCGAGGCCGCCGAGGGCGAGGCTCCTGCCGAGGGCGAGGAGAAGTCCGAGGAGGAGTGACCTCACTCCGTCCGTAGGACGCCCTAGGCTGAGCGCCCATGTGGCGCGCGGCCTGGAAGGCACTCACACGTGGAAGGGCCGGGAGCTCCCGAGAGGCTTCGATGACAGAGGAACTGTGGCTGGTCGTCGGGCTCGGGAATCCCGGCCCTTCGTATGCCGGCAACCGTCACAACATCGGCTACCTGGTCAACGACGAGCTGGCCTCGCGGGTCGGCTCGGGGTTCCGGCCCCACAAGACCGGGCGGGCCGACGTCGTGGAGGGCAGGCTCGGGGGGCCTGGCGGTGCGCGCGTCGTACTCGCCCGCCCACGCTGCTACATGAACGAGACCGGCGGGCCGGTGTCGGCGCTCGCCAAGTTCTACAAGATCCCGGTCGAGCGGATCATCGCGATCCACGACGAGCTCGACATCGACTTCGACACGCTGCGCGTCAAGCGCGGGGGCGGCGACAACGGCCACAACGGGCTGCGGTCGATCCGCCGGTCGATGGACTCGGGCGAGTTCTACCGCGTCCGGGTCGGCATCGGCCGGCCCCCGGGGCGGCAGTCGCCGGCCGACTTCGTGCTGTCCGACTACTCGTCGGCCGAGCGCAGGGTCCTGCCGTTCCAGATCGACAAGGCGGCCGACGCGGTCGAGTCGCTGATCACCGACGGGCTCGAGAAGACCCAGTCCAGCTACAACTCCTGACCTGAGACACCGAATGAGAGGCGGGCAACCGTGACCGACTTCGACGCAGGACAGCCGCCGGCAGAGGCGGCCCACGACGACCACGTTCTCGCAGCCTGGACCGCCACCGTCGCCGGCGAGCTGCTGCTGGAGGTCCGCGGCCAGGGCCTCGAGGGCAAGGAGCTCAAGGACGCCGGCGACCGCGCCGCCCACGAGCTCCTCATGCGGCTCCTGAAGGAGCACCGCCCCGACGACGCCGTCCTGTCCGAGGAGAGCGCCGCGAGCATCGCCGACAAGGCCCGCCTGTCCGCGAGGCGCGTGTGGATCGTCGACCCGCTCGACGGGACGCGTGAGTTCTCCGAGCCGCCGCGTGACGACTGGGCCGTCCACGTCGCCCTGTGGCAAGGCGACGGGGGCAGTGGTGACCTGGTGGCGGGTGCCGTGGCCCAGCCGGGTCTGGGGACCACCTTCAGCACCGGTCAGCCGCCCGTCGTACCCCCGCGCACCGGCGACCGACCCCGCATCGCGGTCAGCCGCACCCGGCCGCCGGAGTTCGTCAAGGCGCTCGCCGAGGAGATCGACGCCGAGCTGGTGCCGATGGGCTCGGCCGGCGCCAAGGTGATCTCGGTGGCCCGCGACGTCACCGACGCCTACGTCCACGCGGGCGGGCAGTACGAGTGGGACTCCGCCGCCCCGGTCGTGGTGGCACGGGCCGCCGGCCTGCACACCAGCCGGGCGGACGGTGCGAAGCTCGAGTACAACCAGGAGGACGTGCTGCTGCCCGACCTGCTCGTGTGCCGGCCCGAGCTGGCCGAGCAGATCACCGACTTCGTCAAGCGGTACTGGGCCGAGCACCCGCCCGCCTGACCGCGTCCGAGCGGACCCGGGGCGGCTCGGCCCGCCCCGTAGACTCGAACACAGCACCCCCTCGTCCTCGTCGACAGGGGGCACCTGTGTTGTCCGCCTGAGTTTCGTCTGCCGGCCCGCCGGCAAGGAAAGAGCACCAGCGTGAGCCTGAAGGGTCTGGCCGACCTCGTCCTTCGCGACAAGGTCCTGGCCTCCGCTGTCGAGGACGCCCGCAACGGTGCGGTTCCCGCGCTCGACCTGGCCGGTCCCGGGGCGCTGCGTCCCTTCATGGTGAAGGGTCTGGTGGACGCCGGACGGACCGTCCTCGCCGTCGCCGCGACCGCCCGCGAGGCCGAGGACCTGGTCACCTACCTCGGCGACCTGGTCGACCCGGCGACCGTGGCCTACTACCCGGCCTGGGAGACGCTGCCGCACGAGCGTCTCTCGCCGCGGTCGGACACCGTCGGCCGTCGGCTGGCGGTGCTCCGCCGCCTCAAGCACCCCGGGACCGACCCCTCCAACGGCCCGCTCAAGGTCGTGGTCGCCCCGGTCCGCTCGGTGCTGCAGCCCCAGGTGAAGGGCCTCGCCGACCTCGAGCCGGTCGAGCTCGCCGTCGGTGACGAGGCCGACCTCGAGGACGTCGTACGACGGCTGGCCGGTGCGGCGTACACCCGTGTCGACCTCGTGGAGAAGCGCGGCGAGTTCGCGGTTCGCGGCGGCATCATCGACGTCTTCCCGCCGACCCAGGAGCACCCGCTGCGCGTGGAGTTCTGGGGCGACGAGGTCGAGGAGATCCGGTCGTTCTCCGTGGCCGACCAGCGGTCGCTGGAGCCGATGCCGCGGCTGTGGGCGCCGCCGTGCCGCGAGCTGCTCCTGACCGAGGAGGTACGCCGCCGCGCGGCCGCGCTGGGGGAGAGCCACCCCGAGCTCGCCGAGATCACCCACAAGATGGCCGAGGGGCACGCCGTCGAGGGCATGGAGTCGCTCGCCCCGGCGCTGGTCGACGAGATGGAGATGCTCGTCGACCTGATGCCCGACAACACCCACGTGCTCGTCCTCGACCCGGAGCGCGCCCGGAGCCGGGCCCACGACCTCGTGGCCACCAGCGAGGAGTTCCTCAACGCCTCGTGGGCCGCGGCGGCGGGCGGGGGTCAGGCCCCGGTCGACCTCGGCGCCGCGTCGTACCACTCGCTCGCCGACGTGCGCGCGCTGAGCCTCGCGCAGGGCAAGCCGTGGTGGAGCATCTCGCCGTTCGGCCTCGACCCGGACACCGCGGACCTCAACCGGGCGCCGCTGCGCGACGAGCTGGGCGAGGTCGTCGACTCCGGCGTCGACGTCGAGTCGGGCGCGGTCGAGACCCGCACGGTCGACATCCGACCGGTGGACGCCTACCGCGGCGACATCGAGCGCGCGGTCGGCGACATCAAGCAGTGGCTGACGAACGGCTCGCGCGTGGTGCTGCTCAACGAGGGCCACGGCCCCGCCCAGCGCATGGTGGAGGTGCTCAAGGAGCACGACGTCGCCGCCCGCCTGGTCGACACGCTCGAGAGCGAGCCCGAGCCGGGCATCGTGCACGTGTCCACGGCGTGCCTGGACCACGGCTTCGTCGACGACGAGCAGTGCCTCGCGGTCCTCACCGGCGACGACCTCACGGGCCAGCGGTCCTCCACCAAGGACATGCGCAAGATGCCGACGCGCCGCAAGAAGCAGATCGACCCGCTCGAGCTCAAGCCCGGCGACTACGTGGTGCACGAGCAGCACGGCGTGGGCCGCTACGTCGAGATGGCACAGCGCACGGTGCAGGGCGCGACCCGGGAGTACCTGGTGCTGGAGTACGGCGCGTCGAAGCGTGGAGCGCCGCCGGACCGGCTCTACGTTCCCGCCGGACACGCTGGACCAGGTGACCAGGTACGTCGGAGGCGAGCAGCCGTCGCTGGACCGCCTCGGCGGCGGCGACTGGGCCAAGCGCAAGAGCCGGGCGCGCAAGGCGGTGCGCCAGATCGCCGCGGAGCTCATCAAGCTCTACGCCGCGCGGCAGGCGACCAAGGGCCACGCCTTCGGCGGCGACACGCCGTGGCAGCGCGAGCTCGAGGACGCCTTCCCGTTCGTGGAGACCGTCGACCAGCTCTCCACGGTCGACGAGGTCAAGCGCGACATGGAGCAGATCATGCCGATGGACCGGCTGGTCTGCGGCGACGTCGGCTACGGCAAGACCGAGATCGCCGTTCGTGCGGCGTTCAAGGCGGTGCAGGACGGCAAGCAGGTCGCCGTGCTCGTGCCGACGACCCTGCTCGTGCAGCAGCACTTCACCACCTTCGCCGAGCGGATGGCCGGGTTCCCCGTGGTGATCAAGGGTCTGTCGCGGTTCCAGACCGACGCGGAGGCGAAGGCGGTGATCGACGGGCTCGCCGAGGGCAGCGTGGACATCGTGATCGGCACGCACCGGCTGCTCAACCCCGACATCAAGATCAAGAGCCTCGGACTCGTCATCGTGGACGAGGAGCAGCGTTTCGGCGTCGAGCACAAGGAGGCGATGAAGCGCCTGCGCACGTCCGTCGACGTGCTGGCGATGTCCGCGACGCCGATCCCGCGGACCCTGGAGATGGCGATCACCGGCATCCGCGAGATGTCCACGATCACCACCCCGCCCGAGGAGCGGCACCCGGTCCTCACCTACGTGGGCGCCTACGAGGACCGGCAGGTCACCGCCGCGATCCGCCGTGAGCTGCTGCGCGAGGGCCAGGTCTTCTACATCCACAACCGCGTCAACTCCATCGAGAAGGCGGCCGCCCGGATCCGCGAGCTGGTGCCCGAGGCGCGGGTCGCCGTGGCGCACGGCCAGATGGGCGAGCACCAGCTCGAGCAGGTCATGGTCGACTTCTGGGAGAAGCGGTTCGACGTGCTCGTGTGCACGACCATCGTCGAGTCCGGCCTCGACGTGTCCAACGCCAACACGATGGTGATCGAGCGGGCCGACATGCTCGGCCTCTCGCAGCTGCACCAGCTGCGTGGCCGCGTGGGTCGGGGTCGGGAGCGGGCCTACGCCTACTTCCTCTACCCGGCCGACAAGCCGCTCACCGAGACCGCGCACGAGCGCCTGGCCACCCTGGCCCAGCACTCCGACCTCGGCGGCGGTATGGCCATCGCCATGAAGGACCTCGAGATCCGCGGCGCCGGCAACCTGCTCGGCGGTGAGCAGTCCGGCCACATCGCCGACGTCGGCTTCGACCTCTACGTGCGCCTCGTCGGTGAGGCCGTCGCGGAGTTCAAGGGCGACGCATCCGCGGAAGAACTCCCGAGGTGAAGATCGAGCTGCCGATCGACGCCCACGTCCCGCACGACTACGTGCCGTCCGAGCGGTTGCGCCTGGAGATGTACAAGCGGCTGGCCGAGGTGCGCTCCGACGAGGACGTCGCCGCGATCCGCGAGGAGATGCTCGACAGGTACGGCGAGCCGCCGGCACCCGTCGCGAGCCTGCTGGAGGTGGCCCGGCTCCGGGCCCGCGCTCGCCGGGCGGGCCTCACCGACATCACCTTGCAGGGCAAGTACGTCCGCTTCGCGCCCGTCGAGCTGCCCGACTCCGGCAAGGTGCGCCTCGACCGGCTCTACCCGCGCAGCATCCTCAAGCCCGGCGTGCGTACGATGCTGGTGCCCCGGCCCCTGCCGAAGACGGTTGGCGGGCCGCCCATCAGGGACGAAGAGCTGCTCGCGTGGGTGCGGCAGGTGGTGGACGCGGTCGTGGACCGCGAGACTGTCCCGGCCGGCTGAGTTCTGAGCAGCACAGCCGCACACCGAAGAGCTTGTCCCCGCAGGTCGAACGAGGAGCAACACGTGGCACGACGCAGGTTGAAGCTGGCAGCAGTGGCAGCAGGAGCGGCGGCGTTGCTCGCCGGCTGTGGGCTCCACCCGGGAGCTGCTGCCGTCGTCGGCTCGCAGTCGATCTCGCACGCGGAGGTCGACGACGTGGCGCTGGCGGTGTGCCGGGCCAACGTCGCCGGCGCCGAGGCCAGCGGACAGCCGGCGTCGCCCCTCCCGAGCCGCGGTGCCCGCGAGCTCGCGGTCGAGCTCCTCGTCGACACCGAGCTCGCCCAGCAGCTCGGTGAGCGCGAGGGCGTCGAGGCCGACCAGCAGGCCGTGGCCCAGGCCGTCGCGCAGAACGAGACCGGCCTGGCGCTGCTCGACGCCGAGCAGCAGGAGCAGCTCCGCAGCACGCTGCGCGACTACGCCGAGAGCCAGTTCATGCTGATCGAGGTCGGCCGCAAGTCCCTCGGCTCCCAGGTCCCCGAGGAAGAGGCGCTCGCCGAGGGCCAGCGGATCCTCGGGGAGTACGCCGCGTCCGTCGACGTCGAGATCGACCCCCGCTACGGCAGCTACGACGAGAGTGGCTTCCGGGCCGGCGGCACGGCGCTGTCGGTCGCCGCGTCGGAGAGCGCCAAGGACGGCGACCGGGCCAGGCCCAGCGACACCTTCATCGCGGAAATGCCCGCCTCGCAGCTGTGCCGCTGACCTTCCTCGTCACCAGTCCCCGGGTCGCCCCGGGGCTGATGTCGTGGACGGCGTGGCAGGCGGTCTCCTCCGCCGACCGGGTCCTCGCCTCCGACGCACCAGGCCCCGGTGGTCCGCGCCGTGGCCTCGGCGGGTCACCAGGTCGACGTACTCCCGGGCGCCACGGCCGACGACCTGTTGGCCGCGGCGGCGACCGACGACGTCGTGTGGCTGGCCGGCGACGAGGAGGCGACCGAGTTCCCTGCGGTGCTGGCGGAGCGCATCCTGTCCGCCGAGGACGCCCCCGGGATCGAGGTGCTGCACGGGTCGTACGACGTCCCCGGGGCGCGGCTGCTGGACCTCGTGACCGTCATGGACCGGCTGCGCACCTCGTGCCCGTGGGACCGCGAGCAGACGCACCAGTCGCTGGCGAGGTACCTGCTCGAGGAGACCTACGAGACGCTCGAGGCGCTGGAGACCGGCGACTACACGCACCTGCGCGAGGAGCTCGGTGACCTGCTGCTGCAGGTGTACTTCCACGCTCGGATCGCGGCCGAGGATCTCGACGACCCGTTCACGATCGACGACGTCGCGGCGCGGCATCGTCGACAAGCTCGTGCACCGGCACCCGCACGTCTTCGCCGGTCTCGAGGTGGAAGATGCCGACGAGGTGAACCGGAACTGGGAGACGCTCAAGGCCGCCGAGAAGGGGCGCGGCTCGGTCCTCGACGGGATCCCGCTCGCTCTCCCCGCACTCTCCCTCGCGGAGAAGACCCTCGGCCGTGCCGGCCGGGTCGGCGTCGAACCGCAGGGCGGCACGTCCCTCGGGGACCGGCTGCTGGGCCTGGTCGTCGAGGCGCGGGCGGCCGGCCTGGACGCCGAGCAGGAGCTGCGGGACGCCGTACGACGCCTCGCCGACGCCGTGCGGACGAGCCGAGACCACCTAGCCGCGCCGATGACTTCGCCGCCGCGGCCGGGTCAGACACCTCGAGGACGGCATGACGGGAGGCGGACGGTGACGGAGACGACGGTGCTCGCGAGCGGCCTCGCCATGGGGGAGTCCCCCAGATGGCACGACGACCGGCTGTGGGTCTGCGACTGGATGGCCGGCGAGGTGCTCAGCTTCGACGAGGCGGGGCACCGGCGTGTGGAGCGGACCGTCGCGGGGGCGCCGTTCTCGATCGACTGGCTGCCGGACGGGCGGCTGGTCGCGACCTCCGGCGGCACACGACAGGTGCTGCGCGAGCAGGCCGACGGATCCCTGGAGCGCTACGGCCCCTTGGAGGCCTTGTGGAACGAGGTGGTCGTCGACGGGCACGGGAACACGTTCGTCAACGAGATCGGCTTCGACATGATGTCCGGCGCACCGCCCGCCACGGGCACCGTCGCCGTGGTCCGACCCGACGGCTCGATGCGCCAGGTGGCCGACGACCTGTGGTTCCCCAACGGGATGGCGGTCACGACCGACGGGCGCACCCTGATCGTGGCCGAGTCCTACGCCGGCAGGCTCTCTGCCTTCGACATCGACCCGGACGGCGGCCTCGGCAACCGCAGGGTGTGGGCGGAGCTCGGCGAGGCCGCACCGGACGGCATCTGCGTCGACGCCGACGGCGCGGTCTGGTACGCCGACGTGCCGCACGGACGCTGCGTCCGCGTGCGCGAGGGCGGCGAGGTCCTGGCGACGGTGGAGGCCGACCGCGGCTGCTTCGCCTGCATGCTGGGAGGCGAGGACGGCCGCACGCTGTTCATCGTCGCGACGCGGTGGGACGAGGAGACGATGAACATCGGTGGCGAGCGCACCGGGCAGATCCTCACCGCCCGGGTGGACGTGCCCCACGCCGGCCGGCCGTGACCGGGGCGGCCAGTTCGGTCAGCCGCGTGCCGCGAGCTCGTTGAGGACTGCGGTGAAGTCGTCGCCGACCTCGATCCGCAGGGCGCCCTCGTCGTCGTAACCGCTGAGCGGGGTCAGCCGCCCCTCCTGCCACCAGTAGACGAACGGCGAGACGCCCCCGGGGGAGCCGTCGAACATCGACGCCGCGACCCGCGTCATGTGCTGCACCGCGCCGATCACGTCGACGCCCTCGACGGGGTGGAAGGCGAGCATGTGCCGGGTGGGCACCGCGACCACGGCGCCGTACGGCAGGCTCGTGGCTGCCCCAGGTCTCGCGCAGGAGGCTCTCGAACGTCAGAAGCTTGCTCGCGGTGAAGAACGAGTCTCCCGTCACGACGTGCATCGCGCCCTGGCCCGGCTGCCCGAGGACCTCGTAGGACTCCACCGGCACGGTGTCCAGGTTGCGCAGACCCGCCTCGCGCAGGGCGGCTTCGCCGACCCGTGCCACGTCGTGGTCCGAGAGCATGGACACCGTGTCGGGCAGGTCGAGCGCGAGCACCTCCAGCATGTCCCCGGCGACGGGTCGCGCGTAGGTCAGGTTCTCCCGGAGCTCCGGCGGCATGGTCGTCGCGTTCACGACCCGCAGGTGGACGGCGGCGAGCACGTACTCGGCGGACAGCTCACCGGTCTCCGTGGCGTCCAGACCTCTCAGGGTGGCCGCCACGTGGTCGCGTACGACGGAAGGCCACTCCGCCTCCGGGGCCTGGCGGCAGGTCGCCGCGAGGTTCCAGAGCCCGAACTGCCGCCCGTCGGCAGCCTCGAGGTGCTGGGAGTGTGGGATGGTCTCCACGCCGGCCTCGGCGAACGCCACCCGGGCCAGGTCGCGCAGCCGTGCGCCCTGCTCGTCGGTCAGGAAGTCGAACTCGGGATCGGGCCGGCGCTCGGTCTGCTGTGCCTGCCCACGTCTCCAGATAGCCACCGGCATGTCCCCCTCGTCTCAGCGGTGTCGTCACACCATCGTGGGGCCCGGAGCGCCGGTCGTCCGGGGATTTCGACGCGTTTTACCTGCGCCGGAGGGCGTCTAGCCGCTGAGGAGGCTCAGCCGGCGACGCGCTGGGCAGGGAGGCTCACGACGTCGGCGGCCGGCCACAGGCCGAGCGTCTCGTCGATGGTCTCCAGGTCGAGCGGCTCGGGAGACTCCGACGCCGCGACCATGAGGTCGGCGAGCAGCATGATCTCGGAGACGAGGTCGTTGTCCTGAAGATCGACGTCGAGTGAGCTGTGCACGGTTCCTCCCGGGGGGTCGCATGGTTAACGATCGGGGGCCGTTCTCCGTTACGCCGGACTCTCGAGCAGGTTTTCCGGGTCACAAATCTGCCGGGCATATCGGGCGATTCCTCGCGGATGCCGCAAGAGCAACTCGCGATCCGCGCCGTCCCTTGCGACCATCGACGGATACCGTCGCGAGTCGGCGGTCGCACAGTCCAGAACACCCCCCGACTAGAGAGATTCACCTTGTCCATTCACCCCGCAAGATCACCCCGAACCCCGGTGAGCCGGTCCCTGACCGCGAGGGTGCTCACCCCCGAGGGCATGCGTTCGGTCGATGTCGAGCTCAGCTACGACCCGTCCTGCCCCTACGCCGTGACCGCCACGTTCCTCGGCGACGGCGCGCCCGTGTCCTGGACGTTCGCCCGCGACCTCCTGATCCTCGGGCAGTACGAGCCGGTCGGCAGCGGCGACGTCCACATCCGCCCCGAGGTCGACGACGCCGAGCGCGCCGCGGTGCTCCTGGAGCTGCGCTCCCCGGGCGGCATCGGCGTCGCGATGCTGCCTGCCATGGAGGTCAACGCGTTCGTCGAGGCGTCCACGGAGAGCGTGCGACCCGGCGCGGAGTCCGATCACCTCGACATCGACGCGGCCGTGCACGCAGTCCTCGTCGGCGAGGCCGGCCCGGGAGCCTGACGCCTCCCACGGGGCGAGCCCTGCGGGAGGAGAGGCGGCCACGCCGTTAGGCTGGGCCTGACCAGCATCCACCCCCGTCTAGGAGCAGACCGTGGCGTCCATCGAGGCTGTCGGCGCTCGCGAGATTCTCGACTCGCGAGGCAACCCCACTGTTGAGGTCGAGGTCGCACTCGACGACGGAACCGTGAGCCGCGCGGCCGTGCCGTCCGGCGCCTCCACGGGTGCGTTCGAGGCGGTGGAGCTGCGTGACGGCGGCTCCCGGTACGCCGGCAAGGGCGTCGAGAAGGCGGTCGACGCGGTGCTCGACGCGATCGGTCCCGAGCTGGTCGGCTTCGAGGCCTCCGAGCAGAGGCTGGTCGACCAGCGCCTGCTCGAGCTCGACGGCACCCCCAACAAGGCGAAGCTGGGCGCCAACGCGATCCTGGGCGTCTCGCTCGCGGTCGCCCGTGCCGCGGCGGACTCCGCCGAGCTGCCGCTCTTCCGGTACGTCGGAGGGCCCAACGCGCACGTGCTCCCGGTGCCGATGATGAACATCCTCAACGGCGGAGCCCACGCGGACACCGCCGTGGACATCCAGGAGTTCATGATCGCCCCGGTCGGCGCGCCCACCTTCCGCGAGGCGCTGCGCCAGGGCGCGGAGGTCTACCACGCGCTGAAGTCGGTGCTGAAGGAGCGCGGCCTCGCCACCGGCCTCGGCGACGAGGGCGGCTTCGCGCCGGACCTCGGCTCGAACCGCGAGGCGCTCGACCTGATCACCAGCGCCGTCGAGAAGACCGGCCTCAAGGTCGGCGACGACATCGTCTTCGCGCTCGACGTCGCGGCCACCGAGTTCTACTCCGAGGGTGGCTACCAGTTCGAGGGCGCCGCGAAGTCGGCCGAGCAGATGCTGGCCTACTACAGCGACCTCGTCGCGTCGTACCCGATCGTCTCGATCGAGGACCCGATGAACGAGGAGGACTGGGCGGGCTGGGCCGCGATGACCGCGGCGCTCGGCGACAAGGTCCAGATCGTCGGCGACGACCTGTTCGTCACCAACGTCGAGCGGCTCGGCCGCGGGATCGCCGAGCAGTCGGCCAACGCGCTGCTGGTGAAGGTCAACCAGATCGGCTCGCTCACCGAGACCCTCGACTCCGTCGACCTCGCTCACCGCAACGGCTTCCGCTGCATGATGAGCCACCGCTCGGGCGAGACCGAGGACACCACGATCGCCGACCTCGCGGTCGCCACCAACTGCGGCCAGATCAAGACCGGTGCCCCGGCACGGTCCGAGCGGGTGGCGAAGTACAACCAGCTGCTGCGCATCGAGGAGGAGCTCGACGACGCCGCACGCTACGCCGGCCGTGGGGCCTTCCCACGCTTCGGCCGCAACTGAGGTAGCACGTGCCGAGCAGCCGTCCGTCGTCGCCGCGGGGACCCCGTCCCCGCGGGGCGAGCCGTCCGTCCGGTCCCAGGGCCGGGGGACGCGGCTCGTCCCGTCCGGGCCAGCGGCCGGGCGGCGCCGGGCGGCCACGCGCGGCCGCGGCGCAGCGGCCACCGCGTCCCCGGTTGACCGGGCGCGCCGTCGTGCTCGTCGCTCGTGCTCGCGGTGCTCGCGGTGTCCTACGCGTCGAGCATGCGGGCCTACCTCGAGCAGAAGGAGCACCTCCAGTCACTTCGTGACTCCATCGCTGCGTCCAAGGCCAACATCGCGGAGATGAAGCGCGAGAAACGCCGCTGGGACGACCCCGCCTACCAGGAGGCCCAGGCCACCGAGCGGCTCGGGATGGTGAAGCCCGGGGAGATCGCCTTCCAGGTGGTCGACGAGGACGGCGACCCGCTCGACCACCAGGACTCCCTGTCGGATCCCGACGAGCTCGACGTCGAGAACGAGCCGGCCTGGTGGCAGACCGCCTGGCAGACCATGGAGGCGGCGGGCAACCCCGAGGACGTGCCCGACCCGGTCGAGGAGATCGACCCCCCGAAGAAGAGGAACAAGTGACCCCGGAAGGCGCACCGGTGACGGCTCACGACGAGGCGGTCATCGAGGCCCAGCTCGGTCGGCCGCCGCGTTCGATCCACGCCATCGGCCACCGCTGCCCCTGCGGCAACCCCGACGTGGTCGCGACCGAGCCGCGGCTCGACGACGGGACGCCGTTCCCCACCACCTTCTACCTGACCTGTCCTCGGGCGGCGTCGATGATCGGCACCCTCGAGGCGTCGGGGCTGATGAAGGAGATGTCCGACCGGCTCGAGGAGGATCCCGAGCTCGCCGAGGCGTACCAGCGGGCCCACGAGTCGTACCTCGCCTACCGCGAGAAGATCGCCGAGGTGCCCGAGATCCACGGCGTCTCCGCCGGCGGCATGCCCACGCGTGTGAAGTGCCTGCACGTCCTCGCCGGCCAGTCCCTCGCCCAGGGCAGGGGCGTCAACCCGCTCGGTGACGAGGTGCTCGACCTGCTCGGCGAGTTCTGGGCAGCGGGTCCGTGCGTCTCCGTCGAGGGTGGGGCGGGGTGACCCGGGTCGCGGCGGTCGACTGCGGCACCAACACCATCAAGCTCCTGGTCGCGGACCTCGACCCGTCGACCGGCTCGGAGCACGAGCTGGTCCGCGAGATGCGGATGGTGCGTCTCGGCCAGGACGTCGACCGCACGGGCAGGCTCGCCGACGAGGCGCTGGGACGGGCCTTCGCGGCGATCGACGAGTACGCCGCGATCGTCGCCGCCCACGACGTCGACAAGATCAGGTTCTGCGCGACGTCTGCGGCACGCGACGCGTCCAACGCCGGGGTCTTCGCCACGGGCGTCGAGGCCCGGCTCGGTGTCGCCCCCGAGGTCGTGTCAGGCGCCGAGGAGGCACAGCTGTCGTACGACGGCGCGACCCGCGGGCTGGCCGGCCGACACCTTCCGGGGCCGATCCTCGTGATCGACATCGGCGGTGGCTCGACCGAGCTGATCCTCGGCGACGGCCACGGACACGTCCGGGCCTCGCGGTCCCTCGACATCGGGTCGGTGCGGATGACCGAGCGGCACCTGAGGTCCGACCCGCCGACCCCCGACGAGGTCGCCGCAGCGGCGTCGGAGATCTCCACGGCGATCGCGGCGAGCGACGTACCCCTGGGCGAGGCACGGACGGTGATCGGTGTCGCCGGCACGATCACCACGGTCACCGCCGGAGTGCTCGGGCTGCCGGAGTACGACCGCGCGGCGATCGACCAGGCCGAGATCGCCGTCTCCGACGTGCACGCGACGACCGAGCGGCTGCTCGCGATGACGGTGGCCGAGCGGAAGGCGCTGCCGTACATGCATCCGGGCCGCGCGGACGTGATCGGCGCGGGCGCGCTGATCCTCGACGAGGTGCTCCGTCGTACGACGGTCGACACGCTGCTCGTCTCCGAGGCCGACATCCTCGACGGCATCGCCTGGTCGGTCGCCTGAACCTGCGCCGTCGCGCCTGACAGGATGAGCCGCATGTCCGACGTACTCCTGCCGCACCCGGTGACCGGCGAGCTCTTCTCGAGCCCGGTGCCGCCGGGGACCGGCTGGCCGGACGACCCGGCACCGGCGGGGACGCCGGTCGCCGAGACCCCGGGAGACGTGACCAGGCTGGCCGGCCAGGCGCGCTCCCTCGGGGAGCTGAGCGCGGCCGTCTCGGTCTGCCGGGCCTGCCCGCGCCTGGTGAGGTGGCGCGAGGACGTGGCGGAGAACAAGCGGGCGGCGTTCGCCGGCGAGCCCTACTGGGGCCGGCCGATCGCGGGCTGGGGAGACGACGAGCCCGCGGTGCTCGTCGTGGGCCTGGCCCCGGCGGCGAACGGCGGGAACCGCACCGGTCGCATCTTCACCGGCGACCGGTCGGGCGACTGGCTGTTCGCGTCGCTGCACCGGGTCGGGCTCGCCGCCCAGGAGACGTCGGTGCACGCCGGCGACGGTCAACGGCTGGTCGGGGCCCGGATGGTCGCGACCGTGCGCTGCGCCCCTCCGGACAACAAGCCGACCATCGAGGAACGCGACACCTGTGCACCGTGGCTGGTCGAGGAGCTCGGCGCTCGTCGCCGGCTCCGTCCGCGCGGTGGTGTGCCTCGGCTCGTACGGCTGGGACGCCGCGCTGCGGACCTTCCGGGCGTTGAAGTACGACGTACCGAGGCCCAAGCCGCGCTTCGGGCACGGTGCCGAGGCGGTGCTCACCGCGCCTGACGGGAGGGAGGTCGTGCTGCTCGGGAGCTACCACCCGTCGCAGCAGAACACCTTCACCGGCAAGCTCACCGAGCCGATGCTCGACGCGGTCCTCGGCCGCGCCGCGGCGCTCGGCGGACGGGCCACCTGACGCGGCAACGAGTCATGGAAGGATGACAGGCGTGACTCTGCAAGCCATCACCGTCCTCGGCCACGACCGGCCCGGCATCATCGCCGAGACCACCCGCATCCTCGCCGACCTGGGCCTCAACATCGAGGACTCGACGATGACGCTGCTGCGGGGGCACTTCGCGATGATGCTCATCTGCGCGGGCGAGCGCGGGGCGGCGGAGATCGAGTCCGCCCTGTCGGGGCTGACGCAGGACGGGTCGCTGACGGTATCGGTGCGTGAGGTTCCCGAGGAGCCCGAGCACGAGGCCGTCGGGTCGACGTACGTCCTCACCGTGCACGGCGGCGACCGGGCCGGGATCGTCTCCACGCTCGTCGGCGAGGTCGCCCGCGTCGGCGGGAACATCACCGACCTCACCACGCGCCTCGCCGGGGAGCTGTACGTGCTGATCGCGGAGGTGGACCTGCGGCCCGGCACCGACGTCGGGGAGCTTCGGTCCGCGCTGCGCAGCGCCGGTGACCGGCTCGGGGTCGGTGTGACCCTGCGATCCGATGGAGAGCGACGACCTGTGAGCTCTGCCCCCGTCGACGACGTCGTCGGCTGCTGGACCGAGCACGACCTCCCGGTGGAGGGGCGCGTGCTCGACGTGGTCCGGGCGCCGGCGTCCGTGCTGTCCTCGGTCGGCACCGCGGTCGACCCGACCGACCCGGAGATGGTGCAGCTCGCCGCCGACCTCGTGGCCACCATGCGTGTCTCGCCCGGCTGCGTCGGGCTGGCCGCGCCGCAGGTGGGGGTCGGCGTGAAGATGTTCTGCGTCGACGTGACCGAGCATCCCAAGACCCGCTCGCACCACGGGACGTTCGTGCTGTGCAACGCGGAGGTCGTCTCGTCCTCGCGCAACGAGAAGGCGCGCGAGGGATGCATGAGCGTCCCGGACTTCACCGGTGACGTGAAGCGGGCGAGCCGGGTCGTGGTGGCGGGTCAGCTTCCGGGCACGGGGGAGAAGGTCGAGATCTCCGCCGAGGCCTTCGAGGCACGCGCCCTGCAGCACGAGATCGACCACTGCGACGGGCTGCTGTTCCTCGACCGGGTTGCCGGTGCGCACGCGATCTACCCGCGCAAGACCTATCTTTGACGCGGCGCGCGGCGCGTCGCGAACGCCCCCGTATCCCAATGGCAGAGGAAGAGGTCTTAAAAACCTTTCAGTGTGGGTTCGAGTCCCACCGGGGGTACTTCGCCGGCGGTGCACCGTGTGCCGACCGCCTGCGAGCAGGCGGGGGGGACGAATCGGACACGGACCCGGGAACACGGCGTCCGGGCTGGTCGTTGAACGGGTAGTGGTCCGTAGGATGGGAACTACGGCTAGAGAGCGGCATCCAGGGCGGGTGCCCGCCTGAGGCCTCCGAGGAGAGACCAACACATGCAGAGCAGCAACCCGGTATTCGCGCGGTCCGAGGGCTTCAGCGCCCGCCGGACCAGCCAGAGCGGGGTCACCTACCCCGACTACAACCAGCCTTCCGCGTGGGGCACCGGTGCGCCGCAGGCACCCGAGACCTACGCACCTGCGCAGCCGCAGGCCCCCATGACCATCGACTCGGTCGTCCAGAAGACCGGGATCACGATGGGTCTGATGATCCTCACGGCTGCCATCACGTGGGTGGCCTTGCCGCCGGAGTACCTCGGCATGGCCTGGATGGGCGGCGCGATCGTCGGCTTCGCCCTCGGCATGGTGCTGTCGTTCAAGCGCCAGATCAGCCCGGCGCTCGTGCTCGTGTACGCCGTGGCCGAGGGCCTGTTCGTCGGCGCGATGAGCAAGACCTTCGAGGCGATGTGGCCCGGCATCGTGACCAGTGCCGTGATGGGCACCATGGCCGCGGTCATCGGCACCCTGGCGGCCTACAAGTTCTTCAACATCCAGGTCAGCCCCAGGTTCCGGAAGTTCACGGTCGCCGCGATGTTCGGCTTCGTCGGCCTGATCCTGCTCGACTTCGTCCTCAGCTTCTTCGGGGTGGCGATCGGCTTCAACGGCTTCGGCGGGCTCGGCCTGCTGATGAGCGTCATCGGCCTCGCGCTCGGTGTCCTGATGCTGATCCTCGACTTCGACTTCGTCGAGCGCGGCATCGCCGCCCGGCTGCCGGAGCAGGAGTCGTGGCGCGCCGCGTTCGGCCTGACCGTCACGATCATCTGGATCTACATCGAGATGCTCCGGATCCTCGCGATCCTGCGTGGCAGCGACTGACGTACGACGCACCAGCTGACGTCATGAGGAAGGGCCCCGGAGTGATCCGGGGCCCTTCTTCTGTTGGGGGGTCAGCGGTCCCTGCCGCCACCCACCTTGGTCGTGCTCGACGCGGCGTCGTTGCCGGAGTCGAGGTCCCAGGTGGGTGTGGTGGCGACCGCGGTGGAGGAGAGCGAACCCTTGGACACGGTGACCGTGGAGGTGACAGTGATGGTCCAGGAGGCGCCGGCCGCGACGGTGCCGAGCTCGCAGCGCACCGTTGAACCGGTCGAGGAGCAGGCGCCTTCGGGAGACGCCACAGGCGAGTCGAGCCGTGCGGTGGCCGTCGAGTAGGTCACCCCGTCCGGTAGGCCTTGGGTGACGACGACGGACCCGGCCGGGTCGGGACCGGTGTTTGCCACCTTCACGGTGTAGGTGAGCGTGCTGCCGCGCTTGACCGGATCCGGTGCGGCGGCCATCTCCACGCCGAGGTCGGCCGCGGCCTCGACGGAGAAGGTCCGGCTCGCCGGCGTGCTGTCGTACAGCCCCTCGGCGTTCACGGCGCGCACCTCGAAGGTGTGCTGCTTGTTGGTGGTCAGGCCCTCGACGGTCGCGGGCGAGGCGCACCGCTGCCAGGCCGCCTTGTCCAGGGAGCACTCGTAGTAGGCGACCGCCTGGGTGCTGGCGAACTCGAACGTCGCGGACGTGGCCCTGATCGTGCCGGACGGGCCGGAGCCGATCGCGGTGTTCGGGCCCTCCACGCGGAAGGACCTCCATGCCGGGGCCGGCTCGGTGTTGCCCGCCAGGTCGGTGGCCCGGACCTCGAACGAGTGCGATCCCTGCGCCAGCCCGGAGTAGGTCATCGGCGTCTTGCACGGCGACCAGGCGTTGTCGTCCATGCGGCAGGTGAAGGTCGAAACCTCCGTGGCGGTGAACGAGAACGTCGCGGTCCTGGACTGGTGCGCGTACGGCGGCCCGGAGGTGATCTGGGTGTCGGGCGCGGTCGTGTCGGCGCCCGGTGCGGCACCGCGCAGCAGCACGAGGCCGTTCAGGTCGTTGGCCGCTGCGAGGTCGAGCCGGCCGTCGCCGGTCACGTCGCCGAACGCAAGCGCCTTGGCGTCGCTACGGTTGCCGCTCGGCATCTCGTAGAGCTTCTCCGCCGGGTTGGTGCCTGGCGTGAAGTCGTAGACCCCGGCGCGTCCCCAAGCTGCCGTGCAGGACAACCAGGTCGCCGCGGCCGTCGGCGGTGACGTCAGCGACCTCGATCGCGTCCGGGATGTCGTAGCTCGGCCGGATCTCGGGTGCACCGAGCGTGCCGTCGGGCTGCTGGAACCGTGTCGTCACCCAGGAGTTCGGCCGGTTCCCTCCACCGCTCACGTGCACGTCGGCCAGCCCGTCGGCGTTGGTGTCCCCGACCGCGAGGCCGTTGACCCATGGGTACTCGGACGGTCCACCGGCGTCGTACAGGACGGGCGCCGCGAACGAGCGGTCGTCTTGCTGGAGCCGCACCTCGACCGTTCGCTGCTTCGTGCTCACGAGGTCGTTCAGCCCGTCCCCGTCGACGTCACCGACCTCGAGCTCGGTGGCGGACCCGGTGCCGTAGTGGTGGGGGACCGGCGGAACCATGAAGTCGCCCGCGACCTGCCAGCGGACCTCGATGCCGTCTTGGGTGTTGACCACGAGGTCCGCCAAGCCGTCGTCGCTCACGTCGACCAGCTCGAGGTCGTGGCCTTCGGGGACCGGCACGGTCCAGGTGTACTCGAGGCCGGCGTCGCCCTGGGTGAACACGTCCACACCGCCCTTGGCGGTCACGGCCGCGTCGAGATCGCCGTCCTCGTCGAGGTCGGCGAGCGCGACGGACATGTCGCTCCAGTACTCGGCCGTTCCCCTGAGCTGCCTGGGTGTGCCGAGGGTGCCGTCGACCTGCTGCGGGTAGACCCACAGGCTCCAGTCCGTCGCGGGGTCGAAGTCGTGCTCCGTCGTCAGCACGACGTCGGCCCGCCCGTCGCCGGTGACGTCTCCGACGGCGACGTTCGCGGCATGCGAGCCGGGGTCGAAGCTGACGTATGGGTGGAAGAGGTCTCCGGTGGCGTTCGCCGCGGTGGGCACGCCCACCACCGCTGCCCCCGACAGCACCAGTGCGCCCGCCAGAACTGCCGATCGACGTACTCGTCCCATGCCCCCGCCTTCCCCCTGTGAACGAAACTCCCCGAAATCTAGGGTTGTGTCCGATACGGGGGACATAGGCCGTTCGGGTCGAAAGGTGGGCACCGGTCGGGCCATCCCTGGGGCGTCCGAGCGGACCACCCTGGGGTGCGGGTCAGCCGGCGGCGGGTGCGTCCTCGCCGGAGGCGTCGAGCGGCGCGACGTCGCTCTGCGGCGTCTCGGGCGCACCCTGGGGAAGGCGCCGGCGGTGGCGGAGCAGGACCCACCGACCACGGGCGCCGCGCTTGGAGCCGCCGACCTCGGTGCCGTCGATCTCCGTGCCGGGGGTCTTGGTGGCCTCGACCGCGGCGTAGGAGATCGGCATGACGCCCTCGCCGCGGAACGCCTCGGGCTCGAGGTCCTGCAACGGGATCACGCCGACCGCGGCGAGCACGGAGGGGAGCAGCACCGACGCCATGCTGGAGTAGCCGGCTGCGGACGGGTGGAACTGGTCGGGGCCGAACAGCGTCTTGGGGGAGGCGCTGAACTCCGGGCCGAGGACCGACCCCAGCGAGACCGTCCGGCCGCCGGCCTCGACGACCGCGATCGTCTGACCGGCCGCGAGGCGACGGCTCCACGCCCTGGCCACCTGCCGGAGGGGCGGAGCGATCGGCTCGACCGTGCCGAGGTCGGGGCAGGTGCCGACGACGACCTCGACCCCGGACTCCCGGAGCCGTCGCACGCCCTGCTCGAGCAGGCGGACCGACTCCGAGGGCAGCACCCGGTGCGTCACGTCGTTGGCGCCGATGAGGATCACCGCGACGTGCGGCTCCATCGTCAGGGCCAGGTCGATCTGCCCGGCCAGGTCACGCGTGCGGGCACCCACGACAGCGAGCGACCGGAGGTAGACACGGCGGTCCGCGCCCTCGGCCAGGCCCGAGGCGAGGTGGGCCCCGGGGGTCTCCTCGACCCGCTCGACGCCGTACCCGACCGCGCTCGAGTCGCCGAGCAGCGCGATCTTCAGAGCGGGACCGGGGCGGCCCTCGCCGTACCAGCCGGACGCGTCGGGGGTGTTGTCCTCGACCACGTTGCCGATCGCGCGCCGGGCGAGCCTGGCCTCCGCGGTCAGCACGCCGAGGATCGAGGCGCCCAGGACGGACACCCCACCCCCGCCGTACGCGGCAGCGGCGGCGAGCTTCCGAGCAGCAGCGGCCTTCCCCACGGTTCCATGTTAGTGAGCGGGCCTAGACTGACCCGGTGCACTACGTGAACTCGCTCCTGGACCTCGTGGGGAACACCCCGCTTCTCCGCCTCAACCGGGTGATGGACGACCTCGCCGGCAACGGCCCGATGGTCCTCGCCAAGGTGGAGTACCTCAACCCCGGCGGCTCCGTGAAGGACCGGATCGCCCTGCGGATGGTGGAGGCCGCCGAGGCGGACGGCTCCCTCAAGCCCGGCGGCACGATCGTCGAGCCGACCTCCGGCAACACCGGTGTCGGGCTGGCGATGGTCGCCCAGGCCAAGGGCTACAAGTGCGTGTTCGTGTGCCCCGACAAGGTCAGCGAGGACAAGCGCAACGTGCTCAAGGCGTACGGCGCAGAGGTCGTCGTCTGCCCCACCGCGGTCGCTCCCGAGCACCCCGACTCCTACTACAACGTCTCCGACCGGCTGGTCCGCGAGATCGAGGACGCCTGGAAGCCCGACCAGTACTCCAACCCGAACAACCCCCGGTCGCACTACGAGACGACCGGCCCGGAGATCTGGGAGCAGACCGAGGGCAAGATCACGCACTTCGTCTGCGGCATGGGCACCGGCGGCACGATCAGCGGCGTCGGGAGGTACCTCAAGGAGAAGAGCGGCGGCAAGGTCCAGGTCGTCGGCGCGGACCCGGCCGGGTCGGTGTACTCCGGCGGCACCGGACGCCCCTACCTCGTCGAAGGCGTCGGGGAGGACTTCTGGCCCTCGACGTACGACCCCGACGTCGCCGACCGGGTGATCGAGGTCTCCGACGCCGACTCGTTCGCGATGACCCGGCGCCTGGCCCGCGAGGACTCGCTGCTCGTCGGAGGCTCGTCGGGCATGGCCGCGTTCGCGGCGATCCAGCTCGCCCACGAGCTCAGCCGTCAGCCCGGCGGCGAGGACGCGGTCATCGTCGTCCTGCTGCCCGACTCCGGCCGCGGCTACCTGACCAAGGTCTTCAACGACGAGTGGCTCGCGCAGTACGGCTTCCTGCCGGCCTCCGGCGACCAGACCGTCGGCGAGGTGCTGCGGGGCAAGAGCGGCGCGCTCCCCGCCCTCGTGCACACGCACCCCAACGAGACCATCGCCGAGGCCGTCCACATCCTCCAGGAGTACGGCGTCTCGCAGATGCCCGTCGTCCGTGCGGAGCCTCCCATCGTCGCCGCCGAGGTGGCCGGGTCGGTGTCGGAGCGGGTGCTGCTCGACGCGCTGTACGCCGGCACCGCCAAGCTGTCCGACCCCGTCGAGCAGCACATGAGTGACGCGTTCCCGTCGATCGGCTCCAACGAGCCCGTGTCGGACGCGGTCGCGGCGCTCGAGAACGCCGATGCCCTGCTGGTGCAGGAGGACGGCAAGCCGGTCGGGGTCGTGACCCGGCAGGACCTGCTGTCCCACATCGCGCGGCGCTGACGGCGCCGGGGCTGTCTCAGCGCAGCCGGCGGGCCATCGACTCCTCCGGCGGGCCGAACGCGTCGGGGTGCAGGATCGCCGCGAGCGCCTCGACCCCGTCGACGAGCCGGGGGCCCGGGCGGGCGAAGGAGGCGTTGGCGTCCACCGCCCACACGGGTACGTCGTCCGGGAGCACGCCGGAGGCGACGAGCTCCTCGGCGAGGGCGGTCGACTGCTCCAGTCCGTAGCCGCACGGGGCGCACACGACGACCTCCGGGGCGGACCCGGCGACCTGCTCCCAGTCGACGCGGAACGACTTCTCGCCGGCAGTGCCCAGGACGCACACGCCGCCCGCGAGGCCGACCATCTCCGGCACCCAGTGGCCCGGGGCGAAGGGAGGCTCCGTCCACTCCAGCACGAGCGCCCGGGGCCTGGGACGTCCCGCGGTGCGTCGTACGACTGCGTCGAGGCGGCCACGCAGGGAGGCGACGAGGGCATCGGCCTGCGCCTCGCGCGAGGTGGCCTTCCCCAAGGTGGCAACGGACTCGAGCACCTCGTCCAGGGTGTGCGGGTCGATGGTGAGCACCTCGGCGGTGCAGCCCAGGTGCGCGAGCGCGTCGTCCACCACGGACACGTCGACCGCGCACACCGCGCACAGGTCCTGGGTGACCACGAGGTCCGCGTCGAGGCCCGAGAGCGCCCCCGCGTCGAGGTGGTAGAGGTCCTCGCCCCTGCGCATCGCGTCGGCGACGAACGCGTCGATCTCCCGCGGCGTCAGGCCTTCGGGCATCGCGCTCGTGGAGACGATCGTGCGCGTGCGGGCCTCCGCCGGGTGGTCGCACTCGAAGGTCACGCCGACGACGTCGTCACCGGCCCCGAGGTCGAACAGGATCTCGGTCGTGGAGGGCAGCAGCGAGACGATGCGCATAGCGACCATGCTCGCACCGTCGGCCTTAGGGTGTGCGGGTGACCGATGCCACGCAGATCCAGAACCAGCTCGAGCAGGCCGCCGCCGACCGCGAGGAGCGGACCCAGCTGACCCGCCGCATCGAGGCGTCGGAGCCACACCTCGCGCACCTCGAGGGCAGGCTCGAGGAGCTGCGTCGCAAGCTCGGTGACGAGACCGCCGACGTGGACAGGCTCGAGTCCTTCTCGGGCGCGAAGGTCTGGGCCCACCTCAAGGGATCGCACGCGAGCGACCTGGAGCGGGAGACCGCCGAGCGCGACGCGGCCAGGTACGCCGTCGCCGAGGCCGAGGCCCGCCTCGAGTCCATGCGGCGCGACCGCGCCGCGCTGGAGAGCCGTCTCGGCGAGCTCGACGATGCCGAGCAGCGCTTCCGCGAGGCCCTGGCAGCCAAGGAGGCCTGGCTCCAGGAGAACGGGTCGGCAGCGGCCGCGTCCCTGGTCGAGATCGCCGAGCGGCGGGGCGAGCTGCAGGCCCTCGACAAGGAGCTGCGCGAGGCGCACCACGCCGGCCGCGAGGCGCACGGTCTCCTGAGCCACGCCTCGTCGCTCCTCGGCAGTGCGGGTTCCTGGTCCACGTGGGACGCCTTCGGCGGGGGCGGCCTGCTGACCGACATGATGAAGTACGACAAGGTCGACCAGGCGTCGGACGCGTTGCGCCGGGCCGACGTCGCACTGGCGCGGTTCTCCCGCGAGCTGGCCGACGTCGCGCTGCCGAGCGTCCACGGTGTCCAGGTCGACCAGATGATGCGGACCTTCGACGTGTGGTTCGACAACTTCTTCAGCGACATGGCCGTGCGGTCGCGGATCCAGGACGCCGCTCAGCGGGTCGCCGGTGCGCTGACCCAGGTGGAGCGGGCGCTCGGCGCGATCGAGGAGAGAGGCCGCGACCTCGAGCGCGAGCTGGCCGAGCTCGAGCGGCGGCGCGAGGAGCTCGTACGGGCTTGAGCCCGGGATGAGAGCCGCTCATCCCGGGCCCGTGCACTGGGTCAGGTGGCCACCCCACGCTGCTGGGGGATCAGCCTCTTGTCCTTACGGCTCTTCGCGAACTGCAGGTAGAGCGACGGCACCACGAACAGGTTCAGGAGCGTGGCCGTGACCAGGCCGCCGAGGATGACGATGGCCATCGGATGCTCGATCTCCTGGCCCGGGATCGCGCCGGACGCGATCAGCGGGATCAGGGCCAGCCCGGTCGTGCCCACCGTCATGGTGATCGGGACGAGCCGCTCCTGGGCCGCGCGGATCACCATCTGCTGGCTCAGCTGCTCTCCCTCCACCTTCTCCAGGTGCTGGGCATGGCTGATCAGCATGATCCCGTTGCGGGCGACGATCCCGAACACGGTGAGGAAGCCGACCAGGGAGCCCAGCGAGATGACGGCCCCGCCGAACAGGTAGGCGGCGAGCACGCCTCCGACGAGCGCGATCGGCAGCGTGAAGAAGGTCAGGGTCGCGAGCCGCCAGCTCCGGTAGGAGGTCTGCAGGAGCAGGAGGATCACGAGCGCCGCAACCCCGGCGAACAGCAGCAGCCGGTTGGTCGCGGCCTGACGCTCGGTGTACTCGCCGAGCATGTCCGCGTGGAACTCCAGCGGCCAGTCCACCGACGCCACGACGTCCTCGACGTCGTCGACGACCGAGCCCAGGTCGCGTGACCCGTCGATGTTCGCGCCCACGTCGATGTTGCGGAACAGGTTCGTGTGGTGGATGACGTTGGGCACCGGCTTGACGGTGATGGCGGCGACCTCCGCGAGCCGGACGTGTTCACCACCCGGCACGTCGATGAGGAGGTTCTCGAGGTCGCTCACCGTCTGCCGCGACTCGGGAGGCGACCACACCTGTACGTCGTACGCGCGTCCACCCCGGTAGATGTCGCCGGCCTCCTCGCCGGCCATCATCCAGGCCGCGGCCCGTCGGACGTCGCCCGGCTTCACGCCGTAGCGCCGGGCGGCCGCCAGGTTCACCTCGACCTCGATCTGGGGGACCGTGTCCTGGAACTCGACGTGGTTCTCGATGACGCCGGGGATCTGTCCGAGCAGCTCGTTCACCTCGGTGGCCTTCTGCCGGAGCAGGTCGAGGTCGTTGCCGGAGATCCGGATCGTGATCGCGTCACTCGTCCCGGTCAGCACCTCGCGGATGCGCTCCTTCAGGTAGGTGAGCACGTCGCGGTAGATGCCGGGGTAGCTGTTGACCACGTCCTCGACGGCCTCGCGTGTCTTGTCGTAGTCGACCGACCGGTCCACGCTGATCCAGTTCTCACCGAAGTAGACGCCGTAGGGCTCGTCGCCGAGCAGTGCGTTGCCGATGTGCGAACCGGCGTTGCGGACCCCTGGGATCTCCAGGAGCTCCGCGTTCACGAGCTTGGTGGTGCGGACCTCCTCCTGCAGCGACGTGTCGGGCTTCGCCAGCCAGTGCATCAGGAAGTCGCGCTCCTTGAAGTTCGGCAGCAGCGAGTTCCCGAGGAGGGGGAGGACGGCGATACCGGCCAGCGTGGTGACGCCCACGGTCGCGTAGGCGGCGCGAGGCCGGTTCATGATCCGGGTGAGCAGCCAGGTGTAGCCGCGCTTGAGCGGCGGGACCAGCGGCGACTCCCGGTGCTGAAGGGACTTCTCGGTGCGGAAGAAGATCAGGCTCATGGCCGGTGTGACCGTGAGTGCCACGACCATCGACGCCAGCAGGGCGAGTGCGTAGGCGAGCGCCAGCGGCTGGAAGAAGGCGCCGGAGAGGCCGGCGAGCAGGAAGATCGGCAGGATCGCCACGACCTCGATGATGGTGGCGTACACGATCGCCCCCCGCACCTCGAGGGATGCTCGCAGGATCACGCGGGCGGTCGACTCCGTGCCGCCGGCGGCGCGGTGCTGCCGCAGACGTCTGACGACGTTCTCGATGTCGATGATGGCGTCGTCGACGATGTCGCCCAGGGCTATCACGAAGCCGGCGAGGATCATCGTGTTGATCGTCGCGCCCTGCCACTGGAGCACCAGGACCGCGGACAGCAGCGAGAGCGGGATGGCGACCACGCTGATCAGCGCCGTCCGCCACGAGTAGAGGAACGCGCCGAGGATCATGATCATGAGCAGCGCACCGAGGATCAGTGCGCGGGTCAGGTTGCTGATCGAGTCCTCGATGAAGGTGGCCGGCCGGAAGATCGACGAGTCGACCTCGATGCCGCGGAGGCCGGGTTCGATCTCCGCCAGCGCCTTCTCGACGCCCTCCGTCACGTCCATCGTGTTCGCCCAGGGCAGCTTCTCCACGATGAGCATCAGGCCGTCGCCCTGGTTGATCACCGCGTCACCGATGAGCGGCTGGTGGTCCCTGACCAGGTCGGCGACCTGGTCCAGGCGGACCTGCTGCCCGTCGCCGGTGCTGATCGGGATGCTGGCCAGGTCCTCGGAGGTCACGATCGGCTGCACGTGCTGCACGCCGGCGCGGACCTGTTGCGCCCTCGACCCAGCCGCCACGTCCGATGAAGTGGCCCTGCGAGTAGGGGAGCAGGCCGGCGTCGAGGGCGTCGGAGGTCGCGGTCATGACCTGCTCGAGGGTCACGCCGTGCCGCGTCATCCGCTTCTGGTCGGCGTGGACCTGGAGCATGTCGAGGCGCTCGCCCCAGATCGGCACGTTGGCGACGCCGGGGACCCGCAGCAACCGGGAGCGCACCTTCCAGTACGCCGTCATCGACAGGTCCATCATGTCGATCTCGGGATCGCTGCTCGACAGCCCGATCTTCAGGACCCGGCTCGTCGCCGACATCGGCTGCAGCATCACGGGGGGCGCTGCCCAGGTCGGCAGCGTTGGCGTGATGCTGGCGATGCGCTCCTGCACCAGCTGGCGCGCCTCGAGCAGGTCTGTGTCCTGCTCGAACAGCAGCACGATCTGCGACAGCTGCTCGACGGACTTGGAGCGGATCTCCGAGATGCCCGGCACGCCGTTGAGGGACTGCTCGAGCGGCACCGTGATGAGCGACTCGACCTCTGTGGGCGCGAGCCCGATGGCCACCGTGTGGATCTCCACCTTGGGCGGGGCGAACTCGGGGAACACATCGACGGGAGCGTCGTCGATCCGCTGCACCCCGAAGAAGAGCAGGGCCGCGGCCAGCGCCACCACGATGAACCGGAACTTCAGGCTTGCACCGACGATCCAGCGCATGGTCAGTCTCCTTGTCCTGCGTCGGTCAGTGTCCGACCTCGGCCTCGATGCCGTACAGCTCGGCCACGCCGACGGTCACGACCTCGGTCCCCGGCCGGGGGCCGGACGTGAGCAGGGCCTGGCCGTCGCGTTGAC
Source organism: uncultured Actinomycetota bacterium (assembly GCA_963700365.1). Taxonomy (GTDB): domain Bacteria; phylum Actinomycetota; class Actinomycetes; order Propionibacteriales; family Nocardioidaceae; genus Nocardioides_C. The sequence continues at coordinate 19,504 of CAVOXG010000008.1, read as the reverse complement.
GGGCGAGGCCGACCTCGTGGCGTACGTAGACCCCCCGTGACGGGCTCGTGTAGATCCACCAGGCGCCGTCGGGATCGACGAACAGCGCGTCGTCCGGCACGACGAGATGCCGTCCGGTACGGCGGACCACGACGGTGTCGATGTCCAGCCGTCTGATGGCGGCCGTGGTGAGGTGCACCCGGCCGAGGTCACTTCCCTCGACGTGCTCGACGCTGCCGGGGTCGTCCTCGACGACGTAGGCGTCCGAGGTCGTGCCTGCGCACGATGCCAGCAACCCGGCGATCGGGACGCCTGCGAGGAACGCGCACATCCGCTTCATGGTGTGCTCCCTAGGCCTGGATGGGCTCTTTGTCCGTGACTGGCTCGTACAGGTCGTCGACCCAGCTGTCCTGGTCCGGTCCGGTGCCGAACCGCAGGGCGACGACGGGGACGACGAGCATGTTGACGATCGTGGCGGTGACCAGCCCGCCGAGGATGCTCACGGCGGCGGGGCCGATGAGCTCGAAGCCGGTCCGACCCGCGGCGACCGCCAGAGGTGCGACCATCGCCGCGGTGGCGAGCGTCGCCGTGACGATCGGGACCAGGCGGTGCCGCATGCCGCGCACGACCAGGTCGATGCCCCACGGGACCTCCTCGCGGCGCTGGAGGTGCAGCAGCTCGGCGATCGTGGACATCAGTCCCCGGGCTGCGAAGCCGAGCACGGCGAGCATGCCGGCCAGCACCCCGAGCGTGATGACACCGTCGGTCAGCAGGGTCCCGGCGAGCCCGCCGACCAGGGCGACCGGAAGGGCCAGGAAGGCCACCCCGGCCAGCCTCCAGCTGCGGAAGGCGGACTGGAGCAGGAGGTAGACGATCAGTGCTGCGGCGAGCGCCACGGCGATGAGGTCGAAGGCCGCTGCCCGCAGCTCCGAGTAGCCGCCGAGGACCTCGGCGTGGTGGTCGAGCGGGAACTCGACGGCCGCCACCGCCTGCGCGACCTCGTCGTTGACGTCGGTGACGCTTCGTCCGGTCACGTCGGCGGTCACGTCCACGAACCGTGCGACGTCCTCGTGGTGGATGACCGCCGGCGTCTCGGTCTCGCTGACGTCTGCGACCGCGCCGAGCGGGATGGTGTCCCCGGCCGGTGTGTCGATGAGCATCCGCTGGAGGTCGGCGGCGCTCTCCCTGATCTCGGGCGCGCCCCACACCACGACGTCGAAGACCTTCTGCTCCTGGAAGAGGTTGCCGACCGTGATCCCGCCGACCAGCATTGCCGCGGCCCGTCGTACGTCACCCGGCTTGACGCCCAGGGCCTGTGCCCGTTGCAGGTCGACCTGCACCTGCAGCGTCTGCTCGAGCGGCGTGCTCTCGACGGTCACCCCGCTGACCCCGTCGACGCCTGCGACAGCGGCCCGGATCTCCTCGGACTTGGCCTGCAGCACGTCGGGGTTCTCGCCAGAGACCCGCACGGCCACGTCGCGGTCCGGCTCCGGGAACAGGGTCCGGACCCGGTAGTCGGTGTAGGTGGTGACGTCGGCAGAGACGGCGTCGTTGTCCGCGAAGGTGTCCTCGATCGCGGCCACGGTCGCGTCGTAGTCGGCGCCTTCGTCTATCGACAGCCACACCTCACCTTCGTGCACGTCCACGTCACGGTCGGACATGATGGCGCGACCGATCTCTGCATTGGCCGCGGTCACGCCCGGAACCGCGCCGAGGTCCTCGACCGCCTGCTCGGCGATCGCCGTCATCCTCGGCAGGGAGGTGCCGGGCGGCGCGGCGAGCTGGACGATCACGTCGCGCTCGCGGATCGCCGGCCGCATCGAGACGTCGAGGAACGGGATCGTGGCCAGGCCGGCGAGCACGATCACGCCGACCGCGAACACCGCGGCGCGCGACTGGCCGAAGAGCTTCGGCGCCCAGGCGTCGAACCGGCGCTGGAGCCCGCTCAAGGGCTTCTTCGCCGTAGCCGGCTTCGAGAGCAGCAGCAGGCTCAGCGCGGGAGTGAGCAGCAGGGCGACCACGAAGGAGACGGCCAACGCGAACAGGTAGGAGAGGACGATCGGCGGAACGAAGGCCGCCGCCTCGTCCCGGAGGAAGAACAAGGGCAGGGCTGCAGCACCGACCAGCAGCGCCGCGAACAGCGCGGACCGGCGGAGCCCGACGGTGCTCTCGATGATGGCCGGCCAGATCGGCGCACTGGTGCCCGTCTCCCGGTAGCGGGCGATCCGCTCGGCGGTTCCCATCGTGTCCGTCACCGCGTCGTCGATGAGGACGGTCAGGGCCACCAGAAGCCCGGTCAGCACCAGGAGGTTGAGGGAGGTGCCCAGCAGCTGGAGCAGGAGGACGACACTCGCCATGGAGACCGCCAGGGCGGACACGACGACCGCAGCCCGCCTCCAGTCCCGCAGCATCAGGAGCAGGACCGCGACGAGCAGGATGCCGCCGGCCAGCAGGGCCCAGGCAAGGCTGGAGAACGCGGACTCGATGTGCGCAGCCGGGCGGTACAGCGAGGAGTCGACCTGGATGTCACCGAGACCGGGCTGGAGGGCGGCAAGGGCGCTGTCCACGTCGTCGGCCACCTGCCCGGTGTTCGCACCCGGGAACTTCTCGACGACCAGGATCAGGCAGTCGGCACCGCCGCTGCAGGCGGTGTCGCCGATCATCGGCTGGTGGCCCTCGACGACCTCGGCGACGTCGCCGAGAGCCATGGGCCCAGCCTCTCCGGGGACCACTGCGCCGTCGGCACCCTCGACCGGCACCTGCGCCAGCTCGGACGCGTTCGAGATCGCCTGCTCGTGGAAGATGTTGAGCCGCTGGTTCGGCGTGTCGATGAAGCCGCCCGTGCCGGGTTTCGAGGCCTCGAGGTAGGACAGCGGCGAGACCTCCAGCGCGTTGCCTGCGGTCCGCACCACGTCGGGCAGGGCGACGCCGTTGGCGCGCAGCCGCTCGGGGTCGACGAGCACCTGGAGCTGACGCTCACGGTTGCCCCAGATGGCCACGTTGGCCACGCCGGGGACGCCGAGCAGGCGCGGACCGACGACCCACCTGGCCAGCACGGACATCTCGATGGGGCTGAGCTGTTCCGAGGTCAGCTTGACCATCGACACCCGGCTGTTCGACGAGAGCGGTTGGATCATCTGCGGCGTCTTGGCCACCGCGGGAAGGCCGGCCACGCCGACCGCCTGGGTCAGGCGCTCCTGCACCATCTGCCGGGCGTCGAGGACGTCGGTGCCCTCCTCGAAGGTCATCACGACCGAGGAGATGCCCGGCAGCGACACCGAGGTGATGTCCTCGAGGAACGGGATGCCCACGAGCAGGTCCTGCTCCAGGGGCACGGTGATCAGCTGCTCCACCTCGGAGGCGGACAGGCCGAGTGCCTCGGTCTGCACCTCGACGGTGGGCTGCTGGTACTCCGGCAGGAGGTCGACCGGACTCTTGGCGACCTGGAAGATCCCGAGAGCGACGATCCCGACCGCGGCGGCAAGGATGATCTTCTGGAGCTTGAGGCTCGAACGCAACGATCCAACGCATCATGGCTTGACTCCCCGTCCCACCGGACCGCCGAACGTGTCGGGAGACACCCTGTGTGTCGAGGAACAGCCCGGTCCTGTCAGGCTGCTCCGCCACGGCACATCGGGGAAATAGCACGGGCGAGGGGAATCCAGCCGGAGCGGGCTACGTCACCTGGCGTATCCAAAAGGCCTGCTGCGGAACGAAGGTGGGGCACAGTTCGCCATCGGCTCGCTGCGCGCGTATGGATCCCAACCGTACGAAGATCACCCACTCACCGGCTGCCCGAACACCTCGATCTCGACCTGGCGGAAGACGTCGTCGGTGTGCTTGATCTGGCAGTCGAGGTCGACGAGGGAGACCGCGATCTCCTCCTGCTGCAGCTTGCGGAGCTGCTCCTGGCGGTGGCCGGTCAGCGACTGCGGGTCGTCCTCCCCGAGGAGCTCCTCCAGCCTCTGCTCGTAGTCCTCGATGATCTCGTCCTGGTCGTCCTCGTAGTCGTAGCCGGCCGAGCGCATGCACTCGGTCCACCTGTCCTCGGCCTCGATGATGCGCGGGTCGTTCTCGACCAGGACGTCCTTGGGGTTGACGTAGGTGCCCTTCAGCTGGGCCTTGGTGAACACCTGCGCGACGGCCTCGCGGGTGCACCCGCCGGTCTCGGAGAAGTCCTCCTCGTCGAACGCGAAGACGAAGTCGTACTTCGGGTTGTCGCCCCACAGCGTCCGGCTGTACGCCTCCTGGTCGGCCTCGGGCAGGCTCTGCCAGATCTCGAGGTTCGGGCCGAGCCCGGTGTCGCGGACGGGGCTGTCGAACCGCGTCGTGACGCCGAGGCCCCACTTCTCCTTGTACGAGCGCCGCGTGTAACCGGGGTCGGACCTCACCCGGGCCTGCGCCGCCTCGATGGACTTCACGTCGACCGGGATGTACTCGAAGCCGGCCTCGGCCATGCAGTCGGCGATCAACGCCTGGGTCTGCTCGATGTGCTCGACGAACTGCACCTCGGTGAGCCCGAACTCCTTCACGCCGGGGAGGCTCTTTCCCGGCCCCTCGGAGCTGTCCGCACTCGGCGTCGACTGGCAGGCGGCGACCGCGAGCAGCGCGGCCAACGTCGCGAGCGTGCCTGGGTACCGTGCGCGGTGCAGGTGTCCGCGGGGCGCGAAGTGGTGACTGGACACGTGAGCCCTCCTCCGACGTTCGGACAGAGCCGATCAGAGCACGGAGGCGCTGAACGTCACCTGACCGGGCGCGGTGACGCGTTCAGCGTCCTGTCAGGAGCCCGCTGCCAGGCTGAAGGTTCCTGAAGGTCCGTCGAGACCGTGCGAGAAGTGAGGCGGGGCGATGCGACGCCGGAACCTGTTGCTGATCATGGCCGCCGCGGTCCTGTTGTCGTCGCTGGCAACCTGGGTCGCCGCGGCCCAGATCCGTTCCCCTGCCGAGGTGGCCGCGCGTACCGCGCCGCCCGACCCGACGCTCATCCTGGTGCCCGTGGAGGAGCAGGTGCTCTCCACCCGGGTCGTGACCAGGGGTACGGCGAACTTCGGCTCGCCGCGCCGGATCCTGCTCGCACCGTCGCCGCTGAAGACCGGGGCGCAGATCGTGACGAGCCTGCCGGGCGTCGGTGCGAGGGTGGCGGCGGGGGACGTCCTCGCCGAGGTGTCCGGCCGGCCGGTCTTCGTGCTCGAAGGGTCCGTGCCGTCCTACCGTGATCTCGGGCCCGGCATGTCCGGTCCGGACGTCGCCCAGCTCGAGAAGGCGCTCCGACGTCTCGGCCTGGATCCCGGTGCCGTGGACGGGACCTTCGACAGCGCGACGGCCGAGGCTGTCGGCAGGCTGTACGGGCGACGCGGCCACGACCCGCTCCTCGCCGGCGAGGCGACGTTGGCGGAGGCACGGCCGGCAGAGGCGGACCTCGTGTCGGGCGGCTACGCGCAGCCGGGGGTGCAGCTCCCTGCGGACGAGGTGGTCTTCGTGCCGAAGGCGCCGGTCCGCGTCAGCGAGCTGACCGTGCCCGTCGGTGAGCCGGTGCACGGTCCGCTCATGACGGTGACCGGCTCCGAGGTCGTCGTCAAGGGCCTCCTTCCGGTCGAGCAGTCGGGGCGGGTGCGAGCAGGTGCCCGCGTGGTGGTGGACGAGCCGACCCTCGGGATCGACACCGTCGGCAGGGTGGCCTGGGTGGCCGGACGTGCGGGAACCAACGGCGCCGACGGCTTCCACGTGGCGTTCGAGGTGGCCGTCGACCGACCGCCCGCGGCGCTGGCCGGGGCTTCGGTCCGGCTGACGATCCCCATCAGGTCGACGCGCACCGCACAGCTGACCGTGCCGGTCTCCGCGGTGTCCCTCGGACCCGACGGCGGCTCCCGGGTGCAGAAGTCGGTCGGTGGCCGGACGGAGTTCGTCGAGGTCCGCACGGGGCTCTCGGCGGACGGGTACGTCGCCGTCGAGCCCGCGCAGGGCACGCTCGCGGCCGGCGACCGTGTGGTCGTGGGGGTCCGCGCAGCGTCGCGGGGACGGGGCTGAGGTGTCCCCCCTGGTGAGGCTCCGCGGCGTGAGCCGGGACTACGGTGCGGACGTCCCGGTCAGGGCGCTCCGCGGTGTCGACCTCGACGTCGCGGAGGGGGAGCGGGTGTCCGTGGTCGGCGCCTCCGGCTCGGGCAAGTCCACGCTCCTGAACATCATCGGGTGCCTGGACCAGCCGACGTCCGGGCGCTACTGGCTGGACGGCGTGGACACCGCCGGCCTCGGTGACCGCGAGCGCGCCGGGTTGCGGAGCGCCCAGATCGGCTTCGTCTTCCAGTCCTTCCACCTGATGAGCTACCGAACGGTCCTCGAGAACGTGATGCTCGCCGACGTGTACCGGGGCGGCGACCGGGCCGGCCGCGCGGACCGGGCCCACCGTGCGCTGGACGCGGTCGGCGTCGGCGACCGGGCGGACGCGCTGCCGACCCAGCTCTCCGGTGGCCAGCGTCAGCGCGTCGCGATCGCCCGGGCCGTCGTCAACCGCCCCCGCCTGCTCCTGTGCGACGAGCCCACCGGGAACCTCGACTCGACCACCACCACGGCGATCCTCAGCCTGCTGAGCGAGCTCTCCACCCTGGGGCTGACCATCGTGATGATCACCCACGACCCAGAGGTCGCGGAGTGGTCGGAGCGCACCGTGCACATCGCCGACGGGCTGATCCGGGAGGCGGTGTGAGCGAGAACGCCGACCGTGGCCGAGGGACCGAGACGCCCCCGGCGTCCCGCATGTCGACCCGCGACGTGCTGTTCGAGGCGTTCGCGGGCATGTTCGCCAGGCCGGGGCGGATGCTGCTCACCGTCCTCGGCACCACCATCGGCCTGGCCGCGCTGGTGGCCACGCTGGGCCTGTCCCAGACGGCGAGCCGGCAGATCATCGGCAGGTTCGACGAGCTGGCCGCTACGGAGATCACGGTCTCGTCCCTCCCGGTGGCAGAGGGAGAGCCGTCGACAGCGCTGCCCTGGGACTCGGGCCCGCGCCTCGAGCAGCTCAACGGGGTCGTGGCAGCAGGCACGCTGAGCGCGGTCGACGTCGGCGGGCAGCTGGTCCGGGGAGCGCCGATCGAGGACCCTCGGGACCGGTCCGCGTTCAAGCTGCCCGTGGAGGCGGCCTCGCCGGGCCTGTTCACGGCGGTCCGGGCCCGGCTCCGTGAGGGGCGGCTGCTCGACCTCGGTCACTCCCGACGGGCCGACCGCGTCGCCGTGCTCGGACCGAATGCCGCCGAGCAGCTCGGCGTGGACCGGATCGACGGCCTGCGCTCCATCAGCGTCGGCGACGACGTGTTCGTGGTGATCGGTGTGCTCGACTCCGTCCAGCGCAAGCACGACCTGCTCAGCTCGGTGATCATCCCCGAGGGGACCGCCCGCAGGGTCTATCGCCTGCCGGCACCCGAGAGCGTCGTCGTCGAGACCGACGTCGGTGCGGCCTCGATGCTGTCCCGCCAGGTCCCGCTCGCGTTGAGGCCGGACCTGCGCAACGGTCTCAAGGTCGCCTCGCCCCAGCAGCCACAACCGGTCCGCGCCGGGATCGAGAGCGACCTGAACCTGCTCTTCCTGATGCTGGGAGGTGTCTCGCTCCTGGTGGGAGCGATCGGGATCGCCAACGTCACCCTGGTCTCGGTCATGGAGCGCACCGGCGAGATCGGCCTCAGACGTGCCCTGGGGGCTGCGCGTCACCACATTGCGAGCCAGTTCCTGCTCGAGAGTGCCACTATGGGGGCAGTAGGGGGGGTGTTGGGCGCGAGCGCCGGGATGCTCGTCGTAGCGGGGGTCGCTGCCTACCAGACGTGGACTCCGGTGATCAGCCCGACAGTTCCTCTGCTGGCGCCGGTGGTCGGAGCGGTCACCGGGCTGTTGGCAGGTCTCTATCCCGCGCTGCGGGCGGCAGGGCTGGAGCCCGTGGAGGCGTTGAGGGCGGGAACATGAAGATCCTTCTCGTCGAGGACGACAAGAAGATCGCGGCTGCGGTCAAGCGCGGCCTGGACGCCGAGGGGTTCACCGTCGACGTGTCCCTCGACGGGACCGAGGGGTTGTGGCGTGCGACGGAGTACCGCTACGACCTGATGATCCTCGACCTGATGCTGCCGGGGAACAACGGCTACGAGATCTGCCGAGCCCTCCGGGACGGCGGCAACTGGACGCCGATCCTCGTGCTCACCGCGCGAGACGGCGTGCCCGACCAGACCCGGGCGCTGGACACCGGGGCCGACGACTTCCTGACCAAGCCGTTCTCGTTCCCGGTGCTCACCGCCCACGTCCGGGCACTGCTCCGGCGCACTGTCGGCGGTGCGCCGGCGCCGATCGCGGTGGGCGACCTCCGGCTCGACTCGGCGCGTCACCGGTGCTGGCGCGGCGACGTCGAGATATCGCTGACGGCTCGTGAGTTCGCCGTCCTCCAGTACCTGATGCGCCGGGTCGACATGGTCGTGCCCAAGTACGAGATCCTGGACGGCGTGTGGGAGTACGACTTCCAGGGCGACCCCAACATCGTCGAGGTCTACATGCGCAGGCTGCGCCGCAAGGTGGACGAGCCGTTCGGCCGGCACGACCTGGAGACCGTGCGAGGCGCCGGTTACCGGCTGGCCAGCCATGACGGGTGAGGACGGCCGGCTGAGCCGGCTCCGGCCGCGGACCGTGCGGTCGCAGGTGACCCTGACCGCGACCGTCCTCGTGGCGCTCGTGCTCGTCCTCAGCGCGTTCGGTCTCGTCGCCGCGCAGCAGCGCGTGCTCCTCCAGGGCATCGACGAGGCGCTGATCCAGCGCGCGGACAACATCGAGCACGACGTCGTACGCGGGGTCTTCGGGACCCGGCTTCCCGACGAGGGTGACCCGGAGGACTCCTTCCTCCAGCTGCTGGACGCCGACGGCAGTGTCGTCGCGGTCAGCGACAACGCGGCCGCCCTTCCCGCGGCCGCGGAGCCGCTCCCGGCCGACGCCGACGACGACGAGGCGCTTCGGTCGGTGGAGGGCGTCGCCCTCAGCAACGGTGAGTTCCGGGTGCTGTCCCGGGCGCTGGACGGCAACCGGGGGCTGACCCTGGTGGTGGCCAAGAACCTCGACGACGTGGCGGAGAGCGTCAACATCCTCGTCGCCTCCCTGGCCGTCGCCATTCCCGTGGTCACCGGCCTGCTCGCGGTCCTCGTGTGGTGGCTGACCGGTCGCGTGCTCCGGCCGGTCGAGGGCATCCGTCGAGAGGTCGCCAGCATCCAGGGCCACGAGCTGCACCGACGGGTGCCGGTGCCGGGCGGCGACGACGAGATCGGCCGGCTCGCCAGCACCATGAACGAGATGCTCGACCGGGTCGAGGAGGCCACCGACCGGCAGCGCGGCTTCGTCGCGGACGCGTCGCACGAGCTGCGCGGTCCCGTCACCCGGCTGCGTTCCAGCCTGGAGGTCGCGCTCGCGCACCCCGGCACGACGGACCCGGCGGTGCTGACGCACGAGCTCCTGGCCGACACGGTCGAGCTCCAGAAGCTCGTCGACGACCTGCTCTTCCTCGCGCGCTCGGAGTCGGGGTCCATGGAGGTTCCCCACGAGCCGGTCGATCTCGACGACCTGGTCCTGGCGGAGGCACGGCGGCTCCGGGAGCGCGGTGTCGTCGCCGTCGACGTGAGCGGCGTGTCGGCGGCGCGGACCGTCGGGGCCCCCGACCAGCTGGCGCGGGCGATCCGCAACCTCTCCAGCAACGCCGAGCGTCACGCCGCCGGCCGCGTGACGTTCGAGCTGGGGGAGCACGACGGGGTGAGCGTGCTCGTGGTCGCCGACGACGGTCCGGGGATCGCGCCGGAGCATCGCGAGCTCGTGTTCGAGCGGTTCACCCGGCTCGACGAGGCCCGCTCCCGCGACGAGGGAGGCTGCCGGCCTGGGACTCGCGATCGTCCAGGAGATCGTCACGCGTCACGACGGCACGGTCGAGGTCCGGGACCAGGCCGGTCCGGGCGCGCGGTTCGTCGTCGAGCTGCCTCGATCGGAGTGACCCCGCCGAGCGCAGGCGATCGCTCAGGCTCCGCTCAGGTGGCCGGGCCCTGTGCGCGGGGCGTCTTGGCCCACACGTCCTGGCTGATCCGGTAGGCCCGCTCCTCGAGGGCGAGCGCGTCGGCGCGTACGTCGGCCATCTCCTCGTCGTCGAGGGTGCGGAAGTCGACGAGCTCGAGGACCTCCTTCGACTCGTCGTTCTTGCCTCGCCAGCCGACCCGGACCACGCCGACGCCCGGCGCGTAGTACTTGTCCTGGAACGCCTGGGGGATGTCGGGCTCGTACTCCTCGATCACCACCACGTCGGCGTAGCAGTCCTCGGGCACGCAGGTCTTCGCGCCGGCCTCGTGGACGCGGCCGTGGTCGACCCAGTTGATCGGCGGCGGCGCGTAGCCCTGGGCGTAGCCCGGCGTTCCCTCGGTGGGCTGGGCCGGGATCGTGACCCCGGCGGTCGCCCCGGCGAGCCCGTGGACCCAGGCGGGTGCGATGACGAACTCGCCTTCCTCCCACTCCTCCGGGTACTCGCCCATGTGCCAGATGTTGCCGTCCTTGTCCTGGGCGAACAGCGCCAGCTCCGTCTCCACCAGCTCGCCGTCGGTGTAGTCGCGCTCCCACACCACGACGTTCTCCACCCCGTCGATGACCTTGGTCAGGTCCGTGACGATGATCGTCACCCCGTGGTGCAGCCGCTCGCCCTCGTCCAGGGAGCTTCCGCGGTAGTCCAGCCGGTGTCCCGGCTGCAGGGGGTACCAGCGGTGGTTGACGTTCGCGGAGTCCCCGAAGAGGTCCCGGTCGTAGTCCTCGACCGACACCGTCGAGCCGTTGCCGGCCGCCGAGGGCGCCGGCCCGCCCGTCCCCTCTGCCTGGGACTCGTTGTTGCTGCACGCCGCCGCCACGAGGCAGAGCAGGGCGGCGGCGGCCGGCCACAGGGTCACCCGATCGAGCATGCTCCACCTCCGGGGTCGTCGTACTGGGTTCAACGGTGTCTGCGTTTCCGCGTGAGGACGGCGCCGAGCAGCAGCAGCACGCTGGCCGGCGTCCACAGCACCAGCGGCATCACGCCGGCCGAGTCCACGACGCGCTGCCCCTGGACGTCGAGGTTCAGGGGCCCGCTGGAGACGACGGCGCTGCTGTCGGGGCTGGTCACGGAGACGAAGAGGATGAGCGGCCCGCTGGTCACCGCCTGGACCGACCAGGTGAGCTCGGCGGATTCGCCGGGGGCGAGCGCGTCGAGGTACTGGGTGCGCTCCGGGGACCAGTCCTCGGGGTCGACGTAGACGCTCTCGTCGGTGGTGAGGATGTTCAGGTGTGCGACGTACCCCTCGAGCGTCGTGGTCCCCTCGTTCCTGACCGTCGAGACGAAGGAGAACTTCTCACCGGGCCCCGCGTCGAGCCGGCTCTGGTCGAGCTCCACGACGATGGCCTCGTCGGAGGCGGAGCGGAGTGCCGCGGCGGCAGGCGCCCCTTGGCCGGCGGCGGGAGAAGGGCCATGGCCACCAGCGCCGTCAGGAAGCCGAGGGTGAGCAGGGCTCTGGACGACCAGGTCATGCTCCGCTCCTCGGCAGGAGGGTCAGCCGGCCGCCGACGACGTAGGCGATCGCCGGAAGCGCCACGGCCACGATCGCCGGTACGACGAGCAGCGACACGTCCTGGGTCAGGGAGTGGTCGTTGAGGATCAGCCGCTCCAGGTAGAGCAACCCTGCCGAGAACGGGTCGACCCGCAGCAACAGCTCCCCGGCCCAGCCACGCGTGGACTCGGCCGGCATCTGGTTGGGGGCGAACATCGCGAGCAGCACGAAGAAGCTGATCGCCAGGCTCAGCCCGTTGGACTGGGAGAAGGTCGTGACCAGCAGGCCGATCCCGGTCAGGGTGAGTGCCAGGAGGGTGCCGACCACGAGGCCCCCGACGACGGCCTTGCCGAAGGTGCCCACGTCGCGGCCGATCCACCAGATGTAGGGGACGGCGAACACGAACGCGCCCACCCACAGCGAGAACGCGGCGACTCCCTTGCCCATCAGGATGGAGCGACGCGAGGCGGGCGTGAGGAGGAGGGACTCCAGGGTGCCGCGCTCCCGCTCGCCGCTCACCGCGTCCGCGGCCACGAGGACCACCAGCAGGCCGCCGACGGCCACCGCGATCTTCAGGGTGAGGCTGACGGCCTCGCGCTGCTCGAGGAAGTTCAGCTCCTGGTTCGTGGCGATCAGGTACGTGCTGATGCTGAGCAGGACCGTGTAGGCCAGCATCATCGCGAGGCCCTTCCCGGACAGCCACAGGTCGCGCAGCTCCTGGCCGGCGACCACCGTCCACGCGCCGGAGCTCCGGGCCTCGACCTGCTCGGCCACACCTGCCGTGGCGGTGTCGCTAGCCATCGTCGTCTCCTCGCGTCACGGCGAGGAAGGCGTCGCTGAGCCGGCCGCCCTCGACGGACAGGCCGAGCACCGGGACGCCGGCGTCCAGGAGGCAGCGCAACGCCTCGGCGGAGGACTGCTCGGGCAGCTCGTCGCCGGGGAACTGCAGGGTGATCTCGTCGGGCTGGCCGTCGTGGGTGCTGTCGACGGCGACGAGGTCGTGGGCGCTGAGGGCACCGACGGCCATCGTGCGTACATAAGGCGGCACGCGGACCACGGCCTGTCGCGGAGCCGCGGCCTGGCGGACCACCTCCGCCACCGTCCCGTCGGCGACGACGTGCCCCCGGTTCAGGATGACCACGCGGTTGCAGGCCTGCTCGACCTCGCCGAGCACGTGGCTGCTCAGCACCACGGTCACTCCGCGGTCGCGCGCGATGCGCTGCACCAGGTCGAGGACCTGACGCTGTCCGAGCGGGTCCAGGCCGAGGGTCGGCTCGTCGAGGAACACCACCATCGGGTCGTTCACCAGCGCCCGGGCGATCCCCAGCCGCTGCCTCATGCCACGGCTGAGGACACCGATGAGGGACCCCCTGCGCTCGCTCAGGCCGACCTCTGAGAGGAGCCGGTCGGCGGTGGCCCGTGCATCGCTCCGCGACGCGCCGTACAGCCGCCCGTGGTAGGTGAGCCACTCGCTGCAGGTCTGGCCGCGGGGGTAGCCGGCGCTCTCGGGGAGCACGCCGACGCGCTGGCGGACCAGCTCGGGCTCGGTGTGCGGGACACCGGCCACGCTGAAGGATCCCTCGTCGGGGACCAGCACGGTCGAGAGCATCCGGATCAGGGTCGTCTTGCCGGCGCCGTTGGGGCCGAGGAGACCGAGCACCGTGCCAGGGGCGACGTCGAGGTCGATGGAGCTGACGGCGACCCGGTCGCGGTAGGACTTGCGCAGCCCCCGGGCCTCGATGGCGGTGCGGACAGAGAAGGCGGAGGGTGCGGCCACCGCCTCGGTGGGGCCTTCGACTACGCCCATCGTCCCTCCCAGCGTGTGTACCGGGTGCTTGCCGCGTGAGATCAGGGTAGGGACGGGCGGCTGAACCTTTCCTGAAACGCGGCGGCTCGTATCGACCCGCCCGTTCCGGGCACCCGAGCGCACGGCGGTTAGGGTGCGTGCGTGGACGACCCGTCGCTGTGGATCTTCGTGCTGCTCGGGCTCGCCGGTCTGCTGGCCGGATGGGTCGACGCCGTGGTCGGCGGCGGCGGGCTGATCCAGCTCCCTGCGCTCCTGCTCGGGCTGCCGGGCGCGGCGCCGGTGCAGATCCTGGCGACCAACAAGCTCGGTTCCGTGATGGGTACGACGGTCAGCTCGGTCACCTACTACCGGCGGGTCGGACCGGACCCTCGGACGTTCATCCCGCTGATGCTGCTGGCCTTCGCCGGCTCTCTCGGGGGCGCGGTCGTCGCCTCGCACATTCCCAAGGAAGCCTTCGACCCGATCGTCCTCGTGGTCCTCGTGCTCGTCGGCGGGTACGTCCTGCTCAAGCCCTCGATCGGCGAGGTCACCTCGTTGCGCTTCGCCGGCCACCGTCACACGTTCGCCGCCATGGCGGCCGGCGCGGTGATCGGCTTCTACGACGGCGCCCTCGGTCCGGGCACGGGCTCGTTCTTCGTGTTCACGCTCGTGGGGCTGCTCGGCTACAACTTCCTCGAGGCCTCGGCGAAGGCGCGCATGGCGAACTGGGCGACGAACGTCGCGGCGCTCGTGGTGTTCGTCCCCCAAGGTGCCGTGCTCTGGAAGGTCGGCCTCGTCATGGGCGCCTGCAACCTCGTCGGCGGGTACGTCGGCGCCCGCACCGCGGTGGTCAAGGGCGCCGGGTTCGTCCGGGTCGTCTTCGTCGTCGTGGTCGGTGCCTTCATCGTCAAGATCGGCTCCGACGTGCTCGGCCGGTTCTGGTGACCTCGTCGTACCTCACGGTCGCCGGTCCCGCGCACGCGGAGATCGAGGTGAAGCGGTCCCGGTTCATCTGCCGGATCGAGCGCGTCGACTCGGAGGAGGCTGCCCGCGCGGTCGTCGAGGAGGAGCGCAAGAGGTACTGGGACGCGCGGCACCACTGCTCGGCGTTCGTGCTCGGGCCCACCGGGGACGTGCAGCGGTCCAGCGACGACGGCGAGCCCTCGGGCACTGCCGGGGCCCCGATGCTCGAGGTGCTCCGGGGCCGCGGGGTATCCGACGTGGTGGCGGTCGTGACCCGCTACTTCGGCGGGGTGCTGCTCGGGGCGGGCGGCCTCGTCCGGGCCTACTCCGACGCGGTGCGGGCCGGGCTCGACGAGGCCGGGGTGCGAGAGCGGCGCCTCCTCGAGAGGTACGACGTCGACGTACCCCACGCGGACGCGGGGAAGCTCGAGAACGCGCTGCGAGCCCACGACGTCGTGGTGCTCGGCGTCGACTACGGCGCCCTGGCCAGGCTGCACGTCGCCGTACCGGCAGGTGACCCGGAGCTCCTGCCACGCCTGCTCGCCGAGCTCACCGGTGGAGAGCTGGAGCCTGAGCCCGCGGGGACCGAGTGGGTGGAGGGATGACCCGCTCGGCTGCGGCGGGCGTGAGACATTGGTGGAGCAGCACACGAAGGAGGGTCGCCCGTGCTCCTGCATCCTCGGCTCGCTTCGCACCTGAGATCAGGGCAGGTCTCTCGGGTGATCTACGGCTCGATCATCGGCCTCGCGCTCGTCCTCACGCTGGAAGCCCACCCACCGCGGGTGGCCGTCGTGGTCGGCACGCTGCTGTCAACCGCGCTGGCGGTCGCCCTCGCCGAGCTGTACAGCGAGCTGGTCGGCACCAGCGCCCGCGCGAGCCTGGGCGGCTCGACGGAGCCCGTGGCGACCATCGTGGCTGACACCGCGGCAGTCGCCTTCGGTATCGCCTTCCCGAGCGTCTTCTTCGTCGCTGTCGCGTTGGGCCTCATCGGCTACGAGACGGCCTTCGCCCTGTCGAAGTGGACGGGCCTCGGTCTCATCGCAGGCTATGGCTACCTCGCCGCGCGCCTGTCCGGTTCGGGCAACTGGAGGAGCCTGCTGCACGCGGCCGCCGCCGGGCTGATCGGGGCCATCCTGATCGCTTTGAAGGCACTCGTGCACTGACGGACGTGGTGCCAGACCGGCGAGGTCACCGCCGGCGCCATCGACTGCGGCCGGCGCCGGCCTTCTCTTCGTTCAGGCTCTCCCTGGCGGCCTCGATGAGGCGCTCGGCCTTGGACCGCGCCTCGGGGAGCTCGATGGTGAGGCTCGTCCGGGCACCTTCGAGGACCTCCCGTTCCAGGCGCCTCGCCGTAGCCGCGCTGTGATAGTCCTTCGCCTCGATGGCCGCCACCTTCCCGCGACGAACGGCCGCCAGCCTGTCGGCCGCATGCGAGTCGTAGCCGGAGTCGCGAAGCAGCTGCCGCAGATCGTCGAACGCCTGCCGGCACGAGGCCGAGCCGTACACCTCCACGATCGGGACGAGCTCGTGGAGCCGGCTCACGACGTCGCCGACCCTGACACCGATCTCACTCACCCCGATGTGCTCTCGAACGGTCGCCTGGTACTCACCCCGCTCGGAGTCGAGAGCCTCGATGGTCTCGATACTTCCCGGTCTGTCGATGGCGTCGATCAGGGATCGGCAGGTGGCGATGACGTCGAACAAGCCCTCGGACTTCCGTCGCCACGCTCGCCCCTCGAGATCGAGCCGTGCCTCGTGCCTGCGCTGCTCCTTGCCGCTCTGGTACGAGACGACGAGGGCCCCGAGAGCGACGGTGGCGGAGGCGACTACCGAGGTGAGGGCGACGGGGTCAGGCATGGGAGCACGCTACGTGGCCCGGTCTTGCGGGGCTTCCATGGCCTGGTGCCGGCACTCGATGTCCCGACGGAGCTCCTCGCTCAGCCGGCCGCCTCGCGCGCGCAGAGGGTGTCGCTGTACTCCCAGTCGGCGAGGTGGGCCCGCATCAGGGGTTCGGCGCGCTGCCGCCCGAGGTTCCACTCCAGCCAGTCGTCGTTGCCGGGGCGGTGCCCCGTCAGCGCGCACTCGACCACGTCGTCCGGGAGGGTGGCGAGCACGGGCACCGCGTCCGCGGAGAGCCCCTGCAGGTAGTACCAGTCGACCTTGCCCGTCGCGTCGTACCGGTCCAGGTTGTGCTGTGCGATCCAGGCGTCGGGGTTGACCGCGGCCAGCAGGAGCAGGAGGCCGGCGCCGCTGAGCAACGCGGCGCGGGGCAGCCAGGCAGCCCGGAGCGTCAGGCCCGCCGCCATCACGCCGAGCACCAGCAGTCCCAGCCAGCCCTCGAAGACATCGACCAGCAGGCGGAGCCGGGTGAAGCCGTAGGCCTCCTGGTAGACGTGCATCCGGTAGAGAGCGGAGGCGACCACGACCAAGGTCAGCACGCACAGCAGGCCGAGCGACCCGCGCAGCCAGGCCAGGTCCGCGGCCGTCGTGCGCGGCGCCTTGCGGGCGGCCGCCCACACCACGAGGAGCGTGAGCGCGGTGGCCACCGTGAGCTGGCCGAAGCCCTGGTGGACGTACTCCGCGTAGGTGAGGCCCGTGGTGCGCTCGAGGTAGTCGTGCCCGCCGAAGATCACGGTGGCCTGGGCACCGAGGAACACCAGGAAGACACCGTCCACGAGCAGCACCGGGGCCAGCCACTCGTAGCGGTGAGCGACGGACCGCGCCGGACCGGTCGCCGGCCCGACGCGGGGCGGGTTCAGGGCGAGGTACGTCGCCGCCAGCACCATGCCGCCCACCGCAACGGTGACGAACGCCCGTAGTACGAACGAGTCGAGCTGCAGGTCCGGGACGACCGCGCCGACCCATTCTGCGAAGACCGCGTCGGCAGAGGCGAACAGCAGTCCGAAGACGACCACTCCCAGCAGTGACCACACGACCGTGCGCAGCGCCGCGGCACTGTTCCCCAGGCCGGTGACGGCTTGCATGGAGCGACCCAGCCAGGGGAGCCCGCGCAGCCCGGCGAGCGGCCAGGCGATGCCGGCCAGCACGAAGGCGGGCAGGGTGCGGCCGTTCACGAGCCCCGCCACGCAGACCGCACCGCCGGCCAGGAGGCACAGGACCACGATCCAGGGTGCGTCCCGGACGACGACGGTCGCCGCCAGGAGGACGCACAGCGCGGCACAGGCCAGGGTGAAGGGGGATCGGCGGTGGACGCTGAAGCCGAGGACCACGCCCCCGGCCGCCAGCAGCACCGCGAACGTGCCGAGCCCGAAGTCCCGGAACGGCAGGACCATGCCCGCCAGAACGCCGACACCGAGGCTGGACAGGACCGCGCGCACGTTTCCGGGAACGCCGGTCTCGGGCCAGAACCTGCCGAACAGCGTGTCCATTGCCGGCTCGGGCGCCCGGGCGACATCGGGGTCGGGCAGGGCAGGACTCTGGACCGGGTTGCTCATGACTGTCTCCTGGGCGCTGCTCGGGACGTGACTGTGCTGCCGTGGCTCGTACGGGAGCTCGACGCGCACACGGGCACCGGTGCTTCCCGGCTCCGGTTCGACGAAGTGGATGGTGCCGCCGTGGAGGTCGGTCACCCAGCGGGCGATCGCGAGGCCGAGGCCGGTGCCTCCGCCACCCTCGGTCTCCGCCAGCGTCCCGAACCGCTCGAAGACGCGGTCCCGGTCCGCAGCGGGGATGCCTGGCCCCTCGTCGGCGACCTCCAGTCGCCAGCCGGTGGTCGTGTCCTGGGCTGTGACCCGGACGACCCCACCGGTGGGGCTGTGGCGGGACGCGTTGTCGAGCAGGTTGGCGACCAGCTGGTGGAGGCGTGCCGGGTCGGCCGGGGCCTGGAGCGCGGGCGGCGTGGCGCGCACGTCGTACCTCACCTCACGACCGGCCACCCGCGCCTCGGCGACGGCGCGCTCGAGCAGCTCCAGGACGGGCACCTGTGTGGTGGACAGGCGGGCCTCGCCGGCGTCCACCCGGGCCAGGTCGAGCAGGTCGGAGGCGAGGGTGGCGAGCCGCTCGGCCTGGTCGAGCGCCGCCCGCAGGGCCACGGGGTCCGGTTCGGCGACCCCGTCGACGAGGTTCTCGAGTACGGCGCAGAGGGCGGCGAGCGGGGTGCGGAGCTCATGGCTCACGTTCGCCACCAGCTCGCGGCGCTGGCGGTCGACAGCGGCCAGGTCCTCGGCCATCCGGTTGAAGGCCCTGGCCAGCTCGCCCACCTCGTCGCTCGAGGTCGCGGTGACCCGGCCGGAGTAGTCGCCGCGGGCCATCCGCCGGGCGGCAGCGGTCATCTCGCGCAGGGGCGAGGTCATCCCCACGGCCAGCAGCTGGGTCACGCCGAGGGCCAGGGCCACGGTGACCGGGACGCTGAGCCAGAACGGCACTCCGCCGCCGGCACCGATCGCCGCGACGACCGAGGCCACGGTGACGCTGACCGCGACGAGCAGCCCGAGCTTCACCTTGACCGACGTGACCTGGTCCAGCAGCGGGCCGCTCACGTGGCGCCGCCGGGCTCGAGGGCGTAGCCGACGCCGTGGACCGTGCGCACCCGGTCTGCACCGATCTTCGCGCGCAGCGCCTTCACGTGGCTGTCGACCGTCCGGGTCCCGGAGGCGCCCGACCAGCCCCAGACCTCGGCGTAGAGATTCTCTCGGGTCAGGACGACGCCCGGGTTGCCGGCCAGGCAGAGCAGGAGAGCGAACTCGGTGGGCGTCAGGTGCACCTCGGTGTCGGTGACCCAGACCCGGCGGGACGCCGCATCGACCCGCAGGTCGCCCAGATCGGTGGCGGACCGGACGGCCAGCTCCGCTGCGCGGTCGACCCGCCGCAGAAGGGCGGCGACCCGGGCCACAAGCTCCCTCATGCGAAACGGCTTGGTGAGGTAGTCGTCGGCACCGACGCCGAGCCCCACCAGGATGTCCGCCTCGTCGTCGCGCGCGGTCAGCATGAGCACAGGGACCGGCCGCTCCGCCTGGATCCGCCGGCACACCTCGTGGCCGTCGAACCCGGGGAGCATCACGTCCAGGATCACCAGGTCCGGCGCGGTGTCCGCGAACTCTGCGACCGCACCCGGTCCGTCCCACGCCTGGACGACGTCGTACCCCGAGCCGCGCAGCCGGTCGGTGACCGCCTGGTTGATCACCGGCTCGTCCTCGACGACGAGGATCCGGGGGACCGCTCCGTTGACTGGCATGGTCCGAGCCTAGGA
>CAVOXG010000007.1:0-73525 GCA_963700365.1 uncultured Actinomycetota bacterium | reverse complement strand
AAACCCAGCTCGCGTGCCGCTTTAATGGGCGAACAGCCCAACCCTTGGGACCTACTCCAGCCCCAGGATGCGACGAGCCGACATCGAGGTGCCAAACCATCCCGTCGATATGGACTCTTGGGGAAG
The DNA here is from genome assembly GCA_963700365.1 of uncultured Actinomycetota bacterium. Classification (GTDB taxonomy): domain Bacteria; phylum Actinomycetota; class Actinomycetes; order Propionibacteriales; family Nocardioidaceae; genus Nocardioides_C. Next base: position 73,399 of record CAVOXG010000007.1, on the reverse strand, counting down.
ATCAGCCTGTTATCCCCGGGGTACCTTTTATCCGTTGAGCGACGCCGCTTCCACATGCCAGCGCCGGATCACTAGTTCCGACTTTCGTCCCTGCTCGACATGTCTGTCTCACAGTCAAGCTCCCTTGTGCACTTACACTCGAAACCTGATTGCCAACCAGGCTGAGGGAACCTTTGAGCGCCTCCGTTACATTTTAGGAGGCAACCGCCCCAGTTAAACTACCCACCAGGCACTGTCCCTGATCCGGATAACGGACCTAGGTTAGACATCTAGTACGACCAGAGTGGTATTTCAACGATGGCTCCACCCGAACTGGCGTCCGAGTTTCACAGCCTCCCACCTATCCTACACAAGCCGAACCAAACACCAATACCAAGTTGTAGTAAAGGTCCCGGGGTCTTTCCGTCCTGCCGCGCGTAACGAGCATCTTTACTCGTAGTGCAATTTCGCCGAGTCCATGGTTGAGACAGCGCCCAAGTCGTTACTCCATTCGTGCAGGTCGGAACTTACCCGACAAGGAATTTCGCTACCTTAGGATGGTTATAGTTACCACCGCCGTTTACTGGGGCTTAAGTTCTGCGCTTCGCCATTGCTGGCTAACACGTCCCCTTAACCTTCCAGCACCGGGCAGGAGTCAGTCCGTATACATCGTCTTACAACTTCGCACGGACCTGTGTTTTTAGTAAACAGTCGCTTGGGCCTGGTCTCTGCGGCCATCACCGCTTTCTCACGCAAGGTGAGTCACGGATCCGGCCCCCCTTCTCCCGAAGTTACGGGGGCATTTTGCCGAGTTCCTTAACCATGGTTCACTCGATCGCCTTGGTATTCTCTACCTGATCACCTGAGTCGGTTTGGGGTACGGGCGGCGCACAGCTCGCTAGAGGTTTTTCTCGACAGCATAGGATCATCCACTTCACCCTTATGGGCTCCCCATCAGATCTCAGCCTATGTGAGACACGGATTTGCCTATGTCTCGGCCTACATCCTTAGCCGTGGTCTACCATCGCCACGGTTGGACTGCCTTCCTGCGTCACCCCATCGCTTGACTACTACCAGTTCGGGTCCCGCGCTAGTAACACACCTCTCCCGAAGGATCAGCATGCGTTCGGGCGGTTAGCATCACCGGGTTCGTCATGGGCGCTGTTTTGCCGGTACGGGAATATCAACCCGTTGTCCATCGACTACGCCTGTCGGCCTCGCCTTAGGTCCCGACTTACCCAGGGCAGATTAGCTTGACCCTGGAACCCTTGATCATTCGGCGGACAGGTTTCTCACCTGTCATTCGCTACTCATGCCTGCATTCTCACTCGTGTGGCGTCCACGGCTGGATCACTCCGCCGCTTCACCCCCCACACGACGCTCCCCTACCCATCCACACACCTGGACCACAAAGGCCTAGCTTAATGCGTGAATGCCATAGCTTCGGTGGATAACTTGAGCCCCGCTACATTGTCGGCGCGGAATCACTTGACCAGTGAGCTATTACGCACTCTTTCAAGGGTGGCTGCTTCTAAGCCAACCTCCTGGTTGTCTGTGCGACTCCACATCCTTTTCCACTTAGTTATCGCTTAGGGACCTTAGCTGATGGTCTGGGCTGTTTCCCTCTCGACTACGGAGCTTATCCCCCGCAGTCTCACTGCCGCGCTCTCACTTACTGGCATTCGGAGTTTGGTTGATTTCGGTAAGCTTGTGGGCCCCCTAGACCATCCAGTGCTCTACCTCCAGCAAGAAACACGCGACGCTGCACCTAAATGCATTTCGGGGAGAACCAGCTATCACGGAGTTTGATTGGCCTTTCACCCCTATCCACAGGTCATCCCCCAGGTTTTCAACCCTGGTGGGTTCGGTCCTCCACGCCGTCTTACCGGCGCTTCAACCTGCCCATGGATAGATCACTCCGCTTCGGGTCTAGATCATGCGACTCAAACGCCCTATTCGGACTCGCTTTCGCTACGGCTTCCCCACACGGGTTAACCTCGCCACATAACACTAACTCGCAGGCTCATTCTTCAAAAGGCACGCCGTCACAGTTGCAAGCAACTGCTCCGACGGATTGTATGCACATGGTTTCAGGTACTATTTCACTCCCCGCCAGGGGTACTTTTCACCTTTCCCTCACGGTACTTGTCCGCTATCGGTCACCAAGGAGTATTTAGGCTTAACGGGTGGTCCCGCCAGATTCACACGGAATTTCAGGGGTTCCGTGTTACTTGGGGTAACGCTCCAGAGCCACCAGCTTACGTCTACGGGGGTATCACCCTCTACGCCCAGGCTTTCCAACCTGCTTCGACTTCACTGATGGTTTATGACTCTGCGCCAGTTCGGCAGAACTGACCGAGCGGCCCCACAACCCCGAAAGCGCAACGCCTGCCGGCTATCACACGCCCTCGGTTTAGCCTCTTCCGCTTTCGCTCGCCACTACTCACGGAATCACTGTTGTTTTCTCTTCCTGTGGGTACTGAGATGTTTCACTTCCCCACGTTCCCTCCACGCACCCTATGTGTTCAGGCGCGGGTAACTGGACATGACTCCAGCTGGGTTTCCCCATTCGGACATCCCCGGATCACAGCTCGGTTGCCAACTCCCCGGGGCTTATCGCAGGCTCCTACGTCCTTCATCGGCTCTTGGTGCCAAGGCATCCACCATGTGCACTTAGTAGCTTGTCATTACTACAAAGATGCTCGCGTCCACTGTGTAGTTCTCAAACAACAAACGGGACCCCACCACAACCCTCCGCCTACCGCGTCAGCGAATCCGCTGGATCGATGGTTCGAAGGAAGCAATGGCCCGAAGAGGCAAACCAACCAGACACTAACCGTGCCCGCTCGATCCCTCAGGACCCAACAGTGTGCCCACACCCCCCTCCTCCACCCCGAGGTTCCACACCCACCCGGCCACAAGGACCAGACAGGCAGTACTGACGAGACATCGAAAGAAAGATGTGAATAGTCGACGTTCCACTAGTGAGCATCCCCCGCCGCAGAACACGCGCCTGCGAAACGAGAGGACATGGACCAGACCCATGCGGGCCGGCCAGCTGCTCCTTAGAAAGGAGGTGATCCAGCCGCACCTTCCGGTACGGCTACCTTGTTACGACTTCGTCCCAATCGCCAGCCCCACCTTCGACGGCTCCCTCCACAAGGGTTGGGCCACCGGCTTCGGGTGTTGCCGACTTTCGTGACGTGACGGGCGGTGTGTACAAGGCCCGGGAACGTATTCACCGCAGCGTTGCTGATCTGCGATTACTAGCGACTCCGACTTCATGGGGTCGAGTTGCAGACCCCAATCCGAACTGAGACCGGCTTTTTGGGATTCGCTCCACCTTACGGCATCGCAGCCCTTTGTACCGGCCATTGTAGCATGCGTGAAGCCCTGGACATAAGGGGCATGATGACTTGACGTCATCCCCACCTTCCTCCGAGTTGACCCCGGCAGTCTCTTATGAGTCCCCACCATAACGTGCTGGCAACATAAGACGAGGGTTGCGCTCGTTGCGGGACTTAACCCAACATCTCACGACACGAGCTGACGACAGCCATGCACCACCTGTATAGAGCCCTTACGGACCCCCCATCTCTGGAGGATTTCTCTATATGTCAAACCCAGGTAAGGTTCTTCGCGTTGCATCGAATTAATCCGCATGCTCCGCCGCTTGTGCGGGCCCCCGTCAATTCCTTTGAGTTTTAGCCTTGCGGCCGTACTCCCCAGGCGGGGCGCTTAATGCGTTAGCTGCGGCACGGAACTCGTGGAATGAGTCCCACACCTAGCGCCCAACGTTTACGGTGTGGACTACCAGGGTATCTAATCCTGTTCGCTCCCCACACTTTCGCTCCTCAGCGTCAGGTAATGCCCAGAGAACCGCCTTCGCCACCGGTGTTCCTCCTGATATCTGCGCATTTCACCGCTACACCAGGAATTCCGTTCTCCCCTGCATACCTCTAGTCAGCCCGTATCGGAAGCAGGCTCGGGGTTAAGCCCCGAGTTTTCACTCCCGACGTGACAAACCGCCTACGAGCCCTTTACGCCCAATAATTCCGGACAACGCTCGCACCCTACGTATTACCGCGGCTGCTGGCACGTAGTTGGCCGGTGCTTCTTCTGCAGGTACCGTCACTTGCGCTTCGTCCCTGCTGAAAGAGGTTTACAACCCGAAGGCCGTCATCCCTCACGCGGCGTTGCTGGATCAGGCTTTCGCCCATTGTCCAATATTCCCCACTGCTGCCTCCCGTAGGAGTCTGGGCCGTGTCTCAGTCCCAGTGTGGCCGGTCACCCTCTCAGGCCGGCTACCCGTCGTCGCCTTGGTAGGCCATTACCCCACCAACAAGCTGATAGGCCGCGAGCTCATCCTCCACCGCCAGAACTTTCCACCAGCACCCCATGCAGAGACTGGTCGTATCCGGTATTAGCCACCGTTTCCGGTGGTTATCCCAAAGTGAAGGGCAGATTGCTCACGTGTTACTCACCCGTTCGCCGCTCGTGTACCCCCGAAGGGGCCTTACCGCTCGACTTGCATGTGTTAAGCACGCCGCCAGCGTTCGTCCTGAGCCAGGATCAAACTCTCCGTTGAAGTTTCTTGATGAACCACCCACCAAAAGCAGGCAGCACTCATCGACTATCTAGAAGAGATCCATCCAGGCAGAAGTGACCCAACACCCCAAAAGGGCATCGAATCGATTCAACCTAAAGGAATCAAACAACCAGCAGACACCCGAAAAACCCGAAGATCCCCGGCAGCCTGCCGACTGGCGATACAAATTAATTCGTCGACTTTTAGCACACTGTTGAGTTCTCAAAGATCAAACGCGCACCACCCTCAACCCTTACGGGCCTCGGTCTGGGGCAACCTGATCAAACTTACCGGTCCTGCTTCGCCCGGTCAAATCCGGGGTTCTGCTGTTCCGGCCCCGCGCACCGCAGTCCCACCGAGCTGATCCGAGGCCGCTGATGCGCGCACTCGACCCACCTCGGTTGAGGTGAAGTGTTTGGGTTTTCGCTGGGGCCGAGCGCCCCGCCTCTCGGCCTTGCGCTCCGCCGCACCCGGCGACAGAGAGAACATTACGGGCGGCTTTCCCGCATCGTCAAATCGGAAACCTGTGGCCCCGGTCACGAGCGGTTCCCGAGCTCGAACGCGCCTGTTTCCCGGAATTTCAGACGATGTCGGGGGCGCTGACGCGGGCCTCGTCGGCCTCCTGGTCGGTGAGCGCGAGCTGGCTCTGCCGCTCCGCCTCGACCCGCCTCAGGTAGTGGTCCACCTCGACGTCACGTCGTGTCCCGTCCCAGCCGAGCACGCCCGCCATCAGGTCGGCCGCCGGCCCGGCCGCGTGGATGCCGCGGTCGAAGGTCTCGATGGAGATGCGGGTGCGCCGGGTGAGGACGTCGTCGAGGTGCCGGGCGCCCTCGTGGGTCACCGCGTAGACGACCTCGGCCGCCAGGTAGTCGTCGGCCCCGGGCAGGGGGGCGGCGAGCTCGGGCCGCTGCGCCATGAGGTCGAGGAGCTCGTCGACCAGGTCGCCGTACCGGTTGAGCAGGTGGTCGATCCTGGCGGGGTGCAGCCCGGAGCGCCTCGCGAGCGCGACTCGCTGGTTGACGCGGGTCTCGTAGGCCTCGGCACCGGCGAGCGGCACCCGGTCCGTGATCGAATCGGGCACCACTCCCCCGAGCGAGTGGGCGGCGGCGTCGACCGCGTCGCGTCCCATCACGCGGTAGGTCGTGAGCTTCCCGCCGGCGATGATCACGAGTCCCGGGACGGGCGTGACGACCGTGTGCTCGCGGGAGATCCGGCTGGTCGGCTCCGACTCCCCGGAGAGCAGCGGCCGGAGACCGGCGTACACGCCCTCGACGTCCTCGTGGGACAACGGCTCCCGGAGGATCTTGTTGACCTCGGCGAGGAGGTACTCGATGTCGCGCCGCGACGCCGCGGGGTGCGCCTTGTCGAGGTCCCAGGGTGTGTCCGTCGTACCCACGATCCAGTGCCGGCCCCACGGGATCACGAACAGCACCGAGACCGACGTGCGCATGATCAGGCCGGTCTCGGAACGGATCCGGTCGCGCGGCACGACGAGGTGGATTCCCTTGCTGGCCTGCACGTGGAGCGCGCCTCGGCCGCCGACCATCTCCTGGATCTCGTCGGTCCACACGCCCGCGGCGTTCACGACCACGCGAGCGCGCACGTCGAGCTCCCGGCCGGTCTCGAGGTCGACGGCGCGTACGCCGGTCACCCGCTCGCCCTCGCGGAGGAAGCCGACGACCTTGGTGCGGTTGACGCACAGGGCGCCGTGGGAAGCGGCGGTGCGGGCGATCGTGACGACGAGCCGCGCGTCGTCGACCTGCGCGTCGTAGTAGCGGATCGCGCCGGCGAGCTCGTCGACCTTGAAGTCGGGGGCGATCCGCCGGACCTGCCGGCGGAACAGGTGCCGGTGCCGTGGGACGCCCATGTCGTACTTGCCGGCCATCGCCATGGCGTCGTAGAGCGCGAGACCGGCCCCGACGTAGGGCCGCTCCCAGCCGCGGTGGGCCAGCGGGTACAGGAACGACACCGGCTTGACCAGGTGCGGTGCCAGGCGGGTGAGCAGCAGCCCGCGCTCCTGGAGGGCCTCGCGGACGAGGCCGAAGTCGAGCATCTCGAGGTACCGCAGCCCGCCGTGGACGAGCTTGCTGGACCGCGACGAGGTGCCGGAGGCGAAGTCGCGCTGCTCGAGGAGGCCGACGCTCAGCCCGCGGGTGACCGCGTCGAGCGCGGTGCCCACCCCGGTGATCCCACCACCCACGACGAGCACGTCGACCTCGGTGCTCTCCAGCCGCTTCGAGAGCCTGCTCACGCTCTCCGGGGCCGAGCCGTCCGTCGTGCGTCATCGGGCCCCCAGGTCCAGCCGGTTGCGCGTGCCGAGCGAGGAGATCCGGTCCCGCCCGATGGGGTTCAGCTCCTGGACGCGGGCGACCTCGGCGGCGTCCAGGTCGGCGACGACGATCGCGGGGTCCCCGTCGGCGGTCCTGGCCACCGGCCTTCCCTCGGGGTCGTAGACGGCGCTGCCGCCGCTGAGCTCCAAGCCGCCACAGCGACCGACCAGCCCCGAGAACACGACGTAGATGCCGTTGTCCAGCGCCCGGGCGGCGTAGTACAGGTCGCGGCGGTGGTCGGAGCCCACGAAGTACGCCGACGGGCAGAGGTACGCGCGGGCACCGTCACGGGCGGCCGCCGCGGCGTGCTCGGGGAAGCAGCCGTCGTAGCAGATGCCCAGGCCGAGCTCCCAGCCGTCGACGACGACGCTGGCGCCGTGCTCTCCGGGCGTGAAGAACTTCCGCTCGCTGTCGAACAGGTGCTGCTTGTCGTACGGCGCCGCGACGTCACCCGCCGGGTCGACGACGAGCAGGCTCAGCGTCACCGGGTCGGCCGGGTCGTCGCCGCTCCCCCGTCGTACCGCCGCGCCGGCGACCACGACGACGTCGCGCTCTCGCGCGACCTCGCGGAGCGGGGCGAGCCGCGGGTCTGAAGGGGTGAGGGCGGTCTCGAGGCTCCAGGTCTCGGGGGCGTAGCCGGTGAGGAACAGCTCGGGCAGCACGACGACCCGCGCGCCCCGGCCCGCGGCCGACGCGACGAGGGACGCGGCTGTGGCGACGTTCGCGTCGACGTCGCCGGGGACGGAGGTCGCCTGCGCAGCCGCGACGCGCAACGTTGCGCTCACCGGCTGCCCGTGGTCACTGGACCACGACCTCCACGCGCTGGAACTCCTTGAGCTCGGTGTAGCCCGTGGTGGCCATCGCGCGGCGCAGCGCCCCGACGAGGTTCATCGTGCCGTCGGCGACCTGCGAGGGGCCGAACAGGATCTGCTCGAGACTGCCGACGCTGCCGATCTCCACGCGCTCACCACGCGGGAGCTTGGAGTGCCAGGCCTCCGCGCCCCAGTGGAAACCACCGCCGGGTGCCTCCTCGGCGCGGGCGAGCGGCGAGCCGATCATCACGGCGTCGGCGCCGCAGGCGATCGCCTTCGCCACGTCGCCGCTGCGGCCGATCGAGCCGTCCGCGATGACGTGCACGTAGCGTCCGCCGGACTCGTCGAGGTAGTCGCGGCGGGCTGCCGCCACGTCGGCCACCGCGGAGGCCATCGGGACGGCGACGCCGAGCACGGTGCGCGTGGTGTGCGCCGCTCCCCCGCCGAACCCGACGAGGACGCCGGCGGCGCCGGTGCGCATCAGGTGGAGGGCGGCCTGGTACGTCGCACAGCCGCCGACGATGACCGGGACGTCGAGCTCGTAGATGAACTCCTTGAGGTTCAGGGGCTCGGTCTGGCCGGAGACGTGCTCGGCGGAGACCGTCGTACCCCTGATCACGAACATGTCGACCCCGGCGTCGACCACCGTCTGGCCGAACTCCTTGGTGCGCTGAGGGGACAGCGAGCCGGCGACGGTGACGCCGGCCTCGCGCATCTGCTTCAGGCGCGCGGTGATCAGCTCGGGCTTGATCGGCTCGGAGTAGATCTCCTGCATCCGGCGGGTGGCCGCCTGGCCGCGGAGCCGGCCGACCTCGACGAGAAGGTCCGTCGGGTCGTCGTACCGCGTCCACAGGCCCTCGAGGTCGAGGACGCCGAGGCCGCCGTACTTGCCGAACGCGACCGCGGTCGCCGGCGACATCACGGAGTCCATCGGCGCGGCGACGATCGGGATCTCGAACCGGTAGGCGTCGATCTGCCAGGCGGTCGAGACCTCTTCGGGGTCGCGGGTGCGGCGGCTGGGCACGATCGCCAGGTCGTCGAAGGAGTACGCGCGGCGGCCGCGCTTGGCACGGCCGATCTCGATCTCGGTCACGTCAGGACTCTATCCGGGTCAGCGGCTGGAGTAGTTGGGTGCCTCGACGACCATCTGCACGTCGTGCGGGTGGCTCTCCTTGAGACCGGCCGACGTGATCCGCACGAACTGGCCGCGTTCCTGCAGCTCGGGGATGCTGCGCGCGCCGACGTAGAACATCGACTGGTGCAGGCCGCCGACGAGCTGGTGCGCGACGTTCGCGAGCGGGCCGCGGTAGGCGACCTGGCCCTCGATGCCCTCGGCGACGATCTTGTCGTCGCTGGAGACGTCGGCCTGGAAGTAGCGGTCCTTCGAGAACGACTTCTTGCCCCGCGACGCCATGGCGCCGATCGAGCCCATGCCGCGGTAGGCCTTGTACTGCTTGCCGTTGACGAAGATCAGGTCGCCGGGGCTCTCCTCGCAGCCGGCGAGCAACGAGCCCACCATCACCGAGTCGGCGCCCGCGACGAGGGCCTTGGCGATGTCGCCGGAGTACTGCAGGCCGCCGTCGGCGATCACCGGGACCCCGGCCGGCCGGGCCGCGAGGGAGGCCTCGTAGACCGCGGTGATCTGCGGGACGCCGACGCCGGCGACGACGCGGGTGGTGCAGATCGAGCCCGGCCCGACACCGACCTTGACGGCGTCCGCTCCGGCGTCGACGAGCGCCTGGGCACCCGCACGGGTGGCGATGTTGCCCCCGATGACCTGGACGTGGCGGGTGGCGGGGTCCTTCTTGAGGCGGTCGATCATCTCGAGCATCAGGCGGGCGTGGCCGTTGGCCACGTCCGGGACGAGCACGTCCACGCCGGCCTCGACCAGGGTGGTGGCACGCTCCCAGGCGTCGCCGAAGTAGCCGATCGCCGCGCCGACGAGGAGCCGGCCGACGGCGTCCTTCGAGGCGTTGGGGTACTGCTCGCCGCGGACGAAGTCCTTGACGGTGATCAGGCCGGCGAGCTTGCCGTGCTCGTCGACCAGCGGAAGCCGCTCGAGCTTGTGCCGGCGCAGGATGTCGGTCGCCTCGTCGCGGCTGATCCCGACGGGCGCCGTGACCAGCGGCATCTTCGTCATCACGTCCGCGACCCGGGTGGTGGCCCACTCGGCGACCGGGAGGAAGCGCAGGTCGCGGTTGGTGATGATGCCGATGAGGGTGCCGTCCTCCTCGACGACCGGCAGGCCGGAGACGCGGTACTCGCCGCAGCGCTCGTCGAACTCCTCCAGCGTCGCCTTCGCGTGGATCGTGACCGGGTTGGGGATCATGCCGGTCTGGGTCCGCTTCACCAGGTCGACCTGGTAGGCCTGGTCCTCGATCGACAGGTTGCGGTGCAGGATGCCGATCCCGCCCTGACGGGCCATGGCGATCGCCATCCGCGACTCGGTGACGGTGTCCATCGCGCTGGAGACCAGCGGGATGTTGATGTCGAGCTCGCGGGTGAGCCGGGTCGTGGTGTCGACCTCGCTCGGGATGACGTCGGTCTCCCCCGGCAGGAGCAGGACGTCGTCGTAGGTGAGACCGAGGGCTGCGAACTTGTCGGGGACGCCGGCGGGAGTGAGGTTCATGGGGCCTTCCGGAGCGTGGGAGAGCAGATGTCCAGTCTACCGAGCCGCCAGAGACGCGGCCGGTCCGGTCCATGCGGGGCGACGGCCCTTCGGACGTGCACTCGGGGGCCGGTCGGGCCGGGCCGCCGCGTGGGCCGGCCCGTCGTACGGCTTGACTGCACGTCGTCTTGGCCCTGGCCCGGGCGCCGGAGACGCAGAACGCCGCCCGGCCCCGGAGGGCGCGAGCGGCGTTCGTGGTGGTGTGGATCAGTGACCGTGGCCGTGGCCGTGACCGGCCGCGGCGGGGGTCTCGTCCTCTTCCTCGGGCTTCTCGACGACCAGGGTCTCGGTCGTGAGCAGCATGCCCGCGATGGAGGAGGCGTTGACCAGCGCGGAGCGGGTCACCTTGACCGGGTCGAGCACGCCCTGGGCGACGAGGTCGCCGTACTCACCGGTGGCGGCGTTGTAGCCGTGGCCGACGCCGGCCTCGCGGACCTTGGCGACGATGACGTAGCCGTTCTCGCCACCGTTCTCGGCGATCCAGCGCAGCGGCTCGTCGGCGGCCTTGCGGACCACCATGACGCCCATCTTCTCGTCGCCGTCGAGGCCGAGGTTGTCCTCGAGCACCGAGACGGCGTGGACGATGGCCGAGCCACCGCCGGCGACGATGCCCTCCTCGATCGCGGCGCGGGTCGCGGAGACGGCGTCCTCGATGCGGTGCTTCTTCTCCTTGAGCTCGACCTCGGTCGCGGCACCCACGCGGATCACGCAGACACCACCGGCGAGCTTCGCGAGCCGCTCCTGGAGCTTCTCGCGGTCCCAGTCGGAGTCGGTGGACTCGATCTCGGCCTTGATCTGGTTGACCCGGGCGTCGACCTCGTCGGGCTTGCCGGCACCGTCGACGATCGTGGTGTTGTCCTTGGTGATCACCACGCGGCGGGCCTGGCCGAGGACCTCGAGACCGACCTGGTCGAGCTTGAGGCCGACCTCGGCGGAGACGACCTGACCGCCGGTCAGGGTCGCGATGTCCTGCATCATCGCCTTGCGGCGGTCACCGAAGGCGGGAGCCTTGACCGCGGCGGCGTTGAACGTGCCGCGGATCTTGTTCACGACCAGGGTCGAGAGCGCCTCGCCCTCGACGTCCTCGGCGAGGATGAACAGCGGCTTGCCGGCCTGGATGACCTTCTCGAGCAGCGGGAGCAGCTCGGCGATCGCGGAGATCTTGCCCTGGTGGAGCAGGATGTACGGGTCGTCGAGGACGCACTCCATGCGCTCGGCGTCGGTGACGAAGTAGGGCGAGATGTAGCCCTTGTCGAACTGCATGCCCTCGGTGAACTCGAGCTCGGTGCCCATGGTGTTGGACTCCTCGACGGTGATGACACCGTCCTTGCCGACCTTGTCGAAGGCCTCGGCGATCAGCTCGCCGATGACCGAGTCGCGCGAGGAGACGGTCGCGACGGCGGCCATGTCCTCCTTGGAGTCGACGTCGCGGGCGGCGTCGCGCAGGGCGTTGCCCACGGCCTCCACCGCGAGGTCCATGCCGCGCTTGAGGCCCATCGGGTTGGCACCCGCGGCGACGGCGCGAAGGCCCTCGTGGACCATGGCCTGGGCGAGCACCGTGGCGGTCGTCGTACCGTCACCGGCGACGTCGTTGGTCTTGGTGGCAACTTCCTTGCACAGCTGCGCACCGAGGTTCTCGAACGGGTCGTCGCACTCGATCTCACGGGCGACGGTGACACCGTCGTTGGTGATCGTGGGCGCGCCCCACTTCTTGTCGAGGACGACGTAGCGCCCCTTGGGACCGAGGGTCACCTTCACCGCGTTGGCGAGGGTGTCGACACCTCGCTCGAGCGAACGCCGGGCGTGCTCGTCGAACTCAAGAATCTTCGGCATCGTGAGACTTCAACCTTTCCGGTTGGGCTGTGGAACGACACAGCCCCGAGGGCCCGAACGTGTCAGGCCGCCCGGGGCGGTGTCGCAGAGATCTTCGCTACCGGCTGCGCTCAGCCGATGACCGCGAGCACGTCGCGGGCGGACAGGATGAGGAACTCCTCGCCGGAGTACTTCACCTCGGTGCCGCCGTACTTGCTGTAGATGACCTTGTCGCCGACGTTGATGTCCATCGGGATGCGCTCGTCACCGTCGTCGTTGAAGCGACCCGGACCGACGGCGACGACCTCGCCCTCCTGGGGCTTCTCCTTCGCGGTGTCCGGGATGACCAGGCCGGAAGCCGTGGTCTGCTCGGCGTCGAGCGGCTTGACGACGATGCGGTCCTCGAGCGGCTTGATGTTGACCGACACGATGTCGACCTCCACTTTCTCGTTTACGAGAGGTTCACATGGCTGATGGGTGCTTGCTTCGCGCACGCCGTCGCGGGGGTCGTGCGTCCTGCAAGCGCTGGCACCCTCACAAGGAGAGTGCTAACTGCGAATCTATTCCGGGATTAGCACTCGGTCAAGTCGAGTGCCAGACTGAGGCCCGTGGATCTCGACGCGTTCCGGTGGTTGCTGTCAGACGAGGGCCGGGGCCTGCTCGCCCGCGCCGTCAAGGTGTACGACGGGCAGCCCGACCACGCCCTCGCGGCATCCACCCAGCTGCGCCGTGACCACTCCCCCGAGCACGTCGCGGCGGCGATGACCCAGGTCGAGCTGAGGCGCCGGGCCAGGGCGAAGTTCGGGGACCTCGCGGACTCGATGTACTTCACCCCCGACGGCCTCGAGCAGTCCACGCGCCTGCGGGTCGCGGAGCACCGGGCGGCCCGGGTCGCCGCCGCTCAGCCGTCGTCGGTGCTCGACATCGGCTGCGGCATCGGCGGCGACCTCATCGCCTTCTCCCGCGCCGGCCTCACCGCCGCCGGGATCGACCGGGACCCGCTGCGGGTGGCCGTGGCCTCCGCCAACCTCACCGCCCTGGAGCTCGGCGGGGCGGTGCAGGTCGCCGACGCGGAGGCTCTCGACCTGTCCGGCTTCGGCGTGGTGTTCGCCGACCCCGCCCGTCGTACCGACCGGGGGCGGGTCTTCGACCCCGACGCCTACTCACCGCCCTGGTCCTTCGTCGAGCGGCTGCTGCTCCGGCCGTCGGTCGTCAAGGTCGCGCCGGGCATCCCCCACGACCTGGTCCCCGAGGGTGTCGAGGCCGAGTGGGTCAGCGACGAGGGCGACCTCAAGGAGGCGGTGCTGTGGTCTCCCCAGCTGGCCACGGTCCGCCGGCGCGCGACCGTGATCCGGCCGCACGGGCTGGCCACGCTGACCGACGAGGACGACCCCGCTGAGCGGTCGGTGCGCGAGGTGGGCCGCTACCTCTACGAGCCCGACGACGCGGTGATCCGGGCCGGCCTCGTCACCGCGGTCGCCGCAGGGGTCCACGGCGGGCTCGTCGACGCGCACATCGCCTACGTCACCGGCGACGAGGCCTACTCGACCCCGTTCGCGAAGGGCTACGAGGTGATGGAGGTGCTCCCCTTCCGTGAGAAGCCGCTCAAGGCGGCGCTGCGCGAACGCGGCATCGGCCGGCTGACCATCAAGAAGCGCGGCGTCGACGTGGTGCCCGAGGACCTCCGCAAGCGGCTCGCCCTGCACGGCGAGCAGGACGCGACGCTGGTGCTCACCCGCGTGGCCGACAAGGGGACGGCCCTGCTGGTGCGCCCGATCCGCACCTCCTGACCCGGCTCAGGTGCCGGGGTCGCGGCGGTACGTCGCCGGCGGGGTCCCGACCACCTGGGTGAACACGCGGGTCAGGTGCGCCTGGTCGCTGAACCCCAGGTCCTGGGCGAGCACCGCCCAGTCGACGGGCGCGTCGGACAGCGCGGCTGCCGCGGCCTCGAGGATCCGGAACCGCTGGATGACCCATTTGGGGCCGATCCCGACGTACTCGGTGAACACCCGCTGGAGCGACCGCAGGCTGACCCCCGCGACGTCCGCGAGCTGCTCGGCCCGGCTGATGTCGCGCCGCCGCTCGGCCTCCGCCACGAGGCCGTTGACCCAGCCGGCGGTCTCGTCCGGCTTCGGCCCGGTCGCGAGCAGGTAGGCCTCCAGCGCCTCGACGAGCTCGCTGTCCGGGCCGTCGGCGAGGATCGCCGCTGCCGCCTCGCGGTCGTCCGGTCCGAGCACCTCGCGCCCTGGGCCGACCGTGCCGGACAGGGCTCCCACGGACCGCCCGAGGAGCGGACGGAACCCGGCGGGGTGGAACGCAGCCCCGAGCACGAGACCGCGGCCGGTCAGGACCCGCTCGAACGGCTCGCGGCTGACCCCGTGGACGAGCAGGCGGCCGTGCTCCGCCGCCACGTGCACCCGCGGCTGGGGCACGACCTGCTGGCGATGCGTGCCCGGGACGTCCCACCGCACCAGCCAGTGGTAGTCGACGAACGCGGCGAGCTCCTCGCTCGGCGCGATCCGCTCGACCGTGAAGACCTCCGCGCCCGCCCGCGGCCGGACGATGGCCTCCGGGCGGCCTCGCGGGCTCTGCTCCGGGCTGGTCACGAGCACCGATGCTAGCCGTCGCCTTTGTTCAAGACCGGCCGGTCGCGCAGCGCCTAGCTTGGCCGTCATGGACGAGAAGACCTATGCGCACCAGGCGGCCTGCAGGTTCGAGCCGGCGTCGTGGACCGAGCAGCTCCTGACCGACATCGACGGCACGGGCACGACGAGCGGCGAGACCTACTACCCCGACCGCGGGCTCACCCGCGTGGAGAGCTCCTACCGCTACACCGGGGCCCTCGAGGGCTCGTCGACGATGGTGTACCTGATCACCTACAAGGCCGGCGACGCCGCGCCGGTGCTCGGCTTCGAGCGCTTCGAGGGCTCCCTCGACGGGCACGAGGGCTCCTTCGTGCTGCGCCACGTCGGGGACCAGGACGCGGGCTCGGTGCGCGCCCGGCTCGAGGTCGTGCCCGGTCTGGGCACCGGCGGGCTCGAGAGCCTCCGAGGTCGGGCGGACCTGGTCATCGGCGGCCACAGCGAGGACGGCTACGAGCTGGTGCTGCACTACGACCTGGGGTGATCCCGCCGCCGGCGGGCCCGCGGCGGAGCGCTCAGCAGCCACGTCGGGCGACGTTGCCGACGGGGACCGGCAGGTGGCCGTCGGCGCGGTCCCGGCCGAGCAGCACGCGGACGAGCGCGCGCATGGCGCCGCGGGTGTCGCCGTACATCGCGATCTTCGCGATACGGGCGGAGCTGCTGCCCAGGGCGTAGGGCGTGTCCATCGTGACCACGACGTCGGCACGCGTCCCGGAGCCGCCGTACCCGACCAGCGCGACGCTGGTGCCCGACCCCGTGCGCAGCCCCGCCTTCTCCGCCGCCGCGTGGAAGCGTGCCACCGCGGCGTCGGGCCCGAAGGCCTGCACGGACCGCCCGACGAGCCGGCCGCGGCAGGGGCCGCTGGCGACCGTGGCGGCTCCCGCGGAGAGCCGGTACGACGCGCGCCCGCTCGTGCCGGGTTTGCGGGTGATCTCCGGCTCGACCTCGCGCTGGTGCAGCAGGACCGCGATCTGGCGCGCCGCCGCCTGCTCGAGGCGGGTCCGCGAGAGCCGTCCGGACCGCACGGCGTCGACGATCCCCTCGCGCGCCGCGGCCGGGCTGGGCGGCATGAGTACGACGTCGTTGCCCGCCTGGAGGGCGCGGACCGCCGCCTCGCCGCTGGAGTACCGGTCGGCGACGGCGGCCATGTTCATCGCGTCGGTGACCACGAGTCCGTCGAAGCCGAGGTCGCGGCGCAGCATCCCCCGCACCACCTTGCGCGAGACGGTCGACGGCCGGCCCGGGTCCACCGCGCGTACGTCGATGTGGCCGACCATCACCGACGGGACACCCCCCTCGACGCCGGCGCGGAACGGCACGAGGTCGCTCGCGCGCAGCCGGCGCAGGCTCTTGTCCTGGACCGGCAGCTCGGTGTGGCTGTCGGCGGGGACCGATCCGTGTCCGGGGAAGTGCTTGATGACGGGCAGGATCCCGGCCGAGAGGTAACCGTCGACGGCGGCGTTCATCTGCCGCGCGACGACCTCGGGCCGGCTCCCGGCCGACCGCGACCCGATCGTCGGGTCGCCGGGGCCGGAGGTGACGTCGGCGGCCGGTGCGAACACGACGCTGAACCCGAGGTCGGACAGCTCGGCCCCGCTGGCGGCCGCTGCGCGTTCGGTCAGGCCGGTGTCGCGGGCCGCGCCGGCGCTCATGAACGTCGGGAACCGGGTCGCGCGGCCCTTGACCCGCTCGACGATCCCGCCCTCCTGGTCGACGCCGATGAAGACCGGCCAGCGCCGGCCGGCCTTGCGCGCGGCGTCCTGCAGGGCACGGTTGCTGCGACGGAGCTGGGCGGTGGTGCCGACGTTGTCGGACATCACGATGACGCCTCCGAGGTGCAGCCCGTTCACCAGCGAGCTCGGTGCCCGCCGCCCGTCGTACTCCGCGACGATGACCTGGCCGGCCAGCCGTGCGAGCGAGAGCCGTCCGGCCATCCGCTCGGCGCGTCGCAGCACCTCCGGGGTGGGTCCCCAGCCGTCGGCCTCACCCGCCGAGCGGGCCACCTTGCCGGTCGGCGGCGTCGGGTCGGGGGTCGGGGTGGGCGTCGGGGACGGCGACTCCGAGACCCTGGTCGAGGCGACGTGCTGGGCGGCCTCTCCGCGGGGCTCGTCGTCGGTCGCCGCGGAGCACGCCGACAGCACGAGGCACAGCCCGGCCAGGGCTGCGGCGGTTCTCCTCGCGGTCATCGCAACGATCCTCTCAAGTCGAGCCGACCGGGGGCCAATCCTCACGGTGCGAGGATGACGGCCGAGCGGCCCGGCACCTCGACGGCCCCGTCGGCCGGCTCGACCCCGGGCTCCCAGCTGAGCAGGACCTTGCCGTCGGCCTCGGCCCGGGCGGGCTCCTCGCCGAGGTTCACCAGCACCTGGTGCTCCCCGCGCCGGAGGACGAGCAGGCCGGTCTCCCGGTCGTGCCGGGTGCGGACCAGGTCGAGGCGGGGGTCGCGGAGGTCACGCCGCTCGCGGCGCAGCCGGATCAGGTCGCGGTACCACTGCAGCAGGCGTGCGTGGTCGCCCTCGGCCACCTCGGACCAGTCGAGCCTGGACGCCTCGAACGTCGCGGGGTCCTGGGGGTCGGGCACGTCGTTCTCGTCCCAGCCGTGGGAGGCGAACTCCGACCGCCGGCCCTGTCTGACGGCCTCGCCGAGGTCGGGGTCGGTGTGGTCCGTGAAGTACTGCCACGGCGTGCTCGCGCCCCACTCCTCCCCCATGAACAGCATCGGCGTCCAGGGCGAGGTCAGCAGCAGGGCGGCGCCGCAGGCGAGCAGGCCGGCGGGGAGGGTCGCCGAGATCCGGTCGCCGGTCGCCCGGTTGCCGACCTGGTCGTGCGTCTGCAGCGACGCGACGAACCGCCAGCCGGGCACCGTGGCCGCGTCGACCGGGCGGCCGTGCCTGCGGCCGCGGAACGACGACCACGTGCCGTCGTGGAAGAACGGCGAGCGCATCGCCTTCTCGAGGGCGCCGGGGTCGGCGAAGTCCGCGTAGTAGCCCTGGGTCTCCCCGGTGAGGGCGACGTGCAGCGCGTGGTGGACGTCGTCGGCCCACTGGGCGTGGAGGCCGATCCCGCCGACCGCGTCTCCGCGGCCGCGCGGGGTGACCGTGCGAGGGTCGTTGCGGTCGGACTCCGCGATGAGGAACAGGCGCCGCCCCTCCGCCAGCGCGAGCTCGTCGACCTCGCGGGACATCTCCTCGAGCAGGTGGAGGGCGCGGTCGTCGTGCAGCTCGTGCACGGCGTCGAGCCGGAGCGCGTCGACGTGGAAGTCGCGCAGCCACTGCCGCACGTTGTCGAGCACCCACCGCCGGACCGGCTCGCTGTCGGGTGCGTCGAGGTTCAGCGCCGCACCCCAGGGGGTGTGGTGGGTGTCGGTCAGGTAGGGCCCGAACTCACCCAGGTAGTTGCCGTCGGGTCCCAGGTGGTTGTAGACCACGTCGAGGCAGACCGCGATGCCGCGGGAGTGCGCGGCATCCACGAACCGCTGGAGGGCGGCGGGTCCGCCGTACACCTCGTGCACCGCATAGGGCGCGACGCCGTCGTACCCCCAGCCGTGCGTGCCCGGGAACGGCGCGAGCGGCATCAGCTCGACGTACCCGACGCCGAGGTCGACGAGGTGGTCGAGCCGCTCGACGGCGGCGTCGAGGGTTCCCTCGCGGGTGAAGGTCCCGACGTGCAGCTCGTAGATCACCGCACCGTCGAGCTGGACCCCGGTCCACCGGGTGTCGGTCCAGGCGAACTCCGCGGGGTCGAACAGCTGCGACCAGCCATGCGGTCCGTCGGGGAGCCTGAGGCCGCGCGGGTCGGGGCGTGGGTCTCCCCCGTCGAGCGAGAAGGCGTACGTCGAGTCGGGTGCCACCTCGACGGTGAGGTGCCAGTGCCCGCCCTCCCCCGCGGACATCGGGTGGCGCCCCTCCGGCAGCAGCAGGTCGACCGAGCGGGCCCGGGGTGCCCACACCGTGAACTCACGCATGGACGACTCCTTTCAGGGGGCGGCGAGTCATCGGGCGACGAGCAGGGCGACGGGCAGCCGGGCGAACAGGTCGGCGCACCGGACGTCGGAGCCTCCGGCGTGGATACTGCCGGTGAGCTCGTCACGCCAGGTGCCCGGCGGGAGCGTGACCGTCTGGTCCTTCCAGCCTCCCGTGTCCGCGAGGCGCCGCGGTGCGCGGGTGACCACCGCGGCCACCCGCCCGGTGCGGATGAAGCCGAGAGCGTGCTCACTGCTCGTGGGCAGCGGCTCGTAGGACGCGTTGTCGCCGAAGCACTCCCGGAGCTCTCGGCGGACCCGCAGCGCCCGGGAGGTGACGAGCATCTTCTCGTCGTCGAGGTTGAGCGGCCGCTCCTGCTCGAGGCGTTCGAGACGGTCCACCAGGTCGGTGTAGTCGACGGGGCGACGGTTGTCGGGGTCGACCAGGGAGAGGTTCACGACCTCGCAGCCCTGGTAGGTGTCGGCGGTGCCGGGCAGCAGCAGCTGGAGCAGCTTCTGGCCGAGCACGGTGGCCCGGATGCCCTCCTGGTTCTCGAGCACCGCCTCGTCCACCGCGGTCCGGAGCGGTCCGGGCGCTGCCGCCTCGTCGGCGAACGCGAGCACCCGCGCCTCGTAGTCGGGGTTGCCGTCCACCCAGGCGGTGTGGCGCTTGGCCTCGCGCATCGCCTTCGTCAGGTAGCCGTGCAGGCGGTCCTGCGGGAGCGGGCCGGCGCCCACCATCGTCTGCCACAGCAGGTGCGCCGTCGGCCGGTCGACGCGCGCCGCGTCGGCGGCCTCCCGGAACGCCTTGGAGCAGTCCTCCCAGGCGATGGTGTCCTGGGCGACGGCGAGCAGCCGGGCTCGCACGTCCTCGCTGCGCTTGGTGTCGTGGGTCGACAGCGTGGTCATCCCGAGCGGCCAGGACTCCTGCTGGTTCGCCGCCCAGGTGTGCAGGATGTCGGGGCTCGCGTGCTCGAGGACCCCCGGGTCGCCGCCGACCTCGTTGAGGGCCACCAGCCGGTGCCACCGGTAGAACGTGGTGTCCTCGATGCCCTTGGCCATCACCGGGCCCCAGGTCTGCTGCAGCCGGATCGCGAAGTCCTGGGAGTTCTCGTCGGCGTCCTCCGCCTTGGCCAGCTCGGCGAGCGCGTCGAGCTCGCGCGCCAGGTCCGGCCGGGCGGCGACGGCCTCCTCCCGGGCCTGCTGGATCCGCTTGCGGGCGAGCGGGGTGAGTCGATGGTCGGGCCGGATGTAGGCGCGGTAGACCTCGCTGGCCACCAGCAGCTCGACCACGGCCTCGCGGGTTCGCTCCTCGTCGAGGTCCGGAACCGCCTCGCAGGCGCGGCGGGTCAGCCGGTGCACCTCGGGCGCGAGGAGGTCGTCGACGACCTTGCGCTTGGCCCGCTCGACCGCGATCTCCAGGTCGAGCCCGCCGCCGGCCTGGACCCAGCACTCGTCGAGCACGTCGAGGGCGGCGGGGTCCACGAGCGCGCCGGTCACCGCGGTCATCGCGTCGTAGCCGGTGGTGCCGTCGCACGGCCACGCCCGCGGCAGCCGCTCGTCCTTCTCGAGGATCTTCTCCACCCAGATGCCGGTGCCCACCGCGGTGGCCTCGCGCAGCTGGCGCAGGTAGCCCTCGGGGTCGGCCAGCCCGTCGGGGTGGTCGATCCGGAACCCCTCGATGATCCGGCGGCGGTTCAGGTCCAGGAGCAGGCGGTGCGTCGCCTCGAACACGTCCGGCAGCTCCACCCGGACGGCGATCAGCTCGGTGACGTCGAAGAAGCGCCGGTAGTTCAGCATGGCGTCGCTGTCGCGCCAGTTGGCCAGCTCGTAGTGCTGCTTGGCGAGGACCTCGGCGACGTCGTCGCTCTCCGTCCCCGGGGCGATGGGCAGCACGTGGTCGTAGTAGCGCACGACCGGCTGCCCGTCGTACTCGCCGAGCGTGATCTCGCCGGCCTCGAGCGCCTCCTCGAGCGTGCCGCCCAGGATCGGCAGGCCGAGCCGTCCGTCGCCCGCGTCCCAGTCGATGTCGAACCAGTGCGCGGTCTCCGCGTCGCGGCCGTCGCGCAGGGTGGTCCACAACGGGGCGTTGGAGTGCTCGGGCGCGACGAAGGCCATGTGGTTCGGCACCACGTCGACCACGATGCCGAGGCCGTGCGCCCGTGCCGTGTCCGCGAGGGACAGCAGGCCGGCCTCACCGCCGAGCTCCTCGTTGACGCGCGTGTGGTCGAGCACGTCGTAGCCGTGCAGCGAACCGGGCACCGCCTGGAGGATCGGCGAGAGGTAGAGGTGGCTGACTCCGAGCCTGGCGAGGTACGGGACCTGGGCCTCGGCGTCGGCGAAGGTGAAGCCGGCATGGAGCTGCAGGCGGTAGGTGGCGATCACGGTGTCCTCGTTCCCCCCTGGCGCGCGTTCAACCTGTGATCCCCGACCCTAGTCGGGTCTCACCGGGTACTGGCTAGCCTCGACAGCATGACCACGATCGAGCGCACCGTCACCGTCGACCGTCCGCTGGCCGACGTGTTCGCCTACCTCAGCGACTTCACGACCACCAACGAGTGGGACCCGGGCACGGTGCAGACCGTGCGCGCGAGCGGCGACGGGGGTGTCGGTACGGCGTACCGCAACACCTCGAAGTTCGCCGGGCGCGAGACCGAGCTCACCTACGTCGTGGAGCGGCTCGTGCCCTTGCAGGAGCTCGCGCTGCGCGGGGAGAACAAGACCGTCGTCGCCCACGACACGATGACCTTCCGCGAGACGCCGACCGGCACCGAGGTGAACTACCTGGCGGAGTTCGAGTTCAAGGGCCTCGCGAAGTACCTCGCTCCGCTCCTGGCGCCGGCGTTCAAGAAGCTCGGCGACGAGGCCGAGGTCGGCATGAAGCGGGCGCTCGAGCGCCTCTGACGCCGGGCTGCCGGCACGCTCAGTCGGACGGCGGGGACCCTCCACGCCCGGCCAGGTAGGCGGCGGCGAGCGGCCACCAGTGCCGCTCCCCGAGATGCTCCTCGGCCTCGTGCCGGTCGAGCCACCTGGCGGTCTGCGCAAGCCGGCCTCGGCCGGCCTCCAGGTCGGACACCCAGACCGCGAAGTGCGCCTCCGGCACCGGCCAGGGATAGCCGTCCGCCTGCGTCGGAACCACGTTGCGCACGTAGCCCAGCAGCGCCGGCTCCCCGACCGACTCCGGCGTCTCCGCGGCCAGCACTCGCAGCGCAGCGTCCGGGGACTCGTCCCCGACCCGGCGCGTCGGGATGTCGAGTCCCCCGCCGTCACCGCGCGGTCGACGACGAGGACCGCGCCGTCGCGAACGACGAGCAGGCGCACCAGGCACGTCGGCTCGGGTGGGTCCTCGCCGACACCGGCCAGCACGACATCGGCCCGACCGCCGGGCGGCAGCCACGGCGCATCCGGCGTGCTCACCAGGACACGGGCCTGGCTCGTCATCTGCTCGGCCCGCTCAGCCGAGGTTGGCCTTCTCCGCACCGATCGTGGTGTCCGCGCCGTGCCCGGTGTGCACGACCGTGCTGTCGGGCAGCGCGAACAGCCGCTCCCGGATCGAGGCGACGATCGTGTCCGCGTCGCTGAAGGACCGTCCGGTCGCGCCGGGCCCGCCGTTGAACAACGTGTCACCGCTGAAGACGCAGCCGAGGTCCTCGGCGTAGTAGCAGACCGCCCCGGGCGCGTGCCCCGGCGTGTGGATCACCTGGAGCCGGATGTCGCCGACCTCGATGATCTGGCCGTCGGAGAGGTCCACGTCCCACAGCTCGTGGGGGTGGGTCAGCTCCCACAGGGGCCGGTCGTCGGGGTGGAGGAAGATCGGCGCCTGGGTCTCCTGCCGCAGCCGCGGCGCCACCTCGACGTGGTCGTCGTGGGCGTGGGTGCACAGGATGCCCTTGACCCGCCGGTCGCCGACGGCGGCCAGGATCCGGCTCACGTCGTGGGGCGCGTCGATCACCACGCACTCGTGGTCGTCGCCGACGACCCAGACGTTGTTCTCGACGTCGAAGGTCTCACCGTCGAGGCTGAACGTCCCGCTGGTCGTGGTGTGGTCGATGCGGGTGCGCGGGCACTGGTCCTGGCTCATGCGTGTTTCCCTCCGAGGTCCGTGCTGGTCGTGGTCACAGGATGACGACGGACCGGAGTACGTCGCCGTGGTGCATGCGCTCGAACGCCGCCTCCACGTCGTCGAGCCCGATCCGCTCGGTGATGAACGCGTCGAGGTCCAGCCTGCCCTGCTGGTAGAGGTCGACCAGCATCGGGAAGTCCCGGGACGGGAGGCAGTCGCCGTACCAGCTCGACTTCAGCGAGCCGCCGCGCCCGAAGAAGTCCAGCAGCGGGATGTCGGGCACCATCATGTCGGGCGTGGGGACGCCCACCAGTACGACGGTCCCGGCGAGGTCGCGGGCGTAGAAGGCCTGCTTCCAGGTCTCCGGGCGGCCGACCGCGTCGATGACCACGTCGGCACCGAAGCCGCCGGTGAGCTCCTGGACCGCCTCGACCGGGTCGGTCTCCTTGCTGTTCACGGTGTGGGTGGCACCCATCGCGCGGGCCCAGTCCAGCTTCTTGTCGTCGATGTCGACGGCGATGATCTTGGCCGCGCCCGCGAGCCGGGCACCCATGACGGCCGCCGAACCGACTCCGCCGCAGCCGATGACCGCGACCGACTGGCCACGGCTGACCTGGCCGGTGTTGATGGCGGCGCCGATGCCGGCCATGACGCCACAGCCCAGCAGCCCCACCGCGGCAGGGTCCGCCGACGGGTCGACCTTCGTGCACTGCCCCGAGTGGACGAGCGTCTTCTCCGCGAAGGCACCGATGCCGAGGGCTGGAGTCAACGGCGTGCCGGCCTCCTCCCCCTCGGCGAGCGTCATCTTCTGCTCGGCGTTGAACGTGGCGAAGCAGTACCACGGCTCGCCGCGGTCGCAGGCGCGGCAGTTGCCGCACACCGCGCGCCAGTTGAGGACCACGAAGTCTCCGGGAGCGACGTTGTCGACGCCCTCACCGACCGCCTCGACGACGCCCGCTGCCTCGTGGCCGAGCAGGAACGGGAACTCGTCGTTGATCCCGCCCTCGCGGTAGTGCAGGTCGGTGTGGCACACCCCGCAGGCCTGGATCTTCACGACGGCCTCGCCCGGACCGGGGTCGGGGACGTTGATCGTGACGACCTCGACCGGGGCCCCCTTGGACCTCGCGATGACTCCGCGGACCTGCTGCACTCGTGCCTCCCTGTGTTCGCTGCTGCTCTGTCGTCACCCTACTTACCCCGGAAAGAGGGCCTCGGACCGACGAGCCCGGCGTGGATGCAACCGATCGGGCGGATTCCGCGTCTTGGGCCCAGAAATCCAGGGAGGATGTGGAAGAGGTGCAGCTCGTGGCCCAGACGGGGGTGGATGTGGGACAGGCGTCCTCCGCGCGATCGCTTCGTGACGTGGAGTTCGAGGAGTACATGGCCGCGCGTCAGCCGAGCCTGTTGCGTACGGCGTACCTGCTGACCGGGGACCGGCACACCGCCGAGGACCTGGTGCAGACCTCGCTGGCCAAGCTGTACCTGTCGTGGGACAAGGTCCAGAAGCGGGAGCTGGTCGACGGGTACGTGCGCCGGATCATGGTCAACGAGCACAACTCGCTGTGGCGCCGGGCGTGGAAGCGCCGCGAGGTGAGCACCGACACCGTCCCGGACCGGACCGGGGTCACCGACCGGCCCGACGACGGCACCAGCGCCGCGCTGTGGGAGTTCGTGCAGACCCTGCCCCGCAAGCAGCGCGCGGTGGTGGTGCTGCGGTTCTACGAGGACATGTCCGAGGCCGAGGTCGCGACGCTGCTGGGGATCTCGGTGGGCACCGTGAAGTCCCAGTCCAGCCGCGCGCTGGCCGCCCTGCGCGAGCGGGTGCACACCCAACCGATGCTTGCCCGAGACGGGGAGGAGGAGCGATGAACAACCTCGACGAGAAGGACCTGCTCGCCCGCGAGCTGCGCGAGCGTGCCGGGGACGTGGCCGGGCACCCGGTCTCCTTCACCGCGGTCCGGGCCAGCGCGAAGAGGCTGCAGCGCCGCCGCCAGGTCGTCACCGGCGCGGTCGCCGCCGCGGTGGCCAGCATCGCGCTGCCCACCGGTGTCGCGGTCACCGCAGCCCTCAACGACAACGGCACCGACACCCCCGGCTACGTCGCCGGGCCGTCGGCCTCCGCGAGCCCGACCGACGGGTCGGTCCGCGACCGCGCTGGCGCCCCGAGCGAGCCGGTGCCGTTCACGATCAAGGGTCTGGCGCGCGGCGAGGCAGACCAGCGTCCGCTACTTCCGCACCAGCAGTACGGTGACGCCCGACGGCGACCGTCGACACCGACATCGTCTACAGGCGATCGCCGCCGTACCCGACGGCTGGTTCGGCCTCGTCGGCACGCGGCAACGGCTGCGAGAACGTCGTCTTCATGGACGAAGACATGAACGTGACCGCAGGACGCGCGGCGGGGACTGGATCGGCCGGACACCGAGGGGTCGCCGGTGCTCTACGTCCGAGCGAGACTTCAACGGCCCGGGCCGGACCGTGGTCGTGGACGAGCCGAGCGAGCGACCTACGACCGCGAGCGTGACGTGGACCTGCCCGAGGGCACTGGCTCGGTGCGGCCGGTCGGTTACCTCGACGAGGACCCGGTGATGTCGTCCACGTCACGACCTGCCAGGGCGGGCCGCCCGACCGGCCGCGTACCGTGACGGCCGACCGAGCCGATCAAGGGTCTCCTGCGGCTGGCACGTCCGCCTCGGAGGCGAAGGCCTGGTCGCCGGTCTCGACCCTACAACCCCCTCGAGGGCAGCTGCTGGGGCGTGATGGACCCGAGACAGCACCACCGACCTGGTGTGGAAGACCTGCGACTACTCGCTCCACGTTCAGCCCCGACGGCCGGTACGTGATCGCCGCGCCCGGACTACCGACGGTACGGGCAGGCGGGCCTGGTGATCCTGGACGTCGAGACCGGCCGAGCCGGTCGTCGAGTTCGACCCAGCCGCGGACCAGGTGGCGCTCGCGCCGGCCACCTGGGAGAACGACGACACCGTGGTGGCCATGGTGCGTGGAGGGCGACTTGGACGCCCTCGTCCGCGACGAGCTCGACGGACGGCTCGAGAGCGGTCAGCCGACACCTACCCGAGCAGGACATGTCGACTCCGCTGACCCTGGCCGAACGGCCGCGGTTCTGAGATCCCCGGCGGGTGCCGGTCACGCGACGATCGTCGTGACCGGCATGCTGCTGTCGGCGGGCAGGTCCAGCGAGGAGGGGGTCCGTCCCCGGGCGACGAGCTCGGCGCCGAGGGCGGCGACCATGGCGCCGTTGTCGGTGCACAACCCCGGCCGCGGCACCCTCACCCGGATCCCCTTGGCGGCAGCGCGCTCCTCGGCGACCACCCGCAGCCGGGAGTTCGCCGCGACCCCGCCGCCGATGAGGATGTCGTCGATGCCGTGGGTGACCGCGGCGTCGACCGCCTTGCGGGTGAGGACGTCGACCACCGCCTCCTGGAAGGACGCGGCGACGTCGTTCACCGGCACCGGTTCCCCGGAACGCTCACGTGCCTCGACCCAGCGGGCGACCGCGGTCTTGAGACCGGAGAACGAGAAGTCGAACCGGTGCCGCTCGAGGTCGCGTCCCGAGGTCAGGCCGCGCGGGAAGTCGATGGCGACCGAGCTGCCCGAGCGCGCCGCCCTGTCGACGTGCGGGCCGCCCGGGAACGGCAGGCCGATGAGACGGGCCACCTTGTCGAAGGCCTCCCCCGCCGCGTCGTCGATGCTGGCGCCGAGCGGGTCGACGCCCGAGGTGACGTCCTCGACCCGCAGCAGCGACGAGTGGCCGCCGCTGACGAGCAGGGCGATGCAGGGCTCGGGCAGCGGGCCGTGCTCGAGCTGGTCGACGGCGACGTGAGCGGCGAGGTGGTTGACGCCGTAGATCGGCTTGCCGAGGCCGATCGCGAGGGCCTTGGCGGCGGCGACGCCGACCAGGAGCGCGCCGGCGAGGCCGGGACCGCTGGTGACCGCGATCGCGTCGACGTCGTCGAGCTCGACCCCGGCCGTGTCGCAGGCCCGCTCGATCGTGGGCACCATCGCCTCGAGGTGCGCCCGGGAGGCCACCTCGGGGACGACGCCGCCGAAGCGGGCGTGCTCGTCGACGCTGGAGGCGACGGCGTCGGCGAGCAGGGTGTGCCCCCGCACGATCCCGACGCCGGTCTCGTCGCAGGAGGTCTCGACCCCGAGCACCAGGGGCCCGTCTGCGTCAGCCATGTCCCTATCCTCTCCCGCCGCACGCGGCGCGCCCCAACGAGCGCCGCATGACGACCGCGTCGCTGCCGTCCCGGTAGTACCTGCGGCGGCGGTCGATCTCCACGAAGTCGGCGTCTGCGTAGAAGGCGATCGCGGCGGCGTTGACCGCGCTCACCTCGAGCAGGACGCGGCTCGCGCCCTCGTCCCGTGCCTGCTTCAGCACCTCCGCCAGCAGCGCCCGCGCGATCCCCTGCCGCTGGCGCTCCGGGTGTACGGCGATCCGCTGCAGGTCGGCGAGGTCTCCGGCCCGCATCGTGACCGCGTAGCCGACCACCCCGTCCCCCTCGACGGCCACCACGGCGTGACGTCCGGGACCCTCGAGCTCGCTGCCGACGGACGCCTCGCTCCAGGCGTCGTCGCCGAACAGCTCGGCCTCGAGGGCGGTGAGGGCAGGGATGTCCTCGGGTGTTGCGGGCCGAAGGTTCACGAGACCCGCTTCGGCTTGTGCGGCTCGGCCGTGTCCGGACGCCGGAGGTACATCGGCTCGGGGTCGTAGAGCTCGGCCCGCTCCTCGGCGACGACGCGCGCGAGCCAGCCGGCGGTGGGGTTCTCCGGGCCTCGGCCGTCCGGGAAGGCGTCCGGGTAGAGCACGGCGCCGCGCCCCACGACCGGGCCGTCGGTCGCGACGGTGGCCGGCTTGACCACGTCGGGGCCGTCGAGCCGGGTGCCCTCGGAGTCGTACGACGCCCAGTACACCTCCTTGCGACGTGCGTCGGTGGCGACGTGGAAGGGACCGAGCCACGGTGCCCGTCTCCACGGCCGCCGCCGCGAGCACGTCGAGGGTGCAGACACCGTAGACCGGGATCCCGAGCACCGCGGCGAGGGTCCGGGCCGTCATCAGGCCGACCCGGAGCCCCGTGAACGGCCCGGGCCCGACCCCGACCGCGACGGCGGTGATGTCCTGGCGGATGAGGCCTGCCTCGTCGAGCACGGCGCTGATGCTCGGCGCGAGGAGCTCTCCGTGCCTCATGGCGTCGATCGTGGTCCGCTCGGCGACGACCCGCTCACCGTCGTACAGCGCGACGGTGATGGCGGGAGTGGCGGTGTCGAAGGCGAGAAGCACGACGTCGAGGTTACGCGAGCGCCTCGTGCAGGTCCGCACCGATCCACCGGGCGCCGACCGGCGTGAACCGCAGCTGCCGTGGGTCCAGCTCAGCGAGCGGGTCCTCGCCGCGCGAGCGCGTGATGGTCACCTCGAGGCGGGTGTCGGCCAGCCCCTCGGCCACGCCCTCGCCCCACTCGACGACCGTCACGGCCTCGTCGAGGGAGGTGTCGAGGTCCAGGTCGTCGAGCTCGTCGATCCCGCCGAGCCGGTACGCGTCGACGTGGACGAGCGCCGGACCGCCGACCAGCGACGGGTGGACCCGCGAGATCACGAACGTCGGCGAGGTGATCCCGCCGCGCACGCCGAGCCCCTCGCCCAGCCCCTGGGTGAACGTGGTCTTGCCCGCCCCGAGGTCCCCGCTGAGGATCACCAGGTCACCTGCCCGCAGGACGTGGGCGAGCTTCTCGCCGATGAGGTGGGTGTCCTCCGCGGTCTTCGCGGTGAGCTCCACGGGAAGCGCCTTGGCCATGGTCAGCCAGGTCCCCTCGCGGTCGAGCTCGTCGTAGCCGAGGTGGCGCCAGAAGTCGATCGTGGCCGGCAGCTCGGCTCTGGCGGCGAGCACCACTCCGTCGTACCCCTCCTCCGCGGCGATGCGCTCCGCGGTGCCGATCATCGCGCCGGCGACGCCGCTGCTCTGCGCCTCGGGGTCCACGGAGACGCGACGCATCCGCAGCAGGTGTCCGTCGGGCTCGAGCAGCATCGCACCGACCGGGACGGTGCCGCTCACAGCGAGCAGCCCGCGGTGCGCAGCCAGCGCGGCCGCGACGGAGTCGACGGTCTCGTCGGTGGCCGTGGACGGCGGGTCGAGCACCGGCCTGGCCCCGAACGCCGCGTGGACCATCGTGACCACGTCTGCGGCGCGCTCGGGACCGATCTCATGGACGACGACCGCCCCGGTGAGCACCTGCTCGCTCATGCGGCGCTCTCGGACGACGCCTGCCGAATCATCCGCTCGAGCGCGGTGTTGACCTGCTGGCGGCTCTCGAGGATCACCATGTGACCGGCGCCGGGGACCTCGACGAGCTGGGCGCCGGTGATCCGGTTCGCCATCTTGCGACTGTGCCCGATGGAGGTCAGCGCGTCCTCGGTGCCGCAGATGATGACGGTCGGCACCTGCTCGAAGGAGCGCAGGACCTCGAACTTGTCGAGTGTGTCGAAGTTCGGGAAGAACTCCGCGAGCACCTCGAACGGGGTCTGCGACAGCATCTCGTCGACGAACTCGATGTAGGGGGTGGGCACCTCGCCGCCGAAGGCCATCTTGCTGGTCACGAGGAAGCCGATGTCGGAGCCGGTACGACGGGCACCGTCGACGAGCCCCGGCGCCCGGGCCAGGAGCGCCATCGCCCGCGGCGTGACCTGGCGCATGATCCGGTCCGGCAGGTAGGGGTTGATCACGCGGTGGGTCTTGAGGCCGCCGGCGGTCGTGGACACCAGCCCCACCCCGACGATGCGCTCGCCGAACAGCTCGGGGTGGCTCTCGGCGAGCGACATCACGGCCATGCCGCCCATCGAGTGGCCGACGAGGATGACGGGCCCCTCGGGGACGAGCTGGTCGAGGACCGAGTACAGGTCGTGCCCGAGCTGGTCGATGGTGGCGGTGTGTGCCTCCGACCGGTCCGAGCGCCCGTGGGAGCGCTGGTCGTAGAAGACGAGGCGGTGGCTGCCCCGGAAGTACTGCCGCTGGAAGTGCCAGCAGTCGAGGTTCAGGGCGTAGCCGTGGACGAACACGAGGGTGGGCGCGTCCGTCGGCTCGTCGGGCTCGTCGACCTCCGCGTGCAGCCGGATGCCGTCGAGGGTCGTGACGTCGAGCGGGTCGGAGCGGAGGCTGCCGAACGGGTCGCGCTCGGTGGACCCGGCGCGGCGGCTGCGGACCGAGCGGCGGCTGGCGAGGGCGGCGGCCACCCCACCTGCGGCGATCGTGCCGGCGGTGGCAGCGGCCATCCCGAGCATCCGGCGGCGGGCGCTCATCCTGTGGCTCCTTCCGTCGCTCCGACGTACCTGCGGTGCATGCGTCCTCCGATGCGGGTGACGATCTCGTAGCTGATGGTGCCGCAGGCGTCCGCCCAGTCCTGTGCGGTGGGCTCCCCGTCCTTGCCGGGGCCGAACAGCACGACCGGGTCCCCCGGCGCGGCGTCGTCGCCACCGAGGTCGACCACGATCTGGTCCATGCAGACCCGGCCGGCGATCCGTCTGACCTGCCCGGCCGCCAGGAGCGGTGCCTTCGACGACCCGTGGCGGGGGATGCCGTCGCCGTACCCGATCGGGACCACCCCGACGGTCGTGTCGTGCGGCACGACGTACGTGTGCCCGTAGGAGACCCCCGACCCGGCGGGCACGCCCTTGACCACGGCGAGCATCGAGCGCACGGTCATGGCCGGGACCAGCCCGAGCTCCTCGGAGCCGGCGACCTCGGGCATCGGGGTGAGGCCGTAGGCCGCGATCCCGCACCGGACCAGGTCGAACCACGAGGACGGCCGGCTCAGCGCGGCGGCCGAGTTGGCCAGGTGCCGCACCTCGGGCCGCAGCCCGGCGCGTTCGGCGAGGTCGACCGCCCAGCGGAAGACCTGCTCCTGGGCGTCGTTCGCGGGGTGCTCGGGCTCGTCGCTGCACGCGAAGTGCGACCAGACCCCGGTGACGCGCACCTCGCCCGCCGTCTCGGCCGCGAGCGCGGCGGCGACCAGGTCTGGCCAGGCCTCCGGCGTCGAGCCCCCGCGGGAGAGCCCCGTGTCGATCTTGAGCTGGACCCGGGCGGTTCGCCCGGCAGCCCGCGCGGCGGCACGGATCTCGTCGAGCTCGGCGCACGGTGTACGCCGTCACGTCGACGTCGTTCTCGACCGCGGGCCGGTAGTCCTCGCCCGGCACCGCCAGCCAGCACAGGAGCGGACCCTCGTCGCCGGCCTCGCGGAGGGCGAGCGCCTCGTCGAGGACCGCGACTCCCAGCCAGTCGGCTCCTGCCTCACGTGCCGCCCGCGCCACCGGAAGCATCCCGTGGCCGTAGCCGTCGGCCTTGACGACGACCATGAGCCCGGTGCCCTCGACCCGCTCCTTGAGCGTCCGGACGTTGTGCCGGAAGGCGTCGAGGTCCACGACGATCTCCGCTCGTGCGGGGGTCGTGGCGGGCGAGTTCATGACCACTTCATCTTCCCATTCCTCAGCCGAGCAGCAGCATGCGGGACACGACCGGCACCGCCCTCGCGATGTCCGGCGCGGTCACCGGGCCCCCGCCGCCGGCGTGGGCCGCGGCCGCTCCGTGGAGCCACGCGCCCACCGAGCCCGCGTCGAACGCGTCGAGCCCGGCGGCGAGCAACGCCCCGCACAGCCCCGCGAGCACGTCACCCGAGCCCGCGGTCGCCAGCCACGGCACGCCGACGGTGTTCACGCGCACGGCGCCGTCGGGTGCGGCGACGAGCGTGTGCCTGCCCTTGAGCAGCACGACGGCGTCGTAGCGCGCTGCCGCCTCGCGGGCGAAGCGCAGCTGCTCGGCCTCCACGTCCCCGCGCTCCACGCCGAGCATCCGCGCGAGCTCACCGGCGTGCGGCGTCAGCAGCGCCGGTACGTCGATGGGGCCGGTGAGGTGGGCGAGGGCGTCGGCGTCGACCACGAGCGGCACCCGGTCCTCGAGGGACCGCTTCAGGGCCTCCCCCGCTCCCGTGCCGCCGCCCGACCCGACCACCCAGGCCTGGACCTGTCCCGGGCCGGCCACGACCTCGGGGTGTGCCTGACGCACGGCATCGGCGGCCTCTCCCTCGTAGCGCACCATGCCGGCGAACCCCGACGAGGCGCCGGCCGTGCAGAGCACACCCGCGCCCGGGTACTGCTCGGACCCGGCCCGGACGCCCACGAGTCCCCGGGAGTACTTGTGCGCCGCAGCATCCGGGCGTGGCAACATCCGCGCCACGTCGTCGGCCTGGAGAGCGGTGACGGCCGCGTCGGGAAGGTCGAGCCCGATGTCGACGAGGTGCACCGCCCCGCAGGCGCGTGCGGCCGGGTCGACGAGGTGCGCGACCTTGTGGGTCCCGAACGTGACCGTGACCGCGGCCTCGACGTGCGGGCCGTCGACCTCGCCGGTGTCGACGTTCACGCCGGACGGCACGTCGACAGCGACGATGGGCACTCCGCCCAGCTGCTCGACGACCTGTGCCGCCTGCTCACGTAGCGGGCCCTTCCCGCCGATGCCGACGATGCCGTCCACGACCACGTCCGGCCGGTGGGTGAGGTCGACGTCGCCGAGCACGCGCCCGCCTGCCTCGCGCAGCGCTGCGAGACCGCCGCGGTGCGTCCGGTCGGCGCTGAGCAGGACCGCCTCCACGACGGCGCCGCGACGAGCCAGCATGGCCCCGGCGAACAGCGCATCGCCGCCGTTGTCGCCCGAGCCGACCAGCAGGAGCACCCGGCGGCCGTATCCGTTGCCGAGCAGGTCGAGCACGGCGTAGGCAAGACCGGCCGCGGCGCGCTGCATCAGCACGCCCCCGGGGAGGGTCGCCATGAGCGCCGCCTCCGCCCGTCGTACCTCGTCCACGGTGTGTGCGCTGCGCATGACCTCACCCTAGAGCGGGTCGTGTGGTTCGAGCGTGCGCTATGGCGCACGCTGAACCACACGACCTGGACTGTGGACGACGCAGAGCACGTCCTCGCGATCTCGTGCACGCTTCGACGATGGACGAGCCATGGCGGACGCTGGCGAGCAGACAGGCCGGCATGCTGTCGCGCGACCAGCTTCGTGCTCTGGGTGTCGACAGGTGCCAGGTCCGCAACCAGGTGAGGGCCGGCAGGTGGATGCTGCGCACTCCGCTGGTCGTCAGCACGACGACGGGACAGCTGACGTGGGCACAGCAGGCCTGGATGGGCGTCCTCCATGCCGGACCGGCGTCGGCGTTGGGCGGGCTCAGCGCTGCGAAGATCCACGGGCTCAAGAACTGGGAGCGTCGCTACGTCACGGTGCTGGTGCCGGCGGAGGCAGACATCGCAGCCGTGGAAGGCGTCGACTTCGTCCGAACCCGACGCGACCTCGAGGCGATGAAGCTCCCGGGCACTCGGGCCCCTGTGTGTCGGTTGGAGCCGGCGGTGCTGCTCTTCGGCGCCTACACCGACTCCCAGCGGACCGGGTGCGGTGTGCTGGCCGCTGTCGTGCAGCAGCGGCTCACCACTCCCGGCGCTCTTCTGCAGTGGATCGAGCTGATGCGGCCCCTTCGCCGAGCCCGTCTCTTCCGCGCCACTCTCCATGACATCGCAGGCGGCGCCCAGTCGATGGCCGAGATCGACGTCGGCCGACTGTGCCGGAAGCACGGCCTCCCTGAGCCGACCCGTCAGGTGCGGCGGCGGGACGCGTCCGGGCTCCTTCGGTACACCGACTGCGAGTGGCGGCTCGAGGATGGTCGAGTGGTCGTGCTCGAGGTGGATGGCGCCTTCCACATGGAGGTGGACCACTGGGTCGCGGACATGGCGCGCGAACGCAGTCTGGTGCTCGATGGCTCCGTCGTCCTGCGCTGCACCGCCCTGGAGCTCAGACGGAACCCGCGGGCCGTCGTACGCGACCTGTTGGCTGCCGGTGTCGGTGCGAAAGATCGGTCGTGTGGTTGAGCGTGCGCTAGGCGCACGCTCAACCACACGACCTGGGCAGTGCGCGACCCTAGACGTCGCCGTCGACGTACACCCAGCGGCCGCCGCGCCGTTCGAACCGGCTCGTCTCGTGCAGGACCCGCTCCCCGCGTCCGTCGCGGAAAGAGGCCCGGAACTCGACCTCGCCGGTGTCGTCGGCATCGCCGCCGTCGACCGTCCGGAGGATCTCCAGGCCGACCCAGGTCAGCCCCGGCGTCGGCGCGAGGTCGG
Source organism: uncultured Actinomycetota bacterium (assembly GCA_963700365.1). Lineage (GTDB taxonomy): Bacteria > Actinomycetota > Actinomycetes > Propionibacteriales > Nocardioidaceae > Nocardioides_C. The sequence continues at coordinate 39,371 of CAVOXG010000007.1, read as the reverse complement.
CCGGCCGCGTCCGCGGGTGCCAGGTGCGGAAGACGTAGTCGAGGTTGCCGACCGCGTAGGCGGAGTAGCGCGAGCGCATCAGCGCCTCGGCCGTGGGCGCCGCGGTCCCGTCGTGGAGCGGCCCGCAGCACTCGCCGTACGTCGTACCGCTGCCGCACGGGCACTTCGAGAAGGCTGTGGTCACCGGTCCAGTCTCGCAGCGCACCAGCTGAGGAACCCGCCCCGCCGGACTAGGACTCGAGGACCACCACGGCGGAGGCGATGCCGGCGTCGTGGGAGAGCGAGACGTGCACGCTCTTCACCCCCCGCTCGTCGGCGCGCGCCAGCACGCTCCCTCGCAGCTCGAACTGCGGGTCGCCGGAGTGCTCGTTGCGGATCTCGGCGTCGTGCCAGGCCATCCCGGTCGGCGCGCCGAGGGCCTTCGCCAGCGCCTCCTTGGCCGCGAAGCGGGCGGCGAGCGAGTTCAGCGGACGGTCGCGCTCCTGCTCGGTGAACAGCCGCTCCCGCAGCGTCGGCGTCCGCTCGAGCGCCTCCTCGAAGCGACCCACGTCGACCACGTCGATGCCGACTCCCACGATCATGGCCGGCTACTCGACCGTGACGGACTTGGCGAGGTTGCGCGGCTGGTCCACGTCGAGGCCACGGTGCGTGGCGAGCTCGCAGGCGAACAGCTGCAGCGGGATCACCGAGACCAGCGGCTGGAGCAGCGTGGGCACCCTCGGCAGGCGGAGGAGGACGTCGGCGTACGGCGCCACCACGTCGTCGCCCTCCTCGGCGAGGACGATCGTCCGCGCACCGCGGGCGCGGACCTCCTGGATGCCGCTGACCATCTTGTCGTGCAGCTGGTCGCGGCCCCGCGGAGGCACGACGCAGAAGACCGGGAGGCCCTCCTCGACCAGCGCGATCGGGCCGTGCTTGAGCTCGCCGGCCGCGAAGCCCTCGGCGTGGATGTAGGCGAGCTCCTTGAGCTTGAGCGCGCCCTCGAGCGCCACCGGGTAGCCGGCGTGCCGGCCGAGGAACAGCACCGAGCGTGAGTCGGCGAGCTCGCGGGCGAGCCCGTAGATCTCCTCGGCGCCGTCGAGCACCCGCTGGATCTTGTCGGGGGTCTGCGCGATCTCGTGCACCACCTGGGCGATCTCGTCGCCGTAACGGGTGCCGCGCACCTGCGCGAGGTAGAGGCCGAGCAGGTAGCAGGCCACGAGCTGGGTGGTGTAGCCCTTGGTCGAGGCGACGCCGATCTCCGGCCCGGCGTGGGTGTAGATCACCGCGTCGGACTCGCGCGGGATCGTCGAGCCGTTGGTGTTGCAGATCGCGAGCACCTTGGCGCGCTGCTCACGCGCGTGCCTGATCGCCATCAGCGTGTCGGCGGTCTCGCCGGACTGGCTGATCGCGACGACGAGGGTGTCGCGGGTGAGGATCGGGTCGCGGTAGCGGAACTCGGAGGCGAGCTCGACCTCGCAGGCGATGCGGGTCCAGTGCTCGATGGCGTACTTCGCCACGAGCCCGGCGTAGAAGGAGGTGCCCGACGCGATGATGATGATCTTGTCGACGTCGCGCAGCTCCTCCTCGCTGATCCGGATCTCGTCGAGCTGGAGCGCGCCCTGCTCGTCGTGACGGCCGAGGAGCGTGTCCGCGACCGCGCGCGGCTGCTCGAAGATCTCCTTGCGCATGAACCAGTCGTAGCCGCCCTTCTCGGCAGCCGAGAGGTCCCAGTCGACGTGGTACGGCCTGCCCTCGGCGACGTTGCCCTCGAAGTCGGTCACCTCGACGCTGTCGCGGGTGATCGTGACCACCTGGTTCTGGGCGAGCTCGAGCGCCTCCCGGGTGTGCTCGATGAAGGCGGCGACGTCGGAGGCGAGGAAGTTCTCGCCGTCGCCGAGACCCACGACGAGCGGGGAGTTCCGGCGCGCGGCGACCACCCGCTCGGGGTCCCGCGCGTCGACGGCGACGAGGGTGAACGCGCCGTCGAGGCGCCGCGCGACGTGCTGCATCGCCTCGGTCAGCGTCGCTCCCCCGGCGACCTCCCGCTCGAGCAGGTGGGCGGCCACCTCGGTGTCGGTCTCGGAGCGCAGGTCGTGGCCACCTGCCTCGAGCTCGGAGCGGAGCACGGCGAAGTTCTCGATGATCCCGTTGTGGACGAGCGCGACCCGGCGCTCCTGGCCCAGGTGCGGGTGGGCGTTGCGGTCGTTGGGGGCGCCGTGGGTCGCCCAGCGGGTGTGCCCGATGCCCGTCGTGGAGGCAGGAAGCGCGGTGTCCGCGATCGCCTTCTCCAGGTTGGCGAGCTTGCCGGCCCGCTTGTCCGAGGCGATCGTGCCGCCGTCCACCAGCGCGATCCCGGCGGAGTCGTAGCCGCGGTACTCCATCCGCCGAAGCCCGTCGATGACGATGCCCTGCGCCTGCTGCGGTCCGACGTACCCAACGATTCCACACATGCGCCTCAGCCTACCGGCGGCGAACCCGTTCGGCGGGTCCGGTTGGTGAGACGAGTCCCTCTTCCGGCCGACCGCCGTCCGCGACCGGGTGCGCCGCCCCGCCGGGGTGACCGCGTGGTGAACAATGCACGTCATGGCTTCAGCGCAGGCGATCGGGCAGCCGTCGGGTCCGGCCAACGGTGACCGCGAGCGTTCGCCGTACGTCGAGCTCGACCGCGCCGCCTGGGCAGCCCTCGGCGTCGCGACGGAACAGCCGCTCACCGAGGAGGAGATCGCGCGGGTCCGCGGCCTCGGTGACGAGCTCGACCTCGACGAGGTGACGCAGGTCTACCTGCCGCTCTCCCGGCTGCTCAGCCTGTACGTGAAGGCGGCCGGCGACCTGCACCGCGCGCAGGAGGAGTTCCTCGACCGGCCGCATCCGCCGCGCACCCCCTTCGTGATCGGCCTCGCCGGCTCGGTCGCGGTGGGCAAGTCGACCACGGCCCGTGTGCTGCAGCAGATGCTGGCCCACTGGCCCGAGCACCCCTCGGTCTCGCTGGTGACCACCGACGGGTTCCTCTACCCCAACGCCGAGCTCGAACGGCGCGGGCTGCTCGGCCGCAAGGGCTTCCCCGAGTCCTACGACCGCAAGGCGCTGCTGCGGTTCGTGATGGACATCAAGTCCGGGAAGGACGAGGTCGAGGCTCCGACGTACTCCCACCTCGTCTACGACGTCGTGCCCGACGAGCGGATCTGCATCAAGTCGCCCGACATCGTGATCGTCGAGGGCCTGAACGTCCTCCAGCCGGCGCGGGTCCGCGAGGACGGCCGCACCGGGCTGGCGATCAGCGACTTCTTCGACTTCTCCGTGTACGTCGATGCGGCGAACCGTGACATCCGTCGGTGGTACACCGAGCGTTTCCTCCGCCTCCGGGAGACCGCCTTCCGCAACCCCGCGTCGTACTTCGCCAAGTACGCCGACCTCACGGAGGCGGACGCGATCGAGGAGTCCCGGCGGATCTGGGACTCGATCAACGGCCCCAACCTCGACCAGAACGTCCGCCCCACCCGCAGCAGGGCGACGCTGGTGCTCCGCAAGGACGCCGACCACTCCGTCCGCTACGTGCGCCTCCGCAAGGTCTGACGCCGAAAACCGGATGCGTGCGTCATCGTCCGCGCCCTACCGTCGACCTCATGCAGACCGTAGCCCTGACCGTCCGGCCCGTCGACGTGTACGACGAGGCCGTGATGCGGCGCTGGTACGACCTCACCGAGGCGGCCGACACCTTCGAGCGCCCGTGGGCGACGTCCTGGTCGTTCCCGGAGATGCTGGTGCAGTTCCGCGCCGAGGACCCCGCGATGCGCTGGACCCCGGTCGCCGCCTTCGACGCCGACGAGATGGTCGGGACGGCCTTCATGGCGCTCCCGCTCCAGGACAACACCGAGAAGACGTACGGCGGCATCTTCGTCGCGCCCGAGTTCCGCAACCGCGGCGTCGGCGGCGCCCTGGTCGGCCACTTCGTGGAGACGATGCGAGCCGAGGGCCGGACCACGCTGCTGGTCGACTCGGGCATCCCCGGTGTCCCAGCGCGAGGACCATCCCTACGCCCGGTTCGCCCGCAAGCAGGGGTTCACCCTGGCCAACGTCGAGGTCCACCGCGTCCTCGACCTCCCGATCGAGACGTCGGTCCTCGAGTCGATGCGCGCCGAGGCGGCGCCGCACCACGAGGGGTACGAGATCCTGCACGTTCGAGGACGAGATGCCCGATGAGCTCCTCGACTCCTACCTCTTCCTGCTCAGCCAGCTCGCCGTCGACGCCCCGTCGGGCGAGGTCGACTTCGAGGCCGAGGTCGTGACCCGCGAGGTCTTCGCCAAGAAGCTGGCGAGGCTGCGCGAGCAGGGGCGCCGCCGGCTGATGACGGTGGCGGTCAGCCCCGACGGGGAGGCGGTCGCACACTCCGACCTGGTGGTGCCCCGCGAGGACCGGCCCAAGGTGTACCAGTGGGGCACGCTCGTGCACCGCGAGCACCGCGGTCACCACCTGGGAGCGGCCGTGAAGGTCGCGAACCTGCTTGCCCTGCAGGATCGCTACCCCGACCGGACCGAGATCCACACCACGAACGCCGAGGACAACGCGACGATGATCGGGATCAACGAGCGGCTCGGCTTCCGGGTCGTCGAGATCTGCCCCGAGTACATGCTCAAGCTCTGACCGGCTCGTCGGGGTCGTCCCGGCGGGCGGACCCGGGTCAGGTCCGCTTCTGGAACTGGCCCAGCCGCTCGACCGGACGGAAGCCCATCCGCTCGTTCACGCCGATCATGTGGCTGTTCACCTCGGCGTTGAAGGTCACCAGCGTCGCGTTCCCGAGGTGCGGTTGGGCGAACAGCAGGTTGCGGGCCTTGATCGCCAGCCCGAGCCGGTGCCCGCGGTCCTGCCGGCGGGCCAGGGTCCCCCACTGGTAGACGTGGCCGGGGTCGTACCTCGGGAGCACGAGCTCGCTGTAGGCGGCCACCTCGCCGGTCCGGTCGAGCGCCACGGTCGTGAACTTCCGCCGACCCGAGGCGGCGAACACCTTCTCGTCGGCACGGATCCGCGCCACGTCGAAGACCTCCACCTCCTGCTCGAGCTCACCCGACGGCGCCTCGATGACGAGGGTGCCGATGATCTGGGCCAACGTCTCCACGATGTCCTCGGGCACGGCGCCCTCGAACTGGCGGAAGGTGTAGTCGGCGTGATGCGGCTCCGCCTCGCGGGCGAGGTCCCGCAGCAGCTCCTCGTCCACGGGCAGCTCCAGGACCCGCTGGACCTCGGCGAGCGCGAACTCGTAGCCGTGACGGCGGGCGAACGCAGCGTTTCCGGTTCCGGCGGCGTCCGCCGGTGCGTCGTACGGGTAGGTGACCTCGGTGACGAAGACGGTCCGACCGTGGTCCCGTGCGACCTGCTCGAGGTGGGCCAGCATGGCGCTGCCGTGGCCGCGGCGGCGATGCTCGGGATGGGTGTGCACCTCGAGGAAGGCCTGGTCGGTGTTGTCGTGCATCGACAGGTGCATGAACCCGACGGCGGCGACGGTCGTCGTCCTCGAGACCGGTGAAGGCGAGGTCGCGCTCGGTCTCGCGGTCGGCGACGAGCTTGGCCCGGATCTCCTCGAGCATCAGCGGCACCGCATGCGGCCGCTGGTGACGGTGCGAGGCGAGGAACGTGTCGTGCCACGCCTTCATCGCCGCGTCGTCGTGGGCGTCGAGCTGCTCGATCCTCATGGCCTCCCCAGCCGCATCTGCATCTCGTGGACCCGCTCGACCGGCCGGAACCCGAGCCGTTCGTTGACCGCGTTCATCGCCACGTTGACGTCGGCGTTGCCGGTGAGCATGGTGCGGCAGCCGGGGAACGCCTCCCGGAGGAGCAGATGGTTCGTCGCCTTCAGGCGCAGGCCGAGCCGGTGCCCCCGATGCTCCGGCGCCACGATCGTGGAGCCCTGGAAGGCGCGGTCGGGCGCGTGGTCGCTCACCATCGCCTCGGTCATGCCGACGATCTCCCCGTCGGGCGCGATCGCGAGGGTCGTCGTCTCGTGGCGCCCGGCCCGGTCGAAGCGCTCCTCCTTCTCGCGCAGCCGCTGCTCGTCCCACCGCTGCGGCTCGACGTCGAGCTCGCCGACGGGGACCTCCCGGAAGAAGGTCTCGATGACCCGGCAGAACCCGTCCACGAGGTCGTCGGGGCACCGGCCCCACCAGCTGCGCAGCGTGTAGCCCTCGGCGGCCGCCCTGGTCTCCGCCAGGATCGGCTCCCACGACGGCGCGGTCTCGTCGAGGTCGGCGACCTTCATGTCGTCCACCACCTCGGTCTCGTAGCCGAGCCGGCGGGCGAGCCGGAGGCCGGGCGACTCGGCGGCACCGAGCGGGGTCGCCACCTCGGTCAGGACGACCGTGCGACCTTCCTCGGCGATCCGCCCGTGCGCGGCCCGGACGAGCGTGGTCCCGGCGCCTGCCCGCTGGTGCGGAGGATCGACGTACACCTCGAGCCGGGCGACGTGCGTGTTGTCGAGCCGCGGCAGGTTGAGCTCGGCCGCACCGACCATCGTCTCGCCGTCGTACGCCCCGAGCAGCACCTTCGTGTTCGGGGCATCGGAGCGCGAGCGACGCGTGGAACGACGCCCGGGCGGCCTCCCACGACCAGTAGCCGCTCCAGGGCCGCCCCTGCTCGTCGGCGGCCCTGCCGATCTCCCAGAACCTTCGGGTGAGCGGCTCGTCGTCGGCAGGGATCTCGTGGATGCGCACCCGCAGAGGCTAGGTGTACGACGGACGCGCCGCACCTGCTTTTGCCGACCCGTCGATCTCGCCGCGACACGCCGCGAGAACGGCCCCGAAAGTGACGGGTCGGCGTCAGAGGGAGAGGCGCTCGCGGACGACGTCGGCGAGACGGCCGGCGACGAGCTGGGCCTGGTCGGCGGTCGCGGCCTCGACCATGACCCGCACGAGCGGCTCGGTGCCCGAGGGACGGAGCAGCACCCGGCCGGTGTCGGCGAGCTCGGCCTCGGCCTCGGCGACCGCGGCCGCGAGGATCGGGTCCTCGTCCGCACGCGCCTTGTCGACACCGGGCACGTTGACGAGCACCTGGGGCAGCCGGGTCATCACACCCGCCAACGAGGCGAGGTCGGTGTCCTTCTCGGCCATCCGCGACAGCACCTGCAGGGCGGTGAGGATGCCGTCACCGGTCGTGGCGTGCTCGCTCATGATCACGTGGCCGGACTGCTCGCCGCCGAGGGAGTAGCCGCCGGCCTTCATCGCCTCGAGGACGTACCGGTCGCCGACCTTGGTCTGGCGGACGCCGACGCCCTCGGCGCGCATGGCCTGCACGAAGCCGAGGTTGCTCATCACCGTCGCGACCACGGTGTCGGCGTGCAGCCGGCCCGCGTCGCGCATCGCGAGGGCGAGGATCGCGAGGATCTGGTCGCCGTCCACGACGTTGCCCTCCTGGTCGACCGCCAGGCACCGGTCGGCGTCGCCGTCGAGGGCGAAGCCGACGTCCGCGCCGTGCTCGAGGACGGCCTTCTGCAGCACGTCGAGGTGCGTGGAGCCGCACCCGTCGTTGATGTTGAGGCCGTCGGGCTCGGCGCAGATCGCCACCACCTCGGCGCCCGCGTCGGCGAGCGCCTTGGGCCCGGCCGCGGCGGCGGCGCCGTGGGCGCAGTCGAGGACGACCTTGATCGGCCGGCCCGAGAACTCGAGCCGCCGGGGAAGCGTGGAGACGAGGTGCGCGGCGTACCGGTCGACCGCCTCGTCGAAGGCGGAGACCCTGCCGACACCGGCGCCCGTGGGCCGCTCCCAGGGCTCCCGGAGGCGGTTCTCGATCGCGATCTCGATCGCGTCGTCGAGCTTCACGCCGCCGCGGGCGAGGAACTTGATCCCGTTGTCCGGCATCGGGTTGTGGCTCGCGGACAGCACGACGCCGAGGTCGGCGCCGAGGACGTCGGTGAGATAGGCCACGCCCGGGGTGGGCAGGACACCGAGGAGGAGGACGTCGACACCGGCCGACGCGAGACCCGCCACCACGGCGGCCTCGAGGAACTGGCCGGAGATGCGGGTGTCTCGCCCCACGACGGCGACGGGCCGGCCCCTTCCCTTGACAGAGTCAGAGAAGACACCGGCCTCGCCGAGGACGTGCGCTGCGGCGACCGAGAGGTCCACCGCGAGCTCGGCCGTCAGGGAGACGTTCGCGAGCCCACGGACACCGTCGGTGCCGAACAGACGTGCCACTACAGGAAGTAGCGGATCAACGCTTGCTGAACTGGGGCGCCTTGCGGGCCTTCTTGAGACCAGCCTTCTTGCGCTCGATGACGCGGGCGTCACGGGTGAGCAGGCCGGCCTTCTTCAGCGACGGGCGGTTGGCGTCGACGTCGACCGCGTTGAGGGCACGGGCCACACCGAGACGCAGCGCGCCGGCCTGGCCGGTGATGCCGCCACCGTGGATGCGGGCGATCACGTCGAAGCGGCCGACCAGGTCGGTGGTCACGAAGGGCTCGTTGACGACCTGCTGGTGCAGCTTGTTCGGGAAGTAGCTCTCGAGCGTGCGGCCGTTGACGGTGAACTGGCCGGTGCCGGGCACGAGGCGCACACGGGCCACTGCCTCCTTGCGACGACCGGTCGCCGCCGCGGGAGCGATGGTGGCCGGGCGAGCCGGAGCTTCCTCGGACGGCGCGCTCTCGGAGCTGTAGGCGACGCCCTGCTCGTTGACCTCGTAGGTCTCCTCGACGCCCTCGGTGGTGGTCTCAGCCACGGATGTTCCTCACTTAAAGACTGCTGTTCTCGACTGGATGGTTACTGCGAGATCTGCGTGATCTCGAACGGCTTGGCCTGCTGCGCCTGGTGCGGGTGCTCCGGGCCGGCGTACACCTTGAGCTTCTTCAGCATCTGGCGGCCGAGGCGGTTCTTCGGGAGCATGCCCCACACGGCCTTCTCGATGGCCTTGCGCGGGTCCTTCTCGAGCAGCTCGCCGATCGGGGTGGCCGAGAGGCCGCCCGGGTAACCGGAGTGGCGGTAGGCCATCTTGGTGGTGGACTTGCTGCCGGACAGCGCCACCTTCCCGGCGTTGACGATGATGACGAAGTCGCCACCGTCGACGTGCGGGGCAAACGTGGGCTTGTGCTTGCCGCGAAGCAGCGTCGCGGTCTGGACGGCGAGGCGTCCGAGCACCACGTCGGTGGCGTCGATGACGTGCCACTCGCGCTGGATGTCAGCGGGCTTCGGGCTGTACGTACGCACGGTTGTTTGCCTTCTCATCGAGATCGGTTGTTTTTCCTGCCCGATCAGCTCGGGCCGGTGGCGGCCAATCAGCGGACCGTAGTAGTCCTGCCAGAACATGCCGCGACCGCCAAGACTACCGGCGGCCTCCGCCCGGGGTCAAAACGGCCCCGGTTTCGCTCCGGCGACGGTTCGGGCATAAGTTAGAGAAGACTACCTGTGACCACAGTACGACGTCCCCCGAAGCGCACTTTGACCCACATCATGACCAAGGCGCGTATACGGACCAAAGGACGGTCCCGACTCAGCGAGGAGCCGACGTGACCGACAGCACGGCCACTGAAACCAACCCTGGCAGCGCCGCAACAACCGGCGAGACCCTTACCGTCCGGGACAACCGGACCGGCCAGGAGTACGAAGTTCCGATCCTCGACGGCGCGATCAAGGCCGCCGACATGGGCAAGATCCGGGTGAACGAGGACGCCCCCGGCCTGGCTGTCTACGACCCGGGCTTCGTGAACACCGCATCCTGCCGCAGCGCGGTCACCTTCATCGACGGCGAGAAGGGCATCCTCGAGTACCGCGGCTACCCCATCGAGCAGCTGGCCGAGAAGTCCTCGTACCTCGAGGTGGCCTACCTGCTCATGCACGGTGACCTGCCGACCAAGGACCAGTACGAGTCCTGGGCGCACGAGATCACCTACCACACCTTCGTGCACGAGAACGTCCGCCGCTTCATGGAGGGCTTCCGGTACGACGCACACCCGATGGGCATGCTGCTGGCCTCCGTCGGCGCGCTCTCGACGTTCTACCCCGAGTCGCGCAACATCTCCGACGCCGACAACCGGCACATGCAGATCGTGCGCCTCATCGCGAAGATGCCGACCCTCGGCGCCTGGGCCTTCCGTCACGCGCAGGGCAAGCCCTACATCTACCCCGACAACGACCTCGGCTACGCCGCGAACTTCCTCGCCATGCTGTTCAAGATGAGCGAGACCAAGTTCAGCGCCGACGAGCGTCTCGTCCGGGCGCTCGAGGTGCTGTTCATCCTGCACGCCGACCACGAGCAGAACGCCTCGGCGAACGCGGTGCGCGCCGTCGGCTCGACGCAGGTCGACCCCTACTCCTCCATCACCGCCGGCATCGCCGCGCTCTACGGCCCGCTCCACGGCGGCGCCAACGAGGCTGTGCTGCGCATGCTCCGCCGGATCGGCTCCGTCGACAAGGTCCCCGAGTTCATCGAGGGCGTGAAGAACGGCAAGGAGCGCCTGATGGGCTTCGGCCACCGGGTGTACAAGAACTACGACCCGCGCGCCAAGATCATCAAGAAGGCCGCCGACGACGTGTTCGAGGTGACCGGGGTCAACCCGCTGCTCCAGATCGCGCTCGAGCTGGAGAAGATCGCGCTGGAGGACGAGTACTTCGTCAGCCGCAAGCTCTACCCGAACGTCGACTTCTACAGCGGCCTGATCTACGAGGCGCTGCAGTTCCCGCCGGAGATGTTCACCGTGCTGTTCGCGATCCCGCGCACCTCGGGCTGGCTGGCCCAGTGGCTCGAGCTCGTGCAGGACCCGGAGCAGAAGATCGCCCGCCCGAAGCAGATCTACACCGGCGCCCGCACCCTGGACTTCGTCCCGGCCGCCGAGCGCTGGAAGTAGGCCTCCTCCGGCCCCTCTCCCAAGGTCACCTGCAGGAAAACGTTCACTCCCCTCGACGGATTTCGTCGAGGGGAGTGTTCGTTTCCCAAGGGAGCTCTGGGAAACGTCGCCGCCCCAGGGAGTACGGCGGACGGGGTGGGTCAGCTGCGGACGAAGGCCAGGCGCCACGCCTCGGGGCCGCGCTCGACGTAGCTCACCTCGAACGCACCCGGCGCACGCTGCTCGATCTGCGCGAGCAGGGGCAGCGGGTCGTGCGGGGCGACCAGGATCATCCCGCCGCCGGGGCGCACCGCGTCGAGGGCGCCGAAGATCGTGGCGTGCCGGATCGCGTGCGGGACGGCCCGGGCGTCGAGCTCGGGGTACCCCGCGGCGTCCTTCTCCCCGCAGTTGCAGGTGTGACCCTCGGCGTGGCCGGTGGGCTCGGGGCTCGCCTGGCCATGGTCGCGCCATGGTCGTGGCCGTGCTCGTGGCCGGCTTCCTCGCCGCCGAGCAGCTCGTGCATCCCACCGAGCAGCTCGGCCACCGACACGTCCGCGGCGGCGACCAGCAGCGGGAGGACCAGCTCGTTCTCCTTGGCCAGGTGGCTGTCGAACATGACCTGCAGCGCCTTCGCGGCGGCGGCCGCGCGGACCAGGTCCGCCGAGTCGGCCACCTCCTTGACGAGGCCGACGATCGCGGTGTGCTCAGCGAGCATGCCCTCGACGAGCAGGCGCCCCTCCGGCTTGGCCTGCGCGGCGGGGTACATCGTCTTCTCCTCGGCGAGCGCGTGGGGCACGAGCTCCCGCTCGCACCACGAGGCGAGCTCGGCGCGCGCCGTACCGGCCCGCTCCTGGTCCCCCGCGGCGGCGGCGCCGAGGAGCGCCTCGACCCTGACCGCGAGCGTCCCGGCCATCTGCGCGTGGTGCTGCTCGACGGCCTCGGCGGCCCGTGCGTCCGCCTCGTTCGACGCGATCACGACCTTGTCCATCTTCTGATCTCCTCCGACCTCGTGACTCCTGCGTGTCGACGAGGCCGCGTCCACTGGCGCCCTCGCCATTTATTAATTACAGTAAACACCGTGAAAAATGAAGTGGCCAACATCGGCAGGCCCGGCTGGGGACCGCGCCCCGTGACGCCGGCGGCGGAACGGCGCGCCCTCTCCCCTGCCCGCGCCGCCGTCCTCGACGCGGTGCAGGAGGCCGGCGAGCCGGCCACGCTGGCGAGCCTCTCCGAGGCGACCGGGCTGCACCCCAACACGCTGCGCGAGCACCTCGAGACGCTCGTCGCGCGGGGACTCGTCCGCCGCGTGCGGTCGGCGCCGAGCGGGCGCGGCCGGCCCGCCTGGCTCTACAGCCCGGCCGACCCCGACGTCAGCGCGACGGGCTCGGAGTACGCCGGTCTCGCCGCCACGCTCGCCGCGCACATCCACCGCACCAGCAGCGACCCGCGCGCCGACGCCGTCGCCGCGGGCCACGCCTGGGGGCGCGACCTGGCACGCAAGGCGGGCCCTCCACCCGAGCCCGGCGCCACGGCGGCCCGCCGGAAGATCGCACACCTCCTCGACGAGGTCGGGTTCGCTCCCGAGACCGACGAGAAGGCCACGACCGTGCGCCTGACCCGATGCCCGTTGCTCGAGACGGCCAAGGAGTTCCCCGACGTGGTGTGCGGTGTGCACCTCGGCATCGTCCGCGGCGCCCTCGAGGAGTACGGCGCCGACAGCGAGCGGACCGACCTCTTCGCGTTCTCCGAGCCCGGCGCCTGCCGCCTGGAGCTGCTGACCCGGAAGGCCCGTCCATGACCGCGACCGTGGTCGCCGCGTCCCGGGCCGCGGGTCCGGCGGCCCGCCGACAGGGCTCCCTGCGCCGACTGCCCTTCCTGCTTCCCGGCGGGGTCGCGCTGCTGGCCGGCCTCGACGCCGCCCTCATGCTCATCGGGCTCCCCGCGCCGGTGAGCGCCGAACGGCTTCCCGACGTGCACGGCATGCTGCTGGTGCTCGGCTTCGTCGGCACGCTCATCTCCCTCGAGCGGGCCGTGGCGCTGGCCCGGCCGGCCGGCTACCTCGCGCCGGGCCTGCTCGGCGCGGCGCGCCCTGCTCCTGGTCTCGCCCGCCCCCCTCCCGATCGGCAAGGGCCTGCTCGTCGCCGGCGCGACCGCCCTGGTCGGCGTGTACGTGCCGCTGTGGCGGCGCCAGCGCGACGACGCGGTCCTGGTCCAGGCGCTCGGCGCGGTCCTCGCCGTCGGCGCCGCGGTCCTGTGGCTCGGCGGGGTCGCGGTGGCCGCGCTCCTGCCCTGGCTGGTCGGCTTCGTCGTGCTGACCATCGCCGGTGAGCGACTCGAGCTGGCCCGCCTCGCGATGGGACCCGGCGCCGGCACCCGGCTGGTGCTGCTGTCGAGCGCAGTCGTCGTGGCGGTCGTCGGCTCCCTGCTCTGGCCGGCCGTCGCGACGCCGGCCCTCGGCCTCGCCCTGCTGGTCCTCGTCGGCTGGCTGGCCGCTCACGACGTCGCCCGTCGTACCGTCCGCTCCAACGGCCTCCCCCGCTTCATGGCCGCGAGCATGCTGGCCGGCTACGCCTGGCTCGCGGTCGCCGGCGCGGTCTGGCTCCTCGCGGGGCGCGTGACCGAGGGCACCGGGTACGACGCAGTGGTGCACGCCGTGTTCCTCGGGTTCACGCTGTCGATGATCATGGCCCACGCGCCGGTGATCCTGCCCGCCGTGCTCCGCCGGCCGATGGGCTACCACCCGGCGCTGCTCGTCCCGGCCGTCGCGCTGCACGCGTCGCTGGTCCTCCGGCTCTGGGTCGGCGACGCCCTCGGGCTGCCGTTGGCCTGGCAGGTCGGCGGTGCGGTCAACATCGCCTCCCTGCTGGGCTTCGTCGGCGTCGTGGTCTGGCTCGTCGCCCGCGGCCGACCCGCCGGAGACCGTCGGTGAGCGCCGAGGACGACGCGCGGCTTCTGGCCGCTGCGCGACCTGCCCGGTCCTGGTCTGGCTGCTCGCCACCGGCCTCGCCAGCCTGGTCCACCCGTTCGTCCCGGCGCCGCGCTGGCTGATGATCCACCTGCTCCTGCTCGGCGCGGTGAGCCACGCGATCCTGGTCTGGAGCCGGCACTTCGCCGACGCCCTCCTGCACACCCCGCCCGCCCCGAACGACCGTCGCGTCCAGTCCTCGCGGCTGCTGCTCCTGAACGGCGGCGTCGTCCTCGTCGTGGCCGGCGTGCTCGGCGACCTCTGGTCGGTCGTCGTCGCCGGCGCCACCGCGGTCGTCGGCGCGGTCGGCTGGCACGGCGTCGCGCTCGTCCGCCAGATGCGCCGCCGCCCTGCCCTCGCGCTTCGGCGCCACCGTCCGCTACTACGTCGTGGCCGCCGCGCTGCTGCCGGTCGGCGCGACCCTCGGCACGATCCTCGCGCGCGGGCTCGTCCGACCCCCTGCACGGGCAGATGCGGCTCGCGCACGCGGCGACGAACCTGCTCGGCTGGATGGGGCTGACCGATCGTCGGCACGCTCGTCACGCTGTGGCCGACGATGCTGCGCACCCGGATGGCGCCCGGCGCCGAGCGTGCGGCCCGGTGGGCGCTCCCCGTGCTCGCGACGTCGGTGGTCGTGACCGCCGGCGGCGCTCTGCTCGGCAGCCGCGCGACGGTCGTGCTCGGCCTCGACGGGTACCTCGCCGGCCTCGGCCTCGTGGCGGTGCCCTTCCTGCGGACCGCCCTCGCGAAGCGGCCGTCGTCGTACCCGACCTGGTCGGTGCTCTGCGGCCTGGCATGGCTCGTCGGCTCGCTCGCGGCGATGGTGGTGGGCATCGCGCTCGCCCCGTCCTGGCAGGCGGCCGACGAGCGGGTCACGTGGCTGACGCCGTTCCTGGCCGCGGGCTTCGGGGCGCAGGTGCTGCTCGGCGCGCTGTCCTACCTCGTGCCGATGGCGCTCGGCGGCGGGCCGCACGCGGTCCGCGCCGCCAACACCGTCCTCGACCGCGGTGGCGCCCTGCGGATCGTGCTCGTCAACGGCGGTCTCCTGGTCGCGGTGCTCCCCGTGCCCAGCATCGTCCGGGTCGTCGCGACGACCCTGGTGCTCGGCGGCCTCGCGACGTTCGTGCCGCTCCTCGTCATGGCGATCCGCGCGTCCCGGAAGGCCAAGTCGGCAGACGCGCCGGTCCCCGCGCCCGCCGTGCCGCCCGCTGGGCAGGTACGTCGACCCGCCTCGCCCGATGGGGAACGCCCCGCCGGCCAGGTCACGGGTCTCGCGGCCACCGGCCTCGCCGCCCTCGTCCTCGCGGTGGCGGTCGGGGTCGCCCTCGACCCCGCCTCGCTGACCGGCACCAGGACCCTGGCCGCCGCCTCCGCCGGTGTCGTGGCCACCGGGGAGACCCGCACCGTCGAGGTCGAGGCGAAGGACATGCGGTTCACCCCGGCGACCATCGAGGTCCCGGCGGGCACCCACCTGGTCATCGAGCTCACGAACACCGACGACGCCGACGTGCACGACCTCGTCCTCGACTCCGGCGTCGACAGCGGCCGGCTCGCCCCGGGCGCGTCCGCCACCCTCGACGTCGGTGTCGTCGGCCGGGACGTCGAGGGCTGGTGCTCGGTCGTCGGCCACCGGCAGATGGGCATGGTGCTCACGATCGTGGCCACCGGGGTCGACGCCGTGCAGGCGTCCGAGGGCGGGGGCCACGCCGACCACGCGCACGGCCCGGGCGAGGACGAGGAGCCGGCCGCCGAGCCGGAGGGCGACGCGGCCGACGACCTCGACCACATGTCCGCCCCCGACGACGGCTTCGTCGCCCACGACGCCGAGCTTCCTCCGCTCGAGGAGGGCCGGGTGCATCGACGTACCCTCACCGTCACCGAGGTCGAGCGCGAGGTCGCGCCCGGCGTGACGCAGCGGCTGTGGACCTACAACGGCGCCGCCCCGGGACCGGTGCTCCACGGCCGGGTCGGCGACACGTTCGAGATCACGCTGGTCAACGACGGCACGATCGGGCACTCGGTGGACTTCCACGCCGGCGCGCTCGCCCCGGACCGGCCGATGCGCACGATCGCGCCGGGCGAGTCGCTGGTCTACCGCTTCACCGCCCAGCGGGCCGGGATCTGGATGTACCACTGCTCGACGATGCCGATGTCGGCCCACATCGCCAACGGCATGTTCGGCGCCGTCGTCATCGAGCCCGAGGGCCTGCCGCCGGTCGACCGTAGCTACCTGCTCGTGCAGTCGGAGCTGTACCTCGGTCCGCAGGGCGGCGTGGTCGACACCGCGAAGCTCCAGGCCGAGCAGCCGGACGCCGTCGTGTTCAACGGCTACGCCAACCAGTACGACGCACGGCCGCTCCCGGCACGTGTCGGGGAACGGGTCCGGGTGTGGGTCCTGGACGCGGGCCCGAACCGGCCGAGCTCCTTCCACGTCGTGGGCGGGCAGTTCGACACCGTGTACTTCGAGGGCTCCTACCTGCTCCGTGGTGGCGACGGCGGCTCGCAGACCCTGGCTCTCGCCGCGGCGCAGGGCGGGTTCGTCGAGCTGGCCTTCCCCGAGCCGGGCAGGTACCCGTTCGTCTCCCACGTGATGGTCGACGCGGAGCGCGGCGCCCACGGGCTCTTCGACGTGACGCGATGACACAGGGGGTGGCGCGCTCGCTCTGGCCGGGGCACCATCGGTGGGGACCGACCGACTCGAGGGGGACGAGGTCCATGCCCAGAGCACGTGCCTTCATCGCGACCACCGCAGCCCTGCTGCTCCCGGCCTGGGCAGCAGCCGCCGCGGACGTGACCGGTTCGCCGGCCGACGACACCCTGCGAGGCACCCCGGCCGCGGACACCATCCGGGCGCTCGCCGGGGACGACGAGGTCTGGGCCCTCGCCGGCGACGACCTCGTGTACGCAGGGCGGGGCCACGACACCGTGCGTGCCGGCCCCGGGCACGACGAGGTGTTCGGCGCCCCCGGCCGCGACCATCTCCGGGGGAACGCCGGTGACGACACCTTCCACGGTGGCGAAGGACGTGACGTGTTCTTGGGCGGCTACGGCGCCGACACGGCGTACGGCGGACTCCGGCGCGACTACCTCGACGGCGGGAAGGGCGCCGACGTGCTGCGCGGTGGCAAGGGCGGTGACACCCTCGGCGGCGGCGCCGGCGACGACGCCCTGTACGGCGCCGCCGGGCGCGACTGGCTCACGGACTGGGAGTCGACCGGGTTCGAGGCCGACGGCGCGAACGACCGGGACCGGCTCGTCGCCGGGCCGGGCAACGACTTCCTCGGCATCACCGAGGGCCGCGACCGCGCGTTCGCCGGCGCGGGCGACGACACGGTCAAGACCGAGTCCGACGGCGTGCGCGACCTCATCGACTGCGGCCCCGGCGACGACAGGGTCATGTACTACAGCCCCCGCGACCCGCTCGACGAGCTGCGCGGCTGCGAACGGGTCACGGCGGACCTGGCAACGGGACCGCCCTGACCGCCCCGGGCGCGGGACATCACGGACCTTCGTGACCTTCGCCTCTGGCACCCCCTGGAGCGGGCCAGCACGCTGGACGCAGCGCACCTGACACAGGGGGACGGTTCATCATGCTTCGACGCGCCGCTGCGACCCTTCTCGGCTCGGCTCTCGTCCTCGCGTCCGGACCTGCGGTCGCGGACACGCTGGTCGGTACCCCCGGCAGCGACCTGCTCCTGGGGACCGACGGGCCCGACACGCTCATCGGACTCGCCGGTGACGACGAGCTCCGGGGCCTCGGGGCCGAGGACCTCCTCTACGGGGGCGTCGGCGACGACAGGCTGCGGGGAGACCGCGGCAGCGACCTGCTCTACGCCGGCCCGGGCGCGGACCGGCTGGCCGGGAACGCGGGCGGCGACCTGCTCCGCGGCCGGGGGTCGGGTGACAACCTGTTCGGAGGTCTCGGCGCGGACGCGATGTTCGCCGGGGCCGGCGACGACTTCCTCGACGGAGGCAGCGGTGACGACCTCCTGCGAGGCGGCGACGACACCGACAACATGGCCGGCGGCTACGGCGACGACAAGGTGTACGGCGAGGGCGGCGACGACTACCTGACCGACACCGACATCTGGTCACCCGGGCCCGGCCCGGCACCCGACCTGACCGTCCCGGGCGATACCGACCTGCTCGACGGCGGGCCGGGGAACGACGTCCTCGTCGCCCAGTCGGGCCCGGACCGGGTTCTCGGCGGCGCCGGTGACGACGAGGTCAAGGTCTTCGGCGACGACGGGGTGGCGGACAGGATCGGCTGTGGCCCGGGCAACGACGTCGTGACCTACTTCTACGGCCCGGACCCCGCGGACGTGGTCGCCGACAGCTGCGAGCGCGTGGTGGTCGAGGACTGAAAGGCAGCCCGGTCCTGGGCGATGCGGCGATGACTTCGGGCCGCCCCAAGGTCGCCGAGATCCAGGTCTTCTTCGGAGGCACGGTCCGACCGGCCTGACCGCGCCCGCCGCGTCACGCGAGAGCTGCCCCGCCCTCAGCGGGCGCGGGACACCCGGCCCTCGTCCCACACGGGCTCGGGTGACTCGTACACCGACCCGTCGGCTCCATACACCAGGAACCGGTCGAAGCCGCGCGCGAACCAGCGGTCGTGGGTGACCGCGACGACCGTGCCCTCGAACGCCTTCAGCCCCTCCTCCAGCGCCTCGGCCGACTCGACGTCGAGGTTGTCGGTGGGCTCGTCGAGCAGCAGCAGCGTCGCGCCGGAGAGCTCGAGCAGCAGGATCTGGAACCGCGCCTGCTGACCGCCCGACAGCGACTCGAACCGCTGCTCGGCGGCGTGCGCGAGCTCGTACCTGTCGAGCGCCCGGGACGCCTGCTCGCGCGCCATGCCCTGCCGGTGCTCGTCGCCGCGGTGCAGGATCTCGAGCAGCGTCCTCCCGACGAGCTCGGGGTGCTCGTGGGTCTGCACGAACCAGCCAGGGCGCACGCGGGCGCCGAGCCGGGCGCGTCCGGTGTGCCGCACCGGTTCGATCCGGGTCTCGTCGACCGGGCGGTGCTCGACGTCGGGGTCGCTGCCTCCTGCGGCGAGCAGCCTGAGGAAGTGGGACTTGCCCGACCCGTTGGAGCCCAGCACGGCCACGCGTTCGCCGTACCAGACCTCGAGGTCGAACGGCTTCATGAGGCCGGTCAGCTCGAGCTCCTCGCACACCACGGCCCGCTTGCCGGTGCGTCCGCCGGTGAGCCGCATGGTCACCTGCTGCTCGCGCGGGATCGCCTGAGGCGGGCCGGCCTCCTCGAACTTGCGGAGACGGGTCTGTGCGGCGCGGTACTGCGAGGCCATGCCGTCGTTGTACTCGGCCTTGATCTTGTAACGCAGCACCAGGGCCTTGAGCTTCGCGTGCTCCTCGTCCCAGCGACGGCGCAGCTCCTCGAAACGTTCGAACCGCTGACGGCGCGCCTCGTGGTACGACGCGAACCCGCCCGGGTGCACCCACACCGTGTTGCCCGCGGCACCGAGCTCGACGGTCACGACGCGGGTCGCGGTGTTCGCGAGCAGCTCACGGTCGTGGCTGATGTAGAGGATCGTCTTCGGCGACTCGTTGATCCGCTGCTCGAGCCAGGTCTTGCCCGGCACGTCGAGGAAGTTGTCCGGCTCGTCGAGGAGCAGCACCTGGTCCGGGCCGCGGAGCAGGAACTCCAGGACCAGCCGTTTCTGCTCACCTCCGGAGAGCGTCGTCAGATCGCGGTACTTCGCCTTGTCGTAGGAGATGCCGAGCGCCGCGGTGCAGCAGACGTCCCAGACGACCTCGACGTCGTACCCGCCGGCGTCGGCCCACTCGGCCAGCGCCGCGGCGTACCTCATCTGGGTCTTCTCGTCGTCGTCCTCCATCATCGCGAGCTCGCAGGCCTCGACCGCTCGGCGGCCGCGCGCACCCGGGGCGGCGACACCGAGAGCAGCAGGTCGTGGACCGACTTGCCCTCGTTCCGTGCGTGACCATCTGGCGCATCACGCCGAGCCCGCCGCTGCGCGTCACCGCACCCTCGTGCGGCACCAGGTCGCCGGTGATGATCCGGAGCAGCGTGGTCTTGCCGGCGCCGTTCGCGCCCACGAGCGCGACCTTGGCGCCCTCACCGACCCGGAAGGAGACGTCGTCGAGGAGCACCCGGCCGTCCGGGAGCTCGTACCTCACACCTGCTACGTCGACGTGGCCCACAGCGGTCCATCCTCTCTCAGCAGCCCAAGGACCCGCATCGCAATTACCGCTCACCCGTCGCACCGACGACCTCGCAAAGACCGTCTTTCGGCCCTTTCCTCCGCAGCCACCGGGGAGCACGCTGGAGGAGAGAAGAGGTGACCTGCGATGACAGGCTTGGCAAGGGTGCTCAAGTGGATCGCGTTCACGTTCATGGTTCTCTTCGGGGTGCTCGGCGGCTTGTTCGTCGCCGGCTACGCGTTCGAGGACCCGGGCGGCTGGGATGCGGTCGTGATGACGGCAGGCTGGGTCCTGCCGATGCTGGCGCTGGTCGCCTACGCCCTCGTCCGCAAGGAGGCCGCGGGGCCTGTGTTCATCGCGGTCACCGCGTTCGTCGGCCTGTCCACCGTGCTCGACTCGCTGCTCAGCGTCGTCCCGCGTGACGACTGGGGTCCGGTGCTGGCGATCAGCGTGTTCTCGCTCGGCGTGGCGCTGGCGTTCCTGGGTCTGTACCGCACCTCACTGGCGGGGCTGCTGATGGTGGTTCTGGCTGTCGTGCAGATGGCGGGCATGGTGCTGGGCCAGCTGGTCCGCGGCGGTTTCGCCGACGGCCCCGGCCTCGGCGCCATGCTCGGCGGCTCCTCCGGGGTCGTGGTGCTACCGCTCCTGGTGGTCGGCGTCCTGTTCCTCTTCGCCGGCTCGCTCGGGCACGACTCCGTGAGAGGGCACGCCCCGAGGATCCGTCCGGCTCATTGAACTGTGCCCCGCGCGTCGGCCGGGTGAGGAGAGCCACCGGATGTGAGTCAGGGACGGTCCGGAAGCTCCGGATCCGTCCCTGACTCACATCCCAGCCATGGCCACCTGCCGGTCAGGCGGAGTCGCTCTGGTCCGAGACGTTGGACCGGCCCGCCTCGAGCCGCGCCACCGGGACGCGGTACGGCGAGCAGGACACGTAGTCGAGGCCGACCTCGTCGAAGAAGTGGATGGAGTTCGGGTCGCCGCCGTGCTCGCCGCACACGCCGAGGTGCAGGTCGGGCCGGGTCGCCCGTCCCTTCTCCACCGCGAGACGGACCAGCGCGCCGACACCGTCCCGGTCGAGCGTCTCGAACGGCGACACCCCGAAGATGCCCTTCTCCAGGTAGGTGCTGAAGAAGGACGCCTCCACGTCGTCGCGCGAGAAGCCCCACGTCATCTGCGTCAGGTCGTTGGTGCCGAAGGAGAAGAACTCCGCTGCCTCGGCGATCTCGCCGGCGGCCATGACCGCGCGGGGCAGCTCGATCATCGTGCCGACCTTGAAGTCGGGCGCGACACCGGTCCGCTCCTCGATGTCGGCCGCCACCGCGAGGATGTCGGCCTTGACCAGCTCGAGCTCCTGCACGGTCGCGACCAGCGGGATCATGATCTCCGGGCAGGGGTCACCGCCGGCCTTCTTCCGCTCGGCCGCCGCCTCGAGGATCGCGCGTGCCTGCATCGAGAACAGGCCCGGGATGACGATGCCGAGGCGCACGCCGCGCAGGCCGAGCATCGGGTTCGCCTCGTGCAGCCGCTTCACCGCGTCGAGCAGCTTGTGGTGCTTGCTGTCACGGTTGCCGTGGTCGTCCTCCATCGCCACCTGCACCGAGAGCTCGGTGTAGTCGGGGAGGAACTCGTGCAGCGGCGGGTCGATCAGCCGGATGGTGACCGGGAGGCCGTCCATCGCCTCGAGGATCTCGATGAAGTCCTGGCGCTGCATCGGGAGCAGCGCGGCGAGGGCCTTCTCCTGCTCCTCGGGGGTCTCCGCGATGATCAGGTGCTCGACGAGCTCGCGACGGTCGCCGAGGAACATGTGCTCGGTGCGGCACAGGCCGATGCCCTGGGCGCCGAACCGGCGGGCGCGCGCGGCGTCGTCGGGGGTGTCGGCGTTCGCCCGGACACCCATGCGGCGGTTCTTGTCGGCGTGCTCCATGATCCGGGCGACCGCGTGCACCAGCTCGTCACCCTCGGCGGTCGCGTCGCCCTCGAAGTACCGCACGACGAGGCTGTCCTGCACCGGCACCTCGCCCTTGAACACCTCGCCGGTCGTGCCGTCGATGGAGATCACGTCGCCCTCGCTGACGACCTGGCCGTCGGCGCTGGTGAACTTCTTCGCCTTGGTGTCGACGTCGAGGGAGTCGGCACCGCACACGCAGGTGCGGCCCATGCCGCGAGCGACGACGGCGGCGTGCGAGGTCTTGCCGCCCCGGCTGGTCAGGATGCCCTTCGCGGCCACCATGCCCTTGAGGTCGTCAGGGTTCGTCTCGCGGCGGACCAGGATCACGGCCTCACCGCGCTCGCTCCACTCGACCGCGGTGGCGGAGTCGAACACCGCCTTGCCGACGGCCGCCCCCGGGGAGGCGTTCATGCCCGTGCCGACCAGGTCCTTCTCGGCCTGGTCGTCGAAGCGCGGGAACATCAGCTGGGCGAGCTGGGCGCCGGTGACCCGGCGGACCGCCTCGTCCATGTCGATCAGGCCCTGGTCGACGAGCTGGGTGGCGATCCGGAAGGCGGCCTCCGCCGTACGCTTCCCGACCCGGGTCTGCAGCATCCAGAGCTTGCCGTGCTCGACCGTGAACTCGATGTCGCACAGGTCGCGGTAGTGGCCCTCGAGCTTCTCCATGATGTCCATGAGCTCGTCGTAGGACTTCTTGTCCAGCTGCTCGAGGTCGGCGAGCGGCACGGTGTTGCGGATGCCGGCGACGACGTCCTCGCCCTGCGCGTTCTGGAGGTAGTCGCCGTACACACCCTGTGCGCCGGTCGCGGGGTCACGGGTGAACGCGACGCCGGTGCCGGAGTCCATGCCGACGTTGCCGAACACCATCGCCATCACGTTGACGGCGGTGCCGAGGTCGGAGGGGATGCGCTCCTGGCGGCGGTAGAGGACCGCGCGCTCGGTGTTCCAGGACTCGAACACCGCGCGGACGGCCATGTCGAGCTGCTCGCGCGGGTCCTGCGGGAACTCGAATCCCACGTGGTCCTTGATGATCCCCTTGTAGATCGCGACCAGGTCGCGGAGGTCGGCGGTGTCGAGGTCGAGGTCGCTGGTCGAGCCCCTGGCGTGCTTCTTCGCCTCGAGCTGCTCCTCGAAGAGCTCGCCCTCGATGCCCAGGACGGTCTTGCCGAACATCGTCAGCAGGCGCCGGTAGGAGTCGTAGGCGAAGCGCTCGTCGCCGGACTGGGCCGCCAGGCCGTGCACGGACTCGTCGTTCAGGCCGATGTTGAGGACGGTGTCCATCATCCCGGGCATCGAGAACTTCGCGCCCGAACGCACGGAGACCAGGAGCGGGTCGTCGGGCTGGCCGAGCTTCTTGCCCATCGTGCTCTCGAGCCGGGCGAGGTACTCGGCCACCTGCTCGGCCATCTCGGCCGGCTCGTCGCCCTGCTCCAGGTAGGCCCGGCACGCGTCGGTGCTGATCGTGAAGCCCGGTGGCACCGGAAGCCCCAGATTCGTCATCTCGGCGAGGTTGGCGCCCTTCCCGCCGAGTAGGTCCTTCTGGTCCTTGCTGCCTTCGGCGAAGCCGTACACGTACTGGGTCATGAGGGCATCATGCCGCACGGGTTTGGGACCGGACAGGGGCCCTTCGTCCCGCTTTGGCGGGACGCTGTCACCCGGCCCTGGGACGGAAGGCCTCAGTCGCGGGTCTGCTCGGCCCAGAGGTTGATGCCGGCGTCGACCGCGTGCTCGTCGATCCGGCGCAGCTCCTCCTCGGTGAACGGCGGGCCGGCCAGGGCGTCGATGTTCTGGTCGAGCTGCTCGACCGAGGAGGCGCCGATCACGACCGACGTCATCCGCTTGTCGCGCAGCGCCCACTGCAGCGCCATCTGTGCCAGCTTCTGGCCCCGCTCCTGCGCGATCTCGTCGAGGGCGCGCACGCGCTCGAGGACGGACTCGTCGAGGTGCTCGGGCGGGAGCGACCCGCCCTTGGCCGCGCGTGACCCCTCGGGGACTCCCGCGAGGTACTTGTCGGTGAGCAGGCCCTGGGCCAGCGCGGTGAACGCGATGCAGCCCATCCCCTTCTCCTCGAGCTCGTCGAGCAGGTCGGTCTCGATCCAGCGGTTGAGCATGGAGTACGACGGCTGGTGGATCAGCAGCGGGGTGCCGAGCTCGCGGGCGATCGTCGCGGCCTCGTGGGTCTTCTTCGCGGAGTACGACGAGATGCCGGCGTACAGCGCCTTGCCCGACGCCACGGCGTAGTCGAGGGCCCGCATCGTCTCCTCGACCGGGGTGTCGGGGTCGAAGCGGTGGCTGTAGAAGATGTCCACGTAGTCGAGGCCGAGCCGGTCGAGGGACTGGTCGAGGCTCGCGAGGACGTACTTCCGGGAGCCGCCGCCCTGGCCGTACGGCCCCGGCCACATGTCCCAGCCCGCCTTGGTGGAGATGATCAGCTCGTCGCGGTAGGGCGCGAAGTCGTGCTGCAGGAAGTGGCCGAAGTTGATCTCGGCCTGGCCGTAGGGCGGGCCGTAGTTGTTGGCCAGGTCGAAGTGCGTGACGCCGCGGTCGAAGGCGCGGCGGAGGATCGCCTGCTGCACCTCGAGCGGCTGGTCGTCGCCGAAGTTCTGCCACAGTCCCAGCGAGATCGCGGGGAGCTGGAGCCCGCTACGCCCGGTGAAGCGGTACTCCATGGAGTCGTACCGGTCCGGGGCTGCCTCGTAGTCGCTCATGCGCCCCATCCTGCCCTGCGCGGCAAGCCTCCCCCGCCTTCGGTGTCAGACCGTGAGGGCCAGTCCGTCGCGTACCACCAGGTCGGTGAACGCGATGGTGTCCGCGGCCCGGCGGTCCAGGTCGCCCTCGTAGTACCCGCTGGTCCCGCCGGTGACCCGCAACGCGAGCGCCTCGGTCAGGACCGGGCGCCACCGCTCACCGAACCTGGTCATCGCGTACCTGCCGGCGCCGGTCTTCGACGTCAGCGCGCCGGTGGCCAGCAGGTGGTGGAGCCGGCACACCCCCAGGACGCACCACGACACGATGTCGGGCTTGCCCGCCTCGGCGGGGAACCGGGCCAGCGAGTCGGCCGTCTCTCGCCAGTAGGTCGCGAGGTTGTCGTGGGTGTACCTCCGCAGCGCGGCGTCGTCGGTCCAGATGTCCACGTCGGCGAGGGCCGGGCCGCGCAGCACGACACCGTGGCGCGCCAGCTCGTGCCAGGTCACCGGGTGCACGTCGAGACGGGCCTCGTCGTGGAAGTAGCCGCCCTGGGTGCAGGGCACGTCGGGGCAGGACTCGGGCGGCCGGGCGAGGTCGGACCAGGTCACGTGGAACCCGTCGAACGACGGACGCTGGAACGTCGAGGACACCCCCTCGTGGACCTCCTTGAGCCGGGCGACCGTCGCGTCGTCGGGACGGCGGCCGAGCACCGCGACGAAGTCCACGTCGCTGCGCCCGTCGTACCACTCGCCGAAGCCGAGCGAGCCGTGCAGGTAGAGCCCCTCGACCAGGCCGGGCAGGGCCTCGTCGGCCAGCGACAGGAAGAGTCCGGAGACCTGGCGCACCGGGCCGGGCAGCTGGTGCATCACGGCTCCCGGCGCGTCCGGAGGACCCGGAAGCCCTTCGCGCTGGCGAGGCGCTCGGTCGGGAAACCCTGCTCCCCCAGCCACCGCTGCAGGGAGTCGGCGCCGAGGTTCTTGCCGACCACCATGTACGCGCGACCGCCGGGCACGAGCCTGGGAAGCCAGGTGAGCAGGAGGTCGTGGAGGGCCTCCTTGCCCACGCGGATCGGCGGGTTGGACCAGATCTCGTCGAAGCCGACGTCGGCCGGGACCTGGTCGGGGGTGACCGCGGTGTACCGGTCGGCGACACCGAGCGAGGCGGCGTTCTCGTTCGCCAGCAGGACGGCGCGCTCGTTGACGTCGACCGCCCACACGCGTGCGTCGGGGACCGCCGCCGCGATGGCCAGGCCGATCACGCCGTAGCCGCAGCCGAGGTCGAGGAACGTGCCGGCGGGTGGCGGCTGGGTCTCGCGGAACAGCACCGCGGTGCCGATGTCCAGCCGGCCCTGGGCGAACACCCCCGACCCGCTGGTCAGCTCGAGGTCGCGGCCCCACACCGTCGCGCGCACGGGGGCCCGGCGGAAGGCGACCGCCGGGTCGGCCGAGAAGTAGTGCTCATCCATCGAGACCCTCCCGGCGGTCGAGCTGGTCGAGACCCGGCAACGTGCGCAGCCGGCGCGCCGCCACGGCCTGCTCGGCGAGGTCGGCGTCGTCGGGGTAGCCGACCTCCTCGAGGGTGAGGCCGTGTGCGTGGACGACGGTCACCGCCGGGTCGCGCTCTGCCCGGGCGAGCACCTGCGCCGCCCAGGCCGGCTCGCGACGCCCCTCCCCGACGGCGATCATCGCTCCGACGAGGGCACGCACCATGTTGTGGCAGAACGCGTCGGCGCGGACGGTCGCCACGGCCAGGCCGTGCTCGTCGCGCTCCCAGCGCAGGTCCAGGAGGGTGCGGATGGTCGTCGCGCCCTCCCGCTTCTTGCAGAAGGCCGCGAAGTCGTGCTCCCCCTCGAGGGCCGCCGCGGCCTCGTTCATCGCGGTCACGTCGAGCCCGCGGCCCCAGGCGAGCACCCATCGACGTGCCAGCGGGTCGACGAGCCCGGGCGCGTCGGCGATCCGGTAGGCATAGCGGCGCCAGACAGCGGAGAAACGCGCGTCGAAGCCCTCGGGCGCCTCGGTCACGCGATGGACGCGCACGTCGCCGGGGAGGACGCCGTTGAGGCGCCGGAGCAGCGCCTGTGCCGGGGGACGGCTGCTGCGTCCCGCGCTCGCGGCCAGCAGGTCCTCGTCGACGTCGAGGTGGGTGACCTGGCCGCGGGCGTGGACGCCGGTGTCGGTGCGGCCCGCGACGGTCAGCGGGGCCGCGTCGACGCGGAGGACCTGGGCGAGCGCGGCCTCCAGCGTGCCCTGGACGGTGCGCAGGCCCGGCTGGCTCGCCCAGCCGTGGAAGTCGGTGCCTTCGTAGGCGAGGTCGAGTCGGAGCCGCACGCGCGTAATCCTCTCAGACCCCCCGGCGGCTGCAGGCACGCGTATCTTCGGGCGCATGGACGACATCGCCATCGACCACGACTCCGCGGTCCCACCGTTCGAGCAGCTCCGCGCGCAGATCGCCGGTCTGGTCAACCGCGGCGAGCTGGCTCCCGGGACCCGGCTCCCCACGGTCCGCAAGACCGCCGAGGACCTCGGCCTCGCGGTGAACACGGTGGCGCGTGCCTACCGCGAGCTCGAGGCGGACGGCGTCGTGGTGACGGAGGGCAGACGCGGCACGTTCGTCCGCTCCGCGGTGGTCGACGGTACGGCGGGCGGGGCCGATGCCGCCCGGGAGGCCGCGGTCGACTACGTCCGCACCGCCCGGCGCGCCGGCCTCACCCGCGCCGAGGCCCTTCGTCTGGTCGAGGCCACCTGGGCCTGACGGCACCGGGACGCGACGAGGGCCCGCCACCGGATCGGTGACGGGCCCTCGACGTACGGATCAGCCGCTCAGGCCTTGGTGTCCTCGTCGGCCTCGGCAACAGGAGCCTCGTCGGTCTCGGCGTCCGCAACGGGCGCCTCCTCCTCGGTGGCCGGCGCGGTCTCCTCGGCCGGAGCCTCGGTCGCCTCCGCCGTGTCCTCCACCGGAGCCTCGGTGGTCTCCTCGGCAGGAGCCTCGGTCGCCGCAGCAGCCGGGGCCTCGGCCTGGGCCGGGCGAGCGGTCCGGGCCTTGGCGACGTACTCCTCGGTCACGAGCTCGATGACCGCCATGGGGGCGTTGTCGCCCTTGCGCGGGCCGAGCTTGGTGATCCGGGTGTAGCCACCGGGACGCTCCGCGAACCGCGGCGCGATCTCCTCGAACAGCGCGTGCACGACGCCCTTGTCACGGACGTCGCGGAGCACGAGGCGACGGTTGTGCAGGTCGCCCTTCTTGGCCTTGGTGATCAGCCGCTCGGCGTAGGGCCGCAGCATGCGGGCCTTGGCCTCGGTGGTGGTGATCCGGCCGTGCTCGAAGAGGCTCGTCGCCAGGTTCGACAGGATGAGCTTCTGGTGAGCCGGGCTGCCGCCGAGGCGAGCGCCCTTCTTGGGGGTAGGCATCTGTCTCTTCTCAATTCTCCCGGGCCGTACGAGGTACCCGGGTAGACGGGTTTGTCAGGTCACAGGGGCGGGAGCCCCCGTGTCGATCAGTACTGCTCGTCCTCGACGAAGCTGTCGTCGTCGTCCTCGTACGCCGCGAGGGCAGCCTGCGGGTCGAAGCCCGGGGCGCTGTCCTTGAGCGAGAGGCCCATCTCGACCAGCTTCGCCTTGACCTCGTCGATCGACTTCGCACCGAAGTTGCGGATGTCGAGCAGGTCCTGCTCCGAACGCGAGATGAGCTCACCCACGGTGTGGATGCCCTCACGCTTGAGGCAGTTGTAGGAACGGACGGTGAGCTGCAGGTCCTCGACCGGGAGGGCGAGGTCAGCGGCGAGCTGCTCGTCGACCGGCGAGGGACCGATGTCGATGCCCTCGGCCTCGACGTTGAGCTCACGGGCCAGGCCGAAGAGCTCGACCAGGGTCTTGCCGGCCGAGGCGAGAGCGTCGCGCGGACGGATCGACGGCTTGGTCTCGACGTCGATGACCAGCTTGTCGAAGTCCGTGCGCTGCTCGACTCGGGTGGCCTCGACCTTGTAGGTCACCTTGAGGACCGGCGAGTAGATCGAGTCGACCGGCATCCGGCCGATCTCGACGTCGCCCGCCTTGTTCTGGACGGCGCTGACGTAGCCGCGACCGCGCTCCACGACCAGCTCCATCTCGAGCTTGCCCTTGTCGTTCAGGGTGGCGATCTTCAGCTCCGGGTTGTGCACCTCGACACCGGCCGGGGGCGCGATGTCGGCAGCGGTCACGTCGCCGGGACCCTGCTTGCGGAGGTACATGGTGACCGGCTCGTCGTGCTCGGAGGAGACCACGAGGTCCTTGAGGTTCAGGATGACCTCGGTGACGTCCTCCTTGACCCCTTCGACCGTCGAGAACTCGTGCAGCACGCTGTCGATCTTGATGCTCGTGACCGAGGCACCGGGGATCGACGAGAGCAGCGTGCGGCGCAGCGAGTTGCCGAGGGTGTAGCCGAAGCCGGGCTCCAGCGGCTCGATGACGAACCGTGAGCGGAACTCGTCGACGACCTCTTCCGACAGTGTCGGGCGCTGAGCGATAAGCACTGGTTGTTCCTTTCCGAGCCCACCCGCTATTTGACGAGCTCGAACCGAAGGGAAATGGACCCGACCGTGGCCCCGCTGGTCGCCCAACGCGACCACGGCCGGGGTGCACGGGGAGCCCGGTAGCCACCGGGCCCCGTGCGGTTACTTCTTCGAGTAGTACTCGACGATGAGCTGCTCCTGGACCGGCAGGTCGATCTGCGCGCGGACCGGAAGCTGGTGCACGAGGATCCGCATCCGGTTCGGAAGCGCCTCGAGCCATGCGGGGACGTTCCGCTCGCCGTGGGTCTCGCGAGCCACGATGAACGGGGTCATCTCCCTGGACTTCTCCCGGACGTCGATCACGTCGTGCTGGCTGACCTGGTACGACGGGATGTCGACCTTCTTGCCGTTGACCTGGAAGTGGCCGTGCACGACGAGCTGGCGGGCGTGACGACGGGTCCGGGCGAAGCCGGCGCGGTACACCACGTTGTCGAGACGGCACTCGAGCAGCTGCAGCAGGTTGTCACCGGTCTTGCCGGGACGGCGGCTGGCCTCCGCGTAGTAGCGGTGGAACTGCTTCTCGAGAACGCCGTACGTGAAGCGAGCCTTCTGCTTCTCGCGAAGCTGGAGGAGGTACTCGCTCTCCTTGATGCGGCCGCGGCCGTGCTGGCCGGGCGGGTAGGGGCGACGCTCGTAAGCCTGGTCGCCACCGACGAGGTCGACACCCAGGCGGCGCGACTTCTTCGTCATGGGGCCGGTGTAACGGGCCATGTTTCAGAACTCCTTGGATTCGCTGGGGGTCGGGATCAGACGCGGCGGCGCTTGGGCGGCCGGCATCCGTTGTGGGGCGTGGGCGTGACGTCCGCGATGGTGCCGACCTCGAGGCCGATCGCACCGAGCGAACGGATCGCCGTCTCGCGGCCCGAACCCGGGCCCTTCACGAAGACGTCGATCTTCTTCATGCCGTGCTCCATCGCCCGACGACCAGCAGCCTCGGCTGCCATCTGCGCGGCGAACGGGGTGGACTTGCGCGAGCCCTTGAAGCCGACGGTGCCGGCAGAGGCCCAGGAGATCACCGCACCGGTCGGGTCGGTGATCGTCACGATCGTGTTGTTGAACGTGCTCTTGATGTGGGCTTCGCCCTGAGCAACGTTCTTCTTCTCCTTGCGGCGCACCTTCTTGGCGCCGGCAGCCTGACGGCTCTTGGGAGGCATTCAGTAACTCCTGAGGATTGTCTGGTTAAGCGTGATCTGAGGAAGTCGGCGCGTGACCGGAGAGGTCACTTGGCCTTCTTCTTGCCGGCGACGGTGCGCTTGGGGCCCTTGCGGGTACGCGCGTTGGTCTTGGTGCGCTGACCGCGGACCGGAAGGCCCTGACGGTGGCGGCGACCCTGGTAGCTGCCGATCTCGATCTTGCGGCGGATGTCAGCCTGGACCTCGCGACGGAGGTCACCCTCGATCTTGAAGTTGGCTTCGATCTCGTCGCGGAGCTTGACCAGCTCCTCGTCTCCCAGCTGGTGGACCCGCATGTTCGGGTCGACCCCGGTCGATGCCAGGAGCTGCTGGGCGCGGGTACGGCCGATGCCGTAGATGTAGGTGAGTGCGATCTCGATGCGCTTGTCGCGCGGGAGGTCCACACCAACGAGGCGTGCCATGTAGGCGGTTTCCCTTCGATACGTCGGAGGTGTCTGGTCGTGCCGCGTCCTGCACCTGAAGCAGCCCGCCTCGGCTGCGTCGTGGGTCAGGCCCCGGCCTCCGGTCCGGGGGTCGCACCCGAGGTCTCCCTCGGATGAGCGTTCACGATTCGGTCGGGTCCGGAAGAGACCCGGTTCTTCAGTTGTGTGCCGGCCACCGCGCGGTGGCCGCTACGCCGGACTGTGCTGGCTGTCGCCTGCTCAGCCCTGGCGCTGCTTGTGGCGAGGGTTCTCGCAGATGACCATGACGCGGCCGTGGCGACGGATCACCTTGCACTTGTCACAGATCGGCTTGACGCTCGGGTTGACCTTCATGTTCGAAGCTCTTTCGTGTCGGTTCGGCTGGCCCGACCATGGGCTCTGTGGCGACCACGGAGGGGGGTCCGTCGGGGCCTGGTCTCGCATCGGCCCCCACGTGGGGTGCTACTTGTACCGGTAGACGATCCGTCCACGGGTCAGGTCGTACGGCGAGAGCTCGACGACGACACGGTCCTCGGGAAGGATTCGGATGTAGTGCTGACGCATCTTGCCGCTGATGTGGGCGAGGACCTTGTGCCCGTTGCTCAGCTCTACCCGGAACATCGCGTTCGGGAGTGCCTCGACAACAGTGCCCTCGATCTCGATCACGCCTTCTTTCTTCGGCATGTCCTCCGCAATCTGTTGGTGACTGGTCTACCGTTGCCCGGGAACCTCCGGCCGCGGGTCTGCTGCCGGTGGACCTCGTGAAGCCCGCCGAGGAGCCCCATCCCGGACTCCGCACACGATCTCCAGCCGGAGAGTCGACGTGATTTACCGGGCAGCCGCAGGGCACCACGAAACAGGCCCACGTTGGGCCGACGTCCAAGTCTACGGGAAGACCTCCGTGAAGCGTTAATCCGAGCCTCCCGGGACCGTTCAGTGGGTCGGCGCCGCTCCCAGACCGGCGTCCCGGGCGCGGGCCACCGCGCTCGCCCGGTCGGTGACGTGCAGCTTGGCGAAGACGTTCGACACGTGGTTGCGCACGGTCTTGTCCGACACCACGAGCCTACGAGCGATCTCGGCGTTGGTCAGCCCCCGGGCAACGAGGTCCAGCACCTCCCGCTCGCGCTCGGTCAGCTCGGGGAACGGCGCCAGCCGGTCGCCCGGCCGGACGCCGGAGCGGAACCAGCCCAGCACGCGGTCAGCCACCGCCGGGCTGAAGACGACCTCCCCCGAGGCGACGGTGCGCACCGCCCTCTCGATCTCCGCGCGGTCGGCGCCCTTGAGCAGGTAGCCGCGAGCCCCCGCGCGCATGGCCGCGAAGACCGACTCCTCCCCCTTGACCATGGTCAGCGTCAGCGCGGCAACCAGCACCGTCGCGGCACGCGGGAGGAGGGACACGGATACATGGTGGCCGAGCCCCGGCGTCCTGTTATGGGACTTGATGTCCCGACCTGTCGGGACTGCGCGACCCCTCGCAAGTCGACCCCGTGGACGGTCCGAGTCATCAGCACCGTCGTCGGGCTGCTGTCGGTGGTCACGTCCTACGGGGCGATCTACTTCTCGTTCTACTTCGAGGACCCGAACCCGGGCGTCGGGTCATGGGTCTTCGTGACCGCGCTCCTCGCGATCAACGTCGTCGCCGCGGTCGCTGCCGTCGGGCTCTACCGCGGCAGCCGCAGCGCGTGGAAGGTCCTCCTCGCCTACGGCGTGGCCGGCATCCTGTGGTGCATCGCCAAGCTGGTGTTCTGGTCCGAGGAGGAGTCGCTCGTCTTCGGCGCCGCCAACGTCCTGGCGCTCTGGCTGATGACTGCCCGCCCCACACGCACCGACGTCGCCTGACCTGGGCCCCACCGGCCCGTCGACCGGCTCAGGAACCGCCGAAGGGGACGCCGAGCTCCTCGAGCTTGGCCTTCCCGCCGTCCAGGGCGGTGAGCACCCAGGCGCCCTGCGGGGTCAGTGTGAAGGTGTGCTCGAAGTGGGCGGCGTAGGAACCGTCGTCGGTCTTGACCGTCCAGTCGTCGGGAAGCACGTGCGTGGACTGGTCCCCCAGCACCACCATCGGCTCGACGGCGAGCGCGAGCCCCTCGACCAGCTTGGGGCCACGACCGGGCCGGCCGAAGTTCGGCACGTTGGGCGGCTGGTGCATCGCGGAACCGATGCCGTGGCCGACGTAGTCCTCGACGATCCCGTAGTCGCCCTGGCTGCGGACATAGGACTCGACCGCGTGGGAGATGTCGGTGACCCGGCCGCCGAGGCGCGCGGCGGCCAGCCCGCGCCACATGGCCTCCTCGGTCACCCGCATCAGGTCGAGCGCCGCCTCGGGCACCTCACCCACAGGGACCGTGACCGCGGCGTCACCGTGCCAGCCGTCGACGATGGCACCGCAGTCGATGGAGACGAGGTCCCCGGCCTCGATCACGCGGTCGCCCGGGATCCCGTGCACCACCTCGTCGTTCACCGACGCGCAGATGCTGCCGGTGAACCCGTGGTACCCCTTGAACGACGGGGTTCCGCCGTTCGACCGGATGTTGTCCTCGGCGATCCGGTCGAGCTCGAGCGTGGAGATGCCGGGCCGGACCGAGCTGCGCAGCAGCTCCAGCGTCTGGCCCACGAGCAGCCCCGCCATCCGCATCTTCTCGATCTGCTCGGGCGTCTTGATCTCGATGCCGCGGTCCTTGAACACGGTGCTCAGCCCGCGGCGGAGCCGCGCACCTTGTCGAGCGCGGAGAAGACCCGCTCGGTCACCTCGTCGACGGCCCCCATGCCGTCGACCTCGACGAGGAGCCCGCGGTCGGCGTAGACCGCGATGAGCGGCGCGGTCTGCTCGTTGTAGACGTCCTGGCGGTGCCGGATGACGTCCTCGGTGTCGTCGGTGCGCCCCTCGGTCTCGGCCCGGTGCAGCAGCCGCTGGACGAGCTCCTCGTCGTCGACGGTGAGCACCACGACGGCGTCGAGCGCGCCGCCGGCGTCGCCGAGCATGGAGTCGAGCTCGGCCACCTGGGCGACCGTCCGCGGGTACCCGTCGAGGAGGAAGCCCTCCACGGCGTCGTCCTGCGACAGACGGTCCCGGACCATGGCGTTGGTGACCTCGTCGGGCACGTAGTCGCCGGCGTCCATGTACCGCTTCGCCTCGAGCCCGAGGGGGGTCCCCTCGGACACGTTGGCCCGGAAGATGTCACCGGTCGACACGGCTGGGATGCCGAGCCTCCCGGAGATCACCTTGGCCTGGGTGCCCTTGCCGGCGCCCGGGGGGCCCATCAGGATCAGTCTCATCAGCGCAGGAATCCTTCGTAGTTGCGTTGCTGCAGCTGGCTCTCGATCTGCTTCACCGTGTCGAGCGCGACACCGACCATGATCAGGATCGAGACGCCACCGAAGGGGAAGTTCTGGTTCGCGCCGATGAGCACGAACGCCACCAGCGGGATCAGCGAGATCAGACCGAGGTACAGCGAACCAGGGAACGTGATGCGGGACAGGACGTAGGAGAGGTACTCCTCGGTCGGCTTGCCCGCCCGGATCCCGGGGATGAAGCCGCCGTACTTCTTCATGTTGTCTGCGACCTCCACGGGGTTGAAGGTGATCGCGACGTAGAAGTAGGTGAAGAAGATGATCATCGCGAAGTACACCGCCATGTAGAGGGGGTGACTTCCGTCGGCGAAGTAGGTCTGGACGAAGGTGGAGAACCAGCCGCCTCCCTGGTCGAACTGCGCCATCATCGCCGGGAGATAGAGCAGGCTCGAGGCGAAGATGACCGGGATGACGCCGGCCTGGTTCACCTTGAGCGGGATGTACGTCGAGGAGCCGCCGAACATCTTCCGGCCGACCATCCGGCGGGCGTACTGCACCGGGATACGGCGCTGCGCCTGCTCGATGAAGATGACGGCCGCGATGATGATCAGACCGATCACGGTGACGATCGCGAAGATGCCCCAGCCGTTGGTGGTCTTGACGCCCCACAGCGACGCCGGGAAGGTCGCGACGACCTGCGTGAAGATCAGCAGCGACATGCCGTTGCCGATGCCGCGGTCGGTGATCAGCTCGCCGAGCCACATGATGATGGCGGTGCCGGCGGTCATCGTGATGACCATGATGACCATGGTCGAGAGCGCGTCCTCGTTGTGGAGCAGCGGGCAGGTCACAGCCCTGGAGCAGCTGGCGGTTGCGGGCGAGGGCGGTGATGCCGGTGGCCTGCAGGATGGCCAGCCCGAGCGTGAGGTACCTGGTGTACTGCGTGATCTTCGTCTGGCCCGCCTGCCCCTCCTTCTTGAGGGTCTCGAGGCGCGGGATCACCACGACCAGCAGCTGCAGGATGATGCTCGCGGTGATGTAGGGCATGATGCCCAGCGCGAAGATCGTCAGCTGGAGCAGCGCTCCGCCGGAGAAGAGGTTGATCATCCCGTACAGGCCCTCGTTCTCGACCTGCGCGAAGCAGGCCTGCACGTTCGAGACGTGCACGCCCGGAGCGGGCACCTGGGAGCCGAGCCTGAAGATGGCGATGATCAGCAGGACGAACAACAACTTGCGTCGCAGGTCCGGCGTCCGGAACGCGTTGGCGAAAGCGCCTAGCACCTGGTCCTCTTTCTACACGTGCGGGATCTCGCTGGTTGCAGCGGGACCCCGGAAGCCTAACAGGCACCTAGCGGCCATCGGACCGCCGCTACACAGTGCCCCCGTCTGATGCGAGCAGGGGCGCGGCCGGCTCGCGCCGTCCACGCCCCTGCTCGTCGAAACTGTTCCGAGAGTGCTACCGGGTCACAGCTCGGTGGTGCTACCACCGGCTGCGGCGATCTTCTCCTTGGCGGTGGCCGAGAACGCGTGCGCGCTGACCTGGAGCGCCGAGGAGACGTCACCCGAACCGAGCACCTTCACCGGCTGGCCCTTGCGGACCGCGCCCTTGGCGACGAGCTCGTCGACACCCACGGTGCCGCCCTCGGGGAAGAGCTCGTTCAGGCGGTCGAGGTTGACGACCTGGAACTCCACCTTGAAGGGGTTCTTGAAGCCCTTGAGCTTGGGAAGCCGCATGTGCAGCGGCATCTGGCCACCCTCGAAGCTTGCCGGGACCTGGTACCGGGCCTTGGTGCCCTTGGTACCACGACCGGCGGTCTTGCCCTTCGACGCCTCACCACGACCCACACGGGTCTTGGCGGTCTTGGCGCCGGGGGCGGGACGCAGGTGATGCAGCTTGAGCGTCATGTCAGTCGACCTCCTCGACGACGATCAGGTGCCTGACCGTCTGGAGCATGCCACGGATCTCGGGGCGGTCCTCCTTGACGACGACGTCGCCGATGCGCTTGAGACCAAGCGTGCGGAGGGTGTCCCGCTGGTTCTGCTTGCAGCCGATCGTCGACCGCTTCTGCTCGACCTTGAGGCGTGCCATCACTGGCTCACCTCCGCACGGGCCTTGAGCAGCGCGGCGGGAGCGACGTCCTCGACCGGGAGGCCGCGGCGAGAGGCGACTGCCTCCGGCTCCTCCAGGCTTCGCAGGGCCTCGACCGTGGCGTGCACGATGTTGATCTGGTTCGACGAGCCGAGCGACTTGCTCAGCACGTCGTGGATGCCGGCGCACTCCAGCACGGCGCGCACCGGACCACCGGCGATGACACCGGTACCGGGAGCAGCCGGACGGAGCAGGACGACGCCCGCTGCCTTCTCACCCTGGACGGGGTGCGGGATGGTGCCCTGGATGCGGGGGACGCGGAAGAAGCTCTTCTTCGCCTCCTCGACACCCTTGGCGATGGCCGCGGGAACTTCCTTGGCCTTGCCGTACCCGACACCGACCATGCCGTCGCCGTCACCGACGATCACGAGGGCGGTGAAGCTGAAGCGACGACCACCCTTCACGACCTTGGCGACACGGTTGATCGCGACGACACGCTCGATGTAGGCGGTCTTGTCCGCAGCCTGGCCACGACGGTCGTCGCGTCCACCGCGACGGTCGCCGCCGCCGCTACGGCGCTGGGATCCGCTCATTCGAACTACCTCTTCCTTCTCTGTCTGTTCGCGATCAGAACGCGAGGCCGCCCTCGCGGGCGCCATCGGCGAGGGCGGCTATGCGCCCGTGGTACTTGTTGCCGGCCCGATCAAAGACCACGCCCTCGACACCAGCCTTGACTCTTCGCGCGCTCGGCGACGAGTTCGCCGACCCGCTTGGCCTTGGCCGACTTGTCGCCCTCGAAAGAGCGCAGGTCCGCCTCCATCGTGCTGGCCGAGGCCACGGTCTTGCCGACCAGGTCGTCGACGACCTGCACGGTGATGTGCTTGGAAGACCGGGTGACGACCAAGCGCGGACGCTCCGCCGTACCGGTGATCTTCTTGCGGCCGCGGACCTGACGACGCAGGCGCGACGCGGTCCGTGCGGCAGTGTGCTTTCCAGCCCTGAGTGCGATAGCCATCGTCACTTACCAGCCTTTCCGACCTTGCGGCGGATCTGCTCGCCCGCGTAGCGAACGCCCTTGCCCTTGTAGGGCTCCGGCTTCCGCAGCTTGCGGATGTTGGCAGCGACCTCGCCGACGAGCTGCTTGTCGATGCCCTGGACGCCGAGCTTGGTCGGTCCCTCGACGGTGAACGTGATCCCCTCGGGCGCGTTGAAGGTGATCGAGTGCGAGTAACCGAGCTGGAACTCCAGCTGGGTCGGGCCCTTGGACAGGACGCGGTAACCCACGCCCACGATCTCGAGCTTCTTCTCGTAGCCCTCGGTCACACCGGTCACCATGTTGGCGATCAGCGTGCGGGTCAGGCCGTGCAGGGACTTGCTGAGGCGCTCGTCGTTGGGGCGGGCCACCTCGATGGCGCCGTCCTCACCGCGAGCGACCGTGATCGGCTCCGCGACGGTGTGCGACAGGGTGCCCTTGGGCCCCTTGACGGTCACCTTGCGCTCCTCGACGGCCACGTCGACACCCGACGGGACCGTGACAGGGAGCTTGCCAATGCGCGACATGCTTCTTCCTCCTCCTGGTCTCGTCGTTACCAGACGTAGGCGAGGACTTCCCCACCCACGCCCTTCTTGTTTGCCTGGCGGTCGGTCAGCAGACCCTGGCTCGTCGAGATGATCGCGACGCCGAGGCCGCCGAGCACCTTCGGGAGGCCAGTGGCCTTGGCGTACACCCGGAGGCCGGGCTTGCTGATGCGACGCAGGCCGGCGATCGAACGCTCGCGGTTCTGGCCGTACTTCAGCGTCAGCACGAGCGTCTTGCCCACCTGGTCCTCAGGGGTCTCCTCGACGCTCCAGGAGGTGATGTAACCCTCCTGCTGGAGAATCTCGGCGACGCCTGCCTTCAGCTTGCTGTAAGGCATCGACACCGAGTCGTGGTACGCCTGGTTGGCGTTACGCAGACGCGTGAGCATGTCTGCGATGGGGTCAGTCATCGTCATGGCCGTAAGGGCCCTTTCCCACCGTGGTTTCGCCCGAACTCGGGGCGACCTTCAGCGATCTCGTTGTTCAAAACTCGGGTTGGTCCCGAACTGCTTCCTGCGGACAGGACCGCGGTCCGGGGGTTTCCGGGGTGATGGCCCCGGAGAGGGCTTACCAGGAGCTCTTGGTGACGCCCGGGAGCTCGCCCCGGTGAGCCATCTCGCGAAGGCACACGCGGCAGAGACCGAACTTGCGGTACACGGCGCGGGGCCGGCCGCAACGCTGGCACCGGGTGTAGCCCTGCACCTTGAACTTCGGCTTGCGCGACGCCTTGACGATCAGTGCTGTCTTCGCCATGTCACTGCTCCTTGAAGGGGAACCCGAGCTGCTTGAGCAGCGCGCGACCCTCGTCGTCGTTCGTTGCGGTGGTCACGACCGTGATGTCCATGCCCCGCGAGCGGTCGACCTTGTCCTGGTCGATCTCGTGGAACATGACCTGCTCGGTCAGACCGAAGGTGTAGTTGCCGCGACCGTCGAACTGGTTGCCGTTGAGGCCGCGGAAGTCGCGGATACGCGGGAGAGCGAGCGACAGCAGCCGGTCGAGGAACTCCCACATCCGGTCGCCGCGCAGCGTGACGTGCGCACCGATCGGCATGCCCTCACGCAGCTTGAACTGCGCGATGGACTTGCGGGCCTTGGTCACCTGCGGCTTCTGGCCGGTGATCGCGGTGAGGTCGCGGACGGCGCCCTCGATCAGCTTGGAGTCGCGAGCCGCCTCGCCGACGCCCATGTTGACCACGATCTTGGTCAGGCCGGGCACCTGCATGACGTTGGCGTAGCCGAACTGCTCGCGCAGCGACGGGAGGATCTCCTCCCGGTAGCGCTGCTTGAGACGCGGCATGCTCTGGGTCTCTACTGCCTCGGTGGTCATCAGATCTCCTCACCGGACTTGCGCGCGACACGGACACTGCGCTGAGCGGTGTAGGTCGAGCCGTCGGGACGGCGCTTGGTCACCTCGTCGCGGCGGAAGCCGACGCGGGTGGTGACCTTGCCCTTCTCGCCCTTGGGGGCGTCGACGACCAGCATCACGTTGGACACGTGGATGGCCGCCTCCTGGGTGACGATGCCGCCGGTCGTGCCGGCGCGCCCACCCTGGTTGACCACCTTGGTGTGCCGCTTGATGCGGTTCACGCCCTCGACGATCACGCGGTCGCGGTCGGCCTGGACGGCGATGACCTTGCCCTCGGCGCCCTTGTCCTTGCCGGCGATGACGCGGACGACGTCGCCCTTCTTGATGTTCAAGGTCTTCTTCTTCT
>CAVOXG010000006.1:0-16888 GCA_963700365.1 uncultured Actinomycetota bacterium | reverse complement strand
CGACCTAGCCCGCCAACGTGCGACGTGCTGTGTTCGGCGCACCCCGGCGACCCCGCCGGAGCAACCGGACTATCTTGTCAGACACCGGGGTCCCTTATCAAATCGAGATGCTCCCCGGCCTCTGTGACGCGCACGTCAGGGTGTTCTCCGGTAGGCCAGGTCCGTCACCGGGCGCCCCGCACGGAGGCCGCGCCGCTCGAACCGGGTCAGCGGCCGGTCGTCCCATCGCGGCGCGGGACCGTCGTACACCGATCGCAGCAGCGGCTCGGCGTCGAGGACCGCAGCCATCTGCTCGGCGTACTCCGGCCAGTCCGTCGCCAGCCGCCAGACACCCCCGGCCACCAGGCGCGAGGCGGCGAGGCGCGCGAAGTCCGGGTTCACCAGCCGCCGGCGGTGGTGGCGCTTCTTGGGCCACGGGTCGGGGAAGAAGGTCCACAGCTCGCTGACCTGCTCCTCCCCCAGCAGGTGCTCCATGGACCAGACCGCGTCGACGCTGATCATCCGCACGTTGTCGACCCCGGCGTCCTCGAGGCGGATGAACGTCTCGGCCACGCCGGGGTGCCAGACCTCGAACGCGAGCACGTTGTACGACGGCCTCGCTGCCGCGAGGGCTGCCGTGGCCTCCCCGATCCCGGAGCCGATCTCCACGACGAGCGGAGCCGACGGGTCCTCGAAGCTGCTCCGGACGTCGAAGCCGGGGACGTCGACGGCCTCGTCCGGGATCCACCAGCGCCCACGGTGGCGCTCCCACGCCGCGGCCTGCCTGTCGGTGAGCCGGCTCCCCCGCCGGGTGTAGGTGAGCACCTG
This sequence comes from uncultured Actinomycetota bacterium, assembly GCA_963700365.1. Taxonomy (GTDB): domain Bacteria; phylum Actinomycetota; class Actinomycetes; order Propionibacteriales; family Nocardioidaceae; genus Nocardioides_C. The sequence goes on along the minus strand of CAVOXG010000006.1, from coordinate 16,081 downwards.
AGCCAGCCGTCGGCCGTCCTCGGTCAGCCCTGTGTGCGGCCGGGCGGGACGCACCTTCGTCGTCTCGTCCACGCGTTCCTTCCTCGTCTCGACACGGGACGTCGCAGGTCCCGGGAATGGCGAGAGGCCCGGCCCCCTCGGGGACCGGGCCTCTCGGCTGAGTGCTGCTAGATCACTTGGTGATCTTGGTGACGCGGCCGGCGCCGACGGTGCGGCCACCCTCACGGATAGCGAAGCGGAGACCCTCCTCCATGGCGATCGGCTGGATCAGCTCGACCGACATGTCGGTGTTGTCGCCCGGCATGACCATCTCGGTGCCCTCGGGCAGGGTCACGACGCCCGTCACGTCCGTGGTCCGGAAGTAGAACTGCGGACGGTAGTTGTTGAAGAACGGGGTGTGACGGCCGCCCTCCTCCTTCGAGAGGATGTAGACGCTCGCCTCGAAGTTGGTGTGCGGGGTCGTGGTGCCCGGCTTGATGACGACCATGCCGCGCTCGACGTCCTCGCGCTTGGTGCCACGGAGGAGCAGACCGACGTTCTCACCGGCCTGGCCCTCGTCGAGGAGCTTGCGGAACATCTCGATGCCGGTGACCGGTGGACTTCATCGAGCCCTCGCGGATGCCGACGATCTCGACCGTCCTCGTTCACCTTGACGATGCCGCGCTCGATACGACCGGTGATCACGGTGCCGCGACCGGTGATGGTGAAGACGTCCTCGACCGGCATGAGGAACGGCTTGTCGATCTCACGCTCGGGCTGCGGGATGTAGTCGTCCACGGCGTCCATGAGCTCGAGGACCGAGTTGCCCCACTTCTCGTCGCCGTTCAGCGCCGGGAAGGCGGCCACGCGGACCACGGGGATGTCGTCGCCGGGGAACTCGTACTCGCTGAGGAGCTCGCGGACCTCCATCTCGACGAGCTCGATGAGCTCCTCGTCGTCCACCATGTCGCACTTGTTCAGGGCGACGACCAGCGCGGGGACACCGACCTGGCGAGCCAGGAGGACGTGCTCACGGGTCTGCGGCATCGGGCCGTCGGTGGCGGCGACCACGAGGATCGCGCCGTCCATCTGAGCCGCACCGGTGATCATGTTCTTGATGTAGTCGGCGTGACCCGGGCAGTCGACGTGAGCGTAGTGACGCTTCTCGGTCTGGTACTCGACGTGCGCGATGGAGATGGTGATACCGCGCTGACGCTCTTCAGGGGCCTTGTCGATCTCGTCGAACGGCGTGAAGGGGTTCAGGTCCGGGTACTTGTCGTGCAGCACCTTGGTGATCGCTGCGGTCAACGTCGTCTTACCGTGGTCGATGTGACCAATGGTTCCGATGTTGACGTGCGGCTTAGTCCGCTCGAACTTCGCCTTAGCCACTGGGGCTCCTCCTAGCTAGATTTCTTGACTCGTGAGCTGATGTATTGCTACGCCGGGCTCTGCCGATTGGCAGTTACTCGCCGCGGACCTTCTTGATGATCTCGTCGGCGACGTTCTGGGGAACCTCGGCGTACGAGTCGAACTCCATCGAGTACGAAGCCTGACCCGAGGTCTTGGACCGCAGATCGCCAACGTACCCGAACATCTCTGACAGCGGAACAAGGGCCTCCACGACGCGGTCGCCGGAGCGCTCGAACATCGACTGGACCTGGCCGCGACGGGAGTTGATGTCACCGATCACGTCCCCGAGGAAGCTCTCGGGCGTGGTGACCTCAACCTTGAACATGGGCTCGAGCAGCACCGGCTTGGCCTGACGCGCGGCCTCCTTGAAGGCCTGGTTCCCGGCGAGCTTGAACGCGAGCTCGGAGGAGTCGACCTCGTGGTAGGCACCGTCCTCGAGCGTGAACTTCACGTCGACCATCGGGTAGCCGGCGAGGACACCGAACTCCATGGCCTCCTGGCCACCCTGGTCGACCGACGGGATGTACTCGCGGGGCACGCGGCCACCGGTCACGTTGTTCACGAACTCGTAGCCCGCGCCCGCACCGGTCTCGGGGTCGATGCTCGGCTCGAGCGAGACGACGACCTTTGCGAACTGGCCCGACCCACCGGTCTGCTTCTTGTGGGTGTAGGTGTGCTTCTCGACCTTCCTGCGGATGGTCTCGCGGTAGGCGACCTGGGGCTTGCCGACGGTCGCCTCGACGCGGAACTCGCGCTTCATGCGGTCGACGAGCACCTCGAGGTGCAGCTCGCCCATGCCGGCGATGATGGTCTGGCCGGTCTCCTCGTCGGTCTTCACCGTGAAGGTGGGGTCCTCGTCGGAGAGCCGCTGGATGGCGACGCCGAGCTTCTCCTGGTCGCCCTTGGTCTTGGGCTCGATGGCGACCTCGATCACCGGGGCCGGGAAGGTCATCGACTCGAGCACGACCGGGTCGCTCTGCACGCAGAGCGTCTCGCCGGTGGTGGTGTCCTTGAGGCCCATGACGGCGACGATCTGGCCGGCGCCGACCGACGCGATCTCCTCACGCTTGTTCGCGTGCATCTGGTAGATCTTGCCGATCCGCTCCTTCTTGCCCTTGACCGAGTTGAGCACGGTCGAGCCGGTCTCCAGCTTGCCGGAGTAGACGCGGACGTAGGTCAGCTTGCCGAGGTGCGGGTCGGCGGCGATCTTGAACGCCAGGCCGGCGAACGGCTCGTCGTCGCTCGGACGACGCTTGATGATCGTCTCCTCGTCGTTGACCTTGTGGCCCTCGACCGCCTCGATGTCGAGCGGCGACGGGAGGTACTTCACGACGGCGTCGAGAAGGGGCTGGACGCCCTTGTTCTTGAACGCGGTGCCGGTGAGCACCGGGTTCACCTTGTCGGCCAGGGTGGCGCGACGGATCGCGGCCTCGAGCTCGGCGACGGTGAACTCCTCGCCCTCGAGGTACTTCTCCATGATCTCGTCGTCGGCCTCGGCGAGGGTCTCGAGGAACTTCTCGCGCCACTCGGCGGCCTTGTCGGCCAGCTCCGCGGGGATCTCCTCGATGTCGTAGTCCTCGCCCATCTTGGTCTCGCCGCGCCAGGTCAGCGCGCGCATGCCGACGAGGTCGACGACGCCGATGAAGTCCTGCTCGGCGCCGATCGGGATCTGCAGCACGAGCGGCGTGGAGTTCAGGCGGTCGACGATCATGTCGACGCAGCGGTAGAAGTCCGCACCGGTGCGGTCGAGCTTGTTGACGAAGCACATCCGCGGGACGGAGTACTTGTTGGCCTGACGCCACACGGTCATGCTCTGCGGCTCGACACCGGCGACACCGTCGAACACCGCGACCGCGCCGTCGAGGACGCGCAGCGAGCGCTCGACCTCGACCGTGAAGTCCACGTGGCCGGGGGTGTCGATGATGTTGATCTGGTGGTCCTTCCACCAGCAGGTCGTCGCGGCCGACGTGATCGTGATGCCGCGCTCCTGCTCCTGCTCCATCCAGTCCATCGTGGCAGCGCCCTCGTGGACCTCACCGATCTTGTACGTGATGCCGGTGTAGAACAGGATCCGCTCGGTGGTGGTGGTCTTGCCGGCGTCGATGTGCGCCATGATGCCGATGTTGCGGACCTTGTTCAGGTCCGTGGTGATGTCGACGGCCACTTGTCAGTTCCCTCGGAGTTGGTGCTCAGGTCAGTTGGGCGGGCATGCGTTGATGAGGGGTACGACGGGCAGGCGGGTCCTTGTGGGACATAGCGGTGCCCGTCGTACCGCCGGATCACCAGCGGTAGTGCGCGAAGGCCTTGTTGGACTCGGCCATCTTGTGGGTGTCCTCGCGGCGCTTGACTGCGGCGCCGAGGCCGTTGGAGGCGTCGAGGATCTCGTTCATCAGGCGCTCGGCCATGGTCTTCTCACGGCGGGCCTGGGCGTACTGCACCAGCCAGCGCAGCGCGAGCGTGGTCTGGCGGCTCGCGCGCACCTCGACCGGGACCTGGTAGGTCGCGCCACCGACACGGCGGCTGCGGACCTCGAGGGAGGGACGCACGTTGTCGAGCGCACGCTTGAGCGTGACGACCGGGTCGGTGCCGGTCTTCTCACGAGCACCCTCGAGAGCGGTGTAGACGATGCGCTGGGCAACCTGCTTCTTGCCGTCCTGGAGGATCTTGCTGACCAGCTGGCTGACGACGGGGCTGCCGAAGACCGGGTCGATGACGACCGGGCGCTTCGGGGCGGGACCCTTGCGCGGCATTAGCTCTTCTCCTTCTTCGCGCCGTAGCGGCTGCGAGCCTGCTTGCGGTTCTTCACGCCCTGCGTGTCGAGCGAACCGCGGATGATCTTGTAGCGGACACCGGGAAGGTCCTTCACACGACCACCACGCACGAGCACGATCGAGTGCTCCTGCAGGTTGTGGCCGACACCCGGGATGTAGGCCGTGACCTCGATGCCGCTCGACAGGCGCACGCGGGCGACCTTGCGGAGGGCGGAGTTCGGCTTCTTCGGGGTGGTCGTGTAGACACGCGTGCACACGCCGCGTCGCTGGGGCGAACCCTTCAGAGCGGGCGTCTTGTTCTTCGACACCTTGTCCTGGCGGCCCTTACGGACCAACTGCTGGATGGTGGGCACCGCGTGGTTCTCTTTCCTCTTCGGTGATGCTGTCTAGGTTCTGCTGTCCTGGCCGCCCGCCGACCCGGCCAGGCCGAGTCCCGTCCTTCCGGACGCTCCCCCGCGGTCGGGCGTGTCGCCCAGTCCCACGCTTCACCGCAGAACTTGCCGCGGCAGGGAGCGCATCGGTTGAACGCTGCGATCGCAGCCACGTGGCTCGCGGTGAAACCTTCCCTGACCTTCTCGATGGGTCGGTTCCGCTTCGGAGCACACGCGATGGCCTGGGTCGAGCCAGGCACGCTGAAAAAGATTACCGGCTCGCCGGAGCAGGGTCAAAACGGGGACAGCCCCCGTGCGCTATGGGGGCCGACACCACCCAGGTGGGGCAAGAAAATAGCCGTTTGGTCCGTTTTCGGAGGTTTCCGGGACCGCCGGCACGCCGAGCGCCGACGATAGCACCGTGGGGGAGCTGATCGAACGAGCGGCCGAGGTGGCCGCGGTACAGGAGATGCTCGGTGGAGCCGCCGCGGGGGCGGGACGCTCACTGCTGCTTTCCGGACCTGCCGGAATCGGCAAGTCGGCGCTGGTCGGGCACGCACGTGACGTCGCCCGGGCGGCGGGGTTCGTCGTGCTCTCCTCGACCCCCACACCGGTCTCCGCCACGCTCTCCCACGGCGTGGTCCGGGACTGGCTCGGCCCCCGGGCCCGCGCCGGCCGTCCCGGTATCCGCCCGTTCGACGGGCCGGCGACCGGGCTCGCGGAGGGACTGCGCGACGCCGGTCCCACCCACCAGGCCTGGAACCTCGCCAGTCTCGACTACGCGGTGACCTGGGTGCTGGAGAGCCTCGCGGACGCGCAGCCACTGCTCCTCGTCGTCGACGACGTGCAGTGGGCGGACATCGGATCGCTGCAGCTGCTCGACCTGCTCTCGGCACGGCTCCCCCAGATGCCCGCCGCGCTCCTGCTCGCCGAGCGCACCGGGGAGCGGTCCGTGGCGCCCGCGATCCTGGACCGCCTCGCCGGCCGTGCTCGCCGCGTGGAGCCCGCACCCCTGTCCGTCGAGGGTGTCGAGCTGGTACGGCGCCGACACGCTGCTGCAGGACGCCGGGCGGCGCCTGCCGCGGAGCTGCACAGGCTGACCGGCGGCGTGCCGTTCCTCCTTCACGAGCTGCTCCGGGCCGGGTCGGACGGATCCACCCCCCGCGGGGTCGTCGAGTCGGTGCGCGACCGCCTCGACCGGCTCGGCCCCGAGGCCGTGGAGGTGGCCCGCACGGTGGCGGTGCTCGCCGACGAGGCCGCGCTCGACGCGGTGGCGGACCTCGTGGGGATGACGGTCGCCGAGCTCGCCGGTCCCCTGGAGCTCCTGACCGAGGCGGGCATCGTCGAGATCGGGACGTGGCGTGCCGCGCCGAGCCACCCGCTCGTGGCGGAGGCGATCGTCTCCGCCCTGTCGCAGCAGGAGCGGTCCGCGCTGCACCGGGCCGCCGCGCACTACCTCTCCGGCCAGGACCGGCCGACCCAGGTCGTCGCCAGCCACCTCGTGCACACCCTGCCCGGCGAGGACCCTGCGGTCGTCCAGATCCTGCGTGCCGCCGGCGAGGAGTCGCTGAGGACCGGGGCTCCCGACGTCGCAGCGCGGCAGCTGCTCCGGGCCGCGGAGGAGACCCGGCCCGAGACGACCGACCCGCAGCTGGTGGCGCTCGCCGCGTCCGCGCACCTCCAGGCCGGGCATCGCACCGAGGGCCTCGACCTCTGGGCGATCGCCCTCGACCGGGCAGCTGCCCCCGACCAGCTCGCGGCCATGCTCGCCGAGATGGCGGACCTGCAGATGACGATGGGCGAGCGGGACGCGGCCTCCTCGGCCTACCAACGGGCGGTGAGCGTCCTCTCCGAGGCCGGTCACGACAGCTCGTCCCCGCAGATGCGCGCCGTGCTGGTCCGGATGGGGCTCACCAGGGCGATGTACGAGGGCGCGCGCAGCGACCTCGTCTCCGTGGTGACGGCCGCGTACCGGCAGCCGGTCGAGCACGACACGCACAACGACCGGCTGCTCTTCGCGGTCGCGGCGGCAGACCTCTCGGTCCGGTCGACCGACCGGGCCCTCGCCCACGAGCTGGCCCTGCGCGCGCTCGGCGACGGCTCGCTGCTGGCCGAGGAGACCTCCGAGGGGTTCGGCTTCTACGTCGCCTCCGCCGTGCTCTCGTGGTGCGACGCCTACGACGAGAACCTGCACGCCCTCGAGCAGGCGATGGACGAGGCCCGCCGTCGCGGGTCGGTGCTCGGGTTCGCCACCGCGTCGTACTGCCGCGGCCTGGCGCACTTCCGGACCGGCCGGCTCAGGACCGCGATCACGGACTTCCAGAGCGCACTGGATCTCAGGAGCCGCGGCTGGACCGACTTCGCCTCCCCCGCCGTCGCGGGAGCCGCGCTCACCCATCTCGCGCTGGGCCAGCACGAGGAGGCGCTCGCGCTCGAGCCCTCCCTGCGCGACGCCGCCCGCAGGGGTGGCTTCGTCAGCGCGCAGCCGATGGCGACAGCCGGGATCGTGCGCGCCATGCACGGCGACCACGTGCAGGCCCTGGCCGACTACGACGCCGCGGCGGCACTGATGGGCGACCACACCGACAACGCGTCGATCGTCGAGTGGCGCGAGCTCTCCGCCTGGTCGCTCCTCGCGCTCGGCCGCCGCGACGAGGCGTTGGAGCTTGCGGAGACGGCGGTGGAGCACGCTCGTGGCTGGGGCGCCCCTCGGTCCGTGGGCTTCGCGCTCCGGACCCGTGCGCGCCTGGCCGAGCGCGACGAGGCGCTTCCGCTGCTCCGCGAGGCGGTCGGCCTCTTCGAGAGCTGCGACTCCCTCGACTACCGGGACCGCGCCTGGCTGGACCTGGCGACGCTGCTGCTCGCCGGCGACGAGTCCGAGCACGAGGAGGCCGTCGCCCTCCTCCGGGCCGCGTCCGACCACGGCCGCAAGAGTGGCGTCGAGCCGGTGGTCCGACGCGCGCAGCAGCTGCTGGTGCGCGCCGGCGTCGCCGTGGCCGACCGCGTGAGCGGCCCGTCGCCGTCGCTGACCGCGGGTGAGCGCCGGGTGGCCGAGCTCGCTGCCGGCGGCGCGACCAACCGGGAGATCGCGCAGAAGCTGTTCGTGACCGTGAAGGCCGTCGAGTGGCACCTGTCGAACGCCTACCGCAAGCTCGGCATCGCCTCCCGCCGGGACCTGCCGGCTGCGCTCTACGGCGAGCCGGACCCGAGCAGCAGCTCGGAGATGTGAAGCGCCCGGACGTCCGCGAGGTCGTCGAGCTGGGTCCGGCAGGAGAACCCGTCGGCGAGCACGACCGCGTCCGGGCCGGCGGCGCGGACCGCGGGGAGAAGGCTGTGCTCCGCGATGGCGACGGACACCTCGTAGTGCCCCTTCTCGACGCCGAAGTTCCCGGCCAGGCCGCAGCAGCCGCCGACCCGGGTGACCGTGGCTCCGGCCCTGGCGAGCAGGCGGGCGTCGGCCTCCCACCCGAGGACGGACGCGTGGTGGCAGTGCGGCTGCGCCACGACCGTCGTACCGCTGAGGTCGGGCGGCGACCAGGAGGGCAGTGACTCGAGCAGCTCGGCCAGCGTCCGCACGGCGTGAGCCACCTCCGCGGCCTTCGGGTCGTCGGTCAGCTGCAGCAGGTCCTCGCGGAGCGCCGCCAGGCACGACGGCTCGAGCCCGACCACCGGCACCCCCTGCGCCACGTAGGGATGCAGCACCTCGACGGTGTGGCCGACGATGCGGCGCGCGGCGTCGAGCTGACCGGTGCTGATCCAGGTGAGCCCGCAGCAGGTGTCCTCCCCCACCACCGCGACCCGCAGGCCGGCCCGCTCGAGGAGGGTGACCGCTGCCTGTCCCGGGCCGGTGGCGAAGTGCTCGGTGAACGAGTCGGCCCACACCACCACGTCGGGCCTGTCCTGCATGCGGGTCCGCTCCCCGGCCCACCGGGTGAAGGAGCGTACGGCGAACGCCGGGATGCCGCGCCGCTGGTCGATCCCAGCCGCCGCCTTGGCCACCCGCTGGACCGCCCTGGAGCGCAGGGCCCGGTTGGCCAGCGGCACGACCGGACGGCTCAGCCGGGCCCACCGTGGCAGCATCCCGAGCGCGTAGTGGCTGCGGGGGCGGAGCCGGCGGCGGTACCGCTGGTGCAGGGCCTCGGCCTTGTAGGTCGCCATGTCGACACCGGTCGGGCAGTCCGACGAGCAGCCCTTGCAGGCCAGGCACAGGTCGAGCGCCTCGCGCACCTCGGGCGAGCGCCAGCCGTCCCTGACCAGGTCGCCGTTGACCATCTCCTGCAGGACGCGCGCGCGGCCTCGGGTGGAGTCCTTCTCCTCGCGCGTGGCGACGTAGGAGGGGCACATCACCCCGCCGGTGCCGGTGTTGTCGGCGATGCAGCGGCCCACGCCGGTGCACCGGTGCACGGCCCGGGCCATCGAGCCCCCGTCGTCGACGAGCCGCAGTGTGGTCCGCGGCTCACGAAACCGCCGGCCGAGGCGCAGGTCGGCGTCGAGGGCGCGCGGCTCCACGAGGACGCCCGGGTTGAGCACGTGCTCGGGGTCGAGGGCGGCCTTGACCTGGGCGAACAGGTCCAGCGCCGCGGGCGAGTACATCGCAGGCAGCAGCTCGGACCTTGCACGGCCGTCGCCGTGCTCGCCGGAGAGCGTGCCGCCGTGCCCGGCCACGAGGGTGGCGGCGTCCTGCATGAAGGAGCGGAACCGGCCGCGTCCGGAGTCGCTGCCGTCGAGCTCGAAGTCGATGCGCACGTGCACGCAACCCTCGCCGAAGTGGCCGTAGGGCACCCCGGCGTAGCCGTAGTCGCGCAGCAGGTCGTCGAAGCCACGGAGGTACGCCCCGAGCCGGTCCGGCGGCACCGCGGCGTCCTCCCACCCGGCGTGGGCCGGCCGCTCGAGGCTGCGGGCAGCAAGACCGGCGCCGTCCTCGCGGATCCGCCACAGCGCGAGCTGCTCCACCACGTCGGTGACCACACGGTGGTCGGTGGCGCCGGAGTCCGCGGCCACCGCGGTGGCCAGAGCCCGTGCCTCGCCCTCGGTCGCAGCGGTGACCTCCGCGAACAGCCAGCCGGCGCCGCGCGGCATTGCGGGGACAGCGGACGCTCCCCTGCGCTCGACGACGACGTCGACGATGCGCTCGTCGAGCCCTTCGCACGCGACGAGCGGGTGGTGCAGCAACCCGGGTACGGCGTCGGCTGCCTCGACCATCGACGGGTAGCCGAGGACGGCGAGGGCCCGGAAGGGGGCGTCCTCGACCAGCGACACCCGCGCCCCCAGGACGAGGCCGAGCGTGCCTTCGCTGCCGACCATCATCCGGTCGAGGCGCCGGCCGTTCTCGGGGAGCATGTGCTCGAGCGAGTAGCCCGACACCTGCCGCCCGAACCGCCCGAACTCGGTGCGGACGGTGGCGAGGTCCGCGTCCACCACGGCCGCCACGCGCCGGGCGGCCTCCACGTCGTGCACGCCCTCCCCCAGCAGCAGCCGCTCGCCCGTGCCGGTCAGCACGTCGAGGGAGACCACGTTGTCGACCGTCCGGCCGTAGCCGAGAGCTCGGGACCCGCAGGCGTTGTTCCCGATCATGCCGCCGACGGTGCAGCGGCTGTGGGTCGACGGGTCGGGACCGAAGCGGAGCCCGTGCCTCCTCGCCTCCTGCTGCAGGGTGGCGTGCACCGTGCCGGGCTCGACCAGGGCGGTGCCGCTCTCCGGGTCGAGGTCGAGGACGCGGTTGAGGTGGCGGCTGGTGTCGACGACGATCCCGGTGCCCACGGCGTTGCCCGCGATCGACGTACCGGCGCCACGCATCGTCAGCGGCACCTTCTGCTCGCGCGCGACCGACAGGACCGCTGCGATCTCGTCGGCGTGCCTCGGATGGACGACGACCTGGGGCACCACGCGGTAGAGCGAGGCGTCGGTGGAGTACATCGCCCTCGCCAGGGTCGAGTCCTCGACGTCCGAGACTCCCTGGCGCCGCAGGGCATCGGCCAGGTCGGTCACCACAGCTCCAGGGAGGCGCGCAGGATCGCGGCCGCGTCCTCCTCCGTGACGTCGCGGGGAGCGGTGGCCAGCAGGCGCTGCTGCTTCATCGTCCCCTCGACGAGGTCGTCGACGTCGCCCTCGGTGTAGCCGACCGCGCCGATGCCGTTGGGCATCGCGATGTCGCGCATCAGGTCCGAGAGCACCTGCGGCAGGAAGTCGCGGAGGTCGTCGGGCCGCGCGGAGCCGGGCGCCAGCAGCTCGGCGGCGCGCACGTGCCGCTCCGGTGACGCCTCGAACGTGAACCGGAACGCCTCCGGCGCGGTCAGCGAGACCGCCATGCCGTGCGGCACCATCGGGTGGTCCTGCGGGTAGTCGGCGGGGTGGAAGTCCCTGACCCGGCCGGCGATCGGGTACGCGTTGGCGTGCGGGATGTGGACCCCGGCGTTGCCGAAGCCGAGGCCCGCGAACGTCGCCGCCAGCGCCATCTGGCCACGGGCCTGCTCGTCGTCGCCGCTCCTCACCGCCTGGCGGAAGGAGCCGGCAAGGAGCGCGAGCGCCTTCTCGGACCACATGTCAGCGATCGGGTTGGCGCCGCAGTAGGGCACGCGCTGCTCCGGACGCTTCTTCTCGTAGGAGTCGAAGGGGCGTGCGGTGTAGCTCTCGAGGGCATGGCAGAGGATGTCCATGCCGGCAGCGGCCGTCACGCCCGCCGGCTGGCTGACCGTCAGACGCGGGTCGACGACGGCCAGGGTCGGCCGCAGCCGCGAGTGGCTGATGCCGGTCTTCACCTTCTGCGCCAGCACGTCGAGGACGCAGATGGTCGTGCTCTCGCTACCGGTCCCCGTCGTGGTCGGCACCGCGACGAGGGGCTTGAGCGGCGTCGAGGGTGCGGTGCCCTTGCCGACCGGCAGGTTGACGTAGTCCATGAGCTCACCGGGGTTGGTGGTGAGCAGGTTGACCGCCTTCGCGGTGTCGATCGCCGAGCCGCCGCCCACAGCCACGAAGGCGTCCCAGGGGCCGTTCTCCCGGGCGAACGAGATCGCCGCCTGGAGGCTCTCGTCGGTCGGCTCGACCTGGGCGAGGTCGGTGACCACGGCCTCCATGCCGAAGCCGCGGATCTGCTCGGCGACACGTTCGGGATGACCCGTCGCGGCGACACCGGGGTCGGTGATCACGAGGACCCGGCGTGCGTCGTACTGCTGGAGGTCGAAGCCGATCTCGTCCGCGGCCCCGGCACCGAACTTGAGGGAGGGGGCACCGTAGGTGAAGACGGTCTCCATGGTCACGGTCGTTCCCCTTCCACGAGGCTGAGTGCATGGCGTGCGGCCGAGAGCAGGTCGAGCCCGGCCGCGTCGTCGATCGGCATCCAGACGGCCCGCTCGGTGGAGCCGTCCTCCTCGACCACGTGCGGCTCGACGTCCCTGGATGCCTCGTCGATGGCGGCCTCGAAGATCAGGTGGATGCCGTGGTAGTCCTCCACGACGCCGTCTGCGCGCGCGCCGACGAAGTGCGTGTGGTGTACGTCGATGACCCGGCCTGGCTCCACGCGCAGGCCCGTCTCCTCGTACACCTCGCGGCGCAGCGCGTCGCGCGGGTCCTCGCCGTGGTCGATGCCGCCTCCCGGCAGGGTCCACCGCCCCTCGATCCTGGTGCGCGAGGACATCTGGGTCAGCAGCACCTCGTCGCCGCGGGTCAGCAGGGCATAGGCCGCGATCCGCTGGCGCTCGGGAGGAGCGGCGTCGACAGTCATGCGGGGGAGTCTATGCACGGCCGAGATTTTGCTAGCGTCAGCCCATACAAAACGCACATCGGGGGACACAGTGGCGGATCTGTACATAGACATGGCGGGCCTCGCCCGCACGCGCGACAACATCGACCGCGTCGAGCGGCTGCTGCGGGAGCCCCTCGACGTCATGTCCGCCAAGGCCGGTGCCGCCACCGAGATCGAGGCGCTGCGCTCGCGGCTGGCCGAGTTCGGCGACGAGTGGGACTACGGCATCTCTCGGCTCGCCAAGTACGCCCAGGGCGTGGGTGAGGCTCTGGCGGAGATCGGCCGGACGTTCGACGAGCTCGACGAGAAGCTCGCGAGCGCGCTCGTGGCGAAGGAGTGAGCCGCGTGAGCACCTACCCCGCCCTCGGCTTCGACCCGGTGGCGAGCCAGGAGTCCGCCAGCAACGAGATCGCCGACGAGCTCCGGGCGGCGGTCCGGAGGCTCGGCGAGGTCAACGACGTCCTCAGCGGCACCGGTGACCAACGCTGGGAGGGCATGACCGCCGAGGCCTTCCGCGCGTCCGTGGACGAGGAGCTGCGTCCGCGGATCACCGAGGCCTACCAGAGCTTCTCGACGGCCAGCCGCGCCTTCGACCGCTGGGCCGACGAGCTTCCGTCCTTCCGTCGGCGCGCCGACCACCTCGAGGCGGAGGCGGCCGCTGCCGCCCAGCGGGTGTCGCTCGTCAGCCAGCAGCTCGGCGGGATCACCGAGCCGGGACCCGACTCGGACAAGGCCGCCCAGGAGCGGTACGCCGACGAGCTCCGAGGGGCAAGGTCGTCGCTGGCCTCCGCGCAGGCCGACCTCGCCGACATCATCAGCCGCGCGAAGGCGCTGCGGACCGAGGTGGTCGCACGGGCCGAGGAGGTCGCCCGGACCTTCGACACCGCGGTCAGGTCCGCCCCCGACGAGCCGGGCGTCTTCGGCAAGATCGGTGAGATCGTCTCGGACATCGGGGACAAGATCGCCCAGGGCTTCGACTGGGTGATGGACAACCTCGCCCCGATCCTGCAGAAGCTGGCCAGGGTCATCGGGGCCGTGGCGACGATCCTCGCGATCGTCGCCTTCGTGGTCGGGTTCGTCTTCCCGCCCGCCTTCGCGCTCGCCGGCACGCTCGGCACCATCGCCAAGGTCGCGAGCTTCGTGGACCTCGGGATCCAGGGGCTGCGGGTGCTGCACGGCGAGGACGGCGCGCTGCAGGGGTTCGCCCTGCAAGGCACCGGCATGCTGCTGGGCCTGGGCGCCGCCCGCGCGATCGGCCCGGTCGCGATGAACGCGACCTCGAACATCCAGCAGGGGCTGTACATCCCACAGCTGTCCATGGTGAGCGTCGGGTCGCACGGCGGCGCCGCCGTGGCGGCGCAGTCCATCGCCATCAACCCGGACTTCTTCCACTCCCTCCTCTACTGGGGCGTGACCTCGTACCGCGACCTGAAGGGCTCCGGCGAGACCATCCACGAGGAGACCCGGTGACCGAGGGGACCCCCGACCTCGGCTCGACCTTGTTCGCGACCGGGCTGCCGCCGGGCTGGATCGAGATCGGAGCGTTCCGGGACGAGGCGACCCTGCGCGGTTTCCTCGAGGAACAGCTCAGCGTCGACCGCGACCTGTTCGACGCCGACCAGCGCGCGATGGTCGTCGACGCCTGCTCCCTCGCGCATGCGCTGGTGCGCCCGCAGCAGTGGCTGCACCTCGGCGCCGTGGTGACGTACGTGCCCGGCCAGGGCGGGGACTGGCGCACCACCGTCTGGACCATCGGCGTCGGGCTGCTCCGCACGCCTGACATCGGGGACATCGACCCCCTCGCCGTCGCCGAACGGGTGCTCGGCAGCGTCAGCGGCGTCGAGGTCTGCGAGTCGTTCCAGCTCGACGACGGACGCCGCGGGGTGGTGCTCGGGCTGCTCGTCTCGGTGGACCCGGACACACTCGGCGACGCTCCCGTCCGGCAACTCCCCCAGCTCGACCTCCAAGCCCTCGGCGGGTACGCCTGCCTGCTCCCCGTGCCGGGGCTGCCCGGACACGTCGGGGTTACCATCGGCGTCGCCCCGAACCGCGAGGAGCGGGGCCCGATGTCGGTCCTGGCGGCACAGATGGCAACCAGCCTGCGGGTCCTCGCCGATCCCGCCGAGCTGCCCTCGGAGCAGGTGCTGGTCGACGTCACCCGATCGGTCCACGAGTCCGGCTTCCTCAAAGCCTCGTCGGACTCCCCCGTCGAGTCCGAGGAAGGGCAGTGAGCCTCATGTCCCTGCTGCTGGGCGGTTCCGCCCGAGAGCTGCTGGAAGCGTGGGAGAGCGATCCCGAGCGCGCCCTCCGGGGCCCTCGTCGCGAGATCGAGGAGCTGGACCGGGAGCTCATGCTGGGCCGTCGGATCCTCGTGGGCGCCGTCGCGATCGCCGTGCTGCTCGTGGGGGCGCTGGCTCTCACGATCGCGGTGAGCCCCGGTGTCGGGACCGGCCTCGCCCTGGCGGCCGGTGCCGTGGGCCTGGTCCTCGTCGTCGCCGGTGGGTTCCTCGGCGTGCAGGTCGTGCGCACCGGGCAGCGCCTGCTGCGGGCCTACCTCGCCTGGACCAACGCCGACACGGGGGACGTCTCACCTCTCAGCATCCCTGCGAGGCTGCTCTCCGGGCCCGGCCTGGCCCGCTCCGCGCTGGCGGCCTGCGCCCTGCTCGCCGCGGTCTTCGCGTGGTCCTTCGTGTACACCGGCCTGGCGCCCGGGGACCCGGCCGGGTACGGAGAGGGCCGTGAGGCCATGGCCGTGCTGGGCCTGGTCTCGGGGGTCGCGTTCAGCGTCGCGGCGTGGACCCTCCTCGTCGGCGAGATCAGGTCGGGTCTCGGACATTCCGGTCGCGTGGTGCGCAGCCGAAGCTGAGCCCGCGTCCGTCGAGGCGGCCGGCGTCACGTTTCGGCATGGGCCGGCCCGGGCACGGGGAAGGCAGCACGACTGCCGACCCCACCGAGAGCGATGCCGACCACCCTCACCCCGAGCTCACCCCACCGCGAGCAGCCCGGCCCGGTCCTCGTCCGGGCGGGATCCCTGGTTCGACAACGCCAAGATGCTGCTGGTCACGCTTGGTGGTCATCGGACACTCGTGGGTGCTGCTCCCCGAGGACACACTCGCGCGCAACTGGTTCTACGACTTCCTCTACCTGTGGCACATGCCGGCGTTCCTCGTCGTCACCGGCTACCTGTCCCGGTCGTTCACGTGGAGCCGGCGCAACCTGAGCCGCCTGGTCACGACGGTCGCGGTGCCCTACTTCGTCTTCGAGGCGCTGATGTCGACCTTCCGGATCCGGGTCGGCGGCGAGGACGGCATCGACACGTTGTTCCTGGAGCCGCACTGGCCGATGTGGTTCCTGGCGGCGATGTTCGTCTGGCGCCTGGCCACCCCCCTGCTCAAGGCCGCCCCGGCTGCGGTGGCGCTGGCGGTGGCCGTCGCGGTCAGCCTGCTCGGCGGCCTGCTCTCCGGCGACGTCCTCGACGTCGGCCGGGTCACCGGGATGCTCCCCTTCTTCGTGCTCGGCCTCGTGGCTCGACCCGCGCACGTGGATCTGCTCCGCACCCGCGCGGCTCGGACGCTCGGCGCGGCCATGCTCGGCCTGGCCCTGGCTGTCGCACCCTTCATCGACGGCTTCATGCGGACCGAGTGGCTCTACTGGCGATCCGGGTACGACGCGATGGGCGTCTCGTTCGCCGAGGGCGCACTCGTCCGTCTGGCCCTGGTCGTCGTGGCGACGCTGCTGTCGCTGAGCGCCCTGTCCCTCGTCCCCCGGGGGACCACGTGGTTCACCGCCCTCGGTGGCGCGACGATGAC